>JAJVHX010000010.1 GCA_022072405.1 Phycisphaerae bacterium | reverse complement strand
TTGGGTAGGAGTGGTTCGATTTTGTGCCATTGTTTATCCGTTAAATATCACCGTCGACTCATGGATTTGGCCCTCCATGTATCTTTGTCGGCAATGTACTTAAGTTAACTTATGAAATGGCCTCTAAGCGTTCTTACCTATTTCGGCAACATCTCACCCCGGTGTCGGACACTTATGCACATGCAAAAAAAGCAGCCGACCCGGAGGTCGGCCGCTACTCATTATTGAACAGATACTTTGTTGTTCGTTATTCCGCCGCGGATGAAGCGGTTCGTACTATGGGCGGCAAGTGGTGATAAGTGAGGAATTTCTGCAGCCCGTCTTTGCCCATGTGGCGCTCCAGAATCCGCTGGTCCGTCTGAGTCAGATCGGTCAGCATCAAGCCATCGAGCACGTCGCTGAAATCCGGGTCAACATTACAACCGAGAAACTTGGCGTTCAGCCGCAGATATTGTCGCAGCAGAATGGGCACGCCCTTCTGATCGGCTTCCACTTCGGAAACCAGCGAGGAAATTTCGTCAATATCTTCCAGCAGGCGAGAGTTTTGCGGAAGTTCGTGAGGCAGTCGCCAGCGCGGAGGGTTGCGCGGCTTGACGTAGCGAGCCAGATCAGGCAACAACGAATGATTTTTCAGAAAAGCGATCATCATCTGCTGCGAGATGGTACTGTAATCGCGATTGATGCTCACAGGCCCGAAGAGCAGCTTATAACGCGGTTGCTGGGCGACAAATCGACCGATGCCCTGCCACAGCAGCGTCAGCGAGGAATGTTTCCGTTGATATTCCCAGCGCACAAATGAGCGGCCCATTTCCGCGGCGGGGTTGAGTTTGTGGAACAGGCGCGGGGAGAATTTGAACAGCGTGCTGGTGTAGAGGCCGCGCGGCCCGAACCGTTTGAGGATTTCGTCGGTCAGGCCGATCCGATAAGCACCGACCAGTTCCTGTTGTGGTTTGTTCCAGAGGAACAGGTGCTGGTAGTACTCATCAAACTGATCCAGATCGAGCGCCTTGCCGGACCCTTCGCCGGCCCGGCGGAAAGTGATTTCGCGCAGCCGGCCGATTTCCTGCAGAACGGCGGGAATCTGCGGAGTACGGGCCAGAAAGACCTGGTACTCACCATTTTCCACCAGGCATTGCGACGGCGGCAGCTCGCTGATTTCGCGGAGCATTTCCTGCAGATCGCCGCGTGGTGCGACAGGCGATTGAAAAACCTCCGCCTCCGGCCCGACCGATTTAACCGCCTTCGGAGCGATCAGGTCCGGCCGCTGAATGTAGGTGCGCATCCGCAGATATTCAATCAGATCAACCGGACTTTCAAACTGTGCCAACCGCTTGCTGGTAATCGCCGACCCGACATGAACCCGCATCGATTTACCGCGGCATTTCACGAAGGCATGGGGCAGCATCATGGTGCGTAAACGCGGATGGACCAGTCCCGCCATCTGGAACAGGGCATCATTACGCCCTTCAAAGAAAACGGGTACGACCGGTGCTTCCGCTCGACGGATCAGGCGAGCCACCGATTTGCTCCACGGCGGATCACTCACCTCGCGCCTTTTCAGATCCAGCGAAGATACTTCGCCGGCAGGGAAAACGCCCAGCGCCCCGCCCTGCTTCAGCCAAGCCAGGCTTTCTTTCATGGGGGTAATATTGAAGCGGGCAGAATCAGCCCGGCCGAAGGGATCGACAAAGATCATGTGCTCTCGCAGCGGAATAATGCTGTGAAGCAGGTAGTTAGCCAGTACTTTGATATCGGGTCGGACGCGCTGTATCAGGCTGATCAGCACCAGCCCTTCCAGCCCGCCGAAGGGATGATTGGCCACCAGCACTACCGGACCGCTGGTCGGTATGCGCTGCAATTGCTCGGCATCGACATCAATCGCTACGCCCATTTCCTCCAGTACCCGGTCAATAAAATTGCCCGGATGTTTTTCGAGCAGGGCATTCAGATAAATGCCGTTCAGCTCGGGGAAATGGAGCAGCTTTTCCAGCGGTCGACTCATCAGGGAATATAGCAGACGCTTCATGCCCTTGGATGGCGCCGCCAGACTGAATGGCTGAAACTGAGGATGAAGATTAACCACGATTTATTCCCACCCGAGTTAGCGGATTACTGCATAACTCTTCGTTGAACACCTGACGATATTCCATAGTTTATATCAATTCGTCGTTCGCCGGTGGCGGATTTTGCGAATTCTATATAAAGATCGCATTAAACATCCTTAACCCACGATTGGGACGAAAAGGGATGACGAATCAAACTGGAGTGGTCGCATCCTGTTCATGGCGATTGAGTTACAACTGTTACCAAAATCCTTTTTACAGGACTCGAAAAGAAAGGAGCAGTGGTCAGGCAGGTGGATGGGTTCAGTCAAAATTAACGCGACGAGCGATTTCCCAGGGTGGCTGGTCGGCGATCTGATAGCGATTGCGAATGATTAATTCGCACGCCAATCCGACGGCGACGAGATTGGCGGCGCCCACCAGGAGAATCAGCATGGGTATCAGCGCGGAGATGAGCGGCCAGCTCCAGATGATTCTGGCGACTACGCCCCATAGCATAATGATGACTGCGGCGATTACGAGATATTGGGCGAATTTGGCGAAGGCGTGGCTGGGGCGGGTGCGATAACGCAGCAGCAGACTGACCAGAAAAATATCGGAGATAACGCGCGGAATGCGCCCGAAACCATACTTGCTGACTCCCGCCGTGCGCGGATGATGATGAACCACCAGCTCACCGACACTGCCGCCGCGGGCTTGTACATAAAGCGGCAGGAAGCGGTGCATTTCCCCGAACAGTTCGCGCGGGTTGATGGCGTCGGCGCGATAGGCTTTGAGCGTGCAGCCCAGATCGTGGATCGGCACTCGCGCCAGACTGTTGATGATGCGGTTGGCTACCTGCGAAACCCAGCGACGCAATCCGCCGTCCTGGCGATTTTTCCGCCAGCCGCTGACACAGGCAAACCCGCCCTCGTCCATATGATCCAGCAGATGCGTTATATCGGCGGGATCATTCTGCAGATCGCCGTCCAGGGTGACGATGATCGCCCCCCGCGCTTCATCCATGCCGGCAGCAATGGCGAGAGTCTGCCCGCAATTGCGGGCAAAATGGATCACCCGGATTTCCGCGTGCTGGGCGGCAGCTGCATCCAGGGTCCGGGCACTATTGTCCCGGCTGCCATCATTGACCAGAATAACCTCGAAGGTGCGTTTCTGCGGACGCAGGGCAGCCAGCAATTTATCACACAGATTGGGAATGTTGTCTTCTTCGTTATAGATCGGGACCACCACGGAGAGATCCAGCGTTCGCAGATATCGATTGGCCATCATTCGGCTGCCTTTTAAAAAGATCGCTATCGGTCATTCATGGGTCTGTGTGGGAGACTCCAGGCCATCTTCCATCAATTCTTCCGCCAGTGAAGCGTGATGCCGGGCGCGCAACTGCTGGGTGGCTTCGAGAGTTTTCTTCCGACGGTAGATGAGGGCGAGGTTGCGGATGTAGATGATGCAACCCAGCGCCTGGCCAAAGGTGAATACCAGGTCCTGCTGGCGAAGAGCATAGCCCAGCAACATCAGCCCACCCAGCAGTGAGAAATACCAGAAGGCCACCGGCACATAGCTGCGCTGACGACGTTCGCTGGCGATCCATTGCAGGACAAAACGCATCATGAACATCGCCTGGGCAGCGAAGCCAAATATGACCCAGGGGTTTTTCAGTGTTTTCCAGATGCGATCGATGAAAGAGAACTTGGCGTCATAGCGGTCGATGGCTTCTTTGAGTTGGGCTTTCAATTCGACGTCCGCTGCGGGGTGATCCAGTACATCTTTGATCTGCTGGCGCAGAAAATCCTCGTGCGGCCGAGCACCGATATTGGCTATGGCGGGGCGCGAGGCAACTCCCAGCACTAACGTGATCAACAGCAGACTTCGCAATCGAGGTACAGACACGCGCCCATCTCCATAAAAGGGGCATTATGGCCGGTTTTACGGCCTTGGGCAAGAAACACAGGCATTGAAGTTACTGGTCATATTTGTAACAACTTTGTCTGCCTGTTGGTGAGGTCCGCACCCGGAGGGTCGCGGTTCAGTAAGGCCATCCAGTACTGACGTTGATCCAATCTGGATTATGCAGAATGTTCATCTTTTTATAAGATAGGCGGGTCACGAATGGCTGTGGGTACAAGCGAGGTGATGCATGGCAAAGATTGTTGTGACGGGTGCGGCGGGCTTTATCGGTTCACATCTCTGTACTGCTTTGTTGCAGCGCGGTGAGCAAGTGGTGGGAGTGGATAATTTTGATGCCTTTTATGATCCGGGCGTGAAGCGGAGGAATATCACCGCACTGGCTGGGCAGCGTGGTTTTCAACTGGTGGAGCAGGACATCGTCGATGCCGCCGCCATGGGGACGTTGCTCAGCGGAGCAGATGCGGTGGTGCACCTGGCGGCCCGGGCGGGCGTGAGGCCGTCGATTGAACAGCCGCTGCTCTACACGCAGGTGAATGTGGCCGGCACGGTGAGCTTGCTGGAAGCGGCGCGGCGCGCCAAGGTGTCGCGCTTCATATTCGCCAGCAGCTCCAGCGTCTACGGCAATAATCCCCAAGTACCATTCAGTGAGAGCGACAACGTTGATTTTCCCATTTCACCCTACGCCGCGACCAAGAAGGCGGGCGAATTGTTGTGTCATACTTATCATCATCTCTACGGCCTGCCGATCAGTTGTCTGCGATTTTTCACCGTCTATGGCCCGCGACAACGACCCGATCTGGCGATTCATAAATTTACCCGTCTGATCGACGCCGGCCAACCGATCCCGGTCTTCGGCGATGGCAGCATGCGCCGCGATCATACCTATATCGACGATATCGTGCAGGGCACGATCGCCGCTCTGGATCGCTGCGCCGGGTTCAATATCTACAACCTCGGCGAATCGCGGCCGATCCGCCTGGATGAACTGATTGCCGCTATTGAACGGGCACTGGGCAAATCAGCTAAAATCGAGCGTCTACCGCTCCAGCCGGGTGATGTGGAATGTACCTACGCCGATGTCAGCAAAGCACAGCGTGAACTGGGTTATGAGCCGCGCACCGAGCTGGTCGAAGGGCTGGCCCAGTTTGTCGAGTGGTATCGTGGTGATCAGGCGAAGCATTGAATCTGCAGGATCAATAAACAGATGGTAACCCCTGAAATTTCGGTACTGGTAAAGTTTCACCGAGCCGTGACCATTAGGGAGCAGTCTTCATGGTTTTGTGATTGAATTAGATTCAAACTTTATCAGTACCGATAATTCTGGAAGGGTTGATGATATGGTTTGCGCGGGCTGAAGCCCGCGGCTCTTTATGAATTGCAGCGTTGCAGAGATTGCCGGATATGTAATGAATAGGAAGGTTGATGCGCCCACTCCGAAAACGATTCGTTAGTGGAACAGGATTGCTGTGGCTGGTGGCAGCGGGGCATGCGCTGGTGGGGTTGCTGCTCTCAACCCAGATGCTGCAGAAGCTGCACATGTTCACCTGGGACATCGGTACTTTTGACCAGGTGGTGTGGAACACAGCTCATGGCCGATGGTTTGCGTCGTCGACCGAGGTGGGCAATTATCTCGGTGATCATTTCTCGCTGATTTTGGCACTATTGGCACCGTTGCATTACTTGATTCCTTCGCCCTATTGTCTGCTATTGGTGCAGCAACTGGCCTTTTCGTTATCGGGTGCGTTGGTGGGGCTGCTCATTTTCCGGAGCGCGCAGGACTGGTGGCCGGCGTGGGCGGGGGCGATCCTGATCTGGTGCCATCCGACAGCCTATGGCAATGCAGTGCGCGATTTTCATGAGTTACCCCTGGTCGTCCCTTTTGCTATCGGTGTCTATTGGGCGGCGCTGAATCGTTACTGGTGGTGGAGCGCGGTGTGGGCGGGCTTGCTGCTGAGCGTGCGCGAGGATGCCGGAATCGCACTTGCGGCGATCGGAATAATATTTGTACTAACTCCGCATGGTCGGCGGGTGGGCGGAATATTTTTCATGCTGGGGTGCGGCTGGGTGATACTGGCCCAATGGGTATGGATGCCGATGTTCCGGGCCGGCGAGCTGGCCGACACCATGGCTCGGCTGAACACGGTGGAAGCAGCCGGCGGATGGAGTGCCTTTATTCAGAGCGTGCTGCTGGGAGCCAGGCAGTGGAATTATATTCTGATGATGCTGCTGGCGGTTTTGTTTCTGCCGTTGCTGGCGGGTTGGCGGTCGCTGGCATTATTTTTTTCGATCGGCCACCTGTTGCTGATTCCCTCCTCGTTGCGGCTCAGTCTGCAATACAGTTCCGTGCCGCTGGCCATCACGGCGATTCTGCTGGTGATTGTTCTGGGTGAGAAATGGAGTAGTTGGAACCGGCTGCCGGTCGGACGCGGGCTATGGGCGATACGTTGTCTGGCGCTGGCGGTGGTTGCGAGTGTTTTTCTGTGGCGCGATGTGCGACAGCACTTATGGGTGCTGCGACCGGAGCCGCGCGTGGCTGATTTTGCAGCGGTGCAGGAACACTTACCCACGCAAGCCAGTGTGGCAGCCAGTCTGACAATAGGTAGCCGCATCGCTCATCGGCAGGGGCTTTATTTATGGCCGGCGGAGGAATATTCCAATATCCTGCAAAGCGCCGAACCACTCGGACAGGTGGAGTATATTTTTACGGATGCCCATTATGAACGACAACGCCTGCAGGAAATAGAGTCCCTTCGCCGGGATGAGCGCTGGTTGTTAGTGGAAGAACGAGGGGATTTTGCATTATTCCGCCACCGCCGCGACTAATCAACTTCAGCCGAGGGGTATTGCAGACGATACGGGGATATGCAAAGCCTCACCCCGACAGTTCCGATAACATACGCTCCACCTCCGCGTGAACTCAGCCAGAGTGAAGCGGAAGAGTTTGCCCGGATCCTGGGTGTGCCGGTTGAATCCATCGCCGCCTATCATCGCATCGCCGCCGACTGCGCGGTTGAGGATGTTGAGCAGTGTAGTTATGAGCAGTTGGTCGCCGATCCAATCAAGTCGCGTCTGGCACCAAACCCGCAGTTTTTCTATCAGATCAAGGTGGATGTCGGTCTGGAACTGGCCCGGCAATATTTTGCCCCGGAGCAGGTCGCACAACTTCAGGTTCTGGATATCGGTTGCGGAACGGGTGAATTGATGCGGATGCTGGAGCCGCATTTCTCAGCGGTCTACGGCTGTGATCCGTCGCAGGCGATGGTCCGTCGAGCCGGGCGGCGCGCGGTGCACATGCCGGAAGTGACGCGGCTGCCTTATGCGGAGAGGCAATTCGATATCGCCATCTGTTCCTGCGTTTACCATCATATTGAACCGGAGCTGCGCGCGGCCCATCTGCGGGAAATTCAGCGTGTACTCAAGCCTGACGGCGTCCTGATGATTTTCGAACATAACCGGCGGAATCCACTGACCCGCTTTATCGTCAACCGTTGCCCGATTGATGCGGCTGCCAACCTGCTGTATGGCAGTGAAATGTGTCGATTGATGCGACAGGCGGGCTATCGACAGGTGCGCACCCGCTACTATCTCTTCATGCCGCAAGTTTTGTATGGAGCATTGAACTGGCTGGAACGCCTGGTCAGCTTCACCCGCCTGGGCGGGCAGTTTTGTGCCATCGGCCGCAACCGCCCGGATTGATCAACAGGTTCCTGAATTACAGTTAAACAGTTCAGTCTGCAGGGTGTGGTGCCGACGTGGTGCTGGGGACGCTGGTGGTGTTGTTGTAGTTCGGTGGCGGCTGATTGCTGAAGACCAGCAGATGGCGCTTGCGGGAGCCCAGCGTCGATTCAAACCAGATATAGGTCGGGGGCAGCGTACGGTTCTGCTTGGCCAGTTCGGCTGGGGCATCGCGCATAAAGCGATCGTAATCTTCGCGCGTAATCACCAGCAGGATGGGTTCCGGGCTGCCCAGCCGCGTGATCATCTCCTCCGCGACAAGGTGAATCTCACGCTGCAAACTGCGCTGGCCCCCCTGGCGGCGCAGCAACTCCATCTGATCCACGATTCGCGGGATACGCACATTGCTGTACCAGATCACGCGGGAATCCTGGCTGCCGATCCAGCGAAGTTGGGCACGCTGTTCAGCGGGAACCTGCCGAACCAGCAGATCGGCGAACTCACGCATGGGGGCCTGCGAGACCAGCAAGGGCAGCAGAGTCGACCAGCCCCACAACCAGCCCAGCCAGACCGTGCTCACCAGAGCGATGAAAGAGACGTTTTTCTGCTGACGTTGAAACAGCCAGGCGGCCAGTGCGCAACCAACCGAGATCAACCCCGCCAGAATAATGTAGGGCGGCAGGATATCACCCATGATGAAACCGCCCTCGCTGCTCAGACGCTGCGGCAGGCCCCAGATACCCCCGGCGATGAAGCCCAACGGGATCAGCGTCCAGATTGCCCAACAAGCCCAGCGGACTCGTGAGGGATGGTTCTGCCGCCGGGGGTCGAAAAAATGAGCCAGTTCTATCCCCAGCAGCACAAAAAGTGGCGGCATGGCGGGCAGCAGGTAACGCTGTTCCTTGCCCGCCGAGGCGGTAAAGAAAATCAACAGGCTGACGAACCAGATGAACATGAACCACATGCCGTCGCGCTGCACCAGGCCATCCCGTCGGAACACGCGGGCCAGCGCCTGCGGCAGGGAGAGGGCGTAAGGCAAAGTGAACAGAGCCGCGGTCAGCAGATAAATGAAATGAAAGGCGAGGCGGCGTTGCCCTTCGACATTGGGCAGATCACCCGTGAAGCGGTCGAGAAATTCGACCCGCCACTTGGCCAGCGCGGTGGGCTCGGAAAACAGCACCGCCAGCGCCCAGGGCAACCAGGGCAGCAGGAAGAGCGCCAGCCCAAGCAGGTGCCAGCGGCTGTTGAATATCGACCACTGCCGGCGGGCCAGAACGTAGATGAAAGCGGGCAGGCCGACACAGACCAGCGGCATGGGCATTTTGTAGAGCATGGCCAATCCGGCAGAAAAATAACCCACCATCCACAAGGCGTTTCGCTGCCAACGGGGGCGATCGCCGGCGGTGGCCAGCCACAGACTGGCCAGTGAGAGGGTCATCAAGGCCGCCAGACCCAGGTCACTGGCGCCGCGGTGTGACCAGTAGAGCAGCATGGCACTGCTGGCGGCACAATATCCGGCGAATATGGCTGCTCGTTCACCGGCTATTCGGCGCGTGAGTACAAAGATGATAAAGACCATCACCGTGGCGGAGAGGGCGTTGGGCAGACGGGTGGCGATTTCATCGACCGGCCGGCCGAGCAGCTTGCTGCCGAGCATCACCGCCCAGTAGGCCCCGGGTGATTTCTGATAGCGCTGCTCACCGCTGAATTGCGGGATCAGCCAATGGTCCTGTTCCTGCATTTCGCGGGCGGTCTGGGCCACCCAGCAGTCGGTCGGTTCGAAATAGGCACCGCCATGCAGGTCATGGAAAAACAGCAGCAGACACCAGCCGATCAGGCCGATTAACCAGGCCCAGCCGGAGGGACTCAGCCACGGAGCAGGAGCGATTTCAATAGTGGGTGAAGCATTATCCATAGTCAAAGTGATTGAAAAATTCAAAATGGAAATTGAACAATGGAATATGATGAATTCTGCAATAGTCGATCATTTTTCATTACTTCATTTATCATTCGTTGGCCATTAGAACGTCTGCGGCGGTACGTATCAAGGGGCGTCAGGGTCGGGGGGCACATCGTCGCGCGTGTCGGGCAGGAGTTCGGGGTCGGGGCCATGATGCGAACGCTTGATGATAAAAGTGTCCATCAGCTGGTTGTCAGCACCGATCTGACGGAAGGTGAGCTGCTGGGAAGTGACGTCGATAATGGAAAAACTGTGCAGCTTATTATTCTGCATCACCAGATAATCGGGCGGGTCAGGCGGAATCTGATAAATTTCGCTGCCGCCGCCGGCAGAGACGACGTAAACCGTTCCCTGGTCTTCGGTAACCACCGCTCCATTGCGAATGGGGTGCGAACGCTCATACATGTGGTTGTGGCCATTGATGACCAGGTCCACCTGCTGGCGATCGAAAATCGGTACCAGTGAATTACGCACTTTTCCGGATGGTGCATATTTACCGTGGGTGTATGGCGGATGGTGGAAGTAGACGATCTTCCAGCGATCCCCCGCATCGGCGAGCAATTGCTCCAGCCAGGGGGCCACCTGGTCGCGCAACGTGGTAAAGGGTTCGTTGGTATCGATGCCCACGAAACGCACATCGCCATAGTCGAACCAGTAGTGATGTTCGCTGATGGTGGCCGACGGGCCGTTATCAGGCAGGGTGAAGATGGCACATAACGGATCACCATGATAGGTATCGTAATCATGGTTACCGATGGTGGGGTAGAAAGCGATTCGCGCCAGCAGGTCGGCATAGGGAGTGAAAAATTTGGAGGGGTAATCTTCCATCGCTCCGGTCGGGTTGATCAGATCGCCGGAATGAATGACCAAGTCCGGCTGGTAGGGCGGGATCAGCTTGGCGAGTTGATTCTGTCCCTCCAGGGCTGTTCCGCTGTCTCCAAAGGCGACGATGCGAAAGGGCGTTCCGGCAGGCGGAGCGGTGCGGAAAGTGCCCGTCGTGGTAAACAGCTTGCTGAAATCGCCGGCAGCTGGCTGGATCAGATATTGATAATTCACGCCGCTGTTCAGATGGGTGAGGCGAGCTTCGTAACGCCCCTCCTGCGGCGTGACGGAAAATTGCTGAGCGGCAGAGGTGGACGTGTCGGATTGATCGGCGGCGGGGGCACTGGTAGTTGCTGGTGCCGCGGGTTGTATGCTCACTGTGGCGGAGGGACCATCGGGATAATACCAGACCAGGATGGCGGAATCGGGGGTGATCTGTTGCAGCATCGGTCCGGCAGGAACGGTCAGCGTGGTGGCTGATTTGCGAAAGCGCCGGCTGGCTGCAGATTGCTGCGAGCGTTCTACGGTGACATGCCGTATGCGAATATCCTTTTTGCCCAGCCACATTGCCCGGACGGTAGCGCGATCACCGATCTCCAGATCGCTGAGCTGCACGAGTTGGCCATCCAGTTCGATGGGGCAATCGGGTGGAACGGTGACGGAAATCTCGATTACCTTGCCGCTTTTGGGGTGGGGGAACTCGAACCAGGCTTGGCGGGTTTCCACCTTGAGGTCAGTAAGCGTGCCGCTGACCGTACGGATCGGCCAATAATAATAGAGGCCGACACCCACCCCCAGCGTAATACCCACCAGGGCCAGCAGAGCTAGTTTCTTAGTACGCTGCGTCATCCTCTCCATCCAACTACATAGCGATCTGGAATCGCGGGTTATATTCCGTTAACCTTTGGCTAGTTCTGCGAGCGCGGTCCGGAGATACTTCCAGATTTTCTGCACGCTGTTGATATACACTTTTTCATCCGGGCTGTGGGCGCCGGTGATGGTCGGCCCGAAGGAGATCATATCGACTCCGCCGCCGAGTCGCTCCCCGATGATGCCGCATTCCAAACCGGCGTGAATGGCGGTAACCAGAGGTTTGTGGCCGAAGAGCTGTTCGTAGAGACGGCGGCAAGTCGTCAGCAGCGGTGAGTCGGCGTTGGGTTGCCAGCCGGGATATTGATTTCCTGTCGTATGGTCCGCACCGCTGAGCTGGCCCACGGCGATAATGGAACTCACCGCCTGATCCAGTTGATCCATTGAGGAACTGCGGGCCAGGCAGCCGACGTCGATCTGCAACTGTCCGGCTGTTGTTTCTGATTTAATGGTGGACATGCTATTCGATGTTTTGATCAATCCGGGGATGTCATGCACCACACCCAGCACACCATGCGGTATCGACACCAATGCTTGCAGCAGACGACGACTATCAGTCGCAGAGGCGGCGGGAGCAGCCGAAGCGCGCTCAATCTTGATCACTGCCGAGGTGTCCAGATGATCACGGTGAGCGACGGCCTGCACGCGCTGGGCAGCCGCAGTGAGAGCATTGAGCAACCCGGCTGGGCCGGAAACCAGCGCCCGCGCCTCGCGCGGAATGGCATTCCGCAGATTGCCGCCGACGATTTCACTGATCTGTACCGGTAAATTGCAATCCAGCAGCGTGTGGGCCAGCAGCTTATTGGCGCTCGCCCGGTTGAAGTGAATATCGCAACCGCTGTGACCACCGCGTAATCCCGAAACCGTTACTTTGCAGGTCTCCCCTCCGGACGGTGCGCTGACGGCGAATTTCCAGGTCAGATTGACATCACAGCCGCCGGCGCAGCCGATATAGAGCATGTCATCCTCTTCGGAATCGAGGTTGATCATCATTTTACCTTTTAGGAAACCCGCCTGCAGGGCCTTGGCGCCGGTCATGCCCTGTTCTTCGTCGATCGTCAGAAACAGTTCCAGCGGGCCATGGACCCCATCCTTCTCGGTAGCGGCCGCCATCGCCAGAGCCACCCCCACGCCATTATCCGCGCCGAGCGTGGTGCCCGCCGCCCGCAGTATCGGTTGACCCTTGGCATCCTGATCAACGACCAGTTTGATCGGATCGGTGTCGAAGTTGTGCGTCGTGGTGCTGTTCTTTTCGCAGACCATGTCGAGGTGGCCTTGCAGGATAATGGTCGGGGCTTTTTCATAGCCGGGTGTGGCGGGAACATCGATGGCCAGATTGCCCACCGCATCCTCGCGGGCGGTCAAGCCCAGACCGGCAGCCACCTCACGAACATGTTTGCGGATACGCTCTTCTTTTTTGGATGGTCGGGGGACTCCCGCCAGACCTGCAAAAAACCGCCACACCGCTTTGGGTTCCAATGATTCAATCGTGGTCGCCATGAAGTTGCCTCCCTGTTGATAGTCGCTGGGCTTGCCTGATACCCGCAGACAGGAATATTCGAGTAGAATAACCGAATTGCTATTACGTGCCAATTCGAAGCCATTCGGTGGTACTGGTAATGTTTTACCGAGCCGCGACCGTCAGGGAGCGGTCTTCATGATTTTTTGATCGAATATGATTCAAACTGTACCAGTATCCATTCGGTCAATTCATTTATTCGAGGTCGTGATGAAACCGGAACTCAAAGCCACTGCACTGTTGATTGGGTTATTGGCGCTGCGGATTTCGTACGGGGCCGGAACAGGATCGAATGATGATCAGCAACCGAGCCCGCCCTACACTGCCGAACCGGGACCGGAAGCAGTCGGCACTCTGCTGCTGGAATGGCAGGACATCAGCCGCGAACGCACGATCCCCGTAAAAATATATTATCCGACCCCAGGCCGACAAGCCTGCCCGGTGATCCTCTTTTCGCATGGTACGGGCGGGTCGCGCGAAGGGTATGAGTATCTGGGCCGCCACTGGGCCAGCTACGGCTATGTCTGCGTACATGTCCAGCATGCCGGAAGCGATAAGGATATTTTCCAGCCGGGGGTCAAACCGCTGGAAGCCGTGAAACAGTCGGCCGGCAATCTGCAGAATGCGCTCGAACGGCCGCGCGATATCAGTTTCGCATTGGATCAACTGACGCTGCTCAATCAACAGGCGGAATCGCCGCTATTCGGGCGACTGGATTTACAACATGTCGGTGTGGCGGGTCACTCCTTCGGCGCCTACACAGCCGAGATGGTGGCCGGGCGGGTGATCTCTTTACCGCGCGGCGGCGAACTGGATCAACGCGATCGGCGCATCAGCGCCTGCATTTCGATGAGCCACTTTCCGGACGACAATGAACGGACCCGGGCTTCCTATGGGCAGTGGCAACAGCCCTGTCTGCACATGACCGGAACGAAAGACAAAAGTCCCATCAAGGAATCCACCCCGGCGATGTCGCGGCTGTCGTATGACAGCAGCGATGGTTCGAATCAATATCTGATCACTTTTCAGGATGGCGATCACATGGTCTTTTCCGATCGGGAAAGAATACTCAATAAAACACAGCGACAACAGGATGAGCAGATTCAGCGGATGATCCGGATCAGCACGACCGCATTCTGGAATGCTTATCTGCGACAGGATGCTGCGGCCCATTGCTGGTTGAGCGGCGATGGATTGCGTGATCAGCTGGGAACGGTTGGCCTACTGGAGATGAAAAATCCTGCACCCCGGTGTGATTCCGATGCGACCAGCCAACCCGCCGCACAACCGACCAGTCGATCGATTGGCCAATAACGGCGGGCGTGATATCATCGAGCCATGGCGGAAATTATTCTGCAACAGGTGAGCAAGGTTTACCCCGGCGGGGTGCAGGCGGTGAGCAACCTGGACCTGGCGGTAGCGGACCGGGAATTTGTCGTGCTGGTGGGACCGAGCGGTTGCGGCAAGAGCACGACTTTGCGATTGATCGCCGGACTGGAAGAATTGAGTTCAGGGACCATCGAGTTTGCCGGTCGACAGGTGAATACCCTTCCACCGCGCGATCGCGATGTGGCCATGGTCTTTCAGAATTACGCCCTCTATCCCCACATGACCGTTTATAGGAATCTGGCCTTTGGTTTATTGATGCGGCGGCAGCATGCCGGCTGGGACTATCCGTGGTGGTGGCTGCTGGCGTCAGCCAAATATGCGCAAGCGCGGGCCGAGCGGCACGAGGTGGATCGCCAGGTACGCGAAGTAGCCGAGAAGCTGGGTATCAGTGAACTGCTGAAGCGCCGTCCCGGTGCATTGTCGGGCGGGCAGCAACAACGAGTGGCGCTGGGTCGGGCGCTGGTACGACGACCGAATGTGTTTCTGATGGATGAACCGCTCTCTAATCTCGATGCCCAGATGCGCGTGGAAATGCGGGCGGAACTCAAGCGGCTGCATCGGCAGTTTCCGATCACGACAATTTACGTGACCCATGATCAGGAAGAGGCGATGACCCTTGGGCAGCGGGTGGTGGTGCAGCGCGCCGGTGTGGTGCAGCAGATCGGCACGCCGGAGGACATTTATCATCAGCCGCTTAACCGTTTTGTGGCGGGTTTTTTCGGCAGCCCGGCCATGAATTTTCTGGAAGGGCGGCTGGCGAAGTCCGGAGTGGAATGGACGCTGGTGGGCGATGCTTATCGCTGGCCGATCAGCGACTCGACCGCGGCGCTGTTGAGACATCATGCCGATGCTCCGTTCCTGCTCGGCATTCGCCCCGAAGCGCTGATGATTGATAATGCTGCGAACCGTGAGACCGCGCGGACTGAAACCCCCGGCTTTTTGAAAGGTGAAGTCGAACTGATTGAACGTCTGGGGGAGCGCATCGATGTGCATCTGGTCACCGGGGCGGGTCAACGGTTAATCTGTCGCGCCCCAGGCCAGTCGACGGTACTGGAAGGTGAAAATGTGACTCTGGCTGTGGATCTGCGGCGAATTCACTATTTTGATCAGCAGAACGAACAAAAAAGAATTACAAATGGTGTTTGAACAATGGAATATAGGTAATGGGATCATTTGACATTTTCGATTTCCAATTTTTCATTCTGAGCTCTCTGAATAACCCTTGACAAGGATGGTAGAGTGAGTGGGGTTTTGGATCAAGGGAGTCCAGTTTAGCAGGGAGGCAGTTATGGAACGACGCTGTGCGGATCGGAGCTTTGTGGATGAGTTG
>JAJVHX010000027.1 GCA_022072405.1 Phycisphaerae bacterium | reverse complement strand
GCCTGTCGCCCAGCCTCGCACCGGGTCCCGAACCGTCGAACAACTCCGCTATGTGACTGGAGTCGTGGCCCACGACCTGACCCTGCCGGTGGCCATCGTCGCCGTGGCGGGACTGATGATGATGATTTACCGCCGCCAACCACTGGCCGGGCTGGTGCTGCTGATTCTGCTCAGCAGTGGCGTGGGCTTCACCCTGCTGGCCAACTTTGACCTCGACCGCACCAGTCGCTTCGCCCTGCAGGTCTTCTTCATCCCGCTGTCGCTGGCCATGGTCATTCCGCTGGCTTACCTGTTGAATGAATGTCTTTTATGGTTGAAAAAGGGAAACAAGCTTTTATTGAAAAGTTCGGGCGCATTGATCCTGCTGTTACCGGGATATGTGATCTATCAGAATTACTCCCGCTGCGACTACTCCAACTACACCTATGCCGAGGATCACGCCCGCAACCTGTTGGCCAGCCTGTTACCCAACGCCATCATCTTCCCCAGCGGCGACCACAATACTTTTCCACTCATCTACCTGACCCTGGTGGAAAACGTTCGTCCCGATGTGACCATCGCCGACAAATATGGCTTTATTGATCCTGCCGTACTGGATGAAGTGATATCACAACGCCGCGACCGTGTGGGAGCGGAGTTTCAATCCTTCACGCTCCATAGCGAATCGGAAAAACGGGAATTCATCATTCGCCACGCCAAAAGGCCCATCTACTTCACCACCAAGCTGGCCAATCCCATCCCCGATGCCGCACTGGTTCCCGTCGGCCTGCTCTACCACCTGCTGCCCGCCGGCTACTCCCTCGATCAGGATTCCCCCTGGAACCAGATTCATTATCGCCATCGGGAATCAACCCGTCCCGATGCACTTGACCTGGGCGGCTGCCATATTCTGGGCGATTTCTACTTTTTCCACGGACTGAATGAACTGCGCACCAGCCATCACGCCGCCGCACTCGAGGATTTCCAGAGCAGCACCCGCTACCTGCAGGGGATCAAGGAATCCTTCAACAACGTCGGCAGCGCCCTGGCCGATGCGGGCCTGCTCGAAGAGGCCGTCTCCTACCTCGAACACGCCCGCCAACTCGACCCGCTCTACCTCACCCCACGCTGGAACCTGGTCCGCCTTTACCAGCAGCTCCGCCGTCAGCCCGACGCCGAAGCCCTGCTCGAAGAACTCTCCACCCTGGTTCCCGATGATCTACGGCTCCAGTCCCTCTCCCGCCAGGAGCGGGGAAATTAACCATACCCCGCTGCAATGTCCTCATATTGCCCGAATTTATCTCTTTTGAGCTTATGACCGGATCAAATAGCCGCAGATATAATACACCCCGTCCGTTGCGCACATGGAGTAGGTGTCATCGTCAATGTATTCCAGTTGAAAAGCGAATAAAGTATCAGAATCAGTCATGTAAAAACCGAAAGCCGGTCCGATGTCGGTGTATACTATTTGTGCTGGGACATATAGCATATTTGGAAATTGACATGCCCGTAACCATGTTGTTACCTGATTGTTGCTGATATAAACACAGGCTCCATCTAATCCGTAAGTAACGGGATTGTCTATCACAGAAACCCACGCCCCATCGAGACTGGCAGGTTCAGGTTCGATGTATTCGATTACCGTAAACTGACACTGATCCGCAGCGGTATCCTCGCCGTCGTGTACCGTCGCCTTGACGATAACCTGACCAGATGTTGTCGGCGTAACGGTCGGCCAAGCGGTGTGCTCATCAGCTAGATTAGCGTTGGCAGCAATAGTGGTGAATGCGTATTCACCGGTTCCACCGCCGGCATCTAAGGTGAATGTGACGCCCGTCCCCACGGTTACTTCACCCGTTGGACAGCCCACCATCTCCACCGACAGCGGTTCAATCGTTTGGCAGACGTGTTCAACCTCCAGGCAGATTTCATTGGCCGCAGCGCACTTGGCGGTCCCCGTCTGGCATTCTCCGTTCACGCATCTTTCCACACCATTGCAGTAGATACCATCCGAGCAATCCGCACTCGAATGACACTCCACATCATCGGCCTGCGGAGCGCCACCGCCATCATTACTCACCTGCGGTGCAGAATGGTTACCTGAACTCCCCGGCGTGTAGGTTTGCTGATCAGGAGAACCGCCACACCCAACTATCATGATGAAGACACAATGAGCCGCAATATTTATCCACTTCATTGTCGTTGTCCTTTCTCTAATTGCCATAAACATCGTTCAGAATTAATGTAAAACAAGTGATGCAACCGCGAGCATCTCCAGATTGACTACACGTTTGCGAGACCGTGGCTAATTCCTGCTGATAGGAAAACCCCTGATTGCGGTCGACATTGAATACAGATGTTGCCGCTTCAATTTCAGCATCACTAAGCCAATAGCAAGCCTCCTGAATATGACCGCTCGAACCAATCGTTCCCGAACACCCTGACAGAACAACGATCACCCCTAAAATCGAGGCTTTCCACAAAAACCTTGGGTGAATGAAATCAGTCATTGAAACACCTCCCGCGCCATGCGCAATAAAAAACGGAAATCGCTAACCCGATGCGATCCCCAAGCAGCGGGCCTACCACAGCCCAAAGCATCAGTTCACGCACCGGGCAAACGATCTCCGTTATGAGACACGTTGCCCAGCACGCCTCGATGCTTTGAACCCGCACAAGCGGGGTGGTAGTTTGCTGCTCAAGGCGAATTCTGGAACGTCCAGAAAGCTAAAATGTCGCGATCAGTTCAGTTCGACCTCCATAGTTTGATAAATCATCGCCGATGCCCATTCATCATACCCTCAATACCCTGATCCGATCAATTAATGATGCAATAGCCTGTAACTCCCTGCTACAATGGTCCATTATCGGGCAGGCGGTTGATCCCCGCCGAATGGCTCTGTGGGGTGTTGTGGTCTCTCACCTGTTATCCACAATCCTCACCGAGCCAGCTCGATCGAAAGCAGGTGAAAAGTGTCGTTCTCTGATGATCCGAGCGATGACAACATTATTTCTCGGATGTCGGTATACCAGAAAGATCTTCTGGATGCTTTATGGTGGGTACTTGAAGGAATAGACGAGGCTGCCAATGCGTTTCTGAAGGTCATGGATGATGGGTATTTTGGGTTTGCTGAGTTACAAAATCCAATCCCATATCTTGAAGAACTTGAAAGTCAAGTCAGAGAATTCCCGCACCAGCTTGAGAAGTGGATTGATTCACATTCTGAAACAAAAACAACGGAGTGTGATTTGCCGAAATCGATAATGAAGGCCCATGCCGATCTGCTGAAAGACTGGACAATTGATAAGATTCGGCTCAGTTCAAGAGAATTCGCTGAAGCGGTTCAGTCCTTTACTCAAAGCAGTCAAAAAATCATCTCTCCCGTGTGTATATCCGACGCTGATGAGCTATGGCCCGGATCAAAATATACGCTCAGTGATCTGCTCCACGTAATAAATGCCGAGCTACTGACTGATTATGAACGCGCGAGGAAAGAAAGTCAGGAGAAAGCAAGGCAACTCAGGCCTATGGTTGAAGGTCGGAATAAAATACTGAAAGCTATATCCGAACTTGGAGATGATGCTAAACCAGATTCCATCGTTAAAAAAGCGAAAACCAGCAACGCTATTGGAAGAGTAATTCTTCGCCAACTTCAGAGTGAAGGCAAATATCACGGCTTCACTCGTTAACACTTCCGTTCCAGCATTCCAGAACGATAGAACATTAGCCTTCCTTCTGCCTCATGCTATTTTTTATATAGCATGGCAACCACAACGACTCCAATTCAATCAGATAAACTGGCGGTGACTGCGGGTGACGCTGCCAAGCTGCTGGGAATCTCGCGCGGCCAGTGGTGGAAACTCTGCTCAATGAGCAAGACACCGCTACCGGTGCGTTTGGGCAGCAAGGCCCCGCGCTGGCGGCTGGACGAACTTCGGGCTTGGCTCGCAGCGGGCTGTCCCGACCGGCTGGAATGGCAAAGGCTTCAAGGGGGTGCTGTATGACCCCTATCGAAAACATCTTGTCGCAACTTCATCATGTCAAAATGATCGGCAAAGATAAGTGGCAAGCGCGCTGCCCGGCCCACAACGACCGAACGCCGAGCTTATCAATCATGCCGGGCGACGATGGACGCATATTACTAAAATGTCACGCTGGCTGCACAACCCAATCGGTGATTCAGGCGGCGGGATTGAAGATGGCCGACCTGTTCGACGGTACAGCAAGAGTAAAGTCAAAACCCTCGCAGCTTTTCGAAAATGCCAGCGATGCGGTTACCGCCCTCGAACGGAAACACGGTCGCCGGGCTGCAATATGGACCTACTACGACGGCATGGGTGATCCGCTTGGCGCGGTGGTGCGGTGGGATACGCCAATTGGAAAAACTCTGCGCCCAATTAGCCGAAACGGTTCAGGCTGGGTAATCGAAGCGATGCCGGAGCCGCGTCCGTTATATCAGCTGCCAGGCTTGGCCGATGACGAATTGGTGCTGGTGTGCGAAGGTGAAAAATGCTCCGATGCCGCAACTCAAATCGGCTTTGCATCGACCACATCGAGCGGCGGTTCACAAGCGGCGCGAAAAACTGATTGGACTCCGCTGGCCGGCAAAGAAGTGGTGATTTTTCCAGACAACGATAGCGCAGGGGAAAAGTATCTCGCCGACGTAATCGCGTTGCTAAGCAATCTTAAACCGCGACCCACCGTAAAAGTGGTCCGTTTGCCTGATTTGCCTGATTCTGGCGATATCGTCGATTTTGTCGAATCTCGCCGCGCTGCCGGGCAAGATGATGCCGCCATTTACGATGAAATTCAATCCATGATTGACAACGCCGGGCCGGTTGCATTGAACAAGCCGACCGACGTGCTGATTAATAATAATGACGGTGGACCGTCGCCAGTACTCATCGACCTTGCGACAGTCAGTCCAGAGCCGGTCACTTGGTTATGGCCGGGCAAGTTTGCCAGAAAGAAGTTTTCGATGATTGTCGGCAATCCGGGTTGCGGAAAATCATTTTTAACACTTGACGTTATCGCGCGAGTTACTACCGGACGGGGATGGCCAGATCGGCGCGGCGAGCAACGTGAGCCGGGCAGCGCGATTTTACTGACGGGCGAAGACGACCTGGCTGATACTGTTGTGCCGCGACTGATGGCGATAAGGGCCGACCTTACTCGCGTCCGAGCACTGAGCGCGATAGCCATCACGGACGACGAAGGACGGCAGCGAGAGCGGTTTTTCTGCCTGGACCGCGACATTCCACAACTTAAAAAAGCGATTGAATCGGTGAATAATTGTCAACTAATCGTCATTGATCCGCTGCAATGTTATTTGGGGGAAAAAGAGAACAACGCCGTCGAGGACATCCGATCGATAACAGCGGCTCTAACCAAGTTAGCCACCGATTACAATGTGGCGATCATCGGGGTTACGCACTGGCGTAAATCGGGGGAGTCGGCAATTTTAAGAGCGATAGGTTCCATCGCCTGGGTTGCCGCTGCTCGCTGTGCCTGGGGCGTGGTCCGCGACCCGCTCGATGAATCAGGGAGGCGGAGGCTATTTTTGCCTATAAAGAGCAACCTGTACGCCGACACAGATGGGCTTGCTTATTCCATCCGATCAGACTGGGGCGAAACACCGGTGGTGGCTTGGGAGCTGGCCCCGGTAAAGGATAACATCGACGATTTACTGGAGGCGCGGACCAAGCCCGGAAAACCTGGCCCCAAACCACAAGCGCAGGAGGATGCGATCGAATGGCTGAAAAAGGCCTTAGCCGATGGTCCGCGACAGGCAAACGATGTGACAACGGAAGCACGAGAGGCCGAGGGTATACCCAAATCGACTCTTAACCGAGCCAGAAAAGCAGCGGGCGTCGAGGCATTTCGCCTGGAACCATTGGGTCCGTGGTGGTGGCGGATTAAATCCCAATCCCAACAACCTGACGATCTGGATCATCTGGATAACCTAGTGCAACAACCTGAGCATCTAGAGTATCTGGATAATGTAGCATTATTAAACGAAAAACCACGTTTATCACCAGATGCTCCAGATACTCTAGATACTCAAGTTATTCATGGTGACGAATTTGAAAATCTGGATGTTAATGGCCCACCACCATACACCGATGATGACGCCGAATCCGCCCAGGGACGGGAGGTTCAGGAATGGTAACGGCAACGGAATTACTCAATGATCTGCAACGGCGGGGTGTGCGCTTCTCGGTACATTGCGGCAAGTTGCGAGCGGATGCACCTGTTGGGGTTCTGACTCCAGAGGTCAAAACCGCCATCGGGCACCTTAAGCCGCAAATGATCACCATATTGACGCCGAACCAACCGATCAACCACCCCGACCAGCTACCGGAGCGTTGGCGGGAACTATATGAAGAGCGGGCGGCGATTCGTGAATTCGACGGCGGACAAGCCCGCGAACACGCCGAAACTGAAGCCCTGAAGGAAATTCTTATCCTTATGGAGTCTAAAAAGTGAAAACGATGGAAATGACTAATGGTGTGGTGGCATTACTCAACAGTCATCAGGCGGCGAAGCTGCTGAATATCAGCACTCGCAAGCTGTGGACGCTGACCAATTGCGGACAGATACCGGCGGTACGGATGGGGCGAGCCGTTCGATATGACCCTGCTGATCTGCAACGATTCATCGACCAGTCGAAAAAGCGTTGAACCGAGAATTGGTGCTTGCGATAATCATAGTATAAGCTATACTTCAGCAATGAAGTTCAGCGACCAAATCAGGCAGGCCATTGCACGGTGCGGCATGACGCGTTATCAGATATCCAAGGCAACCGGAGTTACTGAATCAACGTTATCCCGGTTCATGGCGGGGGAGCACATCAGGACCAGCACGCTCGATATTCTGGCGGAATACCTGGGCTGGCAACTGGTGGTCACTAAGACGCGAAATGGGAAAGGAAGGTAGGAAATGGCCAGGAAACAGCGAGCACGCGGACTAGGGACGTTGTTCAAGCGCAGCCCGCAAGGTCCGTGGATCGCCAGTTGGTTCACTCACGCCGGTAAACGACGAGAAGCCAGCACTCATACCACCGACAAACAGGCGGCGGAGAGGATACTGGCCAAGCATGTCGCCGATGTTGCACTCCGGCGGGACGGGGTGATTGATGCCAGCAAGGATCAGTACCAGACAGAAGGGCGAAAACCGCTGGCGGATCATTTTGCCGACTATCTGGCTTACTGTGAACGCCGTGCCGGGTTATCGAAAGCACATATTGCCGAAAAAAGGCGATATTTTGACCGTCTACTCAATCGTTGCCAGTTGTCCCGACTGGTAGACCTAACTCCTGATGCGCTTAATCGGTTTCTACTGTTGTTGCAACAGGATGGGTTGTCAGCAAGAACGGTCAATTTTGCCCGACAATCGGTAGTCGCGTTCGCGTCCTGGTGCGTGAAGAATGGTCGGGTGGAAACCAACCTGCTGAAAGTAGTCCCCAAGCTCGATGAATCTGCCGATCGGCGGCGGATTCGCCGGGCGTTGAGCGATGAGGAATTGTCACGGCTGTTGGCGGTAGCGGAGTCAACCGGTCGAAAAGCGTGGTATATGGCTGCGGTTTTGGCGGGACTTCGTAAAGGTGATTTACTGCGATTATCATGGGAAGATATCGACTTCGAGAACAGTTGCATCACCGTACGGGGCGGAAAATCCAAACGTGTCGATCAAATTCCGATGCATCCGCAACTGGCCAATGAGCTACTTCGGCATCGACCGATAATAGCTCTCTCGAAAGCGAGGCTGTTTCCCCATGAAGTGACCAATCTCACTCGGCAAAAGGATTTTCTTCGAGCTGGGCTGGCCCGTAAGGAAGTCGTTACCGATGTGGACGGCCAGCCGGTGATGATCGGCTCTGGTCGATGGAAACGTCCAAAGACTCGGATTGTAACTACCGACCACAATGGTCATGAAATCGATTTACATGCCCTCCGAACAACGTTGGGAACTAAACTGGCCCGACAGGGCATTGCGCCGCAGATCGCCCAGCGGATCATGCGACACTCCGATTATCGCACTACCCTGAAGCATTACACGGTATTGGGATTGACCGACACGAGTAAAGCGATTCGGCAGCTTGATGCGATCAGCGATAAACCGGATCAGCAACATCAGCGAGCTACGGGAACCGATGACGTAAGTGCAATAAATGACCACCAGCAATACCCCCAGCAGTTAGAGTGCATTTCACAGGTATACGGTGCAAAGGAGTACGAGAGCACGAGCCTTGTGATAAAGAATCAAATTGTGGCGCATTGTTCTCGAAGTGATGTCAATTCTAGTGGTTGCGAAAGTGTGCGGAGCGATGCTAAAATAAGCCGTACGTATGCGGGTGTAGCTCAATTGGTAGAGCATCAGCCTTCCAAGCTGAATGTTGCGAGTTCGAGCCTCGTCGCCCGCTGTGTATGCACCAGATTAATAGTATTCAGAAAAATGAATCGCGGGCGTAATTCAGTGGTAGAATGCCAGTACACTCATACTGATCGTTTTTCTTGCCAATAATCCCATTTCTGTCTAAAATTGTGTCTAAAACTACCTGTTAATAAAACCCGTGCAGCATGATTGCCACGAAAAATATCACAGCGCCGCGAAATCCGGGCCGACCCGCCAAGCACTACGAAACCTCTTGGGGAGAAATCATTTCGGGCTTGACAGTTAGAGCCAACGGAAGATTTTACCCTGTTGGCCGTTCGGACGTGTCGTTCGGATCGGACGAGGAAGTCGCCGTCCACAAGTACCGTAAGTGGATTCAGGAACAGGCCGATCCAGACAGCTTTGTACGACTCTCAGAATTCAACACCGTTTTCGGTCTCAACTGCCTGCTCGACTTTGAAAAGCGAGCGGCTCGTTTCGGAATTCAACAGCCCGAAACGATTGTTAAAAGATGTCCCAATCTCAGCCGTGTTTATCGAGATCATTTCCGGCATCTCATTCTCACCGATCCCAAGCAGGCTGCCGTTGATCTGGATGTCAAACACCTGGCCTGGTATCCGGCCAAGCCGGAGAAGCTGCAATGGAACCTGCCAGAGCTCTGCGAATACTATCTTGAAAACAAGCGCAACCATTCCGGCGAGAAATTGGACAAGAGACACCTGAAGCATTCTGCTCGCTGGTGGAATGACTTTCTGGATTGTACCGGGGCGAGTGAAATCCGTGATATCTCCCACGCGATGATAAAAAAGTATTACGACCAGCTGATGGGTCAATTTGACGCCAGGCAACTCAGCGCCGATTCGGTGCGCTTGCGCTTTGCGAAGGTCAAGACGATTATCAAGTATGGGATGGATCACTCCGGAAAAGAACAGGAGAAGCAGGCCCTACGGCTGGCACTGGATTTGTGCTCGATCCTGCAAGCCCCGGTCAGCATCACCAATCCCAAGCCCATCGACATAGCGGATTTCCATGCTCTATTGGCGGTTGCCAGACCCAGAGAACGGGCGGTGTTGCTGTTGGGGTTGAATGCCGCCATGCACGCAGGAGAGGTATCTAAAATCAAGAAGAGCGAGATTGACATCGAGAAGCGAATGCTGAATAACCGGCGATCCAAGACGGCCCAGCCGCGTGTGGCGTGGTTGTGGGAACGGACGGTACGGGCCATATCGGCCTATCTGAAAGAGCAGCCGACTAATAAAACGGAGTATCTCTTTGTATCAAGGACGGGTCGGCCCCTGACGGGTGAATCCATACGGCAGTTGATGGTTACGCTGAGGAATCGTGCCGGGCTGTCGAAGAAGGTAAATTTTGAAGGGTTGAGGGATGCCGCCTACGGTATCGCCGAACGAGTGGATGCCCATCACGCCAAATTCATCGCCGGACACAAGACGGGCATGAGCGACAGGTACGTTCTTCGTGAAGCGGATAATCCCTGCGTCCAGGATTGCTGCAATGCCATTGAAGAATATTTCTTCGGGGGGATGCAGACACTATAATTCCAACAATATAATCCCTTTTTCAAATTTCAACGATCATTGGGACATCGTCATGTGTCGAGTTGTTGGCCGGTGAAGAAGTAGGGGTTGTTGAAATCTTTCTCCCTGAGAAGGATTTCAGTTAAAGCCAGTTGCAACTCTGGTATTGGATTTATTTTTGCTCTGGACAGAAGAAGTTCTGTGGTAGATGGTTCAAAATCTCGACGCGAATTGGGGATTAACTGTGCCGTTTTTCCAGATATGCGGTTGGCTACCATACGGAATTATTTTACTATCAATGAATTGTTCTGAATATCTATTATCTTCATCCAGCGGGCCACAATCACAAAGCGTATCCAGTTCCCATTTACAGCAATTCAACAAATTCATTCAACCGTTTAACCGCTTCAGGCAACTGGTTCTTGGTTAACGTTTCCAGTAGCTGCTTTGCCGTTTGAGGTGGATGTTTCAGTGATTCCCGTTGCCGTTTCACAGCTTTGCACACTTCACCTGGCGACAAATCGATTAAATGCGATATGAATTCATCCGGATGCTGAGCTTCAACACCGAATGGAGCAAGTATATCGGTAGGAAAATGTTTCAGGTTATAGGTAACAATGACATGAGTTTGTGAACGTATCGCCGCAGCCAGTACATGGCGGTCACTGGGGTCAGGCAGATTTAGACCTTCAATCAGCGATTCATAGTTGGTTACGAGACAGTCCCGTACATGACTATCCATCAGTGTTCTGGTTCGTTCAAGTTGCTCACGGGTTAAATCGGGACGGTTTTGGAGTAGATTGTTAATCCATTCTTCATGTATCTGCTGCGTCCATCGGGCACGAAACAAATCGGTCATTGCAAGCTGCATCAATAAATCACGTATCGGAGCAGGATAGAGCACGCAGGCATCAAAAAGGGCTGTAAAATGGGACATGTTTAGTAGCCCATGTTCAGTTCTTGAGCCTGTCGCGTCAGTTCAGCCAGAGACTCAAGCCGTTTGGAATCTATTGTCTGCTTGTAGGCAATTAAATCACTGAACAAGATTCTACGATGAGTGCCCACTTTACGAAACGGAATAAGGCCGTTATCGATAAGGTTTACCAGAAACGGACGGGAAACCCCCAGTAAATCAGCCGCCTGTTGCGTGGTGAGTTCGGCATGAATCGGAACGATGGTTACGGCATTGCCTTCTGCCAGTTCAGATAGCACCGAAACCAGTAGCTGTACCACAATCGCTGGCAGTTCAATGGACTCTTTGGTTTCTGGAATCTTGAAACGTACATTACCTTTCAAATAGGCGGAAAGCACCCGACTGGATTCACGAGCAAGCCGCGAATCAGATTCGTTGGGAGTTACGGTATTGGGCAATGCGGTAGCTGATACCATTTGTTCTTCCTTCAATATTCATTCTTTCCTTGGATAAAGCATACACCACAAACGAAATAAACGAAACATCCGAAATATACGAAACACAACAAAATACGCATAACGCATTGTGTGATAACGACATATAAATATGCAATTAATTCATTTGTCGTTCGGCTCTTCGTGTTAAGCAGATGTGCAGATTCAGTGCGATGTGTCGATAAAAACTGACATAACTCGTTGTAAAACAGCATGTTGCAGTCGTATTGCGACGCGAATTACGCTTGCGTAAGTCAACGTAACATATTATAATATATGAAGTTATAGCGCATTTCCGCTTGAGCGGCGGAATACGTTATATATAGGCACCGCCATGCAGGCGGAAGCGGCTGCGCAATCGGATTATTGCCAAGCGTTCGACGACACCGGACTTGAGCACAAGGTCCGGTGTTTTTTGTTAGGCACTCTGGCTGTCAGTTTTTCACCATCAACCATTTATCAAAAGGAGATCCCCCGATGACTGGATCGGTCTGTCCATACTGCGCAAACGTCTGGTGGTTCTGGTCACCGCCATACACGCGGCTCATGCCGGGCAGCAATGGCTGTGAGCAACCACTCCCCGGCAACCCTTTCCAGCAGCCTCACAACGGCAACGGTCACCTATCACCAGCGCCGTCGGCACCGGGAACGGATGTCAATCGCAATAGCCATCATCTGATTCCCACTTCCGATCCGACGTTTGTATTTACTCCAGTGATGCAGGATGCGGTTGAGGGTGTCGAGCGCGGGGAACGGGTGCTGATGATCGGCCACAGCGGAACGGGCAAGAGTTCGCTCTGCCGGGAGATTGCAGCCAAGCTCCAGCGTCCGATCCGCCGGATCAACCTCAACGGTGAAACATCGGTCAGCGACCTGATCGGGCATTGGATGGTCGATCAGCATCGCCAGACGGTTTTCGTTCGCGGTGTACTGCCGGTCAGTATGGAGCGCGGATATATCCTTCAGGCGGATGAGATCGACGCCATGAGTCCGGAGGTGGCCTTCGTACTCCAACCGGTTCTGGAACCAGAAGGTCGATTGTTTTTGATGGACACCAACGAAACTGTTATTCCTCATGCGGATTTCAGGATCATCGGAACGGCCAACACGCTGGGGTTTGATGAGACGGGGCTGTATGCGGGAACGCGGGCCTTCAACTACAGTTGGCTGGACAGGTGGGACGTGGTGGTCGAACTCGATTATCTGCCCGCCGAGGAAGAAGCTGGATTGTTGCACCAGCGTCATCCCACGCTGGATAGCACCGTCATCTGTCAGATGGTGGCGGCAGCCAATGAACTGAGAGCCGCCTACAAGAACCACAGAATCAGCACCGTTCTATCCACCCGCAGGTTACTTTCGCTGTCGAGTAGGTTGGAAGCGGGGAATACCTGGGACCGGGCACTACGTCTGTGCGTTCTGAACAAGATACCGCGTGACGACGCCCAATTTACGGAAACCGTCTTTGCGCGAAACATGGGCCTGCCGCGCGAACGGGCAAGCTCGGAAGGCAATAACACCAAACCAAGAAAACGAAGAGGTTCATAACGCTGGTTTAACCCTATTCTGGCAGATCTCTGCAATTGTTTTGTCCTGACTCGCGCACCCAATTATTCCTTTCGTGATTTACAGATTCAGGCAAATACACGGGGTCACAGTGCGCGCTGGTCGGGAGAAAGAGAGATTGATCGTGAGTAGCAAACTAACAGCAACCCAATTGGACCGGACGATCGACAACATCGTCCAGTCCGTTGTTGAACAGTTCCAGAAGCTGCAAAGCTGCCATCCACATTATTTTCTGGTGGCTTATACCGGTGATGCAATCTTGTATCTGCCCGAAAGCCTGGCAACTGAAAAACTGAAGGACCGAACCGTTCGGCGAGTGATCGAAATGGCCCGCGAGTGTAGTGCGCTGGCGATTGTGTTTGCGACCGAGGCATGGATGGTTCAGGCCAAAAGCGGCAAGCGGCTGGATACGTCGATCCAGCCTTCACGGCATCCAGACCGGGTTGAAATACTCAGTGTCAGCGTCGAGACGTTTCAGGGGACGACGGTTCATATCTGGCCCATCCTTCGGGGTAAGCGTGTGACGTTGGGAACGAAGCAGACCTTCACCCAGGCCAAAGGGCGGTTCTGTGATCTGTTGGTCAATCCGGCAGAAAGGAACTGAGCATGGATACGATAGCGGCTCCCATCTGGAAACTAGCTCGCACCATCGGAGAACGCGCCGGAGTGCCGATACCCAACGGAACGGCGGGTACAGCAATCCCGGCTTGGAATCGTTTCTGCATGGCCGTTGATGAACAACTGACGATCAAAGAATCCACAACATTACCGACTTTGCTGGAGGGTTATGCCGATCTTTTGGAGCGGTGCGCAACGGTGGCGGAGGTGGGTAGCGCGATGCAACTGGCCCGAAAGTTCTATCGGCGCTGGCTGACCGAACATCCTGACGAACGACCGCCGCGAACTAGGCGTTGTGAACATCCGCCGAAAAAACGCCGCCGACTCTGTCCCGATGAAACGGCATCCCCTACGGAATCGACCAGGCCTGTTGTCTGTTATCGTCCATATACGAGAGAACATGACCAGATATTGGTTGTCTCACCTGTGGATGAGCAGACGGCGGCGGCATTTCGGAAAGAATCGGAGGCCGTTGTCCGGTCGCTCAAACTGGGGTTGATGAGAACGCTGCTGTCTGAGGAGAAGCGCCGATGGCTGGAACAGCAGGAACGTGGACAGCTCAGTATACGAAACCTCTATCGACTGACTATCGATCAAGATAATCACCGCGTCTTTCGGCAGCGGGAGCTGACTATCGGACGGCAGACGTGTGTGACGCTCTTGCTGGACCTGTCGGCATCAATGGCGGGTGAACGGTTGCGATTGGCCAGGCAAGCGGTATTGGCCATCACCGAAGCGCTGGAAACTCTGCGCGTGCCGTGCGAGGTGCTGGGATACGGAACAGGGCAGCAGTTCTCAATCAAAGAGGCTCACCGCATTACCCGTTACAGCCTGAGCAAACTGCGCCGACTCTACAGCCGGTTCGCCAATCTGGTTATCAAAGTCATCAAACAGTACGGGGAGCCATGCCGCTCATCGACGCCCCGTTTGGCCAACGTCACCTGCGGCGGCATGACGCCATTGGGCGAGGCACTGCTGCTGGCGGCCCAGCGAATTCAGCAGCGCCGTGAACGTCGAAAAATCCTGCTCGTCTGTACCGATGGCAAACCCGATTGTGAGGCGGGTCATCAACGAGCGATCCATTACGCCCGGAAGGTGGTTCGGCAGTTGATCGGCGAAGGTCTGGAGATTGTGGGCGTGAGCATACTGGACAAGAGCCTCAGCCGGATTATCAGCAATACCATCATCGTGAACAAACTGGAAGAACTGCCGGATTTGCTAGTCCGGCAGTTGGGAAGAACGATCAAGCAAGTTAATCATGAGGAATAGAGCGTATGGATGGATATATGGTTTTCAATTATCAACCCACCACCGGATTATGCTGTCCGGTGGCAATCATCAACGGACTGGTGGCTTTGTTCGGACAAGGGATTCCGCCTGTTGTTATCAAGCAAATATATGAGATCACACTCGATTGTCGCCACGCCAACGGAACGAGCAGCGAAGCGCTGCAGAAGGTAGTTCGAGCGATCAACGCCGCTGCTCGGCAGCATCCCAAACGCTTTCCTTGTAAAGCCAGGTATCTATGGGGTCGCCGCGTGACCGTTCGGATGCTGGCGCGGGTGCTCGATTGCGGGGGTGTGGCCGTCCCCATTGTGCTAGTCTCCAGGAACGAACATCACGCAATAACTGCCTTGTACGCTGATCCGGAGTGGGTGTATGTGTTCGACGGCTATTACCGGAAACGTTACGGACACCTGCGCGGCTGTCAGAGCGCCAACCGGTCAGGCCAGATCGTGGTGGCCGAGGCCAACTTGAGAATCCGGCGCGAGGTGTTGGAGTGCAGCGGTCATCAGCAATACGCATTGGGGCCTCGGCGGGAACGGGAAGCCATTATTTTGGAGAGACGATCATGCGAATAGCAGTCTATATGCGATGCTCAACGGGCGAACAGACGTTGGACAGCCAGAAGGTTGAGATTGAGCGTTATCTGCAAAGCCGTCAGCCATGCAAGGTGACGTGGTATGCCGATCAGGGCTACGGCGGCGGCAAGACTGATCGACCGGCGTTCCAACGGATGCTCGGTGACATACGACGGCGGCGGTTTGATCTGCTGGTGTGTTTCAAGCTAGACCGCCTCAGCCGATCCCTTTTGGACGCCGTACAGTTGCTCGACGTGCTACGTTGCCACGACGTGAAGCTGGTCAGCCTGCGGGACGGTATCAGTTTTGAAGGGGTGTGGGCCAATCTGCTATACGCGCTGGTTAGCGGATTGGCAGAAATCGAAGCCGAGGGCATACGAGCACGGGTTCGTGCTGGCTTGGCCAACGCCCGCAAGAACGGTGTCGTGCTGGGTCGTCCAGCAACTACTATCGACCTGAACCAAGTGCGGCAACTCCTGAAGAAAGGACAGACGATGGCGGCTGTTGCAGACCAGTTTAGTGTTTGTCTACGCACCCTACAACGACGATTGAATGGCAAAGGCAAGTGATATTCTTAATAGTCATAACATCCCTCGTTTTTACCACCACCCGGTGTATTCCCCAGAAGGCTCGTCAAAGCCCATCCACCGCACCGGGTGGTGGTTTTCTTCTGTAAAGTCTGGATATCGGCGGAGTATCTGTTTGCGAGAGTACTGCTGTAGTGATAATCTGGAAATATCCGCCTGTATCTGATTTGGTCCTCATCTACATGGAACCGATCACGGATTATGACCATGTTCAGCACCAAGCAGCAGAGAGGAAGGGATTCCAACTACGCTTTGATGCCAAGGTGAAATACGTTACGAACAACCCTGCAATGATCGAGCCGTTGCTTCGCCGGGCCAGAAAGCTATATGACCTCGACCGGCCACCACCCGGTCGCTCCGATTGTGATGATTGCCGTTTGGTGTATGAGATGATGGAGTGTTTGGGGTGAAAGGTTGATCGCGGCTTGGTAGTACGTGTACAATAATAGAGCCATACTCGATATCACATAGAACATACTCAACTTGTAGCGCGAAGCCATCAAAGCGAGGCCCCTCAACGTTGAAATAACCATATACAACAGAAGGGTTTTCTCATCAGGCGCGATAGGAGTAGATGATGATAAAGCTCAATCTTCCTGAAAATACCCCAACGAAAAAAGAACTCAACAATCTTGCGAAACGGTGCAAAGCAGCATACGAAAGACTGAAAGATTCTGAATCTGAGACACGATTGCCGGTTTTCATTGAGTTTTCTGGTTCACCAAAGTCTGGGAAGACGACCATAATCGGAATAATCGCGCACTTCTTTAAGCGAATGGCGATGAATGTTGCGCAACCAGCAGAGGGCGCTTCGCTTCGTACGCCTGTCGGCCTGCGAGACGATTGGCTTTCATTTAACGCTTGGTCCGGCTGCTATGCTTTGCAACAGATTCTGATTGATAGCAACGAAGACTCTCCACCGGATATCGTCATACTCGACCGTGGTCTTTTTGACATAGCCGCATGGATGGAGTTTCTGTGTACGTCTCAGAAGCGCATATCCGAGGATGATCGTATACGCATCACTGACTTCTTCATTTCTGATTTGTGGCGTCGCCGAGTACAAACCGTGTTTCTGTTTACCGCAGATTACCCAACTTCTTTGATAAGAGAAACATCTCACAAGCTTACCGAGGAGCCGGGTTCTGTAATGAATGAAGATACCTTGACCCAACTATTGGATGCTTACACTGTTGTTGGAACTCGCCACGCTGCACTATTCGATCACCTTTATCACGTTGATACTTCATTTGTTAAAGATCAATCGCCGAGTTTTCAACGCATAGCCTATGTTGTAGCTGATGCAATCGTAAGTCTAATGGAGGAGTTGGGAACTCAAATGCTGCTGGTTACAGATCGCGTTTTGTTTGATGGCTTTGTCACTGAGCAGACGACGGTGCAAGCAAAGGTAGCACAGATCGTGAGTGAAAAGAAATTCCTTGAGCGTTCCGACGCAGAGAAATCGCAAGACGTTCAGCAGGTGGTGCCGTATGCGATTGTAGAAAACGATGATGGTCGATATTTTTGGGCTCGACGAAAGTCAAATGTCAAACGTAAGGCACTACAAGGCAAGAACACAATTCTCGTTGGAGGGCATGCGGAAAAACGCGACTGGCATGAAAGTGAGCCTGCCTCTGTATTTGAACGATGTCTCAGAAGAGAGTTGGAGGAAGAACTCGTTGGTATTCAGGTACGTGAAGTAATTCCGCTTGGTCTGATACATGATTCGCGTAACGAGATGGGATACCATCATCTGGCTTTCATTCATCGTGTGAAGATCGGCGGGAAAACTTCAATTCGTCGTCAAGCATTAGACCAAGAGTTTGGGCGGGAATCCGTAAGCTGGAAGACCGCCGATGAGATCAAGCAAGCTGTTGTTGAGCTAGACCCTTGGTCTCAATTAGTAGCGCATGAGTTGTTTGGCGCAACCATCCCTCCACTGAGCAGCGATCCAACTCTTTTCACCGGAATGAAATAGGTTTGTGTTCAATCTTGCCACTCGGAATGTCGCTTTGCCAGTATTCCTCGCATGAGTTGATAAGGGCAACAGTTAATAATCAATACGGATTAGGAGGCTTGTTGTACACCGCCTGTTTTATCAGAGTATTATCATTACTTTTCAGCAGATCGGGGAGCGTCACCGCAAGGCCCAAATTATTTTGGTACTGTGTTGGAATGAACTCCCTCTGACGACAACCGCTCAGAAGCCTTCTACCAAACCTGATGTCCAATACCATCTGCTACATCCTAACTAATCACACAAAAATCCCGGTTCACTCTGTATTAACACACTATGCAGTAATTGCTAACAACTGTTAATCTCTGTACGGTTGGTATAGAATATGTCCGTTCCAAACTATATAGGGAATCACATGAAACACCACGATAGTGTTCTGACTATCACAGAATTGTCAGAGTATCTGAAGGTATCGCGGTCCACACTTTACAAACTGGCCCAAGAGGGCAAAGTTCCAGGCCAGAAGGTTGGTCGTCATTGGAGGTTTCGCAAGAAGACCATTGATAAAGCTGAATCAGACAAGGGAATTTCAACAGCCACAAATGGAGGTCGTACCGCTCTGACTGGCGCAGAAATATCTGATGGACCTCTACAACCTTCGGGAGCAGGTGATTCTGCCCAAGCTCCGGTTCTGCGAAGATTTCACGGTTCTGTTCATCTCGACCCTGTACGGCTGGGCCGTGATGCCTCACGGATTGCCGAAGAAGTTGTTCAGCATCTGGCGGGAATCGTCGGAGCCGAAGTGGAAGTGACACTGGAAATTAAAGCTGAACTTCAGGATGATGCACCTGAGAAGCTCGTTCGTGACGTGACCGAGAACTGCCGCACGCTAAAGTTTGAGACCTACGGATTCGAGGAGGTGTAGTCCCTATGCTGATTGATGGCGGGCTACTCCCATGTAATCAAATCTTCGATGGTTAAGCAATCAGAAAGAGAGTTCAGACATGGGACATACGAGACTTGGTGAACTTCCCAAAACTCGGAAATGGGCAGCGGTAGTTGCTGAACTTCTCGGCCAATCGGTGACGGTTGGAAACGCGAGAATTGCTGCCACTGCCGCCGATGATATTAACCATATCGCCCGTCTTGCACTAGACGCAGCCCAAACTGGACTCGATCAATGTGTACGTGACGCCGGACTAAATCGCACGTTTTATCTGCTGACGCAGATCGTACTCGCCGCGAGAGAGGAAAACTGGTCAGAACGGTTGAGCCGTGTGGGCATCTACCTTTCGGAAGAAGCTGACCTTTGGGAACTGACTGGAGAGATGCAGCGGGTCATCGACCAGCATCTTCGATCAAGACACGAACTCACGGACATCAGTGAGATTGCCCAGCAAGCTGCTGGCGAGGCACTGGCTGAGCTGACCAACGAGAATGCCAAAACCCTTTTTGGCTCAGGACGGGAGGAGCTTCTGTCTGCCCTGCACGTTCTGTCCACAAAGACGGGCTTCTCTCGCTTGGGGCAGCGATTCTTTGCACGATTTATGGCGCGGTTTCTGAACTTCTACCTGAGTCGTGCCACAGCGTCATATTTAGGTCGGGAACGATTATCGAATATCCATGCCGTCAAGGATTTTGAGGACAATCTCAATCTTCACTGCCAACAAAGTGCGAGAATCATATACGAATTTTGCGGTGAGTGGTACTCGAAGACCGAATTTAAGGAGGGCATTAATCAGAATAACACTAACCGGTTTCTGTTTATTGCTATGCGGAAGCTCCGCCTTGAAATGGAGAAGCAGGAGGTGGAGTTGTGATCCAGCCACGTTTGGTTCTCTGCAATGGCGCGCCTCACCCAACGAGCCGCAAGGCGAACTCGTCGAACAAGATTATTAAACTGGCATCACTTGGTCCGAAGGACAATGTTCACATCAATATGGAAGATGTTGCTAAGGTTTTCCTGAAACATCTTACACCTCGGCTTGCGGATTTCCTTGATATCGCAGCATTTGTTTTCAGTGCCGACTGTGGGACGAGACGCGGAGTGGGTTGGGAAGTGACCTGCCCCCCTAGAACTGGACCAGGTGTAGAGTGATACTTCGTATCACTCTACCCTAAGGAAGAAGGAGGCAGCAGATGAAAGGCAAGCGTTACTCCCCGGAACAGATCATCCACAAGCTTCGC
>JAJVHX010000024.1 GCA_022072405.1 Phycisphaerae bacterium | reverse complement strand
TCAGTTGGTTGGGTAACTTCCGACGAGTGTTGACCCGCTGGGATCGCAACGCTGAAATTTATAGAACCTTTGTCCATATCGCTTGCGCCATCATCGTTTGCAGGTACTTATGAAATGGCCTCTAGTATCCGCTTCAAAATTGAGTATATGCGTATCGCGCAGGCTAAAGCCTGCGGCTCTTTGAATTTTGAAACCGGTTCTGGTTTTTATGCGTGCAGCTGATGGATAATCGCTAGCTGCTTATCATGAATGATTAACCACTGTTTTCAGGAGCTTACTTATCGCCGCCCCAGCCCGCATGAATGAACAGATTCGTATTTCCCCCGTCCGCCTGATCGATCAACTGGGAGAGCAGGTGGGCGTGGTTCCCACTGCCGAAGCATTAGCCCGGGCCCGTGAAGCCGGTCTGGACCTGGTGGAGATTGCACCCAATGAGCGCCCACCGGTCTGCAAGATCATGGACTTCGGCAAGTACAAATATATTCAGAAGAAAAAGCAGCGTCTGCAGCACAAGCAGGCTCACGAAATTCAGACCAAGGAATTGCGGATGCGGCCCAAGACCGACACCCACGACCGCGACATCAAACTGGCCAAAGCCCGCGATTTTCTCGAAGAAGGCGACAAAGTGCAGTTTTCGATGATCTTTAAGGGGCGGGAAAATGCCCATAAAGATATCGGCATGGGAATATTCAACGAGATCATCACTGCCCTGGCGGATATCGCCAAGGTCGAAGCACCGGCGAAATTTCTGGGCAAGCGGCTGAACATGGTATTGGCGCCATTGAAGTTGAAACCTCCAACCGCCAAACCCAAACCGGCCAAACCGGCCGAGGCGAAAACAGCGGAATCCAAACCGCCCGCCACCGAACCTGCGGTAACGGAAGCGCCCGCCTCCAACCCGTGAGCACGTTCCCGTCCGCCACAGCCGGCGGTACAATAATTCAGTTGCTCACCCTGATCAGAGCCGCCAGCGCCAGCGAGCGGGTCGAACAGCGTCCGGCATCCCTTATCAATCGAGGAGTTAAAAATGAGTATTACCGCCCATGGTGGCCAATTGATCCAGCGTCTGGTGACTGAGGTCCAGGCCGGCGCTCTGCGTAAACAGGCTGATTCCTGCCGCTCGTTGACGCTTCCGCCGCGTGAGCAATGCGACGTGGAGATGATCGGCATGGGGGCCTGCAGCCCGCTGACCGGTTTCATGGGTGAGCAGGATTTTCATAGCGTGTGTGACACGATGCACCTGGCCAATAAGGGTCCGGTCTGGCCGGTGCCCATCACCTGCAGCACCGATTCTGCCACGGCGGCCAAAATTAAAATCGGTGATACGGTCGCCCTGCGCGATGGGGCGGGTACGCTGCTGGCCATGCTTACGGTTCAGGAAAAATATCCGCACGATAAGCAGAAAGAAGCCCGCCTGGTGTACAAAACAGAAGACCCGGCCCACCCCGGCGTGGCGGTGACCATGCAGCAGGGTGAGGTCTGCCTGGCGGGTCCGATCGATGTCCTGCCGCGCACCAGCCCGCCGCCCTTTGCTGATTTTTATCTGACCCCCGCCCAGACCCGTGAAAAATTCACCCAGCGTCAGTGGCGCACCATTGTTGCCTTTCAGACACGTAACCCGATCCACCGCGCCCATGAATATATCACCAAATGTGCGTTGGAAATCTGCGACGGCCTGCTGATCCATCCGCTGGTGGGTGAAACGCAGGAGGGCGATATTCCGGCTGATGTGCGCATGGAATGTTACCAGGTGCTGATCGAGAAATATTATCAACCCAAAAACACCATGCTCGCGGTGATGCCGGCCGCCATGCGTTACGCCGGTCCACGCGAAGCGATTCTGCATGCCATCGTTCGTCAGAATTACGGCTGCACCCATTTCATTGTGGGCCGCGATCATGCCGGCGTGGGCAATTATTACGGCACTTACGACGCTCAACTAATCTTCAACCAGTTGCAGCCCGGCGAACTGGCCATCAGCCCGCTCAATTTCGAACATGCCAGCTGGTGCAAAAAGTGCGAAGGCATGGTTTCCGCCAAAACCTGCCCGCATGGCAACGAGGACAAGGTTTTTCTGTCGGGAACCAAAGTGCGCGACCTGCTCAAAGCCGGTCAGCGCCCACCGATGGAATTTACCCGGCCTGAAATCGCCGACCTGCTTATCCGCAGCATGAAATAGCTGAGTGTGCATTGTGAAGGATGTTCCGGACAATATCTCTGTGGTTATTTCTGCCCTGCAGAAAGCAGCACGTCCGGTGGTGGCTGCTCATGTGACGCCCGATGCGGATGCCTTGGGGTCGATGCTGGCGCTGGGACTGGGCTTGCAGGCGGCGGGGACTCCGGTGCGTATTGCTTTGCCGGCGGAGAGTGTATCGCAGAAATTGCAGTTCATGGTGGCACTGGCGGAGCTGCCGGTAGCGACGGTTGAACAGTGCCAGACCGCCGAGCGGCTGGTGGTGTGCGACACCGCCAAGGTCAAGCGGATCAACCTGCCCGATCACCTGCAACGGCTGATCCCGCAGGAGTTTTCGCCCGCCATCATTAATATCGATCATCACGCTTCCAACGAACAATTCGGTGTGGTCAACTGGGTTGATGCTCACGCCAGCAGCAGCAGTGAGTTGATCTGCCGAATTTATCAGGCTGCCGGCTGGCCATTGACGCCCGTCGCCGCCACGCTGCTCTATGCCGGAATTCTGGGCGATACGGTCGGCTTCTCATTGCCCAACAGCACCGCGGCCACGCTTTCCGCTGCCGCCGATCTGGTGGCTGCGGGAGCGGATATCGCGCTGGTGGGGTTGAAGCTCTGTCGCAGTCAGACGCGCAGCGAGTTCGATCTGCGGCGGATCATTTATGATAACACGCGGATCATCGCTGACGGTCGCATCGCCTACAGCACCGCCAGCTACGAAGAGATCACCCGCGCCGGTTGCCGCGCTGCCGACATCGACGATCAGGTCGAAATTCCCCGATCTCTGGCGGGGGTACAGTTGGCCATGCTGCTTACCGAGGGCGAACCCGGCCGCATCCGCTTCAACCTCCGCAGCAATAACCACCTCAGTATTCTTGAGCTGGCCCAGCAACTCGGTGGTGGAGGCCATCACGCCGCCGCCGGTGCCATTATCAAATGCTCGCTTCCCGACGCGCTCGCCCGTATCCTGCCCATGGCTGAGCAATTTCTGCAGAATCTGCATCAGGTGAATGACTCACTGTGAGCGCAAAACGTTTAATGGTGTGACACTGTTCTGTGAGCTGTGCGGGGCAATGGTGCATTTAGCGGCTGCTTATTTTCCACAGTTCACCGGTAGTTAGTGCCGGGCCGGCGCTCTGGCTGGTGAGGATGTAAAGTTCGCCGGCGGCGTCCTGACCAAAGGAGAGAATGAAGCGTTTCAGAGTCTGACCCTGGGTATTTGCCAGTTTGAAAGTTTGCATGGACCAGACCCCCGCAGCGCTTTTTTCCGCCACAAACACTTGTCCATCGGGGGCACCGAACGATGTGGACCAGTCACCGAAAATATACTTCCCCGCCAGGTCGGGCCGGTTGCTGCCGCGATAGACATATCCGCCGATCACACTGATACCGGAGATCGGGCCGTTGTTCGGGTTATGCGGATATTCCAGGATCGGGGCGATCAGAGGTTGGCCGTCAGACCCTTTATCCGGGCAGTTATCTCCACTGCCGCCGCCTGCTGCGGCATCAAAGCAATGAGTTCCTTCAAAAATCCGCCAGCCATAATTGCCGCCGGCGGTGATGATGTCCACCTCCTCAAATTCATTCTGGCCCACATCGCCGCAGTAGAGTGCCCGGTTACCGGCGCGATCAAATGAACAACGCCAGGCATTCCGCAAGCCATACGCAAAAATCTCACCGCGCACATTGATCTGATTTACCCAGGGGTTGTCGACAGGAATGGTGTATTGGCCGGACTTGGAAACATTAAGCCGGAGAATCTTGCCCAGCAGGTTGGAGCGATCCTGACCATTGCCCGTGACTTCGGTATGACCAAAACCGCGATCATCCGCGTTACCGCCATCTCCCACCGTCATATAGAGCATTCCATCCGGACCGAAAAAAATCTGGCCACCATTGTGGTTGCCCTGCGGTTTGAGAATTTCCAGCAGCACCTGTTCGCTCTCCGCATCCGCCCGGTTGCTGTCGCTGCTGCTGATCTTCCACTCCGCCAGCCGCAGACGCGAATCATATTGCTGGTCATCGCTCGATGACAGCGGGGCGTTATAGCAGACAAATATCCGTCCATTACCGGCAAAATCGGGATGCAGTGCGAAACCCAGCAGCCCGCGCTCATCATATCCCGGAAAAATAGTCTGCATCCGCCCGGAAAGATCCAGTAGCGGCGTGTTGAGCTTTTTACCGTTTTTATCGATGACGAAAATTTTGCCGATCTGATCGGCGATAAAGAGCCGGCCGCTGTTATCGTTCGGTTGTTCCAGCACCATCGGTGCCGTCAGCCCATCTGCCACCCGCTCCACCTGCAGCGTAGGGGTTGAACCGCCGGAATTATTATCGTTGGCTTGATTGGAAGAAAATTGACAACCCGCCAGTACAGCCAGCACGCTACCCAGAATATACATGTTGTGTCCTCGCATGATTATTTCCGATCCGCTTCATGGGCGGCGCGCTGGTTCATGAATCGATAAGCCATGTTCACCAGTTGGGTGCGGGTCAGCAGGCGGGTCAGCAGCAACCCCCAGCGAGTGGACCAGCCATCTACCCCACTGGCCTTACGACCCAGCGCCCGCAGTGAAGTGTGCACCACATCCTCTGCCTGGCGCGCCGTTACCGGTGAATGGATCGAACCCGCCACGCTCTGAAATTCCGTTGCGGTCAGCGTCGGGCACATCGCCAGTACATCAATTCCGTACGGCTTGCATTCGGCATAAAGACATTCACCGAAAAAAAGATCAAATGCCTTGGTCGCACAGTATACGGTATGAAAGGGTGCCGGTAGAAAACCGAGGGCGCTGGAGATAATAATGATCGCTCCACGGCGGCGCGTTTTCATCGGCGGTAGAAATCGATGGGTCAGATCGACGACGGCCCGGCAGTTCAGATCGACCATCTGCAGATCACGCTCGCGCGGCGTGCTGCTGAATTCGCCATAGACTCCGAAACCGGCATTATTGATCAGGATATCGATCTCCAATCCTTCGGCGCGCACCTGGTTTTCCACCAGTGCCCCCGCCTGGGCCACTGACAAATCCTGCACAATGGGCCAGACCCGGACGGCGTGTTGCCGTTGCAGTTCTTCCTGTAACTGGTTGAGTTGAGCGGCCCGCCGAGCAACCAGGACCAGATTCAGCCCCTGCCGGGCCAATTCCCGCGCATAGGCTGCCCCAATGCCCGAACTGGCCCCGGTCACCAATGCGGTTCGGCCATATTTCCCTAAACCCCTCATGGGCAATCCCTTTCATTTGTTCACCCACGATACGATCTTGACCCGATTGGCGGCGGCGGTATACTAAAGGACTTGTTTACGATCGAGTTTTTCTGTCTGGTTACAAAATTTCAGACCGCTGACCCGCCCGCCGGGTGGTCGGCCTATTGTACCATCAGCTTCAGGAGTGTCTCTGCTCATGGGTAATTACTGTGGACCCAAAGTTCGTCTGAGTCGCAGCGTGGGAGCGGCCATTGCCGAAACCCCCAAGCATGTCAGCCCGCGTAAAGCCAACCGTCCCGGTATGCATGGTTATCGTCGGGCCCGCCAGACCTTGTATGGCCGCCAACTGGTCGAAAAGCAGAAGGTGGCTTTCTATTACAACATTCGCAATACCCAGATGCGTCATTACGTCGCTGCGGCTTCACACTCCAAGAAAGATGCCTCGGTGGCGTTGCAGGAGTTTCTCGAATCGCGGCTGGATAACGTGGTTCGCCGGCTCTGCTGGGCCCGCACCATCTGGCAGGCGCGACAGATGGTCACTCACGGCCACTTCCTGATTAACGGTCGGCGGGTTGATGTTCCCTCGCTGCGGGTCAAAGAGGGCGACGTCATCAGCGTCAAAGAAAAAAGCAAGATGTTTGTGAAGAACAGTGCCGCCTCCAGCGAAGGTCCGCTGCCGCCGGAATGGCTGAGCCTGGATGAAAACAAGATGGAAGCCCGGGTCACTCGGCTGCCGCTGCCGGAAGATGTGCGCATGCCCTTCGAACCGAATTTCAACATGATTATCGAATTCTACACCCGGTAATCATGACCGTGATTCAACACATCAGCCCGCCAATTATGGCGGGCTTTTTTTATGCCAGGTCTGATATTCACTGTCAGCCGCGAGCACCGCACCATACCACGTCATAAACTGTCTCGATGACAACATAATGGGCGGCATCAGGTTGAAATTAATGCGGCATATTGTATGTTTCACCGTCGTTTGGGCATTCCGAAAAGCGTCCCGAGTGGGATAGCTGCTTTTCGGGGGGGATTGCCTGTTTCCTGGTACACGCCCGTCAGCGTTGCTGGCGGGCTTTTTTTATGATCTTCAGGTTCCGGAGGGTTGCTGGGTGCCGGCGGTGGCGTCGCGCAGTTCTTCCAGCAGGGACATCACTTCGAAGGCATTGCGCAGGTAAACCGGCTGGCAGAAATCGGTCGTCGCCCGTACGCCGTCCCACTGAAAAGTATCTTCGCTGCAGAGGGTGACATTGCCGGAGCCGCACAGTTCGTCCGGCTCGCGAGCGATTTCGATATTCTGGAACTGCTGTGTGACTTCCGCCAGCTCGTCTTCAGTCAGCACCCGTTCGAAGGGTTCGCTTTCCACCAGGCAGACGCCGTCGGTGGTGGTGATGATGCAGGTAGCCCCTTCCGTATCCGTAGCGACCAGGAGAGTGAAGGTGAGCGTGATGCCGCTGCCCTGATTCATCGACAGGGTATAGAGATCGCCCGGCTCGAAGCAATTGGGCAATTCGATCACGCGGCTAAAGGAAAACTGGTTGAAGCTGGCCAGGTCCAGGTTCTGACCCTCTCCGGAACAACTGATCGGCAATAAGCCCAGAACCATCAGGATGGTATATCGCCAGGAACTGAACATGGTAGTCACTCCCCATCTGGCAGGGCGGTTGGATGCTGGTGGTCGGCCACCGCGCCACGAGGCCGAATATCATCCTATCGACGGATAGCCCGGCGAAGCTTTAACGCGTTGAACTGGTCAGCAGCGGCGGTGATCGGCTAAGATAGGGCGTATGGCTCAGCGGGTGGGATTATATGGCGGCACGTTTGACCCGATCCATCACGGTCATCTGATCGTGGCCCGCAGCGTTCGCGAGCAACTTGCCCTGGATCGACTGGTTTTCATTCCGGCGGCCCATCCGCCTCACAAGCTGGCTGCTGCCCGCACCCCTTTCGATCATCGGGTCCAGATGATCCGGCTGGCGATCGCTGATGAGCCGGCTTTCGACGTCGATGAGTGCGAAAGCCGCCGCCCCGGACCCAGTTATACCTACGACACCGTGCAACATTTCCGCAACATGCTCGCTGCGGATGCGGAATTGTTCTGGCTGATCGGTGCCGATTCCTTTGGTGACCTGCCTGGCTGGTATCGGATTGCCGACCTGGTCAGCGCCTGCCAGTTGATCACCGTCAGCCGGCCTGGCTGGGAGCCGGAGTTCGCACCCTTGCAGAATGTGCTCACTCCTTCCGCGCTACAGCGCTTGCGGAACGGCATCCTCACCACGCCGCGCGTTGAAATTTCCGCGACGGATATCCGCCGTCGTGTGGCGGCAGGTCGCTCCATCCGCTATCTCGTACCGGAAGCAACCGCTGTCTATATCACGACCCGGCAGTTGTACCTGGCGGAGCAGCCCTCGTCGTCGGCAGGTTAGCGGCGGACTTTCTGCAGAGATTCGACATCATAGATCGGTTCGATTTCGGGTGGGGAAGTCGATTTTTCCTGATCACCGCGACTCAGTTCATGGGAAATGCGTTCAAAATCTTTTTCGCGCAGCAGAAAACAAGCCACCATCATCGGATCGAACTGTGTTCCCATACCGCTGAGAATGATCTCGCGGGCCCGCTGATGAGTCAGTGCGGTTTTGTAGGGGCGGGGGGTGGTCAGGGCATCGTAGACATCCGCGAGGGCGACAATCCGCGCTGCCAGCGGAATGGTTTCACCCGCCAGCTTGAAGGGATATCCCGAACCGTTCCACCATTCATGATGGGAATAGATCACCTCGCGGGCCAGCACCAGCAGCGGCAGTTCGCCCAGTTCATCCAGCATGGCGCAGATGCATTCTCCGCCGATGATCGGGTGATCCTCGATCATGGCTCGTTCTTCGAAGGTCAGCTTGCCCGGTTTGAAGAGGATGTGGTCGGGAATACCCACCTTGCCGATATCGTGCAACGCCGACGCCATCTTCAGATCGTGTATCCAGGTATCGGTGATAAAGGGGTAGTCGCTGCTTTCCTCATCCTTCAGGCAGAGGGCAATGATTTCGGTGTAGCGGCCGATGCGCTCCAGATGTTGGCCGGTGTAGTAATCTCGAAATTCCGCCAGCCGGGCGAGTCCGAGGATCACCGCTTCATGAGCCCGCATCAGCTCGCGGCTGCGAAAATCAAGGGCTTGTTCGAGATCGTCGCGTAACTGCTGCGATCGCCAGTCACCTCGATTAATCAGCCAGATCGACACGACCCCTGCGGATAGCGCCAGCATGGCCGTCAGGATGATCGCAAAATTTCGGATGGGCACCAGCGCCCGACGAATCTCGTTTTGCATGATGGCCGGCGGCTGGTCTTTGCTCACCCCATGAGTTCCTTCATGTGCCAGCCACAGTTGATGCTGCTGGTTGAACAGGCGAGTAACGTGCGACTCCTCCCAGCGCAAGGTCAGGTAGAGGATTCCACCGAAGCACAGCGCCTGACAGGTGATGATCAGCAGTACCAGCCAGCGTTTGCGTTGGGCATGTCGTGAGTTAGGTCTTTGCACACAATCGCTATCGGCTTGATTGCCAAAGGGCTTTGTTTGCGAGGGTTATCCTTAGTCGGGCGACGGCGCACTGATGGAGGTGCGTTTGAGCAGTGTTCGTTAATCAAACAGGACTACGCATTACCACCTCATTTGAGGGGATATTATCGGCAGCCGTTTGGCCAGTCGCATTCCCGCAAAGGGTGCAGTGCGGTAGCCTGGTTCCGATATTGCAGATTCTGGCAGGCATAACGCCGGCGGTAATCGGTACATTTTCAGGGGGGTGGGGTGAGGGTGCAGTCGGTTCAAACCATCAGTAGGCGCGGATGATTGTGGAATGGGGGTAGTAGAAGGTGATGATCTGCGGAGCTTTGCGGCCGAGGCGGGCCTGGCCTTCCGCACCCCATTGGCACATCCCCACACCGTGTCCGAAACCGCAGCCTTCGGTGAATTCCAGTTCATTACCCAGGTCGCGAATTTGACAGGCAGTGCTTTTGAGGCGATGGCCGCCGAGCGCCAGGCGAACGTCATAGGCGTTGAGGGTCAGTGTGCGGCCGGTTTCTCCTTCCAGTAGGTAGTTGACCGGTCGTCGGTGGGAATAGGGTGGTGCGGGTTGCAGTCGAGTGACCTGTCCCAGACTATCGATCGCGGGAAAACGGGTCTTCAACCGTTCGGTTATTTCCGATTTGTTGATGCGAACCGGTCCCCAGCGATAAGCAGCACCACCGATCTGGCAGTAGGTACATTCCATTCCGCCAGCCAGCGGCGGGATCGTCGGCTGATCAAGACAGGTGGCCACATCCTGGGTGAGTCCACCGCAGGCTGAACTGTAATAGGTCGGAAAAATTTTCTGGCCGCCGGGTGAGGCCCAGGTGCACACCAGGCCGCGCGTATCCTGCACGGCTCGGCGGGCGGCATCGCCGGAGGTCAGCCCTTCCACACCCTGATACATCTGCGACTGTTCGGTGGCCCGCACATCAAAGGGTTGCCGTTGGCCGATCGTCTGCATCTGATAAAGGGCAAAGGTGCGGGCGGCGATTGACTGCGCCCGGAATGTTTCCAGGTGAAAGCGGGCATACAGCTCGGCATGAATTACCGCCGCGAGATAGCTTTCCAGCGGCACCACGTTGATCGCCCGCAGGGACGGTCCGGCCGTGGCACTGGCGGGCTGCACCGAAATGGTCAATCCGCCGTCGTAACGACGGCTGACGGTCGGCTGATTCGCTGCCGCAGGAAAGTAAATCCGCAGGTCTTCATCGCGTTGCGGCAACAGGATAATTTCCGTGGCGTTATAGCCCTCCTGCCCAATCAACAGAGTGGGGCCGGCGGAGGGGTTGATCTGCACCACGCTGCGGGGCAGGCGGCGTCCGGAGCGCAGCACATGCTGTCCCTGAAATATCTGATAAGACCCGTTGATCTCCACTTCGAAACGCGGCGTGTTCTCTAAAAGCAAAATCCGAATCATCGGCTCACCGCTGGGAGCGCGATGGTTGGGGGATAACACCCCCGCCCGATGATCGGCAGTCGTGTCACTGGTGGACTGATGTCCGCAGCCACTCAGCGCGCTGAGTACTATGCCGCAGATCAGCACCCGCATTATTGAAGATTCTTTCATGTGAATATTATCAGCCGAAGTGATGCCACCGCACTGCGTGGCCAGGAAGTAAATATTATCCCTTTGTCAGCATCTGGTCAGTGTTAACAACCGCATGAGCTTAAGCCAGCGGCGCTAGGAATATTACAACCGGCTCTGGATAAATGGTAGTGGTATCGTTTCACCGAGCCGCGACCGTCAGGGAGAGGTCTTCAACAGAGTGTTTTTGAATTTGGGTTCAAACGATACCAGTACCGGATAAATCATATTGCACTGTGACTGTGGTCATTTCTCAGTTCAGGTGGTCGCCAGGTTGCTGGGTCGCGGCGCTTTCATGCGCGGGTCGGATTTCCGTAACGTCAGTCCAAATTCCGCCAACCGCTGCCGGATTTCCGCCAGTGAGGTCTGGCCGAAATTCTTGGCATTGAGCAGATCCAATTCCGAGCGCGACGCCAACTCGCCGACAGTGCTGATGCCCAGCCGTTGCAGACATTTGCGGCTGCGTACCGACAGTTCCAGTTCGTTGACTGATTTGCCCATCAGTACCGGATCGACATCGGGAAGCTGGTCGCCAGACGCCCCGCCCAGTCCCGCGTTGGGATCGTCGATGGCCTGGCCCAGTCGCAGCCCCTTCTGTGAAAGCATCGCCTTGATCTCATTCAGCGAGGTTTCACCAAAATTCTTGTAACTGAGCAGTTCCGCCTCGCTGGTCCTCAGCAGGTCGCCCAGTGTGCGAATATTCATTTTCTTCAGGCAGTTGCGGCTGCGGACGCTCAGTTCAAAATCGCTGATTGGGATATCCAGAACGGCGTTGCGTTTTTCACGATCGCGTTCCTGATCTTCATCATAGAACATGTTCTGAGCGCTGAGTATATCCTTGAGGAACTGCTGGGCCCGACGGTGATTGGGATAAACTTCCAGCACCTTGCGCAGGCACATCTCAGCCTCTTCGAAGCGGCTGTCATCTTCGTACAGCACCGCGAGGTTGATCAGCGCGTTGACGGAGAGCGGCGGTTTGCTGACGCAGGCTTCATACATCTCGACGGCGGTTTCCTCGTCGCCGGATTGTTCCGAATAATACGCCAGCAGGAACATCGCTTCGCGATTTTCGCTGTTCAGCTCAATCGCTTTATCGAGATGTTCGAGGGCGGATTCGGGCTGACCCTGTCGGGCCAGCAGCCGACCCTTGAGCAGCCACCAGGCCGAGGAGGACTGGCCCTCGCCGACGCTGGCCTGCAGCTGCGTCTCTGCCGTGGTAAATTCGCCTTGATCCATTAATTGACTGATTTCGTCCACGATTTGCTGCGCGAGCATGGTCATGGTAACTCCCGGCAGGAACCTTGATCCTTAGCGGTGTGGATACGCTGCTGTGCTTCCGAAGAAGTCAGTGGGGTGCCCATACCACCTCGATATCCAAACCCCCACCGCAGGTCTCATTGTTTCCGACCGTATGATCATCCAGCAGTTTAGGGGAACGTAACAAATTAACGTATTCGCAACAGTTTTGCAAGTGGGCGGCTGGACAGAAGTTGCAACTTCAAGGGGCGTGCTGTTTTGGAAAACCGGCAAATCTGGTAATGTGTATGACTTATGTCAATGTCGGCGGAACAACCTGCTATACATCCCGGCCACTACCGGCTGATTGTCAACCCCCAATCGGGGAGCGGTCGGCGGCGGCAGTTGATCGCCCTGTTGGAATCGGCCTTGCGTCGTCGCGGCCACGAAGTGCGGGTGCTGCCGACGCAGCACGCCGGACATGCCACGCTGTTGGCAGCGGAGTTACCGGCGGAAGTCACGGCCGTTATCGCGGTGGGTGGCGATGGCACGTTTCGCGAAGTGGCTGCCGGACTGCTCGATCGGCCCACGCCGCTCGCGCTGTGGCCGGCGGGTACTGAAAATCTCGCCGCCAAACACCTGGGCTATCGGGCCAACATTGCCGAACTGATTCACCTGCTGGAAACCGCGCCGGTCGAACCGATCGATGCGGCCATCTGCAACGGCCAGCCGTTTTTTGTGATCGGCGGCGTGGGTTTCGATGCCGAGGTGGTGCAGCGCGTCTCCAAAGAGCGTCGCGGCCATATTTCCCGCTGGACTTATTTCTGGCCGATCTGGAAAACCTTCTGGAATCACCGTTTTCCGGCTATTCGCGTCGTGGCGGATGGCACCGAATTTTTCCGCGGCCGGGGCATTGCCTTTGTCGGCCTGATGCCGCGCTACGCACTCAATCTACCGATTACTCCCACGGCCGACTGCCGCGATGGTCTGCTCGATCTCTGTATCATGCCCTGTGCCTCGCGGCTGACGCTCGCCCGCCATTCGCTGCGTACGTTTCTCCGACTGCCCTTCTGGAAGAAGGATGTCATCTATCGCCAGGTACGCGATATTCGCATCGAACCGGATGAGCCGCAGGTTCTCGTACAGCTCGATGGTGATAACGCCGGCATATTGCCCGCTCATTTCATCAGTCAACCGCATCAATTGCGCATCCTTCGTCCGGCTACACCGGATCAGGCTGCGAAAGTCTCGCGCAGCCGGTTGAGATCCAGCACCACCCCATCTGCCCCGACCCATGAAGCCGCCATTTCCGATTGGGCCTGAGTCCCGGGCGTGTTACCTGTTTTATCTGGTTTTACCTGGTCAGCGATTGCCGATACTTATTTTACCGTCTACCGGCAGATGGATGCAGGACTGCTTATACCGTATCGTTGCGGTGCGTGAATAGATTCCAAATTCGTATAGAAAAATATCCACCCCTGACCGGGCAGGACTGGCTTTGACTTGCATTTCGATGCCAAGTCGGTCAGAATCGATAATGGACAACTGATTGAATTGCCTTGGGGAGGTGGCCGAGCGGCTGAAGGCAACGGTTTGCTAAACCGTCATACGGGATCAAACCCGTATCGGGGGTTCGAATCCCCCCCTCTCCGTTAATCCCCTGAGAACCCTGATTTGCATTTGCCGAGCAAGGCGTTACGAAAGTATTGCCTGCTTTCGATGTCGATACATCGTGTCTACCAGCGCCTACCTGCGCATCCACAAATTTACGATTTTGCGCCAAGCAAAGCGCCAAGCGCGGATCGTCGGGATTGGCGTGGTATGTGCCGGTTGCTCTCATCGACTCCCGATCAGGTTGAGTGAGGTCCGGCAACACCGCCAGAGCCGCTGATTGCTCGCCGCGCAATGTATGGGTGTATCGGTCCATCGTGAGCGTGATCGTTGAATGGCGAGCCAGCAATTGTGCCGTTTTGGGGTGTACGCCGCCCGATGCGAGATTACTGATAAACGTATGTCGCAGGCTGTGAAAGTCTGCCACACGCCCGTCTGCATCACGGTAGGGAATTCCCGCAACGTCAAGATCACTTTTCAGCATTCCCGCCATATCATCCTTGCGAGGCAACTTGAACACCGGAGCATCCGGCATCATCGCTCCGGTGAATGCCTGTAATTCAATCGCGGTTTCGCGCTTCAACGGCAGGATGTCATCCCTGCGATGTTTGCTATAAGCCGCCCTGACGGTCACGGTTGGCGGGTTGGGTTGTAAATTAAAGCTGGAGCGAGTTAGGCTGCGTAGCTCGCCCGCTCGCAAGCCGGTTTCCACCGCCAACTGGTACAGCATCGCTCGTTGTGGTCCGGTCATGCCGTAGCTATCCGGTCCATCGCGGGTTACGCGAAGCAGCTTTCGCAGTTCATCCGTTGTCAGTGCCCGTCGGTCATGCCGCCGATCCGTGCGTACATTCAATCCTTCAAGGTGTGCCACCGGATTCTCAATTGCCCGCCGATCCCGAATCATCCACCGGCAGAATTGTTTGAGTGCATTGACGTAGAAATTGAAGGTCTGGGCGCTGATTCCCCGTTTGGTGTCGGAATCGGTGCGCAAATCATGCAGATAGGTCATTACCCGGCTGGCCTTTATGTCGGAATAGTGCTTGAAACCGCACCCTTCGATAATCCGAATGATTCTGGAATGCACGGTATGTACCTGTTTAGACGTGACGCCTTTAGCCAGCAGCGCCGCCTTGAAATCCGCCAGATGCACCGTCAGACACTTGGCTACTGACACCCGCTCAGGATTGAGCAGGCCGATTTCCACCAGCTTGTTGCGGACGGAGCCAGGCAAATCCGCCAGCCAGCGGGTCAGGTTAGGGTCAATCTGTCCACCGCTGGAGCGGTGATAGGCTACTAACTTTTCAAGATTCCGCCCCAATTCCTCAGCCGCTGACTTGTTGTTGAACGTTGGCAACCGTCGTATGGTTTCGTTGTGGTCCCGGAACTCGACATACCACTTCGCGGCAGTTCGTTTCTGGCCGTCACGATCTTTGTAGCTTGGTTTGAACAATCGCATGACTCACCTGCTTTCCGAAGTTTCCTCGTCAATCGCCCATTTCGCCAAGATACCCGATCGGTTTCTTTTTCTTGGCTGGTGGTGGTTCCATCAGTTCCCGTATGGCGTCAAACACCACCTTGAACTGGGCATCGTATTTTCGTTCCAGCGCATTCAGCCGTCGGGACAGCGCGGCGTGAGAAGCCAGCATTGCTCGAAGCCGGACGAAGGTACGCATGATTTCAATATTGACCATAATGGCTCGTTCACTATTCAGCACACTGGACAGCATGGCCACGCCCTGTTCAGTAAAAACATACGGTGGAGTACGTCGGCCACCCCAACCACTTGATGTCACAGATTGTGATCTCAAGATCGCAAACTCTTGGGCAGTAAGTTGAAACATGAAATCTGACGGGAAACGAAGTATATTGCGTTTGACCGCTTGAACCAGAACACGGGTTGAAACTCCATATAGTTTGGCTAAGTCGCTATCCAATAGCACTTTTTCGTCACGTAGCAGAAGAATGGCTTGTTCAATGCGTTCCTGGGGTATGACGGCGGTTTTACTCATGATTTCCCCTTTGATTTTCGTTTCGGGCGCAGTTCCAGGCCCAGCGCCTCAACCAGCTTACCGGCAGCCGACATACGCAAATCCCGCTCCCCATTGACGAACCGAACCAGTTGGCCGCGCGACACACCGGAATCAATCGCCAGCTGGTACAGGCTCCGTCCGTCTTTCTTGATCGCTGCCAGTATGGATTTGTGCAGACTCATAAACGCCTATTCAAATATAGCACCGAGTCAAGCGCTGTCAATAAGCACCTTAAATGATTTCTCCACACTTTCGCATCAGGCCGATGATGTCCGCCAGCGCAAACGCTTCAGCGTCCTGGCGAGGCATACAGGCGTCATACTCCATAATCGCAGCTCGCTCGCGCCAAAGTCGAAACCAGTACAGTGGCAGTGTATAAGCTGTTTTTCGCCTCAGCCTGAAAGCTCGTTGAGAATGGATTAATTCACATGCTTCAGCAATTCCCATTAAATAACTTCTCCATCCATTGGCCGACCAGCCGCATGGGATGTTACGGTCTATGCTGTGGTGCGGTTTGAGAATATTTTTATTGGAATAGTTTCCATCCTGCTTCTCTGTTAAGGCCATCATTATGTCGGCCTTAAAAATCTTGAGCTGTTCCAGGAGTTCCGGCGTAACCGCTCTTACCGGTCGAAAACGAACCTTATCACCAGCAGCACGCAATTCGACTCCGCGATTCTGAAGCTCTCGTAGTAATTCACAAACGGGCACATTACACCTCCCCCCAAGCTTCATCGTCGTGATCCCAGTGTGAATTTTCTGGTCCACGATGGTCCGCGGTCCTCCGCATTGAAGGGTCTGAGTTAACAAAGCGCTCACCTGGCCTATCGTCGAATTCTTCGGCAGCCGCAGGTTCAATGGCTTGGGTCGCGTACCGCTGCGGACCACGCTCTGACTTTAGGCCAATACCGCTGTATGCCCGCCGGCGGTCATCCCCATTTCGCGGGCGGATTCGGCGTAGGCCGGGTTGTGCCGCCTTCAGATCGCGGGCGAAAGTCTGGATCATGCCGGGGTGTTCACGACCGTGAGTTGAGCACCACAGCTTCCAAGCCGCGTACAGCACAGAGACATCCGCCTGATACCCCGGTCCGACGGTACAGCAATCCCGAACGAAGGCAGCCACCGGACTACCAAGGTCGGCCAGTTCCTGCATGGCCTCACGGCTGGATTCGGGGACAACAAACTTGCCCCGCTGCCTGAGACGCGACCAGCCCTCCAGCGCCCAGTTTAAGATGCCAGGTAGCTCCGCCAGCAGCTTCCGGGTCAGTTCGGTATCTTCGCTGCCGTAGAATGACCGCTGCAGGATTAGCGGGACAAACCGCCCGGCCAGGGCACCGGATGAATCCGCCAGGCGGGGTAGTTCATTGGTGAGGAACATAAACCGCGTGGGTAGCTTCATGGTCACATCACCGAGGTATTTTCTCGGAATCGTCAAGGTGTCCTCACCCGAAATACAAAGCAGGCGCTCCAACACAACTGAGGATTCTGGTTGACCACTGAATCTTGCGTCGGAAACAATCGCCAGTGTTTTACCGATGAGGGGTTGTAAGCCAAATTGTGTGGCCAAGCTGGACGTGGTGGGGCCAGCAATGTTATCAGTGCCGATTAGAGCGGTGAGTACTCGGCCTATTGTGCCCTTGCCGGACCGTTTCGGACCAACCAACAAAAGCATCTTCTGTTGTGAGGTGTCTCCTGTCAGGCAATATCCTATCCACTCTTGAAGCGTATCAATTGATTGCTGGTCATCACTCCACAATTCATGAAGGAACGCAAGCCACCGCTCAGGTTCAGGGGCACGCTCAGAATAGTCAAAAGTCAGGGCTGCAACAGCGAACAACTTCGGGGTCGGTTCCATCCATCGCCGAGTAGGGATATGCAGGGTGCCCGACTTGCAACATAACAACTCATGCGGCGGTGGCAACTCACTGCCTTCGTCGAGCCAGCATGGTGGGGCAATACATGCAGATAGGAAGGTCACAGCTCTGATTGCGTCAAGAATGTTCCCTATTTTGGCCTGGGTTGGCTGAAACGGAACGTACTCCACGTCGCCATCGGATGTCTTTCTCGGTCGGACCGCTTTTTCAGCGTAATCGTATAGCTCGGAGCGTAGCTCACTATCTTCAAGAGGTGCGTACCGGTTGTCTCGACAGACAAACAGAATCCCCGCATAGTGCAACAAGGTATGGGAGTTTTCCAACGTGTAACGATCTTTCAGAAAGCATCTCGCCGACGGTAAGGGGTCTGCAGGGTCCAGGATTGGCTGGTCACATGCCGGAGCGGTGGTCACCGGGCGAAGAGGTAACGGGTCAATCGCCTGCGAGATTCGCTCCCGAAAAGCTTCTACGCCATGCTTTACCAAGAAGTCATCGGCTCCAATTTTCTCAAGTGCTTTCATGCGGAACCCCCAAGACGCATGCATCGAACGGATGCCCCAAGTAGCTGCAATTGAAAAGCTAGTCTGGATTCTGCATCCTGTACGTTCTGATTGGTGTCGATATCTGAGTCAAAGCAAATAATGACCTGCCGGCCAGACCAAACGATTTGACGTAGATCGTGAATCAACTGTTCGCTGTCTCTATTCTTCCAGCCAAAGACCCCGGCCAACCCAACACACGGGAAGCCCTCCTGGTCAACTTTTGCGGCCTTCTTTTCGCCTTCCGTGATGAACAGAGGCTTCGATGGAGCGCTGAGTATGGCGAAGGTGCCCGGTGGAATGAATATCCGGTTGGATTTCCCCTTGGGTGATTCGTATTTCACCGACTTGCCGTTCTTGTCTGGCCGAGGATTGTCGGGTTTCAACCGATGATATTCACTCGCCGCCCCCTCCGGTCCGGTGAACGGAATGACCAGAGCAGCGCCCATACGCTTTGGCCAGAACTTCCAGTTGGCCAAGCGAGCCAGCTCCGTATACCGCGATTCAGACCGAAACCCACATGCCTGGATCGTCTCATCGGTCAACCCACTTCGCTGCAGGTCGGACAAGTGCCGAGGTAACAGGTTCATTCCGCGCCCCCGTTCTTCAACCGCTGCCAAGTCAGCCGGTCGGGACAGCCCGCCGCCAGCCACTTCCGCAACTCGTCGAGCCGCCAGCGCGGGGCCTTGGCTCCGAGTCGAACCGGCAAGGGGGTTTTACCCATCGAGTGCAACTTCCAGAACTGCCCACGTGAAATACCCAGCAGCCTCGCAGCGTCTTTGGCAGTCACCGCCAACCGCTCCGATTGAATTGTGGTCGTTGCTGTGTTCATGCCTTGATTATGGCATGATGTTGAGAGTTGTCAGTACGAACTATGGTGCGAACTATGGTTCGCTGCGCTCGTAACCCCGTCCGTGTGTATCATTTCTGTTATCCAACAAACCCCTACGCCTCAGATTGGCGAGTGTATTCTTGAATGTACCGCTGAAATCGTACCCAGCAGCGTCTGCCAATTTCTCCCCGGTCAATCGCTTGCCGTCACTCAGCGCGGCCATGATGTTTCTTTCCATCTCGCTGAGGTTGTTTTCGTCACGTACAGACTCTTCGGATTCGTGGATTGCTTCGGGTACTTGCGTGGTGGTCACCGGTGCTGATAATTCAGCCTGAGTAAGTCTCTCCACTTCGGTTTTGTCTCGGGATGAGTTGTCGTTTGCGATTCGAATCTCAATCTCTCGGCGTAACGTGCTCAAGCCAGATTTAAATTGCCTCAAGACTTCGGTGGTCCACTCGTGCGTTCCCTTGTAAGCGTAGTCCGCAAATTCCGCTACGACTCTTGGAACTATCCGTACATGGCGAGTCGGGTCGGTTTTTTTCAACTCAACGAACGTGAACTCATCCTTCGGTAACACACCAGCCCAGAAGTCCTGAGAAAGTTTGACCCGACAGCCGTACGCCAAGGGATCAAACCCACACCAGGCATGAGGAAGCAGTTGCCCTTCTCGATCCAGTTTGCTGCAATAATCGTCGATAAGCCTGGCCGGACAATCGCCCACAAACCACGAGCCCAAGTCTCTCGGCAAGGCATTCTCCAAGGAATTGATTAGGGACAAGAGGTTGTCAAGAATGAGAGTCGCATCGTGTGGAATATGCACATTTCACCTGCTTTCGGTCGGGCTGGCTCGGTGAGGATTGTGGGTAACAGGTGAGAGACCACAACACCCCACTGAGCCATTCGGCGGGGATCAACCGCCTACCCGATAATGGACTATTGTAGCAGGGAGTTGCAGGCTATTGCATCTATAATTGATCGGATCAGGGTATTGAGGGTATGATGAATGGACATCGGTGATGATTTATCAAGCTATGGAGGTCGAACTGAACTGATCGCGACAATTTAGCTTTCTGGACGTTCCAGAATTCGCCTTGTAGTGCAAACTATCACCCTGAGAATATCTCAGGCTTGTCTGTCAAGGCGTACTGGGCGGTGATCCTATTACGGAGATCACTTGCCCGGTGCGTGAACTGGCAGACGGGCTGTGATAGGCCTGCACTACGGGGATCGCATCGGGCTAGCGATTTCCGTTTTTTATTGCGCATGGCGCGGGAGGTGTTTCAATGTCTGATTTCATTCACCCAAGGTTTTTGTGGAAAGCCTCGATTTTAGGGGTGATCGTTGTTCTGTCAGGGTGTTCGGGAACGATTGGTTCGAGCGGTCATATTCAGGAGGCTTGCTATTGGCTTAGTGATGCTGAAATTGAAGCGGCAACATCTGTATTCAATGTCGACCGCAATCAGGGGTTTTCCTATCAGCAGGAATTAGCCACGGTCTCGCAAACGTGTAGTCAATCTGGAGATGCTCGCGGTTGCATCACTTGTTTTACATTAATTCTGAACGATGTTTATGGCAATTAGAGAAAGGACAACGACAATGAAGTGGATAAATATTGCGGCTCATTGTGTCTTCATCATGATAGTTGGGTGTGGCGGTTCTCCTGATCAGCAAACCTACACGCCGGGGAGTTCAGGTAACCATTCTGCACCGCAGGTGAGTAATGATGGCGGTGGCGCTCCGCAGGCCGATGATGTGGAGTGTCATTCGAGTGCGGATTGCTCGGATGGTATCTACTGCAATGGTGTGGAAAGATGCGTGAACGGAGAATGCCAGACGGGGACCGCCAAGTGCGCTGCGGCCAATGAAATCTGCCTGGAGGTTGAACACGTCTGCCAAACGATTGAACCGCTGTCGGTGGAGATGGTGGGCTGTCCAACGGGTGAAGTAACCGTGGGGACGGGCGTCACATTCACCTTAGATGCCGGCGGTGGAACCGGTGAATACGCATTCACCACTATTGCTGCCAACGCTAATCTAGCTGATGAGCACACCGCTTGGCCGACCGTTACGCCGACAACATCTGGTCAGGTTATCGTCAAGGCGACGGTACACGACGGCGAGGATACCGCTGCGGATCAGTGTCAGTTTACGGTAATCGAATACATCGAACCTGAACCTGCCAGTCTCGATGGGGCGTGGGTTTCTGTGATAGACAATCCCGTTACTTACGGATTAGATGGAGCCTGTGTTTATATCAGCAACAATCAGGTAACAACATGGTTACGGGCATGTCAATTTCCAAATATGCTATATGTCCCAGCACAAATAGTATACACCGACATCGGACCGGCTTTCGGTTTTTACATGACTGATTCTGATACTTTATTCGCTTTTCAACTGGAATACATTGACGATGACACCTACTCCATGTGCGCAACGGACGGGGTGTATTATATCTGCGGCTATTTGATCCGGTCATAAGCTCAAAAGAGATAAATTCGGGCAATATGAGGACATTGCAGCGGGGTATGGTTAATTTCCCCGCTCCTGGCGGGAGAGGGACTGGAGCCGTAGATCATCGGGAACCAGGGTGGAGAGTTCTTCGAGCAGGGCTTCGGCGTCGGGCTGACGGCGGAGCTGCTGGTAAAGGCGGACCAGGTTCCAGCGTGGGGTGAGGTAGAGCGGGTCGAGTTGGCGGGCGTGTTCGAGGTAGGAGACGGCCTCTTCGAGCAGGCCCGCATCGGCCAGGGCGCTGCCGACGTTGTTGAAGGATTCCTTGATCCCCTGCAGGTAGCGGGTGCTGCTCTGGAAATCCTCGAGTGCGGCGGCGTGATGGCTGGTGCGCAGTTCATTCAGTCCGTGGAAAAAGTAGAAATCGCCCAGAATATGGCAGCCGCCCAGGTCAAGTGCATCGGGACGGGTTGATTCCCGATGGCGATAATGAATCTGGTTCCAGGGGGAATCCTGATCGAGGGAGTAGCCGGCGGGCAGCAGGTGGTAGAGCAGGCCGACGGGAACCAGTGCGGCATCGGGGATGGGATTGGCCAGCTTGGTGGTGAAGTAGATGGGCCTTTTGGCGTGGCGAATGATGAATTCCCGTTTTTCCGATTCGCTATGGAGCGTGAAGGATTGAAACTCCGCTCCCACACGGTCGCGGCGTTGTGATATCACTTCATCCAGTACGGCAGGATCAATAAAGCCATATTTGTCGGCGATGGTCACATCGGGACGAACGTTTTCCACCAGGGTCAGGTAGATGAGTGGAAAAGTATTGTGGTCGCCGCTGGGAAAGATGATGGCGTTGGGTAACAGGCTGGCCAACAGGTTGCGGGCGTGATCCTCGGCATAGGTATAGTTGGAGTAATCGCATTCCTTATAGTTGCAATATATTTCATAGCCGGGCAGCAACAGGATCAATGTTCCCACCGCCGCGCTTTTTATTGAAATATTGTTTCCCCGTTTTACTATCAATAAACATTCATTCAGCATGTAACCCAGCGGAATGACCATCGCCATCGTCAGCGGCATGAAGAAGACTTTCAGGGCGAAGCGGCTGGTGCGGTCGAGGTCGAAGTTGGCCAGCAGGGTAAATCCTACGCCGCTGCTGAGCAGGATCAGCAGCACCAGCCCGGCCAGGGGCTGGCGGCGGTGAATCATCATCATCAGTCCCGCCACGGCGACGATGGCCACCGGCAGGGTCAGGTCGTGGGCCACGACTCCAGTCACATAGCGGAGTTGTTCGACGGTTCGGGACCCGGTGCGAGGCTGGGCGACAGGC
>JAJVHX010000028.1 GCA_022072405.1 Phycisphaerae bacterium | reverse complement strand
GCGAAGCTTGTGGATGATCTGTTCCGGGGAGTAACGCTTGCCTTTCATCTGCTGCCTCCTTCTTCCTTAGGGTAGAGTGATACGAAGTATCACTCTACACCTGGTCCAGTTCTAGGGGGGCAGGTCATAGTCAATACGGTAAGGGACACACGGTAAGAAAAGTATTTGCAAAATGATCTTGTTGTTATATTCAGGCTTTTCCATCATTCTCCGCTATTTTCAGCGGTTGGGTGTTCTCATTTTGGTACACCGCCAGCGGTCCCGACTCTCTAACACCCGCCTTTTCCCGTAGCAGGTTGCCCAGATGTTCGATCGTGTGCAGGGTTTCAAGGATGCGATCCATTGCGTCGTTCCAGGCCCGACAGATCGGGTCTGTGTGCAGCGTGCGCGGATCACGGTACATGCTCGGCATGAGAGCATAAAAATCGTCCGCCAGTTGTAGGGCCCGCGCTTCCAGTTCTGTGATCTTCTTTGCCCTTGTTCTTGGCCGACCTGCCATAATGATGACCTCTGTAACCCCGCTTACTGTAACCCACACTACTCAACATCGGGTAATGCTTCATCACTCTCCGTCACTGATGACAGGGAATTGGAAGATCGGATGGCCGCTTCGATCTGTTCAAACGCCCAGGTGAGATCGCGTCCGTCATCTTCATATCGCGGCCCGTTCTCCTGCTCCGACCTCGACGGCACTAACTTGGTGAAGATGGTAGTCCAGAACACATCGCAGTTACGAGCGGATTGCCTGCTCCAGTCATATAACGCATAAGAATTCTGGCTCGGACAGGTGGCCATATCTTCCCGGCCAGGCGGCACTACCAGGTTGGCAGCCACCCATTCGATCGTCTGGCGAAGATCGGTCGCCAGGGGAAGATCAGCAAACTCGGCAGGAATTGTACATTCTGAATAAGTGGCGCTATCGGCGGACCCATGACCTGTTTCTTCTTGGCGAACCTGATGCGCTTGCAAACGCTCCAAAAAGCCACTCCTGACGGCCTTGGACTTATTGTCTCGTATCTTATTCATAAGCTGATTTCCCTGTTGTAAAAGCAATCCTCCGGGCCGGGAGTTAATAAGTTCAGGTCATTCGCGTGCAAGACCGGGGGTGCGGGAAACATTCTGCCCGTCGATGGGGCCACTCCGGTCATTCTTTTTTCTCCTCGGAAGCTTTGACCATCGCCACGATCCCCGCCCGTACCGCCGCCGGCAGCACCGGCCAACGCTCGACCAGCAGGGCTAAATCCGGGTCGGAAATACTGGGTAATGCAGCGCTTTTTGCAGCGCAAGGAGTACCAGCAGGACTGGCAGGATCACCTAATTCATTGTCATGTGGTTGGTTAGCATTGTTTGGCAGGTGCGTGACCTGTTGCCTTTTAAGCCGTGGGTCCTGGGTTCGAGTCCCAGCATCCTCATCGTGTCAGTAGATGACAGGAATGCATCCTTTTGTGCCTCAGATGCCCTTATAACCACATCTGCACTTTTCGCGTTTTCATCATCATCAGTGCCAGCAGATGACACCAAAACAGCGCTTTCTGCAACCTGTTTAGGTAAGCATTGGGTAAGCATAAAATCCCGAACATTCGGCAAACTCTTAATAGCCTCATCCTTCTCAGATTTTTCCGAATGGGTGTTATCGGTCCATTGTCAGTGTGATCGTTGAATGGCGGGCCAGCAATTGCGCCGTATGAGGTTTTACACCGGCACTAATCAGATTGGTTATGAAGGTGTGTCTCAAACAGTGAAAGTCGGCCACTTCACCGGCATGATCCCGGTATGTCAGGAAGTCGCTACGGCTTCGCCGGTCACGCTCGGCGTCATTCCCCGATTCGTCGATCCATTGCGCCCGAGCGCTGGCCAGGTCATCACGGATTAGCTTCGCGGTTTTCTCTGGTATCCTGAACAGCGGCTGCCGATCGTCCATGCCCAGTGTATATTCAGCTAGCGAATGGGCCAGGTCCGATTGCAGCGGCAGGATGTCATCGCGGCCATTCTTGGCGTATGCCGCCTTAATGGTCACGGTAGGCGGATCGGATTGAAAGTCAAACGATCCCGCCGTCAAGCTTCGCAGTTCGCCAGCTCGAAGCCCTGTACCTACGGCCAGCCTTGTTAGCTCCGCAGTTATCGAGCGGATGTCCTCAACGCAGTTGTTTTCGCGCTCGCCCAGATAACATTGCAATGGATCAACAACAATTAATTGACAGTTTTCGATCGATGAAATTGCTTTTTGCAGCATCGCAATATCGCGATCCATGCGAAAGAACCACTCCCGCTGCTGACCTTTGTCATCGCTAATAGCGATCGCGTCCAATGCTCTGACGCGGGTCAGGTCGGCCCTCATCGCCATCAGTCGCGGTACAACAGTATCACCTAGGTCATCTTCGCCCGTCAGTATAATCGCGCTGCCCGGCTCTCGTTGCTCGCCGGGCTGGTCCGGCCACGCTTGGCCGGTGGAGACGCGCGAAACGATGTCGAGGCTCAGAAAACTTTTTCCGATGCCGGGATGTCCGACCAGCAAAGAGAATTTTCCGCGTGCAAATCTGCCGGGCCAGAGCCAGTTGATTTCCTCTGGTGTGACGGTCGAGAGATCAATCAACACCGGCCTCGGCCCACTGTCGGCATCGCCGGTCGTCGCTGCTGTCGGCTCATTCGGTGCAATCGACTCGGCGGCGTCGATCAATGTTTGGATTTCCCCGTGAATGGTGGCATCATCGCAGTCCGCAGCGCGGCGTGCCTCGACAAAATCGACGATATCGCCAGCAAGCGGAAGATCGGGCAAACGGACTACTTTAACGACAGGCGACCGTGGCATTGAGTTGGTCTGTCCGCATCGAAGGCGTCGGAAGAAACCGCCGACACAAGATGGTCGGAAATTGCGTCGATACCAGCGTCGTTGGAAGATTGAGCGTTCCATCAGTTGGTTGGGTAACTTCCGACGAGTGTTGACCCGCTGGGATCGCAACGCTGAAATTTATAGAACCTTTGTCCATATCGCTTGCGCCATCATCGTTTGCAGGTACTTATGAAATGGCCTCTAGAAGATGAAGACGAAAATAAAAGATTATGCGGTCAGGAGCCTTATTTGTTCCTGGATTACCTTCGGCTAGTTGGGGACGCTCAAGGGACGCGACGCGACAGTTATGACGGCTTAGGGCGGCTGATCGTGCCCGAGCCACGGCCAGCAAATTTCACCAGCTGGTGGGATTATTATTACGACAGTGTACGGTAGATCGGATTGAAAATCCGTTGGACAGGCTAAATGCCGACGATCAAGATATCGGGGTGGATAGTGGGCGGAAGTATTAAATTCGATGCGACCGGCCGACGCTGAGCAGAAAACCGAGTACGCTGGCGAGCAGCCCGGCGATAAAGACCCGCCAGTTGGCCGGCATCAAGTAATTGAAGGTCTGGGCGGCGATCCAGAAGAGCAGCGTTTTGGGAATAAAGGCCAGCAGGAATTGCTTGTCGGCAGCTTCGGCGAAACTGTACAAACTCCAATTCCGCCAGCGGGTAGTGATCAAATGATTGAAGTAATCGTGGGTGACCATCATGCCGAATCCGAACATACCCAGGCCGTTGAGCCAGAAACTTTTTGAAAAGGCCAGCCAGTAGCGCGCGGCAATCGGTCCTGCCGTTGCCGGCCAATAGCCTTTGGCCACCAGACCATCGACCAGAGCTTCAAATCCCGGGAAAATCAGCACCAGCCAGCAGCCGAACCAGCCCCAGACGAAGGCTCGCTCCAGAATGTGTTCCAGTCGCCAATGGCCTCGAGACAGGCGGAACTTCAGCAGCTCGCCGAAAGTACCCAGGATAAAAAACTTGGCATAACCCATCAGAAAAGGATGCTGGCGGGTCCAGCTGGTGAAGGTATCCGGTGCCAGCAGGGCGAAGAGGATGACCGCGATGGTGCCGGCGGAATAAAATATGACAGGGATGGTCATGGCAGGCATAATAGTGACCATTGCAATTATCAGTCAAGGAGATCAGCCATTCAGGAACTCTATGCGGTTGACGATCAGGGTTTGCTTTTCATCGGGCCGGAGATCGAGGACTGGGTCACGCTCCAGCATTATCACATCGACACTGTGATCGATCTCGACGGTAATCTAGACTTGGGCGTGCCCACCATTCCCGGCCATATACTTTACATATATTTCCCTATCATGGATGGTCCTCTGCCCGATTTAACCAAGTTACGGGCAGTGGCTCGTCTGGGAGCGGAACTGGTGCGGAAGGGTCACAAGGTGCTTTCCCATTGCGGCTTGGGGTTCAATCGTTCGGCGTTAGTGGCCGGACTGATACTCATTGAACTCGGCAGCACCGGACCACAGACTGTAGAACAACTGCGTCGTCACCGACCCGGAGCACTCTTTAACTCACAATTTGCTGAGTTTGTATCAACCTATGTCCGAGCCGAATGAGGTCCCCATGCGATTATTGATAGATGACCCGCGGGATGGGGCCACCAATATGGCCCGTGACGAAGCATTGCTGACGCGAGTCGGAGAAAGAAAATCACCGGCTACTTTGCGCTTCTATCAATGGGATCCGCCAACCATCTCACTGGGTTACTTTCAGAAATATGCGGAGTATGAAGAGTTACCGCCGCCAGCCGGCGAATTGGCGATCGTGCGGCGGACCACCGGCGGGGGGGCCATACTGCACGATCGCGAGTGGACTTACTCGATTATTCTTCCTGTGGACCATGATTTGCTCAAACCGGCGCCCACGCGACTCTACGAGAGGGTCCATGATGCCATCATCGATACGCTGGGACTAGTGAATATCCGCGCCAGGCGCTGCGGGATCAGCGACAGCAGTTCAGCACACCAGGGGCCGTTCTTCTGCTTTGCCCGTCGTCACTGCCTGGACGTATTGATCGAAGGGCAGAAACTGGTAGGCAGCGCTCAGCGGCGGATACGTCAGGCGGTGCTGCAGCATGGTTCAATCATGCTGGCCAACCGCTTTGATCAGCATCCGGTGACTTCGGTGCAGGATCATACTGCGTTGCGCGGTGAGTCGTTGCTCGAACCCTTATTGGAGGCGCTTCAGCGTCACTTGTCCAGTACTCTGGAACCTGATCAATGGCGGGATGAGGAACTGCGACTCACCGAACAGTTGATTGCCAAATATACTGACGACACCTGGCTGAAGAGATTTTAGTACTTAACAATCGACGTGCATGTCTGTGCTGATTTCAAAATCACCAATAGAGGCTTCGCGCGGGCCACAGGCCGCGGCTTATTGAATATTGAAACCACTTTTATTTCAATACATCCTGCATGGTATAAAGCCCCGGTGGTTGACGGGTAATCCAGGCGGCTGCTTCGATGGCTCCCTGGGCGAAGGTGTCGCGTGAATGAGCTTCGTGGGTGATAGTGATCGACTCACCGATGCCGCCGAAGATGATCTCGTGTTTGCCCACGACTACACCGCTGCGTATCGCATGCACACCGATCTGGCGAGTGTCTTTCACTCCCGTATGGCCGCTTCGTCCATAAATCACATCATCCTGCCGATTTCGACCGGTGGCTTGTAGCAGCGTATCCAGCAGCATATTGGCGGTTCCGCTGGGGGCGTCCACTTTCTGTGTGTGGTGGGTTTCGACAATTTCGATGTCAAAACGTTCTGCCAGTTCACGGACCATCAGAGGTAGATGTTTGACCAGCCAATTGATTCCCAGACTGAAGTTCGAGGTACGTAGTACCGGAATATCTCGACTGGCTGACGACAGTGTTTTTAACTGCTCTTCGTTGAATCCGGTTGTCCCGGTGATCAGGGCAGCGCGATGTTTCTGGCAGATCGGCAAAAAGGCCATCGTGCCGTCGGGTAGTGAAAAGTCAATCAGCACCTGGAAGGGGGTGCCGGCATCAGCTTCATTTCGATCGAGCCGGGCCACTACTTGAAAACGCTGATATTTTTCCAACAAGGCCAACAACCGCTGCCCCATGCGTCCGCGATATCCGCCAATGGCTAATGTGATCATATCATTTGCCTCACAGGTAATCTCCGCGTGGGCTTCAAGCCCGCGGCTTCGTAAACAAATTACGTTTTCTTTTTGCGTTCAGTTTCCTGCTGCAATATTCGTTTTTCGCGCGCGGTCAGCGAGTGCATGCCCTGTTCGCGGACCTTGCTCAGAATGTCGTCGACCAGTCGTTCGCGTTCGGCGGTTTGTTCGCGTTCGCGCTGCTGCCGACGTGCCATCCGCTGCAGACGATGACGAGTCCACCAGGAGGGGCGACGACGCGGGTCATCTTCATCGGGCAAACTGCGATAACCGCGCGAGAAATCATAACCGAATTCGTTTTCTTCCATCAGTTCGCCGCTCTTGAGCCGCTGGCGTTGCTGCATACAGGTCAGGTAACCGAATCCGCCGATGGCCAGCAGGATCATATTCTGCATTGCGGCTCCCACCAGGGCATAGATCACTGCGCCCACCATACCGACGAATGTGGCGGTCAATATGGATTGATTAAAATTGGAATAACGCCAGAGCACGGCCTGCAGCAGCCGGCCGCCATCCATTGGAAACGTGGGCAGGAGATTGAAAAGAATCAGCAGATAATTGACCGACCAGAAGATGCTCAGCCAATCGCTCAGGGTCCAATGGATCACCTGGCCACTACTGATGGCGAAAAGCTGGAGCGGATTGAAAGATATAGCACTGATTCTTCCAATCACCAGTGCGGTCAACAGAGCCAGCAGGCAGAATAGTAGATTTACCGCCGGACCCGCCGCCGCAGTAATAAAATGGGCCCAGGGACGCATGGGCGGATCGACACTCGCCAGCCCGCCCAGCGGCCACATTAAAATATCCACGGCCTCACCGCCAACCGCTCGCGCTCCGAAACAATGACCAAACTCATGCAGCAGAACGATCACAAAATACATCGTCACGACAATCAACCAGGGATCCATCGTGAAACCCGGCTGTTGCAGACGATGCAGCAGATCAAATACGATCCAGATGATGAACAGAACATGAACTCGAATACGGATGTTAAAAGCTCGCCCGACAGGCAACGCCCAGTTCAGCGGATTATCACGATAGTCCTGTTTCGAGAACATAATTGATTTCGGAGATTACCTCGGATTTGAGGCGCTGCGGGAAGCCCGCTTCAAAATCTGCTTCTCATCATCGGTCAGACTCGTGATGCCCTGAGTACTGATCTTCTGCAGAATACGATCCACTTCACCTTGCAGCGATTGATCAACAGACTGTTGAAAATTCTGCTGGGTGTTGGTTGGTACCACCTTCACCTTGATCACCCGGCTGGTTTCCCAGGCGGGCGGGGTAAACAGGGAACGCCGGGTGAACCAGGCATAGCCAGCCCCAGCCAGTAATCCGGCGATGTGTGCGGCATCGCCGCCGGCATTAACACCTTTCTGCAGAATATTCATCGTATAGATGACCAGCATCACCCAACTGAGGGTGCGCAATCTCATTGGGATAATGAATACAATAACCATCATTCTCGGATAGAGAATGGAACAGGCTCCGATGATACCCAATATCGCTCCTGAAGCCCCGATCGCCAACCGAGGTTCGAGCCAGCCGGTGATGTTCAGAACCATGTACAGCAGGCCGCCCAGCAGTCCGCAGATCATGTAAACCAGGAAAAACTTGCGACGCCCCCATTGGGCTTCGAGATGCGCTCCGAACATGTACAAAGACCACATGTTGAAAATAATATGCCAGAGCGAGTGCGTATCGTGCAGAAACATCGAGGTGATCAGTCTCCAGACCTGACCAGCTTGTACGGCCGGGGTATACATCGCCCCATAATTAAAGATCGGACTGCTTCTCCCGCCGAACGACAACAGCATATCCAGTACGAAAACCGCCACATTGATGATAATCAACGCTTTGGTGACAGACATGCGCCGCACGCTTCGGGTCCAATTCCAGCCCATCATTCGCTGATATTGAGTTTCGGGGGCGTAATCGCGATCCTGCCAGCCCATGTCAGCAGCCTCCCTGCTGAAGGCGGTACATCGCCAGTATCGCGATGGTCTTGCCATCCACCAGTTGATTCCGGGTTATAAGATGGTCCAGCCGTTGGAGGGTCATGATTTCGGTGCGAATTTGTTCGGTGTCGTCCAGTTTCTGGGTGGTGGGTCGAAGTTCGCGGGCCAGGAAACAATGCATGATCTCGGTGCACATACCCGGTGAAGTATAAAACTGGCCGAGGCGGGTGATGGAACCTGCGGTATATCCAGTCTCTTCTTCCAGTTCGCGCGCTGCACAGACCGCCGGATCCTCGCCCGGTTCCAGTGTGCCCGCCGGCAGCTCCAGCAGCTCCGTCCCGACGGCCGGTCGCAGGTTATGGATCATCACTACGTCCCGCTCATTCAGCAGCGGAAGGATAATTACCGCTCCGGGATGGATGATCAGATCGTGGGCGAAATCGCCCATCGGGGTATTGCGAAAGCTCCATCGCTCGACGCGGTATTTGCGGCTTTGCAGCAGCAGATCAGTCTGTTGAGGTTTCATAGGTACTCCTGAACTCAACCGATTATAGGGTCGATAGTTAGGACATGCAAAAAATTGACGACATATTGCCAGATGCCCATGGCCTTTCTATCATTATCACGGCATGCTTCCAATAATGAGGCTGCTGGTTACGAATAGTTATAGTTCGATGAGATTAACCGGCTGACGGTTTGAGGTGGGATTGAGACAACGGGTATGCATACTAGGATCAACCGGCTCAATCGGCCGAAATGCGCTGCAGGTTCTGCGTCAGTTGGCAGATGATTTCGAAGTGGTCGGCCTGGCGGCGGGTTCGCGCTGGCAGGACATGATGGCCCAGGCCCGGGAATTCAAGGTGGCCCATCTGGCGATCGGTCGCCCGGAATACGAATCCCAATTACAGGGCGAGCTGAACGCTGAACAGAAATTATATTCGGGTGAAGAGGGGCTGGTCGAACTCATCGAGCACTGTGGTTGTGACTGTGTGCTGTCGGCCATCGTCGGTACGGCTGGCTTGATGGCCACGGTTCGTGCAGTGGAGATGGGAAAAAAAGTCGCTTTGGCTAACAAAGAGACGCTGGTCGTGACCGGCCCAGTGATTACGGAACTGGCCCGGCAGACCGGTGCCCAGCTGATCCCGGTGGACAGCGAGCATTCAGCAATATTTCAGGCGCTGCACGCCGGCTCAGCGGAGGAAATCCATCGGCTCTATCTGACCAGCTCCGGCGGTCCGTTCCGCACTTGGACGCTGGAGCAGATGAAACAGGCGACCCCGGCAGATGCATTGGCTCATCCGGTATGGAACATGGGTCCGAAGATCACGATCGACTCCGCCACCATGATGAATAAAGCGCTGGAGATCGTGGAGGCCCGCTGGCTTTTTAACGTGACCCACGACCAGATCGAAGTGCTGATCCATCCCGAAGCCATCATCCACTCGATGGTGGAATTTCGTGATGGCTGCCTGATTGCACAGCTAGGAACACCTGACATGCGTATTCCGATACAATATGCTCTGACCTATCCCCGGCGGCTGGAGCGCTGCGGCGAACCGCTCGATCTGTTGCGGGTCCGGCAGTTGCGTTTTGAGCCGCCGGATCGTGCGCGCTACCCGGCGTTGGAACTGGGGTTCCAGGTGGCGCGGCAGGGGGGCAGCAGTGGGGCGGTCTTAAATGCCGCCAACGAGGCCGCCGTCGAAGCTTTCCAGGCGGGGCGAATTCACTTTGGCGAAATCACCGAACGGACGATGGAAATTGTGGGCCGCCATAAATGGATTGAACATCCGACATTGGAACAGTTGCTGGCGGCTGATCGCTGGGCCCGAAATGAGGTACATGCATGTTTGACCTGTTAGCGGAAATTCCGAACATCCTGCTGGGGCAGAGCATCCTGGCTGATCGCCTCTCCACGATCTGGAGCATACTGCTGGTGCTGATCGGTTTTTCGGTGGTCATTTTCTTTCACGAACTGGGCCATTTTGCCGTCGCCAAGTGGGCCGGCGTGCGCGTGGAACGATTTGCGATTGGTTTCGGGCCGGAGATCGTCGGCTATTCCTATGGTGAAACCCGCTATTCCATTAACATCCTGCCGCTGGGCGGGTATGTCAAAATGCTGGGGCAGGATGATTTTGACGTCGATTCGACGGGTGATATCAAAGCCAAAGGCGATCCGCGTTCATTTATAAATAAGCCAGTCGGAGCGAGGATGGCTATCGTCTCCGCCGGGGTGGTGATGAATCTGATTATCGCCGCGCTGGGATTCATGGTGCTCTACATGATCGGCCGCGAGGAGACCAAGCCGATCATTGGTGAAGTGGTGCTCGATTCGCCGGCGGCCCGTTCCGGCATCCTGGTGGGTGATGAAATACTGCGGATCAATGACGCAGAAATCAATAATTTCAATCAGATCTCGATGGCAGTCGTGCTTGCTGATCCGCTCGAACCCCTCGATGTGGAAGTCATGCGTGACCAGCGCAGCGAAATTGTGCGTGTCAGACCGGAAGTGGCTGAGGATAACGACCTTTTGCGTTTGGGCGTCCGGCCGGCCATGACCACCAAAATACTGAGTGTTGATCAATCCTACCTGCAAGGCCCCGGACCCTATCTGCAGCGTAATGATATGGCGGTCGAAGTGAATGGTACTCCCGTCGGGCCGGAAGAGGGCCAGCGGATGATGAATCTGCTGCTCCAGGGACGCAATCAACCCAGCACGCTCAAGGTGCAGCGTAACGATCCTCGGAATCCCTCTGCAACACCGCAGCAACTGCAATTTCAGGTACCCAAGCAGATCGCCTTTTTCCCCAGCGAAATTCGCGGTGACTCGCCGCGCGATTTTCTGGGGATGATGCCGCGCGTGCGGGTAACGGATGTCATTACGAACAGTGCGGCTGCACAGGCCGGTTTGCAGGATGGCGACGTAATTATACAGTGGGGAAATCTGCGCCATCCGAATGTGGCGAAACTCGCGGAGGAAGCTCGTAAGCATGTGGGTCGGGATATGCCGGTCCGCATCCGTCGCCAAAGCCGCGAACAGCCGCAACCGCTCTATTATCGACCAGTAGCCACCCGTGACGATAAAGGCAAGGTAAACATCAAACTGGGGTTCACCAGCGGGATGATTGAACAGGATGAAATTGTCCTATCCGGGGTGATTGGTAATCTCAGCGAGTTACCCGCACCGGCAGGCTTACCCGGCTGGTTGTCGGAGGTGTGGTGGCAGCCGGTAGTGACGATCTGGAAAACGCCGCTCGATCCGGTTCGGCCGGCCGCACTGACCCCACTACAGCGCGGCTGCCGGATTGTGAGTCTGAATGGCGACGCAGTTGCCGGCTGGGCGGATTTTGTGGAACGCTGTCGCCAATTAGCCGGAGCAACCGGTGCGGATGTGACGTTGGGTTATTATGCTGATGGACAGTCTGAACCGCAGTCGACCACGCTGCACGTGCCGGCCTGTATCTCCACCATACTCGACTTACCCGCCTTTTCGCCTTCATTGCAGACTATCAACTTCACGCTGGATGACCAGGCCAATATCGAAGTGTTCATGGGTACCCAATCCAGCCTGCTGCCGGCCACGGTGCCTTATGCAATTCGCACCTATCTGAACGGCAAAATCGGCCAATCCGTCAAAGTGACTTTTCAGGATGACACCGGGCAATTGACTACGCGCCATATCATGGTCACCGCCGACATGGTTGACCCCTGGTATCGACGGGTGGCCTACATGATCCCGCCGTTAACCTCCGAACCCGTCAGCTATCTTAATCGCAAGATCAATCCGATTGCAGCGATCACCGCCGGCGTGCAGGAAACCTATTATTCAGTGGCCAAAGCCTACCTGACCTTCAAACGGATGATTTTCACCCGTTCGGTGGGAGTCGAGAAAATGTCCGGACCGCTGGGCATTATTCAGGCGGGGAGCGAAATGGCCAAGTACGACAAACTGGCTATGCTCTATTTTCTGGCGTTTTTATCAGCCAACCTGGCGGTGATCAATTTTCTACCGCTGCCGGTGGTGGATGGCGGGCTGATGGTTTTCCTGATCATTGAGTGGATTAAGGGCTCACCGGTCAGTCTGCGTACCCAGGTGATCACACAGATGGTTGGCCTGGCTCTCATCGCTGTGACCTTCCTGTTTGTGACTTATCAGGATTTGGCCCGCATGTTGGGATAGTAGCTCATGCGTCTTGTAATGCTCGGCATATTTCTGTTGTTGATTCAGGGCTGTGCACTCCATTTGAGTGTGGATCAACAATTATCTGACAGTGACCCGCTCCAGCGGATCAAGGGAATCCGGGCGGTGCAGGATTCTCAGCAGGAGTTGTGGCCCAGGGTGGTCGATCTGCTCGATGATGAGGATTCCGCCGTTCGATTTTATGCCATCATGTCGCTGGAAAAACGATTCGGTACCCGCCTGGGATATACTTATTCAGCACCCTCGGCCCAGCGACGACAATACCTGGAAGCGTGGAAGAGTTATCTTTCGCAGGCCCTGGGCGGGGTTTCCGGCTCTTCTGAACAAAAACCGCCTGAACCGGTGGTTACGTCTTCAAACCACTAGACGGTTTTTCAGAAGTGAAGTCCGGGTCCGTTCAGCATAACCGTCTGTCAAATCGGTAATCTGCTTATTAATATTGCCTCTTGAAAATTGACAGATATTGGTTTTTGATCTTTACTTAAGCGGGTCAGATTCAAACTAGCCAATTATTGCCGGCGACGTTAAAATTCCTTCGCCCAGACCAGCATATCCGAAACACGAGAACAGGCCATTATGAGTGAACTGATTACCGAAATCCAGGCGCTCAGCCCTGATATCACTGTTGTGGTACTCAAGGGCGAATTAAATCTGCGCTATCAGGCCCCTTTTCACCAGCAGATGCTGAAACTGTGTAATAAGCCGCCGGCACATCTACTGCTGGATCTGGCGGCCCTGCAGCATATCGATTCATCCGGCGTGGGCACCCTGGTGGACATTTTCCGGCGAGTCAAAAAAGCCAGTGCCCGCATGACTCTGGTCGCGCTATCTCCAATGGTTCACAGCGTATTCGAAATTACCAAGCTGGATCGCTTTTTTGAGATCTATCCCACACGTGAGGATGCGTTGAAGTCATGAGCGACACTTCATTGCCGTCCAATCCACCCCCTCGCCCCGCTTTGCCAGAACGTACCATCAGCGTACTGGGCGAAGTTGCCGATCAGCAGTTGAACCGCGCGAAAGATTGGGTGAGTGAAGTGGGAGGCATGGCGGCGTTGTTGGGGCAGACCCTCTTGTGGACTCTGCGGGCGGTTTGGTCGCGTCAACTCAAGTTTGACCGGGCCTTGCTTTATGACCAGATGGTTCGCGTGGGCGTGGACAGTATTGGCATTGTGGTGCTGGTGCAGGTTTTTATCGGGGTGATCCTGGCCTTGCAACTGGCTCCGACGCTGGAGAGTTATGGCCAGCTGGAACAGATCGCTGTCGTTGTGGCGATCGCTGTGGTGCGCGAACTCGGCCCGCTGATCACGGCGATCGTATTGAGCGGCTTTGCCGGGGCCTCCATCGCCGCCGAAGTGGGTGCCATGGTCGAATCCGAAGAGATCAAGGCACTCCGCGCCCATGCCATCAATCCGATTCTCTACCTGATTGTGCCGCGCTTTCTGGCCAACGTCGCGATGATAGTCGGCTTGGCTGTCATCGCTGATGTTGTAGGGGTCTGCGGCGGGTTTTTTACCTCATGGCAGGTGCTGGGCATCAGCCCCGAAACGTACCTGGAACTGACCCGGAATTCTCTGGTGATCAAGGATTTTATCACGGGTCTGGTGAAGGCGGGTGTGTTCGGCATGCTGATCTCGATGATCGCCTGTTATCAGGGTTTAATGGTCAGCGGAGGGGCGGTCGGCGTGGGTCGTGCGACTACCGCCACGGTGGTTAAATCGATTGTGGCAATCATTGGTATGGATGCGGTTTTTACCGCCATTTTCTATATATTCGGAATCTAATCACCAACTGCGAGTCATCGTTCATGAATCAGCAGGATGTGATCATCGCCGTCCGCAACCTGCGGAAAACCTTTACCAACGCCACCGGCGAACAGGTGCCTATTTTGCAATCGGTCACCTTCGATATTTATCGGGGCGAAACGCTGGTGATTATGGGGGGCAGTGGGTGCGGCAAGAGTACGCTGCTGAATTGCCTGATCGGTGAATATCCGGTCGATGATGGTGAAATTCTTTATCACACTCAGGATATGAGCTCTCCGGCAGATATGACCCGTATGAATGAAACAAATCTGAACCGGGTGCGCAAACGACTGGGCATTCTGTTTCAGAGCGGAGCGCTCTTTAACTCGCTGACGGTGGCCGAAAATGTGGCTTTGCCGCTGAGACAACATAGCGATGCGACGGAAGAGATTATCAATATTGTGGTCACCTTAAAACTTGAGCAGGTTAAAATGCTCAGCCATCGCGACAAATTGCCCGCGCAACTCTCGGGCGGGCAGAAAAAACGTGCTGGCCTGGCCCGGGCTACCGCTTTGGATCCGGAAGTGTTATTTTACGATGAACCTTCTGCCGGTCTGGACCCGGTTACTTCCACAGCCATTGACGAATTGATGAAATTTCTCTCGAAAAAACTGCTGGTCACCAGCGTGGTGGTGACACATGAAATGGATTCGGCTTTTCGCATCGCCGACCGCATGGTTATGCTGGATAAAGGTCGGGTACTTAAAATCGGCACACGCGAGGATTTTGAACTGCTCCGCCAGGCTGATCCTGCAAAGTTGACCACCCGTGAAGATCGTTTGATGAATCAGTTTTTAAACGGTTTTGCGGGAGGGCCACTCACCGATGCGGAGGGCATCAGCCAGTTCGAGCAACTGTTGATCGAAGGTTGAATCCGAGGATGCATGATATATGCCCCGAACACGCCGAAATTTTCGACTGGGCTTAACGGTTATTCTCATGTTTGCGCTGCTGGTCTGGTGCGTGATCTTTATAGGCGGCCGCAACTGGAACACCAGTAAGCAGACCACATTGCTGGTGCGCTTTGCTGCGGGCGTTCCGCTGCCCGAACTGGGGGATGGTTCGTTTGTCACCTACTTCGGCCAGAAAGTTGGTAAAGTAGTCGCTACCCACTTCATCAATGGTCAGGATCCCCGGCAGCCGGAAATCCAGGAAGTGCAGTTTTTGGAAGTGCGGGCGACGGTTCCTGCGGACCTCGATCTGCGTGAGGATTGCGTGGTGGTCGCCAGTGGCCCGCCGCTGGGCGGCAAGGGGAATATTGATATACTCAAGCGCGGCGTTTCAGCAAAAAGAATTTCCAGTGACCAACCGGTTTATGGTGAAACTTCCGGCTTCCAGGCGGTACTGAATCAGTTATCACGCGAACTGGATGAAAACAACGCCAGCGGCCTGCTCAGCCGAATCAAAGTTCAACTGGATCCGGTCGCCGCAGACTCGCTATTGGCGAAAATTCATAAAACTGTAGATAACCTGCAATCGATGACCGCCAGCCTCGATCGTGAACTGAATTATGATAATGATGCCTTCATCCGGCAGTTGCGACAGGCGCTCGCCAAAGTGGATACCAGTCTGGAAGAAATCAATCTGTTGCTGAAAGACAATCGTCCCAAGCTGAATAATACGTTCACTTCAATAGAGCAGGCTTCCTCAAGGATTGATACCCAGATTGTGACGCCTCTGGCTGCTGAATTTCAGATGGCGGAATCGCCGGTTCTGCCGCTGATGTCCAAAATTCACCTGGCCATGGATAATTTGAACTGGACGCTGGCCGACTTGAGCGTCACCAGCGACGAGATTAAAAATGTGGTCGTGCTGAACAGCGATCGCATAAGCGAAATCATCCAGAACGCCACCGAAGCCAGCGATCACTTGAAGCAGGGCATCATCGAACTGAAATTACAACCCTGGAAGGCGCTGTTCCCGCCGACAGATGCGGTAAAAGGGCAATTGTTGCTGATGAACGTAGCCCGGGAATATGCGGATGCCGCCACCCGTCTTGATGACAGCAGTACCCGCTTGCAGGCCCTGTTGGAATCTAATGGCGGATATCTGCCTGCCGCTCATCCCGAACTGCTCAAGCTGACGAGTGAATTGCAGGCGGTCAGTGTGCGGTTCTTCGAAGCAGAAAAGGCCCTCTACAAGCAATTACAACCCGGCGGATAATAAAAACCAGCCCGATGATAGATACACGGTTGGGCCGTCAATAGACGGACTTTACCAATAACGGGTACAATGAACTGATTCAGGTAAAAGTCCGGTCGAATCAAATAGTACTGGTCACTGCATCACGTTAAAGAGGATGAATCATGAAGAAGTTCATGGTAATGGTGTTGTGTATTGGTCTGGCAAGCGTTGCCCAGCAAAAATTGTATGCACAGGCCCCGCAGCAATCCAAGGCTAGGAATACTGGAGATAATATGCGTAAACCGTTACTGGGCGGCTGGGGATTTGATTTGGGGGGCATGGATCAATCCGTACAGCCGGGCGATGACTTTTTTCGTTATGCCAATGGTAAATGGTACGATCAGGCGGTGATCGCTCCTGATCGCACCGGCACCGGTTCATTTATCGATCTGGATATTCAGAGTGAACAACAGGTGCAGGCCATATTGAAAGAGCTGGATGCCCGGCAGAACCAACTGAATCCTGATGAAGCCCAAATACGTAATCTCTATCGCAGCTATGTGGATGTGGCGCAGCTCGAGTCATTGGGGCTTCAGCCAATTCAAGCAGATCTCAAGTCCATTGCCGATTTAAAATCATTGGATGATGTCGCCCGGTGTTTCGGCATGGTGGGGATGGATGCGGGCAGCCTTTTCAATATGTACATTGGGATCAATGATAAGAATCCCGAAGCTTATGCCGTATTTATCGCGCAATCCGGACTGGGGTTGCCCGATCGTGATTATTACCTGATCGACGAAAAAGGGATCGTAGCGGCCCGCGAAGCCTATCAGAAATATATTGCCCAGGTGCTCGAACTGGGCGAGATCGCTGAAGCTATCAGCAAAGCTGAGGCGATATTCAAGCTGGAAACAGAAATCGCTAAAATTCACTGGGCCCGTGCCGAGCGTCGTGACGCCGACAAAATGTACAACCCGCTTGCGGTTGCGGATTTGCAGAAATTGGCACCGGAATTCCCCTGGGCAACATATCTGGCCTCCAGCGGAATTACCTTCCAGGAACCGAAAGATCAGCAGATCATCATCGGAGAGAAATCGGCATTTCCTCAGTTGGCCAAGTTATTCTCGACCACGCCGGTGGAAGTATGGCGCGACTACCTGACTTTTCATTATCTGTCCAATCATGCCGCTTATCTGCCTCAAAGATTTGATGATGCCAATTTTGCATTTTACGGTAAGGTACTGGGTGGACAAAATGAACAACTGGCCCGCGAAAAACGTGGGGTGCGTTTCCTGTCGGGCATGATCGGCGAGGGTGTGGGTAAATTGTACGTTGAGCGCCATTTTTCGCCGGAAGCCAAAACCAAAGCCCAGGAACTGGTCTCCAATCTTCTGAAAGTCTATCACCAACGGATCGAAACAGCCGACTGGATGTCCGCGGAAACCAGACAGAAAGCTCTGGACAAGCTGGGTCATTTTACGGTGAAGATCGGCTACCCGGATCAGTGGCGCGATTATTCCATATTTGAGGTGGTGGCGGATGATCTGCTCGGTAACGCGGCACGCGGCGAGCAGTTTGAATGGCATCGCCGATTGGCCCGACTTCATTCGCCGGTGGATCGATCGGAGTGGGGGATGTCACCTCAAACGGTCAATGCATACTATGAACCGACGTTGAATGAGATCGTGTTTCCCGCAGCCATCCTGCAGCCGCCCTTCTTTGATCCCTACGCTGATGATGCGGTCAATTATGGCGGCATTGGTGCGGTGATCGGCCATGAGATCAGTCATGGTTTTGATGATCAGGGCAGTAAATATAATGCCCAAGGAGTGCTGGCGAACTGGTGGACACCCGACGATCGTAAAAACTTTGATCAGCGGACAAATGGGCTGGTTGAACAATACAGTACCTACAGTCCGCTGGAAGGTATGTACGTCAATGGCCAACTGACTCTCGGTGAGAACATTGCCGACCTAGCGGGTGTGACGGTGGCTTTCGCTGCTTATCAGTTATCACGCCAGAGTCAGCCGGCCGTTGTATTGGATGGCTTTACCGGTGAGCAACGCTTTTTCCTGGGATTTGCCCAGGTGTGGCGCTACAAGGTGCATGATGAAGTGAAGCGTCAGCGCGTATTGACCGATCCGCATAGTCCGCCGCAATTCCGCGTCAACGGTTCGATTCGCAACGTGGATGGTTGGTATGAAGCCATGAAGGTCAACAATGATAACAAACTGTATCTGACACCAGATAATCGAGTGAAACTCTGGTAGTTATTCAGGGTGACTGCCGAACGGTTTAGGCCACTCATGGTTTGGCCTCGGCATGCTTAGGGCCAAAGCCAACGAGTCTCATTCCACCGGCGCCCGCCCAGTGATACATTCTGATCAGTAATAGTACTATTTGATGAGTCATTCATAAACTCTACAAGTTACCATTTCCTATCACGTCTTTACAATAGATTATGATGAATATAGGACAAGTGTGGTGGAAATAATTTGAGGAAAAAGATTGGTCGATGAAGGTCTTGAGGGATAACTATTCCAGCAAGGATTTCACGGCCATGACAAGGTGTTTACGTAACACGATCTGTGATGCGGATCCTCAACAGGCGGTTCGCCGCATCGCTTCTTTAGCGGGTACAGATGTTCCTTCTCTTACCTGTCTCTTTGTTGACGCACAATATGACCTCGATGGTTTAGCCGCGGAGATGCGCCAACAACTGCACGGTCCTATCCTGGCTTGTACCACCGCCGGCCATCAAACTGCTGAAAGCGGCATCCTTGATCATGGAATGGTTGCCGCAGTCATCATTTCTGAACAGTTCCAAGTCTCTATTGAACCCATTCACCATGTATCACAATTTGGTGTAAATGAAGCCCAGCAAGTGGCAACCCGCTTGGGACTTGATAAACAACCACCGGGCGGAAGCGGAACGCGATTTGGTGTGGTTCTTATTGATGGTTTGAGCTGCGCGGAAGAGCGCATGATGGCGCTTTTATACGGTGCGAGCAACGGTTTGCCAATGGTCGGGGGATCGGCAGGCGATGGTCAACGCTTTCAGAAAACCTTTGTATTTGATGGCGAGCGCTTTGTCAGTGATGCCGCAGTTGTCGCCTGCATTGACACGACGCTACCGTACCGTACCTTTGGATTTCAAAACTTTACACCACTGGAAGGCCGATTCGTTGTAACCAAGGCAGTCACCGATAAGCGGCAAATTCTCGAACTGAATGCCGATGTTGCACCACGCGTCTATCGCGAGGCGATTGGCCGGCAGGAACTCGATTGCAAAATCGTCTCGCATCATCCACTGCTTTTGCGTTGGGATGGCCGTGATTATGCGCGAGCGATACGCGCTTGGGACCATGATCGGCTGGATTTGTTTTGTGCTATTGAAGAGGGAATGGTAGTGCGGATTGGACAACCAACCGATTTGGTCGGCATGATTGAACGACAATATCGCGAGTTGCGAGGCGACTTGAAATGTGAAACTCTGGTGGTGGTTGCTTTTCATTGTTATCAGCGCCGCCTGGAAATTGAGTGGGCGAGAGAACAAGATCGCTACCGACAGGTGATCGTCCCCCATCCCCTGATTGGATTTTGTACTTATGGGGAACAATATAACGGGTTGCACATGAACCAGACCGTGACTGGTTTTGTCCTTGGGATGTAAAAAGCCTATGCTAACTCAACTGAAAGCAACTGATGAAGTAGAGCGACTGCAAAACGAGAATGCACGTTTACACCGTTTGGTCGAAAGTTTAATGAATCGGGTCGAACAAACGACCAGTTCAGCAAACACGCCATTTGGTTTTTTTCAGATTAATGCTGCCTTAGCCGAACAACTGGCTCAACAACAAGCAGCCTTGTTGGAAAATAGGCAGATCCTGCAAGATATTTTTGACGCCGCACCGATCGGCTTGTTGCTGTTTGGTCCTGATCTTCTGGTTCGTCACGCCAATCATTGTGCAGCCAGAATGTTAGGCTTATCCACTCAGAAAATGGCGAGAAAAAAGATTGGGGAGATCATTGGTTGTTCTAACAAGTTGATGGATGGTGGTTGCGGGCGATCACCAGCATGTAAAGAGTGCATGTTATACTGTTTGCTTGAACAAGCTCGTGAGTCGGGACAGGCTAGATGCGAGCATAAGCTGTTGCTGGGAACTCAGCCCGAGTCTTGCACACCGATCTGGTATGCTTTAAAAGCCGATGCGGTGGTGATTGCCGGCATGAAGCATGTTTTGTTTGCCATCGAAGACATCAGCACCAAAAAGCAAGCGGAACAGCAGATGCGCGAGGCCAAAGATACAGCTGAAGAGACCAGCCGGCTTAAATCTCGTTTCTTATCCAATGTGTCGCACGATATCCGTACGCCACTGAATGGGATTATGGGATTTGCTGAAGCGATTCTGCATTGTTCCGATCTTGAAACTGCACGGCAGCACTCCCAGATAATCCTTCGCGAGTCGACCATTTTATTGATGCTGGTTAATGATCTGCTCGATCTGGTCAAAATTGAGTCCGGCAAATTGGTGCTGGAGCATGTAGTGGTTGACCTTTCCCAACTGCTTCGGGAGTTAAATCAAACCGCCGGAATGCAGGCACGGGCAAAAGGTCTGGATTTTTTTGCCGCTATGGCGGTCGATATGTATCCATTGATAATGTCAGATCCGCTGCGGCTACGGCAAATTATGCTCAATTTGGTTTCTAACGCGATCAAGTTCACAGAGCGTGGTGAGGTTCGCGTTTGGATCGAGCGAGTTGCCGATGAGAATTCGTTGCGCACGCAGTTCAGCGTCAGGGACACGGGGATCGGCATTGCGCCTGATAAACAACAAATCATTTTTGAGAATTTTACTCAGGCGGACGTGAGCACAACTCGCCAATATGGTGGGAGCGGCCTGGGTCTGGCTATTGTGCGACAGCTGGTCGGTCTGCTGGGAGGCGAGATAAATGTTCAAAGTACCCCTGGGCAGGGCAGTACGTTTTCCTTTGTTTTACCGATTGAGCCTGTAAATGAGTCTGTCATTTCAGCATCTTCGACGTCTGCTTCCGAGATGGCAACGACTTGCCCGCTGCATCGAGGGCATATTCTGTTCGCCGAGGATTATCCAACCAATCAAGCCATTGCCCGTCATTTTCTTGAACAAGCAGGCCATCAAGTCACCGTGGTATCCAATGGTCGTGAAGCGGTCGAAGTTTGCAGCAAAACTCACTTTGATCTGATCTTAATGGATCTCCACATGCCGATTATGGATGGTCAGACAGCTGCCACATTGATCCGTCAGGCTGATACGCCCAACGCGCAAGTCCCTATTTTAGCTCTAACAGCCAGTGCTGACAGTGAGACCCAGGCTGCTTGTCTGAATTCCAGAATCAATGGTGTGCTGACCAAGCCTTTCCGACGCCAGACCTTGCTGGCAGCGGTGGCCCAGTGGCTTGAACGAACTCGTGAAAGCGATGTCAAACCGTCGTTAGATTTGGAAAAAACAGCGGGGCGATCGTGTGGAGTGATACCGCCCATCGATCTATCCAATGCCATTCAAGAGTTCGGCGGGCATCAGAAGGTCATTGATCTGCTCAAACACTTTTTGGATCACGCTGCCGGCCAGATCCAAGTTCTGCGAACCGCGATGGGAACTATGCAGCGTGATATATTGCGTCAAATCGCTCATGCTCTCAAAGGTGCAGCAGCTACTCTGGAAGCAGCTCCGCTTGCACAAAAGGCTGCGGAGCTGGAGGCCGCCAGTGCTCATGGCGAACAGGCCAAAATCGGTGAGCAGATAGAAGCGGTGGCACTGGAACTTCAGCGGCTAACCCAATATGTCGAAAAATTCTTTAATTGCCCGGAGAGGTGTTAACCATGCATAGCTTGGTAATAGATGATGAATTTGTGTCACTGTCCAAGATGGTCATCATGCTTGAACCACTGGGGCATTGTGATGCCGCCACCAACGGGCATCAAGCCCTCAGCTTGTTTCGACAGGCGCTCGAGGAATCACGGCCTTATGTCCTCGTCACCATTGATATCAACATGCCCGATATCAACGGACTGATGCTGTTAGAAAGTCTTCGACTAGAGGAACAAAAGCATGTCGCACCGCCGGCGAAGAAACTGATTATCACTGCAGATAGTTCGACTCTGAATGTGATGCTGGCAGTTAATAAAAACTGTGATGGTTTCCTGGTGAAACCTGTTCGTCAATCGGTCTTGATAGAAAAATTGACTGCTCTCAAGCTGATTCCTGGAATTAATAATCAAAGTAATTCTGAAAAACAAACCACCAATATATAAGGTGCTCTTCATTTCTTACTTAGTGTGATATGGATCAATCCCGGCGTTGATGATGTTGATTCAAATCGACACAAAGCTACCGGAACTCTAGACGACAAGGTCGAAAGTGACCCCCACCTATGCCTCCGACAGTTGGGTGCATTTCACAGGCTAATCCTGCAAATCCACGCGGATCGGTGCGAATTGAAGCTGACACTTGAGATCGAATGGAAAATGAATGTAGTGCGAGAGTTAGCGACGGGGTGCGAGATAAATCAACAATGGGCGATACAGGACTTGAACCTGTGGCCTCCTGCGTGTCGAGCAGGCGCTACTAATTCTAACCCGTTGCAGCGCAACGACAACACAAGCCAAGGCCCGCCTTGTTGTACCACCCGTTGTACCAACTTTCCGGATGACCCCGAATTAATCCGCCTACTCGACGCCTGGCAGCGGCTGTCGCCGATGAATCGCGACCTTCTGATGACAATGGCCCGGCGGCTGGCTGATCAGGGGGCGACGTTATGAACCGACCCCCCCGTGATGGCAACCAAAAGCGGTTCACTTGTCGATTCTGCAACGAGACCTTCGACTGGGCATACGCCCCAGATGTGGCGATCCACTCTCTGCTGGATGATATCTGCTGGGAGTGCTATCTTGAATGTGCCGATTTCGAATCAGGCCGAAAGGAACAGCAATGTACAGATGGCGGCCAACCAAATCTCAGCGGGCCGCTTTTGCGGGAAAGATGGCCGATCCGGTAATGAGGGCAGACTATATTGCTCGCAAGGAAGCCAGAGCTGCTAAACACCGGGCTGGAAGCCGATTCGGTTATCCATCTGCCGGCGGACGCTGTGTGCCGACTATAGAGCAGTACCATCAGGCTGGCCGGTTGATCGTCGCCGGCCCGATTTATGATCTGCAGGGTGACGGCGATATCGACAGCAGCGACGCCTATGTCGCCTACACCCTCTGGGAACAGCAGCAGTCCTACCCCGCCCTCGTCACCCTCACCACCAGCGGAATCACCAACCCCTACCTCTTCACCGGCCAACCCCTCGATGTCATCGATAACGGGAGTCTGTACCTCTACCACTATAGAGCCAGAGCCTACGACCCCACCCATGGCAGGTTCATGCAGAGAGACCCCGCTGAATATGTCGATGGCATGAATCTGTATGAATATGTGAGGAGTATACCGCAATTTGCCACTGATCCAACCGGAGAATGGGGCGAATACGTACATTGGTGGTTAACGGCTTAATGGGCACGAGAAATAGGGATAAAAGACGATGCTGCGGATCTGGTGGGAAAATATGATAATGATACAGATAAAGATTGGGACACTATTTGGATACCTGGGACTGGGGGACAAAGCCGTCATTTTAATCGTTGGAACGGTGTTGGAAGCAATGATTCTCGTATATGGCATATGAACCGAGAATTAGAATGGGCTATCCTGGCATGTTGTAATAAATATAAAGTTGGGAAGCCCTATGATGCAGCAAAGCACCTTGGTCGCGCATTGCACAGTATTCAAGATTGGTGGGCACATGGGGATTTCAGTAAAGGAACAAGTGATATTTGGTATACTCACAGTCCAGAATACGAGGTCAAGCGGCGTTTTGTGTGTAAACGTTAAAGCGGTTAGCCAGGACATTGGCCCATTGTGAGAGGCGGTGTTTGCTCCAGGAATATTCCATCGTTTGGGCCACATAAGCCACCACCCGGCCGGTG
>JAJVHX010000023.1 GCA_022072405.1 Phycisphaerae bacterium | reverse complement strand
TTGGGTAGGAGTGGTTCGATTTTGTGCCATTGTTTATCCGTTAAATATCACCGTCGACTCATGGATTTGGCCCTCCATGTATCTTTGTCGGCAATGTACTTAAGTTAACTTATGAAATGGCCTCTAACAAATTGAGTTGTTGCGGTATTCAGCCAATCCCCTGTTCCGAGCCAAAACCATTTTCCTTCGTGAAACTCCAAAAAGGGTTCAATTTGATTGATGCCAATTAGCAATCTTGCCGTGTGGTAATGCTCGCGTACCTCTCGGCCCATTGGAATCCACCATAAGCCGCCGCAGCCACTAAGCATGATTCCGCCCAACAAGGCCCATTTATATCGGCCGATAGAGAATGGCTCGATAATCCCCCGTTGTCGGAAACCGACGACCATCATTTGAAAACGCCGGTAGCACGCCATCAGAAAGGTGATTAGCAATAATATTAAGATGCTTGTGGGTAGCGAGATGATAGCCCAGCGATGAGTAGTGATGGTCAGATTTACCCAACCTTCGAGAGTGGGTCTTTCCTCCGTGATGCTGACTGAACCGAGAACTAAATCGTCATTTTCTGCGAAGCAATAAATGCACTGTAGTGGTTTAATTCGTTGAGAATCAGATCGAAATGAAATCTGAGATTGAGCGGTTCGATAACCTACTGGGCAAAGAGTCTCCAGGTTGCCAAGATAATCATCATCAGGGCAAAGTGATTCCAGGGGCTGTTGACCGAGCAGATAGTAGCAACGGTTTTGCTGTTTTAACCAAACCAATACTATGGCGACCAATAGTCCTAGGTTAATGATAATGATCAGTCTGTTAATAGTAGAAAAATTGCTGATGGTATCTAATTTCCGTAGCTGGCTATAGATGGAATTGCATTATTGCTGGCGACCAGAAAAATTAGAATAAGTCATTCACGTTAATCATTGAATAGGATGGACAATCGCTATCCAGCGGTCCATCAGTATACCGGCAATCCAATGTACAACTGATATTCCATACAATTCTACGTATCTGGCCTTCCACCTCAACATCTTCGTAAATTACGCGACAGTGAGACGAATGACATTCACCACAATGGGTTATATCGTGCGTTTGACCAATAACTGACTTCGTGGTTCTTGACTGATTTGATGTAAAAATAACTTGCTCATCGCCTTGGTTGCCAATAGTGTTCGAAATGTCTATACAAAAATAATCGGCGATAACGATAACGAATTATCCAGTAGTCGAATCTACGGCAATTATTTCAGTTTCAACATCACTCGGGGAGGCTATTAATGCGCTCATGTTAGAATTTGACTGGTATACTTCGGGATAATCTGATGGCTTGGTGATATAGGCAATGCAAGAATCAATATTACCCTCGCATTCAACACGAATACTGTTGCCATCTTCGTAATTGATATTACCAAATTCATCCGCTGAATATGATGACCGCAATATTAATTGTTGATCTTCTGTAAATGCACACTTCGGTATGGTAATCAGTATCAAGGCATCTTCCGCTTCCAATTGAACGATTAAGGCCAATCCCATATCATTCCAGACCAGCCCAGCAAGTCGGTAATGAAAAATCGGATAGTTGTAGGTAAAGTTTGATGGTGGGGTAATACCTTCATCTGGTTGAGCATTTAATATACTTGGTGAAAATGACAACAACCAAATAATACTTAACAGTTGGACCGTATACTTATTCATGGAGTTATGCCCTTGTATGTAATTAAATATCGAGGTGGGTGATTTACTCAAGTTAAAATATACTACCGGAAAAAAGCCAGTCAAATAGAAATCATAATCACGTAATCAACAGGAAGGCAGTATATCTGGATAGGCGGGGAGGGTGATGGTGATGGTGGTACCGGAGTTTTCAATACTTTCGGCCTGGATCATGCCCAGATGGTCCTCGATGATCTGCTTGCAAACCGCCAGCCCCAGCCCGATGCCGCGTTTTTCCCGTTTGGATTCATTGCGGCGGGTGGTGAAAAAAGGCTGAAAGATTTTTTCGAGGTAATCCGGTTTCATGCCATGGCCGCTGTCTTTCACCTGGATGCTGATGCGCTGATCGGATAACGGAGTAGCGGTGATGCGAATTTTGCCGCCGCGCTCCAGCAAAGCCTGGCGGGCATTGAGTACCAGATTGAAAAACACCTGCTGCAACTGATTATAGTTGCCGCGCACCGTCAGGGTGGGATCGATCTGCAGATCCAGCGTGATGCTGTCTTTGCTGAGTTGTCGTCCGAGACAAGCCACCGCATCTTCGATCAAATTGCGCACCAGCACCGCTTCGACATGCTGCTGATCGCCCCGGGCCAGCCCCAGCACCCGATCTGACATGGAACGAATTCCTTCATATTGCTGCAGCATCACCCGCAGCGTCTTGCGCATCAGTTCGGTGTCATCCTTTTCCAGGGCGTATTGAGCGTAACTGACTACCGGGGCAAAGAAGTTGTTATATTCGTGGGCGATCATGGCCAGCGTCGTGCCCATGACTGCGAGCTTCTGAGCTTCACGCAACTGGGCTCGCAGGTCGCCCTCCGCAGGCGGCATCTCCACCGAGACCTCCGGCTGCGTCGATTTATCCGTGATTCCAAATATGGCAGCAGGTTTCATAACCGGGATCCGGGAGAGGGTAAAATCATCAGTTCGATACTTCTATGGCAATCACTAGAGAGGTTTCATTTTTATGGATCCGCCTGATCGAGACCCCGTGGCGTGTCGCGGCTCTGTGAGCCGTGCGGGATTGCGGTCCTCCACCACGGCTGGTACAGCCGTGGCACACACCACTCTCACACCACGGAACAATTAACACGAATCCGCTCTAGCATCAGTCACAGTTCATTGCCGCTGGCAAAATCTCCAGGCTGATGTCTGGAAAATCGGCAATTTCACCTCAAGAGCTTGAGGCGCACTCAATAAGCGAGAATGGCGGAACCAGATAAAATGGCGAAGATGAATGAACGGCTGCTGGCTATCAACCTGAATCAGGATGAAGGTGCGGCGGGCGGCTCGTTGGAAAGCTCCTGTTCAATATCCTGAAAGCGGACACCCAGCTTTTTGAGCGCGTTATAGGCAACTGATCCCTTTTCCTTCAGCAGAGCAAGCAATAAATGCTCAGTGCCGACTTCCTTGTCACCGAACTTCTGCGCCGCTTGTATAGCCAGTGAGATCACATTACGAAAATGGGGCGTGCCGGGCAGCCGTCCCAACACCCAAGTCTCTTCCAAGCTTTGACGCACCAGGGTATCCACCAGCGCTTTAAGTTTGACGTAGTTAACCCCGCGGTTTTCAAGGATTTGAGCTCCCCGGCCCGAGGATTCCTTCAGTATGGCGAGCAGAATGTGCTCGGTGCCGACCCATTCCTGGTCATACTCACGAGCGATGTGGTGGGCGGATTTGATGACATTTTCAGCGGGTTTACTAAAACGCTCATACATCTGTTAGTGGTCCTCATCGGGGCTGGGCTGATCAGCAGGCTGAGCAGCCGAACCGGATACTGCTGCCGATGGCGGAGGCATCCGCGACTGCAGGTAATCATAGCCTAAACTGAATAAAGCGACAACAACGGAGGCCAATAATGTCACTTTGATGATAGTCAAGCGGTTGCGAATTTCACGATCCCGCCATTCCCCCATGCGTTTATCGATTTCATCAAGCTTACGATCGATACGCCGTTCAATTTCATCCAGTTTTTCACGAACATAATCATCCGCTACCCCGCGCAGACGACGTGATATGCCACCGACGATACCGTCTTCTTCGAGTTGCTCTTTCAGGCGTGGGTAGTTCGTCGCGGGCTCGGTGGGGGCATCGGGCAGAAATTGATAGGGGGCTTTCTGATCGGCAGGATCTTCATCACCGGTAATCATCTGGGTTATCAGTGAACCGACGCTGCGGCGGAGTTTGCGGCGGAAATAGTCTCCCCAGCTTTCCTGATCGTGCAACGCCGCCATCAGCGCTTCGCGTTTGGCTGGTGGCGTGATCGTGGCGCCGCGCAGACGACAGAGCACCAGCAAGGCGCGATCACTCAGTCCGTGGAAGCGCATTTTGTGGTTTTTGCAGATCAGGCGGACCAGTTCTTCCATCTCGGAGGAAGCTCGGACCGGAATACGGGCCCAGGCACAGATTTCCAGCAGCAGCCCGCGATCCAGCGTGGTTATCAATTCCTGACGTTCGCGAATCAGGCGGAGTAGTTCACCGCACTCCGCTTTAGGAGCGGCTTCCAGACCCAGTTGCTCGGCGTAGGCGCGCAGTTCGTCGCGCGGCAACTGGCTGAGAGAATCGACCGGGTCGTTCGCTGGAGGGGTATCGTTCAAAGATAAAATCCCTTTAGTGATGTAATTTAAACAGCCACAGGATCAGCATCATGAGAAAAATAATAATCAGTATATCCAAGCCGAATACCTGCCAGCGGGTTCTCCAGAACAAGGTCAGGGCATAACGGCGGAGCATGGCCTGGGCCCGATGCTCTCCCGCCGGCGGTTGCAACCAGCGCTGCAATACAAACAGGGTCTGGATCACTGCATAAATTCCGCAAACCAGAGCCAGCAGCTGGCGGTATAAATGAAAGAAATCAATGGAGTCCATAGCCGACTCTACGTTACGCGACTCGGATTATTTCGGCTAGGTCCAGCACGGGTAAATTTTCGTTTAACCGGCAGGCAGCTCGAAATATATTATATCTTGTTGCGGTCAATGAATTTAACGGTAGCAAGGTTGGAAATGTGCTCCGAGCGTCCTTATAATTTCGATGAATCCAACCCCGCCGCTTGCCGAAATTCAGAAAGCGACGGGTGCTGAAGATGGTGTTGTGTTGCCTATGTTTACGGGGTGTTGTTGGCTTACACTTTCTCGGCGGTTTGTATTATTCATTTGGGAGTGCCGCATGAACAGGAATGGGTTACGAGGTAATTTTCGACTGCTGTTCTGCTGTAGCATTTGGATGTCGGCAATCGTGTGGCCGGTGGTGGCCCAGGAAGCAGTTCCGACGACTTCGCCGGTTGCAGAAGCGACTGCCAGCGAACCGCTGTGGGCCGCCGGATTTGACCGCTACATCGCTGCCGGTGAGTTTGATCAGGCTCGCGACTCCCTGATCCGCATCGTCGAATCTAATCCCCAGCGCGACAGTTACCGGGACCTGGTCGCCTGGATGGATCAGCTCAAGAATTTTAATCAGCAACGCGCCGAGCTGCAGACGCAGCAGTGCGATCAATTAATTCTGCGGGCCAAACATGCCCAATCCCAGAGCCAATGGTCCGACGCGCTGGGATATGTCATCGATGCCATGCACAGCACCACGGACACCAAGGAATTTCTTCGCGAGCCCTGGGTGCAGGAAATTCATGATCAGGTTGACGCCCAGGCGACCCGGTCGCTGGAGAGTGGTGATTGGCGGGTAGCCACTGATCTGTATGATCGGCTCTGCCTGTTCGATCCCAAATCCACCTACTACAAAGATCGTCTGGACGAAAGTATAGCGCACGCTCGACTGGATGCGCTGTACAGTGCCGAATTCAACTGGCGGGATCGATTACGCGGAATCACCCAGAAAATGGGTGAAGATGTTTTATGGCGGATTCATTCCGGGTACGTCTCCGAAGCCGATTTCCGGACGATGACCACGGCGGCCTTGAAAAAACTGCTCTATATCGCGCAAAGTCCTTCGATGAGCCTGCAATTCTCGAATCTGGCGGAAGCGGATAAAAAGGAACAATTCGTCAGCCGGATCAGCCGGCGGCTGGAACGGATCAAGGATGAAGCGGATTTCAGTTATACCACCTCGCGCGATGTGCTGCGCAATGTGCTGAAGATCAACAGCCAGACGGTGGACCTGCCGCCCGAACTGATCATTTATGAATACATCGAAGGAGCGTTGGGCAGCCTGGATCAATTCACCTCCATGATCTGGCCGGCCGATTTCTCGGAGTTCGAAAAACAGACCCAGGGCCATTTTATCGGTGTCGGCATCCAGATCATTCTGGATCAGGGCCGGCTGACCGTTTCTTCGCCCCTGGAGGATACGCCGGCCTTTCGCGCAGGCATTCAATCCGAAGATCTCATCACGCACATAGATGGCGAATCCACAGAAAATATCACCCTGATCGGCGCGGTGAACAAGATTACCGGGGCGGTCGGTACTGACGTTACGTTAACTGTCCATCGCCCCAGTACGGAGCAGACTTTTGATGTCAAACTCACCCGCCAGGAAATCCAGATCGTCTCGGTCAAGGGTTGGCAGCGGGTCAACCACTCAGAGACCTGGGATTACATGATCGATCCGACCTATAAAATCGGTTACGTGCGGATCACCAATTTTGCAGATAACACGGTGTCCGAATTGAAGCGGGTGCTGAACCAGTTACAATCGAATGGGGTGCGGGCCGTGGTTTTTGATTTGCGCTTTAACCCCGGCGGATTGCTGCGATCCGCTATCGAGATGTCAGAACTCTTCCTGCCGCGCGATAAAACCATCGTCAGTACCCGCGGGCTGCGTAGCGAGGAATTTGTCAAGAACAGTGAAGTCAACGGTCTGTTTCGAGATCTGCCCATGGTGGTGTTGATCAATGACCAAAGTGCCAGTGCGTCGGAAATTGTTTCCGGAGCGCTCAAGGATCATGGCCGGGCGATCATTGTCGGCGAACGTTCCTTCGGCAAGGGCAGCGTACAGAATCTGATTCCCATGGGCAGTTCCAACGCCCACTTGAAGTTGACTACCGCCTATTATTATCTCCCCTCCGGCCGCTGCCTGCACAAGACTCCGGAATCGGAAATCTGGGGTGTGGAACCGGATATTGCGGTGACACTCGTGCCCCGGGAAGCCATCAAGGTCTGGTCATTGTGGCGTAAGGCGGATGTGATCGGCACCGTGCCCAAGGATGCGCTCACCGAAGCGCAGCAGACGACCACAACGGCACCTGCTACGAGTGCGCCAGCCAGCCAGCCCGTGGCAGGAACGCAGACCCAGCCGACGGAACTGGATTTGCCGGAAATTGCTTATCCGGAAGTGGATTATCAGCTGGAAACGGCGCTGCTGATTTTACGGGTGCAGTTGCTCAAACAGTACGGCCTGGAACAGATGGACAAAGTTCGCCTGGGCGAAAACTCCAATACGACTACGCCGGCGGTAGTGACCAACTAGAACGGTTTCATTTTTATTGGACCGCCTGATAGAGAGCCCGTGGCGTACCACGTTCAGTGAGCAGTGTCTCGTCACCGGTTTTTTCACGGCTGACACAGCCGTTGCCCGCGTTATTGTACCAATAGCGGTACACACGAAGTTAAACTGCTGCAAGCGGAGCTATTCCGCCATTTCCGGTTGACGTTGGTGAATGATGGGGTTGCAGGGGGGCAACGCGTCGAGAAATTTCTTGCCATAAGACTTGTGTACGATACGGCTGTCCAGAATGACCACCAGTCCCTGGTCGGTGGTGGTACGGATCAAACGGCCCACACCCTGCTTAAAACGCAGGATGGCTTCAGGTAGTTGATATTCGGAAAAAGCACTGCCTTCATTGCTCTCGATGGCTTCGATGCGTGCTTCGATCATGGGCTGATCCGGAGCGGCAAAGGGCAGTTTAACGATCATCACATTCTGTAACGCCTCACCCGCCACATCGACCCCCTGCCAGAAACTGTCCGCACCAAAGAGCACCGTCTGCGGCTGTTGCCGTAGCTGCTCGAGCATCTGTGAGCGGGGCATGTTGCGGCCCTGGACCAGCAGGTTCAACCGGGATTCCGCAAGTGCCGGCTTGACCAGTTCCGCAATTTCATTCATCTGCTGATAGCTGGTGAACAGCACTAACGCCCGGCCGGCGGTGCGGCGGGTATAGTGGATAATTGCTTTGGCGGCGGCGGCGGCGAAATTCGGGGCGTTGGGTGGCGGCAGATGCGCTTCCACGTGCAGTTCCATCTGGCTGCGAAAATCAAAGGGTGAATCCAGCCGCAGACATTCGCATTCATTCACGCCGATTCTCTCGCGCAGATAATGAAATTCGGAATCGAGTGAGATCGAAAGCGTCGCCGAGGTAAGCACCACGGAGGGCGTGGCTTCAAAGAGCATCTGCTGCAGCAGCGGACCGACATGGAGCGGGTGGGCATGCAGCACGAGATTGCGGCGGACCCGACCCTCGCTTTCCATCCAGTAGACCTGATCATCGCCCCCGCAGGTCAGCAGCGTATCGAGAGCATCGGCCAGGTATTGGCAGCGATCGCGCACACTGGTGATTTCAAACAGGTCATCTTCATCCGTGAGCTGGTTGCGGATCTGGCCTAGCGCCGTCTGCAAATCGCGCAGGCCGCTGCTGAGCGTGTTGGTCACCGGCGGGGGTTCGGTCCAGCGGCCATTGGCACGGCCGGACTTCTGCTGCCACTGGTCGAGAGTATCAAATAATTCCGTGGCGGATTGCTGGCAATGCAGCACCTGCTCGTGGGCGGTGTCGCAATGCCAGCCAGCCAGCAACCCTCGACCCGTGCGGCTGTTGTACAACGACTGCAATAAAAACTGCACCTGTCGCTCACCCAGCGTCACTCCCAGATGATCACCCGCCACCTGCTCGAGCATATGTGCTTCATCGATCACCAGGTAGTTATAATCAGGGATGACATTGGCCCCTTGCTGGCGTAGCGCCAGGTCGCTGCACAGCAGGGCGTGATTGACCACCAGAATCTGGGCATGGTTGGCCCGGCGGCGGGCTTTCTGATAAAAGCAGCTCTCGTAGTGGCGACAGCGTTTACCCATGCAGTTGCCATGTTCACTCTTAACGCGTTCCCAGACGCGCAGATCCGGTTCGGGATTCAGGTCACTGAGTGAACCATCCTGAGTCTGGTTTACCCACAGTTGCAGGCGTTCCAACTCCTCCCAGCCGCTGCCCGGCGGGAAGAGGTGTATCTGCTTGCGAATGGTCTGCTCCAGTCGCCGCAGGCCCACGTAATTACCCCTCCCTTTCATCAACACCGCCGTGAATTCCACCGGCAGCACCGCGTTCAGAAAGGGAATGTCCTTGTTGAGCAGTTGTTCCTGCAGGGCGATGGTCTGGGTGCTGATCACCATGCGCTGTTGCGGGTGCTGGGCGACGCGCAGGATGGCAGGTATCAGGTAGGCGAAGGTCTTGCCGATACCCGTACCCGCCTCGACCACCAGATGTTGCGGGCGGCTGAAAGCGTGGGTTACCGCGCTGGCCATCTCCACCTGTTGCGGGCGGAATTCATAACCCGCCAGTCGCTTGGCGATCAGCCCTTCCTGCCCCAGTACGTCATGGACCGACAGCATGTGGTTACCTCAGGGGCCGAAGTTATGCCCCGCGCCTACCGCCATCATGGCGCGAATAAAATCGATCACAAAATGGACCGTACTGGCACCGGTCACGATCAGGATCAGCGTCATGGCCGCCGAGACAAAGCTGCCTCCGCGGATGACCATCTCCTCCTGCATGGTGGCGATGATATGCGGCCGGGCCAGCACCAGCATCGAACACAGCACGCCACCGATCGTCGGCCAGATGGAGATGGCATGGACGAAGCTGTAAATCCAGACGGCTTGCGATACTTCAGTGGCCTGGCCGCCGGCGTCGCGCAGAAAATGACCGCGCACATAGAACCGGCTATCCACCACTTTTCCGTTCAAGGCATCACCACCGATATACGCATAGACTACCGTAAAGAGCAGGCAGTTGAGCAAGCCCAGTCCAATCAACCAGATCAGAATTTTATTGCGCAGGCGTCTGGGCATATATGAGGTGTCGATGGGTAACTCGAAATCCATTACTGGCTGCTGTTGATCATGCCGTCAAAAGTAGAACTTGCCGTGGCGTAGGCCCGTTTGGGAATGCGACCTGCGCCCCAGGCCAGCCGTCCCGCTTCGATGGCGTGATACATCGCAGTGGCCATCCGCACCGGATCGCGGGCACTGGCTACACCGGTATTCAAGAGCACCCCATCCGCACCCAGCTCCATGGCCACGGTGACATCGGAGGCGGTGCCCACGCCGGCATCGACTATGACCGGATAGTCCGGGTCATTCTCTTTGAGATATTCCAACGCGATGCGGATATTATTGGGATTCAGGATGCCCAACCCGCTGCCGATCGGGGCGCCGGCGGGCATCACGCTGGCAGCGCCCGCCTCCTTGAGCTGGCGGCAGAGCACCGGATCGTCATTGGTGTAGACTAACACGGTGAAACCGTCGCGCACCAGTTCGCGGGTGGCTTGCAACGTCGCTACAGGGTCGGGCAGAAGTGTTTTTTTATCAGCCAGAACTTCCAGCTTGACCCACTTCGAGCCGGGGTTGTTCAATCCCTCGAGCAGTTCACGGGCCAGGCGGGCATGGCGGATGGCATCCTCGGCGGTAAAACAACCCGCCGTATTTGGTAGAATGGTGTAACGCTTCAGGTCGAGGAAATCGAGCAGGCTGCGGTTTTGGCTGTCATAAAGCCGTTCGCGACGTACCGCCACCGTTACCACCTGGCAGCGGGCCGCCGCCAACGCCTGCTGCATCACTTCATAGCTGGTGTATTTACCGGTTCCCACGAACAGGCGGGAGTGAAACTCGAATGTTCCGATGCGCAGTGCTGTGGACATCAGCCGCCTCCTACCAGGGTGACAATCTCCACCTGATCGCCCTCGTGCAGCAACGTCTGCCCGAAACAGGCCCGCGTCACCAGTTGGCGATTCACCTCCACCGCTACCCGCTGCGGCGGCAGTTGCAGTTCTTCCATCAGGCGGGTGAGAGACCACTCGCCATTCAGCGTGCGCTCCTCGCCGTTGAGCATTATTTTCATGGGGTCACCTGAACTGTGGATTATAGAAATTGGCGGGCATCGCAGCAAGCAAGCGGTAGCCATAGGAAGGTACTGGTATCGTTTCACCGAGCCGCGACCGTAAGGGAGTGGTCTTCAACATAGTGTGTTTGAATTTTGCTTCAAACGATACCAGTACCAATAGGGATTATCAGAGCAGCGATTATAAGGGAGCGATATTCGTTAATTTATTGATGATGGAAATCAAGCGTAGCAGCGCTTATGCGGAGAAATGTTGCACGTAACTGATGAGCCGGTAAGCGAGTTTGGCGGCGAGGAATTCGGTGACGACCTGGCCGGGAATCGGGGTTACTTCCACAATGTCGGCAGCGACAATACGTTTTTCCAGAGCCACCGCCTGCAGCAGAGCGTTGACCGTATACCAGTCCAGTCCGCCCGGTTCAGGAGTGCCCGTCCCCGGTGCAAAGGCGGGATCGAAGCCGTCGATATCGATCGTCACATAAACATCGTCCGTGAGCGCGGCCAGAACTCGATCCAGCCAATCCTCGCTGCTCAGGCAATCGAGGGCACTGATCAGGGTGATTTTTTTCTGTTTGATGTAGCGGGCTTCTTCTACTGAATAATTGCGAATGCCCACCCCGCAAATAGGTGTTCCACTTTCATGAATACGCCGCATGACGCAGGCATGGGAATGGGGTGAGCCTTCATACTCGGCCCGCAGGTCCGCGTGGGCGTCGATCTGCAGGACGGACAGTTTTTTATATTTTTCGCGAACGGCGCGGACCAGCCCGCTGCTGATGCTGTGTTCACCGCCGAGGCTGATCAGGAATTTGCCGTCGCGTACTACCGGTTTGGCGGCGTGGTAAATATCTTCCGCCATGGCCTGCGGACCGGCGACATTGGGAAAAAGCGGCTCGAGTGTCGCAACACCCGCCTGATAAAATTCACGACCCAGATCCATATCGTACAGTTCGGTCTGCTGCGAGGCGGTGATGATGGCGCGGGGCCCATGGCGCGTACCGGTCATGAAGCTGGTGGTCGCGTCGTAGGGAATCGGCAACACCGCAAAGCGCGCCTTGCGGTAATCAGCGTATTGCTGCGGCAATCCCAGAAAATTATCAGGTTGGCTGGTCACGGATAATTGAGTATCCCACAATTATTTTTGATAGAGGTGTCGATACTGGTCCAGCAATTCCCGATTGCCGCGGGCGATGCTCATCAACTCCGTCACCATCTCCGGAACGCGCTCATACAACCGGCGGGGCGGGCGTGGCTGGTTGCGGATCAGTACATATTGCGCTAGCAGGGGAAAACTGATGGAAGTGCAGGAATAGACCACCACATTGTCTTTATGGGCATCCTTGATCTTGCCCCAGCTGCGCGCTTCCTTGGGCGTGGCTCCGCTCAGTCCGCCCCAGTGGGGGGCATCGACCGTGAGCTGGATGAAATAATCATGGCCGCCCTTGCTGCGATCCTGCAGAATCTGATGCAGGGTGGGCTGCGTCTGCAGATAAAAATTCTTGGGTGACCCGCCGCCCAGGATGATCACGCCGTTCTTGTCCGCATCGCGCACGATGGCCGACGACTCGATCACGTCGAGTATCGGATTCAGCGGTACGGGCTGATCGAGAATGTAGGGCACGACCAGATTCATGCCGATCGAGGAATCGCCGGGGGAACTGGTATAAATCGGCACTTTATGCTTGGCGGCCGTAGCCAGCAGCGATCTTTCGGGATGTTGGGCCGACTGCAAGACGGCTTCGCCCAGTTTCTGGTGGAGCGCGGCGGTGGAGAAAGGGGCGTCGAATTTCAACTTGCCCAGATTTTTGAGAATAATTTTGTCAGTGGCCATCAGGGTTTCATCTTCACCGATGAAGACGTCATAAATACGGGCCACACCGGCTTCGGCCAGATCGTTGTCATCCAGCACGGCATTGCCCTGCACCATCGGGCAGTTGTAGGGCCGATGCAGATCATGATAGAGATTGGCTCCGGTGGAGATGATGAAATCAACGAACCCAGCCTCGATCAGTGAATTCACCACCCCGCTCATGCCGATCGGCGTCATCGCCCCGGCGATGGTTAGGCCGATCGTAACATTTTCCTTCAACATCTGTGAATAGAGTTGCGCCGCCTCCGCCAGCAGCCGACCATTGAATCCGCTGCGGGCAAACACCTGATCGATAAAATCAGCGATGTTTTCCCGGCCGCGCAGTTGCAGGGGATCAATCTCCGGTGCGGAAAAAAGTTGTTCCGCCTGGAGCGCTCCCTCTTTCTGGCATGGATGGTGGGGGTTCATGGACAATCCTATTATAGCGCCGTACTCAACCATTAATCATAAACGAACACCGCCGCGGCGATCACAGTCGTCCACAAGCCGTTTTTATCACCTTCCGCCGTCTGTACACAGGCCTGCGATTTGATGATCAGGTTGCTGCTCTTATAGATCGCTCGCCGTTCATCCCAGGCTTTGTCCGGGTCGAGGTCGATACCGAGGGTGCTGCCGAGCATGCTGGCGGCCATATCTTCGACCAGGTCGGCACACTTGGCCTGGGTTAGCCCGAAACCATGATGTTCGGAGATATAACCGTATTGATCCTTGTCCGCCGGCAGTGCCAGACCAATACCCGCACACAACAGACGATTGGGTTCGTTGTCGCGGGCCTCGGCGATGACGCAGTGGACGATCTGTCCGGGACTGAGTTTCTTGACTCCCTGTGAACGCGGAAGAATTTTACAGCCCGGCGGGTAGATACTGCTGACCCGCACCAGATTCAGCGGCGCGATGCCGGCGTCGCGCAGGGCTTCTTCAAACGATTGCAGATTGGTCTTATGCTTGCCGACCCCTTTGGTGAAAAACATAGCCTTGGGCACAATCCCGGGCATGGTTTCGGCCTCCTGAAATTGGTACGTGGTTGAGGGTGACCAAAAAAGAAAAAACCAAGGATGGGCATTATAACGGTATGACGGGGTGACTCAATGGAATGAACACCGTGGTATGAAAATTTATTAAAAAATTTGAGCCAGCCTCTCGATCATCCGGGTCAGCGCCTGGCCGCGATGGCTGATCTGATTTTTCAGTTCCGGTGGCAGTTCGGCGGCAGTTTGGCCCAGGTGGGGGATCAGGAAGTGTGGATCATAACCAAAGCCGTTTCGGCCGCGAGGCGCGTCGATGACCAAGCCCTCGATAGTGCCTTCAGTCGTGGCCAGAATCGAGCCATCCGGCCCCGCCAGCACCATCGCGCAGCGAAACCGAGCCCTGCGTTGTGCAGCCGGGATAGCCTGCAGCCGCTCTATCAGCAGGGCGTTATTGGCCTGATCGTTGCCGGGTAAGCCGGCGTAGCGGGCGGAGTGGACTCCCGGCTGGCCGTTCAGAGCTTCCACTTCCAGGCCGGAATCATCAGCCAGTGTCAGGTGTCCACTGGTATGGGCGTAGTAACAGGCTTTTTTCTCGGCATTGGCCACAAAAGTGTCACCATCCTCGACAGCTTCCGACAGGGGAGGGTGCAGGTCCGCCAGCCCCAGCAGTCGCCAGCCCCGGGGGGCCAGCAGCGTAGTAATCTCGGCCAATTTACCCCGATTGGACGTCGCCACCAGCAGCTCAGTGTACATCGCTCTGCCAGGTGGATTCATAAATATCCTCTTCCCGCCTGGGAATATTGACCAGAAATGACTCCGGCGCGATCCGTTGTCCGCCGATGATCCGGCTGCGCTTCTGGCCATTTTCGTAGTTATAGCGGAATTCTTCCTTCTGCTGCAGCCGGGTCACTTCTGCTGAATATCGTCGCACGCCGTTCTGGTCGATCACCGCGTCTTCACCGAAGCAGCCGATCGTGACAATGGATTGAGTCGGTCCGTGGTAATAATAGGCTTCATAGCCTTCCTGGCGCAGGGCCTGGGCATACTCCACCGCGGCTTTTTGAACTTCAGTAAAGCCCCGCTCGGGGTAGAAGGCAGCCACCTGCAGCGTATAGACACCACGGGCGTAACGCAGGTTGATCGCATCCGGACCCTGAAAGTGGGTCACTAAAGGTACCGGCCTGGCTGTGGCAAAATACCGCCCCGACTGTGGTGTGCCCAGGTCCTGGATCATGACGATATCCTGGGTCAATTCCGCAGGCAGCGCTTCCAGGCTGTTGGTCTGTGAATTGATCCGGCGATCATATCGCCCATAATAGAGCCAGCCGATCTGCCGTGCATCATCATATTCACAGCGGACCTCGCCGGGTCGGACACCTTCGGTGCGGCGGAGGGCATCGGCCAGGGATTCGCAGTAATGGCGGTATTCCGGGCCCGAAAATTCACGGCACAGGATGGTCCACGGTTCACTGTTACGGCTGGTGAAAATCGACCCGCCACCGCCACCACCACGATTACTCTGGCAACCGGCAGAAGCGAATAGCAAGCTGCTTAGCAGAATCAGTCCCCACCTGCCTGACATGCTATTTCCTCCGACGAAGTACCTGGGCTTGAATGCGGAGCAACTGACGGACACCGGCAGTAGCCAATTTTATCAAACGCTCCAGTTGCTGGCGAGAACAGGTGGATTTCTCACCGGTGGCCTGGATGTCGATTATTCCGCCCTCCGCTGTCGTCGCCAGGTTCATGTCCACTTCTGCCGCCACATCTTCACGGTAGTCGAGATCCAGCAGCGCCCGACCCTCCACCACGCCGGCACTTACTGCCGCCACTGCGGTGATCACACAATTTCGCGCCAGCATTTTTTTCTGTAATGCACTTTGCACCGCATCGACCACGGCGATATATGCGCCGGTGATCGACGCCGTGCGCGTGCCGCCGTCGGCTTGCAATACGTCACAGTCTACCTGGATGGTATTTTCACCCAATCGGGCAAAATCGACCGCTTGGCGCAGCGCACGCCCGATCAGCCGCTGAATTTCCTGTGTTCGCCCGTCAATCTGCTGGCGATTACGTGGCCGGCGGGTGGTGGTTGAACCGGGCAGCATATCATATTCCGCCGTCAGCCAGCCCAGACCGCTGCCTTCCCGCCACTTGGGTACTCCGGCTTGCAGGACAGCCGTGCAGAGCACTTTCGTCTCTCCCGTAGCGATCAGCACCGAACCGGGAGTGTTCCGGTTGAAATGGCGCACAATTTTCACCGGACGCAACTCCTGGGCCTTACGACCATCCGCTCGTGACATATTGACTCCTGACTTCGGCGATAAGTTTATCCGTCTCCGGTTCGTTGCCCGTCCACCGCCACTCCCGTCGTGTTTCTCCGGTGGGTTCGATGGTGATCTGCAGGCAGTTTTCCGTCAATAATTCCGCTACCCGGTCGGCCCATTCGATGATGACCACGCTTCCCGCGCGACTCATTTCCTCGAATCCTAATGCCGTGAGTTCAGCGGCACTGTTCAATCGATACGCATCGATATGAAAAATGGGCAGTCGGCCATGATATTCGTTGATCAATACAAAGGTCGGGCTGTTCACTTGCCACGATTGAGCAATGCCCAGTCCGCCGGCGACGCCTTTAACGAAATGGGTTTTGCCAGCCCCCAACGGGCCGATCAGTCCGATCAGGGTATTGGGTTCGGCGCAACGTCCCAACATAGCTCCAAGAGCCAGCGTCTCCTCCACGCAGTGTGTGGCTACGGTCCACTGTTCCATCAATGCACCCAGCCCCGTGGTGTCAATTCTTCAATGGTACCGTCCATTTTTCGCAGTTGCAGTCCGCGGTGACTGCATTGCCCCACGAAATAAATTTTCACCGGTAGCGTTGGGAGTATCGACCCCGCCGAAGGATCGATCGCTAACAGTAATTCATAATCTTCTCCGTCACTCAAGGCATGGTCTAAAGGGCTTCGACCGTCCCGCTCCGCCAGCAGTTGAGCATCGGCACTGATCACCGCTTGCAGAAATTTTTCATCGAGGATGATGCCGCACTGCGAAGCGTGCCCGATCCGCCACGCATCGAGACTCAATCCGTCACTGATATCGAGCAGAGCGTGCAAACGATCGCCCAGGCACTCTGCCAGCAGCCGTGCTTCGCCGACGCGCGGAGTAAAATTCAGGTGGTGACCCAGGATGCTGCCGCCCAGCGGCCCGGTGACCGCCAGCAGGTCGTCCGGCCGAGCGCCATTCCGTCGAATCGGAGTGATACCCGGCCAGGGTTGACCGACAATGGTGATATCAATCGTCAGCGGACCAAGGCCGCTGGTGGTGTCGCCGCCGATGATTGCACAATCACAAGCACTCGCTGCCGTCATCATGCTGGCGAGCAGGGGTTGACCCATCGCCCACACCTGGCCGCGCGGCAGCACCAGCGACACCAGCGCCGCCACCGGTTGTACAGCCATCGCCGCACAATCACTGATCGCCGCATTGATCGCCTTGCCGCCCACCTGTTCCAGGGTGTGCTGCCGCAGGTCAAAATGAGTTCCTTCCACGACCAGGTCGGTACCCAGTAACAGTTGCGTACCGCCACCGGAAAGAATGGCTAAATCATCGCCCAGACCCAGTGTCACCAGCGGGCTGGTCGACGTCTCCTCCTGCAACCACTGCAGTAATTTCAATTCGTCATTCGCCATGACATTCGTGAGCCACTAGGGCGCTGCGGGTTTCAGATCGTACGGAATTACCTCGTCGAGTCGCTATATCATCTGTCCCACTCCTTTCACTATAATACCCGTATGAGCCATAAAGGACGAGTCGTGGTTGCCATGAGCGGCGGAGTTGATTCCAGCGTCGCCGCCTGCCTGCTGCATGAGCAGGGCTATCAGGTGATTGGCTTTTTCATGCGCACCGGAGTGGAGAGTCCTTCCCCAGCCGCCGGCCAGGAACGTCATCGCGGCTGTTGCAGCGCCACCGACGCCGCCGATGCCCGCTGGGTGGCGGGTCGCCTGGGTGTCAGCTTCTATGCCCTGAATTTTGAAAACGAGTTTGATACCCTGATCGATTATTTTGTCGAGGAATACAAAAACGGCCGCACCCCCAACCCCTGCGTTCACTGCAACAATCGACTCAAATTCGGCCGTATCGTCGATTACGCCCATACCGTCGACGCCAATCTAATCGCCACCGGCCATTATGCCCGCATCGGCCAGCGGGCCGGTCAACCCATCCTCCGCCGAGCCGTTGACCGGACCAAGGATCAATCCTATGTGCTGAACGGATTGGATCGATCCATTTTGCAGAGACTGATATTCCCGCTTGGCGAACTGACCAAGGAGCAGGTGCGGGCCGAAGCCCGACGATTCGATCTGCCCATGCACGATAAGCCTGATTCTGTCGAAATATGTTTTGTCCCGGATCGCAATTACGCCCGTGTTGTTCGGGAACGCGCTCCGGAAGCTTTTCGTCAGGGAGCGGTGGTTGATCAGCAAGGCCGGGAAGTGGGGCGACATGACGGGATCGCTAATTTCACCATCGGCCAGCGGCGGGGGCTGGGTATTGCACTGGGTTTGCCAATCTATGTTACCCATCTCGATTCGGAAAATAACCGGGTGACGGTGGGCGAGAAAGCGGCGCTCTATCATCGCGCTCTGCAGGCAGTACGGGTGAATTGGCTGATCGATCCTCCGGCTACTCCCTGGCGAGCGAATGTGCAGATCCGCTATCAGCATAGCGCCGCCCCGGCGACGATATATTCTGCGGAGCCAGGTCAGATGCAGGCTATTTTCGACGAGCCGCAGATGGCCATCACCCCCGGGCAGGCGGTCGCCGTCTATGATGATGACGATTGCCTGGGTGGCGGCTGGATTCGATTGGCGCAGCAGCCGGCCGCAACTGCCGAATCCACTATCACGCCGGCCACACCATGAACCGCTCATCGTCTCTGTTGTTAATCCATGCCGGAGCGTTGGGTGATCTGGTACTGGCAGTTCATTTCGCCCGACAGTTGCAGGCGGCCGAAGCGCTTCCCGAACTGCACCTGCTCTGCCGCCAGCGCTGGGCCTGTTATCTGGCCCAGCACCAGTGCATTACCAGCTGGAAGCATCTGGAAAGTCCCAATTACCTGTCGCTCTTTCAGATGGACGAGCCACTCCCGGAACACATCCGTGATTATCTGCAGAATTTTGATCTGATCGTTTCCATGCTGGGCGGGAAGGATGAATCGATTACTGAACGGTTACGATCGGCTACGAACCGTCCGATCCTGGCGCTGGATCCTCGCCCGCAACCCGATGATACCACGCATATCCTTGATCAGTGGTGGAACCAGGTTGGGTTCGAGGGGAGTATTAATCAGAACCGTAACCGCCGGCGAGCGGATTTTTTCAGAATACACAATGATACTGATACAACATCTTTGCCGATCATTATTCACCCCGGCAGCGGCGGTCGGCGAAAGTGCTGGCCGCTGGAAAATTTTATCCAACTCGCTCAACAACTGCTGGCGGCAGGGCGGACCGTGCAATTCATGATCGGCCCGGATGAGCATGAATTGTTCGGTGCTGTGTTACTATCCCGATTATCTGCTCTGGCTCCGGTGATCGAAGAAGCCGACCCCTGCCGAGCAAGCGAACGGCTCGCGTCTGCTGCAGAGTATGTGGGTAATGACGCCGGTATGACGCATGTGGCGGCCTTCATCGGACTTCCGACGATTTCGATATTCACCGCCACCGATCCGCGGGTATGGCGGCCAGTCGGGCAGACGGTAATTACACTTACCAGCCCAACTATCGAGCAGGTAAACCAGTTATTGCAGCAGCGGTTGAATGACTTGCCGAACGCGGTCGAGTAATCGCTGGGCGGCGGCGGCGTCACGGCTTTCGGCGATCAGGCGGAGCAGTGGTTCGGTATTGCTGCCGCGCACATGAACCCAGCCCTCGGGCCAGTCGATCCGCAAACCATCCAGATCATTCATCGGTTCATCGGCAAACTGGTCCCGGACGCATTGCAACGCCAGCTGAATGCGGCGGGGGTCGCAGGGGAATTTCTGTTTGATCATGTGATAACGGGGGATTTCCGCCACCAGGGCACTGAGCGGTTGGTGGCTGCCAGCCATCAGCTCCAGCGCGCTGCTCATCCCCACCAGGCTGTTACGTACCGGCACAACGCGTGGATCGATCACCCCGCCGTTGCCTTCGCCTCCATAGAGGCAATGATGCTGTTGCATGGCGCTGACGACATTGGCTTCGCCGACAGCGGTGCGCACCACACGGCAGGGCGGTCCCGCCGCTGCAGCCAGGTCATCCACCATTCGCGAAGTGGAGAGATTGGCCGCCAGGGCACCGGGTCGGTTCGAGAACCATAACTTGGCTGCCAGAGCCAGAGTAAATTCTTCGCCAATATATTCGCCGTGCTCATCGACGATGGCGACGCGGTCGGCATCCGGATCCTGAGCAAAACCGATATCGGCTTGCTGCTCGCGGACGGTTGCACAAAGTTGCTGCAGATGTTCACGCAGGGGTTCGGGCGGATGAGCAAACTGACCGGTCGGCTCGGCATTGATATGAGTGACCTGGCAGTCGAGCGCTTCGAGCAGCAGCCGTCCTTCCTGACCACCTGCACCGTTGACGCTATCCAGCACCACGCGATAGCGACGCGCCGCCATGCGCGCCGGAGTGAGGGTGGCCAACACAGTCTCCACGTGCCAAGTCGCAGCGGTGTTATCCGTACGGCAGTTGCCTTCCTGTCCGGCGGGGAGATATCGAAAGGCGCGCTGTTCACGAATCTGCCAGATCTGGCGAGCCTGTACTGCCGGAGGGGCGAGACCTTCGTGTGTCAGGAATTTGATGCCGTTCCACTGGGCCGGATTGTGGCTGGCGGTCAGGATGATTCCTGCCGCCGCACCATATTGACGAACTCGCAGGGCAATGGCAGGTGTGCTGGCGACACCCAGATCAATCACCGGGCAACCACAACGTAGTAACGAGTGCGTTACCGCTTCCTGCAACATCGGACCTGACGGCCTGGAATCCCGTCCCACCACAACTAGACCGCCAGCGATATAAGTTCCGAGTGCGGCGGCATATTCGCCTGTTACTTCTGCGGTCAACGATTCGCCGACGATGCCCCGAATCCCAGACGCGCTGATCATTAATGACATGGCTATAGCCTCTGGCTTGGCGGGCTAAATTTTGATGTACCACTGGGCGGAATGATTGGAGTTGTGCCCCGGCACTGCGAGCCGTGCGGGGGTAGTTATTCGACAGGGCTGTCACAACCGTGGCACACTCAACGCTCATCACGCAATACAGAACAACGAAAGCCGCTCCGGCTGGCAAATTGTAACACATCAATATCAGCAGCGCTAGGGGTCGAAGGTTTTGCTCCCGGAACGGATCGTAAAAAGACGTTGGGCTGCCGAAAGTCTCCTTGCGGCAGCCCGTCCTCAAATGTGACCGCGCCAGTTCAATCCGTCAGGTGGTCGGCAACAGCGGAGCCGCCGCCGAGATCACGGGTGCCAGACGGTGGGCCGGCGACTCGCGGGATGGGCGGGCCAGGTCCAAGCCCATCCGTGCCGCCGGAGGATTGAGCAGCGCCTGGTGATAACCATTTGCTGATTTCAACCCCAATTGTTCTTCCAGCTCGCTGATAATCTGGCGCAGATTCATCCGCCGGTCGCCACCGGGCGTACTCCAGCGTACCTCGCTGTCACTGGTCAGCGTCTTGTTCAATCGCCGACAGGCCAGGATCACGGTCGAATGGTTCTTTCCCAAAAACCGGGCAATCTCCGGAAAGCTCATGGTCGTATGGTTGCGGGCCAACAGCATGGCCACGCCACGGGCCAGCGAAATGTTACGCGTCTTGCGTGAGGTGTGCAGATCGCCGGGTGAGAGGCCGAAAAAGATCGAGGTCACGCTCTCAATATCGCTCAGTTTGATAATCGGCGCGGTTTTGTGCAGGTGATCACCCAAAGCCTGCTGTGCCAGGGCCAGGGTAATCGGCTGATGTGAAATCCGCGCAAACGCCGCCAGCTTCAATAACGCTCCCTCTAATTCGCGCACATTGCTGGTGACTTTGCTGGCGACATATTCCAGCACTGCCACGGGGATTTCCTGCTTCATGGCCGTACCCCGCCGCTGCAGGATGCGCACGCGTTCGTCGAAACCGGGTGGTTCGATCTTCACAACCATGCCCGCCACAAAACGGCTGGTCAGTGAATCGGAAAAATTGCCGATCAGTTTCGGATGGGCATCCGAAACCATCACCAGTTGTTTGCCGGCGGCATCGATGGCATTGAAAGTATGGAGGAATTCCTCCTGGGTGGCCTTCTTGTTGGCCAGGAAGTGCACATCATCCAGCAGCAGCACATCGACACTGCGGAAGCGATGTCGGAAGGCATCTCGATTATTGGATTTGATCGCGTAGACAAAATGGTTGGTGAATTCTTCACCGGTTAAAAAAAGTACCTGTAAGCCGGCGTGTTTCTGTTGCAACAGGTTGAAAATACCCTGCAGCAGATGGGTCTTGCCCAGCCCGCAGGCCCCATGAATAAAGAGCGGGTTGTGCTGGCGTCCGGGATGCTCCGCCACCGCCTGCGCACAGGAATAAGCCAGTTGATTACTGGGACCGACTTCAAAATCCGCCAACTGCCCGCGCAACACACGTGGTTCGGTGTTCATTCCTGTTTTACGATGTTCACGGGCGACCCGTTCCGGGTTATTACTGACGAAATTCACCTGCGAATCCAGTTGTCGCTTTTTCAGATGTCGCGACAGATTCGGATCGATGGTAAACATCAGCCGCAGGTCCTGCCCGACGATCTCACGAATCGCCTCGTGCAGCACATCTGCAAAGTGATTCTCGATCCACCCGCCGATAAACATATTGGGAACACCAATTTTCAGGTACCCATCCGCGACCTGAAACTGCGTGGCATTCCTGAACCAGACGTTAAAGCGCTGGGGACCTACTTTTGCGGCAATTCGTGTCTCAAGTTGCGAGACGAGATCTGAGCCAGTGATACTCACGGCGCGCACTCCTTCCCTCGCACGACTCATGGGGGAGAAAAACAATTATCTATCAGCTAGAAATCTTAAACGTACAAAGCTGCTCAGTGGTTGACCTAACCCTGTTCAGCTGGGACTTGTACTAACAAAGTCTGAGGGAAGATATCACCCGTGGGGAGCAGCGTCAATACTGATTCATTGCACATTATTGTACACAACGGTACATGACTTTGATGAACAGGGGTTGCGCGAAAATAAATTTTATTCTCAACGACTTAGTCACGACTCAACTGTTCGATGTGAGTAACTCGTGGACAAGCCGCTGGTGGCGGAGTGAACGAGTCCATGCGTGGCGCGTGTCGGTGAGTTGGAAACCGAGGCGTTCATAGATTCGGCGCGCCGCTAAATTCCGGGCATCAACCGCAAGTAGTAATTGACGGCCTTGGCGCTGGTAAGTGATAGCCAAAGCATGATGCATCAGCCAGTTACACCAGCCACGACGGCGATAGGCGGGTGTCACACCGATATAAACCACTTCCAGTTGTGGTTGTTCCGGCACTTGCGTCAGCAACAGCACAGCTACAGGTTGTGTGTCATGACAGACCACCCACCATAACGCGGGATCAAAAATTCCGGTGGCCTGATGCGTCTGAATGACTTCATCAATCGAGCGCAACTCGGTCAGGCCAGGGCAATCCTGGCTGTCGATGTAGGTTTGTTGCAGGGCCTCCGCCATGATGGCCCGATGCGCTTCGTCATAGTTTATGATCCGGCAATCATCTTGCGGACAGGGCGGCAAGCTGATGGTCGCGGGAACATCGCAAGCCATATATTGCAACTCCGCCAGGTACGTAAAACCAGCCTGTTGCAGCAGCAGCTCTCCGGGCCGGTCATCGGCCGTTACTAACGCCTGGATGAGAGTCAACTGCTGGTGATTGGCGCGCTGCAGGATTAGATGCAGGCCTTGTTGCATGGCTTCAGCGATGTTTTGATCCGTCCAGGTTGAATTCAGTAGAACAGAGACCGTGCTGCCCGGAGTGGGTAACGCCAGCAAGACTCCCGCCAGTTGCCGAGCGGTCCTCACCACCAGGCACCAGCCCGGATGGAGACCCTGCAACTGCAATTGACGACTGAATTTTTCAACGAGCAGTTGAGAATCCGTTTGGCAATTGGTATGGCCCAGCAGTAACAGATGCAAAGCCTGATCGTGTTCATCTTCTGCAGCCCAGTCAACTATGACCTGATCAGACCGCATCATTGGGATTCCTGTGATAGATTTTTGCCCATGCCCGGCTGGTCTGCTGACCAGAATGATTATACTCATTCATCCCACAACATAACCACTCACCTGATCGGGGTAGTACTGGTAATATTTGAAACGACTTTATCTACCAGGTGGTGAGGACTGTTTCCATACCGGCGCGGCTCGGTAAAACGTTACCCCTACCATCGGAGCCGCCACACGGTATGAATATGGATAAGATATAGTAATGGACTGGGCGGTCATGAATATCATACTTGTGGTATTTTTGAGTCGGCCTGGTATTAAGCCGTCACACGCCAGCAGGACCGGTTGCAGTCGGACGCACACAACATATAATGGCGGCCATGCACCTGCGAGTTTAATACACGATCGTGTCGTGCTGTAACCGACGCACTGATTCAAGCTCATGAATAAACACAATGCCGATGAACAGGTAATTGTCGATGTAATCGTTGTGGGCGGGGGACCGGCGGGATTATTCGCCGCGACCGATCTGGCCCACAGCGGATTATCAGTGATCCTGCTCGATCATCCCCGATTATCACCTCGACAACCAGCCCGCACCTGGCTGAGTCCTTTAGCGATGGAGCTCTTTCAGGAGGCCCATTTGCCGCTGGAAGGCACCATTCTTCAACCTGTTCAGGACTGCTATTTTTTCTCACATGATCTGGCTCGGATGATCAAGCCACAGCTACCGGCTGCTCGGCCGTCCTTGATCGATTCCGCAGGCCAGAAAAAGAAAATGGTGGCGGCGCTGCTGGCGACGCGGGTGGGGCAGTACGATGCCGAGTACGATGTGCAGCGGATTACACTGGGTGAAGAGCAGGTTACGCTGCTTGATAAGAGCCGGCGACAATATCGCGGCAGATTGTTGCTGCTGGCTACTTCGTTTGGCCATCCACTCGTGCAATCGGTGGGGTTGGCAGCGAGTCAATCCAATCAACACGGCCTGCAATCGGCTCAGCTGGAATTCGAGGCTCCGGTATTTGCAGAATCGGGGCGGATGGATTACTTCCTGGGCTTGGGTAACGCGGCGGGGTTTGGATATCGTCTCGCGCGTGATGGCGGTATTACCTTGGGTGTTTGTGTAGCGGCACCACCTGTTAAAATCCAGGAGCTGTTGCAGCAGCTGGCAGATCGTCTGGTGCAGAAACAGTTGTTGCCCGCCAATTGGCGAAACCATCTTCCTGATGCCAAGATGCACTGGTCTCCGGCGGGGCTGTGTCTGGAGATGGAATCCCATATCGCCAAACGCACCATGCTGATCGGTGAGGCGGGGGGATTTGTCGCCGCTTATACCAATGAGTCATTTTTTCCGGGGATCTGGTCAGCCAAAATCGCCGGGCAGGTGATCCGCGAAGCACTGGGCAGTACACACCCGCAGGATAAACTCAGGTACTATGAGCAGTTATGGCGAACGCAGATGGCTGATTATCTCCGTCCACCTCATTCCGATGCCCAGTCTCTGCTACCGCTGGTTTTCGGCAATCAGCAAATTGCTGACAAGCTCTTCCTTGCCATGCATAGTGGGATCAATTTTTAGTAGCGTAGCCGCCCGATAATGGTGCAGTTTATTTCTTTTCACAGCCTGCAGATGACCGATAACCTAATGCCAATGTGATGATCGACAAAGATTTCGGTGATTTTCTCCAGAAAGTATCCCGCTCAAGTCGATATGGATAATGGTTCAATACAGCTTAGCAGGTCAACGGATTGACCGAGTGGCGAGCTCAAGACGAGCCTTCCCGACGCTCCCCCATGTTCACGGATGAATGCGAGTTGTATCCGGATTTTTTCGTTCCGGATCGGGTGGTCACGCCCAGTTCGGCTGCTGGTTCGGCCCGCGATCCTATGGAACGAATGGATGGTAAACAACATCATTGGGAATGATATTCATTCGTGAGGAGCAGCAGATGAATCGCATCAGTGAAGTTCAGCCCGGTGCCGTAGAGCGCTTGATTGCCGCGAACACAACCACACCAACCAGCCGAACCAAAAGTTCGACGAACAGTGCATCGTCCGTACCGGCTATTGAAGATCGTGTGGAAATTTCCGAGTTATCGCAAATGCTCAGCCTGAGTCAAAACCAGTCCGATGTCCGTGCTGAAAAAGTTGCGGATATCCGTCGCCAGCTGTCGGAGAATGAAGATAAATTCATCCGCGAACGCCTGGCGGGTACTGTGGATCGGATCTGGCAGGAACTGAACGGTTAACGATCCAGACGGGTCACTGACGACTGATTCAGGCTACATCGCCTTGATGTAGCCTTTTTTTGTGGATCAATTTTCCAGCCCCTAGCGCCAGCAGCGCCTCGACCGATTATAGTATCCGTATGACCAAACCGGCGCAACTGACCAAACAACTCGCCCGACGGGAATTCGATGACTGGGCCAAGGAATATGACCGGTCGCTGTTGCACTATTTTTTATTTCGGCCTACGTATCTCACCTTTCTGGAAGAAGCGGCTCGCTGGTCGGCAAGCCGGCTACGACCGCTCGACTGGCTCGACATCGGTTGTGGAACGGGAACGTTGCAGCAGATGGCGCGGCAATCCAACCTGGATGCCAACTATGTGATCGGGCTGGATTATGCACTGGAAATGTGCCAGCAGGCCCGAACCAAAATGCATCACACCCATCCGGAGGGCGGCTGGGGTTTTGTCCATGGCGACAGCGAGCATCTTCCCTTTGCGGATGGTTCGTTTGATCTGATCAGTTGCGGCAACTCATTTCATCATTATCCCCATCAGGCAGCGGTGGTGCGGGAAATGTATCGGCTCTTGCGTCCCGGCGGTCAATTGATGATCATTGATGGTTTCCGGGATAATGTAGTCGGCTGGGTCATTTTTGACGTGATCATCACGCGCATTGAAAAGGCTGTTTATCATGTTCCCTGGGCGCAAATGCGCCATTTATTTGAACAGGCCGGTTTCCGGGAAATCCGGCAGCGGAAATTCAACCTTTTTTTCCCGGCATTTGTTACCATAGGGACGGTAGCTTAGGCAGGGTCGGAGCGTTATGAGGTAGGGATGAGCGATTTTCTGCACAAGCAGATTGAAGACCTCACACTGCTGCTGGATGTGTCGCGCCAGCTGGGGGCTACGCTCGACCTGGTGCCGCTGCTGAAGCGTATTGAGCAGGCCGCCCTGCAGGTGCTGGCCTGTGAGCGGGTCACGGTTTTTTTATATGACCGCTCGACTCATGAGTTGTACAGCAAGGTCGCGACGGGAGCGGCCGACCTGCGATTTCCCGCCAGCAAAGGGATCGCCGGCGAAGCCGCCCTGACCCTTCGGCCGGTGAATGTGCCCGATGCGTACAGTGATCCGCGATTTAATCCGCAGGTGGATCGTGCCACCGGCTTCCGCACGCGGAATCTGCTGGCCTTGGCGATGACGGGTTTTGAGGGTCAGTTGGTCGGCGTTTTGCAGTTGCTCAACAAGCATGCCGGTCCATTCAGCAATGATGATATTCATCTGGCAGAAACGCTGAGCGCCCTCGCCGGTGTGGCGATCCAACGTCATTTTCTGCTGCAGGAGCATGCGGAGAAGCAGCGGCTGGAGCGCGATCTGGACTTGGCGCGGGAGATTCAACGCGGTTGCCTGCCGGAAACGGCTCCGCAGGTGGCGGGCTATGATGTCGCCGGGTGGAACAAGCCCGCGGATCAGACCGGCGGCGATGCCTTTGATTTTATTCCCACTGCGGGGGGTCATCTGGGCTTACTGGTGGCCGATGCGACCGGCCATGGGATCGGACCCGCATTGATGGTGGCGGGATGTCGGGCAGTGATCCGGGCACTGGCTTCCACGACGGACGAACTGGTCCCCATCTTCAACCGTACTAACTCAATTCTCTCGGAAGATCTGCATGACGGACGATTCGTAACCGTTTGTTTTGCGTTGCTGGATTCGCGTCGGCACGAGGTGCGCTTTATCAGCGGCGGTCACGGCCCGCTGTTGTTCTATCAGGCCGCAACCGGCGAGTATCAGGAAATCGCGGCAACGACTCTGCCGCTTGGTATCGTACCGGAATTGCCTCCGATCTCCGTCACGATCCTGCCGATGGCTCCGGGTGATATATTCCTCATGGTGACGGATGGATTCATGGAGTGGCAGCGCGCCGGGGGTGAGCAATTCGGCACCGCGCGGACGATGGCGGTGATCCATCAACATAAACGCCAACCCTGTATCGAGATGATTCACGCCCTGCATGAGGAAGTGCAGAAGTTCGGTGCCGGTCAACCCCAGCTGGACGATCTCACCGCCGTATTGATTAAACGCCATCCCTGACCCTTGACGGCCTGGTTTCTGTTAACTATCGAACTGCAACCAACACGAGAGATCACCCTATCCGGCCCCTGCGCAGACTCAAGCCAGCGGCTCTGTGAACCATAGAGGAAAAATGATGATGCCCCGCGCGATTAAACGGTAACGGTACCGTCTGTGTGCTACGGCTCTGAGAGCCGTTTGGTGTATTATCACTGCCGATACAGCACGGGCGCCTGACAATCCGGTACATAAAAACTCAAGCAGCTTTAGCGTTTGCGTGGCTTCTTTTTATCGGGGCGTTTCTTGGCAGCTGATTTAGTCGCCGGCTTGGATGCTTTTTTGGGCTTGGCGATTTTAGGCTTGCTCTTCTGGGCGGCAGCCCGGGCTTTGGCCTGTCGATCTTTTTCCAACTGGGCCTGGCGTTTGAGCTTTTCGGCTTCCCGCTTTTTCTGTTCCTGCTCGCGCTGTTTCTGCAATTGCAGTTTCTGCCGTTCCTTTTCCTTGCGCAGCCGCTCTTTTTCCTTCTCCTTTTCACGGATCAGGCGGAGTCGCTCTTTTTCGCGGCGGGCCGCTTCGCGTTCCCGTTCTTTCTGCAACCGTTCTTTTTCCTTCTGAGCTTCTTTCAGTTTGCGTTCCTGCTCGCGAATCAGCCGTTCTTTTTCGGCTTCGCGTTCTTCCGCCTGGCGTAATTCTTCGAGTTTGGGATTGGCGATCTTGGCCTCGATCGGGTAGATCTGCAGATCCTGGTAGTAGCCCTGTTCATTGAGGTTCACCAGGGCTGATTCAGCATCTTTTTTCTCGACCGCTTTCAGCAGGATGACGTTATAACCATCGCGGTGACCCACCAGCTTCCACTTGAAAGGCGGTGGTTCCTTACTGCCGGGAGCACCCCCTTCCACCTTATCTTCTTGTGGCGCTTCAACTACTCCTTCGTTTTCGACCTTTTTAGACATTACTGGCTCCGCGCACCATCCCACGACAGCCCCTCAGTTTAATTACCCTTTGGCCGTTGTCTAGTGGCTGGACGCAAATAATGGGCCGAAATTGTGATATTCCTGGCGTCGGACCCGGAGGCAGTCCTCTTTTTGTTAGTCAGGGTTGATGATGGGCCAGTACGCGCAGATTCCGCCGGATCAGGAAGATAATCCATGCCACCACCAATACCATCAGCAGGAAAAAGGCTAAAAACAGGAAAAATCCACCCGTCTTATAGAGCTGGGCATGTTGTTCGTAAAGACTGGTAATATCAATACGCACCAGCCGGGCCGATTCCCGCACCACCGTCATGCAGAGCAGGGTGATCAATAGTCCGATTGAAGCCAGAATCAGCCATCGCTGTTGTAGTTTCGTACTGGCGGCCTGCAAAGCCCAGCCGCCAAACTGCAACCCCAGCCCGACCAGAGCGAGCAGCAGGTAGGTTGAGGTGAGTGGTTGAGTGAATTGCTGGCGGGTCGCATCGTCGACCAGTCCGTAATAAATTCCACCGCAGATCAGACTCAGGATAATCCCGACTAATGCCAGCCAGCTAATCTGCAGCGGCCGGACCTGAATCGGACCAATACGCCGCTGGTAAAACCACAGTTGCCAGGCGACCCCCAGCAGCATGGTGGGTACCGAACCCAATGCCCATAAGAGCAGGCGGGGAATCAGCACCGGATGAAAATAGTGCATTTGCTCTCGTGCATACAAGTCCGTCCAGGTGGTGGTGGACTCCAGCGAGAGCAGATGATTTTCCGTCCAGGAATAGGCGGTAAATCCGAAACAGAGAAATGCTCCGATCACCACCAGCCGGCGCCGCCCCAAGGACCATTGATTAAAACGTATCCGCTTGATCAGGTACAACAGATAAAAGCCCAAGATGAGCACCGGCAATATCGACATCCAGCGGTGAAAGAGCAGCAGATTGGCGGTGTAATATGATTTTTTATAGAGAATCTGCACAAAGAGCAGCGGAGCGACACCGGCGGTGATGGTCATACCGAGAGCGAACGGCAGCCAGTCACGCAACACGCCGTTAATCGTTCCCGGCAGTTGCGGGCCGATGGCTTTCGGACGAAACAGGCTGCTCACCGCCACAAACGCACTGCCGGCCAGCACGTAATTCATGAACAGCACATGAATCACCAGCGTGATCATATAGACCGTGAGATAAAATGCGGTCGGCAGCGGGAAACCAGTTGGAAAGATGCGATCCATAGGACTACTCCGCAGGGCCTCTACCAGCAGCCTTATCGACGGCGGTAGCGGTTCCGGCTTCAATCAGCCACTCGTTGATCTGCTGCAGTATTTGTGGATCGTGACGGGTCGGCCATTGTGGCGGGCGGTCAGCCGACAACCACTCCAGATACTGTACCAGCGCCTCCAGCTCTTCAGCGTTTCCAGCGAAGGGGGGCATGAAGGGTTTGGTCATCTGTAACTGGGCAATCATCAATCGCTTCTGCTCTCCGTTCCAGCTGCCGGTCAGATGCGTCAGCCCATTCACTCCCGATGGGGTATGGCAGATGCTGCACTGAAAACGATACACGCGTGCACCCAGCCGCAATTGTTCAGTCGGCAGTTGCTCAGCTCCCCGCAGCGGATAAGGATCGTTGGTCACTGAACCAATCTGCCGCAGATGGGCAACTTCCTGCGGGGTGATCGAATTAGAGAGTAGCGTGTTGCGAATCGTGTAGGGCTTTCGAACTCCTTCACGGACGAATTCAGCACCTGCGGTGGCGCCAAAGGCCAACGCACAAAGCAGCGTGGCGGTGGCGCCATTGATATACAATTTCTGGAAGAATAGACCGATCAGTGCATAACAGCCGATCAGCAGCGATGCCCCGATGGTGATACCCATGAACAGGCTCATAGCCGGACTGCCGCCCAGCACCCAGCTGCGGCTGTCATCCGGAAATACCGCCAGATACCAGGCACCCAACAGCGGCATCAGTACCATGGGGATCATGAAATTAGCGGTTTTGTTGATCAATTCTTTGCGTTGATCGCGGGATGCATTGGGCATGGTGTTGATGACCACGCAGGCCACCAGTGCCGCCGTCGCCATGCTGGAGACGGTTCGGAACAACAGCGAAGGCCAGAAACTGGCGTTGAAAAATCCGCCCCACAGCTGCGGTTGCTCGATGGACCACGTCCCCGGGGTTAGCTGCCACGAGAGGATGCCGTTGATCCAGAACAGGCTGCCCCAGGCGGCCACGGTGTAGAATTGCAGCAAGCGCATCCGGGAGCGATCATCCAGCTGGGCACTGTAGCGATAGAAGGCGTAGCCGGATACTACCTCAACGACGAAAAAGGTCCACTCCGTCGCCCATATCCAGTGAAATTGATCGACCATCAGGCCGATGGTTCGCGGGCTGAGTTGGATGGTGGTAAACCACATCGCCACGCCGGTAAGCGCGCCCAGTACGAAGCTGAACAGGACCAGGTATTGGAAATAACTGCTGACGAACTGTCGGGCGAGTGCGTGGCGGCGCTCTGCAGCCAGCCATTGAAAATAACACATCAGCATGCCCCCGCCGATGGCAAACTGAGCGAGAAAGACATGGAATATTCCCAGCCCGCCGATGACCAGGCCTTTCATTACCGGTCCGAAATCGTTGATGGGATAATAGGGAAGTTCCACTACTGTGCACTCCTGTAGCGGCTGGCAGATTTGCGTGGAAAATACTTTTATCGCAGAAACCGGATAGTATAGCAGAATTTCAATTCTGGAAATACTCTACCTTGATGATAGGTACTGGTCGGTTATACAGAGCCGCGACCGTAAGGGAGCGGTTTTGGTTCTGAAAATGAGTATACCTTCCAAAATAGACCAGTACCTGATGATATTTGTAATAGTTGGTCTGCTGAACTGCTGTGATGATGATCGCTGCTCCACCCGTAGTTAGTGATCAGCAGGATGATCGGGCATCTGACCCGCCAGCAGCCAGCCGATCGGTCCGAGGAAAAATCCGAAAACAAATCCCTCGCGATGAGGACGCCCTTTGCCGTGGGAGACGATGGCGCCGATTACACCGCTGAGACTCAGCAGCGTCAGACCCGCTAACAGCCAGGACCATACCAACAGAGCCCAACTGAGCGCATACTGGGTCATATTGATTTCCTGGCTGGCGATGCCCAGGGGTGAAATTCGACAGTAAAGCAATACCAGCCAGCTGGCAAGTGTTATCGCGAACAGTACCAGCCAATACCTCATATACCAATGAATCGGCCAACCGGCGGGATGGCGACGATGATCAAACGGCCAGCGATGATCACTTCTTTGATGTTCCGCGCTCGTTTGTTTCTCTACTGCTTCATCCGGAGTTATGTCAGTGGTGTCGTCACTTGTCGGATGATCAAACAGCTTAGTAGAAGCTGTGTTCGTTTCCGAAACAGGTTCCTGGTTATGATCTTCGGCCATACGCAGGGCCGTTTCTCGCAGGGAGGCTTCGTCCGCCAGGCGGGCTTGTAATTTGGCTTCCGACTTCAGCGATCCGCGGAAGCGATATCCGCATAATGAACACTCCAGCATCACGCCCAGATGCTCATTCAATACAGTGATTTTCTGCCGGCATTTCGGACAAGTCAGTTGACAGCACGGGGGTGGTTGTGGTGTGGCGATGGCTGGCGGTCGGCTGTTGTCCAACTCGCGAAGTTGATGTTGTAAATCAAACAGTGGATCGGGCGGTTGAGTCATACTGGATCCGTTAATCGTCTGGTCTGCACGCAGGCAGGATTATAGGTCATTAACACCCAGCGATTTCACTCCGATAACTGCTCCCAATAGTCCATCGCGATAACAAGTTATCTGGATTATTACGATATTATTTCCAGCCTATTTTATATTGAAACTGGCGAAATACATTTTATCAGCTACTCCAGGTGTTGTCTTTCTAATGCGTTTGGGGTGGCGACCAACACGCTTATATCGCAGCTTTAGAGGATGGTGTCGATGAAGCACATGATTTTATTACTCCTGGGTTGTGTACTGGTGGGTTGTGGTGGGCCTGGGGATGACCATTCGTCGGGCAACGGGAATGACAACACCACCGATGCGGTGGCGGCATTTTACGCGGACGGTCCCTACACCTGGTTCGATGCCAATGGTCAGGAGCGTTATCGGCTGACGATCACGAAGGGTCGGGTGCAGCAGGTGGAGCCGGTGGGCGCGGCCAAGGCCCGGCGGTTCGAGTCGCTGCTGGGCGGCGTGCGGGAAGACAGCGGCTGGGGGGTGCTGGAATTTCGGGTGGATGACGAGCATCTCTGCCAGTTGCGTTTCGACAGCAGCAAGAAAGTTCAGGATGCCAGTTTTGCCGGCAGCGGCTGGCTGGAAGGTCAGGAGCAGAGTTATCTGTTGAGCAGCGACCCGGCCATGGATGGTTTGATGATTCAGCAGAGTTCGCAGAGCGGCTATCTGGCCCCG
>JAJVHX010000020.1 GCA_022072405.1 Phycisphaerae bacterium | reverse complement strand
CCACCGGCCGGGTGGTGGCTTATGTGGCCCAAACGATGGAATATTCCTGGAGCAAACACCGCCTCTCACAATGGGCCAATGTCCTGGCTAACCGCTTTAACGTTTACACACAAAACGCCGCTTGACCATATCTAATATGCTTCTACGGGTGGCCACGAGCCTTCTCTTGGTTTGATCTGGTCTAGTAGTTGTAGGGTGTGCTTGCATAACATCCCGAATTCCGCAGCTAACAAAAAAAATGGTGAGTAAGCCCACCCTACGTGGCTGAATATTTCAGGTTGGTTGTTTTTCGGTTGGCTCCTTAATTTGCAGTTTTTTCAATAATTCAGGGTCGAATTCCGTTCCGCATTCGGGGCATTTTCCGTTTGATTTGCATAGATTGTAACCACATTTCAGGCATTGCCCGCGTTTGCCTCTCCTGGTGGATAATAAAATGGGGTATTCAGTAATCCATAAAAGTCCAATACATAGCAATATTGGAATCCACAATGGTATATAAACATCCCATACCTGATAAGTGCCAGCATAATAAACATCAATATCAGGAAACCACTGAGTGGAAAATCCCTCGAACCCCCCCCATTTTGTTCCACCACGTGTACTACGATTATTTGAGAGTTCTACGGCACCATGATAAAGACCTAATGCATGAAACCCACTATTGTATTCTACATTCCAATAACTCAGTACCCAGCTACATAAGCATGAGATTAAAGAAACAAATAGCAGAATTCTTAGCATCCTAGTAAGGGCAAATATATTATGCTTTTGACAATAAACAATCATGATATTTCGTTTATTTGTTGTTGGGGTGCCATGCTCGCATTGCTGTACACCACACAGCGGGTATGTGCATGATAATTATTTTCTGCTGATACGAGATTATATCGCGCATCAACATATTTTGGGAACGGTTTCCCACCAACTATCCGGACGGTTGCCAAGCTCGCTGGAAAATTCGGATGGGTAGGAAATTGATGTTGATTCGTTGCCCGATCGGATTTATCAATAAGCCATTCACCGTTATCCAACATGCCCGCCTCAAGCTGCGGGCATGAAACACATCACCCGTCAGAGTCGATGAAAAAGATGACGGCGGGGAAAGATGAATGAGTTTCGATGGGAACGATTGAGTTGAATAAACAGAAGTCCGAAGTCCCACCAGGGACGTTTGAGATTAGCCCAGCAATTTATTGCTGGGATTGAAGATGCCGAAAGCTGAAGTCCCACCAGGGACGGTTGAATTTAGCTTGTGGATCATCAATCGTCCCATACGGGACTCGACGCGTGTGGACGTTCGGAACCCAGCAATGAACTGCTGGGCAATATTTCGGTTGTCCCTTTGGGACACCAGTGGTAGGCGACAAATATACCACCCATCAAACATGCCCGCCCAATGCGACCGGTATGCCACCTGGCTGGACGATTTTCCTTATCTGCCGGTAATACCCGGTACTGGTACACCCAATTCATACACCAGATAGTGAATCATTCATCAGATGATGAAGACCGCTCCCTGACGGTCGCGGCTCGGTAAAGCGATACCCGTACCGCCTGCCGAAAGAATTTGGAGTTCCTGCCGCTATGGGGTTATAATGCCGGGTCTATGAACAGGGGCTGTCGATCCATTCACTGTTTACTGCTGGTCTGCATTGTCGCCACGACGCTGCTCACGCCGCTGGTGCTGGCGGAGGACGCCTGTGCGTGGCAGCAATATTGCAGCGCGCAAACCGATTCAGCTCCGGACTCGCCAGAACAATCCCCGCTGCCCTACACGCTGGTGATCCGTTCGCAATGTGCGATGTGGAAGCAGGGGGATAGCAGCCAGTCAGCAGTAACCATCGTGGCCAATTGGGCGGGTCCGAAACCGCCGACCGATGATGCTGACTTAACGCTGCAAAGGCAGCCCTGGGTCATCGCTTCTTTTCCGCCCGTCAGGCCTCATCTGCGTCAGGGCGCGATTCCACCCGCACACGCACCACCATACTGCTGAACCATCCGCAGCCGGCTAATTCAGGCGAAGCACCATCCAGCGGTGCTGCCTGTTTAATTCAATTACGCTCAATGTAATCCATTACGATGAAGGATTGACTCATGAACGTCAAAAATCTACCCGTAAAATTCTTAATAGTAGCGCTGCTGGTCGCATTGTCCTTGGCGTCGCTCTATCCTCCGCAACAGAAGCTCAAGCCGGGTATTGATCTGGCGGGGGGGTTCAGCCTGCTCTACGAAATCGAGATGACTTCGGCGGATCAGGGGACGGGGCTGGCTGACAAGGTGATCGCCCAGTTGCGGAAGCGTGTTGATCCCCAAAACCAGCGCAACCTGGTCTGGCGACCCGTGGGTGAGAGCCGCATCGAAGTGCAGATGCCTGCACCCAGCGGAGAATCCCGTCGGCTTCGTACGGAAGCGGATCACGTGATCGAGCGTATTCTGGCGCTGAACATCGATAAGCATGCTCTGCAAGCCTACCTGGAAGCCGGCAGTGAACAGCGAACGGCTCTGCGTAATGAAATACTGGCCCCGCTGAATCAGCGCCTGTCAGAACTGAAGGCGGGTTCTGCCGGAGATCAAGCCGCCGACCTCAAACGATTGGAAACGCTACTAGCCGATCGACAGACGTTGCTGGATCAGGTCACTGCTGACTACGATCAGGCTCAGCAGGTGGCTGCTGGAAAAGTAGCCGGCAATGAAGTGGAAGCCCTGCATAAATACGAGGGTTCACTCAACCAGATACTGGCGACCAATGTCGAACGATCGCGGCTTTATGATGTTCTGGATATGAACGCGGGCGAAAGTCGAACTCGCCAGCTGGAGGCGCTGAGGGAAAAATATATCGCATGTGCCCTGGAGCTGGAGGAAGCGACCCGCCGCTATGATCTGTGGAGTAAAGATCGCGGACTGTTGGAGGGACCGGAAGACCTCAAGCGGCTGTTGCGGGGTGCGGGCGTGCTGGAATTTCGCATTCTGGCCCAGCGTGATCCTCAGAATCCCTCGCGCCTCGATTCGCGTAATCCTGCCTATCGCCAGGAAGTCAGCGATTACACCCAGACACTGCAATCACGTGGTCCGCGGTATAAGGATGAAGTCTACCGCTGGTTCCTGATCTCCAATCCAATTGATTTTTTCAAGGCCAAGGATCTGGATGAAGTAGCGGTCCGCGCCGCTTCGCAGAAGGAAATGATCATCGAAAAATATGGTGATCAGTACTTTATACTGACCTATGACCGACCAGAGTACGGCCTGCTGCATACTGCGGACACCAAGTGGAAATTAACCAATGCGATACCCACCCGTGATTATAATACCGGTCGTCCGATCGTCAGTTTTCAGCTTGATCAGCGTGGCGGGGAGTTGTTCGGCCAGTTGACCAAAGCCAATATCAATCGTCCGATGGGCGTATTTCTGGATAACAACTGCATGTCTTATGCGGTTATTCAGAGCGAAATCCATGAGAGCGGCCAGATCAGCGGTGAATCGTTCTCGGCCCGCGACGTTCAGGCCCTGGTGCAGAATCTGGAAGCCGGATCGTTACCTGCCCGGCTGAAGGAACCGCCGCTCAGCGAGCGCAGTATCGGCTCCAATATCGGTCAAGCCAATCAGCAGCGGGGGATAAAAGCGGCGATCATCGCGGCGATTGGGGTGGCGGCTTTTATGGCCCTTTATTACCTGCAGGCGGGAATTATCGCCGATATCGCCCTGGCCATGAATATTTTATTCACCCTGGCAGCGATGGCCGCGATGGAAGCGACCTTTACCCTGGCCGGCATTGCGGGATTGGCACTATCTGCGGGTATGGCCGTCGACGCCAACGTGCTGATCTATGAACGAATCCGTGAAGAGCTGCAACGCGGTGCCAGTCTGAAGATGGCGGTCAAGCTGGGCTATGAAAAGGCCTTGTCCGCCATTTTGGATTGTAACATTACCACCCTGCTGAGCTGCCTGATTCTGGGCTATGTCGGCAGTGAAGAAGTCAAAGGCTTTGCCATAGTGCTGGGCCTGGGACTGGTTTTCAACGTCTTTACCGCGTTGTTTGTTACCCGGATTATCTTTGCTGCACTCATTCAGGCCGGACTCATGAAAACGGTGCGCATGTTGAAGATCATCGGCGTTCCCGATATCGACTGGATGAAGTTGGCCCGGCGTTACTTTTTGCCCGGATCCGTCGTGCTGATCGCCGGCAGCGGAGCCTTGTTCGCCTATGAACACGTCAACAACAAACCCAATATATATGATATTGAGTTTCTCGGTGGGACGGCGATCACCATCACGTTGAACCATGAAAATGGCCAACCCATGTTGAATGAAGATGAAGTCCGTCAGGTGGTCAGTGGAACCGGTTTCCAGGCCGACGATCCTCACTCTGTTCCCGGCTGGTTGCGCTGGGCTGCCGGGCGTGTCGATGACATTACCATCAAATCAACGGCCCAGGCCGGTGTCTATCGCCTTGCCAGTCCGGATTTCACTGCCAGCCAGCTCGATACCATCGCCCTGGCTGCCCTCGCGGAAAACACGGGCATTGGTCAACCCCGCCTGTTCGACCAGATTGAAGAGATTGATACCCATGAAATACAGGTGACGACGCGCCTGCAATCCACGGGCGGAACGGGCAATCCAACCACCCAACCGGCAGCCGGGACTCTGGTCGTCAGTGCAGACGAAGTGCATAAGCGGATACAGAAAACCAATGAGTACCTGCAATCCGCCTCGGATCGTCTGCGCAGTGCCAAGTTACAAGTGGTGGCCGGTTTAGTCCAGGCGGGCTCATCGAAACCTGATACTTACGAAATCAACACGACTGAAACGAACAAAGATCTGGTGCGCGAAGCGATCGTTGCTGCCATCGGCCCCAAGCTCAAAATTCAGCAGCCGCTCAGTTATACACTGCGGAACGATCCGGTAAAGAATCGCGAATATTTCCCGCTGTACAAGGAGGGCGTCTCACGCTCGGATCTGCGTCTGGCCGATGTGATCGGAGGCGATGCCCTCGCGCCGATTCGCAATTTCAGCGGAGGGGTGGCCATGGTGTTTGAAAACGTAACCCCACCGCATACGCTGCAGGAACTGACCGAACGCTTCCAGCAGGCCCATCTCGTGTATGGTGGTACGGATTACGCATATCGACCCTTTGAATTGGTGGCGCTAAGTTACGAATCCACTGCGCCGGCGAATAACCAATCACCCCGGGTTGATGGATTTGCCTTGTTGGTAGCCGATGATGAGATAAACTATGAAGAGAATCCGGAGGAGTGGGAGGCCAGACTGGCTCAACCCGAACTGCGTATCGCTCAGGAGGCCCTCAGCGGTGGAAAAACCTTGCAGACGATCACGCAGTTTGCTCCACAAATCGCCGATCAGTCCACTCAGCAAGCCGCCATTGCCATCATCCTCTCGCTGGTGGCCATTGCCCTGTATGTATGGATCCGGTTTGGGGAATTGAGTTTTGGCATTACCGCGCTGGTGGCGTTGTTTCATGACATTATTATTTCCATGGGCGCGATTTCCATCAGCTATTATCTCTCGCAGACGCTGATCGGAAGACTGTTGCTGATTGGTGATTTCAAAATTGATCTCTCCACTATCGCCGCACTGCTGACCATCGTGGGTTACTCCATCAACGATAAAATCGTGGTCTTCGATCGGATCCGTGAACTGCGCGGGAAGCTGAAAGAAGTACCGGAGCGACTGATCAATCCCAGCATCAACCAGACTTTGCCGCGCACCATCGTCACCTCAACTGCCCTGCTCTCTCTTCTGGTTTTGTACATCTGGGGGGGCGATTCTATTCGGGCGTTCAGTTTCCTCATGTTGCTCGGTATTTTCGTGGGTACATACAGTTCGATCGCAATCGCCGCACCGCTCATGTTGCATCCCCAATTATTGCGACGCGTTGCAATGGGTATTTTAATCCTCGTGTCAGGTGCTTTGGGGTTGGCCGTATCATCCTCGACGATGTCAATATTCCTGCTGGGAGTGGCGGGGGCGTCGTTAGTGGCGGCGATTTGGGCGGAAATTCGTTATCGCGAGCCTGGCGCCACGCAACTCACGCCGCGCGTCGCCTAGCCGCTGGCGTCCCATTTCCGTAAAAACCGAACCAGCACCCGGATTTCCGGGTGCTTTTTTAATGGATTTCTCTAATCTGAAAACCCTGTTTTAATGAGTTTCGAAATAAAGTTGTTTGGCTGGTTCAACCCGACTATACTGCTACAATATATAAGCGCTATTTAAGGATCATTTATGCGGCCACACCTATCTCTGATCATTCTGGTTGTCTCAGCGTCGTTAGCTCAGGCAGAAGCACCTTTCTCCGATTTGAAATACGATGAAGCACTGGCCAAAGCTAAGACGGAAAACAAATTCGTGGTGCTCGATTTCTGGGCCACCTGGTGTGGCTACTGCAAGCAACTGGATGAGCAGACATGGCCGGACAGCGGGGTCAAGGAATGGATAGAGAAAAATGCCATCGCCATAAAAATTGATGCTGATGTGGAGAAAGACCTCGCCGTAAAATTCTCCGTCCAGGGGTTACCGACGGTTGTATTTCTAAAATCGGATGGCAGTGAAGCAGGGCGGTTTGAGGGATTTCACGATCCCGCCGGCTTTATGGAAAAGGCCTCAGCGGTGGTCTCTGGTCAACCGGGATCTCCTACAGGGCAGCAGGATCCGGGAAGCGATTTTGGCCCATCACCCAGTGCACCACCCTCCGCACCAACTCCCAGCCAGGCTCCTGCTCAAACTGTCATGGCTTCACTCAGCGAAGTAAATCAGTTGGCTGATGAGAGCTGGTGGTGGAAGTGGGGGGCAATGATAATCATGACCGGCTTGGTTCTGGGAATTTGCTTCAAGAATCCCAAACGTCAGCATGACAACTAGCGTTTGCCTTGGAGGGTATGGTCGATGAAATCGCGTCGTATTCTCATTCGTAGTCTGATAGTGATAAACCTGTTAATGGCGATTGGCTGCATATTTATGGTGACGCATCTGCCCCCTGCTTTTGCGCAGTCCGGCGGAAATGCGAAGTATCTGGCCGTCACGGCGGAATACGCAGGCGGTACTGATGCCCTATATATCCTGCATACGGGCAAGGGAGTGATGTCGGTTCTGGTGCCCGAACAGGGTGTATCAGGAACAATGCGGGCAGTTGGCCTGCGCGATATCAGTACCGATTTGGGCGCAAAGAGTAGCCGCTAATTCGCACCGGTAATATTTTACGCTGGAAGAAAATGCCATGAAATCCACGATAAAACTGCTGACTTTGTCCATTTCTGCAACGATACTATTTGCTACGCTGATGATTCTGGCCAGTCTGGACCTGCAACGGGCCGAAGCGTCCGGTATGGTCACTTCAGCCGGCAACTATACGATGGTTGTTGGCCGGATGAGCGGTAGTACAGAATTGGTCTATGTGATTGATACCCGCTCCGAGAAACTGGCAGTCTATCGACTTAATGAGACCTCCAAGACTGTCGAGATGACCGACCTGATATCTCTGGATGAAGCCGGCGACACACCAACGGCCCCGAAGAACTTAAAGCCTTAGGAATTACGGTATAAGAGCTAAATTGAGTTTATTCAATTCAGAGTGTCATTTACATTCAACGCATCATAACCAATATTATCAGACCTTGAGTATGTAGTTCGGCTTGGTCAGTTTTCGATCAATTCTAAAAGCTGCTCGGTCGATGTCTCCAACAGTTTCAAGCATCATATCTGAGCAGGATTTATAGCTTGGCAGGTGATCCACTCATTTCAGTGATTATTCCGAGTTACAACAGCGCTCATCTGTTGCCGCAGACGCTTGATTCTGTGCTGTCGCAAACCTGCCCGGATTATGAAGTAGTCGTGATTGATGATGGTTCAACCGACCAAACTGCTCAACTCTACGATCGATATCCCGCACCAGTGAGATTTATTAGCCAGAAAAATGCCGGTAATGCAGCAGCCAGAAACCGAGGAATCACGGAATCCCGTGGCCGATGGTTATGTTTCCTGGATGCCGATGATCTCTGGTTACCAAACAAGCTGGAATATCAGCTTCAGGATTTAAGCAATCACCCGGATATCAGAATCAGTTTTCCAGGCGGCGAGCGGTTTCATGATAATGGCCAAGTCGAGCAAGTTGCAGCCGGACCCCGTCACGCCAACGATATCTGGTCAGCTCTGCTGCAATATCAACCCTTTGTATCCAGTCTTTCGGGAGTGATGGCCCACCGCAGCTGCTTTGATCGTGCGGGTGTTTTTGATCAGCAGCTCAAACTATCAGTCGATTGGGATATGTGGATTCGCCTGGCAGTTCACTTTCGATTGCGCTGGTTCGATGAGGTGCTCGTACGCGTGCGGGTCCATCCCCAGGGTGCCAACCGCCAGACCGAATTGCGCCTGCGCATGTATCTGCAATGCCTGGAAAAGCATCGTAATTTATTCTGTTACCAACTGGGGATGACCCGGGCCTGGCGAGCATCTTACGGAGATAAACTGCTGCGCCTGGGGCGCTTTTTATTGAGACAGCAACGATACGAAGAAGCCGGCGATTATTTGCATCAGGCATTACGTTACGGGATCAGTCGTGAAAAGCTCAGCGTCGGACTTGAGAACAAATTACGATGTATGGGCTGGCATCATCTGCTGGAGCGCATTCTGCAATATCGTCACGCAGAATCCTGATCCGGAAAAAGTGATGATTGCAGCGATGCGGAAGAACCAGCGGGTCCGCCGGGGATTTTCAAATGCTCATAAGCCAACGGGGCGGCCGCCCGGCCCTGACGGGTGCGAATCACAAATCCCAGTTGTAACAGATAGGGTTCGACCACATCTTCGAGGGTATCGCGTTCCTGACCCATGGTAGCCGCCAGCGCCTCGATACCTACAGGTCCCCCGCGATAAATATTGATCAATGTGGTCAGGTAGTTTCGATCCAGATCATCCAGCCCCAGCGGATCGATCCGCAGGATATCAAGTGCTTCGGCGACCAGTGTCGGGATGAGTTCGCCATTGCTGCGCACCTGGGCATAGTCGCGAACTCGTCGCAGCAGGCGATTGGCAACTCGCGGCGTACCCCGGCTGCGCAGCGCGATATGCTCCAAAGCCGCCAGTTCTGCTGCAGTACCCAACTGCCGGGCTGAACGGCGTAAAATCTCCGTGAGTTGCTCTGCCTGGTAAAACTCAAAGTGGAAGCGTAGACCAAAGCGATCGCGTAATGCAGATGAAAGCATCCCCGCCCGTGTGGTGGCCCCGATCAGGGTGAACTGTGGCAGCCGGAAATTGACCGTCCGCCCCCCCACACCGCCTTCGACTGTGTAATCCACCCGGAAATCTTCCATGGCGGGGTAGAGAAATTCTTCGACAATGCGTGGCAGACGGTGAATTTCATCGATGAAGAGGATTTGTCCGCGTTCCAGATTGGTGAGCATGCTCATCAGGTCGGCTGTTTTCGCCAGTACCGGCCCGGAAGTCATGCGGGGCAGTTGCCCGGTCATTTCCATGGCGATGACCTGGGCGAGCGTGGTTTTTCCCAGGCCGGGCGGTCCGTCCAGCAGAATATGTTCCAAGGGTTCTCGGCGATGGTTGGCGGCGGCGATAGCGATTTTCAGTTGATTGATAATCGCTTCCTGGCCGATCAGTTCGGACAAACGTTGCGGGCGTAAACTGAGCGTGGCGATTTCGTCGTCGCGCTGCTGCGGCTCTGAAGAGATCATGCGTTCGCGCACCATGGTTATACTTCCGCCCCCTGCCGGATTTTATACGCCGCCCGCACCCATTCATCGGCAGAATGGAGTTGCTCCTGCCCGTGGCTGGCCCGTTCCAGCAGGCGCTCGGCGTCACTGCGGCTGTCACCCCACGCCACCAGAATTTCCAATGCATCGCGCTGGGCCTGCGACCATTGGCCCAGATCGGCAGTGGCTACGGGGGGTGAACCGGCGATAAATTCTTCGACTTTGCCTTTCAGCTCGGCGATGATTAATTCGGCGGCTCGTGATCCAATACCCGGCAGCCGCGACAAGGCGTTTTTGTCTCCCTGCTGGATCCACCAGGCGATTTTATGCACCGGCTCGGCCAGGGCTTTCAGCGCTTTGCGCGGGCCGATACCCTTCACTTCCGTAAAACGTCGGAAAAACGCCCGATCTTCGGGGCGTACAAAACCGATCATGCGCGGTACCAGTGGGCTGTTACCGGCACTGCCTTCCAGATATTCCTGAGTATAAAGGGTGACTTCCCGACCGCGTTGCGCCGCCAGTTCGCCCAGGGCACAGGCGGGGATCATAATCTCGCGGGCGATACCCTGCCGCTCCAGAACCAGGGCGTGTTCACTCAGTTCGCTCAGTACGCCAGTCATTTTTACTATCATGCGACCACTCCCCTGCGTCGGCCTGAGGGGCGCTGTAAACGCGAGCCGATACACATCGCGATAGCCAACGCATCGGCTATATCCGACGGACGAGGAACAGCAGATAATCCCAGTCGCAGACGAATGGCTTGCTGCACCTGGGGCTTACTGGCCCGACCGTTGCCCGTCAGAGATCGTTTGATTTCTGTGGCAGCCAGTTCATAAACCGTCAATTTTACTTCAGCGGCAGCCAGCAGGATCACACCGCGGACATGACCCATCACCACGGCGGTTTGTGGATGTCGATAATGACTGTAGAGTTTTTCCACACCGACTGCCAGCGGGCGATATTCCTGTAGAAGTGCAGATAAATCCGCATGTATTTGAGCCAGACGCTGACTAAGCGTCAACCGTACCTCGGCCCGGATGGTACCCGCATCAACAATCCGCAGCCGGGGGCCGGCCATCGCGATCAAACCATATCCCGTCGTGCGCAAGCCCGGATCGATCCCCAGCCACAACGCTTCCATCGATAATCCTACGACTTTCGCCAGCGCGTGCCATCACGACTGTCTTCCAGCACGACGCCCAGTGCGGCCAGTTCATCGCGGATACGATCCGCCAAGGCGAAATGCTTATCTTTTTTGGCATCAGACCGCAACTGGATCAGCATTTCGACCAGCCGGTCGGTCAGACTTTCATCCAGCTTGACCAGTTGCGCGGGTGTTTTCAAAAACAAACCGATGATCCGTCCATCCTCCACCAGACTGCGACAGGCTCCCAGCACCAGTTGCCGGGCTTCCTGGTCGGTCGAAGTTTCCACCTGGCAGCGATCCATCAGGCGATTGATGGCGGCCGCTTCCTTGAACAGCACACTGATGGCGGCGGCGGTGTTGAAGTCGTCATCCAGGGCATCGAGATATTCATTGCGCATCTCCAGCATTTCGCGCACAAATTCATGATACTGCTCGTTGATGGCTTCGAATTTCGGGCGATGCAGCGTCGGATGGTCGTCGTAGGGTGAATTGTTAACCGAACGATTAATCCGCTCAAAGAGGCGATAAAAGCTGTCCAGCCCCTTCTGCCGGCTGGCGAGTTCTTCATCGGAAAACTCGATAGGCCGGCGATAATGGGTGCTGAGAATAAAATAGCGCAAAAGCTCGCCGCTGTATTGGTTAAGCAGATGACTGAGGGTCATGCGGCTGAGCATGATCTGCATGGTGGGGTCGGATTTGCTGATTTTTTTGGTATTGAAACGGGTCAGGCCGTTATGCAGCCAGTATTTGACAAAGGGCTTACCGGTACAGGATTCCGACTGGGCGATCTCATTTTCGTGGTGCGGGAAGATCAGATCCATGCCCCCACCGTGGATGTCAAATGTTTCACCCAGCAATTTCATGCTCATTGCGGAACATTCAATATGCCATCCCGGCCGGCCGCATCCCCAGGGCGAAGCATAGCAGACTTCTTCAGGCTCTTCAGGCTTGGAGGCCTTCCACAGGGCAAAGTCGTGCGGGCTGCGCTTATCAGCAGAACTGAGTTCGCGCTGGCCGGCCTGATCCTCGGTTCGGCGGTTGGAGAGCTTGCCGTAATCGTCATCGCGGCTGACCTCAAAGTAAACGTCACCGCCGGAGGTATAGGCATAGCCATTGGTGATAAGCCGTTCGATCATGGCGATGATCTCAGTGATATGTTCGCTGGCTTTGGGCATGTGGTCGATGCCGTGAACCCCCAACTGCGCGAGCGCGTCACGATAACTACGGGCCACCCGCTCAGCCAGCTCGCTGACCCGGCAGTTCTGCTGCTGGGCTTCTTCAATCAATTTATCTTCCACGTCGGTAATATTAACCACCCAGCGAACTTTGAATCCCTTAAAAGACAAGTAGCGTTTGAGGGCGTCAAAAACGACCGGACCGACCGCATGGCCGATATGACTTTCTCGATAGACCGTCGGGCCGCAGAGGTAGATGCCCACCTGCCCGGCCTGGATCGGCTTGAAGATTTCTTTCTCCTGGGTCAGAGTATTGTAAAATCGCAAGGGCATGCGCTTACTCCACATTCTGTATCACGGTCGCGATTACCTGACAGGCAATCGCTTCCTGCCGGCCAACAGCATCAAATCCCTCATTGGTCTTGGCTTTCACGCCGACCTGTCCAGTTGAAACTCGACACAATTCCGCCAGCTTCTTCCGGATCGCTTCCTTCCAGGGGGACAACTTTGGTTTCTGAGCGATAATGACCAAATCAACATTGTTGATCCGCCAGCCAGCGCCCAGGAGTTGTCCGATCACTTGGTCCATGAGTTGGGTACTATCGATTCCTCGCCATCGGGAATCGGTATCAGGAAATTGCTCGCCGATATCAGGCCACCCTACCGCACCCAGTAGAGCATCTATCAGAGCATGCAGTACAACATCGCCATCGGAATGACCACCCAGGCCCCGCTCCCCTGCTATGGTTACTCCGCCCAATCGTAAAACTCGATCACTGATCAGCGGATGCAGATCATAACCGATCCCGGTTCGCCAGGCTTTTTCCATCGCGGGCCGACTCCGACTGCTAATCATGCCATTTTAATGCAATTAACTCAGCTTTGCCAATTCGCCTGGAGTGCGTATATTGATTACACTGTAGCAGGAAAGGCTTATGAATGGAGCCGTCCTATGCCCCGAAAAATTCGTGTATTATTCCTGTGCACCGGAAATTCCTGTCGATCCATAATGGCCGAAGCTATCCTGCGACACCATGGCGCCGAGCAGTTTCTGGCCTTCAGCGCTGGTACCCAGCCGGCTGGTTATGTTCACCCGCTGGCGACCCAGGCGCTCAAGGATCTGAATATTTCGACCGAACATCTGGCATCGGAAAATCTCAACCAGTATCTCAACCGAGAATTTGATCTGGTGATCACCCTTTGCGACGAAGCCCACAGTCGCTGCCCCAACTGGCCGGGGATCGGCTTATTGGTTCACTGGGGGCTTCCTGATCCAACGCTCTTGCTGGGCAGTGATTTGATTCGCCAGCAGGCTGCTTTGGCCCTCGCTCAGAAGTTGCAGGCTAGAATTCAGCAATTAGTCCGCCTGCCGATCGAGACTATGCCCCGACAAGATCTGGCCATAGTTCTACGACAACTTAGCCAGTTATAAATGCTTTTATTGCATAGCTTTGCTGTCCGTAAATCCCATGCCGTCCTGAGATATTCAGCTAAGGTGAGCCATTCCAGCGACCGATAATTCATATAGCTAACCATGTTAAGGGCTGCCAGCATATTCTGGATGATCCCACTGGGGATGTCGACGGGGTTGATCTGTCTAGCGGCTGATCTGCCCGGGCGTGATACTGCACCGGTCGACGAAGTGGATCGTATTATCAAACACTTCGATTTCGATGAGCGCAAGCTAGGCAATCTGGAAGAGATTCCCATGCACTGGCAGCGCTATCAGGCCGATGGTTTTCCTGAATTTTCTGCCGGCAAATTTGATGATCAACAGGGTTATACCGGAGCCCCCTCATTTTACCTGTCGTTGGATGGGCGAAGCTGTGCTTACTACTACGACCGTGCCGATATCGTGGTCGAACCAGACAGTAATTATCGTATCGTGGCCCGTATCCGACCGGACAAGCTGTTCCATGCTCGAGCTTATCTGAGCGCGTATTATCTCGACGCCGCCGGCAATGTGTTAGCGAATACCATTCGTTTCAGCGAAATGGTCGGAGGTTCGGGGCAGGATGATGCCTGGCAGGAAGTCACTATTCAGCTCCCCAATCAGACAGACACCTCCTACGCGATTGGATTGAAAGTATGGGTGGTTCAACCCTCCATCTGGTGGTCCGGGCCTCGCCCGTACAAGCATATTGAACAGAAGGACATTTATGGCGGCGCCTGGTTTGATGATCTCATCATCTATCGCTTGCCGCGCATCGAATTGACCAGCAGTGCAGCGGATCGCGGCCATCTGTTCCGGGCGGGTGAATCGCCCGTATTATTGGCTCATGTGGGCGGTATGGATCAGCATGATCGTGACGTGCGTTTACGGGTGCATGACGTGATCGGACGTGTTGTATTTGAACAATCTCTGGCGGACATTCAGAGTGACGATCGGCATTCCCAGCAGGTCAGTCTGTCAAACCTGCCGCCGGGCTATTATCATGCCCGCCTCACCGTGGATATTCATGATGGTACGGTCATTGATCGGCGGCTGGGTTTCGTCTGCCAGGGAAGTCCGCCGCCCCCACCCTTGGCCAAGACCAGCCCGCAACGACTGGGTTTAATGATTCGCAGTAATACACCCCGCAACTGGCCGGTATTACAGGAACTGGTCGAAATACTGCAGATACACCATTTGAAATTACCGATCAGCAGTAATCATTTCGAACAGGATGAAGCGCACCTGCGGGCCCAGGATCAGTTTATCCAGAACCTGGCTGATCAAGGTGTGCAGATGACCGGGGTGCTGGTGAAATCGGACGCCGAAACCGCACTCGATTCAACTGCTTCCGGCAGCGTGATTGATCTGCTCAGCCTGTCGACGGAAATCTGGCAGCCTTTTTTAGCCCAGATGATTACCCGTTACGAGTCCCGCTTTCGCTATTGGCAGCTGGGTTTTGATGGTCATGATGCGGTAATCAACGACAGTCGACTGAAAAGCAGTCTGCAGAATTTCCGGCAGGAAATAGGCAAGCTGGTGGCCACCCCACTCATCGCCTATCCCTGGTCGGTACAGCACGATCAGCCGGACAAGGAATTGACTGCCGACACGGTTTCCGTGACGGTGCCCGTGACCGTCGCGCCCACGGAAATCGTGAACTACCTGAATGACGCTGCGCAGCACTTTCAACCGGCGCAACTATGGGCCGTTCTGGAGACGCTCCCGGCCGATCAATTTCGTCAGTTGCCCATGCTGGCCGATACCGCCAAACGTCTGATCTATGCCCTGCAGAGCAAGGCGGAAATCGTATTTCTGCCGGAACCCTGGCGGTTTCGGAATAATGCCGGACAGGTATATGCTGAGCCTGACAATGAATTGTCTGCCTACCAGATACTGATCTCCTGCCTGGATCAGGCACGCTACCTTGGCTCACTCACCCTGCATCCGGATGTGCAGTGTGAAGCCTTCGATGTCAACGGCCAGGCGCTATTGATCCTCTGGGCTGATGGTGCTCCCCTGAACGGAGAGGAATTTACTCTGGAACTAGGTGGAGCAACACAGCTCACCGATTTATGGGGTCAACATCAGAGCCTGACTATCGAGCAGGGATTCAGTAAGATGCGGCTCTCGCCTCTTCCGGTAATTGCGTCTTATGCACCCTCCTGGCTGATTGATTTTCGTCGTCATCTGCGCTTTGATCCCGAATTGCTGCCCAGTGAATCGGTATCGCATGAACAGACCCTGGTTATAAAAAACCCAAGAATGGACCCGATTTCGGGCACCATCAAGCTCCGCGCCCCGGTCGGCTGGCAGATCAGGCCGTCACAGCTCAGTTTTGCCTTGCAGCCCGGAGCGGAGGATCGACCACTGATACGCATTCAATCCGCAGCCCGCGAACCGGCCGGCGCCAAGCAGATCGAAGCCCAGGTAACCATCGATGCCGAACAGCTCATCACCTTTGAAACCATGTTGCCCCTGCAACTGGATCTGGCCGATATCGACGTGGCCGCTGATTTGTTGCTTGAAGGTGATCTGCTGGTGGTTCGTCATCACATTACCAACCATTCCCCCGAGACGCTGACCTTTCGCAGTTTTGCCGATGCTCCCGGTCGCCGTCGTCAGAATCTTTACATCATTGATCTGCAACCGGGACAATCGGTTGTCAAAAGTCATGTATTTCCGGAAGCCCATTCATTGTCGGGACAGCTGATCCGTCTTGGCCTAAAACAGAAAAAAGGACCCCGTGTTCACGAAGCCTCCATCACCGTCCCCTGAGGAAGCGGCCCAGCCGGCCCTGCCGCGCGTCTACCAGCCATTGCTGCAACAGCAGAACCTGGCTGTCGACGATGCGGTGTTGGCGGCTTTGTACCAGTTGGAAAAGCCTTTCCAGATGGCGGCATTGCGACTTCTGCTCTGGCGCGGTCACCCGGAAGTGCTGGTTAAGTTGCTCGAACAGTATGATCGATTACCCGAATACAGCCGCGAGGTATTTGTCGGGGCTTTTCGTCATCTGGAAGGGCAGCTGCGGGATTGCTTACGAGCCACCAACGAAGTCGTGCGGCTGAACGCCATCGATATAATCCGCCGGGCTCGATCCTATGAGGCGGCTTATCTGCTGGCCCTGGGATTGCGCAGCCCGTCAACCGATACGCGGGCTCGTTCGGCGACCGCATTGCGCGAACTGGCGGTACAGTGGCCGGCGCTGCTTCCGGCGGCGGTTTCGCCGAATAATCCGGAGGCGCTGGCGGATTACTATCAGTTACTCAACGAACATCGCCAACAACTCGCCCTGCTGATCGAGGCTTTGTACGATGCGCTGGATTCTTACGAAGCACACTCGCGCAGCTCGGTAATCGAATCCGCATTACAGTATACCCTGGAACTGAATGAACAACTGCTGAATGTGATTCAGCGTCCACAAAGCAAGTGTCGTCGAACGATTATTGAACATCTGACCCATACCTGCCAACCGCAGGATGCGTCCTTTCTGCTCCTGTATCTCCAGTATGCGGAACTGGAGCCGACCGTGCAACGAATCTTCCGTCAACACCTCACTCCCGAACTCTGGTCTGCTCTGCTGGAAATAAGTTGGTTGGCGGGTGATCCGCAGACTGCTGCCGGGCTGCGTTCGATCACGCAACTGCCCTGGCTGGAGAATAACCAGGCGGCCTTATATAAAATGCCCACCACGCAATTACGACAGGCATTACGCCTGATCCGCCATTCCCGGATATCTGATGAACAGAAGCTGCAGTGGTATAAAAACATCCTCTTGTGTAATGATCCAGCCAAGCAGCAGCTCGCTTTTTATGAATTGGTCCATATTCCCGGAGAGGCTTCTTCGGATATTTTGCGGGTCATGCTGGACTGGAGTACGATCGATCTGGCCCGGGTGGCTTGGCATGAATTAGTTCGTCGATATCCTGAAGAGCGTCCGCTGCTCGAAAAACGCTATCCGCAGTTCTCGGATTCGGCTGCTCACTCGCGGCCGCGCCGTTCAGCACCGATACAGACCTTTGCTGATTTCTGGAAACAATATGATCAGCTGCCGGATGCTCAACAGCGTAGTTTTCGGGAATTATTCCAGTCCGACCGAGCTGCAATCAAAGCAACGCTCACCAGTCATTACCAGCAGGGCACGGCGGCGGAGCGTTTGCGGGTATTGAACATCATGCGTCAGTGGGAACTCAGTCCGCCGCTGCGCGAGGTCGTTTATCTCGGTTGTCATGATTCGGATGCCATGGTGCGCAGTGCAGCCGTGCGTCAATTGGCTCATCTGGAAGCGGGATTGTCGGAGCAATTGCTGCTGCAGGCACTGGATGATCCCGATCGCCGGGTGCGGGCCAACGCCGTTGATGCGCTCGATGCCGTGGAATCCCCGCGGCGTTTTGAGAAATTAGTTCCCAAGCTGCAGGATCCGGATCATCGGGTCCGTGCCGGGGCGATCAAAGCGCTTCTGCGCCTGCGGATACGCGATGCGGCGGTGGCGCTGCTTAATGAAATGCGCAGTGAATCACGGGCGGATCGAGCCAGTGCCCTCTGGGTTGCGGAAAGTCTCAACCTGGTGGGCATTATTGAACGCATCGCCACCATGGCTGAACAGGATCCCGATGCCCAGGTCCGGCTGCAGGCTCAGAAATTGTTGCGCTATGAAAAACGACGCCAACGTCGCTTACGCCATACCGTTCAACTCCCCACGGACTGGACGGCACCAACGGAGCGCTCCCCATGATGCCCTTGTTGCTGCAGATATCCAGCCGAAATGATCTGTTTCGCGCCCTGCGCGACGCCTTCAACAAGGATCCCAGCGATCGTAGTACCTGGATCGGATTGATCCTGGTGATCGGCGGGTTCCTCATATTACTATTGATCCTGCATTTTATTCTCTATTATGAAGCCCGACGTGATCAGCCCCGTTATGACCGAAATCAACAGCATTCCTTTCGCGAGCTACTCGGCGCATTGCCGTTGAACATCGCCCAACGTGATTTATTGCAGCGATTGGTTCGTGATTTACGTCTGGTTTATCCACTGCACCTGTTACTCAGCCCGCAGATGTACGAGGGTTTTGTTCAGCAGTGGCTGGGGGTGAGTGAAACCCGCCGCGCACAATATCAGATTGCACTCACCGAAATTGGCGAATCGTTGTTTGAAGAGGCACCCGACGCGAGGCTCAATACCATCCCTGCCTAGCCAGTAACAGACCCCCGCGATATCATAGGGCATGGTTCGTTTTGAATTATTGCCGGGTCATTTTGTTGGCGCGCGACGTGGTCGTCTGCATACCAGTCACGGTGTGGTGGACACACCGGCGTTCATGCCGGTGGGCACGCGTGGAACGCTGCGTGGCCTGACACCGGACCAGGTCACCGCCACCGGCAGTCAGATCATCCTGGGGAATACCTATCATCTGATGCTTCGGCCTGGCTCGGCATTGATCGCGGAATGGGGCGGACTTCATCGATTCATGGGCTGGAATGGCCCGATCCTGACCGACAGCGGCGGCTTTCAGGTGTTCTCTCTCGCGGAACTGGCTAAGATTGATGACCTGGGCGTTCATTTCCGTTCACATCTGGATGGTGCGGCGTATCACCTGACTCCGCAATCCTCCCTGGCTATTCAACGTGATCTGGGTGCGGATATTGTAATGGCTTTCGATCAATGTCCCCCATTACCCAGCCCGCCGGAAGCAGTCCGACAGGCGGTTGAGCGCACGCTGCGCTGGGCGACAATCTGTCGCGATTGTCCGCTGGGAGAGCAGCAGGCTCTTTTTGCCATTACCCAGGGTGGCCTGGATCTCGATCTGCGCCGGGAATGTGCCCACCAACTGGTGGCGATGAATTTCGCCGGTTATGCCATCGGCGGATTGTCGGTGGGTGAAACTCATGAGGAGATGGTGCGGGTACTGCAGCAGCATGTGTCGGATTTGCCGGTCGATCGACCCCGTTATCTGATGGGCGTGGGCATGCCCCGCGATATTCTGGCCGCTGTACAGAATGGTATCGACATGTTTGACTGTGTACTGCCAACGCGCAACGGGCGTAATGCGTATGCCTTCACCGCCACCGGTCCCCTCCGCCTGCGTAATGAAATACATCGTACCAGCCGCGAACCGCTCGAACCCGGCTGCGATTGTTACACTTGCAGCACTTTCAGCAGAGGCTATATTAGACATCTATTTTTAGTGGGCGAAATGCTGGGACCGATACTGACCTCAATCCATAATGTGCGGTTTTTCCAGCGGTTGATGGCCCGGATTCGACAATTAATTGAGATCAACCAACTGTATCGACTGGTTGAAGAATACCCGGTCGCTCGAACCGAAGCCGAGTTGCTTCCCGAATCGGTGGATTCTTGAAGCAGTCGGCACTTTTTAGGAACTAACATGAAGAATGATTTTTTAGTTTTACTGGCTCAGGCAGAATCAACAACAGGTACAACAGGCCAGTCAGGTTCGACGGCGCCGGGGACTGCCACCCAACCAGGTGCCTCTGCCCAACCCCCTTCCATTTTCAATCCCATTACCGGCTTGATGTTTGCCCTGGTGCTTTTCTGGGTGGTGATGGTGATGGGTGATCGCAAGCGGCGCAAACAGGCTGCCAACATGCTCGGCCAGATGAAGAAAAATGACCGCGTACTGACCATCGGCGGAATTATGGGGACGATCGTTTCTGTAAAAGATGATGAAATCGTCGTTCGCGTTGATGAAACCAACAACACCAAAATCACATTTTCCCGTAAAGCCATTCAGCAGGTACTCAGTCCGTCAGCACCGGAAGGAACGAACAACTGACAATTTCAGCCGCGTAATGAAGTCAGCAGATTCTGATGGATGGTGGGTCCGCCGGCTAGATGTGCCATCTTCTCACCCTGGTATTTTTCCGGCTGAATGGGAAACAGTAGTTCGCCCAGCGGGCCGGTGCACGATCCCCCCGCTTCCCACACCAGTAAAGCTCCGGCGGCGATATCCCACAGGCGGGTTTTCTTCGCATAACAACCATCCAATGCGCCGGCAGCTACATAAGCCAGGTGCAAAGCGGATGAACCATGATTGCGTAATACCGCCAATTTCAACCATTCGGTATAGATGATCTGTGGAAGCATCTCCCGCCGACCGGTGGGGATGCCGACCAGTGAATCAAAATTCCAGTCGGCTGAATTAACCTCCAGACGGTCATCCCCCAGCCACGCCCCGCCCCCCTGCCAGCCATAGTACGCTTGTCCGATCAGTGGATCATGAATCACGCCCATGACCGGATGGCCTCGATCCAGCAAGCCGATCGAGATGCAGAAACAAGGTATACCCCGGAAAAAATTCCGTGTACCATCGACCGGATCAATCACCCAACAGTAGCGCTGGTTGGCAACCGGGCGAAGGTCTTCCAGCAGGGGAGTCTGTTCTTCGGCGAGGGCGGCATGTTCCGGGAAGGTCGTATGGATGGTCTGCAACAGCCATTCCTGGATTTCCAGATCAGCAGCGGTTACGACCGAATCATCATGTTTACGACGATATTCCGGTGCGTTGCGATAATATTTTAATGCAATACCGCTGACCTGACTGCACCACTCTCGTGTCTGACGACAAACGGTGCTTAGGTCAAGGGGCTTAGCGTTCAATCGTTACCTTAGTAGAGGCTGGGTGCTGGTGAATAGTTTTATCAGTAATTTCGGCTGAATTCTCTTAACGTGCCGCCGTCTTAGTCGGTGCGCGTCCCATGAAATTCAGGAACGTCTCCTGAGTGAAGATCGGAACCGAAAGCGACAGTGCCTGCTTCACCGCGGCTTCATACACATCAGCACGTGCAACCTGGTCTTCGTGGATGGCAATCAACTCCGGTGAGGCATCTTCCGGCAGGCGTTGGACCATGGGACGAGCACCCAGGATAACAAAGTCGGTACGTGAGCTGAGTTCCTGATCCAGTTCACCGCCCAGGTCCTTGATTACGGCTTCAATGGTTTCGCTTCCGGCGGGGTCGTCGATGCCGTCATGATTCAGATCATATTCACCCATGACGTAGAAGCGCAGCCGCCGGCTGCGATCATAGATCGGATTGGCCACTAAATCACCCTTGAGCACCGGGTTCATTTCATTCTGCCAGACCACGCGGCAGTGGGAAACTTCCTGGCCGACACTGACAACTTCAATGGAAGCCTTCGCTTCACCTGAACCCGGAATGCCCGGATCGGGGGCATAAACAGCAAAACGCAAGCCCAGCGTCAGGTGATCATCTTTACCAAGATCAACAAAAACCAGGTTTTCCGGCAGGTTGGTCAGCAGGATATGGCCGTCGCCCTGTCGAGCCGCCATTCGCGGCTGAGGCAGAATCTGAAATTCCCGTACTTTTTCCTGCAATTCCTTATTGGCTTGCTCTTTTTTGTCCAGTTCGGAATTCAGGCCGGCAATTCGCTCCTGCAAGGTCATCTTATCCTGTTTTTCACGTTCGGCTGTGACGTTGATCTGCTCCTGTATCTGGTCAAACTGTGTTTCTTTTTCCGTACGGAAGCTGGACCATTCTTCATTAATGGTTGCGACCTGCTGATTGAGATCTGTCGACTTCTGATCAAAACCTTCTCGAGCCTGCTGGAAGTCACCCGTCAGTTGAGCGATCTGCGTATTCAAACCATCGATCGTGCTCTGCGCCTGCTGATTTTTCTCATATTCGCTTTTATAAGCCGCATACAGCTTTTCCAGTGTGATCAGTAAGGGCTGTTGTGCAATATCCGATGGGTTTTCGAGCAGTTTATCATCAGCCAGTGAATTCCAGAGTGGTTGCAGCTTCGACTGAATGTCCGCCGCCATATTCGGCGGTTGAATGCCATCAGCAATCAGATTGCTGACAGCTTGCAGTTCATCATTGATCAACCGCGAGGCGGATTTTCCGGATTGTGCCCGATTGAACCAGGCACTCAATGCTCCACTCATTTCGCTGGTGGTCATTACCCGTTGTAAGTCTGCCTGCGCTGTGGTGGTGGCTTTTTTCAGCTCTTCCTGATTGGTCCACAACACGATCAGCAGCACCAATGCGATCAGGGCTACACCGATCGAAACAAACATGCCGACCAGGATTCCAGTATTGCCGCCGGGAGCGGGTCTGCCTGCCATCCGAGCTGCCTCCTAGATGTTGTGATCAAGCCACTTAGGGCAATTAGGTGGGGTGCCTCTTACCAGTTCACTCCGATAGTCGGATTCTCGGAGAGTTTGGCCTAATTGTCAAGGTTCCCTAAGTCACTGTCTGCCTTATGCTCATAATTCACAATTTCAGGATCAGGTTAACCTTGCAGCCCGGTATTAGAAAGTTATAATAGTATACAAGGACCGATAACATGGCCAAACAGCAAACGTAGCCCCTAAATCTTTGGCGTGTTGGGTCTTGGAGAAACGACATGATCAACCAGAACGTGGCGCGGCATCTGGTGGATCGCTGGGTTGCTGAGGCCGAGTTACTCGGCAAGTCGGATCAGCTCGCGATCAAGCGAGGGCAGGTGCGCTTTATCTCGCCGGGAGATTATCGCCTGCAGTCTCTCGATGGATCCGAAAGCCGGGAACACTGCGTCCGCGGCTATAACATTTCTATCAGTGGCTTGGGAGTCATGAGTAAGGAGCGTTTGCCCGCTGGAACGCGCGTGCTCATTCACACTGATATTGATAACGGAAACATGCCCGGTGTCCTGGCTTCGGTGATTCACTGTACGCAGACTGTCGGCGGATACAAACTGGGTCTGCAATTTGATTTTCATCCAGCCGAAGTCTAATTAGGGTCAACAACAGTTTCCCATCTGCCTGTTCCGCACTATTATTGACTCATGCCTTCAACGCTTTACATGATCGATGGCCACAGCCAGATCTTCCGTGCTTATTATGCCCCCTTCCGGAACTTGAACAGCCCCACCGGAGAACCCACCAAGGCGATTCATGTTTTTTTCGCCATGCTCTTCAACCTGATACGCAACCAGCGCCCCGATTACCTGGTGGTGGCGCTGGACGATCAGAACTCAACGGCCAGTCGGCGAAAAATTTTTCCGGAATATAAAGCCCACCGTCCACCGTTGCCGGAGGATTTACCATCTCAGATCGACCGTATTGTCTCGTTGTTGCACCGCTCGGGTATACCCACGCTGATCGTTGACGGCTTTGAGGCTGACGACATTCTCGCCACCCTGGTCCGCCGCTGGCAGAGTACGGATCTTGACATCATGATCGTCACCCGCGACAAAGACCTGGATCAGTTGGCCGGACCCAATGTCTTCTTGTTCGATACTGACAGTAATCGCAAAATTGACGCGGCGCTGATTGAGGAAGAAAAAGGCTATCGGCCCGAACAAGCCATAGAGATTCAATCGCTCATGGGTGACAATGTGGATAATGTGCCCGGTATCGCTGGGGTGGGGTTAAAGACAGCAGTAAAACTGATTCGGCAATATGGCACGGCGGAGGAGGTTCTGGCCCACGCTGCTGAGTTGACTCCCAAGTTGCGCAGTGCGGTGGAGGCTTTTCAACAACAACTGCCGATCACCCGACAACTGGTCACTTTGCACAAGGATCTGCCGCTGCCCCTGGCTCTGGATAACGCACGCTTTCACGGCTTAAACCAGGAAGCCATGCAACCGGTTCTGAAATCTCTGGGATTGAATCGGCTGATAACCCAGATGGAAGATTTGCCGCGCCTTACAACATCGACTGCTGTTGTCACCCCGCTCCCTTCGCCGACTGCGTCGCCTCGCAGCTCGATTTATCAACTGATTGATTCTTCGGCGGCACTGACCGAACTGGTGGTGCAGTTATCGCGTCAAAAATATGTTGCCATCGATACAGAAACGACCGGCTTGAATCCTGTCACCGCCCAATTGGTGGGAATTTCGCTTTCCTGGCAGGAAGGCCAAGGAGTCTATATACCCGTCCGCGCGGCGGTCGGAGCCACCCTGCCGGTTGAAGAAATCCGCCAGGCCCTGGGACCGATTTTTGCCAATCCGCAGATCGGCAAGGTTGGCCACAATATCAAGTATGATCTGATCGTGCTGCAGCAACATGGTTTTGAAGTACAACATCTGGCGTTTGATTCGATGTTGGCCAGCTTTCTGCTGGACCCCCTGCGCTCGTCTCATGGCATGGATCGATTGGCTCAGGAATTGTTCGACTATACACCCATTCCGATCACCGATCTGATCGGTAAAGGGCGTAACCAGATCACCATGGATCAGGTCGATACCCGGCGGGTCTGCGATTATGCTGCTGAAGACGCCGATTTGACCTGGCGATTCTATCGTACCTTGCAGCCGCAGATCGTCGAACGCGGTTTACAACCGCTGCTCTATGAAACGGAGATGCCGCTGATCGAAGTACTCGCCGCCATCGAACGTCGCGGTGTGAAGCTGGATGTCCCGTTTCTACAGAAGCTTGGTTTGCAACTGGCTGATCGTCTTCTGGAACTGGAAAAATCCGCTCAGCAGGAAGCGGGACGGGCCTTTAATCTCGACTCTCCCAAACAACTTGCGGAAATATTGTTTGATGAGCTGCATCTGCCGGTGCAGCGAAAAACCAAAACCGGACGCAGCACCGACGCCGAAACTTTGGAAGCACTCGCCGAGCAGACCGACCACCCCCTGCCGAAATTGATTCTGCAGTACCGGGAACTGGCCAAGCTGAAAAGTACCTACGTAGACAGTCTGCCCACCATGGTCAGCCGTCAGACCGGACGGGTTCATGCCAGTTACAATATGATCGGGGCGATCACCGGCCGGCTCTCCTCCAACGACCCCAACCTGCAGAATATTCCCATTCGCACCGAAGAAGGTCGCCAGATTCGCCGAGCATTCATTGCCGACGGTGGGGAGCGTGTGTTGCTCGTGGCCGATTATTCGCAGATCGAGTTGCGCATGCTGGCCCATTTCAGTCAGGATGCCCGCCTGCTCGAAGCCTTTTCCGCAGACCAGGACATCCATCGTTTCGTGGCGGCCCAGGTGTTCGGCGGGGCACTGGAGCAGGTCACCTCAGAACAGCGCAGCCGAGCCAAAGCGGTTAATTTCGGCATCATCTACGGTCAGACTCCCTTCGGTTTGTCACGCTCCACCGGTATGAGCGTTACGGAAGCCAAACGCTTTATCGAACTTTATTTTCAACGTTACCCCGATATTCGCGGCTTTATTGATCGATGTATCTGGCAGGCGACGCAAGATGGATTCGTCACGACGATACTCGGGCGCCGCCGGCCGATTCCCGAATTGCAATCGGCCAACGCAGCCCAGCGCGCGTTGGGTGAGCGGCTGGCGGTCAATACCGTTCTACAAGGATCCGCGGCCGATCTGATTAAACAGGCGATGATTCAACTGCATCGCCGATGGGTCGATCATTCGCTGGCCGCACAAATGCTGATTCAGGTGCACGATGAACTGGTTTTTGAAGTACCTTGTGATCGGATAGAATCGGATGCGGCCGTGATCCGACAAGCCATGACGCAGTCGCTCGCCCTGTGCGTGCCGCTCAAGGTCGATGTCGGCTGGGGCCCGAACTGGCTTGAAAGCAAATCGTCCGCGTGACTTCAGGCAGGTCGCCGATGGTGAATCAAACAGCTCCAGTCGCCGAACCGACCGCCACCAGCCTGCATGCGGCGCTGGTCGTTGATCAACTGACTTTTGATCGCCTCGGCCCCATGATCAACTATCTCTGTGTGGGGTTGCTGGATTACATACAGAAATTAACACTCATTACTTCTGCCCCTGCAGCCCGACAATTATCACTCGGGCCGGTACAGGTAATTCTGCATCAACCCCTGCGCTGGTATAACCGTCAGGCACATCTGCGTCGCACCATTCAAAAATTGCAGGAAGTACCGCCCGATATAATTCACGGATTTACCATCCGCTCCGCAGTCTGGGCTCAGGCGTTGGCGGGACATTATTCCTGTCCGCTGATCGGCCATCTGTTGGGCAGCGAGGATCTGCAGCTGGCGACCAATTGGCCGGTACATTCTTGGCAGGGTTTGATCTGTGCCAGCGAGGTTCTGCAGCAGAACCTGCAGCAGCAGGTTGAAAGTGGGTCGGAAATCCTGTATCTCATCCGCCCCGGATTATTGACGGAATCTTCGCCCCACTGCTTCAGCCGTCCGGAAATGACCCCCTCCTTATTATGTATGACCGCTTTCGAACCTGCCTTACCGGTGGCGGATCTGATCCGGGCTGTACGACTGCTGCAGGATGAAGGACTGGAAGTGATGTTGTTTCTGGCGGCACGTGGTCCGCACGAAAAATTTCTTCGCCAACTGACAGAAAAATTGCAACTGCATCGGCAGATCACTTTTACCGAACCCGCCACCGATTGGAATCTGCTGATGAAGGGTGCGGATGTATTCCTGGTTCCCGGTGTAGTGGATCGGGTGGATGTCCGTTTGCTGCATGCTCTGGCGAGCGGGGTTTGCGCCATCACCGGTCCGGTGCCGAATTCAGATTTCATGATTCATCAGCAGACCGGCTGGATATGCGATCCCCCATCCCCGGAAAGTTATGCTGCCGCCATCCAGCGCCTGATCAGTGAGCCGCATCTGGCTCAGGCGATGTCGGCCCGGGCGCTTGAATATTGCCGTCAGCAGCATTCGCTCAGCCGCATGGCTGAACGGACTGCGGCAGTTTATCAACAGATTATCGCCCAACGGCTGACTGGGGCCAATTCAGCGGAGTCACTCAGTAACGGGAGCTGAACTGCTGCTGGGCAGGGAGGTGGGTTGACTGGCGGTGGTGTCTCCGGAAAGTTCCGCCAACTTCTGCTGCAAAGCGATGATCACCGCATGATTGGGTAATTGAGTAGCCATCTGCTGAATCATGCTCTGCAGCGGCTGGATCGGACCGAATCGTTCCAATGCCCTTTCAACTTGTGCCAAAGCCTGATCCACCTGTTGATTTTCCCAATAATATTGTGCCAGCCAAACAGGTGGAACCGGCTGAGCTTCTGTGGAAAACGGATGACTCAGCATTAAAGCATCAAAACGCTGCAGACGATCAGCCAGATAACCGGGACGAAGCGGCGGCGGCAAGCTCATCAACATGCTGCACAACCGATAATATTGCTGGCTCAGTTCCGTCATCATACCTTCCTGGGACAGAGCCTGAGCACCTGGCAACTCCTGATCGGCGGCGGGTTCATCACCGGCGGCCAGCAGCAGCAGCACCAATTGTAGTCCCGTGCGTTGGCGGATAGATTCTGCTTCAAATCCGCCGGGCAGATAATCGTTGCTGCGACGTGTGGTCGTTACCGCCGTCTGCGGATCGTTGGGATTGGCCGAAAACTGCAGGAACCCCAATTCGCGGGCATTGATCGCTGCTGCATAGGGAAAAATTTTCCGTCTGGTATCCGCAGAGGACAATTGCATAGCTGCTTCACTGTAATTTACCGCCAGAGGCAGATTACCTCGATGGTATGCGACCCAGCTGCCGATGCGCAGTATTTCCGGCGCAAATGGATTGGCCGGTTGTGTGGTACTGTTATTCGGTAACATACTCGCCAGAGCCTGATTCAACAGAGGAGAAAAATCGCGATCCAGATCGGGCTGCTGGGCCAGATTCTGATAGAGAGTAAAGTAGCTTTCCGGCAGATCGCCGGAACGCATCGGCGGGCACATCAGGTTGATCACCTCACTGAGCGGAATATCCGCCGGGGCATAGGATAATAGGCTGATCACCAGTTGAGCATTAAAGGGTTCGCGGCGAAGTTCCTGCTCATAATGTTTGACAATCACTTGCCGGTAAGCTTCATATTCCTCAACTCGACCCTCCAGCTGAGCCAACAGGCAATGTATTTCATTCGCCTGGGCGGCTGATTCATGGGCCCCCATTAGCGCCGGGGCGAGTGCGATCCACTCCCCCACCTGCTGATGCGCCTGATCGGCATAGTTGATGGCTTGCTGGCGATATTCCTGGGCTTGTTGTCGCAGCTTCTCGTTGGGCATGCTTTCCTGCTGCAAGGTAGCCAGTACGCGGGCGTAGTCGTTGAGATAGGCATGGGCAATAGTCAGTTGCGTGCGGACGTGATCGAGCCGGGCAAAAATACGCCGCATCGGATAGAGTCGGTATCGCCAGCTTTGTTCGGCGGCGGCATTGGCTGCGGTCCATTGGCGTTGTTTCAGCAGTTCGTCTACCGAGTAATGAGCTCGATTGGCGTGAAAATCACTGATCGTCCCGGCGAGCAAAACCAATGCAGGTATAATCACTGCAAATAGCAACGGAGTTTGCCACGCAGCCTTGCGATTCCATTCCGCCGACCAGGGTCTGGGCAGCGCACTCGCAATCGCTGCCCATAACAAACCCCATACGGTGTAGAATATGATCGGGAATGGGGCAATTTGCAACGCGACGTCAAATGTTTCTTCTGCACACATGGCCGCCAGTGAACTCGCCAGTCCGATTATCAACCAGCGCTGGCCAACTGCGAGCGGTTGATGTAATGCCTGGGTTGCGGCGAGAAACGTCAGCAGCAAACTGCCGACGAACATCACCATGCCGATGCTACCCAGATCAGCGAGCAACTCCAGCCATTCGTTGTGAGCATGATGGTTATAATTTTTTAACGGCAGCGGATCCTCATCCACATCCTCTACGGCGCGTGAATCAGCAAGCAATGAGTAAGAACCCTGGCCATGGCCAAATATCGGTGACTCCGCGAACAATTCCTGAGCATAGGTCCAGGCGTACAGACGTGAACGCACCGAATCATTGCGCTCTGCAATACGAGGCTGCAGCCATATCAGATATCCAGCAAGGCCGATCACACCAATCAGCGCCAGCGCGATCAGGCGGTTACGAGTGGTTGATATGGCGAGTATCAGCATCGCTGCACAACCTGCTGCCAAGCCAACCATCCCGCCGCGTGAATCGGTCAGTTGGAATGCCCATCCCGTAACAACCACCACCAGGAGAGCGGCGAATATCAAGGCAATTCCACTACGCTGTTTTCGTAATTTGACTACAGCGGCACCGATGCCAGCCAGACTCAGAAGAATGGCCGGCAACATGGACGCCGCAAAAAAGAGCGTATTGCCGATCGGGTAACCCATCATCCGCGCACTCGGATTGCGCTCCGTTGCATACCAGATGCCCAGTAGTGCCGTCAGCAACAGCGTCGTTACCAGGATGATGACCGCCCAGCGGGTGCCGCCCTGATTCAGGCCGAATCGAATAGCCAATGCCCAGAAGATATGACCGAGCAATATCAGCGAGCCGCCCAGCGCCAACATGCTGATTGCCGACCAGAGCGCACTGAGAAATGAAAGTATCACGAACAGGACCAGCAGCAATTGCGCGCCGGCTAGTGGATCGATCTGCTTTTTTAACGTGGCGACAGGAGTTGTAGTACCCTCATCCAGATAAAATTCTCGTTCACGCGACCGGATCGCCAGAAATCGGGCCAAGGCAACCACGATAATCGCCAGGGCGCTCATGACGCCCCCGATCAACCATTTAATGCCGATCGTATCTGCGGTGGGTATTTTGAAGTTAAAAGCCAGCCAATCGGTCAGTTGATGCAGTGACGAGCCTTCCTGCCAGGTCAGCGCTCCATCATGTGCACGACCGGGAGGTGGGCTGGTCAAAAAGCAGACTCCCAGCAGTGTGCAGCCGATCATCAGCAGCACCACTACTTCCAGCAGACTTAGTCCTGATTGTTCCCGACTGGATTCACTCATGGATGATTTCTTGGGGTCCAGAGAATTTCCGGCTGTTGCAGCTTCCAGTTTTCCCACCTCGCCCAGGCAAACAACAAATCACTCAGCCGATTGAGATAATGAATCACGATGGCTCGCACCGGTTCGACCTGGGCCAGGGCGACCACGCCGCGCTCCGCCCGCCGACTTACCGCCCGAGCGACCTGCAGTCGAGCGGATGACTCCGCTCCGCCCGGCAAAATGAACTGGCGTAGAGGTGGAACTGGATCGGTCGCTTCATCAATCCACTGTTCCAGCTCCGTCACCTGTGCGTCAGCTAATGGTACGATGCCCTGGATGGGAAGGTTCTCCGGTGGGGTAGCCAGCTCCGTGCCCAGGGTAAATAACTGGTCCTGAAGCCGTTTGATCCGTTCGGCGAGTAATGGCTGACAGACTACTGCAGCCCAGCCCAGCAGTGCATTGGTTTCATCGACCTCTCCATAGGCCTGCACACGGGCGATGTTTTTCAGGACGCGCTTCCCGCCGAACAGTCCAGTAGTACCGTCATCACCACTACGTGTATAGAGCTTCACCTGTTATCCTTTGGCTGGTTTTTCCGATTAATGTTTGAAATGACGATGATGCGTCAGGATCATTGGTATCTGTTGACGGGTACATAACTCAATAGTATCCGAATCCCGTTTGGAACCACCCGGCTGAATCAGCGCCTGCACCCCTGCCTCGATCAGAAGTTGCGGGCCATCTGCAAAGGGGAAAAAGGCATCCGACGCCGCTACCGCCCCGCGCAAAAATTCTCCATGGCCATTTTCACGGGCCTGCCAGGTGGCGATACGGCAACTCATCACCCGCGACATCTGCCCGGCTCCATTACCCAGCAACATCCCGTCACGCACGAGCGTGATGGCATTACTCCGGGTATGTTTACAGGTGATGTAGGCTAGGCGCAGATCGCGCCATTGCTCATTTGTTGGCTGTTCCGGAGTGACCACCTCCCACTTTTCATCCGGCATATTGTGCAGGTCGCTCTCCTGGATAAGCCAGCCGCCACTTAACCGGCGAAAATCCCAATGCGAGCGCTGACCGGTATTCAGAGGATGGCCCAGGGGGATCAGGCGAACCCGTTCACCCCAGGCTTTGCTGCTGCGAATCAACGTCCGCGCATCCGGCGTAAATTCGTTTGCCAGCCAGACCTCGATGAAAAAGGCATTGGCCCCTGCTGCTTTGCCCCATTCATCCAGAGAAAACATCACCGCCTGAGCAAGAGCTTCATCTACAACCACATTCTGGGCGAGTATCCCCCCCATGGCTGCCAGCGGATCACCCTGATAAGCTTGTCGATAGGCAGCGATGGGATCCTCCGCTACACCAACACCGCAGGAATTGTTATGTTTGATAAACACCGCTGCAGCTAAACCGGGGAATCCATCCTGCAGACTGCACAACAGTTCATAAGCCGATTGACCATCAACCAGGTTATTGAAGGAAATCTCCACTCCGCTGTCATGAGCAATGTGTCCCAACGGCCCGGCTCCATGGGCGATCAGCCAGCCTCGCTGGTGCGGATTTTCGCCGTAGCGTAAAGTCTGCATGGGCACCGGCGGCGGCCATTCTTCGTTGATCGCCAACGCCGGCAGCTCCTCCAGGGATTCCGTCAGATAGGAAGCAATCATTCGATCATAGCGGCTGATGTGGGCAAAAACATCGCGCGCCAACTCCCGTCGCAATTGCGTCTCGGCAGCCGGGTCAGTCGCGGGTTGCCGCAATTGCTGAACAATTTGGCCGTAGCGTCGAGGATCAGCAACCGGCCAGACGTGTGTGTGATTTTTCGCCGCAGCCCGCAGCAGCGCCGGACCGCCAATATCAATCATCTCCACCGCCTGATGAAAACGACAATCGGGCTGGCGGATGGTATCCCCGAAGGGGTAGAGATTGACCGCTACCAGTTCGATCGGCTGCAAACCATGTGCAGCGAGTTGTTCTCGGTGATGCGGAAGTGACAGGTTGGCTAGAATGGCGGCGTGTATATGCGGGTGCAGAGTCTTAACTCGACCATCCAGCATTTCCGGAAACTGTGTCACCTGCTCCAGCAGGGTGACGGTTACCCCCTGATCCTGCAAATAACGAGCCGTACCACCCGTAGAGATGATTTCCCAACCCAATTCAACCAGGATTCGGGCAAAATTGGCTACACCGCTCTTATCATGCACGCTGATCAACGCCCGAGGGTGAGGCACGGTCATCCTTTCTCGTACCGGATCCTAAATTACTCGTCATCATTCCGGCTGCGCAGCAGATCGGTCAAGTCTTCCTCCTGCTGGGCTTGTTCGTCCGTTTGCGTAGCTGCCGGAGTAGCTGGTGTGGGTTCGGCAGCTGGGCTGCCCGGGGTGATGAGCAGTTGTTCAAAACGTAGATAAGGCACATTGTTCTGTTGTGCGCACAGGATATGACCGGAACGATTTCCCAGATACATTGCTCCGGAGTTCGTATTGCCGGCAATCAACTCCACCTCACCGGCGTAAATCTGGCCACGTACCACGCCGTTATGCGGATCGACGGAGACGATATCACCCAGTTGCGTATACCAGTTAACCCGATCAGCCGGTGCTGAAATAAATGAGGTGACCAGCGGGTGTTGCCATAATAAGTCGCCCGTGTTCACGTCGAGTGCATACACACCGTTATTCTCAACCATCTGATAAACCGATTCACCGATGACGATCGGCGCGGCGTTCATCTGATTAGGCACCCGATAACGCCACAGCGGCTTGCCGTTCATCACATCCAGTTTGTAAAGATGATAATCCGTGCTGCCGAAAAACAAGCCGGTACTGTCTACGAACAGACCTGCTTTATTGGGGGCCGCCGCATTAAATACCCATAACCTTTGCTTGTTCTCTGCAAAGCAGGCCCGAATACGGCCATCTTCGTTGATCCAGAACAACCCCCCTCCCCATAATTTCGGAGGCGTATAAGTCAGCCCTTCTGTGGCCACTCGCCAGTTCTCGATGATCTGTAAAGCCTGACCCACCGGAATGAAGCGTCGGCTGTGCATGTTTCGATCAAGACCGGGCACATAGAATCGCACGCCATCAGAAACAGCACCAGCCACCGGAACGAAATTCAGATTTTCACGGGCGACTTCTTTGCCGGTAGCCGTGTCGAGCCAGTGGACGCCATGAGTCGTAGTAACCAGGGTGAGTGATTGACCAAAAAAAGCCTGTACACGATAGGGTTCAAAAATCACCGTACCCGGACCGCCCAGTTTGATGGCCCAGCGCAGTGTGCCGATATCCGCATGTACGGCATAGAGCACACTCATATTTGAGGTGCAGTACAGATTTTCTTTGACCAGGTAAAAATTGACGATGTGCTCGTCTTCGATCAGCGGTAATTGTACATTCCAGTATTTATAATAGCCCAATTGCTCCAGTTCAGCAGGGGCAACCAGTTCCTGGGCTGATGTGGGGTGGGCGGCAAAAAATATCGCCCAACTCGCCGTCAGAAGCATGAACGGCTTCATCTTCTATTCTCCTGGTTGGTGATTCGCGGTTGGCTATAATATCCTAGCTAAACAGCTGAGTTACAACAGACTAAGCTTGATCTTCTTAGCTGCTGTATTCAAACTGTTTATAGGGAGTCGGTCAAGCGGGAGTTTTTAATTGATCACAAATCTTTCTAGGGCAACGGTTATTTCACATCATTGCCTGACGCTGGAATTTGCCCCAGAGAGGCATCAGCTAATTAGAAAATTATAATGTTACCTATTTATTTCCAATAACTTGACAACCGTTTTTGTGTCTCGTATTATTGGATAGCAGCAGGTGTAGTGTTTGGTCCACTGGCGACTTACGATATTATAATTTCATAATTCATAAACGGTTACATACCTCAGCCAACCACACCCGCCTGCCGCTAGATGGTCAAAACGTCGTTTTTTCGTACTAGCAGTTACTTGTATTTTCATGCAGAGATAATTTTGCGCTAACTGGAAGCAGCGGCGTTCGCTGCTTTTATTCACCACAGGGTTGGAAACAACCCCGGAATGGTTATTGGTTTGCGCGGCAGTTAAAGTCGCACGGGAATCGAAGTGGCTTGCGGATTTATAAGTAATTTCTAAGCGATTCGCTTCCCAACCGCTCGACGATAGCCATTCACTTGTTAAGGAGGATCGTTATGAAACGGTTGAAGGGTTTTACGTTGATCGAATTGCTGGTGGTGATTGCGATCATTGCCTTGTTGATCGCAATATTGCTGCCCAGTCTGGCGCGGGCCCGTGAAATTGCTAAACGGACCACATGCGGTACCCACCTCCAGAAAATTGGCCATGCTGCTGAAATGTACAGCAACGACAACAAGGGCGAATGGATGATTCCGGGGCATAAGTCAGGTATCAATTGGACATCGAACGAGGCGCAAACCGCAGTGATCTACACTAACTTTACATGGCGTGGTCAGTTGGGGGGTGGTTATAACAGCACCACACAAGCATTTATTCCTACCAGCCTCGCTAACACTGCCCGGGAGAGTGTCTGGAGCAGCGATGATGGTGCAGTACCTGGTGATCCGAACAATGCCACACGAGTTTCGACCACGCGAGGTCTGTTCCAACTGGTTCGCGGTACACTGGTTGATCCCAAAATCATGGTCTGCCCGAGTGAAACAAATTCGAAACCGGATCTCCTGCGGGAACCGGGCGCCACAAAAACCGTCCGAAATCCTGATTTCTGGTATGACTTTGAAGGATATTTGAATGTCAGCTATGGTTATCAGGTTCCTTTCGGTAGCGGGGATGAAAATCGCAGCAAGCCGGGTAGCAATGCTGATTCCCGTCTGATCGTGCTGGCCGATAAAGGTCCATTCTCCACCCAGGGAAATGCCAAAGCATCCGAAGCCGGCGGTCGCGATTTCCTGATCAAAACGAGTGAAACAGCTACGGTTGACGCAGTGTACATCGGTAAGTATACGAACGATAGCGATGCTTCAGTAGCCCATAACATCAACATGGCTCATTTGCTGCCCAAAGCACCCCCTTCACGCTGGCGTAAAGCCAACTCCGGCAACCATGGTGGCCGAGGCAATGGTGAGGGTCAGAATGTTTATGCGATTGATGGTAGCTCGCGATTCGAAGAAAAACCTTGCGTAGGCATTGATAATGATAACATTTATCTGCATCAAGGTCCTGGCCAGGCTTCACAACAGACCCTCACTGATCCGGAAATTACCACCGCTGTCGATCCTTTTGCCGGGGATGCGACTCAATGGGCCAGCACTCCATGGCGCGGCAATATCAAACAGTTACCACCTGGATGGAAGGCCGGCGGTTTCTCCAGCGGTAGTTCCTGGGTGGCTTTGAATACCAATTCGGACAGTTACATATACCCATAGTTGTCACCTGAACTGCCATTTGAAACTACTTAACGCCGCAGAGCAATCTGCGGCGTTTTTTATTGGCGGATTGTTGTTTCCGCGCTATAGCGTTAAACTGAATGACTCTTGCTGGTAAGGAGGTACTCAACATGACTTTAGATCAAATCCAGAAAGACTGCCGCAAGCATATGGATAAAGCAATCGAATTCCTGCAGGAAGAACTGCGCGGTATTCGCACCGGTCGAGCCAGTCCAGGCCTGATTGAGCATGTTAAAGTGCATGTCACCAGCTACAACTCAACCATGGATTTGCGTGAACTGGCGATGATCTCCGCTCCGGAACCTACGCAGTTGCTGATCAAACCATTCGATCCCGGCACGATTCGGGATATTGACAAAGCCATTCAGGCCTCCAATCTGGGTTTGACCCCCATGGTTGACGGAGCAACCATCCGTCTACCGATTCCTCCTTTATCTGGGGAGCGGCGAAAACACTTGATCAATGAAATCAAACGCATGGCTGAAGCCCAGAAAGTAGCCATCCGTAACGCCCGCCGCGATGCCAATAAACATCTCGACTCCGAGGAAAAAGCGGCCACTTCCGGCGAGGATGTCATCGAAGCCGCCAAGGAAGAAATCCAGAAAATGCTGAAAAAATATGAAGGGTTGATTGACCAGCAACTGGCTGCCAAGCAAAAAGAGCTAGAGACGGTGTAGTGCACTCAGGTCCGCAGTCGATCCATATTCACCACCATGACCGGTGTCAGAATCATCAACGGCAGCCAGGCCATCAGCGCGGGATATTGATCCAGCGAATAACTTTGACAGAAAAAGGCCAGTAACAAACCCAATCCGCAAACCAGCAGGCATTTTCCCCCGCTCTGCACCACGCTGGCCGGCTGGCGATCCAGGAAAAAGGGAATGGCAATAATCAGGATCAGCATATTCACCACCGGCGTGGCAAAGCGGTTGTGAATGGTTCGCGCGATCAGGTGCGTTGATGTCACGCCGGTTTTTTGAATCTCCACCAGTTGCTGACGACTGACAAATTGAATCCAGTTCATCGATTGGCGTAATGCCAGAGTATCCGGGTTCAAGTCGGTTCGAAATTCATCAACCGGCTGGCGTTCGATCTCTGCGGTTCCATCCTCACGTAACTGACGAATGAGTTTAGCCCCGCGTCGCAGGGTCCAGCTCTGTTCATCTTGATGAGCGGTGGGGATCCAGGTGGCTCGGTCCGCTTCAATATACTCACTGATCCGTCCCTGAGCATCCCGGCGCATAATCAATACTTTGTCCAGTTGACCAGCTGAACGATTGAAGCGTAACGCAGAAATCATCGATCCGGATTGATCGCGCACAAACCAGACGCCGCTTAATTCTTCACGCACTGCGGCTTCATGAGACTGCACCAGCTGTGATCCCAGTCGTGGAATTACCCATTCCTGATTGAGCAGCCAAAGCCCATTCAGCAGCATTCCCGCGATGATCACCGGTACCGCCAGCCGATATAAGCTGACTCCGGAGGCCACCACCCCTACCAGCTCATTATGGCGCTGCATGCGTGCCAGGGTAAACGCCAGTGCAAAAAGCGTGATCACGCCGGATATCTGATTGAAATATAGAAACAGCTGAGCACCATAATATCGTCCCATACCCAGCAAAATATCCATCGTCGTTAAGGTCTTGTCTTCGACGAATTCATCAAAATTTAAAAACAGATCCAGAAACACATAGACGCTCAGCAAAATGGAGAGCGCCATCAGGTAGTTAATGACGAATGAACGCAGAATGTAACGATCCAGAATCAAACTCATTCCTCGGTTATTTGGGCAGCCAGCGCTTCAACATCAGGGTATCCAGGATAATGACCAGCACGAAACCAGCCCAGTTGCACAACAGACCAGCCCATAACAACTCTTCACTTTTGGCGATGGTTTTTCCGGCAAACATGCCCGCGAGAATCAGTACCGCCGGTACGCAACTGATGGCAAACGCCACCATGATCTGCCCGCCCCGCCAGATAATGCCCAGCATCGCACCCAGCAGGGTCATAACCAGCACACTGATGCTGAAAAGCGAACGGACATTCAGTTCGCTGTACATTTCCCGAATAAAATAATGGCGCGTCTGATGCAGTTTATGGGCTTGTTCATTGATCCAGTCGCCCAGACCCAGATCGACATTTCGTTTCCAAAGCATCGCATCGGCGTAGCGCGGACTCTGGGCTTCCTGCAGGATATCCGGCGGAACCGGCCAGGGGCCCACCTGCCAAAGACGCGTAGCCGGATGCAATTCCGTCCCGCTCTGATTACGAATGGTGACGGGTCCCTGAAGTTTGATCATGATGCGCGGTTGTTGATCTTCACTCAGTTCCAACTGTGCCCATCCCAGGGCGGATTCATACTCGGTCCATTCACCGATATTCACACGCTCCGTCACGACAACGTTTCGTAGAGTAAGCTGCTGCGGCGTGGCGGTACCATCCACTCCGACGATATCCGAGTGCACCTGGCCCGTCAGCATCACCGATCCCGTGGTTGTGGTCATTTTCCAGGAGGGTGCATTGGGCACCGCCAATGCTTGTGTCAAACTGCGGAACAGAATCGCCGTCAGGACGCGTCGCCGGGTTTCCTGGAGTTCGCGCGCCACCCGGTCAAATTTCAATTCGGGTGTACGGCGGAATTCCAGCAGCTCCTGCAGTGATAAGAATTTAGGCCGATAACGGAATGGGCGGGTGAATTCAAAGGGACCGATTCGCAGGCGATCCTGATCGGGAACTCGATTATGTTCGAGATCGAATATACGAATGCCGACCAGATCTGCTTCCAATCGGGGTTGTTCTCCTGCAAAAGCGAATTTGACCGCCGCCGAATCCCCGGTGCCAAAGCGTACGATATTTTCGTCGTCGTACTCGATGAAGGCGACATCCTTCATCCAAAGCGCATCGTCAGTGGTCGACTCAGCAGCCTGGTTGCTGGAAGGTACTTCCTGGATGTCCTGGGCATAGATGCGCTGGTTCTGAAAAGCCAGGCTGCCGCCGTTACGCAGCACCTCTGCCATGACGGTACGCACCGCCGCCCGCTGGATTTGCTCTTTCTTGTTCATTAACTCCGGGATAACAAAATTAAACAGTACGAACGTCACGGCTCCGGCAAACAGGCTGATTACGACCGCCGGCCAGAGCAGCACCGCGATATTAATCCCCCCGCTGCGAATGGCCGTAAACTCATTGTCCGCCGACAACCGCCCATAGGTGACGGTGGCGCTGAATACTGCCGCCAGCGGTAGCGCCATGGCCATGCAGATCGGCACCACGAGAGCCAGCAGGTATATCATCTGGCCGGCTTCAAAACTGTCCAGGTTGGTCAGATTATAAAGTCCTCCACACGTACTTAAAACCGCAGTAAGCCCCAGCGCGGTCATTACAAAGATCCGCCCCATTTCTCGGAAGATATATTTCTGCAAAGTCAGTGGCATGCGGGTTCCCGTTGGTCCAGATTCTTGACCATCTTGGCAAAGTCCGTCATCTTATCAGCACCACGAGGAACTGCAAAGAAACTTCTTGAGCAGCGGAGTGCAACGATGCGTCTATTGATTATTGGTGGCGGCGGTCGTGAACATGCGCTGGTTTGGAAAATCGCCCAATCGCCCCGGGCCTCCAAAATTTATTGCGCCCCCGGTAATGCCGGTATTGCCCAGCTGGCGGAGTGTGTCCCTCTAGCGTCTGATGATCTGGAGGGGCTGTTGCGTTTTGCTCGCGAACAGCAGATTGATCTGACCATTGTCGGGCCGGAGGATCCGCTCTGCGCCGGTATCGTCGATCGCTTCACTGCTGCCGGTCTGCGAATCTTCGGCCCCGCTGCATCGGCCGCGCAGCTCGAGGGTGACAAGACCTACGCCAAACAACTTATGCGTCAAGCAGCTATTCCCACTGCTGAAGGCCGCATCTTTCGTGATTATCAGTCCGCTCATGATTACATTGCTACGCGCGATCACGCTCTGGTGGTTAAAGCGGCCGGATTAGCCAAAGGCAAAGGCGTTATTATTTGCGAAGAACCCGCCCACGCTCTGCTTGCTCTCGAAGAGATCATGATCAAACGTATTTTCGGCGCCGCCGGTGAAGCTGTGGTCGTGGAAGAAAAGCTGACCGGTCCCGAAGTATCGGTGCAGGCGCTGGTCGACGGCCATCATATCTACCTGCTGGAATCATCGCAGGATCATAAGCGTGTGGGCGATGGTGATACCGGTCTCAATACCGGCGGCATGGGGGCCTATTCCCCCACGACCTTACTGAGTGACGCACTGCTGCAGGATATTTCGTCGCAGATACTGGTGCCGATGATCGATGCTCTGATCCGACAGGATATTATTTATCGCGGTATCCTCTATGCGGGCTTGATGCTAACCCCCGCCGGACCAAAAGTACTCGAATTTAATTGTCGACTGGGTGATCCGGAGACGCAGGTTTTACTGCCGCGTATGAAGAATGATCTTCTGGATGTACTGGAAGCCACGATGGCCGGTCGGCTGGATCAGATCACTTTGGAATGGGATCCCCGCCCCGCCGTCTGCGTAGTGTTATCCGCCGCCGGCTATCCCGGTGTTTACACCAAAGGACAACCCATCAGCGGCCTGGATTCCGCAGCCGACTCACCGGAGGTGATCGTTTTTCATGCAGGTACGGCGGCTCGGGGGCCGCAGGTCGTTACGCAGGGCGGTCGTGTGCTGGGCGTCACCGCGCTAGGCCAAACCATTACTGAGGCCCGTACGGCTGCCTATTCCGCCATCCCCCGGATTCATTTCGAGGGTATGCACTATCGTCACGATATCGGCCATCAGGCCTTGGCAGCAACCAGCAAAACATGATCGAGTGAATTGCCCCCTAAAACTAAACTAAGAGTAGTGTGATAACCATCGCTAGGCCGTGTGTCTTGTGGAGACGATAGGCGGGAAGTTTGTCGTCTGGAAGTCTTGGCATTAGTGCACCTCCGAGTTCAAAAACTGTACACTACAGCTTTTAATGGGACTCAAGAGCTGCACGTTCCGACGCAGACAGGTATCCAGGTGTTCTGGATTCAGTGTGATTTACATTTCACAGCGGGCGATCGGATTCGAACCGACGACGTCCAGCTTGGGAAGCTGGCATTCTACCACTGAATTACGCCCGCGAGCGCATCTCTATGTCTATCATAGCGATGCAAAATCGAAAAAATCGATTTTTAATAGTTTTAGACAGAGTTTTAGACACTTTTTTATTCAAACTGGGCAATAAGTGTCCAAATCTTTAACAGGCGCTGACAGCACATCTTATAACCACAAATCACAGCCACTTCAACACCAATTTTTTGATCAACCCGGAATCGGTTTTGTTACCATTTTTTACCAACGCCGTTTCCCTGTGAATAAATGAGGAGTATGAGTAGACGAAAAATTTACCACTGTTCATCTGCTGCGGGTAATAACTGAGTGTATTGGTGCTTTGTTTGGATGAAACTAATAAACAGTTGATCGGCGAGGTTCGATCACCTCTCCGGTCCGCGAAGAATCAAGTTCGACGATACGATTGTGAGTATAGCCAGCCTTCTAATGCACCTCATCGGACCAACCATCTCCAGATTCGGGACCACCAGCCAGAAGTAGCAGCTGGAGGAGCCAACTTTTCTGCACTACCAGACGCCGCCGGGTATCCGAAGTAACGGGCCTTCTCGGCCTTGTCCTTATGCCTCCTGGCGGCAATCTGCGCCTCAGTCCATGAACCAGCTTCGATTACACGACCGCGATCAATCACATAGTGACTGCGGCAACGCAGAGACCAGTTTCCGACTGAAGGTGACAACGACACCGTCTCGCCATTGAAGACGAGCCTCCAGTCAGTTGGCGAGAGTGGCGTGACCACCTCTTCACCGCACCCGCAGCAGCAGAGGTGGCTCACGATCCCATACTCAACGGACACATAAAGCACACCGGACTCCAGGCTGTCAGGGACGTGCTTGACAAATCGATGTTCAAGCTTTCGATGGCGCAGCATGTTGATCCCCGTTTAGCAGCAAGCTGCCGTCCGTCGTGTATGTGCAGTGATACTCCTGCTCCAAGTCCCTGTAGAAGCCGCGAAGCTTCTTCCACTTGATCACGGCGAGTGCCGCGTTGAGAGCATTCATGTCAGCAACCTGTATATTTGAGTGGTACACATCATCGGCACCTGCAGCCGCAAACGACACTCTCCTGGGGAGATGATCGCGCTTCACGGGCATACTCGCCGTAACGCGCACAATTCCTCCCAGCGAGCCGTCCACAAGCTCAAGCCCCATCCCCACATCCACAAAGCCCGCCCCCAGTGATTCCAGTTTCTTCACGACAAGTTCCTTGTTTGGTCCGCCGTCCATGCACAGAAACGCGAACGTGACACCATCAAGCAGGTTGAGATTGCTGGCGTCCAGGAGGACGCTGTGCGAAATGATCCTCCGATGCATCTTCGAGTAAATGCTGCTCAGGTAGTCTACCTTGAGGGGAGCTTCGCGTAGCTCAGCAAGACTTGCCGCACCCGGTGCTCGAAAGGCATTGTGCTGAAGGAATTCATCGCCATCAATCAACCGAATCTCTCGAACCGGCGTCTTGGCAACTAGGTCCAGAACGTAAGACCCGGTTCCGCCAACACCGACAAGTGCCACAACCTCGCGCGCGAGCTTCTCGACGAGAGGGCCGATCCCGCCCCGTGCTGATGCTGTGTCCGTGTATTGAAATACACACTCCTCGTCATCGTTTGGCGTGCGGAAGATCCTCGCGTTCGCACCGGGCTGCAGAACCGCCGCTGGACCGGAGAGAATGGCTGCATACGTGGTCATTTTCTCGTAGTAGTCGCCGTAACCGGCCTCCGGTTTACTCGAAAACGTGTGTGTTGCGACGATGCCGCCCGCCAGCTCAACGCGAGCATTTGCGCTTATGATCTTCTGGATAGGGCTTCCGTCAGCATTGCAGGGGCAATCGCCATCGAAATAGACAACGTGCGGTTCCGGCTTCTGCGTTACCTCTCCCGCCAGGTTTAACGTTGAGATGAGTGTCCCCCTACGCACCTGTCGATGACTATTGACGTACGGCACCTCGCGCATCAGCAGCAGCCCGCTACGAATCTGGATGAAGTACCCCTCTTCCCGAAGCCGCCCGAGGTCGGAGCTACGATTTATCGGTTCTTGTGACATTGAAAGTCGTCCCATTCTTGACTTGTACAACGCCGCCGGCACCCAATTCTCCAGTGTGCGGGGTGGAAGCCGCATTACGATAGGTCATGGAGAAAACGATATTCGGCCCATGCGGACCGGGAAACGCCAGTTTGACGATCTGCTCGAACGTCACGCGGCTCCCAGTCACGGTCTTCGGACGGGCATTCACGATGATTTCGTACGTTCGGGGCGCAATGATGAAGTGCTCGATCCCAGGTTCGGTGAGGTCAATCAGCTGCTCAGGCTCGATCAGCCTGTCAGTACCGCCTGGAACTTCCAGAAACAGCGCCTCATCGAGACCTGCCCCCGCAAGCCGGTAGAGTTCTCTTCCCAAGATCGCTGGCTTGCCCCAGCTTACCTGCTTACCGCGAACGGTGAGGCTGAATGCACGGTCGCTTCGGAAGGCCACGAATTTCTCGACGCCTTTTCCCCTGAGGTCGAACGGCTCATCGAGCCGCAAATCCTCGAACGCGCCGTCTGGTAGGATCGCAAAGAGATTGAAGTCTTCGACGGGCCCAAGCCCTACAGCCATCAAAATCTGCCTGCCCAGCGGGACCGGATCTCTCACGACGGCCCCCTGGAAATGTAAATTACCGTTACCAACGGCTATCCGATACGCACGGCCATCACGGATGGCCTCATCCAGACCCCCGCCCTCGTCCGCAATTCTGTTGTCGTTCATTGATTAGTCCTTCCTGGTAAAGCCACGACACCACGTCGCGGTTCTGAAGGACTAATCGCATGAGGCAGGCAGGACCGGTAACGTCAGGCCAAGATTTTTTTCGTAAAGGATCCCTCGGGCAGACGCCCGCAGATAAAGAACGAGGGGCAACGGGGGCAGGTAATCTCCGCCTTCGCGGGAAAGTGGCCGGCTCCAACGGCCCGGCTCACGTCAGAAAGCGACTGCCGGCGGTTAGCGAGTTTCTGAGCCGACAGGCTGACGGGCGTTACCGTCGCATCGCTGAGATGCACCAGTTCCACCCGACAACCGGGACGATGCATAGTCGCTGCTAGCTGAAACGCTGCCGCTGCGAGTTTCTCGTCTTCTTTGGAGTGCTTGTGCCCGGTATTCACACGACGCATAACGATCTGACCTGAAGCCCCGGCGAGCTGCTGGTCCGGAGTTACCACCACCTCGCCACCATCGACCGCGAGGCGGAGCTCCTCGGACGGCTGAACCCTCATATCACCCACAGACTCCACGTAGAAACGAATCAGTTGCCAAGCGATGCTCTTATACTCGTCACGATACCCGTGATCGACTGGTCCAGCCGCAACCCAGGTTTCCTCGAACAGAGCTTTGAGTTGGTCAGTGGTAAGTGCCTCCCTGTTCCGCATCGCATCGACAACCTTCTGCACTGCAACATGTAGCTTCATGAACGCGGTTTCTCGCCGTCGCCCTCCGAGTTCAAGAACGTGCGTATAGAGAAAGCGCCTCGGGCAGCGTTCGTAAAGCGAGAGCTGTCTATCCGTATAGACTACACGACCTTCGAAGGTAATGGGTACGGCGTTTTCCTCCAGCGCGTTTATCGAGAGAGCCGGCCTTATGTGCTGCACCTGGAGATGCCCCGCCAACCTGTCGATAAACGAGGATCGGGCACACCTATGTCCATTTGACTTTTTTGTGGGCGAATACAGGAATAGCCGATCACGGGCCCTCGAAAGCGCGACATAACACAGGCACTCCTGTTCTTCCAACAGGGCGGCCTTCACCGCATCCGTTCCCTTACCTTCCGCCCCCTCAATCATTCCATCTGGCGGCGAAATTCCATGCGCTACCATGGCTGCGGCGGAGCGTGGCAGACTTCCTTCGTTTAGTCCGGGAATGTGCACCACACTGAATTCAAGGCCTTTGCTGCCGTGCATCGTCATCAGGCGAACAGCATCGATCCCCTGTGCGGCAATGGGCAGCTGACGAAGGTCCCGCTCGTCGGCGAGCAACACGAGCCGACGAATTCTCTCAAGCACCCGGTAGATTGGCAGGCCTGGTGCTGACGGCTGTACTCGAAGGAAGTTCATCAGCTGCCATATCGCGAGGGCCTGTGATTTACTGCGGACATCAGGCGCAACCGCGAATTCTGCCGCCATTCGAGTGCGGTCGAGAAGGACCGTTGCGAGGACATCCCAAGGATTCGATCCTGGTAGAAATCCGTTCAGAAGGTCGCCAATCCGACGAAGTGCCGACCTTCCAGGTCCTGACAGATCTGGGGCGTTGTCTAACGCCGCGTACCATTTCATCGGACCGCAGTCCAGCTCTCTCACATAGGCAAGGAAGTTCACGACATCCGAGAGGGGCGTTGCGTATCCCCGAAGAGCCGCGACTCGGAGAAGGCCCATTGGACGCCTGTCGATGATAATCGACAATAAGGAGAGGAGATCCTTGACCTCGTCTCGTTCGAACAAGCTGCCCAGATAGAGCACAGGTATTCCGAGATGCTCAAGATGATCAGCGAATCGCGTAAGCCGCTCGTTTCCGGCACTCAATATTGCCTGGTCTCGGTAGCGGTAGCCCGCCTCTCGCATATTATGAATCGTCTCAGCGACGGCGGTGATCTCATCGTCCACGAAATCGACTGATCGATACTCTGCTTCATAGCCAGAAGGACCGCGATCCGCATCAAGCCCGACCTCGCTGTCCTTGCTACTTGGCATCACTGCGGCGAAAGTCGAGAAGACGTCAACGATTTCCTTTACACTCCGGTAGTTCCGCGTTAGCCGCCGCCGCTCTCCGCCCCCGAAGTCCTCGCGCCCAAAGCGGGCTACGTTGAACGATGATGCCCCACGAAATCGGTAGATCGACTGCTTCACATCCCCCACGACCCATAGGTTCCGCCCGTTGCCGGCGAGCGCCTTGAGCAAGCGAACGCTGCTTCGGTTCACGTCCTGGAACTCGTCGACCAGGATGTGCTTGTACCTGCTAGCCAGATGGGCGCGAACATCCTCATGCGTCTCCAAGAGACGCACTGGAAGAGCCACTAGGTCTCCGAAATCAATGCTCCCAGCGTCCAGTTTGAGCTTTTCATACGCTGCAAAGACCTTGGCCACCTCAAGGTGACACTCCGACTGAAGCCGCTCTCGATCGTCTCCAGCTCGGGTCAGCATCACCTCGGCGAGCTTCCGGTATGCGTTCGCGTCGACCACTTCATCGTGGGCGCGTGAGATGGCCGCCAGAATCTCAGCTAAATTACCTGTCGGGTCCTGAAGATCCTTAAAATGCTTCAGACCAAGCCTCGGGTATTCGTCCTCCAAGAGTCCGATGGCGTCTGTTCTATCGATAAGCCGCGGGTCGCGAGGAAGCCCTAGGCGATCGTGAAACCGTCGGATTATGTCGAGGCCAAAGCCATGGAAAGTGCCGATCCACATACTCGCTACCGCCTGTGGATGCCGAGCAGCTATACGTTCGGAAAGTTCACCAGCGGCCTTGTTTGAAAAGGTGAGAACCAGAATACTCGCTGGATCGACACCTTTGGAAATCAGGTATTCAATCCGCCCAACGAGTGTCTTCGTCTTGCCAGTTCCGGGACCGGCTTCAAGCAGAAGTGGCGTGCCGTCATGCTCTGCTGCGGCAGATTGGTCGGTCGTTAGCGGCAGATTCGCGACCTGCGATTCCTCAGGAATTACAATCGGAGGGAGCAAGAGGGCGTCCAGGAGTTGCTGTGCCACGACTGCATGAGGTGCACCGCACTTCGATGCTATTTCCGCAGCAGTCAATCGCTCATCGAGGTGAAGATCTCTCATCCAACTGCGGGGCAGCAGGAACTCCCGCGCAAAAACATTCATCAGCACTTCGCGTCTCTGCCGATGGCTGTAATCAACGACCCGATCTACGCCTAAAGGGACAGCTTCGGATGCCTGAAGTGGGTCAATCTTCGTGGCCTGCGACGGTGCTTCGCCGCCGCCGAACTCAGCGTGTCCGATTTCGTGTGCGACAAGAAAAGCGTCAGTAAATCGGTCGCCCGACTGTTCGTGAATGATAAGCAGAGAATCTGCGTCATAGACAGCCCGCCCGCCGTACAAGCGAACATCGCCTTTCGCTACCTCCTCGACAATGAGATCACGTCGGGCTGCTTCCGCGCAAACAAAGCCGTAGGGTTCCCACGGGTTGTGTCCATAGGCAACACCGTCTTTGTGTAATCGTTCAGCCTTCTGCCGGCCGACCTCGATCGAGTCCATAGTCTTTGCAATCCTCCAGAAGGCGCTGGCGTTGCTCTGTAGACATGTTCGTACACTGAACAAGCTCTTCGAATGTCACCTGTCCTTGCTGCGACGGCTTGTCGTCCGACTTGAACGCGCGGCCCAGAAGTGAAGCCTGCGGGTTGGCGAAGTAGTTGCGAAGTGAATCAATAGATGATCCCATCGTCTGAGCCAGGCGCCGAACAAAGCGCTCCGGGATCGACGATGCCTGAACGAGCCCATCACGCAGTGCGGTTAGGAATGATCGCGGCACGCTTAATGTCTCTGCCAATTTGGCGAATGCCTGCCCGCGGAATGTCGAGAATGGACTAACTGCTTGTCCTGAGCTTACGCCTTGAGGCTTGTGCTGACGAAACTGCTCCCAAGCCTCCTTCCAGTGTGGATCAGCTATTGCGTCATTACTCTGCACCCAGGCGGCTTCCCTAAGTCTACGCTCGGACGAGATGTCAATCAAGTCTTCGGCTATCTCGGGATATTGCCGCAGGTATCGCTCGACGGTCTGCCGATCATGATTAGGCTCAATCGCAAAGGCGTAGAGAATCACTTCTCGATCATTCAGGTTCATTAAGCGTCCTCCTCCCCAAGAGCATCACGAAGCTTCTGCAACGCTCGATCGCGCCGATTACGTACAGTCTTTTCCGTGCAGCCCAAAATTTTTACAATTGTGCTGGTTTCTCCGTCATTCGATTCGATCGACATATCATCTACGTAATACAACTCGATTACACGCCGCTCATCTGGTGGCAAAGAGATAATCGCTGCACGTAGTTTTGAGCGGTAAAGAAAATCGACTTCTTCTGCGTACATTGGGCTTTTCATTGCCTTTAAAGCCAGTTCAACCTCTTCAGACGGATCATTCGATTCATTTGCCGAATCCACGGAGACGTATCGGTATGCCTCGTGCCAGGCGGTTTTTCGCGCGGTTGCGCGAAGCTTATCGATCGCCCGATTGAACCGGCACTCATAAAAATCAAGTCGCTCATCATACTTGATCCTGTCGGCACAGATCATCTCTTGGAATTTGTCGAGCACGGCATCGCGTATCTCCAAGTCGACTGAATTCGCCCCAGTCTTGCTCGATCCAAAGACGTGCTTCTTACGTACCGGAACAGCCTTAAGAATACGTTGCCTGAGTACGACGAAAAGATCGCACAGCACGTCCTCACTCCCGGCAAGCTCCGCGTGACGGAGAAAGTGGAGCATGCACTCGCTAGGAACGTACTCGGGATGCTCGCAATCTTCGATACAAGAACGCCTCGCTACCTCTTGTGGCGACAACTTCAAAAGGACCTCGAGGGCTTCTTCGACCGAGTTAGGTCGGCAGTAAATACTGCCGTCGTTTGTTTGCTTCCGAAGAGGGATAGCCAACTTAGCTACTCCTTCACTATGGTCGATCTTGCTCACAAGAACATCTTTATCCGAGTACCTCCAGTGAGTACACTATATGGTTGTATGATAGCCTCAGAATCGGATCACAACATTGTTCTCTGTATTTGTACCACTTGCTAAGCAAGTTTTCCAGCCACAGTGGAATCGAGCAGCGAGCGGAGCGTGATTTACCCTTCTCTTTTCTCTTCAATTCTTGATTCCACTTTCGATATCCATACACACAACTATAGGCGAAATGTCTTACTGCATAATTCCTAATCTAAGATGCCGATAGACGTTCTTTCCAGCTGGTGATAACGTAACTGTGGTGACGAGTGGCAACCTTCATGCTCGTATCGCCGATCATCTGGACTCTCGGTGGCTGGACGAATAACATATTGGGATTGCATTTACCAAGTCTATTTGCACGATCAAAGTATTCATCGCCTCGCCCGGTGATCTTGCCATCGAGCGCCGGGCATTCAAGGATACCATAGACGAGTTGAACAAAGGCTTCGGCTATAGGTGGCGGATCGCGGTCTACGGCACAGACTATACTTTTAAGGAAGGTTTCTAGTGCTGGTCACGCTTGTACAAGATTCCTACGATAAATCTGAAAAGGAGGAACTGGCATCTGCCATTGACTATATCTGCCCACCCGATTCATGTCACGGCTGGTCTTCTGCAGGTGTTTATTGTTTCTGGGACTTCCAGCCCAAGGAGGTATTGTACATAGGCTTGGCCGTCGATCTTGCACAACGGTTTCAGCAACACAATGGTTTACTTCCATGTGCCCCTGAGTCGTGCAAGAAGAGGGAAATTGACAATTTCTTTTGCAATAAGGATCGTCTCGGTTTTTCTGCGCTACTTCAATCAAGCCTTGATCAGCCATTTTGCGCTAGAAGCCTGGCGGCGCAGTTTGGCATACCTCGAAGTCAGGCAATAGAATTCCCTTCACAATCAGGCCAAGATAATATTGAATACACGGAAGGCTTATTGATTGAAACTTGCTGCCAGAAACTTCATTGCTTTCCACCTTGGAATAAAATGAGCGGTTCTGCTATAGGCCGAGAAGCAGCAAACAAAGATTATTTCAGAATAGTAAAGTGGTTGTGCGGCGGATCGTCGTTTTTAGTCTCGAAGTCAACGATACGAGAAATATCACAGAATCCGACATTGGAACGATATGAGTTGTTTTTACACGCGATACGTTTCAGTATCTCTACTGGAATGTCGTTAGAGGATGCCCTTAAACTTCAAGAGAGTGCTGGATATACAGACATCGTTCACGAGATCCGCCGATCGGGGTACTTAGACAAACCGGCTCCGTTTTGTCAGTGACTTCACTTATTTCAAAGACGATTGATTGGTATGAAACCACCCAGTTGACTAGCTGCCCAAGTTCACTAACTATCAATTCCGTATTAAGTTATATAATCAACTTGTAATGTTACAGAAACTCCCCGCACCAATCCCCGGTTTTACCAGCAGTAAAGGCACCAGCGCCGCTCGTTCAGCCTTCAGCTTCAACGGCGGCGGCGGCAATTATCCCGAATACCGGCGGGGATTTATGATCAGGCTATCATCAGGTGATCACAGGGCGTTGGTTCCCGAACCGTCACGATCTCGAAATATTGGCCCCGCCCGCAGCGGTTCATGTGAGGGCTATCGTTGGCAATGATATTGGCCTTTCCCATGCCCCTTCGGATTGGGTTTTCAATGTTGTTGCCACAGCGGAGTGGCCTGCCCCCCGACATTGTACCAGTGGTTATGTTAGTCTTTGAGTCCTTTCGATTCCAGTCTGGATTTCCTGATTCGACCTTGCTAAGAGCATTAACCTCATGGCTTCCGGGTTCGGGGACC
>JAJVHX010000015.1 GCA_022072405.1 Phycisphaerae bacterium | reverse complement strand
TAGGAGTGGTTCGATTTTGTGCCATTGTTTATCCGTTAAATATCACCGTCGACTCATGGATTTGGCCCTCCATGTATCTTTGTCGGCAATGTACTTAAGTTAACTTATGAAATGGCCTCTAGTCATCATTGAATGACACGTCATGACTGTATTCATTTTTTTGATGCGCATAGTGATTCAGTAAATTCATGGCCGCTGTTTAGTGACCATGAAAGCAATCCTTCATTATTACATGAAAGCAGGTGGGGTCATGAAGTTGAAGCATATTTCCATGTATGTTATTGGCAGCGGTTAGGCCATCGGTTTGGCAGGGTATGGGTGTTCCACCCCCGGTTCCGGCGGCGGAGGGCTTCAAATGTCCCCCAATGGACCGAGAATTGATTTTCAATGGCAGGTCGATGGTCAGAATGTGGTGATTACGCGCTGTTATCCAGACGGCAGCTGCGAGTCCCGCTCAATTCCGATCAACCTGATAGAGAAAATGTGCGGCAAAATTGATCCCAATAGCGTGGCTTTTCTCGAATGTCTGAATGCTTTTCTGGGACAACAGCGAGTCCCCAATGCTGTGCCGGTACCGGCAGTAACAGCCAACGGGCCACGTTATCTGGATCTGGAGTATTTCACCATTACAGTGGATGGGTATACTTCAAGCAGCGTCTTGCTGGATGACATTGCTGATATGTTCAAAGTCACAGGCCAGGAATTTCTTGATGTATTGACCGCGAGGTATTCGGTGACTATCGAATCCAACGATACCTCCGTTACCATCACCCTCGAACCCCTGCCCAACCAGGATTCATTTGAACTGGGCTTGCCACATCATATCGCAGATTTTCTGGTGGGTCCGGAGTAGTCGATTAACCCTGAAAAGGTTTCTGCTTCAAACCGATCCAGCCGGAATAATTCCGGCTGGATTTTTTATTGTTGATTGGATAATAGAAGCCATTTTGCTTTTTGAAAACAACTTGACGTTTTTAATTTAGCAAAATGGCCTCTAAGCAGGATTGTGGCGACAGGAATCCTTTGGCCATACCCCATTGTTGTCATTCACAATATGGATCTGAAAGTACGGTTTGCCAAAACAGATTTACGTCCAGCATGGTTATCATTCCATCCTGATTCATGTCCGCACATTCGCATCCCGGCTCGATGTCCGGTCCACTATCTGGCCCCTATAGTTTGGGTCGCCTCCGCAGCTGTAAGATTCGGCTCCGGTTATGAATCTTTCAACTGAACACTCGTCACAGCCTGACCACGCGAGACGGTGCGACGATGACTTGATCAACCATGATTCACCAATCGATGAAGAGGCACTGGTGGGTGCGGGAGTTAGCAATGAAATGCGAGACGATGCAAAATCGTGCCCGGAGGGACTCGAACCCCCAACCTACTGGTTCGAAGCCAGCCACTCTATCCATTGAGCTACGGGCACATGTTATTGATCCTAACGATTTTTGAGGGGTAGAGCAATTGTGGCTGCGGGGGAGGTGGAATGTCGGCGGCGGAGTTGGCCACAGGCGGCGTCGATATCGAGGCCACGGGAGGTGCGGACGTGGGCGTTGACGCCGGCGTCGCGCAGCCAGTTGCAGAAACCCTGCACGGAATCAGCACTGGGCCGGCCAAAACCCAGATCGACCACCGGATTGTAGGCGATCAGGTTGACGTTGCTGCGCATCTGGCGGGTGATGCGGGCGAGCTGGCGAGCCTGTTCCACGTGATTATTGACCCCCTCCAGCAGAATATACTCCAGCGTGATCTCGCGGCCGGTGCGCTCGAAATAATAACAGCCGGCGTCGATCAGTTCGGCGATGGTCACCCGCTCGGCCCAGGGGATGAGTTGTTTACGCAGTTCGTCGTCGGGGGCATGCAGCGAGAGCGCCAGCGTGACTTGTAAATCCTCCTCGGCGAGGCGGCGCATCTGCGAAGGCAGGCCGACGGTGCTGATGGTGATGTGGCGGGCGCCGATACCCAGCCCCCACTCGGCATTGATAATCCGCAGCGCCGCGAGCACCGCCGTATAATTAGCCAGCGGCTCACCCAGCCCCATGAAGACGATGTTCGACAATCGCCCCCCCTGCTGCTGAGAGATGGTCGCCAGTCGCCAGGCCTGCTCGACGATCTGCGCCGCAGTAAGATTTCGCTGTAAGCCGTCCACCCCGCTGGCGCAGAACGCACACTTCACCGGGCAACCCACCTGCGATGAGATACAGGCAGTCCGTCGCTCGCCATCGGGAATCAGCACACATTCACTGGTCGCCCCGTCAAGCCATTGCAGCAACAGTTTGCGGGTCTGATCGGAAGCCGATTGATCCGCCACCACCGTCGCCTGAGTGAGGTTAGCTTGCTGCGCCAGGCGGATGCGCCAGTCGGCGGGCAGATTGGTCATCTCGGCGAAGTCGGCGATTTTATGCTGGTAGATCCACTGTTGCAGTTGTTTCACCCGGAAAGCCGGTGGAGCAGTGCCCAGCAGTTGAGCCAGCAAAGTCGGCCACTGATCTGCCGACCAGCCTAATATGGTGTGGTCATCGTGCATCACCTGATTACTCGAATTTGGGTTGGTTTTTTCCCTGCCGTTCGCCGGCGACTGCGGTTCTGATAAAGATAACAAGCAACTGATAGGTCTCCACCCGGTTCCTGTTGCCTGGGGCCTGTTCCCTTATCTCAACCTATGGGCTGTCTGTGCTCGGAACGATTATAGTGTACAATCGACACGCTGAGAGGGATACCCGCGATGGAGGCAACGATACGATTACAGGAGGTCACCAAGCGTTTTCGCAAGGTGACGGCGGTGGAGCGGCTGGATTTGACGATTCCGCCGGAGACGATCTTCGGATTCATCGGTCCTAACGGATCGGGCAAGACCACGACGTTGCGGCTGATCCTGCGGATTTTTTATCCTGACGCGGGGCGGGTTGAAGTCCTGGGCCGTGATCACGGGGCCGCGGCGGATGATCGGATCGGCTATCTGCCGGAAGAGCGCGGCCTGTACCGCAAAATGCAGATTCGCGAACTGCTGCTGTTTCATGCCGCCCTCAAGAGCAACCGCCAAGCCGGACCGGAAGCAGACCGCTGGCTGCAACGCTTCGAACTGAGCCATTACGCCAATAAAAAAGTGGAGACGCTCTCCAAGGGCATGTCGCAGAAAATTCAGTTCATCGCCGCGGTCATCGCCCGGCCGCAACTGCTGATTCTCGATGAGCCGTTCAGCGGGCTGGACCCGGTTAATATGGAAGTGCTCAGAGACGCCATCCTCGAACAACGCCGCCAGGGCACCACCATTATTTTTTCCACTCATGATATGGATGTTGCGGAACGGATGTGCGACCGCATCGGCATGATATTTCGCGGGCAAAAGGTGCTGGACGGCACGCTGGAAAGCATTCAGCAGCAATACGGCCAGGACACCATACGCATCCGCACCGATGCCAATGGGCTGCTGATCAATAATCTGCCCGGCGTCGATAAAGTCAACGATTACGGCCAATACCAGGAACTGCGCATCCGTCCCGATTCCGATCCACAGCAAATTCTGCAACAACTGATCAGTCACACCCGCGTGCATCACTTCGAGATCGCCCGGCCAAGCTTACACGACATTTTCATACGAATCGCCGGTCCGGCTGTTCAGCACAGTACGGAGGCCCAGCATGTCTAAAGCACTGGTCATTGCGCTACGGGAATATCGGGCGATGGTCCGCACCAAGGCGTTTCTGATTTCACTGGTGATTATGCCGGTGTTCATGGGCGGCGGCATCGTTGCCCAGGTGATGATGCGTGATCAGGTGGATGTGACGGATCGGCGCGTGGTGGTGATCGATCATACGGGCGTGCTGCTGCCCCAGCTGCTGGAGGCTGCCCAGGCACGCAATACCTACGCCATCTTCGATCCGGACACCAAAGCACAGAAAGAGCCGCGCTATATTCTGCAAGCGAATGAAAACCAGCCGGTCGATGATGCCCTGCGCCTGCAACTCTCTGAGCGGGTGCGTAAACATGACATCTTCGCCTTTATGGAAATCGACGCGGAAGCACTGCATGGCTCGGCACCCTGGGAGACGACTTCCGCCCCCGCCGCCCCACCCATCCGCTATTATGCAGAAAATCTGGTTTATTTCGAATTACCTCATTGGCTGGAATCATCGCTGGCGATGATCATTCCGGCCCAGCGGCTGCGCAGCCATGGCGTGGATCCGCAACTGGCGACGATCGCACTCAGCCCGATCAATGTCGAATCCATGAATCTGCTCACCAACGCCGCGCCCGGCGGGTCGCAAGCCCCCACCAGCTCTAATCGGATGATCAATTTTTTCGTGCCGATGGGCATTATGATGCTGATGTTCATGGCCATCATGATGGGGGCCCAGCCGATGCTCAGCAGCGTGATCGAGGAAAAACAGCAGCGCATCGCCGAAGTGCTGCTGGGCAGCGCCAGCCCCTTCCACATCATGCTCGGCAAGCTGCTGGGCAACGTGGGCATTTCATTGACGCTGGTGAGTGTTTATCTGTTTGGCGGTTATATGATCGCCAGGCAAAATGGATATGCCCATCTGCTACCCGTTCATCTCATCGCCTGGTTTATCGCTTTTCAGATATTGGCGGTGTTGTTCTTCGGTTCGATCTTTATCGCCGTCGGAGCTGCCTGCACGGATATCAAGGAAGCCCAGGCCTACATGATGCCGATCATGCTGTTGCTGGTTATGCCGCTGATGATCTGGGTGGTGGTGCTGCGTGATCCGCTCAGTGATTTTTCCCGTTATTTGTCGCTCTTTCCGCCGGCAACGCCGATGCTGATGCTGCTACGCATCTCCGCCAGCAGCGGCTTGCCCATCTGGGAACCGATCGTCGGAATCCTGCTGGTGCTGATCAGTACGGTGCTGGCGGTGATGATCGCCGGACGGGTTTTCCGCATCGGTATTCTCAGCCAGGGCAAAGCCCCCAAAATCGGCGAACTCGTCAACTGGGTGATCAAAGGATAGAACCCGCCCTTTCCAGGCTTGATACCCGGACTACGTAAATTCAGATCAGCAATATAAGTCGAAGATACGGTTGTTCTATGCGAATTGAGCCATCCGATATTGATTGTCGAGGGCTCGCATGGTGGCGACTCCCTCTTCGCGGGTAAGATATATATCAAATACACGGTCCAGTTTCATGGTCTTGAAGACGCGCTCTACTTTGGTGTCGAGATTACACAGATGGACCTGGCCGCCTTCCGCCCGGACGCGCTTAACCAGCAGCAACAGCGAGTTAATCAGCCGACTGACTACCAGATTCACTTCGGCGAAATCGATCAGAATCATGCGTTGTTCGTGGAGGGAGAGCAGCGAGCGGAGGGCATCTTCGAGGTCTTCCAGATGGGCCAGATCATTGACCGGATGGCGTAGCGCGACGATCAGCAGATTGCCGTCATGCTGAATATCCATTAAATGCGTTGCCGTCATTGGCGTCATGGCCCAATCTCCTGTCTAAATAACCACCACTACGCTTCGCTTGAAACGTCCTTGGCTTCCTGTACGGTATCCACAATGGTAAATAATCGATCCAGCGTGGTTACTTTGAAAATTTTACGCAACTGTTCATCCAGACCACACAACACGACTTGTCGCTCCGCCGTAATGGCCTGCTTTCGAAATTGCACCAAGGCACCGACCGCCGACGAAGAAAGAAAATTGACCTGATTAAAATCGAGTATCAATTTATTATATTCCGGTCGAACAGCCAGGTCATTCAATTCTTTCGCGACCTGGGTAATCATGGTTGTAACGGTTATGGTCTGGTCACGGAACCGTACTACGGCTATTTCGTTAATTCGTTCGACCTGCAAACATGATGGGGTCAAACGGTCCACTCCAATAACCGACCATTCGAGATCAACCACACTTACGAACAGAATTATAGTTTAACATCGTCGGGCAGGAGTCGTCGAGAAAAAACCAGATCATGATTAATTATAGGAACCGACAAAAAACATTATAAATTATTCATTAATAATTATTTACGCTTGCTTAGCTTCTGTTGATTCTTCTTTGTACGGGTTTTCACGAATGGCAAAAAAGCTTCGCTTAAGGCTTCGTCGATGTCAGACATGGGGATAAATTTTAACTCACGGCGGACGTCGGCAGGCAATTCCAGTAAATCAATCTCATTCCGTTTAGGTAACAGAATCCGGGCGATTCCAGCCCGATGGGCGGCGAGAATTTTATCCTTGATACCACCAACGGGAAGCACCAATCCTCGCAGGGTAATTTCACCAGTCAGGGCGATATCGGGCCGCACCACTTTTCCGGTCAAAATGGAGACCATGGCGAGGAACATCGCGACACCGGCAGACGGGCCATCCTTGGGAATAGCACCAGCCGGTACGTGGATATGAATATCCGTCTGGCTGAGTTGTTCTTCGCTGATACCGAAATCAGCGCCACGACTGCGAATCAAAGAGAAACCAGCATGGGCCGACTCCTTCATCACGGAGCCGACCTGGCCGGTGAGAATCAGGTTGCCGTCCCCGGGCATGCGGGTGGCTTCGACAAACAATAGCTCGCCGCCCACAGGCGTATAAGCAAGAGCGGTAACCACGCCAGGTTTACTGGTACGCAAGGCCACTTCCGATTCATGGCGCGGCGGGCCGAGATAATCATCCAGCTCCACCGGCTTGATGGAGAATTGTTTCGATTTCTTGCGCAGATAGAGCGCGGCAGCCGCTCGACAAATGGCTCCGATCTGCCGTTCCAGCTGGCGGACACCTGCCTCGCGCGTATAACTTTCTATAATCTTACGTAACGCCGGATCGGTAAACTTGATGGTCCGACTGCTCAACCCGGTTTCGCGGAGTTGGCGCGGCACCAGATACTGGCGGGCAATGACTAATTTTTCAGCAGCGGTATAGCCGTTGAGATAGATCACCTCCATGCGATCCTGCAGCGCCGGGATGATCGATTCCATGTCATTGGCGGTGCAGATGAACATCACCTGGGATAGATCAAAAGGCACGCCCAGGTAATGATCGGTGAATGAAAAATTCTGCTGCGGGTCCAGCACTTCCAGCAATGCGGCAGCGGGATCACCTCGGAAATCCTGTCCGATCTTGTCCACCTCATCGAGCATGAATACGGGATTATTCGCCCCCGCCTTGCGTAACTCCTGCAAAATGCGGCCGGGTATCGCCCCGATATAAGTGCGGCGATGGCCGCGAATGTCGGCTTCGTCGCGTGTACCGCCCAGCGACATGCGGATGAATTTGCGATTCAGCGCCCGGGCGATACTCTGGCCGAGCGAAGTCTTGCCCACTCCGGGCGGACCGGCCAGACAGAGGATTGGCCCTTTACCCTGTGGATTCAACTGGTGCACCGCCAGGAATTCAAGAATGCGCTTCTTGACCTTCTCCAGGCCATAATGATCCGCATCCAGCACCGCCGCTGCCCGATCCAGATCCAACTCATCAACCGTGCTCACCGCCCAGGGCAGCGCGGCGATCCAATAGAGGTAATCGAGTGTGACCGAATACTCCGGTGATGCTTCGGAAATATTGCTCAGCCGTTCCAGTTCGCGCTGGGCTTCGGAATCCACCTCGACAGGTAAATGAGCCGCGCGGAGTTTTTCTTCCAGTTTGCGCAGCTCACTCGAATATCCCTTATCCATGCCCAACTCGGTGCGTATGGCTTTGAGTTGTTCACGCAGGTAATACTCCCGATTGGATTTGTCGATCTGCCCTTTGACCTGATTCTGCAGTTTTTCGGATAACTGCAGCAAATCCAGTTGGGCCGCCAGCGCGGTGTTAACCTTGACCAGCCGACTGACGACATCGAACGTTTCCAGAAACTCCTGCTTGTGCACCAGGCCGAGGGAGAGATTAGCAGCTAGAAAATCCGCCAATGGGCCGGGTTCGGCAATGCTGTTCAGCATCAACTGCGCTTCTTCGGGAACATTCTGCGACCGCTCGATAATATCATCCGCCACCTGCCGGACATTGAGCATCAGCGCTTCGATCTCGGTGGTGACGGGTGAGTGGTCCGGCCGGATGTGAACTCGGCCCCGCCAGTAAGGATCAATCGTTGTTAAGTTCTCGATGCCAAAGCGCACCATGCCGCGCACCACCAGCGTTTCACTCTGATCGGGCATACGGATCAATTTAACGATGTGGGCCACCGTACCGACCCGGTAGAGATCATCGAGTGTGGGGTCTTCGGTCTTGGCATGGCGCTGGGCGACGACGCCGATCAGCTTGTCACCGGTCAGTGCCGCCTCCACCAGCAGGCGCGATTTGTCCCGGGCCACGGTAAGGGGCATGATCGTGCCCGGAAAGCAGACCTCGTTGCGAATCGGCAGCAGCGGCAATTCCTCAGGAATTCGCGCCAGCTCCGCCTGCAGGGACTCGTCGGAATGTTCCAGAACTGTATCCATCACCGCGCCTTTTCAAGCCACACCGAGTATAATACCTTATCATATCGGAGGTAGCATTTATATGCGTGCAACCGAAATGCGAAAATTATGTTCATGACGGCAGATGAAAGATGAGCACCAGCGATAAAATTACCATCCATACACTACGGAAACGCAAGTCGGCGGATGAAAAATTCGCCATGCTGACCTGCTACGACTATCCCACCGCCCAGCTGCTCAGCGCTGCCGGGATCGATACGATCCTGGCGGGGGATACCTACGCGGAAGTCTGCCTGGGCCATTCCTCGACTCTGCCGGCCACTATGGAGATGATGGTCACGATCACAGCGGCGGTACGACGCGGCGCTCCACAAGCCTTTCTGCTGGGCGACATGCCTTATCTCTCCTATCAAGCTTCCATCCCCGAAGCGATACATAATGCCGGGCGGTTCATGGCCGAGGCCGGTTGCGACGCAGTCAAGGTGGAGGTGGATCGGCGACTGGCTGATCTGGTGGCGGCGCTGACCCGCGCGACGATTCCGGTCTGTGCCCACCTCGGACTGAAACCGCAATCGATCCACCAGATGGGCGGCTATATCAAACAGGGTAAGAGCGCCGAGTGTGCCCAGCGTTTGATTGAAGACGCTCGCCAGATGGAGAAAGCAGGAGCCAGTCTGCTGCTGCTCGAGGGGGTACCCGACGAGGTGGCCCGCATTATTACTGAGCAGTCCGAACTACCGGTGATCGGCATCGCTGCCGGACCAGCGTGCGATGGACAGGTTTTGGTCCTGCATGATATTCTGGGCTTCCAGGCTGGCCACCCTCCGAAGGCCGCCAAACGATATACCGAACTCCATCCCATTATGGTACAGGCCTTTAAGAGTTTTCGGCAGGAAGTCGTCGGCGGTACTTTTCCCGGACCGGCTCATTCGACCCCCATGGCCGCCGAGGAATGGCTGCGGTTGAAGGATCGGCTATCGTCGTCAACTTCCGGATGACGAAATGATCCCTGTGGGACAATCGTCCATATAATCCACTGTCTGAATAAACTGGCGGACTGTTGAACCCAGGAGAGATTGAGCAGAAGGAGTTGTCCATGGCTGGTGCGGCGAGAAAAAAATATTGGGGAACGACGCTGATCTTAGTCGGCTGTGCGGCGCTGGTAGCCTGGCAGTTCAACCTGGCGGGGCGGCTGGCCTTCGCCATCGAACAAGCCGTCCTGCAAGCGGTTGATGATCAACTGCCCACCAGCGATCAACTGGCCGAGCTGGCCAAGGTGAATCGGCTGGTGGTCCGACGGGCTTTGCCGACGGTCGTGCATATCATGACCACCTCGGCGGCAACAGCCAATCCCCATGGCGAAATGGATATGGAAAATCTGCCGGAAGAATGGCGGCGCTATTTTGAACGCCAATTTCAGAACCCCCAGGGTCCGCGCATGGGTCTGGGCAGCGGCGTTATCATCGACGCGGAACAGGGCTATATCCTGACCAATAATCATGTCGCCGGTGATGCGGAAAAAATCGAGGTTCGGCTGCCCGATGGCCGGCGCTATGATGGCAAACTGATCGGTAACGATCCGCCCACCGATATCGCCGTCATTCAGATACCTGCTGACAACCTGGTCGCGCTACCACTGGGCGACAGCGACCAACTGGAAGTGGGCGATCCGGTGATGACCATCGGCAATCCCTCCGGACTGGACGGCACGGTGAGTCAGGGAATCGTTTCGGCGCTGAATCGTTCGCAACTGGGCATTATTGATTACGAAGGCTTTATTCAGACCGATGCGGTGATCATTCCAGGCAACAGCGGCGGCCCGATGGTCAATATGCGGGCGGAGATTGTGGGCATCAACACCGCCATGCAGACCAACAGCGGCGGATTCAGCGGTATCGGTTTCGCGGTGCCCAGTTCACGGATCAAGAAAATTCTGCCCACCCTGCTGAAGGGCGAGAAAGTGGTTCGCGGGTATCTCGGAGTGGAGATCGCCAGCGCCAAGGATCGACCGGAAGACGCCAAAAAAGTAGACTGGGACAAACTCTACGGCGTGGTGGTCAGTCGTGTTATTTCAGGAAGTCCGGCGGAGGAAGCCGGTATCAAAGCCAATGACGTGTTGACCAATCTCAACGGCGAGCCGATGCAGACCAGCAGCCAATTGATTGATATCGTCGCCTACACTCCGCCAGGGGCAACGATTGTATTTGACGTGTGGCGGGACAAGAAGATGGTCAGTCTGCAACTGGTGGTCGGCCGCCAGCCGGAAAATTTCTCCACCCGGCCTGGACTCTATCGTCCCGAATACAAAGATGCCCCCAACCCCGAGGCGGAAGTGACCCATATCGACACGCTGGGATTACGGCTGGAGACCCTGAGTCCTCAACTGGTCAGGGAATATCATCTGGAGCAGGTGACCGATCAGGGCGCGGTGGTCACCGGCGTGGAAGCAGGCAGTACGGCGGAACAACTGGGAGTCAAACCGGGCGAAGTGCTGGTAGCCATCAATGGCAACCCGGTGCAAACCGCTGAACAGGCCAAAGCCGAACTGGAAAAATCGGATCCCGCCAAAGGTCTCGATCTGCGCTTACGCAGCGCCCAGGGCAGCCGCCATCTCCGCCTGCAAAGCGCTCATTGACGCCTTGGCTTAAATTCCAGTGTATGGACCTGCAAGCACCCGGCCAGTTCCGGGTGCTTTTTTTATCATCGGGCGCTGACCAGCGGTTGCATTGACTTGGCAGACAGCACGTCTATACTAGCGACGCGGTAACTCCTGCACATGGCGCGGTTTGGACGGCCCGGACGAGTTGAGCATTTCCGCAGGACCAGTCCATATTTTTCGTGAACGGATAAACCATTGCCGATCGGCGGGCTACATCAGACGAATCGTACACTCCGGATATTGGGGGCGGCGCTGCTACTGGTTTGCGGTCTGAGCCTGCCGGCACTCGGGCAGCCGGTCCCCCTGGGCGACGAAGTAAATATCCCCCTCACCCCGGCGGGGATCAGCACCTCCGATGGCCAGATTTCCGCCGACTGGGTGTGGCTATGGAATGAAGCAGACGGCACGGCGGTGATCAAAGCCGTCGGAGAATTCCGGCTGGAACTGGGCAGCCGTACGCTGCGGGCTGATGAAGCGGTGGTCTGGTTGTCGGTCCGCCAACACGAAGAGCGTCCCTATCAATATCTCGAAATTTTTCTTTGGCAGCGGGCCGCCATTGAAGATCCGGGCGGGGCCAGCATGACGGGGTCGGCGCTCTTCGGTTCGGTGGCGACCTTCGGAAAAATCCATCTGGCTGCTGATCGCAAAGCGCTGGCTGCCGACAGCGAATCCACGCTCTACCAAGATGCCCTCAAAGTCCGCACCGCCTGGCAGGAACACAATCTGCCCGAGCGGTCCGTCAGCCCCCTGCCGACCATCGATTTTGCTCCACCGGCTGAACCGCCGCCCCCGCGCAGCTTTCGCTGGGCCAATCTGGAAACAGTGACGATGGAAGGTGAAACCGTCGCGGTGGTCAGCGGGCCGGTCTATTTTTCGCAGGGCGAAAGTACCGCTGCCGATTTTCTCGAAATCCGTGCTGATAATGCAGTGCTTTTCGCTGAAGATCTGACCGCCCCGGCGACCCAGCCGACCGGCGCCGAGCCGCGCTCCGACTTCGCTCCGGAACAACTCAAGAGCATCTACCTGGAAGGTGACGTGGTGCTGACGCGCGGCCAGCAGATGGTCCGGGCGGAGAAAATATACTACGACCTGCAGAATGAAAAAGCGTTGATCATCGACCCGGTCATGAGCTTTCCTCTGCCGGCCCGCGATATTCCGCTTTATGTGCGGGCAGCGGAGGCTCGACAGCTATCCCGCACGGAATTTTCCGCTAAAAAAGCGAAGATCACCACCAGCGAGTTTTACACGCCCCACTTCCACATCGGGGCCGAACAACTCTATATCTTCACCGAAACCGCCCCCAGCGACGTTGAAGGGGTCAGCGGCAGCCGGGCGGGAGCGTTCAGCATCGCCCACGCCACTTATAACGTCGAAGGCTGGCCAATTGCCTATTGGCCCTGGTCGAGCGGCAATTTCAACGAGGGTGAAAGCTCCTTCAAAGGTCTGCGCGCTAATTATGACGGTGACTTCGGTGCTTCGGTGGAGACCAGCTGGGATGCGTTCGGCTTCTTCGGGCTGCAGAAACCGGAAGGTTTCAAGGATGCGACGCTCTTTCTGGATTTCTACAGCGAACGCGGAATCGGCGTGGGTGAAAACCTGGAATACGAATTTGATAAATCGTACGGACTGTTTCGCGGCTATTTTATCAATGACTGGGGCGACGAGGACAGCGTCGGGCCGTTCCGCGACAACACCATCTATCATCCCAATCGCGGCCGGGCCACCTGGCGCCACCGCCAGTTCCTTCCCGATGATTGGGAACTGACTCTCGAAGGCTCCTACATCAGCGATGAAAATTTTCTGGAGGAATACTTCGAACAGGAATTCGACGAGGACAAGGATCAGGAAACTTATTTCAAACTGAAAAAGCAGCGTGACAACTGGGCTTTGCAACTGGTCACGCAGGCCCGGCTCATGGACTGGCTGACCCAGACCGACCGCCTGCCCGAAGCCAGTTTCCGCCTGATCGCCGAACCGCTCGGCCCGCTCGATTTCTATAGCGCCAATCGGCTGGGCGCTTTGCGCTATCAGCCGGATGAGCGACGGCTGTTCATCGAAGAGCGTAATGGCATCAATAACGATGTGAAGAGCGGCGTGGTGTTTCGTGGGGACACCCGGCAGGAAGTGACGCTGCCCTTTCTGCTGGGGCCGCTGAAGCTGGTGCCGTTCACCTCCGGCCGAGCCGGCTGGTGGGATGACGCTCCGTATGACAACGGCCACGACCGCCTGATGGGTAGCGGCGGAGTGCGCGGCAGCATGTACCTGCAACGGGTGTATGAAGAGGTGCAGTCGCAGCTGCTTGATCTGAACGGCCTGCGCCACCTGATCAAGCTGGACATGATCAGCTGGCTGGCGGGCAGCATGCGCGACAGTCGTGATCTGTTTCCCTTCGACCCGGGGGTGGAACAGGTGGATGGCTTCAGCGGAGTGAGTTTCGGCTTGCGGCAGCGCTGGCAGACCAAGCGTGGCCCGGCGGATAATCCGCGCGTGGTGGACTGGCTGACACTCGATCTGGAAGCCGGATTTTTTAATAACCCCCAGGTGGATGAATTCACCAACGGCTATGCTTCCCCGACCCGGCCGGAAGAGAGCATCACTTCCAACTATGTCGCCGGGCAGTTGAACTGGCGAATCGGCGACACCACCGCCATTCTCAGTGATGCCAATTTCAATCTCGACAAGGGCAATCTCGACATTGCCAACATCTCCTATGCCGTGGAACGCACACCGCGATTTTCCTACTTTATCGGCTGGCGGCTGATCGGCGAGACGGAATCGCATCTGTTCGGATATGGCTTCAATTATCGCATCAGCGAAAAGCATGCTCTGGCCATGCGGACCTACCATGATCTTGATCGGGGGACGTTGGAGCAGTTTGACATCACCTGGCTGCGAAAGTTTCCGCGCTGGTACCTGGCCATGACGCTGGCCGTGGATGAGATTGAAGACAACATCACCGGCAGCGTTTCACTCTGGCCCGAAGGATTCAGCAATCTAGCCATCGGCAGCAAGCGTTACACCGGCCTGGCCGACTCCACCGCCATCAAAACAGAATGAATCAATCACCACCCGGCACGACTCACAGAACCGTAGCGCACCCTGCGAAATGAATTCAATGCCCCCGTCCACCACGCGCTGATCGGTACTGTATTTTCTAATATTTACGACGAGTTCAAGATGGTGTAAACCGCTACCTAACGGTCATTTTGCATCAACCTTCCGGCCAGGGACTATTCAGTGATGCTCAGGCGGATGGTGCGCTCATGGGTCTGCTGGTCGGCGGAATGTACCTGCAGGCGGATGGTGTATTCGCCCGGCGCGGTATAGCGATGCTCGGGGCTGGGGGTTGTGTCGGTCGGCGATTTATCACCGAAATCCCAGCTGTAACGCTCGATGTCCCGCAGCGAAGTCTGCAACTGGAAGCGGATGGTGCGCGAGCTGCCCGTTCGAAAAGCCTGCACCAATAGCCGGGGATGTTTGCGGAGACATTCACTGAAAAAGCGGCGGACCATGTCGGGCTGGCGATCAGCACTGGCGGCGGTGTGCACCACACTGACGGCGACATCGGCTTCATTCAGCCACTCGATACAACGTAACGCCTGATCGCGGGCCAGATCGGCCATCCCTGCGACTACCAGCACCCGCTGGTAGGGGTCGATGAAGGGTTTGGCGGGCTGAATGTAGTTGGAATCAAAGCGTGGTTGGCGCAGGGCCACGGCCCGGAACAATTCCGGTCGGCGTAATCCGATGAAGAGAGCACTGCGGGTCCCGGAGAGATTACCGCTGATGAAAATCTGCTGGTCATCGATCGGGTAACCGGCCTGCACATGGGCGATGGCAGAGAGCAGTAGCGTTTCGTCGGCCTCCTGACGTTGCTGTTGCTGTTCGGGACTTGGTGGCCAGTCAGCGGTCCCCTGCAACGGAGCGCTGATCATGATCCAGCTCTGGTCATCAGCCAGTTTGGCGTAATCAGCCAGCACCGAGGCTGACGACTCCCACAAGCCATCAGGACACAACACCAGCAATCCGTAGGTGCGCTCAGCGGAATAGCCCAGGGGCAGATAGAGATCATATCTCCGGCCATCCAATGGCTCGGTGCGTTTGATGATTTCACCGGCGGGGTCGGGTTTCAGCAAGGTGCAGCCGCTGAGCAGGCCCGTCAGCATCAACCCCATGGCCATCAAACCGAGGTGAAAATATTTCCGCCTCGTCATACCCCATCATCCTTCACGCTACGCAGCGTCAACTGGAGTTGCTGCAGGTGTTGTTCGAAGGCGGTACGAAATTCGCGAAGATCATCTTCCACCAGGGTGCGTCGCGGATTGCCCAGCCGCACCCGCAGCAGCAGGCTGCGCATTCCGGGCGGCAGATTGCCCCCCTGATAACTATCCACCAGCATCAACCGTCGCAACAGGGGATGGCGAAATTCCGCCAGTTGCGGAGTCAGACTCAGCCAGCTCCGCCCCGCTGCCGCCAGCACTGAAAAATCCAGCTCCACCTCCGGGAATTGCGGGATCGCCGGCAATCGGTTTTCAGTGCGAACCACGTCAACCAGTGCGGACAAATTCAGTTCCGCGACGACCACGCTCCAGGCGGTGAAATGTTCATCGATGCGACGTCGCAGTTCCAGTGGCACGGTGGCGAGCCGGCCTATGATTTGATCCGTTAAACGAATCTCCGCACACCGCCGACCATTTTCCCAAGGCAGGTGGGCTGCTGCCGGTGCATAACCGGGAGCCAAGCCAATAAGCTCCAAGGCCCACTTGCTGAGGCTGTTTTTCAAATCCACCAGCAGGACATCATCCGCCTTTTTGCCGCGACGCATGGCCAATAGACCCAGATGACGCTCCTGCAGATCGGTCGCCTGCGTGCTGGTCTGGGTATTCGGGAAAACCGTGCCGATGGTGCACAACTGCAGGTTGGGCAACTCCCGCCGATTCAACTGGGCCGCCGCCAGCAAACCCGGAATGACACTTTTACGCAAAGCGTCTTGATCCGCTGCGGCTGGATTGCGTAAGGTGACGCTGTCGCCCGGATCGTAACCGAGCTGCGCCAGCCAGGAACGGTGATACCAGAGATAATCCTGCACCTCGAAAAAGCCCTCTGTCCCGCAGAACAACTGCAGCGTGCGCTTTTCGAGTCGCTGCTGGCGATTGACCGGGAAGTGGCGAATGGTCGCCTGGGGCAGAATCGGATCAATATTATTGTAGCCGACGAAACGGGCGATCTCCTCGATCAGATCCTCTTCGATGCGGATATCCTTGGTGGCCCGGAACCCCGGCACCTGTACCCGTACGCCCTCGTCATGATCTTCGAGTTTGAATTCCAGCGCCTGCAGAATCTCCATGATCTGATTGAGTGAGATATTTCGCCCGATGAAGCGCGAGACATAATCCGGCCGCAGGACGATGGTGCGCGGCTCGGCGGGATGCGGATAGCAATCACTCAGTTGCGAACACAGTTGCAGATCAGGGAACTGCTGCCGGGCCAGCTGGAGAAAACGGGCGATACCCAGTACCGTCCAGGCGGGGTCGAGCGCTTTTTCAAAGCGGGCGCTGGCTTCGGTGCGATGGCCCAACGCCGTGGCACAACGCCGGATCGTAGCCGGATCGAAATTGGCGCTTTCCAGCAGTAATTTGTCGGTCGTGGAGGTGACTTCCGACTCCAGCCCGCCCATGATACCGGCCAGGGCCACAGGCTTACGCCCCGATTGAATCATCAGCGCTCCGGCGGGCAGGCGTCGTTGCTGGCCATCGAGCGTATAAAACGTCGCCCCGGCCTGGGCGAAACCGACTTCGATCTGCTGCACCCGGTCGCCATCGAAAGCGTGCATCGGCTGACCGATCTCCGCCATGATATAGTTGGTCAGATCAACCAGGGCGTTGATCGGCCGCATCCCGACATGTGACAGACGACATTGCATCAGCGCCGGCGACGGCTGCGAGCGAACTCCACTCAGCAGGATGCCCGTATACCGCGGGCAGGCTTGTGGATCATCAATGGTAATGGGAATCAGCGGGAGTTGCTCATCGGCCAGTTCGGTCGGCGAGATGATCGGCAGGGGCTTGAGCGGTAACTGCAACAGAGCCGCCACTTCACGGGCGATTCCATAGTGGCCCCACAGGTCCGGCCGGTGCGTGATCGATTTGTTGTCAATCTCGATGATCCAGTCTTCGACCACGCAGGCCATTTCTGCGGGGGTGGTGTCGCCCGGCTGTAGATGGCGGACTTCCTCCACTTCGGCGCAAGTGGTGGTGAACCGTTGCGCCAATTCATGCACATCCAGATCGGACGGCAAATCGATAAAGTCACGAAGCCAATGCAGAGAGACAAACAACGGGTTAATCCTTAAAGTGCAAAACTGCCCAAGCGCTCATAAGGTTGCAAGCCGCGTAAATCGCCGGAGTTCATGACGCGTATATCGCTGATGCCATATTTCATCATCGCCAGCCGGGTCAGACCCAGTCCAAATGCGAAGCCGGTCCACTCGGCGGGATCGATACCACCGTGCCGCAGCACATTGGGATGCACCATGCCGCAGGGCATGATCTCCACCCATCCGCTGCGCTTGCAGGTCGGGCAGCCCGATCCGTTGCAGATGGCACAGTTCATATCCAGCTCAAAACCCGGCTCGACAAACGGGAAGTAGCCAGGCCGCAGGCGAATACGCACGTCGCGATGAAAAACTTCACGCAGCAGCAGCTTCATCACCGCGATCAGATTGGCGACGCTGATCCCTCGATCAATCATCAATCCTTCGCACTGGAAAAAAGTGTTCTCGTGCGAGGCATCGATCGTTTCATAGCGAAAACAGCGCCCGGGTACGATGCAGCGCAACGGCGGACCGAACTTCTCCATCGACCGCACCTGGACCGGTGATGTGTGGGTCCGCAGCAGGTAGCCATTGGTCAGCCAGAAGGTATCCTGCATATCGCGCGCCGGATGCCAGGCGGGAATATTCAGCGCTTCAAAATTGTAATGATCGCTTTCCAGTTCCGGTCCGGCTTCGATGGTGAAACCCAGGCGTTCGAAAATTGCCTCCACCTCCCACTGCACCGCTGTGACCGGATGGACGCCCCCCGGTCGTAATACCCGCCCGGGCAGGGTCAGGTCCAGCCCCACGTCGGCCTGCTGCTCAGCGTGATGTTCGGCCTGTTGCAGGCGCTCGCGCATCTCATCGATACCGCTTTGCACTTCCTGCTTGGCGCTGTTGAGTAAACCGCCCAGCGCCGCGCGCTGCTCTTTGGCCACCTTCCCAATCGAACTGAGTAGTTCACCCAGCCGGCCTTTTTTGCCGGTGATCCGGGCTTCGAACTGCTTGAGTTCTTCCAGTGAACCCAGTTGCGCAATTTGCTCGCGCACCTCCGCCCGAATGTCATCAATTATTTTCTGCAGTTCGTCCATATTCATGGGTGCTAGTGTACCTGAAATCCTTAAAATTTGAATAGAACCTAAACCCATGTTATTTCATTTCTTCAAGGAGCAGCGGGCTTGAGCCCATACGTTGTGACCGCGCGCGGGCTAAAGCCTGCGCGTTGAGACTTCGCGCGGGCTAAAGCCCGCGGCTCGTTAACTACATGTGGAAGTACTGGTAATTAAGCAATATCCTGTTAACCTGATTCGGGTTCAGAGGAACAGCCGATGTCTTTACCCGCCAAAGCCAGCGCTGCTGCGAAACAACATCTGCGCCTGCACCTGGTGTCGGGTATCGGACCCCGACGGTTTCGGCAATTGCTGGATCATTTCGGTTCCGTGGAAAAAGTTTTCGATGCCACTCCCGCCCAGTGGCAACATTTGCACGGCATTGGTGACAAGATCAGCAGTACGCTGCAAGCCCACCACGGCCTTCAGGAAATCGAGCAGGAGCTGGAACGGGCTGCTCGATACCAACTCCAGATCATCTGCCAGGATGATGACGAGTATCCCCGGCTGCTCAGAGAGATTCCCGATGCCCCGATCTGTCTGTACGTGCGGGGGCGATTGCTGCCGGCGGATAATATGGCGCTGGCGATCGTCGGGCCGCGTCGAGCGAGCCACTATGGCAACGAGCAGGCCTATCAGTGGGCGATGGAAGTAGCGCGGTGCGGGATGACGGTGGTGTCGGGATTGGCGCGCGGAGTGGATGCCCAGGCCCATCGCGGCGCACTGGCCGTCAAGGGGCGAACGGTGGCGGTAATCGGTTGTGGGATGCAATTCCTCGCGGAGCATGAGAATCGCGAATTGGCCGACCAGATTGTTGACGCGGGTGGAGCCATCGTCAGTGAATTACCGATCGGCCGACCGCCTGATCCGCAGAATTTTCCTGCCCGTAATCGAATCATCGCGGGATTGTCGCTGGGCACGCTGGTCATTGAAGCTGCCTTGCGCAGCGGTGCACTGCTCACCGCTGATGCCGCAACAGAATACAACCGCGAAGTATTCGCCCTGCCGGGTCGGGTGGATAGTCCAGCGTCATTCGGTGCCAATCGGCTGATTCAGAGACAGCAGGCCAAAATGGTCCTTTCGCTTAAAGACCTGCTCGAAGAACTGGGCCATGCCCAACCGGAATTGCAACACAATTTCACCCAGCGGAACGAAACCCTCTTCGATCAGTTGCAGAATCAACTGTCTGATGAGGAACAGCAATTGCTCGGTGTTCTGGCTGATGGTGATCTTGATCTGCCCGCGATAGTGATTAAAACCCGCCTGGCCCCCGAACGCCTCTCTCATCTGCTGGTCATGCTGCAGATGAAAGGCTTGATCGAGCAGCTTCCCGGCCAACGCTATGCCCGACTGCACAAATAATTTGCCCCTGGTAGCAGGAATCTCCATTCGCACCCAATTTTGGTACCGGCAATGTCTGGTACTGGTAAAATTTGACTGATATGTGATCACACCAGCATGAAGACCGCACCCTGACGGTCACGGCTCGGTGAAACAAAACCATTACCCTGATTTAATTTTCCTTTGATCCTTTGCGGTGAGGGTGATCCTCTATTCCCTGCACCCGGGCCAGCCCTTCGATGGTGATTTTCCGTTCTGCCGGCATGCATAGCAGGTTGCAGGAAACAATCCTGGAAAAAACATTCTCCGGGTTGTTGAAGTAATTATTCTCGTTGAATAAGGGCGGCAGATGCCAGTACGATTCATATTGGAGTGATTCCAGGTGAGCGAGGAGTGCGGCTGATTTGGGGAGTCGATCATTCTCGACATAGAGGATCGGCCGTAACCGCCGGATCGTCTCCGCTGCACCCTGGAGCACCGCCAGCTCCATCCCCTCGACATCGACTTTGATCAGGCCGCAGCGCGGGAGTTTGAGGTGATCGATGGTCAAGACCTGCACCGCCTCCCCTTGGTTGAACTCCTCCAGGGACAAGCCCCCGAAGTTGCCGGTCGCGCCATAATTGATGGGCGGGATAAAGGCCGTACCCACCTCCGCGCCGGCGGCCACCGGCAGGGCATTGACGTTCATAAGACTATTCAAGGCCAGGTTGGCGCAGAGCATCTGAAAGACGATCCGCTGCGGCTCCCAGGCCAGCACAAATCCGCCGGGACCGACCCGCTGGGCAAACATCACGGTATGCGCACCAAGGTTGGCGCCCACATCGAGTACGACCCATCCCGGCTGAATCAGCCGCTGCAGGACTGCGGCCTCCTCTTCTGAAAATTCACCGTAAAGATCCAACGACCGGCCGACATATTGGTCGTGGATGTTATACAGCATGGTCCCGTAGCGCGTTGTTTTCAGGCGATAAAATCCGGGGGAATAAATCAGGTGGTTTGAGTGGTCGTCGATCATACCCATTCCTCTCCGTCATGGATGACATATATGAATTCACGCAACTCCTCAATGTCCAATAAATCCAATAAACATGATAACAAAAAACGCCGGCCCGATTCACAGCGCTAAGTTCCCTGCTGCTTCTATATCGTTATGTCATCAAAAATAACGACCACGCTCCTAATTAATCTGATCTTGGGAATAGCCGATGCTGAGTAAGTAATTGGAGTACGATCAGTCTGATTACGTACCCCATGCAGATTAGCCTCTTCGACATTCGGAGAATCGAACATGGCAGCGCAATGGACCATTGGCAAGAGAATCGGATTTGGGTTTTCACTCGTCATCCTCGCTCTGATGATCACCGGAGGGTGGGCCATTTTCGGTTTTACCAATGTCGATGGCAACTTACAGGAAGCTTTGACTTGTAATACCCTGCGCGGCGAAATCACTCAGAGAGAAGTAGATCATCTCAAATGGGCGAAAACAGTCAATCGCTATTTGACGGACGAAAGCCTTAAAACACTGGATGTCCAAACGGATCCGCACAAATGCAAGTTCGGTGAATGGTATTACGGCGACCAGCGTCGAGCTGCCGAGGAGCTGTTACCCGAACTGAAAGCACCTCTTGTCGCCATCGAAGCTGCACACACACAACTCCATCAGTCGGCGATCGAGATCAAAGAGACCCTTCATCGCAAACATTACGGATTATTGGAAACACTAGTTTCCCACGTCAATAACCATATATTATGTACCGGGAAATGCGCCAATTCGCTGCTGGTGGAAGGTACTATCAACAGCTTCCAGATGCGCGTGCGGAGTGTCGTGGATCAGGCCATATCGGTGATACAAGCCGCCGATGAAGACAGTTCATTAACTAATCTCGAAGAGCGTCAAGCACAAGCACTGAAGGTTTTGAAGAGTATGCGCTATGGTCCTGAGAACCAGGATTATGTCTGGGTGAATGACACACGTCCCTATATGATCATGCATCCCTTCAAACCGGAAATGGATGGAACTGATCTTAGTCAGCACAGCGACCCCAAAGGCAAAAAATTGTTTATCGAAATGGCCAAGGTTTGTGCGGATCATGAGGAAGGTTACGTGGTTTATTATTGGCCGAAGCCAGGCACGAACGAGTTAACCCCTAAAATTTCTTATGTCCGACTCTATCGCCCCTGGAACTGGATTGTAGGAACTGGCGTTTTCATCGACGATAATAATACGGCTTTGTTAGCTCGTTTAAGCGATTTTGCCGAAGGCCGGCCCTATGCATTGCATGTGGAGGAAAAGGATCTAGCCACCTGCAGTTTCACCAAGTATTTAAATGACCCCGCAACAATTCAACTATGTGCGGTATTTCCTGAATTGAATACTGCACTGGAAGCCAGCCGTAAGCCTCACGAGCAATTTCATGCCTTGATCGGCCAGATAGAATCGCTGGTCACTGAGCGTCAGATCAACGAAGCATTGGATATCTTTCAGGACCAGTTGCAGCCGGATTTGAACCGCTACACTGAGCAAATCAATCAAGCGATCGCAGCCGAATCAAAACTGGTGGACTCAACCGAAACGGCCAGCCAGATTTTCGCCACCAAGTCGGAACCAGCGCTGCAAGAAGTCCAAAAATTATTGACAGAGATGGGCGAAATCATTCATAAGGCTACTCAGGAACATAATGAGCATATTACTGCTACTTCCAGTACATCGCGCTGGGGCATCACTCTGCTGAGCATCCTTGCAGTAATCACCAGCACAATTGTCGCCTGGATGATTATCCGCTCGGTCGTACGCTTCCTCCTCCGTGTTGCATCGTCGCTGGATGAAGGCGCCAACCAGGTGAACGATGCTGCTGGGCAGGTTTCTTCAGCCAGCCAGGTATTAGCCAGCAGTGCCAGTGAGCAGGCTTCGAGTCTGGAAGAGACCAGCAGCGCCCTGGAAGAGATGTCCGCGATGACCCGCACCAACGCGGGTAACGCCAAAGAAGCCAACGAGCTGAGCAGCAAAGCCCGCGACGCGGCCAACAATGGTGACCGCACCATGCAGGAACTTCAACAGGCCATGAGCGCCATCAACGAATCGTCAGACAAGATCAGCAAGATCATCAAGGTCATCGAGGAAATCGCCTTTCAGACCAATCTGCTGGCGCTGAATGCGGCGGTGGAAGCCGCCCGGGCCGGCGAACATGGCAAGGGCTTCGCGGTGGTGGCAGACGAAGTGCGCAATCTTGCGCAGCGCGCCGCCCAGGCCGCCCGCGAAACCACCACGCTGATCGAAGATTCCGTGTCTCGGGCCCAGCAGGGTTCCACAGTCGCCGACGAAGTGGGCAAAGCCCTCAGCACCATCGTGAGCGACGCCACCAAAGTCTCCGAACTGATCGCCAGCATCAGCCGGGCCACTGATGAACAGGCCCAGGGCGTCGAGCAGATCAACGCGGCGGTCAGCCAGATGGACAAAGTCACCCAGCAGAACGCCGCCGGTGCTGAAGAAACCGCCAGCGCCAGCGAAGAACTCTCCGCCCAGTCCATGACCGTCAAAAGTTTGATCGGCGAACTGGTGGCCCTGGTCGGCGGCAGCCAGTCGAATTCTTATCGCTCCTCCAGCAAGAAAGCAGAACCGGTGAAAAAATCCAAGTCCACTCCGGTGGTGGTGAAAACGCCCGCTCGCATACCGGCTGCGACCAAACCCGCCAAGGTTGTTACCCCCAGCAAGGCGGAACTGGATAACTTCATGGATATGGGCGACACCAGCAAGCTCAGTGAGTTTTAATAGTCGTTAGTCGTTAGTCGCTAGACGTTAAAGAAAAATAGCACCCGGTTTGAACCGGGTGCTTTCTTTTTGATGATATTTCTGGTTATATCCGGATGCTATTTCTTTTAATCAGCAATCCTGAGAAAGTGTGTGAAAAGGTTCCCGTGAAGGCGCGGGAAGGAATTAGCCTGTATCGGCCAATTTCCTCGCGCCCGCTACCCAGATCAGGTTCAGCGATCGGTGGCCGAGTTATGAATTATGCGACAGCGACCCGACGCGGAGCAGTGCCGGAGCAGGAGCTGCTGAACGATTGACCAGCCGCTGGTCAACGACTGACCAAAGCCTGGTGTAGGGTTGACCAGCCGCTGGTCGGAGAACCATCGCCAGCAGACTTCGTCAACAGTGGCACCGGGACGACAATTCCTATCCCCACCACCGCACCACTCTCATCCGTTGCGTACTGATCCCCTACATGATTCATCGACAGTAATTGGATTCAAGAGGGCTTCTCACACACGCTCTGAACCCATTAAAACGTCAGCACGGCGCGGAAGCGGGCCTGGCCATGCTCCACCCGCTCATAGGCCCGATGCACCTCGTCAAATTTATAGGTTTCAGTGTGTACCTTCACCTTACCGGAAGCCGCCAGGTGGAGCGCTTCGTAGAGATATTGCGGATGATTCTGCTGACTGCCGATCACCCGTAAGCGCTTCATAATAAAATCAACCGGAGCGATCGCCAGCGGTTTATCCTCAAAACCCATGACCACCAGCTTGCCGTCGGGCCGGATGCCCTGGACGCTGTCAGCCATGGCATCGACACTGTTGCCGGTGGCCAACACCACATCCGCCCCGCCAGCTTTGAGCAGCCCGGAGCCATCCCGCACGATATGATCGGCCCCGAGCTGGCGGATCAATTTGTCTTTGTCATCGGAACGGGTGACGGCGATGGTTTCAAAACCGGCGGCTTTGGCATACTGCACCGCCAGGTGACCCAATCCGCCGATGCCCAGCACGGCCACGCGCTGACCCGGTTGCGGATCCGCCCAGCGCAATCCGGACCAGACGGTATATCCGGCACAGAAGATCGGGGCCGCCTGTTCATACGGCAGACCTTCAGGAATAGGCATGGTGGCGTCGGCGTAGGCGAGCATATATTCGGCGTGGCCGCCGGCGCTGGTCATGCTGGTGCCGACACTCTCGGCGCAGAACAACGGCCGGCCGCGCAGACACCATTCACAATGACCGCAGCCGCGCTGCACCCAGGGCACACCGACACGATCACCCACCTTGCGGCTGGTCACACCGGTACCGAGGGCGGTGATTTCCCCGACAGGCTCATGGCCCAATACGCGCGGAAACACGCCGGGAATGTGGCCATGGGTCTGATGCACATCGGTGTAACAGATACCACTGGCCCGGATGCGAATTAATACCTGATTGGGACCGGGTTGCGGCGTGGGCACTTCCTGAATCTGCCAACGCTGACCGGCGGCGGGAACAACTGCAGCACGCATGACTATTTCCTCCATTAAAGTAATATTTAATCCTGCATTGAAAATGGTGTGAAGCGGGTCCGGGTATCATAGTAATCTTCGTTCTCCACCCGTTTGAGCCAGCCGACCACCAGATAGGTGACCGGCGTCATCACCACTTCCACCATGACTTTGAAACCGATGTTGAAAGTGACCACTTTAATCATCGTCTCGCTATTCCAGATACCCCAGAAGGCCAGTGGATAAAAGATGAAGCTGTCGACCGCCTGACCGACCAGCGTCGAACCGATGGTGCGGGTCCACAACCAGCGGCCGCGCGTCAGTATCTTCATTTTGGCCAGCACAAAGGAATTGGCAAAATCACCCACCCAGAAAGCCAGGATCGATGCCAGTACAATCCGCCAGCCGTTGCCGAAGACCACTTCCAGGGCCGGTTGCAACTGGTTGTTGTACGGTTCAGCGGGATTCATGGGCATGCGCAGCACCACCTGGCTCATCAGCACATAGAAGAACATGGAGATGAAGCCTGCCCAGATCACCTTGCGGGTGCGGGCGTAACCATAAACCTCGGTCAGCACGTCGCCGAAAATATAACTGATCGGAAAAAAGAGATTACCGGCGCCGAAAATCAGTGCATATCCCCAGAGGTTGATCTGGCAGCTCTTGCCCGGGCCGATCATGTTCGAGCAGAGCAGCACCGTGACAAACGCCGCCATCAACCAGTCGTAATACCGATAGTGCCGCCGATTCTCGACATGGTCAGCGACCGGATTCATCGTTAATGAGGGTTGTTCCGACATAAAGCACTATTCTAGCGCGGATCAATGGAGGGGAAGGAGTAACTAAAAAAAAATGCGGGATACTTAGAGCACCTAAAAGAACCCATCGTGAGCCGCGTTGCTCGCCGGCGGGTTCGGCAGCGCGACGCGACGACGAGGCCATTTTGGAAACAGGGTTGAGGAGTCGCAACAAAGCCGGCGAACCCGCCGGCCGCAACCGCAGGACGCCCATCGTCAGCATCGCCGGCCAGCGTCGCTCGTGGTCATCAATGTCTCCAACATTTACTCCTTCTCACTCCTCGGCCTGCTGACTGGCGGTGGGCGTCGCGGCCACGAGCGGTTCTTTTAGTTGCTCTCAATCCTGCCGTAAAACCTGAATGGCGTCGCCGACCTCCGCACCCAGATATTCAGCAGCGGAACCCTGATTCCTGGCAACCTCCAGCCGGCGACTGCTGCCCAGGTAGGCGACCAGGGCCTGCGGTGAGACATCGGTAAAAGTCCGCTGCAATGGCCCGATCGGGTGATCCCCCACCTGCACCGTGTAGCGGGCTGCCGGCTCAAACCATTCCTGGCGCAGGTTGGTAACGAGATCGCCAAAAACATCAATATAGAGTATCTGACCGACCAGGTTCCGGTGCTCATGCTGCGGTCGAGCCTGGTGCAGGATCAGAGGCTGTTCACGGGCTGGACCCACACTCGACAAAGCTCCGCCCCGAACAAGATAAGCCGCCGTCGGAGCGAGTTGATCACGGCCATGAAACGTCGATGACGGACTGGGCAGAAATAATTCCGGGTCGGTGATCTCATACAATTCCTGCAACGGATAATCTTCATGGACGAAACTGACCAATCCGTTATCGGGGGCGAGAATGATCTGCTCGCCCCATCGCCCCGCCAACAGCCGCCGATCAGAACCCACCCCCGGATCAACCACCGCGAGATGAATCGTCCCCGCGGGAAAATAGGGCATCACCTGGGCGAGGAGATAAGCCCCGGCGGGGATGTCATGTCGCGGTACCTGGTGGCTGATATCCACGATCTGCACTTGTGGCGCGCGTTGCAGAATCACCCCTTTGACGACGGCGACATAATGATCCGCCGTGCCAAAATCAGTCAGCAACGTTACAATCGTGGTCTCCATGGTGGCTCACGATACATCACGTCTGGCGGAGAGACAACAGATGATCCGCACGCAACTGGAATCGCGCGGTGTGCGCCAACCGGCGGTCCTTGACGCGCTGCTGCAGATTCCGCGTGAATGGTTTGTGCCCGAAGAATTGCAGAACAACGCTTATGAAGATCGGGCCCTGCCCATCGAGTGCGGCCAGACCATCAGCCAACCCTATATTGTGGCCTATATGAGCGAACAGTTGCAGCTCGCCCCGGAACATCGCGTGCTGGAGATCGGCACCGGTTCCGGCTATCAGACCGCCATTCTCGCCTGTCTGGCCCGCCAGGTTTACAGTATGGATGCGCAGGCGGATCTCTCATCGCTGGCGCAGCAGCGATTGCGGAAACTGCACCTGCCGAATATTTTTTTCGCGGTGGGTGATGGCAGCTGCGGCTGGGAGGAGCACGCCCCTTTTGATCGGATTATCGTCACCGCTGCCGCACCTCGCATACCCGCTCCCCTGCTGGCTCAACTGGCGAACAGTGGACGAATGATAATCCCGGTTGGCGGCTGGGAGGAACAGCAATTGATCCTCGTGGAAAAACAATCCCAGGCGTGTCGCGAAATCCCTCTGATCGGCTGCCGCTTCGTAAAATTGATCGGGCAATATGGCTGGCCACCAGCACATCGAAGTTAAATCACCGTGCTGTTGTGACCACCGGGTCACTTTATCCTGTAACGGATTCACAGGGGGTTAAATCGCCGAAAATGCTGATTTCAGACCAATATAGAGCAATTTTACCATTGGACATCACGTCGAACTGACCGGTTGAATAACGATGTCTTGTTCAGTGATGCTGATACGATTCCGCAACGAAAACCCCCATCATGTACGCCATGCGGCTGGTCGGCAGAATATATTTCGCCGGGGTCAGCCACATGAACAGGAGCTGCTTCTGTCGCCAGAGCAGCGAGATTTTGCCGGTTTCGTGAAGTTTCTCTCTTGCCAGAATGAAAGCGAAGGACTAATATTCTGGCCGGAATAAGCCCGGAAACATCGATTAACGCTTTTCGGGCTTGAGAGAGGCGAACACATCTTTCAGTCAGTAAGGAGCAAGAACTCATGGCCAAGAAGAAGATGAATAGTGGTGGCAGCAAGAAGTCGCGCGAAGTGCTGGTGGTGGCGAGCAAGGTCAAGGCTTATATCAAAGCCAAGGATATGAACACCTCGGCTGAAGCCGTCGGCGCTCTGTCCGAGCAGGTTTATTGCATGCTGGACGCCGCGGCCGGTCGGACCAAGGCCAATGGTCGCAAGACCCTCAAGGCTCAGGATCTGTAACGTCGCGCCACGGCGTACGGTCTGCGTGCCTACCGTCTGGAGACAATAACAGCGAGTCGGATTCATTTCCGGCTTGCTGTTTTTTTATTCACCAGCCGACTGAGCGGCAGGTGCGGAAGCGGCAGTGGAAACCGGCGGAGCGTTCGAAAAGTTTGGGGGTGGAGTGAAGAGGATTGTTTCAGGGGTAAGCATGCGTTCGCACCAGGGACATGTGATGGTTTGCTGCACTTTTTTCCAGCTGCCCAGCGGCGGACGGGCGGAGATGATTTTCAACTGATGGCTGTTCGGCGGATATCCGTAACGCAGCTGCATCAGCAGCGGGCCATGCCGCGAACATTGCATCGTCCAGATCGGCCAGGCCCGCGACCCGCAACCTGTCACCCGGCACGCTTGCGAAATTTCACTTAACGCTCCCGGAAACCGGTGGCCCTGATCACATTGATAGATCACCGTGATCTCCGACAGCTGCCGCTCAGCAATAGGCCATTGCGGCCGATCCGTCCACAACCACCAGCCGACGTAAAATACGACCACCGCACCCAGCACCACCCCGATGCTGATTTCCCGTCGGCGATCATGATCCATGATCCGCACTTTTACCATGTCGGCTCCACAGGGGCGGTGGTGGTGGAATAATAAGGCCCGCTCCACCAGTAAAGAGCACTGGCCGAAAAATCATAATGCGGAGCGCGAAAGACATTGCAGAACGTGCAATCACCGGTGGCGCAATCATCATAATATTTTTCAGGCCAGCGGATCACCATGTTGCTGGTCTGATGCGTCGCCTGAATGTGGCCGCCCATGGCCAGCAGATTGATGGCCCCGTGATGGCGCGGGGTCAGCCAGGTGCGGGTGGGAAAAACCTGGCCTATGCGAAAGCCATCATCCGCCACCAGCCGTCCGGCATCACGCACCTCGCGCAAGCGTTCCCAGCGGTCCAGTTCGTTTTCGGGCAGTTCACTCCGCAGCAGATCAGGCCCCAGATCGGCCAGCAGAATGGTATTGGATTTGCGCGAGGGTTGCCGCCGCTCACCAGGATCCAGAGCCAGCGGTACACCATATTCCCGCCAGGTCAGCTGGTTCAAGCCAAAGCTGGGGGCGTGGGAAATCTGATAGCGGAGAAAATCACGCGTCAGATTACTTTGCAGGCTCGGGGCGGTCGGATCGCTGGGACAGGTGAAGGAGGCTACGCTGCCCACGTATTGATTATCCGCCACCAGTTCAATCCAGTTATTCTGGTCGCGCACCCAGCCAGCCTGGGTCGTCATGCGCTGCTCCGGCCACCAGCCGTCATTGTTATCCTTGTACAGGAGCAAACCGCGATAGATCAGCGAGAGGTGTTCCTGGCAGCGTACCGCCCGGGCCGACTGCACCTGACCACGGAGCAGAGGAATGATCAGCAGCATCAACCCGACCACGATCAGCACTCCGATGGCCAGTTCCAGGAGGGTTACGGCTCGACGAGTCGAATGATGGGGCCAGGCTGTCATAATACTTACCGAATAAGATCCCCACCGACCAGCGCGGGGCAGATTAACGGGCCAGTCCTGTTTAGCTTACGGAACCTGGCGAATCGATGCAATCACTGTTCTCCCTTGAAGAAGTCTATCACTGCGGGTCCGGTTCGACGAATGGGATGAAAGCCATCAAGGCCGGTGGTGGTGTGAGCTTATGAATCAACTTGGATCGACCCGGCGTTTATCTCCATCGGGTACGGTACTTCAACGAAGCGCTGCCCTGTAGCCATTTGCACAGTGGAGCAGCGAACGATATCCTGCAACGCGAGTATCAGGCATAGGAGCAGTAAATGCAGAATTCCTGCAACTCAACCGACGTAATACCCACGATGCAACCCGGAGCATCGCCATGTTAACCGTGATCATGATATTTAGCCTGCTGGGACTGCAACAGGAATCACAGCCGGTGGAACTGGCTCCGGCGAAGTTGCAGGCCCTGCTGGAACAGCTCGGTGACCCGCAATTCGAACGACGACAGCAGGCGGTCGAGCAGCTCTACGCTGCCGGTCCGGCGGCGTTACAGGCGTTGGAACAATTACCTGTCAGCGGTGATTACGAAGCGGCTCTGCGGGCCCGACGGTTACTGGAGCGGATACAAAAACTCTACCTGGTGGGGGCTACCGTCGAACTGGCGGTTCGTCCGGCGACTGCGGCATGGGATCAGCCGATCACCCTCGTCGTGACTTTTCGTAACCCCACCAGCCACCCGGTACTGCTGCCCTTCTTCACCACCGATCGGCAGGTACTGGATCAGAATCCGCTGGCGGTGCAGGTGGGTAACATGCTCGACGCACTCGATTTTGTTCAGGTAAGCGGTCCGGACGGCCAGCCACGCGAACTGATCGTGGATGAATATGGCGGTACGGCGGCGATTGAACAAGCCATTGAAGCGCGGGCATATACTGCTCCGACCAGTACCCTGCCACCGGGCAGTGAATTCACGCTGGAGCTGCAGGAATTCAATCGCGGCTTCGCCCGGGTGCGCATGTTGCAAGCGGGTCGTTATACCCTGCAATTTCTCTATGTACCGGAATGGGATGATCCACAAATGGTCGAACGGCTGGTCGGCCTGATCCGCAGTGCTGCGGTTACGGTCGAGATAACCTCCTCCGCACCGGCTGGCCTGGGTCAAGGCTCTGACATGATCGCCTGTGAACTACGCCGTAAGGCTGAACAATGGGAAGTGGTGCTGGTTAATCGTTATGATCGCCCCTGCGGAGTCAATCTGAACCTGGGCGGCAGCGGACTCACCAAGCATGCCCGGTTGAGCTGGGAAGTGGAATCATCCGCCGGTCAGCAGCGCGTCACCCAACCTTTTCCGGATGCGGGTGCGGTGCAGTGGGATCAATTTCAGCTGCTGGCACCGCTGGAAGAAAAAGTGATATTCCGAACAACGCTGGCTGATCTGGCCCAGATACCCGGCCTGGAATTACTGAGCCAGCCGCCGGCAGGAACCACTCTCCGAGCGGTTTACTCCAATCATCTCAATCGCAGCCAATTTCATCGATTACTCAACCCCGAAGATAATATGGAGGAGGTCGAGCGCATCATCCAGAAAATTCCGCTGGTCACTTTCGTCGGGTTGGCGGAAAGTGTACCCCTGACCGTCAATCCACCGCTCCCTTAAGTGAAAATTTACTTAACGGGCCACTAGTTAGGGGCGACCGTCGGTGCGATGTACACCGCTGATGGCGCCAGGGCGTCGTTGATGGCTTTGCGAATCAGCTGATAGGTACTGCTGGGCACGATCGGGATATGCAGCAGGCTGGCAAATTCGGTCACATCGATTTCCACCTGATCCAGAATCTCGCATAATGTAGCCAGGTCGAGATTGATCATGCTCAAGGCTCGCTGGCAATCCTGCACCAGGGTCTGGCTGTCAGGACTTTCACACAGCAACTTGGAGATCTGATCGGCGGCGTTGATGATGCGGGCCAGATGGGTTGGTTCGGTGGCGGCAGTGATATCCAGTTGATGGCGGGCCACCGCTTCGCAGATGATTTCGGGCAGTTGCCAATGTTCCAATACCGCCGCCGACACTTCACCGTGGGTAATTCCCAGCGCCTCCTTTTCGAGCAGAGCGAGATTCGCTTCGCCCATCGGGGCAAAAAGCTGAATAATCGGCTGATACTCGCTGGGCAACTCCTCAGCCAGAATGACGATACCGATATCCGCCAGCAACGCGGCGATGAAGGCCTCTTCGCGGTAGTTGGGGGCTTGCAGATCGGCAAAACGGGTAGTCACCACGGCACAGGCGAGCGAACGCCGCCAGAAATAATTTTCATCGAGCGAACCGAGGCCGCGGGCCCCGATCGCTTCAACCATATATCGGCCCAGCACCAGCGAACGCACCCGCCGCGGACCCAATAGGGTCATGGCTTGTTTCAACGAGGTGATCTTGCGGGCCACACCGAACAACGCGGAATTGGACATGCGCAACACTTCGGACGCGGTTCCCGGGTCGGTTGAAAGCACGGCGACCAGATCATCGTATTGAAACTCCGGATCCTGAATGATTTCCAGAAAGCGCATGACCACCTGGGGCATGGAGGGGACTGCTCCACTGCGCTTGATCGCTTCCATCAATTCCGCATTGACCATAATAACACCTCGCCGAAGGCCATACTGGCGGAGGCAGCAGCAGCGATATTCGATCTGTAGTGGACCGCCTGCCTGTCGCCACAATCGATCTGTTAAACTGCTGTATTCATCGGCTGTTATATCAGGTGGTATGATTTGTTACGGCTGCAGGCGGATCATTATTCAATCCGACAATTTCAGTCCGCTGACCACTCCGCCAATATCTGCCCTGTCACAATTGACCTTATCGGAACCTGACGCTACAACATAAGAATCCAAACATTCGCTAGGGGTGTCCCACGGATTTGGGACTGAGAACACACCCTTGGAACCTGATCAGCTCCTGTTCCTCCGGGGAACAGACTGCGGAGGGAAGCGATGTCCGCCCGATCTTCAACCCACGATACAATTACCTGGCTGGTGGAGCTACTCGATCGATCTTACGACCAGGCTTCGTGGCATGGTCCCAATCTGCGCCATGCACTGGGGGGCGTGAATGCGGTGAACGCCAGCCGGATCACACCCGCCTCGCCGCATACCATCGCCGAACTCTGCCTCCATTGTGCTTATTGGAAATATGCCATCCGGCGGAAAGTGACGGGTGCGAATCGCGGTTCATTTCCGCTCAAAGGCAGTAACTGGTTCAAACAACCTGATCCCCTGCCCGCCGCTGATTGGCGAAGCTATCTTCAATTGTTGGAAACGCAGCACCAGCAACTGCGCGAAGCGGTGCGGAATTTTGATGAACGAAAATTACCACAACATCCTCCAGGTTCAAAGGTCACCTGGTTCATGCTGATCAGCGGTGTCGCCAGCCACGATGTATACCACGCCGGGCAAATCCGCCAGATGAAAGCACGACTCAACAGGAGAAAAGATCATGAGTGAGCTGCACGTTCTGCACGGACTGTTGGATTACAGCGACTGGGCCAACCTCCAGGTGCTCGCCGCAGCAACGCACCTGAGCGCCGCACAGCTGGATCAACCCTTCGAAATCGGCATGGGCACACTGCGCCAGACCATCCTCCACCTGTATAACGGAGAAGCGGTCTGGCTGAAACGTTGGCAAGGCGAAACAGAAACCCCCTGGCCGAGCGAAGATCTGCCGACCCCGATCAACGCGCTACAACAACAGTTCGAAGCGCTGGCCATACGACGACGACAACGGATCGAAACCACCGGATTCGGGAATATGCAGGCTACTATACGGTATCGGGATTCCCGGGGCTCTCTCTTCCAGACAACGCCGAAAGATATGGTGATGCAGATGATCATTCACTCCATCCACCACCGCGCCCAGATTGTCAATATGCTGCGGCGGCTCGGCGTCGGCCTGGTCGAACTGGATTATATGATGCGGGTCCGCCAACCACTTCATTGATAAGGATCAGCCCATGTCGGCGCGAGTACCGTGGTTTGAACGACGGTGGAATTTTCAGTTTCCGGTCGGGATTTATCCCGAGGTGCTGGAGCGTTTGCGCGGCACGCCGGCGCGGATTGAATATTTATTGAAGCAGTGGCCCGTGGAAATATTGCAACGGCGGGAACGGGAGGGAACCTGGTCGATCCAGGAAAACATCGGCCACCTGCTTGATCTGGATCGTTTACATGATGGCCGCATCGACGATTATCAGGCTGGGCTGACCACCCTGCGCGCTGCGGATGTGACCAACCGGGCTACGCATCAGGCGGATCATCATGCTGTTTCCGTTTCGGTTCTATTGTCAGCCTTTACACGCCAACGCTTGACCATGGTTCGGAGGCTGGAAGCGCTGGACGAGTCGTTGCTGGCCAGGACGGCACAACATCCGCGCTTGCAGATTCCGATGCGACTGGTGGATATGTGTGTTTTTACCGCGGACCACGACGATTATCATCTGGCCCGGATGGTGGAACTGGCCAGAATAGCAGGCGCGAGGAGTTAGCCGTATGAATGCTCAACTGGTGGAAATGTCGCCCATGCTCAAGACCAACGACATGGCTGGTACGATTCGATTTTATACCGAGGTTCTTGGATTTCGTCTGCACAGTTCCTGGCCGGCAGAGGCCCCCTGCTGGTGTGACTTGGCGCGTGATCAAATCAGCATCATGTTTACCACCCAATCGGAGAAAAACCGGCCCGCCGAACCGATCATGACTGGCCGCCTGTATTTTCGCACTGATGATGTCATGGAGATTTACAATCATTTGAAAGATCAGGTCGCTATTATTGAAGGGCCGGAAGTTTATTTTTACCAGATGAAGGAAATCGCGGTGCAGGACAACAACGGTTACCTGCTGACCTTCGGCCAGCCGACCGACGATGCCCCGACCTGCCAGGAAGACCATGACTAATGGTCCGCCACCTATTTTCAAAGGAGCAAATAATGGGAAACCCGGTAGTTCATTTTGAAATCGGCTGCCAGGATCTGCATAAAACGAAGGAGTTTTACAGCGCTGTTTTTAATTGGCGAAGTGAAGCTTATGGCCCCACTTCCGCCATGATCACGACCGGTGCGGAGACCGGCATTAATGGCCATTTTAATGCGCTGGGACATGAACCTCATAAGTACGTCAACATATATATTCAGGTGGATGACCTGCAAAATTATCTGGACCAGATCAATAAATCCGGTGGCCGGACCCTCATACCCCCGCAGCAGGTCGGTGAGGTAGGCGCGTTCGCCTGGTTTGAAGACCCCGCCGGCAATACCATCGGCTTGTGGAAATCGGCCACGCCTAACCAATAAATTATGGTGAGTTGGAAAATGCCGGGTAAATCTAAAGCGAAAAAATCAATTTATAGTCCCCATCCCAGCATTGCGATGGCGCAAAAACGAATATCCTCCTTGAAAGAGCGTACCGGTCGTTCCCTGGAGGAATGGGTAAAGCTGATTAAGACTCAGGGGCCCAAGTCGGACGCAGCGCGGCGGGACTGGCTCAAGAAGGAGTATGAACTCGGAACCAATTATTCGCGCTGGCTGGTTGATGAAGCGACCGGGAAATCGTCCGATTACACCGATCCGGATGAATATCTGCGGATGGCCGAAACGTATGTTGATACTCTGTATGGCGGGGCCAGGACCGTTTTGCGGCCGGTGCATGATGCCCTCATCGATTTGTGTCGAAGCCTGGGAAAAGATATTCAGATCTGCCCCTGTCAGACCATGGTGCCGATTTTCCGCCAGCATGTCATCGCGCAGATCAAACCAACGACCCGCACGCGGATCGATTTCGGATTGTGCCTCAAGGGACTGCCGGCGAACCGGAAAATACCGGATCGGCTGATCGACACCGGCGGAGCAGCCAAGGGCGATCGCATTACTCATCGCTTTGCCATCACCTCGGCGGGTGAGATTGACCCTATGGTCTTAAAATGGGTTCAGACCGCCTATGAACTCGATGCGTGAATAATAATCATCACGACAGGACAGCGCTTTGGGACCTTCAACAATAAAAACAATTGAGTAGCAAAACCTGCATTTATCATCCTGAGGAGGAACTGCGTATGGTGGAGTACCAGCCCAAAGAATATCATTCGGTGACCCCGTATTTGATTATCAAGGGAGCGGCCCAGGCGATCGAATTCTATCAAAGTGCCTTCGGAGCCCGCGAGAAATTTCGGATGCCCGGAGCCGAAGGCCAGGTTCAGCATGCGGAAATCTGCATCGGGGATTCCGTGATCATGCTGGCCGACGAATTTCCCAACATGGAGATTTACAGCCCGACCCATTTTGGCGGTACGTCGGTTGGTTTGCTGATCTATGTGCCGGATGTTGACGCGCAATTTAAGAAGGCACTCGCCGCCGGGGCACGGGAACTGAAGCCAGTTCAAGTTCAATTTTACGGTGATCGCTCGGGAACACTTCTCGATCCCTTCGGCCACAAGTGGACTCTGGCCACCCATATCGAAGATGTGTCTGCTGAGCAGATGGACAAACGGATGCAGGCGATGGCTAAAAAGGGATAGATCTTTTTTCGATGAGAACGGGTAATTGACCAATTCCAGGCAGGATGGGCTGACCCACACATTTGATGAAGCAAGGAAATGAACATGACGCAATATGAGTCGGCGAAGCAGGGTAAGATCACGGCGGAGATGCGGCGAGTGGCGACGCGCGAATGCGTGACACCGGAATTTATTCGCGACGAGGTGGCCCGTGGGCGACTGGTGATCCCGGCGAATATTCGCCACCGGCAAGGAGCCGCGGGTTGTAACCCGCTTGGATCATCGCCCCTATCGGAAGCTCCAACTGCTAACCAATTCGCGCCGGCTAAAGCCGGTGGCTCTTTCAATCCAACAACTGCCGGTCACCCTGGAGCGCGGTTGCATGCGCGCTTCTGGGTCAATCAGACGGTGGCCCAGCGCTGGTCTGAAATTTCAGATATCAAATTCATGAAAGGCGAGAACGCCCCCAAACGACTTGATCCGATGGGGATTGGCCGGATGATTACCACCAAGATCAACGCCAATATCGGCGCCAGCCCGGTAAGCAGTTCACTGGCAGAAGAAGTCGACAAACTGCGCTGGGCCCAGAAATATGGCGCCGATACGCTGATGGACCTTTCCACCGGCGGCCATCTGCGCGAATGCCGCCAAGCCATCATCGACCACAGTACCATCCCCATCGGCACGGTACCGATCTACAGCATGATCATCGATAAGAGCATCGAAGACCTCAGCTATGACGACATCCTGCGTGAAGTCGAGTTACAGGCTCAGCAAGGTGTCGATTACTTCACCATCCACGCCGGCCTGAAAAGGGAAAACCTGCATCTGATCAAAAAACGCCTCACCGGGCTGGTGTCGCGCGGCGGATCGCTGCTGGCCAAGTGGATGATCCACCATAACAAGGAAAACCCGATGTATGACCTGTTCGACGAGATCAGTGCCATCATGCGGGAATATGACGTGACCTATTCGCTGGGCGACGGCGTACGGCCGGGCTGCCTGGCCGATGCCGGAGACGCTGCCCAGATCGCCGAACTGGAAGTGCTGGGCGAGCTGGTGCATCGGGCCCGCGAGATGGGCGTGCAGGTCATGGTGGAAGGGCCAGGCCACGTGCCGCTCAACGAGATCGCCTGGAACATGCAGGTGCAGCAGCGCCTCTGTGACGACGCGCCGTTTTACGTGCTTGGCCCGCTGGTCACCGATGTGTTTCCCGGTTACGACCACATCACCAGTTGCATCGGAGCCACCGAAGCGGCCCGCGCCGGCGCCGCCATGCTTTGCTACGTCACCCCGAAAGAGCATGTCGGCTTGCCCAAAGCTGACGACGTGAAACAGGGTTGCATCGCCTACAAGATCGCCGCTCACGCCGGAGATATCGCCCGCGGAATCCAGCACGCCGTCGAATGGGATAACGATATGAGTCGGGCCCGGGCAGCACTGAATTGGCCTAAACAATTCGAGATCGCCTTCGATGGTGAAACGGCGCGAGCCTTGCATGATGAGGACCTGGAAGTCGACACTGATTTCTGCGCCATGTGCGGTCACGACTGGTGCAGCATGCGCATCAGCAAGGAGATCACCGACTGGGCCAGCGGCAAGATGGACGCCTTTCAGCCGACCAAAACGGCCATGAAATCACCGGGACTCTCGCCGGAACAGTCCGCGTTTCTGGCCCAGCGCGGGAAAAAGCACGCCTGCCACTCGGACAACATCGCCGACGAAACTGTCGCTCAACACACTCAGCAGGAGTATGTGCAGGTGCATGTCGGACGCAGTTAATTCGAGGAAGATAAGAAGTTGAGCAGAACAATCAATGATCTAATTATGCATAGGAATGACCCCAGATGGACTACCAGCAATATGTCGAACAGGCCAACCAGGCGGCCAGGTTTGTTGAGGTGGGTGATTTCTCCGCCGCTATCAATATTTTGCAGGCTCTGTTGCAAAGCGATATCTCCGACATCGATAAATCGTTGATGAGTTATAACATTGCGGTGGTTTGTGATAAAATGGGCGATGCCACCACCGCCCTGCAATGGTATGATCATGGCATCGAAATGGAAGGCCATTATTTTCATTATTACGTGGCGGAGCAAAAAGCAGCCTATCTCGCCCAACAAGGGCAGGTATCACAGAGCATAGAACTTTATGAACATCTGCTGAACCAGTCCTTCATCACCGAGTCGGATAAAAATCGAATTGCCCAGAATCTGGAGTTGCTGCGGAGGCGCTCCAGCCCTGATTAAACTGGCTGGTCCAACTGTCCGCAAAATGACAGAAGCTATCGTTGAGGGTTTGGGTAACTCCACATACCTTCAGCATATACCTCGGTGATCGAGAAACACAATTTTTTCCCTGTCGATCGAGTAAATCCCTTGAGCTATAATCCCCCATCAATTTCTTCACATTCACAAAGGAGCCATTATGAATTCCAAAGATGCGCTGGTTTATCAGCTTAAAACCGCCCAGGAATTATTCGAAAATTTTATCAAGGATTTTTCGGAGGAAGACGCTCATTTTCAACCGGGCAGCACGGGTAACCATGTCTGCTGGATTCTGACGCATCTGGCGGTGAGCGCAGATCAAATGGCCGGGACGCTGGATGGTCAGGGGATGAAGCTGCCCCAGGAACTGCATGATCAATTCGGCGGCAATAGTAAATGCCTGAAAGATGATGGTATGACGATGGAGCAGGCCTGGAAACATTTTACTACGACCAATGAACGCGCCATCACCTGTATTCAGAATCTGACCGAGGAAAGTTTTGGGCAACCCAATCCGACCGGCTCCAAAATGTTTCCAACCATCGGGACGCTGGTGGCGCTGTTGGCCGCGCATCCCTACTGGCATTTTGGCCAGCTGACCGTCAATCGGACTCTGCTGGGCAAACCGCGCGTGTTTTAGTGTCCCTCCAATTCGCCGCACTGGAGCATCCATCGATGACCAACAAAACCGCACGGAGTGTTACAGAATATCTGGCTGCCCTGCCGGATGATCGCCGCCTGGCGCTGGAAAAAGTTCGACGGGTAATCCTCAAACATCTGCCCAGGGGTTTCGAGGAGGGCATGCAGTATGGCATGATTGGATATTATGTGCCCCATACACTCTATCCGCCGGGGTATCATTGCGACCCCCAACAGCCGCTGCCCTTCGCCGGATTAGCTTCGCAGAAGAACCACATGGCGGTTTATCTATGCCACCTCTATATGGAACCGGGTCTGAAGGATTGGTTCGATGCGGAATATCGCCGGAGCGGTAAAAAACTGGATGCTGGTAAAGCCTGTATTCGCTTCAAAAAACTGGAGGATCTGCCGCTGGAGCTGATCGGCGAGGCCGTCGCCAAGGCTCCGGTCAAGGAATTTATTGCCGGTTACGAATGGATACTGGCGATGAGGAGCAAAAAACCCGCCTCCCGGAGTTCGCGCCAAAAAACAACTGCCCGGAAAGTGGTCCGGAAAGCCCCCCGTTCGACCTCGATCCGCAAGAAAAAGGCCGCCGCGCGCCGATAATGGGTTAATACGGATTATGGCAACAGAGCGGATCGGGCGTTGGCGATAGTGGCTTCGCTATAGTTGTCAGACACCTTTCCGAGTCCTTCCAGCAGAAAAGTCTCGATCAGGTGGTTGAAAATGGCAGGCTGTTCAATCATGACTTCATGGCCGCTGTCGGTGACCACCACCAGCCGCGATTGTTCGACATGTTCACGGATATATTGGGCATCATCCAGCGGGTGAATTTCGTCCTCAGCCCCCCACACCAGCAACAGCGGCGCCTGCAACCGATCCAGTTCATGGCGGCGGGTGGTGTAGAAGATGCTCCGCAAGGCCCGGGCCGAGGCCCGACCCTCGGCATCATAGGTTCCGTCTCCAGCCCGCAATGCCATCTGGTAACGAAAGAGTTGCCGAGACACATTGTTTTCATGCTTGAACATCTTCGCGAATATTTCCGGCCAGCGCTCCTGCATGAAATCGGCTACCATCCATTCGTTCCACAGCAGCCGGATGGCGAGATCTACCGGCCAGGAGGGTGACGCCCAGGCCCCCGTCGCCCCCATCATTATTACCTTATCGATCCGTTGCGGATGATCGATGGCCAGCATCAGCGCCAGGTGGCCACCCATTGATCCGCCCAGAACATTGACCCGCTTCAGCCCCTTGGCATCCATAAAATCAATTAACCGATCACACAGCCAGTCGAGTTCATAGTCCACATCGGGTTTGTCTGATTTTCCGAAACCCGGCAGATCCACCGCAACCACATGAAACTGCATGGCCCACACCGGAATGTTCATCTGCCAGAAATCAACAGAAGTGCCCAGTCCGGGGATGATCAGCAAGGTCGGCCCGCTGCCCATTTCTTGATAACAATATTGCAAGCCGTCGATGGTGAGGTATTGTTCACCCAGCCGGTAGCGATAATTAGCCAGCAGTTCGTCATTGCGATAGTGCAGCAGTCGTATATCACCCAGGCAGCCGCCACACAGCACCACCTGGATCAGCAACAGCAAGAGTAATCGTCGAGATGCGTGCATAAGAGGCCGATACTTTAGCAACGAGCGGGGTCAGTGGCAAATAGCGACTGGCGAATAGGATGATAGTGTATCACTGCGAGCGCAGCTCAATGGGCAGGGCTTGAATCAGCTCACCCAGATGTCCAGCGTAGCGCTGCCAAGCCGCCACGGAAGTGCGATAGAGCGGCTGGCGAACCTGGGCACTGCTCGCCGTCCTGACCACGGTCCGGGCCTGATGAAACTGCAGACAGGAGTCTTCCCAGTTCAATCCGCAAAAGTCCAGCAGGCGGCGGGTCTGGGCTTCCTGATCAACGGTCAGTTGCTCATAGGAGATTTCATGGATCAAATCACCGAACTGGTCTTTCCAGAAGCGCATCAGTCGTCTGTATAAACCATAAAATCCCCCCAGCTCCGCCAGGTCATAGGCAAAAGGCTGATAACCGGTAAAGTAGTTTTTATAAATGGACCAGCAGGTGTCCAGCGGATCACGCTGACAGTGGATGATGCGGGCTTCCGGAAACAGAACCGGTATCAGCCCGGCGAACTGGAAATTGCCCGGTAATTTATCCGTGACATAACGTCGTCCGGCGGCGTGGTGGTGCAGCAACTGCAGGTAAGCTTCACGCAGTAACGTGAACTGTTCCGGCGTCAGCCGTCCCAAAGCCTGGGGCAGAGATTGCCCCGTCAGCCGTCGCACCCCTTCGATGCACACCTGCCGCAAGTGATCCAACTCTCCGCCGGCAGCCACTTGTGAATGAGCCGCCAGAATCTGTTCCACGAGGGTCGTACCCGAGCGCGGCATGCCGATGATAAAAACCGGTATCACAGGAGGGTCCGATGCCGAGATCGTCTCTTGCACAGGCAACGGGGCCGGTTGCCGCGATGAATGGTTCTTATAGAAATTCACAAAGGCCTGTTGCAGTGTCGATAAATAGGCGTCGGCGTCACTCAGTTGAAACGTATAGCTGCTGCGTTTCAGTCGATTCGCGACAGAATAATATTCAAACGCCGCAATCGTGTTACCCAGATCATCCTGTACTTTGCCCAGAGCAAAACCCAGGTGCATCCGGGCCGTCGTATTCAAATTACTATCAGCCCACATCCGTTCCATCGGTTCCAGCAACCCATCAGCCGGCACGATCCGTCGCAGGTGACTCAGTTGCCGCAGCAGGATGGTATTCGCCGGATACTGAGAACGTAATTGCTGTAGCAACTGCTCCGCCTCCGCCAGTCGACCCAGATCTTCCAGCGCCTTGGCCAGATTAAGCCCGGCTTCCAGATAACGCGGCTGCAGTTGCAGGGCCTGCCGATAATGAGCGATCGCCTCTTCGGATTGATGGAGCTGATGATAAATATTGCCGAGGTTGTTATGGGCATCTGCTTGTCGGGGTTGCAGATCGATGGTCCGTTGATAGGCTCGTCGAGCTAATTCCCGGCAGGAACAAGGTTCTTTGATCTCCGGAGCCAGCCGGCCAGCCGTCGGCCAATCGGGCGGTGGCGGCAACCCCGGCAGCAGCAGATTCTGATCCTGCGTAGCCCGGCGCGCGAAAATATTACCCAGGTGCAGATAAGCTGCTGCCTGGCATGGATCGAGTTCCAGTGCCCGCCGTGTACACTCTTCCGCCTCCTCCAGCCGATCCAGCTTCCAGAGCAGATGGGCCAGATTGCTCCACACCACCGGCTGGGCCGGCTGAACCTGCAACGACGCGCGCATCAGTCGTTCCGCTTCCAGAGACTCACCCCGCTGCTCCATCAGAATACCGAAAAGCTGCAGTGCATCCGGTTGGCGCGGATCAGCCTGCAGCACTTTCCGATAAGCCTGTTCGGCACTTTCCAGACGACCCGACTGATGGTCCGCCATCGCCTGACGTAATTGCGGTAGTGGTCCGGTTGATGCCTGTCGATTACGCTTCATAATATTGATTTCGGATCATTTTTCCAAAAAGCTGAAACCGCCCTGCGCAATATACGCCGGAGGCCTCGTGGGCGCCCGCCTGATTAAAATAATATTCTTATCCAGTAGATGATGTAGGCTCCGATTTCCTTTCACATCCACTTTTAATGGTCCGCAGCAAACGCAAAAAATCACCAGTAGCCGCCGGAAATGTTTCGGATAAAATATCCGCTACGGAGATAACCCCATGAGCCCTGCCAAAGCCCCGGTGACCCGCACTCCACAAAATTCCAATCCGACGCTCGACTGGCTGGTTGAGCGATTTCTGGAACATCTCAAATACACCCAGGCCAAAGACTGGGCCTACGCGACCTCCTATGATCGTTACGTCAGCCTGGCAACAGCTGTGCGCGACCTGCTCTTCGAGCGCCAGATCACCACGCAACTGGCTCATACCCGAGCAGTCGCCAAGCGGGTCTATTATCTATCGATGGAGTACATGCTGGGGCAGTTGCTGCGGGCCAATCTGGTCAACCTCGGCTTGTATGATGACTGCCGCCGTAAACTGGCGGAATTGGGTTTAAGTATCGATGAAATCTGCGAGCTGGAGCCGGATGCCGGACTGGGCAACGGCGGACTGGGGCGGTTGGCCGCCTGTTATCTCGATTCACTGGCTACGCTCAACTACCCTGCTTTTGGTTATGGCATCCGCTATGAATATGGCATTTTCGATCAGGAGATGGTTAACGGCTGGCAGATGGAGCGACCGGATTACTGGTTGCGCTATGGCACCCCCTGGGAAGTGGTCCGGCCGGAATTTTCCTGCCCGGTGCGGCTTTTCGGTTATGTGGAACCCCGGCAGGATGCCGGCGGCCGCTATCGACCCGCCTGGCTGGGTTATCAGATTGTGATGGGTGTACCCTACGATATACCTGTCCCCGGATACGGCACGCCGACCGTCAATATGCTCCGCCTGTGGAGCGCCAAAGCCAGTGAATCGTTCGATCTGGCGGCGTTTAATCGCGGTGGCTATATCGAAGCCGTCCAGAAGCAGGCCCTCACCGAAACCATCTCCAAGGTGCTCTACCCCAGCGATCAGGTGGAACGCAATCGTGAACTGCGCCTGGTCCAGCAATATTTCTTCGTCGCCTGCACACTTTATGATATTCTCCGCCGCTACGAAAAACATCATGAGACGATGGAGGCATTGCCGGACAAAGCGGTGATTCAACTGAACGACACTCACCCCTCGATAGCCATTGCGGAATTAATGCGTATTTTTGTCGATGAGCGCGGCTTGGAATGGGAACGGGCCTGGGAAATCACCACGGCGACTTTCGGCTATACCAACCACACCCTGCTGCCGGAAGCGTTGGAAGTCTGGCCGCTGCACATCTTCGGCCGTGTTCTGCCCCGCCATCTGGAAATCATCTTCGAAATCAACCGTCGTTTTCTACAACAAGTCGAAGGGCGCTGGCCGGGCAACCTCGGCCGCGTCCAACGTCTGTCGCTGATTCAGGAAACACCGCAGAAAGGGGTGCGGATGGCCAATCTGGCCATCTGCGGCAGTCGAAACGTTAATGGAGTAGCGGCGTTACACAGCGAACTGCTGCGCAGCCGACTGGTGCCTGATTTTGCCGATCTCTGGCCAGTGAAATTCAACAACGTCACCAACGGCGTTACCCCGCGGCGTTGGCTGCTGGCCTGCAATCCCCTGCTGGCCGAGGCCATCACCCGGCGGATCGGTCGCGACTGGCCCGCGGATCTGGACCAACTGCAGAAACTGGAACACTTCGCCGACGATACTGATTTCCATCAGGAATGTCAGGAAATCAAACGCAGCAACAAGCAGCGACTGGCGGATTGGATCGGCCGCAAACTGGCCATCCGGGCTCCGGCTGATTTCCTCTTTGATGTGCAGGTCAAACGCATTCATGAATATAAGCGTCAATTGTTGAACATACTGCAGGTGATCATCCGTTACCACCGGCTGCGCGATGAACAGATCACCCTGCCGCCGCGCGTGGTGATTTTCGGGGGCAAGAGCGCCCCAGCCTACAGCCAGGCCAAACTGATCATCAAGCTGATCAACGACGTCGCCCATACCATCAATGCTGATCCGCGCATGCGCGATCAGCTCCGCGTCGCTTTTCTGCCCAACTATCGCGTCTCCCTGGCAGAGATGATTGTCCCGGCCGCCGACCTGTCGCAGCAGATCTCCACCGCCGGCATGGAAGCGTCCGGAACCAGCAACATGAAATTCGCTCTCAATGGAGCGCTGACTATCGGTACACTCGACGGAGCCAATATCGAAATCCGTGAGCGCGTCGGAGCGGATAACTTTTTCCTGTTCGGATTAACGGCAGAAGAGGTGGCCCAGCGGCGGCTGTGCCATGACCCGTGGCATCTGTACAGCGCCAACTCAGCCGTGCGCAAAGCCCTTGACGCCATTCGCGACGGCGAATTCAATCGAGGCCAGCCCGACTTGCACCGCCCGGTCTTCAACTGGTTGACGCATGATCGCGATCATTACCTGCTGATGGCCGATATCGAATCCTATTTGGAAGCACAGCAGCGCGTTGATACCTTGTGGCAGAAACCAGACGCCTGGACCCGGGCCACCATTAAGAACATCGCTCACATGGGTTATTTTTCCAGCGATCGCGCCATTCGCGAGTATGCCGAAAAAATCTGGCAGGTGTCGCCGCTCCCGCTGGACGGCGAAATACCCCATTAATTCATGCTGCGGCACTGATGAGTGGCTTCAAACGGTGAGCAGGGGCTTGCGCGTCTTCGCCTCAGCCGTCACCGCCAGCGCCTGACGGATGGCCTTCATGGGCAAGGGTTGATGACATTTTTCGCAGATCACCTGTTTGCGGGTGGCTTTGGCAAAGCTTAATCGATTTCCGCAAAAACAGCGTACCGCTACTTCCGTTTGGGTCGGTGTCATAGCTCACTTCCTGATCGCCCGGCGATCTGAAATAACCCAGCACGCCACCATATGGTAAGAGCCGCGGGCTTCAGCCCGCGCGTGGCTAGCGCGATTTAACTTTAACGGTTCCGTCCGGTGTGCCACGGCTCTATGAGTCGTGTGATCTTTGGCCACTACTGATGAAACCGTGGCACCTCGACGACCCTATACATAAAAACTAAATCCGCGCTAATATGTGATTTTGAAATCACCTCAATATTCAATTCAGCAATGACCGGCAGCCGGGAGAGTGAATTATCCGCGCCCGAACCCCACCCGCTGCCCAGGTGATATCGGCAAAATAACGGAGGCGTGATGAGAGAAGTTGGCAGAGGTCCGCAGCTTACTTTTTCTTGAAGATTTTTGAAAAGAAACTTTCTCTTTTGGTGGCGCCGCCGACGGCCAGTCCCGTCTCCAGATGATAACCGCATTTGACGCAGAAGACGGCGACGGCGGCCAGTTCGGCATTACAGCGCGGGCAGAGCTTGGTGCCATGAGGCGTGACCACCGGCGGAGGCGGAGGCGGCTGTTCTTCCAGCGGTGGGCGGTTGTACTCCTCGTCACCCAGCGAATAGATCATGCGGTCCACGGTGGAACCGGGGTCGGGCACGGTCAGCACTTTCTTGCACTTGGGGCATTTGACCTTTTTGCCGATGGCCTTCTTGGGAGCCATCAGCACCGCCCCGCAACCGCACTTGACCTTGACCTTGTCACCTTCCGCCTTACTGGTTGCCATAACGTGACTCACAACTGCCGTAATGGGTTAGGGTCGTCCTTGCTGTTTCATCGTATCAAAAGACGCCCTCAAATTCGAGGGCTTCAGGTTCGGCTGGTGCTGGAGATCGTCAGGGCCACCGATTCATTCATACTGCCGCTGCGAAATCCGCGCAGATCGACCGTCACATATTGATAGCCCAGCTCCCGCAATGCGGCGTCAATCGTCTGTCGTAACTCCGGTTGCAGCAATCGACCCACTTCCCCGGCGGCGACTTCAATCCGGGCCAGCTGGTCATGATGGCGAACTCGACATTCCCGAAAACCGTAGGCGCGTAATACCTGCTCCGCCTGTTCGATGCGAGATAGTTTGGCGGGCGTGATGCGTTCGCCATATTGCACCCGGCTGGAAAGGCAGGGGCTGGCCGGTTTGTCATGCAGCGACAGATTCAGCGCCGCAGCGAGTTGCCGAACCTCCGCCTTGGTCATGCCCGACTCCGCCAGCGGGGCACGCACCGCCCGTTCGCTGGCCGCCAGCAAACCCGGTCGCCAGTCTCCGAGATCATCCGCGTTGGTGCCATTCACCAGCGTTCGATACCGACCCCTGCGCAGATAAGATTGCATCTGATCGTAAAGTGCGGTTTTGCAGTAATAGCAGCGGTTGGTTGGATTGGCCAGGTAGTTTTCGTCCGCAAATTCCTTCGTCTCGATCAGCTCATGGGCCACCCCGACCCACTGCACCACCCGCCGAGCATCGTCCAATTCCGATTGGGCCACGCTGGAGCTGCGACTGGTGACCGCCAGAACCCGCTCCCGCCCCAGTACATCCACCGCCACCTTCAGCACTACTGCCGAATCCACCCCGCCGGAAAAGGCCACCACCACACTCTCCAGCTCGCGCAGGAGTGATTGCATCCGGCTATACTTCACCTGCAGCCTTTCGTCCAGCATGGGGGTGGTCCTGGGGCCTGTGATTGATTCGATCGATTGCTTAGATTGTAGGAGACCTCGTTCTTTGAGACAATGGCGGAGGTGAATTCCAGCCCCAGGTAGGAGAATCACGGTAATGAACGCACTGCTGAAACGAAGCAGGTCAATGAACGTAGCTCTGATGGTACTACTGGGACTGCCAGCCGCCGTTACCGCCCAAAATACCCCATCGGATAATATTCTGCCCGCAGACGCCTGGGCAGTGGTGCAGGTGCAACAACTGGCCCAGCTGGATGAAAAGCTGGCGGTCTGGATACAGCAATTGCAGGTGCCGGTTTTCCGGCTGCAGGAGTTACTCCAGACCCGCCTGCAACTGGGTGATCACATCGATCTGGGGGGTCGGTTCTATATTGTTTTTCAACCAGCCGACACAGTGGATCAAATAGGCCCATCGGCGATTCTGCTCTTCCCCTGTCGCGAATTCGCGCAATGGCGAACAGCGCACCAAGCCACCGCGATCGACGAACAGATCTGGCAGACCACTCTGAGTTGGGGTCCCACCTGGGTCGCACAATGTGATCAATACGTCGCCATGGGTTCCAATGTGGAAGCACTCCGCCGCTACTTGCAGGCGGAGAAGGGTCTGCTCAAATCCTGGCCGGTAAAATTAACGGCGGAATGGACAACCGCCGACCTGAGCGCGTGGGTGAATCTGGCTGCGGTTCGCCAATCATCCGCCGGCCGGGAATGGCTCGAGCAGTTGCAACCGACGCTCGATACTTCCGCACTCTTTATCAATCACGACACGCTGCTGAGTTCACCTGCTGCCTGGCTGATGCAGAATGATATCGCGCTGCTGCTCGTTGATCTCAATCCCAGCCGGCTGCGGATTCGCCTGCTGCTGCAACCGCAGTCCGCTTCTGTTTGGGACACACTGCTGCAACTGCCGCCGGCGGAGAAGTTCGAGCTGTTGAACCTCCTGCCGACACAGCCTTACCTGTTTACGGTGGCTGGTCGTTGGCAGGCCAGCCAGGCACAGGCCCTCGCCGGCGAGTTCAATCGCCTCTTCGACACACCCGTCGTTACTGCGGCAACCACTGTTCCCACTCTGCAGACCCTGCGGCAGAAACTGATCCGCTTGATCTCCGGTGTGGTGGGTGGATCGTGGGGTGTGGTAGCCATCCCGGAAAGCCCGGAGGGCACCATTTGCCTGATGGGGGTGATCCAGGTGGCGGATGCGACCGTATGGCTGGCCGAGCTGCAATCCGCAGCAGGCCTGATCAACGATCAGCTTTTCGTCGCACCGCAGGCCAATAAATTAATCGGTCGAGTGCAATATCTCCCTGCCGCTGATTCCATCCTGAATAAACCGATCGATCAACTGACCATCGATCCGCCGGCAGCCGCCTCCCAACCGGTCGCTGCTCCACCGGTGAGCGTGATCAATTACTGGGCCGCCTGGGGACCGCACTGCGTTGTCCAACTGGTGGCGATTGATCAGCAGCACATTGCAATTTGCGTCGGCGGGCAGGCGCGACAGATGGGCCAGCTTCTGAGCCATCAGGCCGACCCCGCCAGCAGCCTCGGCCGCCAGAGCGGTTATGTGCAGGCGGTCGCCCTGCTCTCTGCTCCACCGTCGCTCTGCCTGACCATCGAACCGGACGAAATGCTGGCGGTCGGTCGGCAGCTGGCGCGCCGCCAGGGCTTGGCTGAAACATTCCCTTATCGTACTGCGGCACTCGAAACACCGTTGATTGTGGGTATTACCCGAAATGATGATTGGATTACCGGTGAACTGATCATACCCTTTGAGCTGGTGGCCGGAATGGCGACCACCTGGCAGCAACGTCATCAACCGCACGAACCGCTGCAGCCGCCACCCGATGCCAACTGACGCGCAATAAAGTAGAAGTGGTTTCAAAAATCAAAGAGCCGCAGGCTTTAGCCTGCGCGACGCTCTTATGAGTGATTTTGAACCTGCTTCTAGAGCGGATCGTGTTAATCGTTCCGTGGTGTGGGAGTTTAGTGTGCCACGGCTGTACCAGCAGTGGTGGAGGATCGCCATCCCGCACGGCTCACAGAGCCGTGGCACACTCATCTTATGCTGCCACCAGGCACACTAAAATTGAACCGTACTAACCCAGCTCTTTGAGCAGTTTTTTCAGAAAACCCTGATAGAGACCGGAAGGCACCTGGGCCAGCGCCTCGGGCGGGTGGTCGGCAATCATCAGTTGCTGAATGCGACTTTTTGCCTGATGCTTGCCTGCTCGCAGCATCTGGATCAGTTGCTCGGCTTCGTCCAGCTCGGAGCGGTTGATGGCCAGAACATACTGCACGATGGCATCCTGCAACGCGGCTCCGCTCAAAGCCGGTGACGGGTGGGCTGCTTCGGCCCGCGCCGGGGTTGTGGCAGCTCCGGTTTTGGCTGATTCTGACGCGGCCTCATTCCGATCCCGCAACAGGGCCGCCGTAATCTGATGCGTTTCGTGATCCAGTCGTTGTTCCTGTTGCAGCTCATTTTCGGAAAGCGGGGCAATGCCGATTTCCTCCAGTTCCTCAGGCGGCGTGGGCACATACACATCGCTGCCGCAATGAGGACACTTGCCGCGCTGGCCGGCAGCACTGCGCGGGGCCTTGATGGCATGATTACATTTTTCGCAGGTGATTTTGATCGAATCGCTCATCGGTGATTTACCCTCCTCTATGGAGGCGTGAGACTCTGTTCCCGGCGGGGACGTAAAACCAATCTTATCGGAATCTCGCCAAAGGGCAATGCATCGCGCATCCGGTTGAGCAGGAACCGCCGGTAATCCTCACGGACACGCTGCGGATCGTTGACAAAAAGGACAATGGTGGGCGGCTGTACTGCGACCTGCGTGGCATAGTAGATTTTCACGGCTTTACCGCTCGACGAACCGATCGGGCCGCGTTCTGCCATGATCGCTTCCAGCACGCGATTCAGCTCGCCGGTGGTCACCCGCACACGAGCCTGATTAAAAAGCGTTTTGGCCAGATCGAGGGTGGCAGATACCCCGCGACCGGTCTGAGCGGTGATCACCGAAATGGGCGCGTAGTCAAACTCCGGCAGCACCTTGGTCAGATACTCCGCATACTCCTCGGTATCGGCCCGCCCTTTGGCTAAATCCCACTTGTTGACCACCAAGGCGCAGGGTTTCTCATGTTCCGAGATGAACGCCGCCAGTTTTTTATCCACCTGGCCAACCGGTTCGGTCGCATCCATCAGCAGCAGGACGACGTCCGCCCGAATAATGGCCCGCTGAGCCCGCACATAACTGTAATATTCGAGATCATCCGCCAGTTTGTTTTTCTTCCGCACTCCGGCCGTATCGATAATAACATAGGTCTGTCCGTCTTTTTCGATACGCACATCCACAGCGTCGCGCGTCGTGCCGGGCACTTCGCTGACGATTACCCGCTCCTCGCCAGCCAGGGCGTTGATCAGCGTGCTTTTACCGGCGTTGCGCTTACCCACCACGGCGATGTGCATGACCGGTTCGGGAACCTGCTGGGGTGCCAGCGGGGCAATCACCTGGGCAATCCGCTCCAGCAGTTCGGTCCGGCCATAACCCTGATGAGCGGAAATCGGCAAAGCGGTTCCGAAACCCAGCTTGAAAAACTCGCCGATCTGGTCTTCCAGCGGCGCGACATCCACTTTGTTGGCGACCAGCAGTACCGGCCGATCAAACGTACGCAGCAGTTTGGCCACTTCCGTATCCAGCGGGGTCACGCCTTCGCGGGCGTCAACCACAAAAAGCACCAATGTGGCCTGCACAATCGCGTAGCGTATCTGCGCTTCCACATGGTCGGTCAGATTATCGTGATCTTCAATACCGAAACCACCGGTATCCACCAGCTCAAAGTAATGCTCATCCACGTGGCAGATGGTGCTGACCCGGTCGCGCGTCACGCCCGGCGTGGGATCGACAATGCCGATCAGCTGCCGGGAGAGACAGTTCAGCAGTGAGCTTTTGCCCACATTGGGCCGACCAACAATCGCCACCACGGGTAATATCATAAACACCCTTTATGCCACTAGCGCAGTTTAGTGCGGTTTAAATTGATCGGTTCCGTACGATGTGCCGTTTAGTGTGCCACGGCTCTGTGAGCCGTGTGCACTTTCGCCACTACCGCTGTAACCGTGGCACTCGACAACCCCGTACATCAAAAAATTAAACTGCAGTAGAACTTAATAGTATAGCAGGTGGCAACTGCCGACCCCAGTGGGCTAGCGCTGCAAAGGCTGGGGAAGGGTTTCGAGCAGTTTTGATAATGGGCGGGAATGATAGCGGGCGTGCGGTGCAATCGCAATCTGTTCTGCGGGGGGTTCAGTCTGCCGCGTGACCCATTCAACCACACGCTGCCCCCCCTCGACCTGCACGCCGCCGCGAAATGCGATCGCATCCAGCCAGCGACTGATAACCGCACTATGCACGGCAGTGTAGAGCAGGATATTGGCCACCGGGAAATCTTCACCAGACACCTGCCAGCGCTGCCACCAGACCACCGTCGGCGGTGCAACCTTCAGCGCCAGCTCGACCAGGTGCCGATACTCGATCTGGGCGGCGGCCATCGATGTTTGCCAGAAACGCAATCCTTCACGCTGCTGGACGTCGATATGGGTGACGCCGCGCAAAGCAAATTCCCCCGCCGCCGTGGCGTGATGTATCTCAAAAGCCTGCCCGCCCGAAACCTGAGGCGACGACAACAGTAAAGCGATTTCCTCGGCGGTATAACCTACCCGCGCCAAGTCACGCCAATAATAAATATAGAGGCCAATGTAATCCTGAGGCTGAGGCAAATGGGGAATTTTCATCAATCGCCGCCCACAGGCTACCTGTGCGGTCACGGAGCAGCACCGCTTACGTAACCAGACCCAGACGTAGAAAAACCCGTTTACCCCGCTGGACCACATCCCCGGATTTGATCGACAACATCGCCTGGGGATCGATCAGCTTCTGCTGGTTATAGCGAACTCCCCCTTCGGCGATCAGACGGCGAGCTTCACCGTTGGTGGCAGCGAATCCGCATAACACCGCCAGTTTGTAAGCCGGCAAGGTTCCGTCGGTCAATTCCGCGGCGGAGATGGCGCGGTCCTCCATTTCCACCGGCAGGTCACCGCGCATGGCGGCGAAAAATTCCCGTTCAACTTGTTCTGCCGCCGCCGGACTGTGATATTGCGCGACCATCAACTTGGCCAGTCGCACTTTGGCGTCGCGCGGCCGATCGGCAATTTCCGCCGTAAACTCCGACTCCGCGACCTCGGTCAGCAGCGTGTAATAATTCTTCATCAACGCGTCGGGGATGCTCATCAGTTTGCCGAACATGCTGGTCGCATCTTCGGTCACCCCCACGTAATTGCCCAGCGATTTGCTCATTTTCTCCACGCCGTCCAGCCCGACCAGAATGGGCATGACCATCACGATCTGCGGCGGCTGGTTTTCCATTTTCTGCAGATCGCGACCGACGAGATTATTGAAAGTCTGATCCGTGCCGCCCAGTTCCACATCCGCTTTGATGCACACGCTGTCCCACCCCTGCATCAGCGGATAAAGCATTTCCGTCATCCAGATCGGCTGACCTTTCTGGCGGCGGAGCTTGAAATTCTCCCGCTCCAGCATGTCCTGGACGCTCTTGTAGGAGGTCAAACGCAACACATCAGCAAAAGTAAATTTCGCCAGCCATTCGCTGTTGTAGTGGATTTCCAGCTTTTCCGGATGCATGTCCAGCACGCGGCCGGCCTGTTGAAAATAGGTTTCCGCATTTTTCTCAATCGTCGCCTGATCCAGCATGGGTCGGGATTTGGTGCGGCCAGTCGGATCACCGATCCGAGCGGTATAATCACCGATAATCAGCACCGCCTGGTGGCCAAAATCCTGAAACTGTCGCAATTTTCTCAGCACCACCGTATGCCCCAGGTGAATATCGGGCGCGGTGGGGTCCATGCCCAGTTTGGCGCGTAACGGCCGGCCGGCTTGCTGAGCCTGTATGATCCTGCTGCGCAGCTCCTCCACCGAGTAAATCGCCTCACAGCCGCGCGACAGCACCGCCATCTGTTCATCAACGCTCTTCATCATGCACCTGTCAATTAGTGGTCGCTCCGAGGCTGAAAAAGATCATCGTCTTAAGATTGAACAGCACATGCAGAACCACCGAAGCCAGCAACCCGCCGGAGCGCTCATAAAGATATCCCAAAGCCGCTCCCAGCACCATCAGCGGCGCTACCGCCTGCGGCTGCTGGGCATGGGCCAGTCCGAAAAACAGGGCAACGACGGTGATACTGATCCACGGTCGTCGAAAGAGATGATTCAGACCGGTCTGGCAATAGCCGCGGAAAAAAACTTCTTCGACCAGCGGCGTCACCACGACCGCACTGCCCCACAAAGCCAGCCAGATCAATCGTGGGGTCCGCTTATCACCCAGTAATTCCAGGACGGGATGTTCAGGCAATTCGGCCTGTTTAGAGCACCAGTGCATGACCAGCAGCGATATTTCCGACACGCCCCACACCAGGGGAAACGCCATGGCCAGGCCAAGTACACCATACCATACCTGGCGACTGAGCCGTTGCTGGCCAAATAAAAAAGCCCGCCATCCACCAGGGAATTTTCGATGAGCAAGACCCACTGCCACCAGCAGCACACCCAACCGGCAGAGTAGATCAATACCCAGAAATCGGCCCTGCTGCTCCATACTCATCTCGGATAGCACTATCTCTTTTTCGACGGGTTGCAGCAACAGAAGCAGTAGTACATAGAGCAGCAGCGGCACGATAATCCATTCAGGCCACAGGTGATTGGGGCGTTCCGTCCAGGCGCTGAGTCGAGCGAACTGCAGATCACCAACCATGACCGACTTCACCAGCAGCAGCACTCCCACCGTCGCCAGCAGGATATCCAGCCATAACAGCAGCAAGTCCAGACCGGGTTGGTTAGTTATTTCCGCCAGCAGCATCAACGCCTGCTCCCGCACCAGAACATAAGTACACTGCGCATAAAAAAAGCATCAGCCGCCGCAGCAGTCCTGATGCCCGAGCTTCCATTTTTACAATGATGAACACTCCAGCCTACTTGGCTTGCAGCAGGTTTTCCAAAGCAGCCACAAAATCCTTTTTATTCCGCAACCCGACAAAACGATCCTTGATCTGCCCATCCTTGAAGAGAATGACTGTCGGAATTGAACTGATACCATAATGCACCGACACTTCCTTGTTGGCATCAGTGTCCACCTTGCCCACCTTGATCTTGCCGGTATAGTCTTTGGCCAATTCGTCGATCACCGGTCCAAGAGCTTTACAGGGCATACACCACTCCGCCCAGAAATCGACCAGCACTGGCTGCTGAGACTGCAATACTTCACTTTCAAAATTGGCATCATTAAATTCTACTGTATTTGGGCCCGCCATCGTTTCTCCCTCCGCACCGATTACACAAAAAATAATTGCATAATCAGTAGTACTGCTTGAACTGACAATGAATTTCCTAAACTGTCGACTAACAGACGATTCTAGTCAGACCGGGTAACTTGTCAACGCCATCGCATGTAATATCAGTATTAACATCTGTTTCCATCAGTTACCGGGCCGGCTGTTACATTCCGAACCGGAGGCTGTGATTTCCAGCGTCGGTGGGTCCATAAATACTGTTGAGGTTGGCGGCGGATACAATTTTCGATGGCTGTTGTATAAGTTTGGGTGATCCAGACCAGGGCATCGGACTGGTTACGCCACTCTTCCGGCCTGATAATCCGCTCACACCCCATGACATGTTGAAAAACACCTGCCACGCGCTGGCAATAGCCGACAATAATCGGAACTTCATATTCTATCGCCAGTAAGGCGATGGAACGGAAAGTGGATGCAGGTCGGCCAAAAAAATCAACAAACACTCCCCGACTGCCGGCGTTCTGATCGGCCATGAAGCCCAGTAGATGACCCCGGGTCAGGACTTCCTCGGCTGCTTCCATCGCCCCTTTCTTGTAAATCAGCTCCACACCGGTCCGGGCCCGGGTTCTCACCATCCAGTCATTGATCAGGGGATTATCGATAGCCCGCATGATGGCAGAAATATTAGCCCCGAAACAGGCGATGACCTGCGACAGCAATTCAAAATTGCCCAGATGACCGGTGACCAGTATTGCCCCTCGACCCTTCATGAAGATCTGAATCGCGTCATCCAGATTATGCAGGCGCACATATCGAGGCCAGCAGCGGGCATTCAGCAGGCGAGGCGACTGAATCAGCTCGATGCCGGTGAGCATGAAATTCTGCATGCTGGCCAGCGCCAGCCTGCGAATCTCCCCCGGTGTTCGTTCAGCACCGAAAGCCCAGGTCAGATGCTCCACCGCCCGACCGAAATGCTGCGGAAGAATCCGGGCCCACAGCCAGCCCAGAACCCGCGAGGTGTAAAAATTGGCCTCGACCGGCAGTAGCTGAATCGCCAGGCGCAAAGCCTGAAACAACAGATATTCCGCCCGGTTTCGTGTGGGTGTCCGCCGCGCCATGACCCCATTCTATGAGCATCAGACAAAACCACAAAGCCCGCCAATTTGCCCCTCGCGGGATGCTTCGTGCCTGGAAATGTGCCCGTTAAATCATCTTCTACCTATTATTGGGGAATCAAATCGTATCCACATTCACTGCATTTCATCCGGTTGCTTCTCGTGTCATAACCGCATTCCGGGCACAAGCCCCGTTCATAGTTACGGTAACGTTGATAATGATAGAATGGACGAATGTAGAGAAAACACAGCATGCCGGTGAAAAATAACGCCGGCATCCAGAAGGGAATCCATATTCCGCCAAAAGAAGTGATCCCGTAGGGTTGATAAAATTCTTTGATTGTCGAACCGCCTCCGTAACCTCCCCCTCCGCCGCGATATATTCTGGGCCACCATTCTGTATATAAATCAAAATTGCGAGACAGGTAAAATGATCCGGATGGAAAAAGATTATCATGTGCATCACCGCCGCCAGCTCCGCCGCTTGATGGAAGATTGCCCTTGCTGACATCACGCCCATGCAGGCAACCATAAAAACCAGCCAGGGCAAAGCGCGAATTGATGAGACCGAATCCCCAGTAGCTGAGTAACCAGCCAACGAGGGAGAAAGTAACACCTGCCCAGCAAAACCGCTTCCAGAATCGTCGTCGCATGATTAATCTTTGAGCGCCATGGTTCGCTAAGTCAAGCAGCTCCTGAACTGGTTAGCTGGATTTTAATAATGAGGCAGGGTCCGTCCAGCCCCTGAATGACTGGCGATCAGTTCTAATCGAGCATATAAACTCAACACGGACTTTCCGGATTAGAAGAACCGGCTTGTTCCCGGCGACAGATTAAAATTCAAACACCCTGACCAATCCGGAACTGTTCGCATGGCCAACTCTCCAGCAGACCTAGAAGACGACTGTGGCTGCATATTATTGCATATTATTAGATTGCCATGAATTACCTGTAAAATCGTCTGCAGTCCATCTAATTGTATTTGTCTTCGTCCATTCCGATGGCATACTTTGGGCAAACAGCGCTGCCCATGGTCTAAAACAATCGCGATCAGTGTGGGTCCGTAAAAATTTGGATTAGTGAACAAGTCCTTAACTTTCATTTCAGAAAGCAGGTGGGGTCTATGTCCAGGTACAGATTTTTCAGTTTTATAGTTTTATGCAGCGGGATGATTTTCGGCTTAAGCGGCAACGGCTGCGCGAGCCCCGGCAGCGGCAAAGGTGAAATTCAAACCCCGGTGGGAACGGTCAAATTCGAGTTCAAGAAAGAAGGCGAAAACGTCACGATCACTCGAACTTATCCGGATGGCACCACTGAAACCCGCACGATACCTGCGTCGCTGATTGAGAAGATGTGTGGAAAACTGGATCCGGAATCAGTTGCCTTTCAGAAGTGCGTGAATGCCTTGCTGGGTGAACCTAAACCCGTTCCAGCCACACAGCCAGCTGAACCACAGCAACGCGAAGGAAATGGTGGCCCGATTTTGATTGCTGGACGGGGTCAGACGGAATACCTGACGACGACATCCTTTATGGTTTCATTCGATGGATTGAACAGCAGTGATCTGCTGGAAGAACTGGCCGTCGTGTTTGATCTCGATAACGGTACGCAGATGCTGGATGAGCTCAGCCAGCGTTATACCGTCGGCTTCGATACCGTAGAAGGTGTCACTACCATGACCCTGCTGCCTCTGCCGGGGCAGGAAGAACTCGAAATCGGCTTCCCGAAGTGGTTCGTCGATTTCATGATGAACCCCTGATTCGTATACCGTGTTCGTCATGTTTTAGTCCAGCCGGAACTCCACCGGCTGGATTTTTTATTTATATGGTGGTGTCATATTAATGGAACCGTCGACCGCAGCGTCGACTGTAATCAGCTTCTTTCAGAAATGTGCTTGCACACCCTGAGCTGACCAACACATACGATTGGAAGGCAAGCTCCTATACAAAACTGCACCAGGTTCTCGTTAGTCATCAGAATATTGCCATTCCGACAGTCCGCCTAAAAATGATGATACCAAAACGAATCCAACCAAAGATCGCCATCCTGCGATTGCAACTTCTGGATAGGGCCATTGATATTCGATCGAGATGAACCATAAGACGAGTCCAATCACGCCCCAGAAAAGTGAATGGATTATGACCGATCTGGCTGTCGCCTTGGGATTGGCTTTGGATAATAAACCCATGATCATCCTACGTTGCTTGTCTGAATGTGGAAATTCGATGGCCACATTCCGGACAGAGACCGCTGACGTTGGCGATCAGCGAATATCCACAATACCCACACCGCGTGCCATCCTGCCAGACCACTCATGACGGAAACTTTCTGGCCCACCGTCCAACGACGATGGCCCATAAGCCGCCTATCACCGTAAAACCGACCAGCGAAATCGCCAGCCAAAGGGCCATGCCGATAAGATACAGCGCAGGTTCGATATCCCAATCCTCCATTATGCCTCCAATCACCGTAATGACCAGCGGAGGTCCAGTGACCCCTAAGCTGAATCCCACACCTCCCCAGAAGGCCCGCCAGTCCATGTCCAGTTGATGACGGTAGTTGAAGATCAGTATCGGTCCACCCGGCAGGAAAACCAGACCACCGATAGATAATCAGCAACCACGCTTCGCCCCAGGGCCAACCCAGACCTGCCTGAACAACGAGTATGCTGATGATAATGATATCCAGAATAACTCCCAGAACTGATGATCGCCAGAATATCCCCCGGACCGTCAATTTACTGGTGGATTCCAGAACCAGTTGAAATGCAGTGCGAACCATAGCCAAGACTCAATCATGGTAGAAGTATAAAATTCAAAGAGCCGCGGGCTTCAGCCTGCGCGACGTCCCTATGGCGCAGCCGCCCCCATACCCAATTCTCATATTTATAAAAAATGCTCAGCTTCATATCCATTCGCCGGTGAAGATTTCGACGGCTGGTCCGGTCATGTAGATATGCTGATCGGCGGCCCATTCGATGTGCAGATCGCCTCCGGGCAGATGGATGGTGGCGGTGCGACTCAGTTTTTTATTCACCACGCCGGCAACCAGCACCGCACAAGCTCCCGTGCCGCAGGCCTGGGTGATACCGCTGCCCCGTTCCCAGGTGCGCATGGTTGCTTCAAGCGGCGACTGCACCGCCACAAAATGCACATTGATCCGCTCCGGAAAGAGCGGAGCCTGTTCAATCTGCGGTCCCAGCTCGGCGAGCGGCACCTCCGCCAACTGCTCGGTAAAAATGATCACATGCGGATTACCCATCGACACGCAGGTGATCGCCAGCCGTTTTTTGCCAAACTCCACCACCTGATTGATGATCCGCTCGCCCGGCAGACGCACCGGAATCCGCTGGGCGCGCAACACCGGTTCACCCATATCCACCCGCACCTGCGTTACCTGACCCGCCTCCACGGTCAGTTCCAGCATCTTCAGCCCGGAGTCGGTCTCCACGCGCAACGGGTTATTCCGGGACAGGCCATGCTCATAGCAGTATTTCGCCACGCAACGGATGCCGTTACCGCACATCATCCCGCGCGAACCATCAGCGTTGTACATCTCCATGCGCACGTCGGCGCTCTCCGAGGGGCAGATCATGATCAGCCCGTCGCTGCCCACCCCCCGATGACGATCGCTGATGGCCCGGGCCAGCGCCGGCGGGTCAGCCACCTGCTCGGTAAAACAGTTGACATAGATATAATCGTTCCCCAATCCATGCATCTTGGTGAATTTCATCGCCGCCTCATCCTCTTGATCCGGCGCCGGTAGCGCTATTTATTGATGGCGCTCGCGGAGTTCCTGACGCCGGAGTTCAGCCTGGCGCTCAATCTCCGCGAGACGTTCTTTTTCAAATTCTTCGACCTCTTTTTCCGCTTGATCCGCCAGTTCATTCTGTCCCAGCACCCGCATGATCCGCACCACCCGTTGGCCATCCTCATGATTGCGGGTCTGCTGGTAGAGATTTTTTGCAGCCGACAACGCCCACCCGGTTTCCTGCATTTCCACCATCAGCTCAATGGCCTGGCGGGCGGCGGTGTAATACCCGCGCTGCTCGGGATCGCCATCCTCAACGATGGTAATCAACCGCTCCAGGGCTGCCTGTTTATCGCCGGCCTGTACCGTGGCGGGCAGCAACTGCAATTGAAACAGCGGATCGTTACTGGCAGCCAGCAGCAGATCCAGTTCCCGCCGAACTCCCAGCTCATCCGCCCGATCCTTGAGCAAGGGCAGCAACCGCATGAGGGCGGGAATCGAGACCGGGCCGTAATCCGGTTTCAGGCTGATGGCCCGGATATACAGCTCGATCGCTTTATCGATGTCGCCACGTTGGCGGGTGATGTCCCCCGCCAGCAGAAAAATCTCCGCCACCAGCGTCGGGGCGCGGCGGATATCAGACTCGTTCACCCAATTGGCAGCTGCATCGAGAAACCGCTCCTGCCCCAGTCGATCGAGAGCGGGGGCGATCTCCAGCAGGACAAAAAATAATTTGTCACGATAACTGCCGCGAGTCATTTTCGCCAGTTGATCAATGAATTTTATCGTCGCCGCGGCGGACAGGTGTTGCCCCCTGGCCAGACGCACCAGGCTGCGCCACAACTCGGGTTGAAACGCACAGCGTTCGTAACTGCGCTGCAGTAGAAACTCAATCCGCTCGCCTTCGAGCTTGGCCTGCGGTTGCGGTTTGAAATAGTCGAGATGATCCTGATCCGGGTGGTGAGGCTGGGCGCGGCGCTTCAGCAATTTCTCGAACAATTCAGCCGGATAATCGACCTTCTTTTCCGCTATCAGATCAGCGGTCCTGTCGGCCAATCGAGCGAGTCCCAGGCTAATCCAGCGCTCGGTCGGGGCGGACTGCACATAGGCCCCGAGGAAGCCGAGGGTCTGCTGACTTTCACGCTGGCCGGTGGCGGGATCAAAAGTCCAGCCGAAGGGATAGGCTTCGGGAATAGCCCCCACGGCGTTCCAGAGCGGACCTTCTTTCTGCCCGAGAAACTGGGCGGCCCAGCTGTGGCCGACAACGCCCGGCCCATGAAACACCAGCTCCACCATCGGATAGCCCTTGGCCCGGCCCACCTGCACCGCCGCGTAGGTCTGATCGGTACAGGTACTGCCGTAAACCAGCAGGTTCTCGATCGAACGCGGCTTGCCAGTTAAGCGCGGCGGCTGCTTTTCCAACAGGGCGTCGAAATCGTAGATCACATCACGATAAACCTGGTTCATGTCGGTCGTCGCGGCATAAAAATCATAAACCCCCTGACGCTCAGACGAGGAGATGTCGCTGGGATAGAGGTAGCGGGCCAGTTCCTGCGGCAACTTCTCAACGGGCAGTGCCCAGGGTCGTTTTCCCGTCCACCAGTCGAATTGCGCGGTAAGCTGAGCCGTATCCCGATCGCGCCGGTCATAGTCGAGTGCGGCGGCAATCGCCAATTCCGGGTAGTGCAACACCGCATCCGAGTTGTGCCGACATAATTCCTGAATAACGGCCGCCGCCTGCAGCGCGTCATCTTCGGGCGACAGCGCCAGCAGCAATGGCGCCGTGATCTGCGGATGGAGGATCAGCCAGCGTTGATAATCGAGCAGCTCCTTCGGTTCGAGGTCTAAATCCGCCAATCGAGGCAGCCAGTCCGCCAGCAGATAAAAGTAGAGATAGCTGACGTAACTTTCATCATCGGGTCGACCGTACACCAGTCGGGCCAACAGCAACTGCCTTGCTTGCTCCTGCAGCGCAGGCCAACGATCACTGCCCAGCGTCTCCCAGGTCGCTTCCAGCAGTTCTGCGGCGATCTCCCGATCGGGTTGGGGTATTTGCTGATAAAAAGGTACCTGCCGATGTGGTTTGGGCTGTTCGGCTGCGGGTGGAGCAGCAACCGTCAAACTCCACATGACCGCGACTAATAGGGTGTTGATCATTATCATCGGCTTCATGGTATATTTATTCCGTTGTCAGTCGTCATTACCGGACCGGAAATGCGTCTGGCCCGACCATAAACAGCCTGAATCTCCTCAAGTTAATTGACATGACTCCTGACCACCTCTAGCATTCTAAAGAACATACCATCGATATATCAATCGACAGATTATGCTGCCGGGATGGAGTGAGGAAGAAGTATGTTTTCATTGATTTTTTTTCAGAAACGCCGTACCTGTGGATGGCTGGCCCCCCTGATCGTGAGTTGGTCCGCCGCTCTGGCCCAGGCTCAATCGGTGGTACCGACCACCCTGACGTATAACGTCCCCGAAGGAACATCGCCGGCAATTCAGAATGTCACTTTCAACACCGGCTGTACCAGTGGCCAGAATGGACGCAGTTACACGATTACCATCAGCACGGGCGATGCCTGGCTGACCACCAACCCTACTTCCGGCGATGATGCCGTCCTGCAGATTCCGATCGCGGTGATCGTCAATCCCACCGGTATTGACGGCGACACCACGGTGGAGGGTACGGCGACGATCAACGTTACCACTGATTGCACCGGCGTGCCGATTACGCCGATCCCGCTGGCGGTGGCGGTGACGATGAATGTGCTCGCTCCGGCGGATAGCGACGATGACGGCATTCCCGATACGGAGGATAACTGTCCCGCCTTCGCCAATCCCAGCCAGGCCGACGGCGATGAAGATGGTTTCGGCGATGCCTGTGACGGCTGCCCCGACGACGAAGACAAGAGCACTCCGGGACTGTGCGGCTGCGGAGTAGCCGATGTGGATAGCGACACCGACGGCGTGGCGGATTGCGACGACGAGTGCCCCACCAATCCCAACAAAATCGTCCCCGGTCTGTGCGGTTGCGCGGTGGATGATGCAGATGAAGATGGCGACGGCTTGGTGAATTGTCTCGACGGCTGCCCGGCGGACCCCTTCAAAACAGATCCGGGCATCTGCGGTTGCGGTGAAGTGGACGAAGACAGCGACGGCGACACCCTCTTTGACTGCCTCGATGATTGCCCGAATACGACCTTTCCCCCGGTCAATGTGGATGAAAATGGCTGTGATCCCTCGCAGCGCGACAGCGACCAGGATGGGGTGAGTGATGCCGTCGATTTATGCGGTGACACCCCGGCAGACGAGAACGTCGATCCGGAAACCGGTTGCGATCCCAATTTCTTCGATCTCGATGCTGACGGCGTGGAGAACCATCTCGATCAATGTCCGGAGACGCCCATCGGCCAACCGGTCAACAGCTCCGGCTGTGCGGTGTTCCAGATGGATACTGATTTTGACGGCTTCAATAACGCGGTGGATCAGTGTCCCAACAGCCCGATCGGCCAGCCGATCGATGAGCATGGCTGTGCCCCGTCCGAAGAGGATATTCCGCAATTGGATGGCGATGAGGATGGCGTATTGAATCAGAACGATTTCTGCCCCGACACGGGCTTGGGCGTGAAGGTCGATGACCAGGGCTGCCCGTTGCCCACCCTGCCGGGCGATAACGATAACACCACTCCGCAGCCCGAACCAGACTCTGGCAGCGGAGGCGGTTGTGGTGCCGGGACGACCCTGGCGGGTTTCAGCCTGATGTTATTGTTCATGTTATTACCGCGTAATTTCCGCCGGCAGCCATAATTGCTACGGCACCCGGTACCGACCATTGTGCTGATTCTGCCTATTATTAAGCAGATCACGATAAGTATAAATTTTGCTTTCAGCATATCTTAACATTCTATCTATTGAATAGATTTCCGCCCCCTCGTATAAAATAACACCTGTGCAATGACCCGGCGCTCGAGCAGTGCGTCTTTCACTTCCTACAGCTCTGCAAAAGGATTTCACATGAACCGTTTCACTCTGGCTATGATTATCGGCGGAGGAGCCTTGATCTATTTCGGCATCCAGGAATCACGTCTTTCCTCGGCCGCCGGCAAAACACCCCAGACCATGACCTGCCAGGAACTCAGCGATAAGGGTCCAGGTGAGAACGCCCATGTGATTATGACTGACTTCCTCCTGTGGGATGAGCAGTTTGTCTATGAAAGCAAATCATCTTCATCCAGCAGTTCGTGGACCAACGTCTGGGTGCCGGCCATTCCGCTGAACGGTGATTTCCACAAAAAATTATTGAGCATGATCGGGGAGGATGGTGAATTGACCGGATCGTTGCCCGAACCCCCCATCCAGGTGATCGTCAAATCGGGAAAAATTTCCAACGACGCCGGCCTGATGCTACTGGGCGAGCAACCCACCATTCAGGGGATGGTGGTCAATGAAATTGAATCGCTCGATTCCAAGGAGCGCCGGCTGCTCGAAGAAAGTTATCCCCATGTCAATTTCGATCGCTGCTGGATTTTGCATCATGGCCGCCAACCCTCCGGCAGCGGCAAGCTGGTGGGAATGATCGGCGGCGGTTTGGCTTTAGCGGGTGTCGGCATTGTCATGATGATCCGGGCCCGCGCGGGCGCCTGACGGAGTCACCATGATCGTCTACGGTTCCAGGATGTACGGTGTCAGGAATGTCGTCCTCAGCCACGGCGAGTGCGAAAAGTGCGGACATTATGGTGAACTCAAGAGCTATGACGGCCGCCGCTGGGGCCACATTTACTTCATCCCGCTCATCCCGGAGGGCAAGCCGGTCCGCATTTTGAAGGAATGCAAAAAATGCAACTCCGCGAGCAGCATCCCCCTCGCCGATCTGGACAAGGTGTTGACTGCGACGCGCGAAAGCGTGGAACACTGCCTGCAAGCCGTTGAAGCGGGTAAGAATCATTTTCAGTTGCCCGGCCAGGCCGAAAAATTACCCACCGGCCACTTTCTTCGCAGCCATGTGGAGAGCTTATTCATACTCAGCGCGGCAGCGGATATCGAGGTTCTCTATCAGCGGCTGGAAGCCGCCGGTGCCGGTCATGAATTGCTGATGGCCCAGAGCATGCATTGTGAACTATGCGGCGAGCTGAATGATTCCGCCACCTTTCTGGAACAAGCGGTCGACGAAAGCGACGATCCCGCCGTGACTCTCTATCTGCTGGCCCGCATCTATCAATCTGCCGGTCGCCACGCCGAAGTCGTCAGCACCTGCGAAAAATGTCTGAATCTTGCGGGAGATGATTTATCCGTTTATCTGCTCATGGCCGATTCGCTGGACGCGCTGCAGGATTATCCCCGCCAGAATGAAATCCTCCAGAAATGTGTGCAATTGGCTCCGGACCTGCAAACCAATAAAAAATTTATGAAGCTGGTGAATAAATCCAGGAAGAAAGCCGAAAAAGCCGCTCGCTGATCTTTGAGGTATTGGGATCTTTTCAGAGTCTCGCCGGTGAGGAAGCGGCTTCAAAATTCAATGAGCCGCTGACTTTAGCCCGCGTGAAGCCTCAATTGGTGATTTTGAAATCAGCTCTGGAGTGATACCAAATATCACTCTAGACCTGGATCAGTTTTCAGTGGGCAGGCCAGTTCCATAACGCCGGTTGATCGCCTCCACCGCCTGCCACAAACGGGTCCGCCGCCGATCGGCCTCCAGCAGCGGCAGGGTGGCTGACGCTTCGGTCACCAGATCAAATAACGCCAGCCCCACCTGCAGGGGTTTATGATTCGTCGGGCAGTGCGGCCATAAGTGGTTGATCGCCTCCACGATGGTCGAAGTATCCTGCGCCGGACCAAGGTAAGCCTGATCCTGCCACGAAGCCCCATCCATAAACCGCACGAATACCGACAACTGCCGCGCCCAGTAACGATAGTGGCGCATTCGCGCTGCCGCCTTGTGGGTCAGCCGGATCAGAATATCATGGGCCAGCGGCAGAGTCCGGAATTGCGGCGCCAGCACCCGCGTATGGCCGACCTGACGCTTATGGACCGGCAGCTCCGGCAGGTGG
>JAJVHX010000026.1 GCA_022072405.1 Phycisphaerae bacterium | reverse complement strand
ATCAGTTGGTTGGGTAACTTCCGACGAGTGTTGACCCGCTGAGATCGCAACGCTGAAATTTATAGAACCTTTGTCCATATCGCTTGCGCCATCATCGTTTGCAGGTACTTATGAAATGGCCTCTAGAGGAAATAGGCTTTAAGCACATACTCGAGCATCATCCGCTCGGTATTGAAGAATGAGCCGTTGATGGCGATGCAGTGGCGCATGATGTTGATGTACTGTTCGCGGTCGTGATAGAAAATCGGCAGAATCACCTGTTCCAGTTTCTGATAGAGCGAGGCGGCGTCGGTACGATAATCGTCGTGCGTCTGAATTTCCTGATCCTGGCCGTCGATTGCCCAGCCGGTCACCCCTTCGATACAACCTTCGATCCACCAGCCATCCAGTATGCTGAGCGATGGGACACCGTTCAGCGCCGCCTTCATCCCGCTGGTGCCGGAAGCTTCCAGCGGCGGGCGCGGAGTGTTCAGCCAGATATCCACCCCCGCCGTCAAAATCCGGGCCAGATCAAAATCATAATTCGGCAGGTAGACAATCTTGATCTCATCGCGCAGCGCTTCGCGCGCCTGGAAGATCCGGCGGATTAATTCCTTGCCGCCTCCGTCATGCGGATGGGCTTTGCCGCCGTAAATCACCTGAATCGGACCGCTTTTCCTGACCAACTCCCGCAGCCGGGCGATATTCTGGAAAAAGAGATCCGCCCGCTTATAGGTCGCCGCCCGTCGGGCAAACCCGATGGTGAAATGATCCACCTCCATGCCCGCCTGACTATGCTGATTCACATGCTGGATCAGCATTTCCTTCAACAAGCGATGGGCCCGCCACACTTCCGCCTTGGGCAGGTTCTCCGCATAACGCAGGCTCGAGTTATCCTTCCGCCAGCCGGGGATGTAATTGTCAAATAATTCCTGGAAAGGCTGGCTGACCCAGGTGCTGGCGTGGACGCCGTTGGTAATGGAATCAATCGCATAGCGGGCGAACAGATGGCTGGAGACCTCGGCATGCTTCTTGGCCACCCCGTTCACATAGTGACTCAGGTTGAGTGCCAGGTAGGTCATGTTGACGCTCTCATCCCATTGGCAGATCTGTTTGATCTCCATGATTTCCTGGCGGCGGAGCACTTCGTTGACCATCTGCAGCGGGAACTGATCGTGACCGGCTGGCACCGGGGTGTGCGTAGTAAAGACGCATTTGTCCCGCACGCGGGCCACATCTTCAACCGTAATGGTCTGGCGATTGGCCCCTTTGACTTCCTCGCCCAGCAGTTCCAGAGCGAGAAAAGCGGCGTGGCCTTCATTCATATGGAAGCGTTCAATATTCTGGTAGCCCAACGCCCGCAGCATGCGCAACCCGCCGATGCCCAGGATCACCTCCTGACAAAGACGGTAATATAAATCGCCGCCATAAAGACGATCCGTTAGTCGTCGATCCCAGTCGCTGTTATCGGGCAAGTCGCTGCTTAAAAAATAAACCGGTACAGTGGCGCCGGTATAGCCCGGTACGTCATATTTCCAGGCTTCCAGTTGCACTTCCCGTCCGGAAATATTCACCGTGGTCCCGACACCGGTATGGGTCAGAAAATCACTGACCACCCACTCGACCGGTTCCTCATGCTGCCAACCGTTTTCATCCAGCTTCTGATGGAAATAACCCTTCTTGTGCAGCAGAGTCACCGCCACCATCGGGACCCGCAGGTCCGCCGCCGATCGAATCGTATCCCCCGCCAATACCCCCAAGCCACCCGAATAGGTGGGCACATCGGCATTCAGGCCGATCTCCATCGAAAAATAGGCAATGCGACGATCATTCTCCATAACCACTCTGCTATCCTCACTGACACAAATGGATTTCCACTGAAATCTAGTGATCGGCTTTACCGGAACCGAATCCGTTTCGCACCTTCATGTCCTTTATCGGCTACTACCTGTAGGGTACGTAACTTGAATGAACCGAATATGTTACGTTCATCAGCCAGGAATGCAAGCTTTTATACATGAGTGCGGCACAATAATCCCAGTACAGACCTTATTTATTTATGGTCAATGGATTACAAATTCAGCGGCATCAGCTTCGCGGTGAATGCGCGTGAATATCTGTTCAATAGATAGTTGCATCCGCCGAGACCAGTTCGGATACTTTGCCGGACTCACCCCCGGCAGATTGACCGGATCGATCTCACCCGCCAGATCATCGAGCGACAAGCCGATCAGTGGCGACGGACACTTGAGTAGAAAGCGATGGAGTAATTCTGTGATGTTTGACTCATTCGACAATTCATCGCCCAGTCCCTCACGTTGCAACAGGCGCTGCAAGGCCTGACGGTCGCGCTGCCGCTCGGCCAATAACCGCTGATAATCTTCTTCCTTGTCCAGAATTCCCGCCTGACGACGCAGGTGCAGATCGCGTTCCAGCCAATAGCCCCGGATCGGCGCCAGATCATGCGTATTCACGGTCACCAGCGCGCGGTGCGAATAGCGTTCCGCCGGGATAAATTCACCCTGATAATCGCGTTCAAAATAGACGACCTGGCTGGAGAGCAATCCCCAGCGTTCCAGCACCTCGCGGAAACCCGGCGGCACCGTCCCCAGATCTTCGCCGACAATGATTGCCTGATGACGCTGGCTCTCCAAAGCCAGAATACCCAGCAACTCCTCCTGCGGATAGCTGACATAAGCTCCTTCAGCAGCATTCAAACCCTGCGGAATCCAGAATTGGCGGGTCACGCCCATGACGTGGTCGATACGCAGCGCGCCGGCATGTTGCAGCGTCGAGCGCAGCAGTTGAATCCAGTACCAGTATCCGCTGTCGCGCAGCCGTTGTGGATGGATCGGTGGTAAGGCCCAGTTCTGGCCGCTGGGACTGAAAGGATCCGGAGGTGATCCGACCGCTGCTCCTGATAAAAATAATTCCGGGTAAGCCCAGGGTTCACTGCCATCCGGTCCGGCGCCGATGGCTAAATCCTGATAGAGTCCGACCGCGAGTCCCGCCTCCTTTGCGGTTGTCGCCAAGGCTCCCAGCTGTCGCTCAATCTCAAACTGCACCCAGCAGTGAAAATCAATTTCTTCCGCATGGGCGCGGCGGAACTCGGCGATCTGTGGACTTTGGGTTTGACGATATTCCGCGGGCCAGCAGCTCCACCCACCCGCCGCCTGACCGATCCGCTGAAAATATTCTTCCAGCGTCTGAAAAGTGGCGAAGTGTAACAGCGCCTCGCCTTGTTTCTGCAAGTATTGCGAATAAGCCGCAGCCCGCTCGGCGACAGGTTGCTGTCGGAAGGTGCGATGCAGTTGGCGGAGCAGCGGTCGCTGCAATGCTGCGATCGTTTCATATTCCACCAATTCGCTCTGGCGCAGATGGTGCAGTTGTTGCTGCATTTCTGGTGAATCGAATGCTTCCCGGGCGGCGGAGCAGCGCGACCATTCCGGAATGGCTGGCAGATCAAGATATATGCTGTTGCGAAACAATCGACTGAGCGGCATGTAGGGACTGATGGCCATGCCGGTATTGCGCAGCGCATGCAGCGGGTTCAAGCCGACAAAACTCATTCCCTGCTCGCCGGTCCAGCGCAATAACTGCTGCAGATCGCCGAAATCACCCACGCCCCAGTTACGCGCACTGCGCAATGAATAAAGATTGGTCCATATTCCCACACCACGCTGCCCCTGCAGTCGCTGGGCGGGGGAGTAACAACGCGGCGGGACGACGATCAGTTGTTGCGGAATCACTCGCCGCTGCCGGGAATTGCTCAATTCCAACTGCAGCCGGTAATATCCCGGTTCGGGATTTATCGGCAGAGCCAGCGACACTTCGCCGCCGGGCGGCTGAATGGCCCATTGTCCATCGGCCGACCAGGCTGAGCCGGACTCACTGCTCAAGTGCAACCGCCAGTCAATAATACCCGCGCTTTCTTCAGTCAATCGCACCGCAAGACGTAGCGCGGATTCACCCGCAATGACCACGCGCACGGATTCCAGCACCTGGGACCGGTGGCGCTGCTCCCAGGCTTGCAGTTCCACCGTCGCAGCTTCTTCCGACGAGGCGTCATACCCCAACACTGCCAGCAATTTTTCACGTGTTAAATCACCGGTCGGCCGCACCTGACCGGTGCAGTCGATAAAATCCGCCCAGATACCGGCCCGATCGGCCAGCTGGCGCAGATAAGGTCGGTCGGTCATGGTCAGGGTTGCATCTCCAGGATAAGCACCGCGAGCGGCGGCAGCACCAGTTTCAGCGACTGCTCAAATCCATGAGCCGCGATGCCCTCGGTAGTGTACTGGCGGGTTTGATTATAGCCGCTGCCGAAATATTCGGGATCATCGCTGTTGAGGATAACGGTATAGCGGCCGCTGCTGGGGGCCCCGATGCGATAATCCTGACGGGGGACCGGCGTGAGATTGATCGCCACCATTAGATGTTCCCAATCCCATTGCCGAACGTAAGCCAGCACGGAATTGTCATGATCGTCGCAGGAAATCCAGCGGAAGCCGAAATGATCGCCATCGCCCCGCCACAGGCAGGGTTTGGCGTGATATAACGCCCCCAGATCGGCCATGTATTTCAATAATCCCCGGCGGCAGTCCGATTCGAGATAATGCCAGTCCAGGCTGGCGGCGTAATACCATTCCCAGGGCGGGGCAAACTCGCTGCCCATGAACAGCAGTTTTTTGCCCGGACGGGTGAACTGATAACCATAGAGCGTGCGCAGATTGGCGAATTTCTGCCACTCATCACCGGGCATCTTGGCCAGCAGTGAACCCTTGCCGTGCACCACCTCGTCATGCGACAACGGCATGATGAAATGCTCGGTGTGTTCGTAGAGCATGGCGAAGGTCAGGTCGTTCTGGTGGTGCCGGCGATAAATCGGATCTTTGGAAAAATATTGCAGCGTATCGTGCATCCAGCCCATGTTCCACTTGAAGGTAAAACCCAGCCCGCCCTGCTGCTCCACCGGGCGAGTCACTCCGCTCCAGGAAGTGGACTCTTCCGCCACGGTAAAGGCTCCCGGACATTCCTCCCGCAACCAGAAATTGAAATCCCGCAAAAACTGCAGCGCTTCGATGTTTTCCTTGCCGCCATATTGATTGGGATACCACTGGCCATCCTGGCGGCTGTAGTCGAGGTAGAGCATCGACGCGACAGCATCGACCCGCAGCCCGTCCACGTGGAATTCTTTGCACCAATAGACCGCGTTGGCCAGCAGAAAATTCCGCACCTCGTGCCGGCCGTAATTAAAGATCAGCGTTCCCCAGTCGGGATGTTCGCCGAGTCGCGGATCATCATGCTCATACAACGCCGTGCCGTCGAAGCGGCGCAGCGCCCAGTCATCTTTCGGAAAATGGGCCGGCACCCAGTCCACAATCACACCGATCCCGTTCTGATGGCAGAGGTCCACCAGATAGCGGAAATCATCCGGCTGGCCATGGCGGGCGGTCGGGGCGTAGTAGCCGGTCACCTGATAACCCCATGATCCCGGAAACGGATATTCCGTGATCGGCAGCAGTTCCAGATAGTTGAAACCATAACGCTGCATATGTTCAACCAGCTGGTGGGCGGCTTCGCGATAATTGAGCAGGCGATTACCCTCTTCGGGCATGCGGCGCCACGATTCCAGATGCACTTCGTAAATGGCCATCGGTTCGGCACGCAGATTTTTTTCCGCGCGGCGACGCATCCACACCTGGTCCGCCCAGTGATGATTCGTCTGGTAGACGCGAGAGGCATTGCCCGGCGGCAGTTCGCAGTAATTGGCCATCGGGTCCGCCTTCAAGCGTAACTGCCCTTCCTGAGTTTTGATCTCATATTTGTAATAAGCGCTAGGCCCGATCTCCGGAATAAACAATTCAAATACGCCGGAACTGCCCATCGAACGCATGGGATAGAGTCGGCCATCCCAGTTGTTGAAATCCCCCACCACGCTGACGCGTCGAGCGCTGGGGGCCCAGACGGCAAAAGCCACACCGGCCACCCCATCCACCACCATCGGATGGGCGCCGAAATGCTGCCACAATTGTCGATGGTTGCCGCTATTAAACAGGTGCAGATCGAGATCGCCCAGCGTCGGCCAGAAGCGATAGGGATCTTCCCGCTCCCAGGTGGCACCGTTGGCAAAATAATAGCGCAGCCGATAGCGCAAGGGTACTTCCGCCCCCTCCACAAAGCGCTCGAATATCCCCTCCACCTCCGTGCGTTGCATTTCCAGCGGATCACGCCCCGCTATCAGCACCACCACACCGGTCGCTTCCGGATGACAGGTGCGGATGACTGCTCCGGAGCGCCCCTCGCGTTCCTGCAGATGCGCTCCCAGCACGCGATGCGGTTCCGCATGATCGCCATAGGCCAAAGCCCACAAATCCTGTTCTAGCGTTTTCATATAGGGTTACTTTAACTGTACAGTATTTGATATTGCGGATCTGTTATAGTTCGTGAATTTCACATCAACTAAAAGCGATATCCAATGACCAGTATAACCGTCCGTTCGTGGTTTGACAAAAATTCTAAGGTATGCCGGCACATGGATAAGCGATACAAAAAGTATCGCGCCCTACTTCAATTCGTAAGCAAGCAGTTGAAGCGAGTGGGCGGCGACGGTGAGGGTGGCGCCGGTGATGGCATGCGTACGCCGCTGGGCGGTGTTGAGCAATTGCCGCCAGCGACCGGGGGTCAGAATCAGTTCGGCGGGCAGCTTGAAGCGTACCGGTTTGTTACCGGCGTTAAGCAGCAATAGCAACATGCCGCCCGCCATCAGCCACCCTTCTTCATCTTTGATGTCGACCGATTGGCCTGGGATGAGCATGCCCAGAGCGTTGCGCCGGCCATCGTGCCAGTCATCCGATTTCATCTGCTGGCCATCGGGTCGCAGCCAGTTCACATCTTTCAGCCCGGTATCCCCCATCGGCACGCCATGATAAAAATGGGCACGGCAGAACACCGGATTTTCCCGGCGGATGGCAAAAACCAGTTGCGTGAAACGCAGCAGCTCCTTCTGCCAATCCGCCAGTTCCCAGTTAACCCAGGAAAGTTCGTTATCCTGGCAGTAAGCATTGTTGTTGCCCTGCTGCGAGCGACCCAGTTCATCACCGGCGGCCAGCATCGGTACGCCCATCGAAAAGGCCAGCGTCGCCAGCATGTTCCGCTGCACTTGTTCGCGAATAGTGCTGATGGTCTCGTTGCCACTGGGCCCTTCAACACCCCAGTTGCAGCTGTAATTGTCATTCGTGCCGTCGCGATTTTCTTCACCATTGGCCAGATTATGTTTGCCTTCGTAGCTGACCACGTCACGCAAGGTCTGACCATCATGACAGCAGACGAAGTTGATACTGGCAGTCGGCTGCCGGCCGCTGTGTTCATAGAGATCACTGCTGCCGGTGAGCCGGCCGACAAATTCCGGCGTCTGACCGGGCTGGTTACGCCAGAACTTCCGCACCGTGTCACGGAAACGGTCGTTCCATTCCGACCAGCCAATCGGATAACGCCCGGTCTGGTAGCCGTCAAAACCCAGGTCCCAGGGTTCGGCGATCAGCTTGCACTCCGCCAGCACCGGGTCCTGCAGCATGGCGGCCCAGATGCGGCCCCAGCGATCAATATGATGCGGTTCGCGCGACAACGTCGGCGCCAGATCAAATCGAAATCCATCGACGTGCATCTCCTCCACCCAGTAGCGCAGGTTGTCCAGTATCAGTTGCAGAACGCGCGGATGGGTTGTATCCAGGCTGTTGCCGCAGCCGGTACTGTCCCAGTAGTAGCGCCGCTGATTGGGTGCCAGTCGATAATAAGAGGCATTGTCCAGCCCCCGGTAGCAGATTGTCGGCCCCAGGTGATTGCCTTCTCCGGTGTGGTTATAGACCACATCCAGAATCACCTCCAGCCCGGCGCGATGCAACTGCTTGACCATCTGCTTGAACTCGATCACCTGCTGGCCCGCCATGCTGGTGGCATAGCGGGCTTCCGGAGCAAAAAATCCAATCGAGCTGTAGCCCCAGTAATTCACCAGTTTCTTGTCCACCAGATGGCCTTCGTTGAAAAACTGATGAATGGGCAGCAGCTCGACCGCCGTAATACCGAGATGCAGCAGATGATCGATAATCGGCTGGGCGCCCAGCGCGGTGTAGGTGCCGCGTATTTCCGGTGGAATTTCGGGATGCAGTTTGGTGAGACCTTTCACATGACATTCATAGATGACGGTACGGTGCCAGGGAACGCGCGGAGGACGATCCTCCTCCCAGTCGAATGTGGGATCGATGATTACCGCCTTGGGTACGTAGGCAGCGCTGTCAGCTGTGCTGCGTTGACGATATTGATCGGGCGTGTCGGCCATGTAGCCGACCTGAGATCGATGCCACTGACACGGTCCACTCAGCGCTCGCGCGTACGGATCAATCAGCAGTTTATATGGATTGAAGTAGTGGCCTTCATCCGGCATGAACGGACCATCTACACGATATCCATAAAGTAAGCCCGGGCGGAATCCGGGCACGTAAACATGCCAGACCCGATTGGTGCGGCGGCGAAGTGGAATGCGCAGATATTCTGATTGCGCGTCGTGGCGTTCGAACAGGCAGAGCGTGACACTGGTCGCATGGTGAGAAAAGAGTGCGAAGTTGACCCCTCGGCCGTCCCAATGGGCGCCCAATGGATAGGGTTTTCCCGCTTCAACCTGCATGACCGCGCTCCTGCCCGGCTTCCTCCGAGCGTTATCCCCAATCATCCTTATCGACTCGATACCGGGTAAGCTTGATCTGGGTTACCGCCAGAGAAGAGTAGCTATTACCAGAAACCGGGGTCGGCAGCGGGATTGAAGATAGAGGACCGATAGTCTATGCCACTACGGGCCGATTGCAAGGGGCGCGCAACATCGCCATCATACGATTTACCCAAATCGATTTAAGGGTGTGGAAGCAACCAGATTGAACACGGTGCTGTTTAGACGCCGCGCAACTCGCGCTCAGCCTGCAGCCAATCCTGCGCGGGATCACCGGGCGTGCCATTGCGCGCCAGATAGATCTGATGGGCACGCTGACGAATCATCTCCTCGGTCACGACCTTCACGGTACGATTCGTTGCCGTCGCGGATTTGCCAGTGGAACGCGCTGTTCGCGTGGTGCTGGTCTTGGCGCTCGTGGTCGAACGACTGCGGGTTGATGATGGTTTCGGAGTGCTTTTCCCCGGGTTGTTATTATTGCGAGCTGATCGGGCCATGATCTGCAACTCCTGATCTGTTTCCATTACGGATCCATTAATTACTGTTGTTGTGGTATTGTAGGGTTGATTCAGTACAGTGTTATACACTTTCAGTGTCTGGACAGCAATCGTATCCCATGAAAAACGGGTTTCCGCCTCGACCCGACCATTCTCCCCCATCTGTCGAGCGCTATCTATCCGATTGAGAACCGTCTCAATTCCCCAACCGATCGAATCCTGATGATCACTGACGGTCAGCCCCGTATCTTCATGGCGGACAAACTCAGCCGGACCACCATTGCGGGTGGTAACGACTGGCTTGCGGGCACTCCAGGCTTCCAGAATGACAATACCAAATGGTTCATTGCGGCTGGGAACACAGACGGCGTCAGCCGTCTTAAACAGACTGATTAATTCCAAACCGTTGCGATGGCCCAGAAAACGGGTGGATTCGTGGGCTCCGATCTCTGCCACCCGGTCTTCCAGTCCCTGGCGCATCGACCCATCACCAGCGAATATGAACTTGGTGCGCGGATGCTGGTTCAGGATTCTGGGCATAGCTTCGACCAGCAGATCAGGCCCCTTCTGCCAAGCCAGCCGCCCGGCAAAGAGGATCATGGGATCATCCACGCCGATACCCACCCGACGACGCACTGAGGCCACGTTTATATCCGCATCAAATTTATGAACATCAACTCCGTTATATATCGCCCACATCTTGTCGAGCGGAACCTGGTACAACGAGTGTACTTCCTGGCGCAAGGCTTTGGATACGCAGATCAGCTGATTGGCCACATAGGCACCTTCCCACTCCAGATGTCGGACCTGCTCCGATTGACCACCCCACATCTGGTTTCCGCACCGGCCATATTCGGTCGAGTGGAGGGTAAAGACCACCTGATGGTTGAAATCATTGCGCGAACGAACCAAAGCCGGGACGCTTAACCAGTCGTGACCATGCACAATGTCAAATGGCCGATGGAGATAATTCTCCACATCCTGCAGATGCCAGGTGAAGCTGTCACACATGCGGTTAACATATTGTAGAAAATCGCCATTGGTATTGGGGTCAAATGGACAACGATGATAGTGGACCCCTTCGATACAGTCATAACGATTCTGCCCGGCACCCATGCGGGTGAAAAGATGGACATCGTGACCCCGCCGCTTCAGTGCGGCAGCCAGCTCCGATACGTGAGCCGCCAAGCCGCCCACGGCTATGGAATGCATACTCTCCCAGGCGAGTAGTGCGATGCGAAGTGGCCGATCACTGTTCGCCAAGGGCAATTGTCCTACCATGGGTGCAACCTTTTTGTGGAGTTATATCAGAGGAGCTGTTTTTCATTTATTGACTAATTGATACAGAATAACCCATCTGCCACCAATTCCACCTCGACCGCTTACTGAGATTGGAAATAGCTCAGATGGGTAACAACCGGCCAATACTTCACCTGCCTGATCACCTAAAACGGAGCCGTTGCAGATAAACCTCGTCGCGATGGAGCTGATCTCACGCTTTGTCCGGCGCGAATCTCCTCTTCAATCCGGTCTTCGATAGCCTCGATCGCCTTTTTGACCGGCAGGGAGAGCGGGGCACCCAGTCGGAAATCCGAACCAAACTGTACATAAATAGTTGTATGTACACCGTGGGCGGCCACCCGACGGGCTAGATCCACCATTTCCGGCAACTTCAGGCTTCTGGTTCCGGTCAACCAACTGCTTTCCGTTCTGGAAGTATCCATCGCCATATCCAGACGACACCAGCTGCCGGAGGGATGATCTTCATCTTCGGCTGCCATGGTCGTAAAAATTATCTGCTCCAATTCTTTTGGTTGCTGAATGTGCAAGTATCCCAGGACCCGGCCAAGGTCATACGTCACCTTGACAAAATCACCCAACCGGCGGCCCAGCTCGTTAGCGATAATAATGCCAGCGGCTTCATCGCCATACATCCAGTTACCTGCGCCTACGATGAGTACCTGTTCACCCATTGCAGATCTCCGGCCCGGTAAATCGCATCAATCTCGATAGTTAAAAAATGGAAGCGTGTGTGCTAGAACAAATCAAAAATATATTCTCGCCGCACGCCGCACATTTACAGGGACTTGGAAATCTCGATCCTGTCCAGCATCCCTGCCATCACAAGTTTAATGTCTGAAACAGATTTATTTCTTGCAGAGTACGGCCACGAGTTGACTGATCACTTACTCGTGCAGGAGACATGAAATCAGCATAAGCTCCATCATCCAGCCCGGATGATTACCGCATCCCTGCTGCTTCGCTGGTCCATATTCCCATGCCCGAATCAGCTTATTAACAGGCTAAGCTGAACACCCGACCTTTAGACAAATTATACCTCATTAATGTACGCATGACGCAATACAATTTTGCCAGAAATGCGGAAAAAACAAAGAATCTTTCTACTTTACTCAATCTTTATTAGTTCATAAAAAATCCCACTCGTGAGATAATTTCACAACCACAACAAATTACATTCAGACATGAATCATCATTGATAAACTAACCTGCTCCTTTTTGTGATAATTCGCCAGTTCTAATTGATAGTTCCTAATTGAAGCTTGAATACAAGTAGTTATTCATCAACTATCAATACTGATAATTGGCATTGACTGAAAAATCATGCATTGAAAAATATAAACAGACCTGTTGGTGATCATTTAGCGCCATCACCATGTCTATTTTTCAGAGCGCTATTGTTGATAAGCAGGCGACGCTAGTAATAAAGAAATGGACTTTCGGTAGATTCAAATGACTCGAGCAGATCGGCTTTTATCAACGGTATCTGCTGAGATTGGAAGATGGTTTCACCCACTATACCTTCGATATGCACCCAGGTGTCATTTTCAAACTGGCTGGCTTGCGGATGGTTGACCAAGATGCCTACTGGCCGGGCGTCATTCGCGCAACAGATCATCACAAAACGATATACGTAGAGCTGATCGTCCGCCAGTTGATCGTCACGAAAGACGACGCCCTCTGTCAGAACCCGTTGCCCCTGTATCTGCTTCATCCCCCGGACCAGATTCAATATATTCAAATGTTGCGGGCCATGCGATCTGGGAACCTCATTCTGGATCGTATTGTCCTGTCCGACATCTGCCGAAAAACCCGCCATCTGCTGATTGGATAGCTGTTTACGTTTCATATCCGCGCTGGTAAAGCGATAATTCAGCCCCTCGCCCATGAATAATAGCGGCAGCAGCAGTATGGCACCATGAACCCAGAGTCGATCACTGACCTGAGGCGCACAACAGCCTCCCGACAGACGTGAGGGGAAAAGTACTACCCCCAGCAACAGCAAGCAGAACAGGCCCCCGCTGATCATCAAAAAGTCGAATTCCGGCCTGACAAACTTGCTATAACGCCCGCTCCACCATAACCATCCGTAGGCGGCCACCCACATCAGGAAGACTAATCCCTGAATCAAACGTGTCGTGCTGGGTTTCAAACTTACGGCCATAGTTGTGGATACCTTTGTAACAGATATTGAAGCAGCAGCATCAGTCCCAGCACCATAACCAACAATATACTGAAGCAGGTCACCACCATGCGTTTACGGAAAATACCCATATACATGAACACCAGCTTGATATCCATCATTGGCCCCAACACCATAAAGGCCATCTGGGCGGAAGGAGGCAGAATGGAACGAAAGGAAGCAGCCACGAAGGCGTCCGCTTCAGAACAGAGATTCAGAACAACGGCCAGCAGCATCATGGTGACAATGGCCAGAAGCGGCGTTTCCGCAAAGCGCAACAGCTCACGTTGTGGAATAAAAGTCTGCACGGCGGCGGCGATGAAGGCTCCGAGAACCAGGAACCGGCCGATCTCTACTACATCCTGAACACTGTTTTCTACTGCCTGGCGGATCCGTAACAGCACATTTGATGTGGGGTTGGGTCGGTGATCATGCTGAAGTTCAGAATGATGTAGTTGTGTCTCCCGCAGGGCTTGCTGTTGATTGAACAGCCGCCCGATGATCAACCCGATGGTTAACGCTACCAGATAACCGCATATCAGTCGGATGGCTACAACCTGCCAGACACCAAGATAAGCGACATAAGTTGATGCGGCCACAATGGGATTGACGATCGGGCCGGCCAGCAGGTAAGTCATGCAGGCGGCGAGCGGCACACCTTTATGCAGCAACCGCCGAATCACCGGGATCACGGCGCATTCACAAACCGGGAAAAAAATACCCAACAGCCCCGCCGGAATCACCGCCCACAGTCGATTGTGCGGCAAGTAGCGACCTACCCAATCCTGAGGGACAAAAACCTCAATGAATCCGCCGACGAGTGCCCCGAAGAGTACAAAGGGCATGGCTTCCAGCACGATACTGATAAAGCTGACGGCGAGGTATCCTACCTGGGGGAAGCGATTACCCATAAAACTCATGACGAGCGCCGCCAGCAGTATGACGATCTCGAAAATCAGCAAGCCTCTACCGGTAGAAACATCGTGTGGCGGGTGATCCGCACAGCACGACGAATCGGAAGTCACGGTTAAGGGTGTCTGACTCATAAGTGCAAACCGGATGGTCCGTGGGACTGCTGCAGAGGGGGATCACCGGCCAAAATGGTTGGCCAGCCCTTCGACGATCGCCTCGGAGATTATAGATTGATATTCGCTGCCGGCCAGTTTCTGGGCTTCGGCATGGTTGGTGAGATAGCCGGTTTCAATCAAGACCGCTGGACGGGAATGGCCAACCAGAACGCGAAATCCTGCCCGGCGTATTCCCAGACAGGGAATTCCTGCCTGACGAAACGCTGCGGCGATGCTGTTGGCGATTTTTTCACTTTCTCCTTTAGCGTTTCGCGCGATGTAGATCGTGGAACCGGAAACTGATGCTTTGGGTGAGGAGTCGGCATGGATCGAAACCAGGACATTCGCCTGATGTCGATCGGCACTGGCGGCGCGATCATCCAGCTCGATGAATTTGTCCGTGGTGCGGGTGCTGATCACCTTGGCGCCTCTACTTTTCAATCCAGAAGCCACTTCGTTGGCGATCGCCAGCGTGATCTGCTTTTCAGGAATTTTACTGACCCCCTGGGCTCCGGGATCCTTGCCTCCGTGGCCGGCATCGACCACGATGGTGACCGCCTTCAGCGTCGGCTTGGTGGGCGTCGGAGGGGGTGGCGTGGGTGGTGCGGGCCGCAGAGGCGGATGGACCACCGGCGGCGGGCGCGGAGCCACATAAACCGGATCAGGCAGCCGCCCACTGTTTCCGCCGCCCTGGCAGCCGGTCGCCAATACCAGCATGAATACGAATATCCAACGCCCGAAAGCTCGAATCATCCTGAGGTACTCAATTGAGAATCCTGTCATCCAGCATGAGGAATCGAATTCAGGTATTGGTATCGTTTGAACCGGAATTCAACCGCACCATGCTCAAGTCCGCTCCGTTACGGTCGCGGCTCGGTGAAATGATGCCAGTACCCGAATTTAAGCTATTCCTTCAATAAATGAAAGAGTGCCGGCTGCAATTCAGGATATCGGAAAGAAAAACCAGATTGCTGCAGCACGTCCGGGGTGAGTCGAGTACTCGCCAGCAGCAGCGCATCGGCCATCTCCCCCAGCAACAGTCGAACAGCCCACGCCGGAACTGGTAGAACAGCCGGGCGGTGCAGTACTTTTCCCAGCATTTTGGCGAATTCGAAAAATCGACAAGGCTGGGGAGTGACTAAATTCACCGGTCCGCTCAGTTCGTGTTTCGACAGCAGAAAATGAATGGCCGAGATCAGATCGTCGATGGTAATCCAACTGACCCATTGCTGTCCGGAACCGATCGGTCCGCCCAGCCCCAGTCGAAACGGCAGCAGCATCCGGGCCAGTGCTCCGCCGTGCCGACTCAACACGACTCCAATGCGTAAATGGACCACTCGTGTTCCCTGCTTCCTCAGCGGTTCCGACTGGGCTTCCCATTCGCGGCACACATCCGGCAGGAAACCCGTTCCGGGCGGGCAAATTTCCGTCAGTAATTCATCATTGCGATTCCCGTAATAACCGATGGCGGAAGCACAGAGAAAATCACGCGGCGGATACGGATGTTGTAATAGGGCCTCGACCAGCCGCTGCGTGCCCAGCACCCGACTCTCCCGAATACGGACTTTCTGCGCCGAAGTCCAACGCCGGGCGGCCACATTCTCACCAGCCAGATGAATCACGCTCTGGAATTTCAATTCCGGCGGCAAGCGTAATCCTGCCTGCTCTGGGTTCCATAAAATATCAGTGGCGGATGGCGGAGGCTGGCGCACCAGGCGATAGACCTGATAGCCGGCGGAAGTTAATACCGGCAACAGTGCCGACCCGACCAGGCCGGACGATCCCGTCACGAGAATTGCAGGTTTCAACTGTTTCGTATTCATTCTATCTCGGTTTAATTTGATCCGTTCCGTCCAGAGTGCCACGGCAGGTACGGGTATCGTTTGAATCCCATTCCTACATCAGATCGTCGGTATCGTTCCCTGACGGGTTTAACTTTTCCTGTAGCGTCCGGGCTCCGCCCCGGACGTTTTTTCGAATGGTCCAACCAGCTGGGACCAAGTCCCGCCGCTACCTCTTAAAATGAAACGGCGCTGAAGTACGGCTCACAGAGCCGTGGCACACGAGATGGCACAAATCAAATGAAACCGCGCTGGTATTGAATGAACTCGGCCCCGTCGCCGCCACCATCGACCACATGAATAACCCGCCGGTGCTCACGGCTCTGTTCTGAAACGCATCGTCCGGCGAACCATACCCAGGCAAAACCGGTCCGTTTGAGTAAAGAAAAAGGCTATTGGTATCCTATCGACCAGGCGATGGCATGAGAGGTGCCGGTTAGGTAGGGATTGAACGTAGAGGAGTTCTCGATAAGGAGTGGCGCGATGTTCAGCACGGCTGCCGAGGCGCTTAAGTATATTAAAACCAGTGACATAGCCATGGTGGACCTCAAAGTGGCTGGGTTACGGGGGCAGTGGTTACACCTCAGCGTGCCGGCGCGGAACTTTTCGCAGAGGCACTTCGAGGAAGGGGTCGGGTTTGATGGTTCGAGCGGTTCTGGCTATACCCGGATCGAAAGCGGCGATGTCAACGCCCGGCCAGACCCAACCACGGCGTTTATCGATCCCTTCTGCGAACAGCCCACCCTGAGCTTTATCTGTGAAGTCGTGACGGCGGACACTCACGAACCATTTGCGGGTGATCCGCGCACGATTGTCAACCGGGCGCTGGAGTACATGCGTTCCCTCGGCGTCGCCGATGAAGCGTGGATGGCGCCGGAATTTGAGTTTCATATTTTTGATCGGGTGGAAGTGCAGAATCAACCTTATCGCACCGGAGTGACGATCAGCTGCAACGAGGTAGCCAATGGCGGGGAGACTCCGGCGATCGGCAACAAGGGCGGGTACATGCGCACGCCGCCGACGGACCAGTTGCAGAATGTACGGACCGCCATGGCGTTGGCGTTGGAGAAAATGGGCGTCCTCATACGCTATCATCATCATGAGGTCGGGGCGGCGGGACAGTGCGAGATCGAAATCCTGATGAGCAAATTGCCGACGGTAGCGGACCACACCATGCTGATCAAGTATGTGATCAAGAATGTGGCGCGGCAGTACGGCAAACTGGCAACCTTCATGCCCAAGCCGGTTTTCGGCGAACCGGGCAACGGCATGCATGTTCATCAGAAACTGCAGAAAGGCCGCAAGCCGGTGTTCTACGACCAGAGGGGAAAAAATTACGCCAACCTCAGCGACACGGCCTTGAGTTATATCGGCGGCTTGCTGCGCCACGGACGGGCTCTGACCGGACTGACCAACCCCTCGACCAATTCCTTTAAGCGGCTGGTCGAAGGTTATGAAGCACCTGTCAACCTCTTTTTCTCACTGGGCAACCGCAGCGCCGCGATTCGCATCCCGCGCTATGCGGTCAGCCCGCAGGAAAAGCGGATCGAATATCGTCCGCCTGATTTCACCAGCAATATCTATCTCACCACGGCGGCGATGCTGATGGCGGGGCTGGATGGTGTCCGGGAAAAAATCAATCCAGAGCGGGAAAATTTCGGCCCCTTCGATGTGGACATCGCCCAGCAGAATGAGGCATTCAAACGCCGCATCACTGCCCTGCCCCATTCACTGCTCGAAGCGCTGCAGGAGCTGGAGAAGGATTGCGAATTTCTGCTCCGGGGCCAGGTCTTCAGCCGCGAATTCATCGACCACTGGATCAGCAGCAAACGGCGCGGTGAATATGACGAGGTGGCCCACCGCCCCCATCCTTATGAATATCAGCTCTATCTCGATGCCTGAGGTAACGTCGCTGCTCAACAGCAGAATACTGATCGCGTGTTACAGAGTCCTGCTGCATAACGGGGTGGGTATCCTGCCCATGATATCCAACTGAAAAAGTGCTGATTCTTGTGGGTCTACTCCACGTCAGATGATGGTGTGAGCATGATGATTTCGGTATTGGCATTATTGGAAACATGTATGCCGGCCAGGTTCTGAAAATCACTCCCTTAGGCACGCGGCTCGGTGAACATGGGAGCGCGCTACTATAACCGTTTGAACTATTGTGATAACATCGCAGGACTCCAGTCCGGGGAATTCACTCCTGTGAGGTATGCAGGTTCATGGGGCTTTTTCTGGGTATCGATGTCGGCTCGGTAAGTGTGAAAGGTGCGGCAGTAGCATCACCTGAATGGGCTGATACGCTGGAGCAATTCACGAAGACTTCGCGCCTGTTACAGCCGCTAGCCGCGAGACCATCCAGCCAAAGATGTCTTTTCGTCACCCTGCCGGTACGAACCAAAGGCCAACCGTTACTGGCGGCCAAGCAATTACTGGATGGATTGCTGCGCTGTCTGCCCGTGGAACAGGTGCAGGGTATGACCATCACCGGCACCGGAGCGGAGCTGGTCGCGGAAGCGGTGGGCGGTCGGCGATGCAATGAGTTTCAGGCGCTCGCCTGGGCAGTGAACGAACTACATCCCGATGTGCGCAGCATCTTCGAACTGGGCGGAGAGAACAGCCGCTACCTGGCTTTGCAGCCCGATCCGGCCAGCGGACAGTTGAGCATCATCGATTACAGCAATAATGGTGATTGCGCTGCGGGCACCGGTTCTTTTCTCGATCAACAGGCAAATCGTTTGAAATATGCCGTGGAGGAAATCGGCCCGCTGGTCGCCAAAACCACCCGCACCGCCCAGATCGCCGGACGTTGCAGCGTTTTTGCCAAGAGCGATATGATCCACGCCCAGCAGAAAGGTTTTACCCCGGCGGAAGTGCTCGCGGGATTATGTCACGCGGTGGCTGTCAATTTCAAATCGGCGGTAATCAAAGGTCGCCGGCCCGCCCGGCCGATCGCCGTGGTCGGCGGAGTGGCCGCCAACAGCGCGGTGATCGCTGCGTTGCGCGATGTGTTCGAGATCGACGCGACTTCCAACGAATTATTGGTACCCCAGGCAGCGGAATCGCTCGGAGCGATCGGGGCGGCTTTAATCGCCGCAGGCGAACAGCAACCATCCACTCCGCAATTACAACTTCGCCTCGCCAAATTACAGACCTCACCACAGCGACCCAGTCCGCAATTCACTACGGCACTTCCGCTGACGCTTGAACGGGTGCAGCGGTTGAATCAGCAGATCAAGCCCTACACTCTGCCGCGGGATGGCCGTGTGCTGGAGGCCTACCTCGGGCTGGACATCGGCTCGGTCGGCACGAAAGCGGTCGTCATTGATCAGCACGGTGAAGTGATTCACAGCATCTTCACCCGCACTGAAGGCCGACCGATCGAAGTAGTGGCGCGCGTGCTGCGCGAGTTGAACGGAGCGGTGGGTGAATTCATTCTAATCCGCGGCGTGGGGACCACCGGCAGCGGCCGCGAACTGATCGGCGAACTGGTCGGGGCTGACAGCATCAATGACGAGATCACCGCTCACAAAACCGGTGCGATCTTCGTGGGCGAGCGCATGCTGGGTCGCCGTCCGGATACGATATTTGAGATCGGCGGGCAGGACAGCAAATATATCAGCCTGCAGCCCGCGGGTGTGACCAGCCGCGAAATGATCGTCACCGATTTTACCATGAATGAAGCCTGCGCCGCCGGTACGGGCAGTTTTCTGGAGGAACGGGCTGCTGAACTGGGTGTCGCCATCAAGGATGAATTTGCGCGATTGGCACTCGCCTCCACGGCGCCGCTCAAGCTGGGCGAACGCTGCACGGTGTTCATGGAACGCGATGTGAATACCTATATGCAGCGAGGTGCGAAGCGGGAGGATGTACTGGCGGGACTGGCCTATTCCGTCGCCTATAACTACATCAACCGGGTGGTGCGTGGCCGACCGATCGGTGAGTGCATCTTTTTCCAGGGCGGCACCGCTTATAACAACGCTGTCGCCGCCGCTTTCAGCCGCATCTGTGACCGCGAGATCATCATCCCACCGCACAACGCGGTGTTGGGGGCGATCGGGGCGGCGCTGCTGGCCCAGGAGAAAATGAGCGCCACCCAGCAACCCACCCGTTTTCGCGGCTATGACCTCAGCCAGATCGATTATCAGGTACGCGAGTTTACCTGCAACGGTTGCGGCAATTATTGCCAGGTGCAGGAATTCACCGTTGAGAACGAAAAGACCTTCTGGGGCGATAAGTGTTCGGAGAAATTCCGCAAGCCGGTGAAAAGCCCCCATCCGCCGGTGATCCCGGACCTGATTGCCCTTCGGCGAGAGTTGCTGCTGGCAGATGACACGGGCGATCCGCCGCAGCCGCGTGGCAGCATCGGTATTCCGATGGCCATGTATACTCATGAATATCTACCGCTGTGGCGAAGATTTTTCCGAGATTGCGGGTTTCGGGTGGTGATTTCAACCGGAACCAGTCGGCAGACCATACGCGCGGGGCTGGGTGCGGTGGTGGCCGAGCCATGTTTTCCCATTATCGTGGCTCATGGTCACGTCGCCGAACTGGTTGAGCAGGGATTGGACTACATCTGGCTGCCGAACATGCTCAGCGCGGAAACAACCGATCCGGATAACGAGAGCCATTTCTGCCCGTGGGGCCAAACACTGCCCTTCGTCCTCCGCCAGGCGCCGCCCTTCCGCAAATACCGGGGACGGTTCCTCTGTCCCGCGATCCGTTTTCGCCAGGGACTGGAGCAGCCCCAGAAGGAACTGATCCGTTTGGCTGCCGGGCTGGGTGTGCCGCGAAAAGTGGCGGATAAAGCCTACACGGCTGGGGTGGCCGCCCAGTTGCGTTTTCGCACCAGCTATCTGCAGGCGGGTTGCTCGGCCCTTGCGACGCTGGAGACCACCGGCGAGCCGGGCATTGTGCTGGTCGGCCGGCCTTATAACATTCATGATGCCGGAGTTAACCTGTCCGTTACGAAAAAGCTCCGTGAGCAATATGGCTTGAATATTCTGCCAGTTGATGCTTTGCCCACTTCGGATATCGACATTCGCGATATCAACAGCAACATGTACTGGGAGCTGGGACGGAGAATTTTGGCGGCGGCAAAGATTGTAGCCCGGCATCCCCATCTGCACGTTGTTTATATCACCAATTTCAAATGCGGCCCGGATTCGTATATCAAGGGTTATCTGCGACCGGCGGCAGGAGGCAAGCCGTTTCTCACGCTGCAGATCGACGGTCACAGCAACGACGCCGGCCTGATAACCCGCTGCGAAGCCTACCTGGACAGCAAGGGAATCCTACGATGGTGGCGAAAATCAGCGAGCGACGTGGCGGTCAGCGTCTGGCCGGACGAATCCTCTACATCCCCCAAATGGCCTACGCCAGTGCCCGCCTGATGAGTGGTGCGTTCCGGTCGGTGGGGATCGAAGCCCGCATCACACCGCACTCCAGCGCCGACACACTCGAACTGGGCGGGCTGGTGAGCAGCGGAGAGGAATGTCTGCCACACAAGGTGACGGTCGGCGATTTTCTGCGCATCTGCCGTGAACCGGGCTTTGATCCGCAGAAAGTCGCTTTCTTCATGCCGACCGCTCAAGGCCCCTGCCGCTTTGGACAATATGCCCCCTATCTGCGCCGCGTACTGCAGGAACAGGGCTTGGGTGACGTACTAGTGCTCTCGCCCAGCAGTGCCGATGGTTATGACGGGCTGGGTGATTCAGCCGGGGAAGTGATGCGCTCGGGATGGATGGCGCTGGTGGTGGGCGATATCCTGGCCAAATTCCAGTTGAAAACCCGCCCCTACGAACTGACCGCCGGCGATACCGATGCGCTATTTGAGGAACAACTGGAATCTATCGAAGCGGTGATGGCCAAACCCAACCTGTCGCCCTCCAGACGGATCGCACGGCTGCAATCGGCGCTGATCATCATGCGTGACTGTTTCCGGGCGATTCCGGCACGCTATGAACCGGGTCGGCCGCTGATCGGGCTGGTCGGGGAAATTTTTTGCCGTCTCAATACCTTCAGCAATGAGGATGTGGCTCGGCGGATCGAACGACTGGGCGGGGAATGCTGGCTCTCCGATATCAGCGAATGGGTCTGGTACACCAACTGGCGTCAACAGCAGGATATTGTCACCGAACAAGGTCGCTTTAATCTCGACTACCTGAAACATTGCCTCAAGACACATAAGCAGCACGGATATGAGCATTCGCTCTATGCTGCGGTTCGCCAGGATCTGATCGGCTATGAAGAACCGCAGGAGGTCGGTGAGATTCTACGACTCTCGGAACCTTTCCTGCCGCCGCAAGGTTGCCTGGGCGAAATGGTACTGAGCGTCGGTAAGACAATCTATCTGTACGGCAAGGGTGCGGATGGCATCATCGATATCAGCCCCTTTACCTGCATGAACGGCGTGGTGTGTGAGGCGATCTACCCGTCGGTGAGCGGCGCCTGCGAACTATTGCCTATCCGCAATCTCTATTTCGACGGGGTCAACCGCAACGTGGAGCGCGATCTGGAGATTTTTCTCGACCTGGCTCGAGCTTATCAGCGACGCAAAACCCGCCCCCGCCGCTACCCCGCTTATTTTGAGGGCGTCGCCAGGTTGAGTAAATGAGTCCGGAAGCTGCCGATCACCTCATCCATCACGGCTGAATAGGTGTAGCGCTGGTGCACGATCGCAGCGAATTCCTGCTGCAAGTTACGACGCTCATCCACCTGCTCCAGATACTTATCGGCCAGGGCAGCGAACTCAGCAGCGTTGTGAAAGATCACTCGTTTCAGATGCGGAAAGACATAGGCGGGTGTGTGTCGCCAGTTGTCGGAAAGTTCCTGCTGATCATATTCTGCGACGGAGCAGCCGCCGAAGGTGGGCGGATTATATCGGGCCAATACCAGCGTGCCGCTGGCCAGCGCTTCGAAAGTTCGCTGATGAGAGAAGCCATGCGATACCGGCTGCACGACCAGTCCGGCTGCACGGTAGGCCTGCCGCAAGGGTTCGCCATGTTCGCGGTTGCCGGCGGCAAAAGGAGCCAATTGCTGATCCTCATCCCAGCCGCGACCATAGATACGGAAAATTCGACCGCTCCGCCGGGCCCAGTCAGCCACCCAGCACAACGTCTCCATCCGGAATCCGATATCAAACAGGGCGAGCGTATAAAACTCACTGAAGCGTTCCAGTTCTTCTGCGGATAATGATATGTTTTCTGCCCGCACCTGCCGCTGAGTCAGTTCCCGGGCCTGTGCTCCGGTCAGGTGGCGCCCCTCCTGCAAATACTGTTCTACCAGTCTGCGCATCTGGTCGAGCAGGCGATGCGTTGAGGGTGGACTGTCCTCCCGCCAGCGCTGGGCGAGGGTATCAAAGTTATCGGGGCGGTGGCCGGCGTAGATGATGTCAGCCTGCAACTCGTGTTGAACCGCTTCGGGTAGAGGTGCAGGGTGAAACAAACGCGTGGAAATCGGCACGGGAGTGGTTTGGAACTGTTCGGCAGGATAACCAAACTCCGCGACGCAGCGCGGGCGATAATAACCGCAGACCCAGTCATAAGGGCCGATTGATTCACCGGCTTGGCGGCACAGTAAATTGGAGAGTGGATCCTGAATCCAGGTCAGCACCGGAATATTGTGCAGCATGTTTTTGAATTCGTAACGCAGATGATCGAGCAGAATCACCAGTTGAGGGTCCACCATCTGAATGGTACGAAGCAGCCGCTCGCCGGTAAGCTGCAGATGATCAGCGGGTTCCAGCAGAGTGTGGCATTGCCAGCCGCGCAGCGACAAGGCCTGCTGGATGTCGCGAAGCGAATATTGCAGAACGGTGGTCCGCCGGGAAGTAGTCCCAAGCACCACCCCCGGCTGTTGCCAGCGCTTCGCCCAATAAACCGCATCCCGGGTCGCGTAGCGTTGGCGTAATTCATCCTGCAGCGCCGTCAGCCGTTCCGCCTGTACCGCCGCCACCTCGCCGAGCAGACGATTCAGGTCATTGGCCAGCCCTTCGCGTCCCGGGGCATGGATGACACAGACGGTGGTACAACTCAGATCAGACTGCGCCAGCAAATCCTGTTGCAGTCTGGATAGCGCATCCGGACCGCAGAATAAATGGCAACGCTCCTCCTCGAGCAGCGGTTCCAGATCATGCACCGCCGCGGCAGCAGCGAGGAGCTGTTCTACGGGTTCGATGACGAAAATGCTCAACTTTTTTCCACCAGGTAAGTGCGAGGAAAGTTTATGCACGTGGGGCCAGAGCGGTCCGCAGGTCAGCCCCGCCAGCACCACAAAGTTCGCTTCCTGAAGATGGGTGACCGCCAGGGTGCTTTCTTCGGCATAATCGCTGAGTCGTGGTTGCCAGATTCGCCATTGCCCCACCGGACGAGTGGACCACTGATAGTGTCCTGCGGCTGACTGGTAAAGTTGCCAGCCGATCAACCGGCTGGGCAACTGCTGCCAAAGTGCCTGCTGCGCGGGATAGCGACTCAGCAGAGCTTGCTGGTTGGCAGCCAGACGGGCTTGCCACAGGGCCGTTTCGACCCGTCCGTGCGGCGCCGCCGGCAAACGCTGTTGCCATTCGGCGAGCTCCGCCGCAGAAAGATTCTGCCGGCCGCGATATTGCAGCAACTCCAGAGCCGGACCGCCCAGTCCCAGTTCGTGCAACGCACACAACAAATCCACCACCAGCGGTGCATCATCAGTCACGGCTGCCAGATACCGCCACGCCCCATCTGTAAAACGGTAGTGCTGCCCGGCTGTTCGCCAGTGCTCAAGCTGTGTCCGCCATTGGATCAGGGATTCAGTCATATTGTTAAGTACAACGTTACCCAGCGCTTGCGTCGCTGAAAAGAATTCTATTGTACTGTACTGGGCTGTGGTAAATGGTCGAAAAAATAGTAGGACCATTCAATCAGCAGGTGAACTATGCGACAGACTTTGATCGAGATCAGCGGACGCACCATCGGAGCGGGCCAACCCTGCTATATCTTGGCCGAAGTGGGCAGTAATCACAACCAGGATCTGGCGACCGCCCTGCAACTTATCGACGTAGCCGCTCAGGCGGGCTGCGACGCGGTGAAATTCCAGATGTATCAGGCAGAAGGCATGGCCGCCAAAACCCGCCACCCGATCGTTCACCAGGCGGTGGAGTGGGGTGCGGAAGATCTGCAGCGACTCTATGAGCGGCAAACATTGCCGTTGGAGTGGTTGCCCCGTTTGCATGAACATGCCCATGAGGTGGGCATTGAACTACTTTTCACGCCCTACAGCTATGAAGCAGTAGATCGCATTGTCGAACTGGGTGTGCGGGCGTTGAAAATCGCCAGTTTCGAACTGGTACATCTGCCGCTGTTGCGCTATGCAGCCAGCCACGGACTGCCGATGATTCTTTCCACCGGCATGGCTTATCTGGCCGAGATCGAGGAGGCGGTGCGCACGGTCCGGGACATGGGTAACGAGAAAATCATCCTGCTCCATTGCGGGGTCGATTATCCGCTGGACCCGGCCTACGCGAACCTGCGGGCGATTCAATCCATGCACGAAGCCTTTCAGTTGCCGATTGGTTACAGCGACCATACCGCCGGGACATTTGTCGCGGTGCTGGCGGTGGCTATGGGAGCCTGCTGCCTGGAGAAGCATATCACCCTGAAGCGCCAAACACAGGGCGCCAGCCATGAGCAGGGGCTGGAGCCGGAGGAATTGACCCATCTGGTGCAACAGATTCGAGAAGCGGAGTGGGCCATAGGCGACGGGGTCAAGCGGCCGCGCGGCCCGCGCGAACTGGATTTTGCCCAGCTCGCCCGCCGCAGCATCTTCGCAGCAACCGATATGACCACCGGAACCATATTAACCGCTGAAAAGCTGGACATCCTCCGCCCCGGTGTCGGTCTGCATCCGCGCTATTTCGAGATGCTGATCGGCCGGCGGATTCGCAAACCCCTCCTCGCCGGCGACCCCATCACCTGGGATGATATCTGATCACCGAAAGGTCACGGACGTTTTCCGTCGAGCCGTGACCGTAAGGGAGCGGTGCTCATTCATCTATGAGTGATCGGGATTCAGATAATACCAGTACGCTGTTTTTAATTATTCTATTTTCATCAATATAGCATAAAATATTGTGGTTAAGTTGTTTCTCGTTAAGAGTACATAGTATGAAAAAGGAAAGTCTTCGAAAAATCATGCAGACCCTGCAGACCCATGAGGTTCGGTTTCTGCTTGTCGGTGGACTGGCGGTTAATGCTCATGGATTAATTCGACATACTGTCGATGTTGATCTCGTAATACAATTACAGACGGATAACATCGTGAAAGCATTTCAGGCGCTTTCGACTCTGGGTTATCGTCCGATGATTCCAGTCAATGCTTCCGAATTTGCCGATACTCAGCAGCGCAGTTCCTGGATACGTGAGAAGGGCATGCGCGTCCTGCAATTCCGAAGTAATGAGCATCGCACCGTCACCATCGATGTATTTGTTGAAGAACCATTTCCCTTTGACGAAGAATATGATCATGCCTTACTAAAGGACTTGATCGGCGGTATACCGGTGCGTGTCGTTACGCTGAAAACGCTTATTAAAATGAAGGAAGCCGCCGGTCGTCCGCGTGATCTGTCAGATATCGCTGAACTGCAACATCGACTAAAATAACCATGAGCCTCCGAATGAACACTAACGATGATAACATTGATTGGGAATCGACCACCTGGGAAGGACACCGCCGCAGACAAATCGATTACTGGGCGCAACTGAGCCTGGATGAAATTTTCGAGGCTCAGGAAGAAATGGCTGAGTTATTTAATGAATCTGATTCGACTGCTCGTGTGGAATAACCGAACGATTGGTTGACATCTCCTGGTGAATTATTTCGCCAATCACATTTGAAATGTGCGTAAAATCCCGAATGTACGGGATTCCTTTCCCCGAAAATTCCACGACGTAGCGATGGCGACGGGCGATCCAGCCCCGGGAGTCAATATCCGACATGTTAATTCCTTCCGCCAGATCGTACCATTCAACTTCATCGAAGTGACCCCCTATTCCACAGGCATGCTCTTGAAGTGCCTGCAGCGTTGGAGGAAATTCGCCTTCATTCTGTATATAACAACGGACTGCTGTGGCAAAACAGGTCATCTTCGCTACGCAGTAATCCATTCGATAAAATTCAACCCAAATAAATATAAATCCACAGATCAGAAAAATCACCAATAGACGCCGGATGCGGACTTTCCCTGTCCGTGTCATTCAGGGATTCCAGAAAAATAATTAACTCACGGGCCTGTCGCGAGCGCGATGGTTCGCAGGCCCGTGGTGCGCAGCGCATTGACGGCGGTGCGCAGCGTTGCGAAATCAGTCGGATCGATGGTCGGGCTGGTCAGATCGATCCGTCTCTCGATCTGCAGCGAGTTCTTGTCCGACGGCACGTTCTGGATCAAGCGTCCCCAGGGGCCGTTGGCTTCGGGCAGAGCGACATCATAGAGCGCGCTCCAGCCTTCGGGCAGCTGCACGTTCAAAAGCACTTCTTCATGCACCGGGCCGCTGAGCCGCACAGCCGTATTGCGCTCCGAACGTTCCAGCGGCAGCGGCACTTCAGGCAGGAAGAGCGGCCCGTCGGAGAGTGTGAGCGTATAGAGTTCACCGGCGCGGGGCAGCGGTTTGGAGAATTTTACGCCCAGCGTCGCTTCGAGACGTTGCGGTGAGAGCTGGGTGAGTGAATAGCGCTCCAGTTCGACACCGGGCAGGGCCCGCTCAGTCCAGCGTTTGAGAAAACTCTGCTGACTCTCCGCGGTGCGCAGATCGACGGGGTTGTAAAACAAGCCGGTCAGCACCAGCCGCCATTCGCCGCTGCCCAAGCCGTCGGCAGACAGTTTCAGATTGCCGGATAGCTCGATATGGCTGGGTTCCAGTTCACCCCGCGCCGCCAGATAAACCGGCTCCGTCTTGTCATCCGCAGACACCAGCCAGCGGCGACCCCAGATTCCCGGATTGGCCAATATTCCCTGCTGCGGATGAATCCACCAGGTTTCGTCACCGTTCGTCACCTGCACCACGATGCCTTCCACCGCGACATCGGCCAACGGTTCGGAGGGCTGGGCCAACTGACCATTGCTGGCCAGCCAGGGTTCGGCAGTCAGACCGGCAGCTCGGCATAAGGCCAGCAACAACGCCCCGCTTTCCAAGGCGTGGCCATAGCCGCTGCTCAGTGTTGCAGCCGCTGGGCGGCACTGGCCATCGCGCCAAGCACGAGACGAAGCCAGTGTCGAAAACTGATCATGCATGAAAGCAGTGAGTCGCTCAATTTTTTTCTCGATGCTTACTTCTGTTCCGATGATTTTTCCGGCACGATCCTGCAGCGCGGCGGAATCCTTCGCCGCCTGCTCCACCCTGGGCAATATTGTCTTGGCCCATGATTTTGCCCCACCCAGCGTACTGAAACGCAGTCGACCACAACGCTCCTGCCAGGGCACCGATTGTGGTTCAGCGGGACGGGCTTCGAGATTCTGGAACTGCCAATTGCGAGACAGCATTCCGTTCTGTACTTTTTGGGTGGGTTGCGGGGCCGGTTCGATACCACGGATCAGCAGTTCACCGCCGGCTTTTTCCGGCAGATCAATGGTGATGATCCGCTCAACAATCGGCCAATCCTCGTGCAGCCGCAGGTCGAGTGCCAGCCAGGGATATTGGCCGGCTGGGGAAGTAATCTCGTAATCAAGCTCCACCACCGACCCGGGCTGAAAACCGCTGAAGGAGATGACCTGTTGTCGCCAGTCAGCAAACACCGGCCAACCGGCGAGATCGTCAGGAGCAGCCGGATTGAAAGAATATTCAGGCACGGGCAGAATCTCACCGCTGGGCAAATACGTCCGGGCGGCGTGAATCTTCAGTTCATCCTGGCCAGAGCGGTAATCAATGCGCGGATCGGCGAACTCACCGGCAGCGCGGTTGTCGAAAACTCTGACCCAGCGATGATCCCGACGGGTCAGCGAGCCATCGGCCTGCCAGTTCCAGCTCTGCTCCCAGCGGAGAATGACCGCATCGTCATTGGGAAATTGCGCTGCGGTTACTTCCGGGTGTGGGACGGCCTGGGATTGGAGTAGTTCCGGTGTTACTGCTATCACAAGCAAGCTGAGGATAATTCGCATATTCAACTCCGCACGGGCTTAAGCCCGCGGCTCATTAAATCATTCACTGTCCACGGTCTACAATTTCGTTTCGATGACGACCCACTGGCCGGCCAGTTCCTGCAATTTGGAAAGCACTTTTTTCAAGTCAGGATAGTCGCGTGCAGTTACCTGATGCTGCTTGACCGTCAGTTCCAGCCGGTAATGCAACTGCCCCACTGTCAACTCCGATGAAAAATCGAGTGTCGCCGTGGGGGTTTCCAGCTGGACGTTGTCGGATCGCTGCACCACCTGCCAGCCGGAGGGTAACTGGATCGTATCCTCATAACGCACCTGCCGGGTGGCGCGCAGCCGTAGATCAAACTGGCGTTGATCCGCCGACAAGTTATAGAACAGATCGGGAATCAATATGTTCTTCAGCAGATGATTGAGCAGCGGCAGCTTGAAGAGGCGACGCTGCGGACTGCCGGCAGCGTAACCTTCCGCCTGCACCGAAAGCTGCACCTGGGTATCCGATGAATAGTCGGTGGGAGCGGTAAACTGATAATCCAGCAGCCGGGCATTGGGCGCCAGATTGAGATTACTTTCCAGAATCGGACGCTGCTGAGACTGCGGCTTGTTCAGCGACCGCCGGAAATAAGTACAGGGATAACCCTTGAGCAACATTTCAACATCTGACTGTAACGTGCCGTCGCTGCCGAGGCGGCTGGTCGATGTAGCGGAATAGAGATTGTAGTCCGGTTCATAATAGGGTGTGAGTGTCAGTGGCTGGCCTTCGGGCGTGCCGTAGACAATGCCCTGCAGGGCTTCGCGACTGCTCCACATTTCCCGGCTGAAGGGAATCCAGGTGGGGTCGAGAATCGTAAACGAGCCGTCCTGCTGTTTGAGCAGCGTGACGCAATGGTTGAACTGGTCGGCGGGAATCGCTTCAATACGCGAACCTGCCATGGTCATGGCTGGATAGGCTTCAAAACCGGCGGCACGCAGAAAAGTGACCAGAATACCCGCTTTGTCCTTGCACACGCCGCCGCGATCGCGCAGCGTTTCGATGCCGGTATGGACGGTGTAGCCTTCGGTCGGTCCGCGCGTCGTGCCGTAGTAGCGGATGTTATCCGCAACCCAGTGATTCAGCGCCGCCACTTTTTCTTCATCCGTTTTCAGACCGCGAATGATTTCTTCCACCTGCTTTTTGACCGTATCGTCCACCTCAAACTGGTAGCGGTTGGCTTCATGGAACCAGCGGGATTTGGTCGGCCAGTCGGGCACCGTCGCCAGCACCACTTTGGGCACTACATCACTGGTCGCCACCATGTAGGGTTCGCGGGCGATCGGCGGCACCTGATCTGCCACGAAACTGTAGACCAGTTCATCCTCCTGGAACCAGACCGAGGAGCGTACCGCGCCGTTATACACCTCGTATTGCAGCGGCATTGATTTGGGCATGTGTACGCTGTAGCGTTTATGCCAGATGGGCTGATCGCCTTGAAACTCCGCCACTTCATACCAGTGGCCGGGCATGGGCGGGATCAGATCAGAACCATCCGTGGGGGTGTTCTTGCCGCCGGCGCTTCCCTCATTACCTTCATCCAGATAGGCGACGTTATAACCCACCTTGCTGGTTCGTACTTCCAGCACGTCCCCCACCTGCAGGTCGGGGACATTCAGCAGATGCTGTTGCCCGCGCCAATAAATCGCCCACTGCCGAGCCGGACCGGTCACCAATCCATCCAGCGCAACTTCGCGAATCGTGCCATCTGCCTGCCGCACGCGGACCTGTTCGACCGTAACCCGGTTGCTCGCCGGGTCGAAATCAAAATGGAGAACCGACTGGCTTTTGACGGCTGCTGGTGTCAGCAAGCGAATGAGCTGGCAGCTTTTCGTAGTGGCCAAGCCGCTGGATTGTACATAAACATCCGCCTCATCCAGCACATAGAGCAGGGTCGCCGAACCCCACTCTTTTTCCTTCGAACGACTGAGCAGTTCGTTGATCTCCGCCTCGGTCGCCGGTTGGGGAGGCTGGGCGTGCACCACCACGGTCCAACTGCACACCAGAACAAAGGCCATCAGCGGAACTACACCTCGACTGGTGACCCAAAGCGGAAGTCTCCTCATCGTGAACTTCTCCTCATCTGCATGGTGAAGGCGACAGGTCGATTTTCTCACGGACCCACTCGGCGGCCGGCGATCAGTACATGTTCGATCTGTTCCGGTCGCAGGGTATAGAGCAACGCGGATATTCGCTGATCCGTCGGCAGATCGTTGATCCACCGTTCCGGACGGACCACGAGGCAGTCCGCTTCATAGCCGGGTTCCAGCAGCCCGATCCGGTCGCCCAGCCCGAGTGCTTCGGCTGCTCCGCGGGTGATGGACCACCAGGCTTCCGCCGGTGTCGGAGCGCGATGAATCTGGCGGGGAACGGCGTGAACGCGCAGGGCTTTGGCGGTCTGCAGGGCTGCCTGGGCCACCCGCACCATGAAGGGATCAAAGCCGCTGGCGATACTGCTGCCCAGGACGACATTGATATTGGCGGCTCGGAGGGCGGAATAATCCATCAGCCCTGATTCCATGAAAAGGTTGGCGGTCGGGCAATGAACCAGCACAGCGCCGGATTCGGCCACCTGCCGACGTTCATCATGATTGAGCACCACGCCATGACCCAGGATCGTCCGGCTGGAAAGCAGGCCCAGCTCGCTGAACAGATCCACATCATCCAGCTGATCCGGAAAACGCTCGCGCACCGCGGCGACATCGCTGAGCGATTCACCGACATTGGTCTGGATATAGCAGTTGAACATTTTGGCCAGCTCGGCGGTTCCGCGCATCAACCGCTCACTGCAATTCAGGGGATGGCGAAGGCAGAAAGCGTAGTGCAGGCGGTGATTTTCGGATCCATGCCAGCGGGAGGCCAGGTCGCGGGCCTGGTTCAGCGCTTCTTCGGTCGATTGCTGCAAGCCGGCGGGAGTATGGGCGTCGTTAAGCATCATGCCGAATATGGCCCGCACCCCGCGCCGCGCCAACACACCAAAAATACGATCCGTAGCGGCTGCGAAAGGGCTGCCATAGGCAGCGATGGTAGTGGTGCCACAGGCGAGTAAACCGCTGACCATTTCCTCCGCCAGTTTTTCAGCCAGTGAGGCATCTTTCATGCGCTCTTCAGCAGGGTAGGCAACCTGCTTCTGCCATTTCTCCAGTGACAGGCCGTCAACCCCTCGGCGATCCCACTGCGGAGTGTGGAGATGGGCATCGATGAAGCCCGGCAATATCCAGCACTGTTCATCACCGAGATGATCACCGGAACTGCGGGCCGTGGTAATGGAGCTGATCCGCCCATCACCGGCGATATGCAATTCGGCGTGCGGGGTGACCGTGCACTCGGAAGCGGTTCGCGGCTGTAACAAGGTGCCCTGAAGCGTCGGCATGGTGTTGATCCTCTCCAAACGGCTGTTAACGGGAATGAGAAATACCACTATATCGGGCCGAATTCCCTGCGGCAAGCAAACTTGACCCTCTCTACCGGCACGGTTAGCATTTTTACCGGCAATCAATTTTCCAATGCCGTTGCACCCGTATCCTGGCTCCGCGGAGCCGCCATGCTTGTGACGCGCGAAAATTCCGGAGTATCGATGTGGGATATGAATGCGTCGTCTGTGTAAAACAGGTGCCGGACACTACCCGAGTGACCGGCGAGTCGATGAAAGCGGATGGCACGGTTAACCGGGCTGCTCTGCCCACCATATTCAACCCCGAAGATCTACACGCTCTGGAAGCGGCTTTGCGGGTTCGTGATCAACACGGTGGCCACGTAACGGTGATCACTATGGGCCCCGGTGCCGCCGCCGAGGTGCTGCGGGAATGTCTTTATCGCGGTGCGGATCGCGTCATTCTTCTGACCGATCGCCGCGCTGCCGCCAGCGATACGCTGGCCACCAGCTACATCCTCAGCCGGGCGATTCGAAAGCTCGGACCGATCGATCTGGTTTTCTGCGGCCGCCAAGCCATCGATGGTGACACCGCCCAGGTCGGTCCGCAACTGGCTGAGAAACTGGAACTGCCGCAGGTCACCTATTTCGAACAGTTCACTGATATGATCGATCGCACGGTACGGATCCGGCGGAACGTAGGCAATGGCTGGGAAATTCTTCAGGCCCGCCTGCCGCTGCTGGTTACCGTGCTGGACAGCGCCAATCAACCGCGACCGCCCGCCGCTAAAAAAGTGATGCAATATAAACGGGCCCACACGATGGAAGAGCTTCGTCGGCAATTGGCAGAAACGCAGCCGTCATTGTCCGAGGAGCAGTGCGAACAGGAACTGGGCCGGCAGGTGGAACAATTGCAGCAGCGCGGACTGATTATCAACCAGTGGAATCTGGATGACATTCAAGCCGATCTGCAGTGGTGCGGCCTGAGCGGCTCACCCACCAAGGTCCATCGCATCCAGGCCATTGTCCTGACCAAGGAAGGATTTACCGAAATTCCCCCCACTGAAGCCGGCATTCGCCAGATGATCGGCGAATTGATCAAGGATCATACATTAGGATAGCCCTGGGCCGATGCCCGAACCACTTATCGAGTCACACAGCCATGAACCATCGTCATTACCAAGGTGAGGTCTGGGTTTTTGCGGAGCAGGAAGATGAACACCTCAGCGAGGTGGTGCTCGAGCTATGCACCAAGGCCCGACAACTGGCGGATCAGTTGCAGGTGCCGATGGCGGCGGTGCTGGCTGGCTGGAATGTGCGCGAACTCTCCTACCGGCTGATCGCCCATGGCGCCGACAAGGTCTACCATGTGCATCACACTGAACTGGAATACTACCGCACGCTGCCCTACGCCCGGGTGTTGACCACGCTGATTGAAAAACAGCAGCCGCAGATTGTGATATTCGGGGCGACCCCGCTGGGTCGGGATCTGGCTCCGCGCATCGCATCGGCCATGCGTTGCGGACTGACGGCGGACTGCACGGATCTGGAAATCGGCGACTATACTGACCCTAAAACAAAAGAGACGCATCGAAACCTGCTGTTGCAGATTCGCCCGGCGTTCGGCGGCAATATCATTGCGACCATCGTCAATCCGGAGCGCTGGCCGCAGATGGCCACGGTGCGCGAGGGGGTGATGCGGCTTAATCCGCCCGATCCGAAACGCAGCGGAAAAATCATCGACGAAACCGTCCAATTCACCCCGGCAGACCTGTCCGTCCAACTGATCGAACGTCACCGCGAACCGCGCAAAGTCAATCTCAAAACCGCACGAACCATTGTGGCGGGCGGTGGTGGTGTCGGCAGCCGCGAAAATTTCCAGTTGATCCGTGATCTGGCGGCGGCGATTGGCGGAGCGGTGGGCGCCTCGCGGGCGGCGGTCGATGGCGGCTTCATCGGCAAAGAGCATCAGGTCGGCCAGACCGGAACGACGGTCCGTCCGGCTTTGTACATCGCCGCCGGGATCAGCGGCGCGGTCCAGCATCGCGCAGGCATGGAAGAATCGGCCAAGATCATCGCCATCAACTGGGACAAGGAAGCGCCGATCTTTTCGGTTGCCCATTACGGTATCGTCGGCGATCTCAACAAGATTATCCCGATGATGATCAAAGCGATCAAAGAGCGGGCCAGTTAATTTTTGAAGATATCTTATCTGTTGTTATCTCTGCTACCGAGGTCAATCCCGATGGAATCATCTGAACTACTCACTGGAGAAGTGATTATTCTTTATTTGAAAGATATTCCATCCCCTCAAGCAAAAAATGTACTAGCCCTTAGAAAACCTCGACTCTTGTATGGGCAAGGTCAATATTTTTTGCGAGGAGAATTATATTATCCCGGGCACGCGACTAGTTGGGCTCACTCGCGTCAAGTAGTGATTCCAATGAACTCCGTCGCATACTATATAGAATTCCAAACCGAACATGAGTATGTCAACGCAAAACCAAAAAAGAGAAGTTTTTGGGGATAGTGTTGATTCATGACAAAAATTAATGAGAGCGTCTTATGGCCAACTATTTTTCAGACAACGAAGATTTGCAGTTCCTCTTCAACCATCTAGACCTCGCCAAGGTGGCGACAGTACAAGAGGATAACTTTCATCCTTCCAATAGCCCGACAGCGATTCTCTACGCGCCGACCGACGCCGCAGATGCCATCGATAATTATCGACGAGTACTGGAGATTACCGGGCAGGTGGCGGGGGAGCATATCGCCCCGCGCGCCGAAACGGTTGATCTGAAAGGACACCACCTCAACAGTGATGGCACGGTGACGCTGAGCGATGCGGTCCGAGACAACCTGCAGGTACTCGCCCAGACCGACCTGATGGGATTTACCCTGCCGCGGCGGTATGGCGGGCTCAACTGCCCGAATGTGATCTACACGATGGCCGTCGAAATGATCAGCCGGGCCGATGGCTCGCTGATGAATCTGTTCGGGCTGCAAGGGATCGCCGAGACTATCAACGCCTTTGCCAGCCCGGAAATCAAACGTGATTATCTGCCGCGCTTCTCCCGCGGCGAAGTGACCGGAGCGATGGTCCTGACTGAACCCGATGCCGGCAGCGACCTGCAGGCGGTCAGTCTGCGGGCCTGGCAGGATAACGATGGCACCTGGCGGCTCAACGGCGTGAAACGCTTCATTACCAACGGATGCGGCGATATTCTGCTGACGCTGGCCCGCAGCGAACCCGATATCAAGGACGGTCGCGGTCTCAGCCTCTTTCTGGCCGAACGAGGTCCACGAATCAAGGTCCGACATCTTGAGGAAAAGCTGGGTATTCACGGTTCGCCCACCTGCGAACTGGTTTATGATGACGCCCCCGCCAAACTGATTGGTGAACGGCAGCTGGGGCTGATCAGCTACGTGATGAGCCTGATGAACGGCGCCCGCGTCGGCGTCGCGGCCCAGGCGGTGGGCATCGCCGAAGCCGCTTTTCGCGTAGCCCGGCAGTATGCACATAGCCGCAAACAGTTTGGAAAGGCAATCGAACATCTGCCGGCGGTGGCGGAGATGCTGGTGGATATGAAGATCAATCTCGAAGCGGCTCGCGCTCTGCTCTACGAAACCTGTATCGTTTGCGACCTGGAGAACAACAATCTCCGCGTGCTCGAAGAACAGAACACCACGCTCAGCGAAGAGGAGAAAAAACGACGCAAGAATGAAGCCCGCGGCTGGAAGCGGCTCAACGGCATGCTGACCCCGATGAGCAAGTACTACTGTTCAGAGATGAGCATCCGGCTGACCAGCGACGCCATTCAGGTGCTGGGGGGCAGCGGCTATATGACCGATTATCCGGTGGAGCGTTACTACCGCGATGCCCGCATCACCAGCATCTACGAAGGCACCAGCCAGTTGCAGATTGTCGCCGCCGTGCGCGGGGTCTGCAGCGGGGCATTTGAAAAACGGGTGGAAGAATACGAACAGCATCCCTTCAGCGAGGCGCCAATACAGAAGCTGCATCAGACCCTGGTTGAGGGCAAAAGACTGGTGATCGAAGCCATCGAATTTGTCAAAGGCCGCGGCGGAACCTATATGGATTTGTACGGTCGTAAGCTGGTGGATAGCGCCCTGGTCGTGCTGATCGGTCACCTGCTGCTCCGCCAGGCGGAGACGAACGAACGCAAAAAGCAGGTCGCCCGCCGCTTTATCGAAACCGGCTGGCCTACGCTGCAGCGCGACATCGCCCTGATCCGCAGCGGCGATACCAGCCCGCTCGAACAACTCACTACCTTAGCCGGCCCGCCGCCGGGTGTGAACTGACGACGGGTGTTACCAACTCCCCAACGGGTGCTGCAACCATGACCAACCCTCTGTTGAGCATCGTGATTCCCACTATGCCTGATCGGCAGCATAAACTGCGTCGACTGTTACAATCGCTGGCCCGCAACACTGCCGATCGGCAGCGGTGGGAAGTGCTCGTGGTTGTGGATGGTTCCGACCAGCGGCCGCTCGAAGAATTGCGCGAACTGCCCGAAAAAGTCGCCCGCCAAGGCCTGACGCTGCAGGAACGGCGCGGACCGGCTTATGCCCGTAACCAGGCCATCCTGCAGGCACGCGGTGAATGGCTGCTGTTTCTGAATGATGATGCGGAGTTGGCCCCTGCGTCCCTCGTCGAACATCTGCGGTTGATCGAACGCGATCCATCTGCCAGGCTCGCCTACCTCGGCCGTTTTGACTGGGCTGCGGAACTGCTCGAATCCCCCTGGCGCAAGCTGCTGGCCCGCACTTCGCTGGTTTTTCATTACGATCGTTTGCAAGCCGGCGAACTCTATCCCTACAACTGTTTCTGGACCTGCAACCTGAGTGTCCGCCGCGACTGGGTCATGCAGGTCGGCGGTTTCAACGAGCTGCTCACCGAGGCCATTCATGAGGATCTCGAACTGGGTTATCGGTTGCAACGAAAATTCGGTTTGCGGGTGCAGGCTGCTCTGCACATTCCCGCCACGCACCATCATCCGCTGACGGTTCGCGATTTCTACCAGCGTGAATATCGCAGCGGCCGGGTCGTGCGCCAGATTCGCACTCTGCTGCCCGATTACTTTGCCGCTACTTTCGGCCAATACACTTATCTGCCGCCGGATTTCAGCACAACTCAATTGTTGCAGGAACATTGCGGGACGCCGTTGCTCGCCCAGTTGCGTCTGGCACTTCAGGAGCTGTACCACTGGGAACAACCCCACCCCGACGATCCCTCTGCTCACGCTCTGGTGGCGATGTTCTGGCTGCAATTCCCTCTCAAACAACTCTGCTGGGCAGCGGGATATGGCGACGGGGATTTCGAAGCGTTCTGGCAACAACTGCAGCCCTGAACCATATATCGCACAATGTAATTGCCCGAACTACGTCTCAACAGTTAATCCGAGTGAGTTCACTTTCGGCGGACAACCGAGGAAACTGGCCCGAATGCAGCCTGCACGTGAGATCAGGCCAGATTCATCGCTTCACTCGGAATGACATCCATGGGTTTGACAACTGAGTCTAAGTCGGTTGAGCAATGAGTGGTGACACGGACGGCGTTGCCGCCGGCAGGGAATATCCATATTGATTCACCAGTCGCCCCTGTTGCAGGGTAGCAGGACGATATCCCGCCCGCCGGCCGTCTTCGCCGGACCGCTTGAAGCTGACACTGTGCAGATGCCGGAACAAATCCTGTAATGGTACGACCCCCGACTGCCCCAGGCGGGCCAATCGCCGACGATCCGCACGCAATTGTTCCGCATCCACTGAGACAGGCTGCTGATAATAGCGATCAAAGATCGGCAGAATATGATCCCAGAAGGGATGATCGTTCAGAATCGTCTGAGTGTCTTCCGCCGCCGGAGGCAGCAGTGACGAGGGATGCACCTTCCACCAGGGTAATGCTGTTTTGGGATCATTTTCCGACAGCGCGCTGATTTTCGACCACCACTCAACGGCGTGTGCCGACACGTCCAATTTCAGGAAGCGGTCCAGTTGACGCATGGTGGCTGCCGGGTCATGCAGCAAATCTTCCATGCGCACCACCAGTACCTGAGGCAGAGTACAAGCCTGCATCAGCAGGCGGACATACGCCAGCGCCGCCGGCACCACGTCCGGTTCCAGATAGTAATCGTAGATCACTGAATTTTTGCCCAGCCAGGTCCGCAGGTCGCGCACCATGAAAATCACCGGGTAATTCTGCACCGCCTGCAACAGGCCGGTTCGGAGCGTGGGAATTTTGTCCCCCAGGTAACGATAACAATGCTCCCGTCCGGCGAAGTATTGGCGAAGCTGACGATAAGGTTGCCCATAATCTTCACTGGGTCGAAAATAGGCGCGGACCTGCGGGAAGGCTTCGAGCAGTTGACGGCCATAGCTGGAAATTTCACCACCCGCCAGCTGCACTTCAAAGAGAATGAATATTTCCGGATGACAGTTGAGCAGTCCCAGCATGGTGGAAGTGGCAGTGTTGGAAGCCCCTATCACAAAACAAGGTCCATCCGCTGGTCGATCGTGCTTAGATGAATTCATTAGCAGGGCCATGTCAGGCCTCGATTGCCGGTTGCCAATCGACGGTTATTCCTACCTTCATATCGACCAATCGGGCCGGTGAGCCGTAGACGCAATCGGGAATGGTGCACTTCCACACGCCACCCCGTCGATATATAACGCGAGATGTCTGCAGGTGCACAACTGGAAGAGTGGATGAATCATGCTGAAAGGTGAGGCCTATACCCAACGACTGCAAACCATCTGTGCCCATTTGCCGGAAATCACCGAGTTGCCCGATCTGCGTTATCGCCGCATCTTGATACCGGGGCTGATCGGCGGCGAGTTTCAGTTTACACTACTGGGCTTTATCGCCCATGCCCTGCGAGCCCGTGGTGCCGTGGTGACGGCCCTGCTCTGCGACGAACTGCTGCCGGCCTGCACTGTCAAAAAAGTGGACCATTACGAAAGCGCCTGCACCCGCTGGTGCCACAAGAACAGCCACCCCTTCGTCGAGGCGGCCCGATTGCCTCATCGCTGGTACAGCGAATTCATCTCACCAGCCGAAGTGGAGCAATGTCACCGGTGTGCTGAACAGATAGCAGTCGAGGAACTGGCAGAATTCAAGTGGCAGGATATTCCGCTGGGTCAGCATATCACCCGTTCCATCGAAAGTTTTTTCAAGGTGGGTGCATTTGATCGACAACGCCCGGATATGATTGCGCAAGCCCGCCGTTTTGCGGCGTCAGCGATGATGCTGGTGATCATCGGTGAACGGGCTTTGGATGAATACCGAATAGATAAGGTTCTGGTCGAAGATGGCATGAAGATCGACTGGGGTGTGGTCCGGGAGGTGGCCCGGCGGCGGGGACTGCCGGTGGATATCATCCATATCGGTGCCCGCGGAGCCTGCGTCCACGTCGAACAGGATCGCTACCCGCAGGAGCCGGAAATTTTCGCACAATGGCCTCTCTATTGCGAAATGCCATTGACCGAGGTCCAACATACCCAATTGGATGCTTATTTCCAACGCCGCGCCATCCGTCCTTATGAAGATATCCACTGGACGCTGACGCAGTCGGATGAAGACGCAGCGACGATCCGTCACCGTATGGGTCTGCCCGAGCAACCCACAGGACGGGTGTGGGGACTGTTCCCGAATATCAGTTTCGATTCCGGACTGACGGCTCGTACCCCGGCCTTTGCCACGGCGTTTGAATGGCTCCTCACCACCATTCAATTTTTCCAGCACTGGCCACAGGAACATCTGGTGATCAAAATTCACCCTGCTGAAAAATTATTCGGGGTGCTCGATCCGACGATGGCGGCGCTGAATGACGCTCTGCCGCAACTGCCCGATAATGTCCACCTCGTACCGGCGGATACCACGCTCACGGCCCACGACATACTGCGACAGCTCGATATCGTTGTGGTGTACACCTCGACCGTGGGGCTGGAAGCCGCTTGTTTCGGATTGCCGGTGATCAACGTCGGCGGCGGCTGGAACGCCGGTCGCGGGTTCACTACCGATGTCACCTGCCCACAGCAATACCTGCAACTTCTCGAGGAATTGTGCATCGGATGGCGCCAACTACCCGTAGCGACCGAACTCGCCCGACGATTTGCATACCTGGCCTTTTTTCGCGGTGTGATTCCGCTGGGTTATTACCAGGCTGATTATCCCAACATCACCGCACTGCATTTGAACAATCTGGATGAACTGGCAACCGGGCGTGAACCGATGATGGATACGCTCTGCCGCACACTGCTTTACGATGAACTGCTTATCAATCCCCACCCCGAAAAATATTTATAACTCCAGACTTCCGGCAGGAAGCCGCTTCCGTAAGACGATATAATGCTCCAATAATATCGTTGAGGATCATCATGAATTCGCCGCCGCTCGATCTGAAGGCCCGCAACAGTTCGTGTGATCTGGTGATTACCTGGGCGCCGGATCACCAGGCTGTTTTCCCCTATCGCTACCTGCGTGAGCAATGTTACTGTGCCAACTGTGTGGATGAGTGGACCCGCCAGCCACGCCTCGACCCCGACAGCATCCCAGCCGATCTGACACTGACCGATATGAAGCTGGTCGGCCATTACGCCGTGCAGTTCAACTGGTCCGACGGCCACAATACCGGCATTTATTCCTGGACTCACCTGCGCCGCATCTGTCCCTGCCCGGCCTGCGGCGGACCCAGACCGTTGCAACCCCTGCCCGCGGAAAACTCACCCTGACTTGATCACAGCGTGCGCAGAGGCCGCGGGGAAAGAACTCAGCGGGCCTGTTATCAGCGTACTTCACGGTCAGTATTTTTTACGTACTTTAAATCTGGAAATCGAGCGAGAGCGGTTCCAGCGTATGATGCGATTGGTTCTTACCCGGACGCACTGACAGTTCCGGCGTTTTGATGGTAACCGTACAGCCGTCGGGAATACTGCTGGTCAGGAAAACCGAACCACCGACCACGGCACTCTGGCCGATGATCGTTTCACCGCCCAGAACGATCGCGTTCGCATAGAGCGTGGCTCCCTCTTTAACCGTTGGGTGGCGCTTGAAGCCGCGCAGCAATCGGCCGCGCTCATCTTTTGGAAACGACAGTGCTCCCAGAGTTACTCCCTGATAAAGCTTCACGCTCTCACCGATTTCAGTAGTCTCACCGATCACCACTCCGGTCCCATGGTCGATAAAAAAGTTGCGGCCGATCCTGGCGCCGGGATGAATATCAATACCCGTCTGGGCATGGGCCCACTCCGTCATGACCCGTGGTATCCAGGGCACCTCCAGCTGATGCAGTTCGTGAGCCAGCCGGTAAATGGTCACCGCCAGCACTCCCGGATAACTGAGAATCACTTCCGATGTATCCACCGCCGCCGGATCGCCATCGTAAGCCGCCTGCACATCGCCGCCGAGTTTTTCACGCACCGCGGGAAGTTGCTCGAGAAATCGCAATACCAGACGGCGGGCTTTTTCACGACAATCGGCACCTCCCACCGGCGAACGGCCCTGCATCTCATCCTGGTAGCAGAACGCATGATAGATTTCGCGGTTCAGAATCTCACCGATACGCGGCAATAGCTCTCCCACATGATAGGACACATTGTACTGCGTCAGATTCTGCCGGCCCCAATAGCCAGGGTAGATCAGCTCGATCAGCAGCTCCAGGGCGCGGACGATCTGGGTACGGGAGGGTAGAAAGCGTTTGTCGATATGATGTGTGCGCGGATCAGCCCAGTAGCTCACGCAGATTTGCCGCACCAGTTCCGGCAGCTGATTTCCCAGATCAAATCCTTCAGCCACAGCAGTTCCTTTCAAATTCAACCTTCAATGTTCAGCCCCATTATCATAGTCGGCTGGTGCTGAGCTGCTAGTCGGCGGTTCCGGCACGAGTTGCTGTAATTCAGCCATCAGTGGCCCGATGGTTCGGGAACCCAGTGCTTCCGCCCGGCGGGCCAGCGGCCAGGCAGCGGCATAATCACCCTGCCGCATCCGCACGATCGCCAGATTCTGCAAAGCTTCCACAAAATTCGGATTCAGAAGAACCGCTTCAGCAAATGATCTCCCGGCAGACTCCAGATCACCGGTACCGCCGACCAGAATCCCCACCCACAGGTGAGCTTCCGCCAGTTGTGGATCGAGTTGCACCGCTCGCCGGCATTCAGCCAGGGCGGCAACCGTCTCACCCCGGCCGCTGAGAATTTTGCCGATTTTCAGATGGGCGTCGGCGATATGATCATCCCGTTGCACGGCCGCCTGCAAATGGTCATATGCTTCATCGACCCGCTGCACTTCGATCAAGGCCCGGGCCAGCGTATAGTGAGCTTGAGCGTTCTCCGGGTCGAGTCGTAGCGCTTCCTGCAAGTGCGGTATCGCTGATTGTGGTGCTTTCTCGGCCAACTGCGCACTGGCCAGGTCCAGGTGTGCTTCAGCCATTTCCAAATCGATTGCGAGGGCTTGTTCAAGTAACTCCCGACCTCGCTCGGTTTCACCAGATAGCCATAATGCTCGTCCATATTTATGCAATAATGAACCATTATCAGGAACCCGGTCCAAGGCCCGCGCATAATAACTGCAAGCCTCTTTGTTTCGATTGGATTCAGATAACGCCAGCGCCAAGCCGTAAAGTCCTTGAATACTATCGGGGTCGCTCTGCAGCTCCTGACGATAATGGTCGATCGCCTGTTCATACTGGCCTAGTTCCGCATATGCGAAAGCCAGCATCCCATGTTGCATCGGTGAACAGATGTACCGGACGTTATACCATTGACTGTTTGATAGATATATTAAGCCCACAAACGATAGTACTATCAGTCCCATATTCCGCCAAGCTCGATGTTTGAGTTGTTCATACAGACGAACCAAGGCCCCAGATGCAAATATAATCAACAGCGGAACGACCGGCATGCGCAAACGTCCATTAACCAGAAATGCCACAACCGACAGCATATAAACCAGAATAATAATCCGCAGCAACCAGGCAGAAGGGGATGAACGAGTCGGTAACCATATTCCAATCAGCCCCAGTGGAGCGATCAGCCCCCAGGGATAACAGATAGCCGTTTTATCGAGCAGGACGCGCATCAGAGGCGAGTAAATCCGCTCTATATAGATTGATCGAAAACACTCAATTTCAAAACCATTAAAGAAATAATATATTTTCCTGAGTAATAACCCCGAAGCCTCCAATGGGTGATCACTCCAATATTGCCTACCCTGGCCCATCCAATAAGCTGACACCTGGCCATCACTCAATGCATGACCCACAGCTTCTTCAGCCGCCCGCTTGGAACCGCTCCAGGTGTTATCCACATAATTCGCACTGGTTGTGGCATAATCCTCCATGGCCCAGGCCGTCTTGCCGTCTGCCTGAGCGCTGTTACCCATGTAAAAATTAATCCCCCCCTGCGTCGAGATCAACACCCACTCGCCTCCAATCCAATAGTTATACAAGGTGACTGGCAGGATGGGTAATATACATCCAACTACATAAGCAATTATTCTGTAAACGAAGAATGATAAAGTTCGAGTTGCTATCTGGTTATTAAGTTTTCTTCCAGCCCACCCGATCCAGATGAAGGCTACTGGAATTATAATCAGAAAGTTTGGCCGGGCAATAGAGGCCAATCCCAGGCCTAATCCGGCCAGAAAGTGCCAACCGAGGCCAAACGCTCGATCCAGCCGGAACAGAATCCAGAGCGTTATCAGCAACAAAAAGATTTCCAGTACGGTGATAAATAACTCATTATCATAAAATATCAGTGGGGCATAACCGGCGGAGAGCAGACCACTCAGCAAACCGGCACGGCGATCATAGAGGCGGGTAGCCAGCTGCGCGATCAACAGGCAACTCAGCGAACCCAGCAGATCCTGCACCACCCGAACCCCGATCCAGCTTTCACCAGTCAACCGATAAGCCCCGGCCAGAAAAATGGGATAAAGTGGGGCGCGAAAGAAGGGCCGGCCCTCACTCCACTGACCCTGCATGATCTTCAAGGCGGTATCGTAATAAAGCTGGGAATCGACCTGCGGCACCTGAAACAGTGGATGGTCCACCACCTGGGCGAGGTAGATGAGCCGCAGCCCCAACGCCAGACAGAATATCAGCAGCAATCGCTTCCAACCCAGCGTTGCGGCTGGACGTTGAGCAGGCCATTCTACAAGACCATCGAGACCCGGTGATGGTGAAATGATCTGGCTCATGGTTGCGACCTGCCTTCATCCGCCCCCAGTGCTCGGGCCAGTTCGTCATCCACTTGTGCCCCCAGCGAGCGGGCCTTCACCAGCGATTTTTTTGCTTCGGAAATGGCGCCGCAGCGCCACTGGGTCACCGCCAGTCGATACCAATATTGGCCATTCTCCGGCCGCAATTCAACAGCCCGGTGCAGCAGTGGTAGCGCTTCGTCAAAGCGTTGCTGCTGCAAAAGCAATTCGCCCCAACTGCCATAGGCCAGCGGGAAATCGGGCTGCAGTGTGACCGCCTGCTGATATAACGGCTCCGCCTGAGCCGGTCGATTCAACGCCACCAGCACATTGCCCAGCAGATTGAGCGTGTTGACGTTTTCCGGCAACAGTCGATGAGCGTTCTGCAGACGCAACAGCGCCTCCGCCTCCCGCCCCAAGCCATGCAACACAAAGCCCAGATTATAGTTGGCTTCAAAATCCTGCGGAGCTAGTTCCAACGCCTGCTGATAAAAGGGTACCGCTTCGGCAAATTCTCCCAGACGTAAATGAGCATAAGCGACCACGCGCAACTGGCGGGCCAGGTCTATCTGCCGGACATCAAACCAGCGCGTATTGCATAAATACAGGGCCAGCACCAGCCCGAAACCAGGCCACAATAACACCCGCCATTGACGCTGAGACACCATTGAAATGATGCGGTGCAGCATGGCCGCAGCAAAAATAATCAGTAGTGGAAAGAGCGGCAGACGATGACGTGCCGTTACGAAAAAGGCCACCACGCTAGCGGAATAAGCCAGTCCGCAGCCGACCAGCAGCCACCAGCCGCGCGAACGAGGGACCAACCCGAACAGACCCACAATCGCCAGCGGAATCACCACGCCACCCGGAAAGGCAATCCAACCTTCGTAAATGAGCATTTTGGCCAGCGGCGACCAGAGCGCATCGAGATAAACCGAACGCTCAGACTCGATCTCAAAACCGTTGAGCAGGTAATATCCTTTGATCAACGTCAGGCGAAATGCTGCCCATGGCTCAGCCCGCCAGTAATCCCACGCCCGATCATACCAGTAATCGGATAGTTCTTTTTCGCTCATTTTCCGACCGGTGTCCTGCTCCGCCATCACCCGTGAATTCGCCCAGACGCTATCCACATAGTGTGCTTCCGATGGGTAGTAGGCGCCGGGTGCGAGAGCGGTTCGACCATCGGCCTGCGGATTGTTGCCGATGAAAAAATTGACACCACCCTGCGAAGCAATCAACACCCACTCGCCCCCCATCAGCCGATTGTGCAGTGTCACCGGCAGAATTGCGGCCACCGCACCAAATCCATAGGCCGCTGCCAACGCAGTTTTTTTACGCCAGGCAGACCCGAATGGATTCCACTGCTCGAAACCAAAACCGACCCATCCCCACAGTATCACGACTGGAATCACCAGCAGAAAATTGGGGCGCGTTATGCAGGTCAGGCCGGTAAACAATCCCGCCAGACTCCACCAGACCATGGAACCGCGCTCCGCAGCCCGCCAGACAGCCAACAGGCTGAGCAGGAATAAAAATATCTCCAGCGTGGGCAGCGAAAGTTCATTTTCCTGGTAAATGAAAGGACCATATCCGGCGGCCATCAATCCCGCGAGAAGCGCAACCGAAGAATCGAATAGTTTTCTCGCCAAGCTGTATATCAATCCACAACTCAGAGCGCCGAGCAGATGTTGAACAATTCTGGCCGTTACGAAATCTGCATTACTCACCGCGCGAATGGCCGCCAGAAAAAAAGGATAGAGCGGTGCGCGAAAAAAAGGCCGACCCTCACTCCACTGACCGGCCACTATCTGTTCAGCCCACTCCGCGTGCCATTGGGGATCAACCTGAAAAGTTCGGAACAACGGACTGCCCGTGGTCTGCTGCTGATACATCAGACGCATCCCCAGGGCGACCAGCACGATCAGCCACCACGGCACACCGGATTTGGATAATTTCGACAACATTTTGTCAACAAAGCAGTTACAATGATTACTGTTTCAGGACGCACTGACCAGCCGGCTGTAGGCTTTCGTATCCGTTGCAGTATAGAATCATAAGTATGTGCACGCTACCATCAGTTTTAGTGACGGTCCTGCTCTGGTGTTCGTCTACCCACCTGGTCTACAGCCAGCAGCAGGCCGCTCCGGCGGATGAACAGGAGGCCATGGATGAGCTGGGCCAACTGGATCAGGAGTTGGAAGCCAAGGTCCGCCAACTCGGCAACTGGGATGAGCAGTACGCGCTGATTGAGGAAGTGATAAATAACGTCTGGACGGATAACGGTTGGAACGATGAAGCGGACCGGGTCGCCCGCGACGCCGCCCTACAGATTTCCCGCATCCCCCCCTGGGAATTTAACCGCCGCATCGACACGTTTTACGGTATCATCCGGCAGCGTTATGAACTCACTCCGCAACAGGTGGATCAACTGCAGAAGATGATGATGCAGGAGATGATGGGCATGATGTTCAAGTATGGCTCCATCTCCATGCAGCATGCCGGTGAAATACTCGACACCCGGCTGAGCGGCCAACCGTTCACGCCGGAGCAAGTGGCCCGCTGGATTAAGGAATTTGATCCGTACATCGAAGAGTATCAACGGGACGTGGATCGGCTGATCGCTAAATTCCGAGAACAACTCACTCCTGAACAGCAGAAGATCTTCGAACTCGATGCCGCCAGTTTCCGCAAACGCTTCGGGAAAATCATGGAGATGCGCGAGCAGTGGCGCGAGGGATTATGGAAGCCGTCCGATTGGGGTTTGCAGAACGACCCGCTTCATCGAGGCCTGACGACCTCGCAACCGGTGACTCTCACCGAAGCAGCCGCCCCGCTCGACAACCGCGTGCTGCCTTATGATGAGACGACCTGGGGTTATTATGTGTTGGCGTTTATCAGGCACTATCATCTCGATGCCGCCCAGCAACAGGCCGCGATCAGCATCCATCGCGATCTGCTGACCCAGGCCAAACGCTATCGGCTTACTCACTTTGAAGCCCTGGCGGCCATCCCGCGCGAGCAACAGGCGGATCATCCGCTGCTGGCTCCCATCTGCGAAAAATTTGCCGAACTGCAAAAAAGGCTCGACTTACTCCCCACCAGCCAGCAACGCACTGCCATCGACCCCGCCGCCGCCCCGCTGCCCTGAGCCAGCCCGCGACTGTTTAACAATGCTGGAAATCAGCATTTCGTACTCATAAAATGCAGTTTGGCTGAGTATCAGTATCCCGGCTTTCCGATGTATAAGAAATGGCGAATCTGCCTATTACCTCTGCCGGTCGAACCATACCCCAGACGCTGATCTGGGTGGTCAGCCATGCGACGCTGTTCAGCCTGTCGTTGTTGGCGGGGTTTGTGCTGGCCTATAACTTCGCCGGCATCAGCGTCTGGTTTTTCCCGCAGTATATGATGCTCCTGCCGCTGTTTCTGCTGCTGAAATATCTCGCGTTCAGCCTGTTTCACCAGTTGGATATTTCCTGGCGTTACTTCGGCCAGCGCGATTTTTTTGCCAGTGTGATCGCCTGCGTGCTGGCGACCTTGGTGGCGGCGGGATGTGTCGCCATTTTTCATACTGTCTGGGGCTTCACCCGTTGGGGCGCCATCACCCATTTCCCCAATTCGGTTTATCTGATAGATCTGCTGCTGAGTATCGTGCTTTTCACGGGGATACGATTCGCCAGCCGCTATTTCTATGAGCAAGGCCGATCGTCCGCGCATGGTCCGCGCACCCTGATCGTCGGCGCGGGCGATGCGGGTGAAACCCTGCTGCGTGAGATTCAACGCCAGCCGGACGAGAAACATCTGGTGGTGGGGTTTCTGGATGACGACCCCGGCAAGCTGGGGCGCCGAATTCACGGCGTGCCGGTTCTGGGTCCGATCGCGCAGGTCAAAAGCCACTGCGGTCGTCTGGCCATTGAACAGGTACTGATTGCCATTCCCTCCGCCAGCCCCAGACGCATCCGCGAAATCATCCACACCTGTGAAGGGGCCCAGGTAATTTTCCGCATCGTGCCCGGATTGAGCGAACTGATTGAAGGCACACTGACCATCGAAAGCCAGCTCCGCCGGGTGAAGGTGGAAGACCTCCTGCAGCGCCGGCCGGTGCAGCTCGACCATCACCAGGTGGCTGCCTACCTGCAGAACAAAGTGGTGATGGTTACCGGTGCCGGTGGATCGATCGGCTCGGAAATGTGCCGCCAGATCGCCCGTTTTCAACCTCAGCGGCTGGTGTTGGTGGAACTGTGCGAAAACAACCTTTTTGAACTGGAACGGGAATTACGGCGCAGCCACCCCGACTTACCACTCGCGCCCTATCTGGCGGACATCTGCGATCGCAGCCGCATGAGCCGGATCTTTGAACTGGAACAACCGGTGATCATCGCTCACGCCGCCGCCCATAAACATGTACCGATGCTCGAAGCCCACCCCGGCGAAGGCATCAAGAACAACATCATCGGCACGATGACGCTGGCGGACCTGGCCGTGCTGTACAACGTGCGCAAGTTTGTCTACATCTCCACCGATAAAGCCGTCAACCCCACCAGCATCATGGGCTGCACCAAGCGAATCGCGGAAATTTATATTCAGGGATTGACGGAACGGTCGCGCACCCAGTTTATTACCACGCGTTTCGGCAATGTGCTGGGATCGCGCGGCAGCGCCATACCGATCTTCCAGGAGCAGATCGCCGCCGGCGGGCCGGTAACCGTGACCCACCCGGATATGACTCGCTACTTCATGACCATTCCCGAAGCTGCCCAACTGGTGCTGCAGGCGGGGGCCATCGGCCGAGGTGGTGAAATCTTCCTGCTGGAGATGGGCGAGCCGATCCGCATCGTCGATCTGGTGAAAAACCTGATCACGCTCAGCGGCCTGATCCCGGAAGTGGACATCGATATTGTCTATACCGGTCTGCGTCCCGGGGAAAAACTCTACGAGGAACTTTATATCGAAGGCGAGGGTCTATCCGCCACCAGCCATCCCAATATTCGCGTCTGGCAGAAACGGGGCGAGGACTGGAACGCCCTGGTCCACCGCCTGCCTGAACTGCTCGCCCAGGCCGACACCGCCACCACCAGTGAAATAAAGACCTCTCTCAGCGAATTGATACCCGAGTACCAGCTGCACTATAAGCCACTACCAGAAACCTCAACCCTGACTGCTGAACCCCAACCAGCTGCCGCCACCTGATTTGTGCCGACCTTGGCTCCAGCCTCATTGCTGCATACAATCCATGGCAGAATTTAACTGGAGCACAACCATGAAAGCTATCCAACGATTTCTACCGGTGATAATCAGCTTGATCAGTATCACACCAGTCTGGGCGTTGCAGGAAGGCGACCAGGCTCCGGCGGTACAGGTGAGCAAGTGGCTGACCGGCAGCGCCGTGGAATCGATCGGCCAAAAAAGCGAACGGGTGATCGTCATCACCTTCTGGGCCACCTGGAGCCAACCCGCTTGTGACAGTCTCAAACCGCTGGCTGCGCTGCAAAACGAACTGGGTTCCAAGGTGACGATTATCGCCATCAGCAGCGAAGAACTGGACAAGGTGCAGGAGTATGTGCAGAAAAATCTGGCCGACACACCGCTGACCATCGCCGTCGATACACAGCAACAGACCAGCATGGCTTACCTGCGGGCCTTCGGACTGAGTGCCCTGCCGCATGCTTTTGTAATTAATCGTGAGGGTGTTCTGGCCTGGCAGGGCCATCCGGACGATCTGCGGGAGGTGGTCAACAAGGTACTGGCGGGCGAGTTTAAGATTCAAGCTCAGCCGCGCATCGATCGCAGTAAACCCGCACTACACCCCTCCATTGATCCCCAGGCACCGCTTGAAAAGCTGGTCGAGCAATATCAGGATGCACTGCAGGATGAAGACTGGTCGCTGGCGGTGCAGCTGATTGATCTGCTGGTGCCGAAATTCCCCGTCGGCTCCGAACAGGCGGAACAATTGCTCAGCCGAAAATTCATGTTGCTGTACGAGAATCTGCATCAATTTGACGAGGCTGAAACCTTCGCCCGCGAAATACTGGAACAGCACAGTGATCAGCCCGGACTGCTCAATAACATCGCCTGGTCACTGCTGGCTCGGGGTAATTTTGAAACGCTGGCCTACCGCTGGCCGCAACTGGCCCACGAACTGGCCGATAAAGCGTTCGCCGCCCGCCCGGAAGATGCCACCATCCAGGACACCTACGCCCGCTCCCGTTTCATGCTCGGCGACCTGGCGGGCGCCATCAAACAGGAGCAGGCAGCGATTGATAAATACCAGAAAGAAATCGATCAGGTTAAATCTCAGCCCGACACCAACCCGGAACAAGTCGGCGAAATGGAGAAAATACTCAGCGATATGAAGGCTTCGCTGGAGTATTATACGACCGTGCAGAAAATGGCCCAGCCGCAATAAGCCGGCGCCATGTTCGGCACAATTACGCCTTACCTTGGTGGAATAGCGCGATCAGGAAGCCGCTTTGGTGGTTTTCTTGGCGGTCTTGTGGCTGCGGGATTTTCCGTAACTGCCAGCCCAGCGCTTGCCCTTTTTCGTCCGTTTGTCACCTTTGCCCATCTGTTGTCCTCTCCACTAGTTACAGTGATTCTAATTCTTTAGCCTTAGGATTTAACACCCCCCGATACCACTATCTTACTGAATTTCAGCCCAAATGAAAATCCAGGACATTTATCCAGTGAAAATTTCCTTGAAGCAGCTGTCCCGATGGCGCCCCTAACAGGATGAATTCGATCGTTGGGGAGGAAATAAAGACATGTCTGCGGATCAAGGGTGTATACGTTTTGCCATCCTGATAGAGCAGCAACGCCGCCAGCCATTACCCGCAGCGGACCAGCGGGAATTGGCTGATCATCTGGCGACCTGCGCCGATTGCCGTGCCTATCAGGAGGAAGTTTACCGGGAGGATAAAATCATGTCAGAAACGACGCATCAGGTGGTCGATCGCTTCAACTGGGATCAGGCTCGCCAAGCCATCCAGCAACGTATTACCTTCAAAGAGCGCCATTATCGCGGGGCCCGTTGGGGCATTATCTTCTGGATTGCGGCTTTTCTGGTCTGGGGAGTGGTGCAGCAACGCTGGGAGATGATTGGCCTGGCTGGCATATTCGCACTGTCGCTGCTGCTGTTGTGGGGCTGGAGTCGCTGGGAAATTCGCGGCGGGCAGCGGTTGCTGCTGGACTCGGATGCATTGGCCGACGCCCAGGAACAATCCCGTCGCTTCACAGAGCATCTGCGCCTCTCGCGAGTCAGTCAGGGACTTCTGCGCTGGTCTTCAGCCATCATTTTCCTGATCCTGGGCCCGGCGACCCTGATCGCCGGATTCAACACCTCGGCGGTGAACTGGTACGCCGGTCAATTCCCCTTCAATATTTTCGGAGCCGAAGTCACTCGTTGGATTCTGATCGGCAGCGGAGCCATACTCTGCCTGCTGGCTCCGGCGATCTATATTGTGCTGCTCTCACCCCGGGCCCGGCGGCGACAGCAGTTATTCGATGAAGGCAAAATTGATCTGGATACTTATAATGCCTCCGTATGGCGCCATCCCAAATCTTAAGCCTGGCCCAGCATGGTCAGCCGGTGGCCATCACCGACCGATTTTACCGCCAACTATGGAGCATGGTGCGGTGATGACCCCCTCCTTCGACCAGCTCTATGAACAGCTCGCACCTAGGGTGCTGGCGTTGGGTGTGCAATTGACCGGCCGGCGCGATGATGCTGAGGATATCCTGCAGAACACCTTCCTGCAGGTCTATCGTTATCTACCCAGTTGGCGAGGCGAGTCGAATATCGCCACCTGGGTTTATCGCATCGCACTGCGGGAGGGACTGCGCTACCGGCGCAAACAACAGCGCCCGGTCGCTCTGCCTGAGGAAACTCCGCAACGCCGCTCGACGACTGATCCCCTCGAAAGGCAGGAAACGCGGGAGCAGTTATATGCCGCTCTTCACCAGTTACCCACGGCGCAGCGGGCCGTGCTGGCGCTGTTGACCATCGAGGAATTGTCGGTCGAGGAAGTGGCCCGGATCATGAATATTCCGGAAGGGACGGTCTGGTCGCGGGCTTATCACGCCCGGCGACAGCTTCGTCGGCATCTGGAACCCGCGCATCCGGATGATGCCCCTCAGGAGTCAACCAGCAATTCGGTTCCCGCGCGTAAGGTGAGCCGCTGACCGCATTATTGATCACCAAAGTAATTACAATTGTTTGATGAAATTTTTCTGCAGATATTCGGCGGCAGTTTCAAACTGCTGGGCCGCGGCGGCGAAATCGACCGGCAGCGCTTTGATCTGCTGCGGGGTCATGACCTGCACCTGGCCTTTGAAGTTTTTGTGCAGCGGAATCTGGGCTGATTCACCCTCCGCCAAACGCGTCTCCACTTCCAGCGTGAGCAGGTAATTCATCAACTGCTCGGCTTCTTTGGCATGGGGGGCATTTTTGATCATCATCAGGGTATTGGGCAGAAAAAGCGTACCCATCTGATCGGGCTGGCTATCGGGATAAATGATCTTGACTGGTTTGCCGGCGCGGAGTTCGATCATGGCATCATCGGTGTCGGTCATGGCAGCGCGTAACTGCCCGGAGCCGACCGACTCCGCACACTGTTTGTTACCGGAGAGAATGTGAATCTCGTTGGCCTGCAGATCGGCGAGCCACTGCTGCGTTTTTTCCGCACCGAGGGTGGCGTAGAGACTGGCGATGTGCGAAGCCGTGGTGCCGAACAGCGGTTTGGCTATGGCGATCTGGCCTTTCCACTGCGGCTGGGTTAGATCAAACAATGACTTCGGTTCCTGATCCGGCTTCACCAGGTCCGTGTTGATAATAATCACGCGGGCCCGTGCGGCGAAACCATACCAATGGCCTTGCGGATCACGAAACTGCTCCGGATACTGATCCGCAGCAGACAGTTTTACCGGTTGCAGGAGACCCTCTTTCTGCAGCCGCAGCGTATTGACGATCTCGTTATTCCAGAAAAAGTCGCATTGCGGGCGATCCTGCTCCGCCCGAATCTTATTGACCAGGCCAACAGTCTTGGTGCTTTCGGCATCGTAGAGCGGTTTCACCTTGATGCCGGTCTGCTTCTCAAAGTCCTGCAGGATCGGTTCGGCGAAGGGCCTATCCAGTGCACAATAAACCACCACTTCGCGATTTTCAGAGGCTGGTCCCACGCCGGCACTCAACAGCACGCTCAGCACCATGGCCCACATAGTCGCTCCTCTCAAAATGATTGTCGCTCATTGTGCAGTTCGGCAGAAATAACTGCTCCGAGGCTGTGGTAATTAACCTGTTAAACAGACTTGCTGTCAAGACGTGATTCACACTGCAGGACGATTCTCACTCCCCTCGTCGCTAACCCCAATCCCCTGCTTATATATACACCTGCAATACTTCACTGATGGAGGGTTCAGCGTAGTGGGTGGCGGGGATGAATTGCGGTTGGCGCGGGGCGAGACCGGTCATCATGGCAACGAAGCGCACCGTCGAACTGAGTTCCTGAATGAATGCCGGCACGTCGCCGCGCAAACCGACAAAGGCCACCGCACCGGCTTTATAATAATCGATCTCTTCGCGCTGTTCCGGTCTTTCGCAAGTGACGATGACCGGTGTACCCAGGTGCTGCAGCGTCTCCACCAGGGTTTTGAGCAGGTCCAGTCCCTTGCTGTCGCACAACTGAGCGCTCATAACGACCAGTTGCGGCCAGAAGCCGTTCTCTTTGGTCAGATTGGCGAAATACATCAGCGTCTGGGTGGCGCTGAGGGCGTAGTTGATGCGCAATCCGAACTTGGTTTCCTTCAGGGCCCGGGCAATTAAATTGGCACGGGTCACATTGTGGTCAATGACCAGCACTTTGAACATGGCTTCTCCCCTCTCCCGGATTCCGCCGACGATAATCATCATGTCGAATGAAGTGATGTGGCGGATCCCGCTCCTCTATAAATGTTAGCCGGTTGACCTGCAGATATCCACGTTATCCTGCATACCAATGCACTCTCCCGCCGTCGGCAGGACCGATAAATCACTTGGAAAGTTGTCGTCCGCACTCTACCATGCTGCCTATGCGACTGAGTGAGCTGGATTACCATTTACCCGACGAACTGATCGCCCAGCAGCCGGCGGCGGAGCGCACCGCCAGTCGCCTGCTGGTGGTGCGGCGGGCCGATGGATCGTTGCGGGATCAGCAGTTCACCGATCTGCCGCAACTGCTGCAGCCGGGTGATCTGCTGGTGGTGAACAATACGCAGGTGGTGCCCGCGCGTTTCATGTTGCGACGGACGACTGGCGGATTGATTGAAGGTTTGTGGCTGGCGAACACGGAGGCGGGACACTGGCAGGTATTGCTGCGTGGTGCCGGCCGATTGCCGCTGGGAGAGGTTCTGGAATTTGAACATCCGGGGAGTCGCTGGCGGGCCATTCTGCAGTCCCGTGCCGAACGCGGTCACCACACATTGCAGATCGAGCCGCACGAACCGGCGGAACAGGTGCTGGCGGTAGTCGGTCAACCACCACTGCCGCCCTATATCAAGCGGGCGACGGGCGAAGCGGGCGATGATCGGCAACGCTATCAGACAGTTTACGCCCAGGTGGCCGGTGCGGTGGCGGCGCCGACGGCTGGGCTGCATTTTGATGAAATTCTGCTGCAGCAATTACAGCAAATGGGCATTGAGCTGGCGACCGTAACACTCCACGTCGGTCTGGGCACCTTTCAGCCGGTGGAGGTGGATGATCTCGCCAACCATGTCATGCACGCGGAACAATACGAGATCGAGGCGGAGGTATGGCAAAAAATCGAGACCGCCCGGCGGGAGCGGAGGCGCATTGTGGCGGTGGGCACGACCACGGTGCGGACGCTCGAGTCAGCAGCCCGAAGTGGAAACTTGCACGGCTGGACCCGACTGCTGATTTATCCGCCCTGTGAATTTCAAATGACCGATGCCTTGATTACCAATTTTCATCTGCCGCGCAGCACGCTGTTGGCGATGATCTATGCGTTTGGTGGAACCCCACTGTTGCGCCGCGCCTATCAGCACGCCATCGCCCAGCGCTACCGCTTCTTCAGCTATGGCGATGCCATGCTGATCGAGTGATGATTTCCTGTCAGCACGCTTCCTATTCCCTGTTGCCTAGAAGTGGATTCAAAATTCAATGAACCGCGGGCTTTAACCCGCGCGAAGCCTCATTTGGTGATTTTGAAACCAGCTCAAATTTATTTACTCTTGCCGATCAGTTCCTCAACCAGCGGCTGGGCGTTGTAGACCTTGCGCAGGGCTTCGATAATCGCGGCACTGTGCACACTGACCGAACGCCCCTGCTGCTGATCGAACTGCACGTCCCAGATCAGCGACTGGATGTTACCGTCGAAGACCACGCCGACAATCTCTCCGGTCCGATTGAAGACCGGGCTGCCGCTGTTACCGCCGATGATGTCGCAGGTGGAGACGAAATTGAAAGGCACCGCTGGATCCAGATCGCTCTTATGCTGCATCCAGCTTTCCGGCAGGATGAAGGGCCAGCGCTGTTGATGGCGTTCGGCGTGGGAGTAGGTTTCGCCGATGGTAGTGGTATAAGCCAGTTTCCGGCCATTTTCCTCATACCCCTGCACGGTGCCGTAGCTCAGCCGCAGCGTGTAGGTGGCGTCCGGATAGTTGTTTTCGCCCAGCATTTTAAATCGCATTTTGGCGATCTTGGCATAGGCGGAGGTCTCGACGCTGAGATATTCTTTTTCATAGCGATCGAGCAGTTGCCTGCCAAGCGGCTCCAGCACCGCTGCCAGGCGTACCAGCGGATCATCACTGGCCAGCACGGATGATTGGCCACCATCGAGCAACTGCTGCAGCACCGCCCGATCCTGCAGCTTCGTACCGTGAATCACCCGAGCCGCCTGCTCCGTCGGCGAACGACCCCCCAGCGCCGCCACCACCACCGGATGGGTTCCGCCCAGCCGCCGCGCCAGGCGGGTCAGGGCATCCGCCAGCATGATCTCTTCCCGTTCCGGATGGACCGGCTCATCGGATAGCATTCGATCGATCTGACTCTTGATCACCGCTTCCTGAAATTCAGCCAGCCGCTGATCATCGGGCAGCGTCCGTTGTTGCGTAATACGGGCCAGCAGCTTGGCCCGGCTGTACAGCTCGCCCCAGCGCGACCGCCAATTCTCCAGCAGGTAATAAGCGTCGTAGTAGGAACGTACATCGATCAGCGCCTGATCCAGATCCTTCCAGCCACTCAGTGAATCAGTTAATTTCAGCGCTTCGGCATGTGAAGCAACCATTTTGCGGAGCTTGTTTTCCGCTTCCAGCTTGGTCTGCATGATGCGTTCACTCAACAGTCCCTGCAGAATTCCGCCAAAGGCTTTACGACCGTTCTGGATGCCGAACAGCGGCTCTTCGCCGATGCGGGCTTCATCAGCACCGCGCTGGATAAACTGCCCCAGTTCCACTTCCAGCTGATTGTACATATCGAGGACCAGCGGCAGATCGACGTCGCGCATGAATTCGAGGTGCGACATGGAATAGAGCCGGCGGGTCCGAAAGGGATGACCGGCCATGAATATCAGCTCCCCATCAGCCGCACCATTCGCGCTCCACTTGAAATAATTCTCCGAGTTTAACGGCTGGCCGTTCTGATAGACCCGCAGGAAGCTGATATCCAGGTTGTAGCGCGGATAGTTGAAGTTATCGAGATCGCCGCCGAAAAAGGCGATCTGTTTTTCAGGAGCCATCACCAGCCGGACATCGTCATACCCCTGATAAAGATAGAGATGGAATTTCGCACCATGATATAACTTGACCATCTCCGGGGTCAGGCCGGTCTTCTCCTTGGCGGCCGCCGTCAGTCGTGTGATCGCGGCGTTCTGGGCTTCCTGTTGTTCGGCTGGTGACATTTCCGCCTTGACCCCAGTATTGACCTGGTCGGTGACATCCTCGATGGAGATCAGTTGCATCACTGACAGCCCGGGACACTTCAATTCCTGCTCGCGCGTGGCGGCGTAAAATCCATTCTTGAGCAGGTCGCGTTCGGCCGTCGAGAGTGCGGCGAGGGCTTCAGCCGCGACATGATGGTTGGTCATCACCAGACCATTCGGCGACACGAACGAGCCGCTCCCGCCGCTGCTGATCCGCAGACAGGATTTCTGCACATGCTCGACCCAGGCGGGATCGGGCGTGAACTGATAATTTTTTTCAAGTTGTTTGGTGGGGAGGTGATTGAGCAGCCACATCCCTTCATCCGCCCAACTCGCCGAGACCAACAGCCCGAATCCCACCGCTGCCAATATCATGATCCATCCGCTTCGCTTCATACCTGAGATCCTTTTCACATAGACGGTGAATGTTCAACCACGGGCTGGATTATACTGCAAGCGCTTGATATTTCACGACCTCCCGCCGGCGAGTTCAGTAATTAATCCCCGATCGATGGTCTGTTCGCGTATAATCTATAGAGGATCACCGTTCGGTGCTGAGCATTGGAGGGAAACCATGCGGAACAGAATCCTTTTGGCCATTTTGCTGGTGAGTGCGGCGTCGGCAGCGGGGCAGCAATCGAACAATGGAGTTGACAAGCCGCCGCTCAAGTCGGGTCAGATTGATTTGTGGCCTAAATTTCGCGAGGGGCAGGTGGTGCGCTATCGGGTGCACAGCCTGATGACACACCGGCCCGGCGGCGAAGCAGTCGAAATAATCGGATCGAATCCGATCACCCTCGAGTTCGAGTCGGGCCAGAAGCTGGCGGTGGTGAAGGTCGATGAATCGACCGCGTCTTTGGAATGGACTTTGGAATACATTCAGTTGAAATCGAGCGGGGCCATTCCGGGCATCGCCGAACTACTCGATTATGACTCGCGCGAACCGGAGGGCAGTCGCTCGCCGCTGGCCAGCCTCTTCGGGCCGCTGGTGAACCAGCCGGTCGGGTTCCGCTGCGACGTGACGGGCAAGGTACTGGACATGCAACCGGTGGCTGCGGGCGGTAATGATCTGATGGGCCAACTGCTGGGCGGATTTTTTTCCACCTCCATGCTGGAACAAATGCCTTTCTTCGCCACCTCCAGCGCGCCGCGTCCTGCAAAAAAAATCAGCAAGTGGCAGAAAATGGCGACGATCCAGATGCCGCTGGGCGTCGGCGGACTGCAGCTCGACAGCACCTACCAGATGAAAGCCTTCAAGAAAAAAAGCGGACTGGCAACAATCGAGATTAATGGCGTGATCAGCCAACTGCCCGCACCGGCTGGCGGCAACAACGGATTTGGCGGATTGCTGCCGATGGACGCTCTACAACTGTCCAGCAGCAGTTTCAGCGGCGAACTGTTGTGGGATACTGAATTGGGTTTTCTGGAACATGCGCAGTCCAATCTGCAGGTCCGCTACACCTGCGAAACCGCTCTGGGTCGAATGGACATCGACCAGGAATTAAATACGACAGTCGAACGTCGTGAAGCATTTGTGGAAAAACGATCGGCGACGACCCAGCCGGCGGCGCCCGATACCCAGCCTGCCGAACCATCCGCCCCACCACCAGCAGAACCACCTGCTACTCAGCCCGACGAAGACAATCCCCCACGCAGCCCGGATGATTTTTAAAAGTGGCCCCCATTAGTTTTTGAATAATTGAAAACTCGGGCCGCCCGAATATCGAAACTGGTTTCGTTTGAATATTGTCTGAAAAATGGTCAGAATTGCCCCCTTACGGTCGCAGCTTGGTAAATAATTTCAGCACTTTAATATTCTCGATCTATTCCAGAAAAAATCTCATTCACTCCGCACCCGCGAGATAGACCACGGCGCCAAAGCCACAGGCGCCGGGATTCTGATCGACGTAAGGCCCGTTTCCATCGATCGTGATCGATTCACTCGCGTCGGCGTGCAGATGGCGGGAAGTGCATTCATCCGGATTGGCCACATGTCCACCTTCGATGCGCGCGAGCGAAATGTGTTCGCCGGCCAGGTATTCGCCCTCGCCCAGGGTATAATCTAGAATCACTTCAGCGTCGATATAACGCACCTTCACGGTATCGCCGAAACTTCCGCCTCCCGGGTCATAAGCCCGGACAATGATTTCATTCAATCCCGGTTGAAGACCAGTGACTGTGAAAGAAAAACCATAGTTGCTCGCCTCGGTGATCGGCGGGTGGGCAGCCACAGTTTCCGGCCCGCCGTTGAGCAGGTATACGACGCGCTCGACCCCGGCCGGATAATCCCGTGTCTCGCCTTCGATCTGCACCTGCGGAGCGTAGATCACATCTCCTTCGAGCGGAAGATACACTTCTACTTCATGCTCGACAACGACTCCGCAGCTCGAATTCCCGAACATCAGTACAACCGCGAGAATCAGTTGTGACAACCGAACCACTAATTTCTGACCATACATCTTCAATCCCGGTCTGTCTTGCCAGAATAATCCGTGATGTTGCATGTAAGTACCCTCACAAACAATATGCAGGAATATGTCTACCAGAAAAAAATGGAGCCGACCACATTCACGTTCGGCCGTAGAGATATTCGCTGAGATATTCGATGGTGGTGGCCTGGTCGGTCACTTCGCGGCTGGTGATATCGCCCATGGAGATCATGCCGCGTAATTCGCCATCCTCAACCACGGGCAGGTGGCGGAGTTTGCGGCTGGACATTACCGCTTTGCATTCCGTCAACTTGGTGTTCAACTGACAGCAAGCCACCGGCGAGGTCATCACCTCCCGCACCAGGGTATTGGCCGGTTCACGCCCCAATGCCACGATCCGGTTAAGCACATCCCGTTCAGTAAAGATGCCCACCACCTTGGGCCCGCTGGTGACCACCACTGCGCCGATGCGATTCTGGGCCATCACCTTAGCTGCTTCCAGGACGGTGGTGTCGTCCGCGCAGGCTTTGACCTCCTGGCCTTTAGTTTTGAGTATTTCCTGGACAATCGGCATGGTTGGGCTCCTAAAGGATGGCGACATGATCGGGCAATAATTCATTAACCCTGTACTCAAGGATTATTATCAACTGCGCTGGCAGGTCAACGCTGAAAATTGCAAAAGAATCTGGTATGGTGCAATAGCGGCTGGATCAGTTTCCGGCGGAAAGGCTGATCAAGAGTTTGCTAATAAATATACGAACTGTGACGAGAATATTCTGGCTTGAGGGTTGAGACATGCGGAATTGGCGATACAGTTGGACGCTGTTAATTAGCCTGGTGATCTGCGGTTGCAGCGGAGGCGGTGGCGGAGGCAATGGTGGGAGTAACGACAATAACGATAATACTTCGCCCGGCGGCAGTGCCCGCATTACCGGTCGACTGACCGTACTGCCGGAAGTGACCCGCACCGAAGTGCTGGAAGAGGAACCGAACGACACTCCCGATGCCCAGGCGACTCCAATCAGTGTCACCGATGGGTCGCGTTATGAGCTGTTCGGAAACGTGCTGGCCGACAACGACGCCGCCGACAGCTTCACCTTTGTCAGCGATCAACCGCTGGAAGTAACCATCATTCTGAATTTCGATTTCGATCTGAATAACAATTTGGCGTTTGCCATCACCGATTTTCAGGAGAGTAATTGCACGCTGGGCGGAGTCAGCGATCAGTACAGCGAATGTTTCGATAACGATGAAAAGACCGAAAAAAATCCGGAATCCGGCCAGACGACGGTCCGCGATACTTTTGCGGTGACCGTGGTAGCGTTGGCCAATGGCGGCGACTATGTGATGGGGCTGGAATTCTCGGCGGCTGGGACAGGAGCGCGCGTCAAGCATCAGACTGCACCCATCGCAGCACCTGCCATCGCGGATTATCGACCGGCCGAAATGGTGGTCAAATTCGATCAACAGTTCAGTGCAGAACAGCGTCAGCAACTGCTTACGGAAATGGGCTGGACCTTGGTTACAGAATCACCCGCCGGTCATCTGCTGCTGGCACAAGCGACCGCTCGACAGGCCCGGAGCGAGATCGCCCGGAAGGTCGATACCCAGCGGGCGCTGCGTCAATTCCGCCAGCGTCGTGAAGTGCGCTGGGCGGAACCCAATTATATGTATCACATCGCTGCGGTACCCGACGATGAGTTTTATGGCCTGCAGTGGCATTATGATCTGATCAATCTGCCCGATGCCTGGGACCTGACCACCGGCTCGGAGGATGTCGTGGTGGGCGTAGTGGATACCGGCATTATCGCGGAACATCCTGAAATTACTGATCGACTCGATCCGGGATTTGATTTCATTTCCGATCCGAATATTTCACGCGACGGCGGTGGGATCGATGACGATCCGCACGATGACGGCGACCTGTCGGGTGGTCCGGGCCAAAGCTCGTTTCATGGCACGCATGTCTCCGGAACGATCGGTGCGGTCACGAATAACGGATCCGGCGTGGCGGGGGTCACCTGGAATTGTCGCATTCTGCCGGCACGCGCGTTAGGCGTGGGCGGCGGCACCAGCTTTGACATTGGCGAGGCGATCCGCTTCGCCGCTGGATTAGCCAATGTCAGCGGCCAGTTGCCAGACGATGTCGCGGATGTGATCAACCTGAGCATCGCCGGACCGGCCGGCGGCACGCCCAGCACGATCATGCAGGAAGCCATCGCGGAAGCGGTGGCGGCGGGCGTCGTGGTGGTGGCTGCGGCGGGCAATGAAGCTTCAGGACAACCCTCCTATCCCGGTGCGTTTCCGGAATCAATTTCCATATCAGCCTGCGATCCGCAATTCAACCTGGCGCCCTATTCCAATTTTGGAGCGACGATCAATATTTCGGCTCCAGGAGGCAATCTGTCGCAGGATGTGACCGGTGATGGAGTCGCCGACGGAGTACTCAGTCTGGGAGTGGCGGAAACGGCCAACGGGCTGGAACCAACGCTCAGTCTGCAGCATGGCACCAGCATGGCCACACCCCATGTCAGCGGTACGGTTGCCCTGATGAAATCGATCAATCCCAATCTGACCGTCGATCAGATTCGTGAAGTGCTTTCCGCCACGGCGTTTGATGCCGGAGACGCCGGCCGCGATGACCAGTTCGGCGACGGGGTCATTAATGCGGCTCTGGCGGTGCGTGAAGCCGCCCTGCTGGCTGATGTGCAAGTTCTGGATACACCACGTTTGAGCCTCAGTTCCCAGACTCTTGATTTCAGTAATAATCTGGACACGCTGACCGTGCAGGTCATTAACACCGGCGCCGGCGTACTGGATATTTCCGATGTGGTTACGGACGAATCGATCGGCAGCGGGTGGTTGACCGCCACATCACAGGGATCATCCGGCAGTTCCACCATCTCCGCCATAACGGTGCAGATCGACCGCGAGGGGCTGGAGGATGGGGTGTACGTTGGTACGGTACGCGTGCTGGCTGTGGATCAGCCGACGGCGACGATCAGCGTCAATATGCGGGTCGGCGAGGCGAACGCTGTGGGAGATACCATCTTCGTGGTGGCCATCGACTCTGAATCACGCATCTCTATCGCCCAGGATGAGACCTCCAGCCTGGAGAATTTCACCTACTCGATCCAGAATCTGCCGGCGGGTGTCTATCGAATTTATGCGGGGACGGACCGTGATCTGGATGATCTGATCTGTGATCTGGGGGAATTGTGCGGCGGCCACCCGTCGACCATCGAAGCCCTGCCGGTCACCATTACTGAGGGCCAGGTGCTCAGTGACATCGATTTTCCCGTCGGGACACTCGTTTTTCTGCCGCAGGCCCGACAGCATACTATCGGACCCATACAGAAATTGGCCTCACCCTGAGCGAATAGCCGATATGTAAAGACGCGTGGTTACTGGAAACTTCTGCCGGATAAATTCTGAATTCCCATATATACCGGTCCAATACTTGGGACTCTGGAGTAGTGCATGACCCAATCGTTGAAATCCACCCAACCCACGGGGAAATCTGCCATGCTCTTAATCATGATTCGCTTCGCGCTCGCCAACCTCCACTTGATCGCTCTGGTTTTTGCGCCCTATTTCATCGCGGCTGGTTGCAGCCAGGGTGGCGACAATACCAACGGAAATGTCAATTCCAATAGCAATGTAAATGACAATGCTGCCCCACTGGATCAGGATGATGACGGCGTCGCCAACAGCGCGGACAACTGTCCGGCGGTGGTGAACGCGGATCAGGCAGATGGCGACGAGGATGGTCTGGGTGATCTGTGCGATATCTGCCCCGCAAGCGCTGATCCGGACCAGGAAGATGGTGACGCGGATGGCGCTGGTGATGCCTGCGACAACTGCCCGGAGACAGCCAATCCGGACCAGCAGGATATCGATGCCAATGGCATTGGTGATGCCTGCCAGTCGGCGGTGGGGTCATTGAGCGGCTCGATCCTGGTGGACAATCGCGAAGTGCTCTCGGTATTGCAGAATGGCCGACGCAGCAGCGCTTTTGCCGGTGCTCGTCCCAGCCATGAAGCGGATGAACTACTGGTGGTTTATCAGCCCAATACTTCAACAGAGTTCCAGCGGGCTTTTGAAGTGGAACATCAACTGCAACTGATCAGCCAATCCCCTTCCGGCATCCATCGCTACCAGCGAACACTTCGTCAGTGTGACCGTACGCCGCAACGCCGCTACCTGGCTTTGTTGCATGAGGCCCGCCGCCTCCAGCAACTACCCGGAGTTCGCTTCGCCGAACCGAACGTGCGCCGTTATCCGCTGCAGATCCCGAATGATCCGGATTACGATAAGCAGGCATGGCATTATGAAGCGATTTATCTGCCCGATACCTGGGATATTACCACGGGCGATCCCGATATCGTGGTGGCGGTGGTGGATACCGGCGTATTGATGAGCCATCCCGACATGCAGGGGCGAATCAGTGAAGGATATGACTTCATCAGCGACGTAGACACCGCCAATGACGGCGATGGTATTGATCCCGATGCGGACGATCCGGGCGACAGCCTCTCCGGCAGCAGCAGCTTCCACGGTACGCACACCGCCGGCACGATCGGTGCTGCTACCGATAACGGCGTAGGGGTCGCCGGAGTAACCTGGGATTGCGGAATCATGCCGGTGCGTGGCCTGGGCGTTAACGGCGGTTCGATCTCTGATATCGTGGAAGGTATGCTCTGGGCCGGCGGCCTGGATAACGTCAGTGGTACCACACCAACGTTGCCCGCACGGGTGATGAACCTGAGCCTGGGTGGTGCAGCGGGTGAGGCGGAATCCGCCATTGAGCGGGCCGCGATTCAGGATCTGGTCGCCGCAGGTGTCATCGTCGTAGCGGCGTCCGGAAACGAAGGTTCCTCACTTCCGGCTCCTCCGGCTTCCTACCCGGAAGTGATTTCCGTAGGCGCGGTGGATGCGGATCTGTCTCTGGCCATTTATTCCAATTATGGCAGCACGCTGGACGTGGTGGCTCCCGGCGGGCGGGTGTCGCTGGATGAAAATCACGATGGTTTGTCAGATGGCGTCTATAGCACGGTCGGCGATGATTCCAGCGGTTCGATCGAACCGGACTATGCCTTCTTTGAAGGCACCAGCATGGCCTGTCCGCACGTGGCCGGCGTGGTGGCACTGATCCTGAGCGTCAATCCCGATCTGACCCCGGATGAAGTCCGCACGGTTCTCGAATCAACCACGGTGGACCTGGGGGCTGAGGGTAAGGACACTATTTTTGGCAACGGGCTGGTGGATGCCCACGCTGCTGTCGTCGCCGCCGAGAATGGAGAGATCGGTAACGGCAATGAGAATGGTAATGACAATACCAGTGATAACAGTAACGACAACAGCAGCGACAACGATAATGATAACGGCAACAGCAACGATAACACCAGCGACAATGACAACGGTTCGACGGATGTCGTACCGGCCATCGAACTGGAGCTGGATCAATTGCTGATCGGCAGCGACCAGAATGAAACGACCGTCGGTGTCAGCAACGGCGGTGACGGCTTTTTGAATGTCACCGAGGTGGACGTAGCCCCGGAAGATGGCGGCGACTGGCTGATCGTCAACACGTCGGGTTCGGCAGACGACAGCAACGTCACCATGCTGGAAATTTTCATCAACCGCAATGGCTTGGCGGACGGCTTTTATTCCGCTGCCGTGGTGATCAGTGCCACCGACGCCGCAGATCGTTTACTAACGGTTCAGATACAGGTGGGCGGCTCGCCTCTGGATCAGCCGCTGTATGTCGAACTGGTGGCGGTTGAATCGGGCGAGACGGTCGCCCGGCAGGAGATCGCCGCCGGCGGGGAATTGAGTTTCGAATTTGCCAATGTGCCGGCCGGCGATTACGAGATGTATACCGGTACCGATGGCGACGCCGATGGCGAAATCTGCGAAGCCGGCGATTACTGTGGAAGCTATCCCGAAGCCCTCACGGTGGAGAGTGGTTCGACGCAGATCAATCTTAACTTCCTGATCTCGCCGGGCAGCTGATCCAGATTGCTTCTTTCCATCAGATCAATCAAGCCGGCCGACAGGTCGGCTTTTTTATTCGTCCTGGTACAGGGCGAATTTCCCCATCGGAAATTTTCAGTCACTGCTCGCCAGCCGGTACGAATTGGACTATGATTTCGGAACCCGTGAATCATCCTCTTACCGCTGTGAGGATCAGCTCAATGATCGAAAAAGTCGTCATCATCGGTTCAGGCCCCGCCGGATATACCGCCGGTATTTACGCCGGCCGAGCCAACCTCAATCCGGTTCTGTATGCAGATGAACCCCGCCAGATCGGAGCCTTCAACATTGTGCCTGGCGGGCAGCTCATGTTCACGACCGAGGTGGAGAATTATCCCGGTTTTCCCAAAGGCGTAATGGGGCCGGAAATGATGGAATTGTTCCGCCAACAGGCCGAACATTGCGGTTGTCGGATGGTCGGTCGGATGATCAGCAAAGTCGATTTTTCCCGCCGGCCCTTCCAACTCTGGGACAGCGAGGATCAGCTGATTGAAGCCCACGCGGTCATCGTCGCCACGGGCGCCACCGCCAACTGGCTGGGCTTGCCCAATGAGCAGCGGCTGGCCCAGTCGGGTGGCGGAGTCAGCGCCTGCGCCGTCTGTGATGGCGCCCTGCCCATGTTCCGCAACCAGCCTTTAGCCGTTGTGGGCGGCGGTGATTCCGCCATCGAAGAAGCCACTTACCTCACCAAGTTTGCCTCCAAAGTGTACCTCATCCACCGCCGCGACAAACTCCGGGCCTCCAAAGCCATGCAGGATCGGGCCCTGAATAACCACAAGATGGAAATGATCTGGAACAAGGTGGTGGTGGATGTGCTGGGTGATAACAAAATCACCGGTGTTAAACTGCATGATACGGTGACGCAGCAGGAATCCACGCTGGAGCTGCGCGGTTTGTTCATCGGCATCGGCCATACGCCCGCGACGGCGTTTCTCAAAAACCAGATGCAACTGGATGAAAAGGGTTACATCGTGCTGAAGGATCTCTATCGCACCACCACCAGTGTCGATGGGGTGTTTGCTGCCGGTGATGTGGCGGATTCTGTCTATCGTCAAGCCATCACCGCAGCCGGCATGGGTTGTAAAGCGGCCCTCGACGCCGAACGCTGGCTGGCTGCACAGGGCATTGAATAATCGCAAACTTGTACGGTTCGCAGAGTCGTGGCACACCGTGATTCTTTCTACCAGGCAGAATTTTAATCACGGGTTCGGGCATATTTTTGTGCTCCGCTAAGAATGGTTAAGGACGTGTGAAATTCGCTTCGGGCTGTCGGAATTTGCCGATAAGTTGTTTACAAGCGGAAAAAATCCTATAATTTTATAGGACAACCGGCCTCCCGCCGTGAAGTTGGAGGTACGACCTTCTCAGACACAGTAATCACAACGCCCGTTTCCGGCCTGAGCTGCAGCGTGCTGATGCTCAACCGCCACTATGCTCCCGTTCGCATCATCAGTGTTCGTCGGGCCTTTACCCTGTTGCTTAAGGATCTGGCTGAAGTCATCCACATCGAGGATGGCAAATACCTCGCCTACGATTATGAATCCTGGCGGGAGGTCAGCGCTCTGCGTCGGGAGTTTGAACCGCACGAACACGATTGGATCCGCACCGTGCGTTTCTACCTGGCGGTGCCGAGGATCATTCGGCTGACGTTGTTCGATCGCCTGCCGCGTCAGGAGGTCAAGTTCAATCGGCGGAACATTTTTGCCCGCGACAGCAACCGCTGCCAGTATTGCGGCCGGAAGTTCCCGACCACCGAACTGAGCCTGGATCACGTCGTTCCGCGCAGCCGCAACGGTCCCAACAACTGGGAAAACGTGGTCTGCTGCTGTCTGCGCTGTAATGTGAAGAAAGGTGGCCGCACGCCGGAAGAGGCCCATATGAAGTTGATCACCCCGCCGGTCAAGCCCAAGCGCAGCCCGGTGGTTTCGATTCAGCTTTCCGACCACCGCTACCGTTCCTGGAAGCAGTTCCTCGATCACGCCTACTGGAACGTCGAACTGAAGTAATTATCACCTTCAACTAGCGGCCGCCCCTACCGTCGGTCGCTTGTTTATTGCATAACGACCCCCATAACCAACCCTTCAATACCCCTGCTGATAGTGATTTTGCCGCTCGGCAGTTTGATAGGCATCGTAAATTCCATAAATCCAGAGCAGGGGTGTGGTGATGAATCCCACCAGTACAAACATCGCCATCACGCTGACGAATTGCAGCGCCATCAGCAACAGCCCTTTACCGATCTGGCCATTGTATATCTGCCCCAGCCCCGTGTAGAAGAAACTCAACACCGCAGCAATACCCGGATTTTTCATCTGATGCCCTCCTCGACCATTGAAAAATACGGTAATTATTCGAGGCAGGCGATTATTTATTTCAACCTTATTTATAAAGGCAAGAGCCGATTTCAGTAGACAGGGAGCCGCAGGCTTCAGCCTGCGCGACGCTATGGTCGCAGTCTTGAAAAAGCTTCAGGTTGACGCGCAGAGCGATAATTTATTTTCTGGCAGGACGCCGACTGAGAAAGCGGGCGGTGCGGAGCAATAAACGGGAGATCGGGCCGCGCTGCGGACGGGAGAGTTGGCCGGTGAAGGGGTCCGGTCCCGGCAGCGGCAGTTGAGAATGGCTGTCGTCCCGGCTGGATTCGACGACGAAGCGCCGCAGATCATCGGCGAGTTGCTGAGCCTTGGGATAGCGCTTGGTCGGTTCATGTTCGAGGCAGCGCTGCAGAATGCGCAGACACTCGGCGGGAACGTCAGCCAGTTCCGGTCCCGGTTCGAAAACCGGCGGGCGGGCACAGAGTTCCACCTGCGCCTGGGCCCCATCGGCCTTGAGCATTTTCCGGCCGGTCAGTGCGTAGTAGAGCACCAAGCCGAGGCAGTAAATATCGCTCTGCGGGGTGGAACCCTCCCCCCGGGCCATCTCCGGAGCAATATATCCGGGCGTGCCGAAGGGTCGGCCATGGAAGAGCTTGATCAGATCAATCTCACCGATCTCCGCCAGACCGAAATCAGCCACGCGAATCACCCCACGCTGATCCATCATCAGATTGTCCGGTTTGATATCACGATGGATGACGCCCTTGCCGTGGGCATAGGCCAGCGCCTGGGCAGCCTGGGCGACGAGGAAACTGGCCCGGGCGGCGGAAAGCTTGCCCAGGGCGAGCACCAGATCCTTGAGCGTGCCGCCGTCGACCACCTCCATAGCGAAATAATAAAAATCGCCATCCACACCCACTTCATGAATCGTGACAATGTTGGGATGTTGCAGGCGGGCGGCGGCGCGGGCTTCCTGTATAAACAACTTTTCGCGGAGGGTCATCTGTTCGCCTTTGGGTTTGGCGAGAATTTTGATCGCCACATCACGGCCCAGTTCCTTATCGTGGCCGCGGTAGACATATCCCAGAGCCCCTACACCCAGAATGGAGCGAATCTGATAGCGACCGATCGACTTGCCCAGCCAGTAATCATGTGAAGGGGCCGCCAGCGATCCACCCACACTCTTGGTCTTTTCACCGCGATCAGCCAGATCCATCAGCTCGGCATCGACATCACTGACCTGGTCTCCCGCCGCCACCAGCGTCTCGGGTGCAATCGTATTCCATTCAGTTTTGCAGCGGGCACAGATCAACTTCTTGCCCAGTAACGCCGTATTGATCTGGTAGATCGTCTTGCAGGCTGGACAAGCGACCCGTGCAGGCGGTTTCTGTGCTGATTCTGAAACCATGCCGATCCTTCCAAACCCTCGAACAGCATCCGCCGCGCAGGACATAACGTTCAGACAACTGCAGGCGGTAAGGGCTATTGAGCCGGTGATTACCTCTGTCGAACTCCCTTGTACCGTAGAACAGTCGGCAGGGGTACACAACTAATATTAGTTTTTGATTAGACCTCTTTTCCACTCCGGAATACTATTCGGTCCTTGAACTTGGGCTTTAATTGTTCCATATAGGCTTATGGGACGAATAAACCGATCCCCCACATGCGCTTACATCGAGGAATCTTCCACCATCCCCTGATCAACTACTGAAAAATTTAATAGAGTTAAATTGTGCACGGCGGGACTTGAACCCCCATCTGCCGAGACTAGTTGACTGAATTTTGATACCAGTTTCTCGCAACCAACATCACGCTGTCCCGTTGTCAGTTGGCAGGCCAGTATCATCTGCTGCACTCGCTGCGGCACAGAGCAGGTCGTTGGGACAAACCCCCAGTACCGCCCGTAACGTCATCGCCTGTTCGACCGTGGCCTGGTCTGGTGGCGGAGGCAGTTCTACCGACTTCGCCCGCCGCATCGGCAATACATAGAACAATCCCAACATGAGTAAGACAATCGCCGATAAGCTAATTCGTTTGATTTGCTTGGCCATGAATCGGTCCCTAGATTATTTCTGTTCAGATTACGTTTCATACAGCAATTCGTTTACACGCCCACCAAGAGCAGAAAATAACAAATATAAAATTTAATTATTTTCACGGTTTTTGTTTGTATATTCATTAAGAGGGATAGGGTTACCAATGGACTGAATCGTTAAACTGTAATACTTACCATTGATAATATTGCCCTGATACATCGGTACAGTCAAAATTTCTTTAACATTATCCTTTGAAATCCGAAACAGATAAATTTTTCCAGTTAAACGGTCCTTTTTCATATCCGTATCGGCAAACCATCCACCACCTGCAATCCAGACAACTTCGACATCAAGTCTAGCATAGCCAGAGTCAGAAGTTTCATACCTGATTTTGTTCTGCTTGACATAATCGATCCATTCGTCATTACTTTTCTTTGCATGATCGGAATTTTCATAGTGATGCGTATCATCCGCATAGATAATGCCAGCGTCTGTAATACCAATATTTGAAATAGAATCCCTAATCATAATTTCTACAGGTTGTCTTACGCTCATAAGTGCGTCACCAATGCATCCTGAAAATACTACTAAATAGTATCCAAATATACAAACTGCTGTGGTTCTGTATTTTTTCATAATTAGTTGTCAACTCTTGTTATTACCAAGTAGTGTCATATTTCACTTGTCGGTTGTCACAATTAAGTTTACTCCTGTGTGGATAAGGGTCAGCGAACCACCCTTGGAGATATCTGGGAACACCATATATTCGATAATCGCAAGCGTGACAACATTCATGACTCAATATTCCATACCTTTTGATTTCTTCACATGACATATTACAAACGATTTGATTAGAGGCCATTTCATAAGTACCTGCAAACGATGATGGCGCAAGCGATATGGACAAAGGTTCTATAAATTTCAGCGTTGCGATCCCAGCGGGTCAACACTCGTCGGAAGTTACCCAACCAACTGATGG
>JAJVHX010000025.1 GCA_022072405.1 Phycisphaerae bacterium | reverse complement strand
ATCGGAGCATTGAGAACAAAAAAGATGGTTATTCAGAGATTACAGAGGCTAACCTCCTGCTCACACGATTCAATCACCGCTGTTTAAGCATTCTTCCGCCGAATACTCCGGTTGTTCAGAGGTCTCAATTTATATGAATAACTGCTATTGTCCTTCATGGCCCACGAAATGTTTTACCGGAATGTCGGAGAATTCACAGACAAGCAGGATTGGTGCGTGCCGAGCCCAAAATGTAAAATTAAGTTCGATTGACTTGAGTCAGCATCATGACTCATTCATCGAACTTGCGAAGGGCTGGATAGGGATAGCAAATTTGAAATGGCTACCGCTCTCCCGGTTAACGGGTATAGTGACTCCGAAAGACAGATTCAGGCGCCGGTCGTTGCCTTTTGGGTGGAGCTTTGCAACCGCTAAATGAGGCCCAGTTCGCTTCCGACGCGGCTGAAGGCTTCGACGGCCTGGTCTAACTGTTGCGACGTATGGGTCGCACAAATCTGGCAGCGCAGCCGAGCTTCGCCCTTGGGGACCACCGGGTAGCCGAAACCGCTCACATAAATCCCCTGTTCAAACAGCTTTTTCTGGAACTGGTTGGCCAAGGCGGCGTCACCAACCATCACCGGAGCGATGGGAGTAATGCCTTCGAGAACTTTCAAGCCGATAGCACTGATTTTTTTGCGGAAATACTGCGTGTTCCTGCGAAGCGTCTCCAGACGCTGCGGTTCAGCCATCAGCACTTCGATGGCGGCTTTGGCGCCACCGCAGACTGCCGGCGGCAGGGCGTTACTGAAAAGATGAGGCCGCGAATTCTGAATGAGATAGTCGCACACCACTCGTGAAGCAGCCACATATCCACCACACGCGCCACCCAGCGCCTTGCCCAGCGTGGAAGTCTGAATCGTCCCCTCGCCCAGCACGCCAAAATGTTCGGCGGTCCCGCGACCATGAGCGCCCAACACGCCGGTGGCATGAGATTCGTCCACCATCAGGATGGCTTGGTATTTATTGGCCAGCTCCTTCAGCGCCGGCAGGTCGGCGATATCGCCTTCCATGCTGAAAACGCCGTCGGTGATGATCAGTTTGATTTTGGCGGCGGAAGCTTTGAGCATGGACTCCAACTCTGCCAGATCACGATGTTTGAAGATGTTGCGCTGGGCTTTGCTCAGGCGGATGGCATCGATGATGGAAGCGTGATTCAGGGCGTCGGAGAAGATCGCGTCCTCCGGGGTGCAGGCCAGCGTGGGAATGAGTCCAACATTGGCATCCCAGCAGCTGATATAGGTGAGGGCGGCCTCGCAACCGATGAAGCGGCAGATGGTTTCTTCCAAATCCAGATGGCAACTCATCGTGCCGCAGATAAATCGAACACTGGCGGTGCCCTGGCCATATTGATCGATCGCGATCTTGGCAGCGTTTCGCACCCGCTGATCATCGGCCAGGCCGAGGTAATTGTTGCTCGACAGCATGACCGTGTCGCGCTCGTTCATGCGGACCTGCGGGCCTTGCGGCGACATCAGTTCCAGGGCGTGTTTATAACGACCGCTCTGGCGAAGTTCCTGCAGGCGGCTATCAAGAATTTCATCGAGGATGGTGCTCATGTCGGTTGCTCCTTCCGAGCTTCAGGCGGATTAGCGATGAACCACTTTACCTTCAACGTCGGGGCCTTGTTCGCGTTGCCGGCCATTGGAGGTCAGCGGCACGGTCACCTGTTTGTCAGGACGGATGATGATCTTGCAAGCTTGACCGGCGGCCAATTGCTCCATGCCGCTGTTGATGTCATCAAAGTGAATTTCGCGGGAGATGAGTGGCCGCAAATTGACCACGCCGCTCTCCAGCAGCCAGCGGGTTTTATACCAGGTGTCAAAAATCCGCCGGCCATTCAGCGCATTGACGGTTAAATTTTTGAAGATCATTTTTTCGGCGACATCGATTTCCACCGGCCGCGAGGGAATTCCAAAGAGAATAACCTTGCCGCCATTACGGACGATGTTGAAGGCATTATTTATGGCGGTGGGCGCACCGCTCATCTCCAACACCAGATCCCAGCCGAGACCGTTGTTCGCCTCGAGCAGATCCTTGGTATTGGTTTCGGCGGCATTGAGCACATGGTCGGCTTTGAGCTGGCGGGCCAGTTGCAGACGGAAATCGATCACGTCGGTAGCCAGCACACGCGCAGCCCCGGCCGCTTTGGCGATGGCGATGGCGAATAAACCAATCGGTCCACAACCCAGCACCGCAACGTTCAGTCCGGTGATTTCCTGATTCATCGTCACATAGACTGCGTTGCCGAAGGGTTCCTGCAGCGTGGCGATTTCAGAGGGCAGCTTGCTGCGATCATTCTGCCAGATCACCGATTCGGGCACGACGACGTAATCCGCAAACGCCCCCGGTCGATCAACGCCGAGGATGCTGGTATGTGGGCAGAGATGAGCCTGGCCGGTGCGACATTGAAAACACATGCCACAGGTGACATGCGATTCGGCGGAAACATAATCGCCGACTTTGACACGATCGACCTTTCGGCCGACGTCCACCACCGTTCCGGAAAATTCATGCCCGAGAGTCAACGGAGGTTTGATTCGACCCTGGGCCCATTTATCCCATTTCCAGATATGCAGGTCGGTGCCGCAGCAACTGGCGGCTTCGACCTGGACCATGACTTCATGATCTGTGGGGTGAGGTACTGGAACGTCTTCGATCCACAGCCCCTGGGCCGGCTGGGATTTTCTAATGGCACGCATCGTTTCAGCCATAATTACACCATAATAAAAGAGTTAGAATCAGGCTGCCAGTGGGGTCAGCTCCATAGGTTGGCCTGGGATAATGCGGTGTGTGCACGATCAAACAATCCATCAGTATACAGTCTGTATGCTGATTCAACCAGTCGGACGGCCCTTGTCGCGGTGAATATTTGATGGATAGTCCGCTGGCTGGCGGAAGATTTTTCAGAGATTAGAAATAGCGGGTTGCAGGGATATTGACCCGCTCCTGAAAATCGCATAACTTCATCATTGCTCAGTCAGAGAGTCCTGCAACACTGGTCCAGCCTCTTGGTTGCGAATTATGAAATAGCAGGAAAATCCCGGCCAATAGCTGCGGCTCGGGTTCATGTACTATAGTTGACTAGTTGATTGAACTTGCCAGCCACTGGGTAAGGAGACATGTCTTGAATACACTGACCAAGACCTTCGTGGTATTGTTGGTCATTTTCAGCATCACCTTCACCATGATGACCATTCAGTTTTCAGCGAGTGTTCCGGATTGGAAGGACCAGGCTGAAAAGTGGCGGAATCTGGCGCAAGTAACCGATACCTACAATCGCAATCTGATTGCTGCCAAGACCGCGGAATCGTTTAAGGCTGCTGCGGATCGCAAAGCCTGGGGCGAACGCGAACAACAGCTCAACGAGAAAATGGCGACAATGCAGGCGGAGCTGAACGATGTCAAAGCTCGTCTGGTCAAGTCTGATGCCGATGCCACCAGCATGGATGCCACGGTAAAGAAGCTGACAGCCGAGCTGGGTATCTCGCAGGCCAGTGCTGAAGCCGCTCGTGCCAAACGCGGTGATCTGGAAAAGCGCAATCTGCAGCTCGAAAAGGCTAACCTGGATCTGAATGAAGCACTCAATGAGAAAATTGCCACCATCATCGTCATGGAACAACAGGTCCGACAGCAGGAACAGTCGCTGGCTTTACTTAAGGGTGAACGCGATAAGCTTTTGGAACAGATGAAGTTGCGTGCGGCAGGGTTGGAGGATCAGACGGTCACACTGCCGACTGATAAAGTTGTGGCTGCTACTGCTCCACGCGTCGCCCCGATTCGCGGTAAAATTGATCAGGTCAATGGCGAGTATGCCAGCATCAGTGTCGGGACGAACGATGGCGTCGTCAATGGCATGATCTTTATCATTTACAATGATAAGGGTTATCTGGGCGACCTGGTAATTTCTGACGTTGAACCACAAAGTGCCGCTGGTAAGCTCAAGAATGTGGCTGGCACCATAGCAATAGGTGATCTGGTAGCCGATGAGAGTGGCTATCTGGCGATGAATTAGTCGCAGTCGTCTACCTGCCCATTCTGGGGGTGGGAATTACGATCTGGATTGAGCAAGGAGAGACCGGATCATGGCCGATATCAGCACCGGTGCAAAAATTCGCATCAGCCCTACCAGTGATATCTACACGATGCTACTGATTATTGCTACACTATTCCTGCTGGCAGGAACGGTGTTTCTGGCGATGCGAAATCAGGAGCTGTTTGGCAGTTGGATGCCGTTGGGTTGATGCACACCTCCAGAATTTAACACTTTCAGCCAGTCGATCAACATCATACAATTCATTCCTGCGCTGTTTCTATTTTCAGGAACTCAGACCGCAAGCTCTAATTTTTGGTGAGTTGCGGCTGGAGGTTAGGCTTGTGATATTTGATTCGCTCATGGGGATGTTCAGTGTCGACATGGGTATCGATCTGGGCACCTGTAATACGCTGGTCTGCGTACAGGGCCAGGGGATTGTGATTAACGAACCTTCGGTGGTTGCGGTTAAGAAGGGTACAAACCGGGTCTTGAATAACGGCCAGGCAGTCGGGATAGTGGCCAAGGAGATGCTCGGCAAAACACCCGGTTCGATTACGGCGGTTCGTCCGCTCAAAGACGGAGTGATTGCGGACTTCGACATTACCGAGGCCATGCTCTCCTACTTTATTAAAAAAGCGCTTGGCAAGCGCAGCTTTTTCCGCCCACGAGTCGTCATCGCCGTGCCCTCCGGAATCACCGCGGTAGAAAAACGCGCCGTTTATAATTCAGCGGAACGTGCCGGGGCGCGACGGGTATACCTGGTGGAAGAACCAATGGCGGCAGGGATCGGTGCCGGTTTACCCATCGCGGAAGCGACGGCCTCGATGATCGTGGACATCGGCGGCGGTACGACGGAAGTGGCGATCATGTCGCTGGCGGATATTCAAGCCTGCGAATCGCTGCGGGTAGCGGGCGACAAGATGGATGAAGCAATCATCAGCTACATGAAGCGCACCTATAACATGACCATCGGCCCGCTGTCAGCGGAGCGAACTAAAATAGGAATTGGTTCAGCGGCACCTAATGGCGACGAGAAGAGCATGATCATTCGCGGCAGCGATCTGATCAGCGGCCTGCCGCGCGAAGCACAGATCGGCAGCCTGGAGATCCGGGAAGCATTACGTGAACCCGTGGGGCAAATCATCGATTGCGTACTGCGAACGCTGGAGAAGGCGGAGCCGGAACTGGCGGCGGATCTGGTCAGTAATGGCATTCACCTGGCCGGCGGCGGGGCGTTGCTCAAAGGCCTGGATGTGGTGATGAGCCAGGCTACCGGTTTGAAGGTTCAGGTGGTCGACGATCCGCTGAGTTGTGTCGCTCGCGGCACGGCGGTATATCTTGAAAATCTGGCCCAATGGAAAGAGACACTCGAATCGGACGATGATGAGTATTAATCGTCAATGATCGACTGGGGTAGCCGGGCGCATCGACGGGAAACGGGCGTAGCCATGAAACGCCGTAAATCGCATCAAACCGCATTGCTTCGTGTGCTGGCGCTTTTGCTCACCTTATCATTGATTGCCTTGTTTTTACCCACTCCGATCAGTGCGACACTGCGCAACGTGATGCAGGTGATAGTCCCGCTGCAACATGCGATGGTGGCGCTAACTGACCCGGCAACCGGCGAATCGCGCGTCATGTCTCCGGGCGAAATTGAAAGCCTCATTCGCCAGGTGCAGGGCTATCAACAGCAGGTGGCGGCTTTGAGTCTCCATAATGCCCAGCTGGAAAATGAGCGGACCATGCTGCTGGGTTTACGCGACCGCAGCCGATCCGAGGATTGGAATCTGCTTCCGGCGCTGGTTGTGGCGGGTGATAGTCTGGCGTGGCGAGAAAGCAAACTGCTCGATCGCGGTACGCTCAAGGGAGTTCGCAGCGAACAACTGGCGCTTTCCGATTATTTTCTTCGTCAGGGTACTGATCATGGCGTGCAGGAGGGGATGAATATCGTGGCGAGTGAATGCCTGGTCGGAGAAGTGGTGGAAGCCAGCACCAATTCTGCCCGCCTGCTACTGGTTACCGATCGGGAAAGCCGCCCGCGGCTGGTGCAGATCGGCCGACTGGTGGAGAACCGCTTTGAATTTCTAACCGATGAATTTATACTGCATGGCGCCGGTGAAGGCCGCATGCAGATCGACAATGTGCATCATGATCTGATTGACCAGCAGAAGATACAGATCGATGACCTGGTGGTGAATGCCGATGGCGATGATCGACTGCCGCTGGCTGTCATTATCGGACGAGTCGAAGCCATCCGCCGCGACGATCGCAACGGCTTAATTTATATTCTGGATGTTCGATCCACCCTTGATTTGAACCGACTGCGTCAGGTTTACGTCGTGGCGACTTCTGAAAATCAACCCTGAGCAAGCACGATCCCCGGACTCAAAATATAAAAGGTCCGATAGCTGTATCTTCCAGCAAATTCTCCTCTGCTGCTTACAGGAATTGGCCTCATCTTGCTTTTGAAATTACATATCAAGCATGACTTTGCAAGCCCCGATACAACTGAAGAGCAATGAGATACTCCGACAGCGCCCGAGGTTGAGATCATGCCGATAGTTCTGAGCGTACCAGAATTGCAACCGGGAATGCGACTCTACCAGTCGGTCTGTAATGAGTACACCGTGTTGCTGCCGCATGGTAAAATTCTGGATCAGCGCGATGTGGACGCGCTACGCCGCCGCTATCCGGATCTGAAAATATTGATCGCTGATCCGCTGCTGGATGAAATGTGCGAGTTTCAGGATTCCAGCAAAGATCGGGAAACAGCCCGTCAGGCGACGCAGACCGTGTCGCAGGCATTTGCCGGTGTTCGCAAGAAGCTGGTCGGGCGCACTGAAATCCGCAGTGCGGATATTCTGGGCTTGCAGCGGGCGGCGGCTCAGGTTCTGCAATTCATGAAGGAAAATCCGGTCACGGCGTTACTACTGGAAAAAACCCACAGCGCCGATACATACATTCAGGAACATTCCGCCAATGTGTTTTACATCTCCATGGTGGTGGGCAATTCGATCAAGCAGTACATCGTGGAAGAACGCGAACGACTGAGCAAATCGCAGCAACTGGAACGCTCCTACGCGTTGAATCTGGCCCCACTGGCGATGGGTTGCCTGCTGGCCGATGTGGGCATGCTCAATCTGCAGGATATTTATAATGCCACCGGCCCGTTAACCCCGGAACAACAGGAACGGCTGCGCAACCATCCGGTCGCGGGGGAGAAGATGCTGCCCCCCAGCCTTTCGGCGGTGGCGCGAATGGTGGTGCGGACGCACCATGAGAACTTCAATGGGTCGGGATACCCCTACGGCATGAAGGGTGAAAAGCTGCATGTATTTTCGCGCATCGTCCGGGCTGCCGATGCCTTTGATGCCGCCACATCGCCGCGTGTCTACAAAAAGGCCAAGACCGAAGCGCGGGTGCTGTGGGAAATGACCTATGGCCCGATGCGCGAGCATTTTGATCCGGTGATTACCAAGGTATTTACAGCCATGGTCCACCCCTTCCCCATCGGAGCCAAACTGAAACTCAGCAACGGATACACGGCGGTGGTGGTTCGTCAGAATTCCAAGGCACCCTTTTTCCCATTTATCATTATTGCCTTCGACGATCAAAATCGCCGCCTGGGCAAGGAACAATTGAGGCCGCCGATCGAATTAAGCAGGGATCGGCAACTGAAGATTGTATCCTGTGACGGCGAGGATTTATCCTACATCTACACCACGTCAGGCATCGCACCCGCCAATCCAAACAACAAGGATGACGGCTCGGAAGCCTTCAATTACGCCTATCCCTGATCAATGGTAATCAATTAAGTCGCCGGCAGCATGCAGTGTCGCGGAACCAATACCGGGCAGATTCAGCAGATCATTTTCGGAATTGAAGGGATGGGGTTGTCCGCTTTGTTCACGATACTGGACGATCTCTTTAGCGCGAGTGACGCCGATCCGGGGCAGGGCTGCTAACATCCACCAGGGATCATGATTGGGATTGATTTTCCGGATGAGCTGGCGTTGTCGAGGATCGGACTGTGCAGTCCTGTAGCGCGGCAGTTGCGATTGCAGCAGCATGATCAACAGTATCAGCATTACAACAAAATATCGACCCAGATCAACCAGGAGGCATTGACCAGACGGCGGAGTGTTAGACGCGTTGGCCATGGATTTGATTACGTATGATGCAGTGCTGTTCAAATGCAATTTTGGGATTCAGATCGGAACGCAACAGGCCGCCGTGGGCCAGATAACGCCATTCGTCATCGGCCAGGCTATGCCAGCAGATCGACTCCACAAAAGGTTTGCTCAAGGCCACATTATAAAACTCGCGCAGCCAGCGCTGCTGCAGCATTTCACTCCAGGGTTCGTACCATTGCCCGGCACCCGCCGGCGAATACTTGCCACTCCAGGCGTCATATATATCTGTTGTATTATTCGAAGGAACCTGAATGGCAGATATATGCAACGGTTTACCCAGCGAAGCAAATCGATCCAGCAGCGTAGAAATCTGGAACATGTCGCGAATGAAGAGGCCTTCAACCGGCAAACCCATAAACATCTGCAAGCCCAGTGTGTCGAAATTAATGCCGTTTTGCACAATCATATCGGCGTAGAGCAGTGGCGGAATGGTTCGGGGATTGCGTGCGTAGTATTCACCCCAGGGAGCAGTAATGTTAACCATGACTTCGGCTTGTGGTGCCAACTGTTTGGTCACCGCCGAAGCCATTCGAGTGATATCGATCAATTGCTCAAAATTGAAATTCAGCGTGTTAAATGCATGCATGCCGCTGATGGCATCCCACTGCTGAACGCGGTCGGCATAGCGCTGCACTACATTGCGAATATAGTTGTAGGTGAAATCGCGAATCTGCTCGTAATCCAGTTCCTGCTGCACTACCCAGCCGGGAATATCGAGTTCATGAAAGGAAACCAGCGGGCCCATGCGAATGGGCAGACGGTATTGTGTCAGCCAGTCCACCCAATTATCGAGTGCTTCCCAGTTATTTTCGCCCGGGCGGGGTTCGAGCAGTCGCCAGCAGGTCGGGACGGTGACAAAATCGAAACCGGCTGCCAGCCGCTTGCGGTATAGCTCCTGCTGATTATCGGGGTTAATGCGACAGCCAAATAGTTGGGGTGTGAATTGCCCGGCTTGGCGGCGGCGGTTCAGGAATACACCAGCATGGAACAGGGCCATCTGTTCGCTGAGCGGCAGAGCGATGCTGAGTACCTCATCCGCCAGGTTGGCCGCTGCGGCCACATTACTCGATTTCAATGCTTCAATGAAAATTTCCTGGGCCTTCTGACAACTGCGAACCATGACGTCGATATTGTCAATATCGAACAGTCCCCAGTCTTCGCGTTTCTGAGCTATGCGCATTAACAAACCGCGGGCCAGTTCCAGGTGCAGATTGTAGGGTCGATCGCGTTCGATGAGTCGCGTGGTCTCGAGCAGAACCGCGCCCAAGCCCTTCACCGGCCAGAGCATGCACAAAGCGGCCGGACCCTGGGCCCGTTTATGGCAGACCAGTTCACCCGATTTGAATTCGAATTCCGCGCGGATAGCAACGTGATCGGTACCAATCAGATGGGCACCGGTCAGCGGGAGCTTGCTGACCGGTTGGCCTCCTTCGAATACGTGAAAAAAAAGCATGGGTCTTATGATACAGTTGAATGCCGTGCCCTAAGTTGATCCGCAATACTACCCAGAAGGAGAGCGGAGTTTTTCGGTGGCGTTACCGGGCCAGTAATGCCCCTATTTATTCATTATGACCGAAGCAGCGGTGATCGTCGAGTCCGGGAAGGGGATATTTTTAATTCGGGAAGGCGTGATCCGCAATCGTTGCGGAATAGGATATAATGCCGCCAGGTAGGAGTCGCGTCATTGTTATTATTCGTGAGCATATTATTGCTGGGGCTGGCCGGGGATGGGGCTGCAGAGTCCATGCCGGTGATATCCCAATCCGCGCCGATTGCTTCCGATAAGCTGGTGTTATTGGACGACCAGGAGTTTTTCGGCTGGGTTGAAAAGGATGAATCTCAGCGCATTCTGTTTCGCGTATACAAGCCGGATGAAGGGATCAATTATCTCCTGCCGGTTGAAAAAAAGCACATCAAAGAACTGATCCACAATTCCGGTCCGCTGCTCCCGTATCCGACCACAGATGCTGAAACCAGGCCAGTTGAATCTCCGCCCGCAACAACCAGCGGTGAGTCGCCGCTTGAAGATCCGGCAGTTGTGCTGCTGCGTATTTTCGAGGAATGGGAAATCCATAATTACGAATCAGCCGGTCGACAGATGGTTCAGTTGCTGGCCAGCTCGGATGAAGCCGCGATTCAACATCTGGATCGTATCGCCCGCAATCGATATCAGATTTCACTGAACCAATTTGCTGCTAACTTGCAGCTGGCCTATTCCCTGCAGCAGGCCCGACAGGGGTATTTCAAACTTTATTACACCCTGCCCCGACATCTGGATGAAAGCCAGCAGGCATTGTCGGCGCAACTGGAACAATCTTGGTCAGCGAATATTTCCGCTACGACGCAGCCTGGTGATACGGCTCCGGCAAGAGTGGATCGGATCGATCAATGGATCGACCAGCCGGGGCAATATGATGGCCGGGGACGTGATGCGGCATCCTTTGCCCAGCATCTCACTCTGGTGATGGGCATGAATCGTGAGCTGGCTTTGCTCAATCAGACGTTGCGGCGTGATCCGGAGGAAAACATCCGGTTGTCGCGCCAGCGGGAACGTTTGCGACACTTGCTCATTGTTGTGCGACGTCGTATAGCGGAAGAACCGTAAAAATAATTACCGGAGTGAGGATTTCAAGTGAAGGCGTTGTATCGAACCGATTTGCGGGGATTCCCCCGCCGCCAGGGCAAGGTACGGGATATCTATGATCTGGGTTCAGAATTATTACTGGTAGCCTGTGATCGTATCAGTGCTTTTGATGTGGTTATGGCGACGGCGATTCCGGAAAAAGGACGGGTACTGACGCTGCTGTCTGAATTCTGGTTTCATTTCCTGGAAGGTCGGGTCCGCCATCATCTGATCTCTCTCGTTCGCGACCAGATTCCAGAAGGACTGGAAGCCCATCGAACGCAATTGTATGAGCGGGCCATGCGTTGCCGGAAATGCCAGGTAATTCCGATTGAATGTGTCGTGCGCGGTTATCTGGCGGGTTCCGGCTGGAAGGATTATCAGAAAACAGGTGCGGTGTGCGGTATTCGCCTGCCCGCCGGTCTGCAACTTTGTTCGCGATTACCCGAACCCATATTTACGCCCGCTACCAAAGAAGAGAGCGGCCACGATCAGAACATTTCTTATGAGCAGGCTGCGCAAATAGTAAGCGAGGATACCATGCGCTATCTTCGTAACCGGAGCATCGAAATATATCTAACAGCTGCGGAATATGCGCGACCGCGTGGGATCATCCTGGCTGATACGAAGTTTGAGTGGGGGGTGGCCGATGGTGAATATCTGCTGATTGATGAAGTGCTGACACCGGATTCTTCGCGTTTCTGGCCGGCGGATGAATATCAGATCGGTCGCGATCAGGACAGCTATGACAAGCAGCCGGTCCGCAATTATCTGCAGGGACTGTGTGATGCCAAGCTGTGGGACAAGGAACCGCCCGGCCCGGAATTGCCGGCGGATGTCGTCCAGCAAACGACGGCGCGTTACATTCAGGCTTATGAACAATTAACCGGAAAGAAATTTGTGCGGGACAGACAGGGAGACGCCGCGCAGCGAGGATGATATGGCAGTGCTGAGTTTTCGAACGGCGGGTGAATCACACGGTCCACAGATGCTGGCCCTGTTGGAGGGTTTACCCGCCGGATTGCGGCTGGATCAGGAGTTGATCAATAATGAATTACGTCGCCGGCAGGGGGGTTATGGTCGAAGCCAGCGACAACAGATCGAACGCGATGAAATACAGATACTCAGCGGCTGGCGACAGGGAGTGACGATGGGTTCGCCGCTGGTCTTGATGGTACCCAACCAGGACTCTCGTCTGGAAATCGCCCCTCCGGTCACGCAGCCTCGTCCGGGTCATGCCGACTTTGCCGGCAGCATTAAATGGCTGACTACCGATTGCCGCACGACACTGGAACGGGCTTCGGCGCGCGAGACAGCGGTTCGAGTAGCGGCGGGCGCCGTAGCAAAGTGTCTGCTACGTCATTTCGGTATCAGCGTGGTGGGTTATGTTGAGCAGATTGGCTCGATTCGATGTACCGTGGAGAGCAGCCGCGATCTGAACCAATTGCGTTTTGAGCGCGACGACAATGAAGTCTATTGCCCGGATGCCCGTTCCGCCGAAGCGATGATTGACCAGATCCGTAAAGCGGGTGCCGAAGGCGACACGCTGGGCGGCGTTATTGAGGTACGAGCCCAGGGCGTTCCACCCGGTCTGGGCAGTTGCGTGCAGTGGGATGAACGTCTGGATGGCCGTATCATGCAGGCGGTGGGTTCCATTCAGGCCATCAAAGGCGTGGAAATCGGCGGCGGCTTCGCGCTCGCCCATCAGCGAGGTTCGCAGGTTCACGACGTTATCGAATATGACCCCCAGCAGCGGGCTGCCACCCATCTGGGTTTTGTCCGGCGAACCAACAATGCCGGAGGTCTGGAAGGGGGGATGACCAATGGTCAGACCCTGGTGGTGCGTGCAGTGATGAAACCGATCAGCACGATTCGCAAAGGTATGAAAACGGTGAATCTGGAATCGCTGGAAGAATCGGTCTCCGCGTATGAACGCAGCGATGTCTGCGCGGTACCGGCGGTTAGTGTCGTGGCGGAGAACGTAGTCGCATTTGAGGTGGCCCGGGTGTTTCTGGCGAAGTTCGGCGGTGATACGCTGGGTGAGGTGACCCAGGCGTATGAATGGTTTATGCAGCAGGCCCGCAACCTGGGTGTGAAGCCCGATCATTCCTGATAAAAAATCATGCTTCGAATTCGTCGAAATCTGCTATGGTTGAGTATCCTGCTGGGCGGCGGCTCGCTGGCGGCGACGCTGGCTTTTGCGGGGTATCTGCACAGCAATTATTATCGTCAGCGTATCAGCCAATCGGTCAGTACCTTTCTCAAGCTGCCCGTCGTGCTGGAGCGTATCATACCCCAGGAACCCGGCGCCCTGACGGTCGAAGGCGTGACGGTCTTTCTGCCCGAGCAGCGCGAAAAAATATTTCAGTGTCGTCAGGCTCACTGGCAGAAACGATCCGGTGAAATATTACCGCCGCAGTATATGCTGGAATTACGTGACGGATATTTCCAGGTGCTGACGGATCAATGGCGAGAGCCTGATTATCGGCAGGTGCTGGAGTCAGGTCTGGCACATGATTTCGATGCTCTGCAGCTGCGGCAGGTGGAACTGAAGGATATCGATCTGGATGTGTCACGATTCGACTGGAAACTGCGGATTGCCGATGCTTCGGGTATTGTGGTGCTGGGGCAGAAGGGGCAGCCGGCTCAAGCCACGCTCAGTTCAACAACCATTAACGGCTTCAACGTAACCAAGCCGATCACACTGAGCAGCCGGTTCATGCCCGGCCAGTCGCTGGTGATCGACGAGGTGCGTTTATGGGTGCCGCCCATACCGATCCAGCACCTGCAACTGGAGAAAATCACCGGCCAGGCAGTGGAGCGGGGGAATTTTGCCGGAGAAATTATTTACGAAAACGGACCGCGACCGCGTGTCCGGCTCAATGGTGTGGCTCGTGATCTGCAGTTGGGCGAGTTGACTGGATTTTTGCAGGGCGGTCCCTATCACGGCCGAGTGGAACATGTCACTATCGATCAGGCTTCGATCATCGGGGGACAGTTGGAGCAGTTGGTCTGCAGTGCCCGCCTGAACGACCTGCAACTGGCTGATTGGACCGAGCGGCTGGGGGGCTGGCTGGCGTTGAGTGGTTGTGCCGAGTTGACCATTGAGCGGGGCGAGTGGCGGAACGGCCGTCTGGTCATCGCGGTGATTAGCGGCGAAGTAGTCGATGTTGATCTGGAACGCTTGACGACAGCGCTAGGTTGGGGCCGGGCCAAAGGCTTACTGCAATGTAAACTGCATAACCTGACCATTCGTGACGAAATTCTGGTGCAGGCGGATATTGATGCCTGGGTCGAACCCACCGCTGCCGGTGAAACGACTATCGATAAACAACTGGTGCAGAAACTGGCGGAGTCGTTATTGGGGCTGACTTTGCCGGAATTACCCTTTGATGAGCTGGAATATTCGCAACTGGGCACGCGACTGGAAATACGCGATCAACAGTTGCGATTGCGCGGACTTTATGGCGACGGCCAGCAGACCATACTGGCTATTCGTATGCTGGGTCGCGAGGTGCCGATTATCCGCGAAAGTACCACGACTTATGACCTGCCTGATTTTATGACCCTGGGCCGGCAGCAGCTCGAGCAGTATGATTTTCGCACACTTTGGCCCGGCTGGCCTGGAGCGACCACTCAGCCAATCGCCATCCAACCTTGACTCCAATATGTGTACTGTTGGATCCGATAAATCATCGATCGTATTAAACGGATGAAATTTGCGAGACGCGAAATTGATGTTACAATATCCGATCTATCGTTGGGATGTGTTTGCCCCGACCCCGGCGATAAGGGAGTGTGCCCGAGTGGCCAAAGGGGACGGGCTGTAAACCCGTTGGCGTTAGCCTTCGGAGGTTCGAATCCTCCCGCTCCCAGTCATCGGCACTTGCAGAATTTACGCACCTTTTGCCTGTTTCCATGCGTTTTTCTGCAAGTGCCTTTTTTGTCATGTTGACTGCACCTGATTGCACCTGAGTGCATGAAAATGCGTCTCGTGGAGCAAAGTTTGGAACAAAGTGATTTGAGTGGATTTCGTCGTGCGTGCCCGTTGCCCGCTGCCTCTGGCTACTGTCTGGTGACAAGTCAGGAAGATTGTTCACCGCTGCGGAAATATCTTCCCTCAATGAGTGCGTATAGGTTTGCATTGTCAGTGCAATAGAGCCGTGCCTAAGCAATTCCTGTGCAGTTTTGGGGTGAATGCCCACCTGCGCCAAATTCGTGGCAAATTGATGCCTAAATGCGTGAAAATCAAATACCCTCCCGCCAGCATCCTTGTAGGGAATTCCAGCATCTTTCAGGTCAGACTTGAGCATATCCGCCATGCTGTCCCGCTTAGGCAGGTTAAATGCCGGAGCGGTCGGCAGCTTCGTAGCGAACATAACGCGGAGTTCATCAGCCAGGTCTGTTTTCAGCGGCTGTCGTGCATCCTGCCCGTTCTTAGTGAAGTGCCCGCCGAGTATCACCATCGCCTGATCACGACCCAGCACGAAGTCATTGACCGAAAGATGGCGGAGTTCGTTGGCTCGTAATCCGGTTTCACAGGCCAGCCGGTACAACAGGCTCCGCTCATGCCCAGTCATATTAAACCGTCGCGGCGCCTTTTCTGTCGCCATTAAAAGACGTTTTAACTCGTCAGTAGACAGCGCCCGGCGAACGTGCGTCTCGCGTACACGTTCAAGCTTTTCCAGCGCAGCCACCGGCGATTCAGCCAGTCGCTTTTCCCTCACCAGCCAATTACAGAATGCTTTGATGCAAACCACATAATGATTGTTGGACTTTTCAGATAAGCCTCCGTCCCGTCGTAGCTTGGCCAGAAATCGCTTGATCTGTGCAGCGCTGATATCGCTAAGCAACTTGGCCCCTGTGCCATCCAATAGCCGCTTGATGCGGTTTTTGCTGAGGTTGGCATGATCCTGAGTAACCCCATCGTCAGTCAGGTTTTGATGATAATTTTCGAGATGTTGCAACGCAGAGATACCGGCAGCATTGCTGTATCCGCTGATCAACTCGCATCTGACTAGGTGCTTCTTGATCTTCACAGGTAGTGTTTTTAGCCATTCCAGTACGGCAGGGCTGAGCGGTTCTTTCGTGGTTTGGTATGTCACCAACTTGCGAACATAGTTCACCAGTTGCTCTGTTGAGGCCAGGTCGGAATATCCGGGTATGCGCCGCTTAACCCGCCTGTGATCGCGGAATCGAATCCAGTACACCGATGATTCCCGGAGTGTGCCATCAACCGCCCTGTAGGTCGTGCGATAAATCGGATTAGACTTTCGCTTGGTATCAGCCATATTGGACCCTCGATGGTTGCATACAGTGTAACGCTGATCGTCGGGATTGTCAGTTATAAATCACGGCCAGGATTAGAACGAGGCGGACATCCATCCCTGATCCATCGCAGAACAACAAACCGTGACCATCGCCGCAGCTTACCTAGGGTCACACTTTCTGGTATCAAACCGCGAGAGTCCAACGCCCAAACATGGCGGACCGAACAGCCCAGTAAAGCCGCCATATCACAATCGCGCAGCAACAGCCGTTTAGCGTCGCATTGAGCGGTCAAAGTCATTTCGTTATCAACGCTCACCGATGTCATTTTCTGCCACACCTGATGGACGTAGGGAATTGTGCGCAGTCCATCCACGGCGCGTGAAGAAATGCATCAGCCAGGCAACCTCGAATTTTTTCGAAGGTTAATTGGAGCGAGTTCCAGTCGGCAGCACCAGTTGCGCGATCCCGTGCCGCTCGCAACACAGGCAGAGATTCCGCCATCGCCCTGTGGGCCTGCCAAATTAAAAAGCGCAAATATCCGTCACTCACGTTTTTCCCCATACAAAACCCCTAAAACCCGTGAAAATATGTAGGCTGCGACAAATACGGTTTTTCATAAATACCTACAGAGATTAGACTTACCCCTACCCTATTTGAGCGCCATCATCGCCACTACCATCTGCAAAGTCCCCGCTGTTTGAGTCGACGATGGGGTTTGTAGACGTTGTAGACGGTAGACATGTAGACAACACGAAAGCGCGTTTTGACTGACCATTCTGTGAACACGCGTCAGCACCTTCCCATCGCCCCCAACCAGCATCAGCTAAGGATTGCAGAGTCTGTTCTGCCAAAGCGGCATCGTTTCGTAGTGGTCGACAGGATTGTTGAAGTTCTCGTTTTGTGATGCATCCGCCACGTCGTTGAATCAATTCGATCACCTGCCGTTGCAACTGCTCATCTTCGTTCTCAGTCAATTGCCCATAGACCCGAAGCGTCTCCTGGCCAAACCATTGGGATAGGCGAATACCCGCTTCAACAGAATGCACTTCAATGTGATCTGTGCTATTGATCTGCTCGCCAGTTGCAGCCCATTGCACCAGATGGAATATCAATGCAAACCGTGCGGCGTAACCTTCCAGCTTGGACCAGACAGCCGCCTCGTCGCCATCAAGGTTCAACTGCTCCTGAGCGTGAGCGTTATAGAATTCGACCCAGGCAGTCTGGGCATCGGGTGTGAGTCGCAGGGTTAGTGGATGAATCCGGTTGTTCTCGTCTGTTTCCGGTTGCAGACTCAGCAATCGCTTGAAAATCTCCATCTGCTGGGTCTCATATCTGGGATCTATTTCAGCCTCACGCCATTGGCGGGCCTTACGTGGTGGCCAGCTCATCAGCAGGCGTGCCGCAAGACCGCTTTCTCGATGCTCCGTTGAAAGCATGCGATCCAGAATTCGCGGCTGTATACCGCCGGTCACACTGACTGAAGCCTTTGGGATGAAAATCGTTCGCGGAATGCCGGTCTTGCGATCAACGATCAGCGACTCCCCCACATGCATGCTGAGCCAATTGGCCGAGTCGCCGCCCCGACCCGCAGCATAACGATCAAATGATCCGATCCAGCCGGCCAGCTCATCGCGGGCCATAAGTACGCCACGGGGATTATCTTTCAGGATCGGGGCCAGCGCTTCCACCGTCGTATCCGCTACCACCAGGCGAACGGCGGCAGGTGGCTCCGGCTGAACCGGGGGCAGCGGTGGAGCATTTTTACTTCGCTTCCAGGCTGCGAACTCTTTCTCATAAACCTGGTAATTCTGCTGGAATTGTTTAAGCGCTTGTTCGTAATTCTTGATTGCATCCGCTTGCAAATCATGTATCGGTTTGAGAACTTGCCGCATGGCTGGGGTCTTATGGGTGCCACTTTCACCGATGATGGCAGTCCAGATGATGGCCGGTTCACACCAGCCCTGTTTGAGTTGGATTTGACGACTATTGCCAACCGCAGCCGCCATCGCCGAGAGCAACGGCAGCGCGACATACGCGGGATCGCAGCCGATGGCCTCTGATACGGCTTGCACATATTCCGCCGCTGGTTCCGGGAACACCTCAACCGGGAATGATTTGTATGGTTGAGCGTGTCTACTGTCTACACGTCTACTGTGTCTACAGCCCCACGCTTTTGTACCCAGATGCACCAGATGAGGCTGGCGCGGCGAGCCGTTTTTCATGGCCGATTGGACGACCTGACGCAACTCGCGGTCATCCAGCGGCGGTTGGTTGCCGCGATTCCAGTCTGCCATCAGCTCGAAGATGTCCGATTCACTCAAACGGTGATGTGATGATTCTGACTCAAAACTGGCCAGATTGCCGGCCAGGCGGAATGCCGCTGAATTGCGCTGTCCCTCGGCGACTGAATCTGCACTGGCTATATATCGCCGAGCCGATTCGATGAGTAAGTGCCACTCATCGCCATTGGATGTTGGTTTACACGCATGATTGCCGGGCGATTTGACGAGCGCTTCCAGTACCCAATTGGGTATGCTTGCCGGTTCGCATTGCCAGGGATCAGAACCATTTGACCATTGATATGTGCCGCCACTGGCATGATTGGAGGGCGGAACGACGATGTAACCGCCATCACTCCGCACATCAATTCCAGGCCAGAGGTTCGTTCGATTACTGACGTTTACTCCCGGGTGTGCCATGATCAGATGATGGCCACCGCTGCCTGTAATCGCGGTTGTAGTCGGCGGCAGTTGTCCGTTTTCGTTGATTAATTTAGTCAGCGTACCATCACCGCCGTGACGCGGATCAATATCGATGGCGATGATTCCCGATATTGCGCCGGTGCGTATCCCCACATTGGCGTCAGGCCATTTGGTCCACCACTGGTTGATTATGGCTTGATCGACCGAAGCGCCTTTCAGCCCATTGGATAATCGAGGATGTTTGCCCGCCGATCTGCAGCTGGCGTCTCCGCAAGTGCATTGCCCTTGGGAGATCGAATAGACTGGAAAGACATGCCAACCAAGCTCGGCGTAACGAAGTGCAGCACCTAATAACTGATTGTTGGCGGCGACGGTGATCACTGCACACCTCCTGACCGCTGCCCGGCTTCGGCGGCGGCCCGATCTGTTTTGTCTGGCAGCAAGTGTTGAATTTCGGCCAAATCGAGAAGTTTTTTCAATTGGCCGATTCTCGCGCGAAGCGTGGAGATTTCCTCGCGAATTTTGATTGCATCCGGTTTCGGGATTTTTGTTCTCATATCCCGATTAAAACGTTTTGATTGATTGACGAACACGGCGCGGGTCGTCACACCGTCGTCATGCGGCAAGAATGATCGGGGAATGGAGTCTATACCCCGAATGGCCACGTTCTGGCTTGTCGATTAGTTTTTGAATTTCAGCGGGAAGTGTCTTGTAGATTCGATCTGATCTGGAACCACAAACTTTGTCGAGTATTTTCGCTTTAACGAATTTTCCCGGTTGCTTCTGGAGCCTTGTTAAAAAATCGGCGGCATAATTGCTTGACAGCGGGAGTTCCAATCCATCCAGGATTGCGATATCACCGGTGATATCGCGGACGATTCGCAGCTCTCTATACGAATAACTGCCCTGCTCGCTCTCCGCTCGATCTTCCGCCGTTTTTTCGATCGCTTCGATTCCTCTTGCAGTCAGACGATAACATAGATTCAACACGTCGAAGCCGTGCTTTTCCGTGGGTCCGCGCCATCGGCGCGTACTGAGTTCGATCATTACTTGTCCATCGACGGAAGATCGATAGATTGATTCCAATCCACCGCGGTGTACCTCGACGGCAACGGTTTTTCCGTCGGGTCGCAGGTATCTACAATGACACAAGCTCGGTTCGTTCACCGTTTCGATCATGCCCGCTGATGTCAACCAGTCAACTGCCAATTCACGATCAATATTCGACGGCAGTTCGGCGACGATGGCGGGCAGCGGCACGGGCGAGAATCTGATTAATCCGCTCGATCCTTCGGCATTGGGGCGCCCGGTGAATTGTAGCTCGTAAATAGTTTTTAGTAACGTGTAAGCATTGGCTTGAATGTCCGCCATGTTCCTAATCCTTAATAGTCGGGTCGCATCCGGCGAGCCAGGCGATTAGGTTTCCTGACTCAGCCGGGTGCGATACGCGGTAGCTAGCCGCTCCCGAAGTCTCTTAACAGAATTGGCTGCAACACGTCGATTATAAACCAGACGGCAGTTAATAACCGCCCGCCAATCGTCGTCGATTCCCCAGCAGCTGCTGGGTAATGAAAACATGTTGGTTTTTTGATGTTGGCTAGAACCTGATCTGTTTTGGCAAAAATGTCTGCAGGACATTGTTAGGATCGCGCCCTTCCAGCCAGGCAATATTCCTGAATAGCATCATCTCTCAGTTCTGGCGTGACCAGTGCGGCGCGATTTCATGAAGTCAGGGAGGCTTCAATATCCGGCGCCATCGAAAAATCGCCCTTGCCTCCGATTGGAAGGCTGCGTATCGATTTCATCATCCACCCATCATCGCCACCTCAGCCATCGTGACCGCTTCCATGTGGGCGGTCATCAATTGCTGAAAATTCGTCCGCTGGGTTCTCAGGGGTTCCGTGAGCATGGCGTTAACGGCGGTTTCATACTGAGCCTTCGCCGTTTCATTCACCTCATCCTGATACCAGTTGCGGGCGTCGAGCAGAAGCGTGTCCCGCTGCCGAGTGGCAGCCAGCAGGGCAGCCCGTTGCGGAGTGGTCAGATTGAGCGGGCGTAAATCGGTGTCGAGTCCGCTACTTTCAATCAGTCGAGTCAGCACCGTCTGGTAAGCAGGGGGGATGTCGGCATCGACTTCGTCAAACAAGCCTTGGGCGGCGGTCAGCAGGGCGTCGCGGGCGGAGTCCATCTGGGCGAAGGCGTCGTCGGTCGGCTCGCCTTTGCTCAATAGTTGAACCACCTGGTCACTCGCCTGCTGGTAGGCAGTGATTAACGGCGTGAGTTGCTCGTGGTTAGCATTCAGGAACGCAATCCCCTTAGTGATAATCGCCTGATGTGCCGTATCATCTGCTGCACTCGCTGCGGCGATAAGCAGGTCGTTCGGTCCTACACCCAAAGCTGCTCTCAGTACCATCGCCTGCTCAACCGTGGCCTGGTCAGGTGGTGGAGCGTCACCTTCGGTTGATTGGGCGTGTCGCATCGGCAATACATAGAACAAACCCACCATGAGCAATGCAATCGCCGTCACGCTAATTCGTTTGATTTGTCTGGCCATGAGCTAACGTCCTTAAGGATGTTAAGTCGGTTTGCATTTATCTATCCATCGTCTTGAGACAATTTCTGAGCGGTGTTCAGACTCATTTCTTTTGGAGACCAATTGTCATCATAACGAAATACTTGTCCACACTCTGGACAATTTGGTCCCCTGATATTGTCAATCCGATACCCACACTTGCTGCAACAAATAACTTGATTCTGATTTTTGGCTCTTCTTTTATACTCGAAAATTGCTATGGGTATGCTCAACGCAAATGAAATAACGAAAGCTTCAAAACCTCCAAATGGAACAACTAGAATAGCCAGACCATCACCCGATTGTGGTCTTATCAAAATATCCAAATACAGCCAAGACATGGTCACAACACTAACTACCAATGGAATTAGTAAACACACCCGCCCCACAAATTCGAGTATGTCATTATTCTTGATATTGGGAACAATCTTGAAAAAATTCACCAGTGACATAGCTAAAATGCTTCCAATTATTACAGGTTGAGCAAATATAGTAGGAATAACAGAACACAGCCAAATCCCAACAGCTACAATAAGTGACGAAGGAAATACTATCAACCATGCTCTTGCTGAACTAGAATTCATATGTCAGATTATTCTCCTGCTATTAGCTGCCTGACATACATCCGTTATAAACGTTCTTAGCAAGTTGACCGCAATACTCCAGGTTTCCTCCAGTACCCATCATGCAATCAGCAAAAACATTGTCTGCTATTATCATACACGGATGTATAATTGGTTCTTCTTCGTCATCGTCCTTTTTGCTACAGTATTTCTTTTGTGAGGCATCCCATAGTTTTTGCGCAAATTTGGTATTCCTAACAGGCTCATAATAAATATCAGCTAGTATTCCACAAGAACAGTGTCCCCAAGCTCCATATCCTCTGGCAGAAGTCATATTAATCATAATGTTGTGAAATTCCTTATCGCATTGTTCTTTAGTTTTCCCGCACGATGTATAACAATTGTCATGCCACTGGCAGGCTTGCGAAAAATCACACCAGCCGAACCATAAAGGTGCCTTATCGGGAATAATGTAATCATGCCAATCATCAGGACCACAAATATATCCATAAGAATCAACAAATTTTGCAGGATTTGACCTAACATATTGATAAAGATTCATTCCATCACTATATGCTTCTGTCCCCTTTCCATTAATAAACATTTGAGGTTGCATTTTGCCGTACCCTCGCCCCCAACGTATTCCGACCTGATTGCCCAACGGGTCCCTCTGCATGAACCTGCCGTGGGTGGGGTCATAGGCTCTGGCGCGGTAGTGATAGAGGTATAAACTTCCGCCGTCGATGGCGTCGAGGGGTTGGCCGGTGAAGAGGTAGGGGTTGGTGATTCCGCTGGTGTCGAGGAAAACCAGGGCGGAGTAGCGGAGCTGGGCTTCGGTGATCGAATAGGCCCGATAGGCATCCACGCTGTCGATATCGCCGTCGCCGTCGAGGTCATAGATCGGCCCAGCGGTGCAGGGCGCCTGCCCTGCATAGATCAAGATCGCATTGCGGTCGGCCACACTGCGATAGCCGTCATAATTCACATCCCGGCTATCCACCGCAAAAATGAAAGGATCACCATAGGCGGTATAGCGGTAGCGTTCCACCTCGTGGCCCCGGTTGTTCACCAGCCCCTCCACGCTCCACAGTTCGCGCGGGAAATAGTAGTAATCCACCGACGTGTTGCCGATCACCCGCATCACCGCCCGTTCATCGATATAAGTAGCCCCGTGCACATAGTAGCGCTTGAGCGTCTCGGACGAACCGTTCCAGGTGTACTCCGCCACCACATTCTGGCCATCGTAGTAATAGTGCGTGGTGGTGGCGCCATTCACCGTCCGGACACGCCGGCCCAGGGCATCGTAGGCCGCCGACCAGAGCGTCGCCTCAATATCAATCACTGACCATCGCCACCTCGGCCATCGTGACCGCTTCCATGTGGGCCGTTATTAATTGCTGAAAATTCGTCCGCTGGATTCGCTGGGGTTCCGTGAGCATGGCGGTAACGGTGGTTTCATACTGGGTTCTGGCGGATTCGTTCACTTCATCCTGATACCAGTTGCGGGCGTCGAGCAGAACCTCATCCCGCTGGTAAGTAGCAGCCAGCAGGGCAGCCCGTTGCGGAGTGGTCAGATTGAGGGGGCGTAAATCGGTGTCCAGACCGCTGTTCTCAAGCAGTCGAGTTAATAGCGTCTGGTAGGCAGGGGGGATGTCGGCATCGACTTCGTCAAACAAGCCCTGGGCGGCGGTCAGCAGGGCGTCGCGGGCGGAGTCCAGCTGGGTGAAGGCGTCGTCGGTTGGCTGACCTTTACTCAATAATTGAACCACCTGGTCATTCGCCTGCTGATAGGCGGTGATTAACGGCGTGAGTTGCTCGTGGTTAGCATCTAAGAACGCGATACCCTTAGTGATAATCGCCTGATGTGCCGTATCACCTGCCACTGAGCAGAGTAGGTCGTTCGGTCCAATTCCCAGTGCCGCCCGCAACATCATCGCCTGTTCGACCGTCGCCTGGTCGGGTGGCGGAGCGTCCCCTTCGGTTGATTGGGCATTTCGCATGGGCAACACGTAGAACAAACCAACCATGAGTAATGCAATCGCCGTCACGCTAATTCGCTTGATTTGCATGGCCATGAGATGAGTTCCTCTATGTAATCAACTAGCATCAATTCAGAATTATTATTGGTAATCTAGTATTCTTTCATCGTTTCACGTTTCACCGATCAGCTTGGACGGACAACGACATTTTGATACACCACCGCTGAAACTGCGCGATTTATGCCTATCAGTTGACTTGTATTAGTTGACAACCTTGGCTATAAATGATGAAAGTGCTGTTGCCGTAATGAGGCATACGATAAATCCCCCTAGAATTAGCATTCTTGGAATTAATTTAGAGCCGAATACTAATTTCTGCCTATCAAAACCTATCGCTCTATAATAAAAAAGTAAACAAACCCAAAATGGCGATGTAACTTCAATTCCAATAATACTTGTTCCCAAGTAAGGAAATCCAATATATAAAATAAGCAGATCGTATATTTGGAAAATAAATAATAATATTCCTTGTATTAATAAATTAGGAATAATAATCCAACGAGCTCTACGCATTCCATTAGCGAGAAAATCAATTCTGGCTGATGGCAGTAACCCACAATAAAGTCCAATGGGTGGAACACATATTAGTACTGTATAAAGAATTATATGAGAAGTTAGATATAATAACGGGATGATCCATGATTTACTCCATCTTAATAAAGACAGTTTAATATCTTCATTTAATGTTTTCATCCTTCCTTTATTAGCTATTATTTTGGAATCACAGCCGAGTAATAATTTAGTAAAGCTTCCTTTGTAATATACCCGGGTGAAAACCAAATCATTACCATAAAGTTCTCCTCGTGGCAAAAATTCTGCCCAATGTGAAATAGTAGTATCAGCACGCCATGTCCAATCGGTTTTGCCTATAGAATTTACAGACACGCGAATCCACTGGACTCGAAAACCTATGAATCCTAGTAATATTATCGAACACCAAATCAGAAATGAATAGAACAATGCTTTTCTTGCAGATTTATTGTAAGATGTATCATATATACTTAACCAGAATCCGCTTTTAGGAGTATTCCATGGGAAAATAAATGATTTTATTAACGACCATTCACTAACATGTCCGTTGTTCTTACAGTTATGACAATACTCTGGTGTATTAATCAAACTTGCCCCGCAAGTGTTACAAAGTATTCTTGGCAAACCACACTCAGGACAGTTTGTATTTAAATCTAACCCATGTAAGTTATAACCACACCGAATACATTTAATCACAAGCGTACACTCGATTATTAAAACAAATTATGATCCTAAATTAACACCGGATAAAGGTTCAGGTGTTTGTTTGGCATGATAAAGGCACCTCTCCAATGTACCACTTATTCCTAATAAAGTGTCCCAACTGAAAATCTCAGCTGTCGGATCATTGCCATCCAACCACCATCGCATCCATTCATGAATAATGTTATCTGGATTAATATCTCCGGATGTTTTCAAATTATCTAGACAAACATAAATGGGTTTCCCAACACAGCTGCCAACTATTGGACATACTGTTACCATCTGTGGTTTATTGGGGCCATTACAATACTTATTATTACAAACACATACATATTCTCTTGCGTTATATCCATCGCAAGCGCTATCCATGATGCCTCGCTCTAACATTCCATAAATAATATATTCAGTGGTAGTCCCACTATTAAAAATATTTTGTATCGTAACGTCATTTCTTAGGCACTGGTCTAATCGTAGTTTTTGACTTGCATTAAGACTTGTGTACTCTTCGAGTAGCTTGCGCAGATGTGAACATGCAGAGTTAGTCGCATCCTGTATTACTTGTGCAATATTCACATTTTGTCCGCCAATTTTAGTTGCGCCACAATTCTTGGTTATGATTGGGTTGTTGGGAGGAATAATTGGAGACGGTTGCGATGCTGGAGGCGAAGCAATGTATGGACTATGATATCCTTGCCCTAGTGTTGTAGAATTCCACCCGCAACATCCAGGTCCCATGCAGCAGACCTGATGGCCGTTGAAATCGGCGTAGTTAGTGGGTGAACTCTTGACGTACTGGTAGAGGTTCATGCCGTCGTCATATTCGGCGAATAAGTCCCGTTGCATGAACCTTCCATGCGTGGGGTCGTAGGCTCTGGCCCTATAGTGATAAAGGTATAAACTTCCACTATCGATGGTATCGAGGAGTTGGCCGGTGAAGAGGTAGGGGTTGGTGATTCCGCTGGTGGCGAGGGAGACCAGGGCACGATACGACTGCTGCTGTTCCCAGAGGGTGTAGGCGACATAGGCGTCGCTGCTGTCGATATCGCCGTCGCCGTCGAGGTCATAGATCGGCCCAGCGGTGCAGGGCGCCTGCCCGGCATAATTCAGGATCGCATTGCGGTCGGCCACACTGCGATAACCGTCATAATTCACATCCCGGCTATCCACCGCAAAAATGAAAGGATCACCATAGGCGGTATAGCGGTAGCGTTCCACCTCGTGGCCCCGGTTGTTGACCAGCCCCTCCACGCTCCACAGTTCCCGTGGGAAATAGTAGTAATCCACCGACGTGTTGCCGATCACCCGCATCACCGCCCGTTCATCGATATAAGTAGCCCCGTGCACGTAATAGCGCTTGAGCGTCTCGGACGAACCGTTCCAGCTGTATTCCACCAGCACATTCTGGCCATCATAGTAATAGTGGGTGGTCGTGGCACCATTGATCGTCCGAATCCGCCGGCCCAGGGCATCGTAATCGGCGGACCACAGGACCGCTTCACCGCCATCTAGAACCCCGTCAAAATCATCATCCTCAAACACTTTAATTAAACGGTTCTCGAAATCATATTGATAGCCCTTGTAGCTATCATCGGTCACCAGATTTCCCGCCGGATCGTACAACTGATCCCAGAAGGGCCCTCCTTCCGAATCGCTCAGCCCCGTATATTCATTGGCCAGGTTATGTTCGTACCAGTAATCGTTATCATCCCAATCCTTAAAGTGGCTCCGGTTGCCCAGCAGGTCGTAGTCGAAAGATTCAAAACCGCCGGGTGTAAAGTCGTTCTGGGTCACTCGATGCAGCGTATCGTAGTTGTAATCATAGCTCCTGATGGGGAGCATCCCATAGTAGTTGGTGGCGGCGTCGGCAGTGGCCAGATCGCGATTGCCGGCGGCGTCGTAGGTATAATCAATGTCACTCAATTTCCGGCCCGCCCAGTTGGCCGTGCTGACTTTACCCAGGATATTGCTCATGCGGCGATGTTCATCGAAGGTCGGCTCGTAATCGACCCACACCGCACAGGCGTAATAGTCGGTGAACATCCGCCGGCGGTCGAGGTACAAGCCCGTATAATCATAGTCGATCAGATTGACATCGTTGCGCTGAATGACATTGGCCCGGTTGAGGGTGTCGTAGGTGATATCGAGGTGGACGCTGGTGCCGGAGGGGTAAGTAAAGAGCGTGCGGTTACCGGCCTGGTCGAAGCTGTAGTCCATGCGGCGGGTGGTGCCGCTGTTGAAGAGTTCCTCGTCTTCATAATCCAACTGGGATAAATCGTTGTAAGCGAAGGTCGATTCGCTCTGTTCGGTAGCGCTGACTGTCCGCTTAGCGCTGGTCATGCGGCCCAGGCCGTCGTAAACGTAGATATCACTCAGAGAGGCATTGCTGACGCCTCTGGTGAGCAATAAACCCCGATCATCATAGGTATAGGCGACAGCAATCCCGCGCTGGTCGGTTTTTGAGGTGAGGCGCCCAGCCAGGTCATAGTCATAGGTGATGGTTGAGGGTGGATCATCCGGAAAATCAATCGTGGTTCGCCGTCCTGCCAGATCATAGCCATAAGTCGTCACTTCATCGCTGGTGCCGTCATTGGCGGTCAGGGTGGTCAAGCGACCCAGACGGTCATAGTTGTACTCGGTCTCGCGGGCCAGGCTGTTTTGATCCTCGGTCATCTTCGTCTGGCGACCCAGCAGGTCGTACTCATATTTCGTTTCGCGGTCGAGCGGATCAATCAAAAGGGTTCGCCGCCCACCAGCGTCGTAGTGGTATTCGGTTTCGATATCGCTGGTAGCACCGTGCCAGGTTTCCTTGGTCAACCGGTTAGCCGTATCATAGGCCAATATCTGGGTGCGCGTATCGATGCCGTCATAGACCAGTTGCTGGGTGATCCTGCCGGCGGGGTCGTAATCGAGTTGCGTGTAGTTCCCGCCGGGATCGGTGGTGCGGGTCCGCCGGCCCAGATCGTCATAGGCGTAGCTGGTGTCGATGGCCGAGGCCGATCCCATGTTGTAGCTGCTTTGTTTCGTGAGCCGCCCGACGGCGTTGTAGTCGTAATCGACCAGCTGGTCAGTGGCGGGGGCTTCGGCGCTACTACTGCTCGCATCGGCCATCACCGCCTGCCGCGTGAGTCGTCCCAGGGCATCATACAGCCAGCGCTGCTGATTGAGCGCCGTCCCGCCGCTGTTCCTGGCCACCTGTTTGATCTGCTGACCCCGGGCGTCGTAAAAACTCTCCCGGTAAGCGGGATTGGCCGGGTTAGGGCTGCTGCTGTGGGTGGCGTCATACTGCTTGGTGACGCGGTTCCCGCCGTCATATTCATAAACGGTGTCGAGATAGTCACTGCCAATCTTCACGCGGCTTTGGGTGACATTGCCCGCCAGGTCATACTGCTGGTGATATTCACTGCCGACCGGGTCGATGGTGCGGGTCACCTGGCCCAGGCCGTCATACTGGTACTCGGTAACGGCGTCGCCTGGCAGTTCAATGTCATCGGGGTTAGTCTTGCCCGGTCCTTTCTGCACGTTCTTGAGCGTCCAGCCCGCCGTATTAAAACTGGTGAGTGAGACGGAATCGTCATTACTGGGATCATCACCATCGATCCTTTCTCGCGTGCGCCACACCCGACCCAGTTCATCGTATGTGCTCTCGGAGATAGAGATCGGCTCTGTCGTTGAGTCAGCCACGGTTCGCCGGATCACGTCGCCGGTATCCTCGTCATATTCCAGGGTGGTAACGGTGAGCGTTGCTTCGCTGGTGTTCTTCTGGGTGATGGTGCTTTGGCGGTTGTAGCCGTCGTAGGTGTAGGTGGTGGACGTGCCCTGCGGTTCCAGGACCTTGGTCAGGTTACCGCTGGTGCTGTCGTAAAAATACTCGTTCACCTGCCAGCTGTTCTGGGCGACGTTGTCATGGCCAACGGTCTGTTTTTTGATCTGGCCGCGACCGTCGAACTCCACCAGGGTCCAGACCCCGTCCGGCCCAGTGGTCCGGGTCACCCGATTGCTGTCGTCATAGGCGTAGCTGGTCTGGAGATTCTCGCCGGAAGGGTCCTGGATCATTTGGGTGCGACGGCCATAGGTGTCATATTCATATCCGGTTTCACTCCAGCTGCCCGGCACGCCCGACCAGGGCGCCGCCACATTGGCTACCTGCACCAGGGTCAACCGCCCGAAGTCGTCATATTCATACTCGGTCTGGCTCAGCTTGCTGCCGCCACCCGCTGATCCCTGGTAGCTGATCTCGCTGAGCAAGGCCCCGGCGGAGCAATATTCCCGCACCTGCTCATTGCACTCCGGATCAATCGTCTTCGTCAATCGGTTCTGCTCATCATACTGGTACTGGGTGATTCGTTTTTCGGAATCCGCACACTCCCATTCCGGGGGATCGTAAGTGGGGGTATTACTGTCACTCGCTTCGGTGACGATAAGATTGCCATAATCGTCGTAGAAATAATGGACATAGGAATACTGGGAGTTTTCGACAATTTCCGTTTTCTGCTTGGTCAGTCGATGGCTGGTATCATAAAAATAATCTACGCTCTGATGCAGATTTCCTGATATTCCATCGGTCACCAGCGGGTAGGTGACGGTACTTTGGACCAGTCGCCCGGAATAGTCATGATAATAATCGTGATCGGTTTCTCCGTTGTGCACGTCGGTTATCGTATCGACGACCGTTTTTCCTTCCGAAATCTCGTAGGTATAAGCCGCCTGCTGCCATTCCGTCTGCGTACCGGCCTCAAGTAATACCGCCCGATCCTTATATCCGTAATCGTTGAACTCTTCACGGTATTGATGACCGGCGGGATAGGTAACGGTCACCGCATCCAGTAGTCCGCTCTGCTCATCAAGGGTCAGCTCACGCAGCGTATCTAACGCCGCTCCACCGCCATTCACCGCCAGATAGTGCGTTGTTTTGGTCAGTTCCCCGGTGGGGGCATACCGATACTGCTTTTCTTCTTCATAATTGGAACTGGATTGATAGCGACGTAGCGTGGTCACCTGGTTTTCATCATCGTAAATCCAACTGCGGCTAACGATTTCACCCCCGCCCGAACCCATGCCTTCCTGCACCGGTCGACCCTCTTCGTCATATTCCCAGTAATGCAGGATCTCCGCACCCGAACCAGCATCTGCCGTCACCTGGGTCAGGCGACCATCCGCGTCATAGCCATACCCATACGTAGCACTCTCTTCACCGCATCCGCCGCTGAGCCATTGCTTGGAGAGCAGTTGTCCGTCGGATTGATAGGACACGGCTGCCGACTTGATCGTTCCGGCATGAGTGGCCATGGTCAGCTGGGTCAGCTGATCCGAGCCATCATAATCATACTGAATCTCATAGCTCTCTCCGCCGGTGGCATTGGGATCATACTGCCGTTCAAAGTGCATCACGTCGAGATCATAATCCGGCGTTGAATCAAACTGAGCCAGAACATAGTCGCTCTGGGTGGTATCGATAATCTGATAAAGCGGAAGGCGTACCCCCTCCAGATCAGCCGGAGCATCCCCGCGATAGAGATACTTGATCCCCTGGGGGTCCTTGACCCAGAACTCTGTGCCGTTTCCTCCAGAAGTGGGAATGCCGCCAATCTGCCATCCCGAGAGCGTATTGTTAATATCAGGATCGGGGGGTGCCATCAACGGATAGACCATGCCAGGTATCTTGAACGCTGCATGGGGTATACTCCGACTACCTGGCATACCAGAGAAACTTACCCAGCCATCGGGTGCGGCCAAATTGCCGCGCAATCCCCGTAGATGTAATTCTGAAGAAACCCCGGCCCCGCAACTCTGACAACCACCACCAGCGGGATGAAAAGAGGGTGGCTCAATGCTCGCCAGTTTGCATACTGGGTCCAGTTCAACTCCGACTATTTTAGAACTTTTCGGAATAAATACTCGAGTTTTAGGATGAGGGTCAATAGCTACATAGCAACTACCGGGCAGGATGTAGTATGTGCCTATTTCAATCGTGATTTTATCATTAATCTCTGTCAAACTCGTTGGGGCAATATCTATCGTAAAGGTGATTGGTAGAAACTGGGAATAACTGGGACTGGTGAAAAACCAGACGCCACCACTAATACATCCTGGCCCCAACGCATCGCTAAGCACTAACCCAGTATCATCGTAAGCCCATACATTGACCTTAAAATGTCCCTTCTCATATTTAACCCGCACCGCCGGCTCTGCTTCAGGAACACACCATTGTGACATACAATGGGTTTCCTCACATCTGTTCCAATCGTCACAACAACAGTTTTCAGCATCAACGTACTTGCAATCAGGACATAATGGCAAGCATGGAGCGCATTCGGATTCAAAACAGCAGTCGTTCCAGTCTGAAAAATCAAAGGATTCTACAGTAACTTGGTAAGCGGTCCCCGAATAAGTGCTGCATTCGCTACAGTCCGTCATAGTCACGTTTATTTTGTTGGGATCCATTGGCCGTAGCGAATCAATTGTCAAACGATCCACCGCCCGGGGCCAAAAATCACTTTCGCAGACGCCATCATCACACTCGGCACAAGGTGGACAGGTGTCACCTTGTGGGCAGGCATTTTCGCCCTGCGGACATCCCTGCCCCCAGGCATACGATGTACACCAACCCACTAACCCTACTATAACCATCCCTCGAGCGAGCATGATGAACACCCCTTAACCTCTTGTGGCTGTTCTTGATGTAAGTTACTCCACGTTCATCAGCATGTCTGTTCAAAATATATATCCGGCGAATAAACGCAATGTCAACGTACCTCGTTGATCAACAGGCCATCATCAATGATGGGGTGATCTATCACGCACCCAAACAGTATGGATTTAACTCTGTCCGGCCCATCGCGGAGGATTGCTTTTTTATAACAACACTTAAAGAACCCTGCTGTGATATATTAATTATCGGTTTATGATGAGCGTGATTGAGCGGACCCTCACACATGATCGCTATACAAGTTACCACTCACCGTAACACCGGCGATTGCTTCCGATGGCCCGTTGGGTTCATTATTCTGACTTGTACACTGATCTATGGAATGACGCTGGCTCCGACGGTGACCAGCGAAGACAGCGGGGAACTGATCACCGCCGCCTCTTGAAGCTTCTCGATTTTTAGCCGAGCATCCAATATAAACCCGCTTCGATTCATGTACGGGCTATCCACCCCGGCTGGCCAGTGATTCAATCAGGGGCAGGCAGACTTGCCGGTTCAGCGGTGACAGCTTACCCCAAGCGTCGAGCAGGCGGGTTAATTCGGGGTCGTTGACCGTCGGACTTAAGATGCTATGATTTGGGTTGTCTGGAGCAAGGTTTGGCGCAAAGTCCTTTTCAGAATAGTCGTAAGTCGTTGTGTGGCATGCTGGTTGCGATGGCGGGTTGACGGGCTGTAAACCCGTTGGCGTTAGCCTTCGGAGGTTCGAATCCTCCCGCTCCCAGTAAGCAGTTCTAACAGCACCCATTCCGCCTTTTAACACCCGCGCGTGGCAGACGCTATGCAACACATTGCAATAACGATACCCGAATATCCACATGAATGTTGGATCGGCGTCGGAGCGATCCGGCTGCTCGAGCAGGAACTTTCCGGGGTTTCAGTGACCGTCATCATCAGCGATGATCAGGTTGGTCCGTTGCTGGGTGCTCCGCTGGTCGAACGGCTGAAGTCGTCAGGTCGACGAGTGAGCAGTTGGATGGTGCCGGCGGGCGAGGAGAGTAAAAGTCTCTGGCAGGCGGAGTGCCTTTATGATTTTCTGGCGGGTGAGCAGATCGATCGCCAGGCGGTGATCGTGGCGCTGGGGGGCGGGGTTATTGGTGATCTTGCTGGTTTTGTCGCCAGCACCTGGTCGCGGGGGATCGGGTTGATTCATTGCCCGACCAGTCTGCTCGCAGCGGTGGATTCAGCGATTGGCGGCAAGAATGGGCTGAATCATGGGCATAAGAATGCGATCGGCACTTTCTATCAACCGCGCGCCATTATCACGGATATTCAGTTTTTGCAGACTCTGCCCGATGTGGAATTTGTAAATGGTATGGCGGAATGTGTGAAACATGGTTTTCTGGCAGGCATCGAGGAATGGACATGGCTGGAGGATAATCAGGCTGCCATTCTGCGTCGCGACCTGCAGGTATTGGAAGAACTGGTCTATCGTAACGTATGTTACAAGGCAGCCATCGTCGCCCAGGATGTCACCGATCACAGTGGAGTGCGGGCGCGACTAAACTTCGGCCATACCATTGGTCATGCTTTGGAATTTGTGTTGATGCCTGCGCTCCGTCATGGTGCAGCCGTGGCGATGGGCATGATCGGCGCGGCGTTCATCGCTCAGCAGCGCGGACTTATCGAGCACGGACTAATAGAGCGTCTGGAGAATTTGCTTCAGTACTTCGGATTACCTACTCGCTGCGCGGATGAAATTGAGATCGACAGAGTGCTGGATGTATTGCGCAGCGACAAGAAAAATCAGGCGGGCAGGATACGCATGATCCTGCCGTCGAAATGGGGAGAGGTGCTGGTTGATCAGGAAGTCAGCGAAGTCGAAGTCGGCCAGGCCATCAACCGCCTGTTACAGGATGGGGTCCGATAACAACCGGCTGGTGTAGCCAACTTCTCAGATTATCGTCCGAGATCATCAGTTTGGTGAAGTTCTGGGACATCTCATTTGCGTCAAGCGTAATTGCGAGCATACTTATATCAACCGGGGGGTTTCACCGGCGAATTACCACGTGACAATCTGCAATGCACGATCAGCCCGAAGGAGGCTTGGGGAATGAAGTTCATTGAAATTATGATGCTGGGTATAACCGCAGCAAGCGTATTCATATCAGCCGGCGGTTGCCAGACCCAATCGACCAGTGATCTGACGGTCGAGCCAACGACACCGCAAACGGTCTTTGATTTAGCGGGTGACGATGATATCGACTACTATGCCTATCCAATGCCGAAATCCTGACGTGGATACTCTCGGCTACGATTCATGAGCCATTCCGCTAATTCCAGATCTTCCGGATAATCCACATCCAGTCCCACACCTGGTGGCGTGTAATATGGGATGACCCTCCCGGAGTAGGTTGTCGCCTCGGCGAGCACACGCGAGGCTTTTTGCCAGTAAATGGCACCGTCGGGATGAAACAGCGGGGGCAGGTGTTGTCTGCTGGCGGAGGCGGTGGCGGGGTTGTCGGGAATCACTACCCCCGCTTCGATCCGCAAGGCCCAACCCGGATGGTGATGATAGCGGGTAATAGAAATCAAACTATCCGCCGCCGGATCACTTTGCAGCAAATGTCTAGATTCGACCAGGTGTTGAGCGGTTCGCAATGGTGAGGTAGGCTGCAAAACGCATACCCAGTCAAAATGTTGATGCTGATTCTGCACATACCAATTCAGAGCATGGCGGATGACTTCGGGCACTTCCACGGTGTCGCGGGTCAATTCCTCGCCGCGCAGGAATGGTGCGACTGCTCCGGAATCGATAGCCAGTTGCGCAATGGCCGGATCATCGGTTGAAACCAGAATGACGGCAAACAAGTTGCTTTCCCGCGCTGCATCAATCGTCCAGCAGAGCAACGGCCGACCGGCCAGCAGCGCAATATTTTTGCCCGGCAGGCGGCTGCTGCGAGCTTTGGCGGGAATGATACAGATTTCACCAGAAGTAGTGCTGATGCGCCATCCTCAATTTATAAATATTCCGCCAGGTTGTCGCTGTCGCGGATATAACGCTGATGTGCAGCCAGATAAGTTTCTTCGACCAGACGATCCACTTCGCCGGGCTTAATGAAATTATCAGAAAAGCCCGGATACTCCGGATCGATCACCAGGCAGGCCGCGTTGATAAAATGAGCGATCAACTGCTTGGGATCTTCCATGCCCACGGAGATGCGCATCGTAGTCAGATAGATACCAGCCGCATGCAGGGCGTCGGTGGTCATTTCCGAGTGGGAGGTGAGCGCCGGGCAGAGAATCATGGTATTGGTCTGGCCGAGGCTGACCATGTGGTTGAACATGGGATCGAGGCAATCAAAAAAGCGCTGGAATACTTCACGGCTGATGCCGGCCTGATCCATATCAACGGTAAAGAGCGGTGCCGCCATGCCATGTAAGAGCACCTTCTGGGCCAGGGGGTAGTTGGGGTTGTCGGGCAGGGCGTTGCAGTTCACGCGTATCTGCGGATGCGAATTCAGGAAGCGCACCAATATCTGCGTATTAATGCATTTCTGCTTCATGCGCAGATCGAGCGTCTTGATTCCATTGAGTACTTCATAGGCTTTTTCGGAATCAAGAAATGCGCCTTTGATGTAGTAGACATCCCAGAAGAGGGTATTTTCCCAGCCGGTCCCATCGCCATGCTGACCCTTGGGCATGAACATCTGGGCATTCCGGCCGATGACCACACCGGCGGTCGCGGAGCCGTGGCCGCACAAATCCTTGGTGTAACTGTGAATCACGAAATCCGGCCGTTCCGATTCATCGGTGCGACGGAGCGGTTTGTACAGGAAGGGGGTTCCCACCGTGGCGTCGAGCATCACCAGGCACTGATGCTGGTGGGCGTGATGGCAGATGGCGGGCACATCGAGAACGTAGCCATGCGGATTGCAGGGTGATTCGATATAGAGGCGGATGTTGCTGCCGCGTTCTATGGCGACACGATGTTTGTAGCGAACGTGCTCCAGAAACTGTTCAAAGTCGGCACCGGAATGGCCATCGAACCACTCCAGAGCAATGCGTTGTTTGTTCTTTTTGGCAAAGAGATCCACCAGCAGTTGATAAGTCCCGCCATAGGTATTCCGCGAGGCAATGATGATATCTTCATAGTTGATCACATGAGTCAATAGGGCGTCGATAGCAGCCATGCCGCTGTTGAAATTGTAGGCCCAATACTGATTCGCATAGGGGCCTGCTTCCAGGTCGACGATATAATTGGCCAAGGCTATGGAGGTGGGGTTCAGTAAACGTGAGTAAATCTGGTGCAGCAATTCCTTGCCTTTGAAAGCATCATCGATCCATTCGGTACAGGCATAGATATAGGTGGCGCTGCGGACGACCACCGGGTTGGCGGTAAAAATCGCGGTGACGTTATCAAATACCGGATAAGCACCCTTGGAGGTCAGGGTGGTATCGTTGAAGCCGAGGCTCTGATAGGTCGCGCGGAAAGGATTCTGCAGGTTGTCCAGCAACTTGGCGAGTTGAAAGCAGAGAAATTTCTTGGCGTTGAAATAAGCGATACGATCCCGGCGATCCAGCTGCTGCAATGTGCGGAGGGTCAGATCCCATAGTTCCTGTAAATCCGCAGCGGCCTGGTACAGACGCAGGCTGAGGCGGTAGAGTGCCTGGCCATAATCTGTTTGCGGATCGATGGCAAAATGGTGCAATTGCTCAGAAGCCAATGCTTCCGGAGTGGTTGCGGTAGTGGTTCCGCGGCGCGGAGAGAGCACGCGGGCCGCTCGCAACGCCGGAGAAATATCCATGGATTCTTGATCACGCTTCATAATTATTATCCTTGGGCCGGTTGGGTGGTCGGCCAATCGGGAGAGTTTCCGAAGGCTATATGACAGATCCGCCAGCTACCGGCGGCATCGGGCGCCAGAATCAGACGGATATTGACGCCGATGGTCAACCCGACTGGTCCGCCTTTGCTTTCGGACGGCAATCGATATTCGAGCAGTTTGGCCGCTGGGGTCCAGCGAGAGTCGGTGATCCGGGTGCGGGCCGTGAAGGCGTCTATAGAGGTATCTATAAATGGATCATAATAGCGCAGCATTGATGACCAGCCGACAATCAACTCCAGAATGGCTTTGTTAACCGCTATCTGATTCGTACTTTTACTGCCAAGACGTTCCCGCAGGCGGGTGATATGGAAATGGCGGCAATGGTTCTTAAATTCTTCCAGGTAGGCAGTTGTACCGGGAACATTCTGGTAGAGGTTGTGCAGTGAGTGTAAATAGTCCCAGGCTGCTTGTGCAATGGATGGTTGGCCGCCGGCGGCGATGTTTCCAGGCTGGGCGGCGGTGTCGAGCGCAGCCAGCAGTTCTTTTCCGGAATCCTGGCGTTTGTCGGCATTGCAGGCAATCTGTGCCGCACACCCGCACACTATGATGCCGATCATGACTCGCGGTAGCATGGTGACTTCCCTTATCCTTGTTATTAATCGCGCTGACCTATGAGTCTATCAGATCATACCGGCGATTCAATCCATCCGCGTCAGCTTGAGCCACCCTGCCTGCTGCGTGTAGACTAACCGCTATGGCGGAAAACAACATCAATTTATGGGCCCCCTGGCGGATGAGCTATATCAAGAGCCTCCAGCCACAGGATAATTCTCCATCGTGTTTTTTATGCCAATACTGGGCGACACCAGAGCTGGACGCTGAACACTACGTGGTTTATCGCAGTACTCAATCCCTGGTGGTGTTAAACCTGTTTCCCTATACCGGTGGCCATGTACTGGTGGCTCCATCGCGCCACGTTCCTCAATTGACTCAACTCAGTAACGAGGAGCATATCGAGCTTTCCTGTTTGATCACTCAGACTCAGATGGTACTCGATCGGTTATTGCATCCGGAAGGATATAATATTGGGATGAATATCGGGCGGGTGGCGGGGGCTGGGCTGCCGGATCATATCCATTATCATCTTGTGCCCCGCTGGTCGGGCGATACCAATTTCATGAGTAACGTGGGGGGGGTTCGGGTCATTTCGAATGAGCTGCGAGAATTACATCAGCAGATGAGTGCGGCCTGGTCTCGATCAGGATCGAATTCATGAATGAATCTTGCCGGGCGTTAGCTCCCTGGGCAGTGGCGGATGAAGCTGCCGGCCATCGGCGACACGTGGAAGACGATCCGGTAATGGATGGGCCGTTTCGATTTGATCGCGAACGGATTATCCGTTCGGCGGCTTTTCGACGACTGCAATACAAGACCCAGGTCTTCGCCACGCAGCACGGTGATCATTTTCGCACCCGGCTGACTCATACCCTGGAAGTGGTGGCGATCGCCCGACAACTCGCCCGGTTATTGCAGGTCAATGAGGAGTTGGCTGAGGCGATTGCACTGGCGCATGATCTGGGACACCCGCCGTTTGGTCATGCGGGCGAAGCGGCCCTGCATCATCAACTTCAGGATCATGGCGGATTTGAACATAACCGCCATGCGCTGCGAGTGGTGGAATATCTTGAACATCCGGTTCCGCGTTTTCGTGGATTGAATCTGACCCGGGAAGTACGGGAAGCGCTGCTCAAACACCGCACGCGTTTTGATCAGCCGATGAACGGCCGTATCGAAGATCCGGAACTAGCCGCCTGGTGCGAGCTGGGCCCGCTGCCGTCGATCGAAGGCCAGGTGGTCGCCCTTGCGGATCGGGTGGCTTACGATTTGCATGATCTGGAAGATGCACTGGCCGCAGCTTTCATCCAGGAGACGGATCTGCAGACCTTGCAATTATGGCAAGTGGCGGCGGATCAGGTGCGGCAGCGCTATCCGGAGGCAACCATATTTGCCATCCGCCGGCCTGTTCTGGAACGGTTGCAGAACCTGTTGCTGGCGGATGCAGCGCAGGCTTCACGTCAGCGTCTGGAACAGATGAAAGAATGGTCCGCCGGCAAACTGCGCCAGGGAACCGCACCCCTCGTTACTTTTTCCTCTGAATGGCAACAGCAGATATCCGTCTGGGAAGAGCTGTTGGCTCATAAGGTATACAGCCATCCGCGCGTGCGACGGATCGATCAGGCTGGACAGCGGGTAATCAGCAGTCTGTTTGAAATTTATCTGCAGGAACCAACCCTGATGCCGGAGCGTTTCCGCGAACGGATCAGTTCACAGGGGCCGCATCTTGTGATTGCAGACTATCTTGCCGGTATGACCGACCGTTACTGCGAACATGAATTTCAGAAATACTTTCTGCCTTTTAATGTTCAGTAAATTGTCCGAATAGGATGATGGGCGGGTAATGAAATGCCGTGTTATGTTGATCAGGGGCATTCTTCGGTCAGAAAAGCACCATCGCCCACTAAAAGCAGCTTGTTGTGTTCTGCCTCAGCAATCACATCGGACACGGAATTATTCGAACTATCGACATAGTCATAAAGCGTGTCATAAGCAAGGTCGATCAGAGCTACACCGCTCGTACCGAGCGCCGCATAGGCGGTATCATTAAATGAGTTTACATCCAAGCCCAGGTCGTTGATAAATCCGCCCAGCGGGAAATAGCTGCCGGCCTGGCCGGTTGTGGCACTGGTGATCGACACGACCTGTAGATAACTGGTCGTACTGCCATGCCAACCCACGACTACTTCTGAAGTCAGCAGATGAGCGGCGATGGCCCGTGCCGGATTGCCGATGCTGATCGTGGGCAGAGCTGCCTGCCCGCCACCAGTATTATCGTCGGGCGTGAAAGTAATGCTACTGATCGGCACCAGAGTAATCATGGAACCGCTGGCGTTCGCCACCACGGCGATGTCATAGTTCGGCAAGTAGGCGACATCAATGGGCTGTACGAAGGAATTCGTGTGGTGCATGTTCTGTAAAGCCAGAACCGTGCCTGGATTGTCAGGATCCACGAGCATCACCCCATCACTGAAACCACTCACCGTGATGATCACTTTACCGGTATTTTTGATCACACTCATGCCCCGCGCTTCCGAGATGAAATCAGTAAGAGCAATGTTGGAAGCCAGGGATGGCGGATCGGTGCTGAGGTTCACCACCTGCACGGAACGCGTGTATTGATTGACTATCTGCGTGGAGACAAAGGCTCGTCTTCGGCTGGGGTGGGTATCGACCACCAGGCTGCGACCATTGGCTGGTAGGACCAAGGGCGACCCGTTGCGCATCACCCCGGCGGCGAGATCAAAGAAGTAGAGATTTTTTCCGGAGAGAATAATGGCCTGACCGAGGGCCCCATAGTTAGGATCATAGGCGACCTGAAAACCGGAAGTAATACCGGTATTCCACTCTGCACCGGTGCACGATCCGCTGTCCATCGGCAGGACCACAACCCGTACGGTATCTGACGAAGTAAATCCGGTTACATTATCAGTAACGGTCAGCGTATAGTTGGTTTCTCCTGCCTGAACCACGGGGGGATTAAAGGACAGGCTGGAACCGGCTCCCGGGGACCAATTATATGTGCAGTCGGGAGTGGTCGGGTTGCCATCATTACACGAACCGCCGGAGACCACGCCGTTGATGGTGATGGGTACACTGGCTTGCGTGACCTGATCGGCACCGGCACTGGCGATGAGCGGATTGTAGTTAAAGACATGCAGGGTGATATTCTTATCAACAACCGCACCTAGCGTATCCTCTACGCGCAAGGCAATCTGATAATTCCCCGTAGTCGGCGGAACAAAATCGACCTCCGAGGTGGTAAAGCCGACCGCTCCGCCCAGGAACCCGTGGCCGTCACTCAAATAGGTGGTTGGCGTCCATTCATAATTATATGAGGGCGTACCCCCGCTGACCTGCGGCATAATGGTGTAGGGCACCTGGTAGAGGCATAAACGCACCTCTTCGCTCTGAGCTACCTGCAGCGAACCATCATCGACATTGTCGTTGGTATTCTCATTGGAATTTTCGTTATCATTGCCGCCGCTACCGCCCCCACCTCCGGAGGATCCCCCATTGTCATTGCTGTTGCCACCCTGTCCAGGAGCGAGCACCTTCAGCTTCATCGAATCAAAGGCATGGCGGGTGTTGCTGGAGGACATGATCATTACGTCCACGCTGACCTGAAAATTACGACCTGCCAGATTGCCCTCGAACAGCTGTGCGAGAACAAACTGGATCGTATCCAGATTTTCAAAGTAATCATTGGCTGACTGAGGCTGAGTGGTATCACCGGTTTCGATTTCGGTGATCGTCCAGAGGTAATAGTGCTGTGAATTTTCGGGAGTATTAAAGAGTGTAGCGCTGATGCTTACCGCCTGTTCAGCCGTAACGGAGCGATCATTTCCCAGCCACACTGCCAATTCAGTACCGTCCGGCGGCTGTTCATTATCATTGCTGTTATTATCATTTGAGGAGGCGTCATTGTCGTTGTCCGGCATGTCCTGGTTATCATTGTCCGGTGGTAAATCGCTATTATCGTTGCCGTTCAACGAATCCGTGTTGTCATTGATGTTATTATTGAGGTCCAGATTGTCATTTGGAGAAACATTGGAATTGTTCGGATGGTTATCATTGGACAGAGGTTCAGAGCCGCATCCCGACCAGAGGATGAGCGTCATGAAGAGTATTAAGCTCCACCATCTCTCCGACATCAGACCCTGATCCCCGTAATTCGTATACAATTGCTACCCAATCGATTCCCTATAAATACATACAATAAGTTTGCCAGTCAGGCTGAGTGGCTCGTACGTTTTCTGAATGATCCGGGAATACCCGAAACAAATGGAGTGTTGACCGATAATCACGGCAATAGCCATTAGAACAACAACAATTGTCCGATGACATCGATGGGGTCTGGAGGTCAGTTTCGTCCGGTAAAGTTTGGGCTGGAATTGCTCGACGTTGTACATTACAGTGTATAGTTGTGCAAACGAGATCGGCCGGAGTAGGCCATCGGCTGGCAGGTTGGTTTGTACCCGGACAGGCTCACGTGTTGAGCGAGTGAATATTATGAGCAGCGATCAATCAGTTTCACCGGACTCACCGGGTGGACCAACTCCGGGCGAGAACCCTTCGTCGACACGACGCCGTTTTCTGGTGTCTGGAGCGAAGAAAGCTGCTTATGTTGCACCCGTGATCTGGAGTATATCAGCCCGTGAAGCGTTGGCGGGGAGTGACGATGGCAGCCCCTATAGCGCCGGTACGGGCGGGGGCGGACCAGCCGGCGTATTACCGCCCGCTTCCTGAGTTACGACGGTAGCGATGAGGCAACTGCAATAGGTTAAAATCGGACGCTGCATGAAATTGGTGATGTCGCTCCCCACAGCTCCCAACGCCTCACCCCTTAGCTTTGAACCCTTGTCTCCAGAATCCAGACCTTTTCGTATTCTTTTTGTTTATCCCAATATGCGGCTGGCCAACTATCCGCTGGAGGCGATCCGTATGCCCCATCTGGGGTTGGCGGTTCTCTCCTCCTGTGTGCGACAAATCGGCGCCGAGCCATCCTTGTGTGATCTGACCACCGTATTTCCAGGCATGTGGATGTCGGTGTTTCAGGCCCAGATGCAGCGGGTACAGCCTCATCTGGTAGCGTTTACCGCGACCAGTATGCAATGGCCTGTTGTGGTTCCACTGTTGCGGGCCTGTCGTGAGCGTGGTTTTAGCTATGTGGTCGGCGGACCTCATGCCACTGATCATCCGGATGGGGCAATGCAGGAGACTGATCTGCTGGTGACCGGCGAAGGCGAGGGGGCGCTGCTTGATATTATCCGCGCACTGTCCCGAAGGCAGAAGTTGGCGGGTATCGCCAATACCTGGGTGCGGGATGAGCGGGGTTCGATCATTCGTACTGACAAACGCCACCTGATTGAAGAACTGGATGAGCTGCCCTTTCCGGACTGGAAGTTATTTGGCGATTTTCAATATTATCCGCAGTTGAACTGGGGTCCACTCGCACAGCAGGGTCCGGTGCCCATCGGTTTGCGCGTGACGATCGAAGGCAGTCGGGGTTGTCCATTCCAATGCACCTACTGTACCAACACCGGTCACATGGCTGAGCATCGCGGCAAGGGACGCTGGCGGCGGGAAAAATCACCACGGCGGATCATCGAAGAACTGCAGTCGTTTGAAGCTGTCTATGGAAAAATTCAGCGGGTCCAGTGGGTGGATGAGGTGTTTATCACTCGGCGGGAGCGTACGCACGAATTCGCCGAGAGATATCGTCAATCAATCGGTGCGCCCTTTACCATCCTCGAGCGGCCGGAAAACGTAACCGATGACAGCATGCAGCAGCTGGCTAACGCGGGGCTGATGATGATCTGCATCGGCCTGGAAAGCGGTGATCCGAAAATTCGTGAAGCGCTGCTCAATCGCAAGACGCGGACCGAGGTGCTGGAACGGGCCTTTACCGTTCCACGCAAGTATGGGATCAAGACCTATGCCTTCACCATGGTCGGGCTGCCCGGACAGGACGAAGAATCGATGCTGAAGACGTGGCGTTTTTTCCGCAAGGTGCAGCCGGACGCCGCCCAGTTCACGGTATTCCGGCCGATGCGCGGCACACCGCTGTATGACGAATGTGTCCAGCGGGGCCTGCACGATCCCCAAAACGATACCACCATCTGGCAGGCGATACCGATCATCCGTCACGATTGCCTGGACAATCATACCATTCTTCGCTACCAGCTCATGCTGAGCGAATATGCAACCCAACGCGGAATTTGGCCAGGGTTGGCCTTCCATATTGGCCGAAAATACAACTGGGCGTGTCGGGTGCTGTTGCGTTCGCAGCGCCGCTGGCGGACCAATCACCAGACCGGGCGCCGCGGGCTGCGTAACCTGCTGGATATTTTGCGTTATGAATGGCAGCATCGCGGCGAACGGAATGACCCGCTGCCGCCGATGGTTGAACTGGTTTGTTGATCTAAAAATAAGGAAAGCCCGATGGCTGCTTCGTTACCCATAGCGCTTAGTTCTGCTGCTCAGCCGTGGCCGATCCTTGATTTTACGCCCTTACCTTCGGGCAATCGATGTCATGTGCTGCTGGTCTATTGTAATCTGCGTTTTCTCCGGCCACACCTCGGTTTAGCGGTGTTGTCGGCCTGCCTGAAAAAAATCGGCGTCACTACTGAATTGTGCGATCTCACGGTGGTGCCACCGATGTTTCGCCGGCAGGTTCTGCAAACGCACATCACCAAGGCTCAACCGGACCTGGTCGGTTTTACCGCGATGAGTCATGAATGGGCTGATGTTCGGCAGATGATCGCGCAGGTGCGGCAAATGGGTATACCGCACATTATCGGCGGGCCGCAGGCTTCCGAACAACCCGAACAAACCATGGAAGGGGCTGACCTGCTGGTGATCGGCGAAGGGGAGGGCGCGTTGCTCGACGTCGTGCGAGCCATATTCGCTGGTCGCGCGCCGGTGAATATTCCCAACACTTGGTGGCGTTCATCGGACGGGACTATACACCGTCAGCCCAAGCGCCCCTTGATTGAAGATCTCGACGTGTTGCCCTTTCCCGATTGGCAGCTCTTTAATGAAATGCACTATCAGGTTCCGGTAAACCGCTGGAGCATCAGTCCGCAGGTAAATGCCGAGAAAGCTTTTACCGCATTGATCGAAGGCAGCCGGGGTTGTCCCTATCGTTGCACCTATTGCAGCAACAGTTCCAAGATGGATAGCTACAAGGGACTGGGCAAGTGGCGACGAGAAAAATCGGCTGCTCGGATCGTTGAAGAGCTGGAAGCCTTTCGATCGCTTTATGGCCGACTGGAGCGTGTACATTTCATGGATGAAGTATTCATGACCGCAGTGCCGCGCCTGGCGGAATTTTCACGACATTATGCTGAACGCATTCGCGTGCCATTTTCCATAATGGAGCGGCCGGAAAACATTACTGAGGAAAAAACCAGGTTAATGGCCGAAGCCGGTTGCATGGGATTATCGATCGGTTTGGAAAGCGGCGATGAGCAGTTGCGGCGGACGGTGCTCAATCGCAAGACCAAAGCAGCAGTGATCGAACGCAGTTTCAAATTACCGCGCAAGTACGGGATCGCCGTACGCGCATTTACGATGGTCGGAGTGCCAGGGCAGGATGAAGCTTCGCTGCTGAGCACCTGGCGGTTTTTCCGCCGAACCGGGCTGGATGCGGCGGTGATTTCGGTGTTTCGTCCGGTGCGGGGCACGGTCTTGTATGAAGAATGTGTGCGACGCGGGTTGCATGACCCGCGGAATGATGAACTCCCCTGGCTGAATCAGCCGATAATTGAACATGACCGGATGGATAAGGCGACCATAGTTCGTTATGAAAAATTGCTGGCGGCGTTTGGCACTCGGCTGGGCTGGTGGCCTGTGGTGGCGTTTCACCTGGGACGGCGTTCCGACCTGTGGATGAAGCGCGTGTTATGCTGGTGGAACTGGTGGCAGGAACATCAGCAGATGGGCCTGAATCGCTTGCCCAGCCTGTTCAAAATTATCCAGCGTCAGTGGATTAATCGCCATGTCCAGCCGGCGGCGGCCTCCTGTAAGCCGGAAGTAAACTGCTGATTGGTTCATGTGCAAAAATCTGTGGGGCATGATATCCTGTCCTGAATACTTGCCGCGAAGCCAACGGATAAGCAGGATCAATCATCATGGCCAAACCACAACGACTCAATCATCTGGTTATCCACGAGCTGGATCAGGAATTACTGCTCTATGATCCCAACCTGGATCGCAGCCATCGGCTGAACCCCAGCGCCAGCTTCATCTGGCAGCAATGCGACGGCCAGCACACCGTTGAACAGATTGCTCAGCTGCTGACCGACCATTTTGAGGTGGAATTGGCCGATGCGGTAAAAGATACGCAATCGGCTTTGCAGCGACTGCGGGCGGAACAACTTATTACCGATGGCTGACGCATTTACGCCAGGGCAGGGAGGCCCCATGGGTGATCGGCAGTGGCATCATTATCAGATCGGCGTTACCCGCCTGCGACTCGCCAGTGTCGTCGAAGAAATTATTACTCATTTTGATTACCTCTATCGTCAATTTCGGGTGACTGATTCCGGCCCGGATGCCCTCTGGCTGGAGGTGGCCGCACTACGCCCCAAGCCCTGGTCACGCACGCAATATATCGTGCGTTCATCCGGTCGCGAATTTTTCGCCGGTCACGAAACCGGCAGCATCATTCCCGAACTGGAATTCGCCCTGAATCAGCAGACCATCCTGCGAAACCCGCAATACCTGATTTATCATTCGGCAGCCATGGAATTTGAGGGACAGGGGGTATTGCTACCGGCCGACTCCGGAACGGGCAAGACTACGCTGACAACATATCTGCTGGCGCGGGGTTGGCGCTACTTGTCCGATGAATTGGGCGTGGTTGATCCGCAGACCTGGATGTTACACCCATACCCCAAGGCGCCCTGTATCAAGGCGGAGGGACTGGCGCTGATTGAGCAACTGGGATTAACCGTTTATCCGCATGATGGGTTTCGGTTGCGCGATAAAAGACAGCGCTTTTACATCAGTCCGACGCAACTCGGACGGCAGGCGATTGCGCCTGCGGTTCCGCTACGGCATATCATCTTTCTAGGGCGTGGCCAGGTGCCCGGACCCTATGTTGAACAATTTTCGACCGCCGAATCTACCATGTATCTCTACCGGACCTCGGTCAATCCAATGGCCCATCGTGAACAGGGTTTGGCCCGGGCGATCGACCTGGTACAGCATTGCAACGTCTGGGCGATGGCTTTGGGTGATCATGCAGCCACCTGTCCGTTTCTCGAAGCGCTGCTCGCCGAACATGATCACCACCCGGTCGCCCCGCAGGCTAATCCAACCATCAAGGTCTATCAGCCCGCTGAGCCGCTCTGCGAAACTTCCTGATCAATTCAGCCACGCCAATTGGCCGATAGTTAGGGCATGTCCCCATTACTGGTACAGCCGCCCTTATTGCCCTCATCCCGCCGTATTCAGGCGGCCCGGTTGCTCGCCGGTCTTGATAAACGCTTGTTAGGAAACATGCACCGAGTATCCGATGGCGAAGTACAATATCTTATTCGCAGTGGTTTGGCAGGCATATTGGTTGCTAATCCTGAAACGCAGAACATATTTACTGCCGAACAATATCAACGATTACTGATTGAAGCCCAGCGGATTGCCACCACTAACCTAAGCGGCTGGCAGGCATTTCTACCCGTGACGGATCAGTTGCAGAATAGCGGTACTCGCTTCCTGCTGTTGAAGGGGGGAGCGCTTGCTCAACAGATATACTCTTTGCTGACCATTCGGCCCATGACTGATTTCGACCTGCTGATTCAACCTGCTGATGCCGACCGGGTTCATCAGCTCATGGTGTCCGCCGGTTGTACGGCTGAACGGGCCTTGGTACGCGATGATTTCTACCCCCGGTATTTTTATGAGAAAGAGTATCGGCTGCCCGGTTCCATTCGCTTCCGAGTGGATATGCATGTCCGCCCGTTTCGCCCGTTGCGCTATTGCCGGATGCTGCCGCCCGATGCCTTCTGGGATCAACCCGCAACCCTAAAGATAGAATCCCGCGAGTTGTGGGGACTTTCTCCGGAGAATCTGCTGATCCACCTGATGACCCATTCGGCGATTCATGGCCATCAGCGGGCGTTATGGTTGTATGACATCTATCAGGTGATTCAGCAGATGGGGTCGGTTGTCGATTGGCCGGCATTTTTTCAGAAAGTTGCAGATTGGCGCCTCGGGGCGGCGGTGAAAACTACCTTTCGTATCCTGGCTGAGACTTTTCATGAATCGCGATATGCCGAGTGGGCCCTGCAGGTGCGAGGGCGATGCAGCTGGGCAGATCGGCTGGTGCTATGGCAGGCCCCGCGCGATGAGCATCACCCGGTTCGACACCTGCTGGTGAATCTGCTGACTACGCCCGGCTGGCGGTTTCGTCTAGGCTATCTGCAGGCGGTGTTATTTCCGGGCGCTACCCACATGGCGGAAGTTTATCCCTACCGGCATCCGGGATGGCTAACCGTAGCACACCTCTGGCGGTGGGTACGGCCGATGATTCGGGTCGTGCAGCGCGTTCAGGGGCGAAGCGGTATCCGCCTGCAACCCAAAGCAGCACAGTTTTCAAAAACGGACAGTTGATATACAATTCTCTTACTGGATAGCTCATCCGGACTATTCCGGGGACGTAGCTCAACTGGGAGAGCGCCGCGTTCGCAATGCGGAGGTTGAGGGTTCGAGCCCCTTCGTCTCCAGTTTTTTGGCCAGGTAACGCTGAGAATTGAGTATGGCCGGTCGTTGGGTTGGCCATTCGAGTTTGTCTCATTTACGCGAGTGAGCAGTAATCCTGTGGCGATCCCCAGCATCGAACAATTACGCAACTTGGCCAACGTCCTCGAGGAGATCGCCCGCAACCGCCTGCAAATCCATCTCCACGATGACCGTCGCGAAGCCCAGCGATTTCCGTTCCGTCAGATCATGCGCTATGCCACGATCGACGATGCCCGCCTGGGCAGCAGTTGGCGACAGATTCTTTCCTTCAATGTCAGTCATCTGGGAATCGGCGTACTGATCGGCGAGAAACCCTTCCGTACCGGAACGATGGTAGTGCTCGATTGCGTACCCGGCCAGGTGCGAAAAATTTACCTCCCGGGCCTGGTGGTCCGCCATGATACACCGATTAGCGGCATCTGGGAGGTCGGCATTCATTTCCAGTTTCAACCACAATTACTACATAATATCGTACTGGATTGACAGCCTCTGTTACCTACCCCTGATTTGATGTGTCCTTTATGGGGAGTTGCTGGTGTACGTAAGATTCCAATGGTGGCGGGGTGTTACTCAGTAACTGGCGTTTTTTATTGGAAAGTTGAATTGCCAGGCGGAGGGCTTCTACCATGCTGCCGGGACGGGCTTTATTCAGACCAACAATATCATACGCGGTTCCGTGGTCGACGCTGGTGCGGATGATCGGTAATCCAAGGGTCACGTTGACTGCTCGATCAAAGCCGTGCAGTTTGACCGGAATCAACCCCTGGTCGTGGTACATGGCGACGACTCCATCATATCGGCGGCTATGCACAACCTGATAGAATAAGGTATCCGCCGGGAAGGGGCCTTCCACTTCCAGACCCAGCTCGCGAGCCATGACCATGGCCGGTTCGATGATTCGGCTTTCTTCGTCGCCGAAGCGGCCGTTTTCGCCGGCGTGCGGATTCAAACCGCATACCGCGATCCGTGGCCGTTCAATCCCAAACCATTCCCGTAACGCCTGCCCCAGCAGATCGATCGGCTGGAATACCTTGCCGATGGTGAATGAATGACGCAGATCGAAAATGGATTCATGCACACTGGCCAGCGCCACCCGCAATCGGCCGGAGACGAACATCATCGTCACCCGTTTGGCATGCAGTCGGTCGGACAATAATTCCGTGTGTCCGGGAAAGCGATAGCCCGCCATATGCCAACTGGTTTTGTTGATCGGCCCGGTGACCAGTGCATCGTAACGCCCTAAGGCCGTTGCAGCGATAGCATCATCCAGAAAGCGCATCGACGCATGGCCACCTTCAGCAGTGGCCCGCTTCAGATTCGGACTGAACAGGCCATATTCGTCATAATCCGCAACCACTACACCCGTTTCAACCCGCTGTACATCTTCGTGGGGCATGCGAAACCAGTAGGGTGTGATTTCGGCACGATCAGCCGCATAGTCCATCAGGTCGTGCAATCCGAAGATGACGAAGCGGCCCAGGCTGCGAAGTTTTTCGTCCGCCAGCGCTTTAACAATAACCTCCGGTCCAATTCCCGCAGGATCACCCAGGGTGATGGCGATGAGCGGACGATGGGCTGCGGCGGTACTCATCGAAAGCCATACCTTTCCAGCGCCTCAGCAAGTCCGCCACCTGAAGCCGGTGGTTGATGTTGCAGTAACTGTAACTGATGCCAGAGCGTGCGGGCGATGATATCCGTTTCGATATTCACTTCGTGGCCAATCTGCAGCGCTGCCATGTTGGTTCGCTGCAGTGTCGTGGGAATCAGGGCTACCGACCAGCGCTGGGCGGTGACACTTGCAATGGTCAACGAAACACCGTTGATGGCCACTGATCCTTTGGGAACCAGAAGGGGTTGGATTTCCATGGTGAAAGCCAGCCACAATCGCCATTCCTGGTGATGGCGTTCGATCTCGACGATGGGGACCACCGCGTCTACATGTCCCTGAACCCAGTGACCATCGATTCGCCCGCTGGCCGGCAAGGCTCGTTCAATATTGACCATGGCGCCTGTCGATAGTTTCCCCAGGTTGGAACGCTGCAACGTTTCGGAGATGACATCGAATTCGATTTGCTCACGTTGCGCTGCCGCTACCGTCAGGCAGACGCCATTAACAGCAACGCTGCTGCCCAGAGGCCAATCGCAACCCAGGTCGTTTACCTGCAGGGTCAAGCGCCGCCCGCTGCTGGTCGCTACAGCAGCCCGAACGATGGCCGTCCCTTCAATAATACCGCTGAACAAACGCTGACTCCTTCTTCAGCATGGAATCCACTAATTATGCCTGCTTATTATGATAGTCAGCCGACAGCGGCCCGCCAATAAAAAACCGTCTGCTGAGGAGTTCAGCGGACGGTTGAATGATTGTTGAATAAATTATTGCCAGAGCGCAGCATTATTCGCTGGGCGGCAGAATGGTAATATCCACTTCATCAGTGTCCTGCAGGCCGCTGCCGTCGGTTACCGTAACACGGAAGCGCAGGAGAATCGGATCATCGGTTGACAGGAGTGCCGGAGCAACGAACACCGGGCTGACGGTTGATACGGAGGAAAGGGTGACATCCTGATCACCTTCAACGGGCACCTGCTCCCAGAAATAGCTTAAATCGGTACCCTCGCTATTCGTTCCATCCAGTGTGACGAGTGCTTCTGATTGCGCCTGCTGATCCACTCCGGCATCGGCAATAACTGATTCGGATTCGCCCGGAATGATGGTAACATCCACGGTATCGACATCGGAGAGATTGTTCCCATCGGTGACGGTAACCTGGAAGGTAAGCACCGTCAGGCTGTCCACGCTGGGCGCGGTAAAGAGTGGCTGAGCGGTGGTGACACTGGACAAGTCCACCGTCGGGCCGGAAACCTGGCTCCACTCGTAGCTCAAATCGTTACCTGTACTCTCGGTGGCGTCCAGACGAACGAAATCGCCGGAACTGACCTGATCATCATCACCAGCATCGGCAACCGGACCTTTGGGTTGAACGGTGATCTGAATCGTGTCGCTGTCCGAAAGGCCGCTTTCATCCGTAATCGTAATTCGGAACTGGAATTTGGTCGTCTGGGACACGTTGGGAGCGGTGATCTGGGCGATCGATTGCAATTCATCAATGATAGTGACTTGAATTCCCAGAACCTGGTCCCACTGGTAATTCAGATTTACTACCGCCGTTTCCGAATCGAAACTTTCGCTGCCATCGAGCACCACCGATTCGCCAGATTGGACAGTCTGATCCGCCCCTGCGATCGCCACCGGCGAAGTGTTGTCCGTGGGCGTTTCCTCACCACTGTCAAACAGCAGGATCAGATCTAAGCCATTAACCTGGCCATCATTATTCCGATCAAACGGCCGGCAAATCGGTGTAATTGGCAGGGAGTCATCATCATTAAAATCTGCCTCAGAACAGGCATAATACTGATCCAGTTCAAATTCGACGCTATTAATTGCATCGGCGGCGTCGGGGCCTTCGACCAGTTCGATCAGTGAATGATAATCATCAGTATTAATGGTACCATTGTGATCGTCATCGTAGAGCTGAGAACAGAGCACATCCCGATCTGCAGGGCGTGAGTTGATACATTCAAAGAAGTTATCGATGCCGTAAGTCATCCCGGCTTCTTCAGCGAGCAGCGTACGCAAGGTTTGTCGATAATCCCGTTCAAAATTCAGGATGAATTGCAGAGTAGCCGCGACTTCAACATCGCCCAGAGTGAGGGCCGCGGCGACATCCGGCTGCTCAGCCAGAGCAGTCAGATTCAATAACGTGTTATCCGGGGCTTTTAACTGCCAGTAAACTGTTTCCAGCTCGTCACCATCTCGGAAACCCTGAGTGATTTCTGCAAAACCAACGACCAGGCTATCATTAAGAATGACTTGGCCAACATCATCGACGATCAGATTCGGTATGAACACATCATAGGCACCCAGAGCACCGTCTGCCGTTCGCCGACACATCTCCACTTCGTCAGCGATAAATAATCCACTGCAGACCTGTGATTGGGAGGTCGGGGGGTTGATCGCCAGAAAAATATCTGCACACCCGCAATGGTTCAGCAGTAACAGGGTCAGCAGTGCCCCAAATGTTCTACCGCGCCATTGACGATTTTTTGCAACATCCATGCTCCACCTCAGTGCCGTTGTTGGAAGGTAGTACCTGTGGCAGCGCAGACGACCACAGGCTTGATTACTCAGATCATCGACCAGCCTGCGCCGCCCCGTTAAATGGGGGTTTAAACCTAAGCACTTATCAGACCATAGTTAAGAATACGTTAAACCCTGAACGGGTAATAAGATCGGAATTCTGGTACAATTTGTCGCGGTGATTGTTTATTTCATAGATGAGTAAATGGCTGATTATTGCGCTAATTGTGAAGAAAAGTTCAAAATCCAGCCGATTGCTGGTTGACAGAGTTGTTATTCATGCTAAATTAACCATTCTGGTAACGACTTGCGATCGAGCAAAGAGTTTTCCAATATTACTTGAGGGACGGAGTTTATTGATTCGTTCTTGGGTAAATAAACGACTTTGATTTGCGTGCAAAGCTCACGGTGAAATTGAGTCGCCGGCAGCTAGCCGGCGACTTTTTTTTGCCCGACGGTATTTTAGGCCCTGTAAGCGTTCCGCTATCCGCTGTCCATGGGCTTACAGGTAAGCTGATGGCTGACAGCTGAAAGCTGAAGGCTTGCAAAATGCCCGAGGGCTCGTAGCTCAGTTGGTTAGAGCGCGTCGCTGATAACGACGAGGTCGCAGATTCGAATTCTGCCGGGCCCAATTATGCCGGAATGGGCCGTATTAGTGTTGGCTGCCTTGGCGGCGATGTTGCTGATCCGCAATCTTTCAGGAGGCGGGTGAAGCCATACATCGTGCGATCTGGACGGTCGTCCAGATGAAATTGACCAGCAGCCCGAGCAGGATCGTGCAGAACGGTAATGCCGAGAGGATCGCTCCTTCGGCCCAGAGATCAGGGGGCCGTAGCTCAATTGGGAGAGCACTAGCTTTGCAAGCTAGGGGTTGGCGGTTCGATCCCGCTCGGCTCCATGAAAATAGTCAGCCTTCAGTTGTCAGCTTTCAGCATGAATTTGCTGAGAACTGACGGCTGAGAGCTGAAAGCTCTTGGTGATCTTTGACAATCGAATAGGCGAATCAAAAACGGATCCAGAATCGCATGATCCCTAGCAGGTCAATCCCAGCGGTTCTGGATCAGTTGTGGCAATTCCACCGAGAATTGAACCGATGCAGCAGATCACAGAAATGTTATCCAATCAGCCACTAGTTCCGGCTGAGCGTAATTAGCAATCCTTTTAGCTATCCACTAAAGCGAACAACTAATCACTTGGAACAGCATTTCATTAATGTGATCAAGCTACTAAGGGTGTATGGGGGATGCCTAGGTGTCGAGAGGCGATGAAGGACGTGGTAGCCTGCGATAAGCTTCGGGGAGGAGGCAAACATCCTATGATCCGAGGATTTCCGAATGGGGCAACCTGGTATCGCTACGCAAGTAGATGGTATCACCCGCGGATGAATGTATAGTCCGCGTGGAGCTAAACCCAGGGAACTGAAACATCTCAGTACCTGGAGGAAAAGAAATCAACCGAGACTCCGTCAGTAGCGGCGAGCGAAGACGGATCTAGCCCAAACCGTCCTTCGGGACGGGGTTGCGGACCCTTGAGGAGTTACAAAGGCCTGGCTAGCTGAACGATCTGGAAAGGTCGACCATAGAAGGTGACAGTCCCGTAAGTGACAGCCAGAGCCCTCCGTCGAGAGGGTATCCAGAGTAGCACGGAGCTCGTGGAACTCCGTGTGAAGCTGGGGGGACCACCCTCCAAGGCTAAGTACTACTCGACAACCGATAGTGAACAAGTAAGGCGACTGAATGGTGAAAAGAACCCTTTCTAAGGGAGTTAAAAGAACCTGAAACCATACACCTACAAGCAGTGGGAGCCCGCGTACGGAGCAATCCGTCGGGTGACCGCGTGCCTTTTGCATAATGAACCGGCGAGTTATCTTCAGCGGCATGGTTAATCCCTTCAAGGGAGGAGCCGAAGCGAAAGCGAGTCTGAATAGGGCGTTTTGTCGTTGGCGATAGACCCGAAACCACGTGATCTACCCATGGCCAGATTGAAGGGGTGCTAACCCACCCTGGAGGATCGAAGCCGTAAACGTTGAAAAGTTTTGGCATGAGCTGTGGGGAGGAGTAAAAGTCTAATCAAACGTGGAGATATCTGGTTCTCTCCGAAATGTTTTTTGGAACAGCCTCAGGCCACTACATTGTGGGGGTAGAGCGACTGAATCGAACGCGGGGCCCACCAGGCTACCGCCTCGAACCAAACTCCGAATACCACAATGACTATCCTGGGAGTGAGTCTACGAGGGCTAATCTTCGTGGTCAAAAGGGAAACAACCCTGATCATCGGCTAAGGCCCCCAATTTGAGCTAAGTGCCTAAGGAAGTCTTATTTCTGAGACAGCGGGGATGTTGGCTTAGAAGCAGCCACCATTTAAAAAGTGCGTAACAGCTTACCCGTCGAGAAGTAGGGCGCCGATAATGAACGGGACTCAAGCTCGAAGCCGAAGCCATGGGCGCGCAAGCGCGGTAGGAGAGCGTAGTTAGGTAGTGCAGGCCATACCGTAAGGAGTGGTGGCGGACCTAACTAGTGATAATGCCGGTATGAGTAACGATAACGCAGGTGAAAATCCTGCGCGCCGTAAGCCTAAGGTTTCCTGGGGAAGGTAAATCCGCCCAGGGTTAGGCGGTTCCTAAGACGAGGCTGAAAGGCGTAGTCGATGGGCAGCCGGTTAATATTCCGGCCCTCCGTCTGGAGGTTGAACCGATCGTGCGTTTTGTCTGCGGGTAGCCCACCATCGTATGAGGGTTACCGAAAGGTCGCGGCCGATTTGTTGCCGTTAGTATCCAACGACAGAACCAAGAAAAGCGATTCGGGGACAAAGGGCGGAACCGTACTAAAACTGACACAGGTAGGCGAGGAGAGTATCCTCAGGCGCTCGAGAGAACGGTCTTTAAGGAACTAGGCAATTTAACCCCGTAACTTCGGGATAAGGGGTGCCGTCTCCTTCGGGAGCGGCCGCAGAGAATCGGCTCTGGGAACTGTTTATCAAAAACACAGGTCTCTGCTAACTCGTAAAGAGGACGTATAGAGACTGACGCCTGCTCGATGCGGGAATGTTAAGGAAGGCGGTTAGCCGCAAGGCGAAGCTGGCGACTGAAGCACCCGTAAACGGCGGCCCTAACTATGAGGGTCCTAAGGTAGCGAAGTTCCTTGTCGGGTAAGTTCCGACGCGCATGAATGGCGTAATCACTGGAGCACTGTCTCAAAGACCGACTCGGTGAAATTGTAATCGTGGTGAAGATACCACGTACCCGCAGCAAGACGGAAAGACCCCGTGAACCTTTACTATAGCCTGGTATTGGCACCGGGCTGCGCATGCGTAGGATAGGTGGGAGGCGATGATCTGGTGGTTCCGGCCATCAGGGAGCCAACGTTGAAATACCACCCTTGTGCTTCTCGTTGCCTAACTCCGCTCCGTGAATCCGGGCGGAGGACCGTGCTAGGTGGTTAGTTTGACTGGGGCGGTTTCCTCCTAAAGCGTAACGGAGGAGTGCAAAGGTTGGCTCAGCGCGGTTGGCAATCGCGTGTCGAGTGCAAGGGCACAAGCCAGCTTAACTGTGAGACATACAAGTCCAACAGATACGAAAGTAGGCCCTAGTGATCCGGTGATTCTGTGTGGAAGGGTCATCGCTCATCGGATAAAAGGTACTCCGGGGATAACAGGCTGATCGCTTCAGAGCGTTCATAGCGGCGAAGCGGTTTGGCACCTCGATGTCGGCTCATCACATCCTGGGGCTGAAGGCGGTCCCAAGGGTTCGGCTGTTCGCCGATTAAAGTGGTACGCGAGCTGGGTTCAGACCGGCGCGAGCCAGGTCGGTCCCTATCTGCTGTGGGCGGAGGAAGTTTGAGGGGATATCATTCTAGTACGAGAGGATTGGATGGTACGAGCCACTGGTGTGCCAGCTGTCCCGGCCGGGGCATCGCTGGGTAGCTACGCTCGGAAAGGATAACCGCTGAAAGCATCTAAGCGGGAAGCCCCCCCCAAGACTAGACTTCCATGCCGCAAGGTGAGAGGTCGCAGCAAGACTAGCTGTTCGATAGGCGGGCGGTGTAAGGGTAGAGATACCTTCAGCCGACCCGTACTAATGACCAATTGCTTGATCACATTAATGAAAAGCTGTCAGCGTTTAGCTGGTTGCAGTGAATTAATGGTGATATCGGCTGTTTCGGTATCTCGGTAATTGCTACAGATTCGCCTGTTCGATTATTTCAGCCCGCGGTCTAATGACCGTGGGCTTTTTTTATGCACATTTAAGAGGAATTACAGGATCATGGTCTGACCGGGGGAATCACTATACAATTTCATCGCCATGTCCAGTTTCCCAGTTAACCGAGCGCCGCACGATAATTCACTCGCGCTCAGCTATTAGAAAAGAAGAATCCCGCGTTCTCATCGGAACCGACAATTACGATCACGTTTGGCCGATAGAATTAACCTTATTCCATTCTACATGATATGGATGATGACTGGACCTCTGGTTCTGTTGCTTCAAATTCTTCCACCCCAAAGGAATTATTATCGAATCATTTCTTGAAGATGAAAAAGACGGCGACGACGATAAGAGCAAATCCGACCAGATAGTTCCACCGGAATTCCTCACGGAGATAGAAGACGGAAAAGCCGCTGAAGACGATGAGGGTGATCACTTCCTGAATGGTTTTCAGTTGAGCGGCGGTAAACTGGCCATGGCCGATGCGGTTGGCGGGAACCTGAAAGCAATACTCCGGCAGAGCGATCAGCCAGCTGACCAGAATGACTTTTCACAAAGATACGTCTTTAAATTTCAAATGGCCATACCAGGCGACGGTCATGAACAGATTGGAAACCGTCAACAGAATTACGGTCCACATTGACACACTCCTCACTAATAGTATTAATCTGCGAGCACAACTTACCACCTGAAGGCAATAGATCACTGCCAGCCAATCGGGTATTCTGTGTTTATGAAACCCAAGTCGCAATCCAGCCACCGCCGTCCGGTGCAAAATCAACGCCGCGCATCAAAACCGCCAGCGATCTCGGAAAAAGCAACTTCTTCCACCAGTTGGGATCATGTCGCCCAATGGTATGATCAACTGGTGGGGGATGAAGGGAGTGACTATCATCAGCAGGTGGTGCTGCCGGCGGCGCTGCAACTGATGCAACCCATAGCAGGCCAGCGTGTTCTGGATATCTGTTGTGGTCAGGGGGTTTTGTGCCGGCGACTGGTTGAAGCGGGAGCGGCTGAAGTGACGGGTGTGGATATCAGTCCTCGACTGATTGCTTCCGCCAAGCAACGTGAAAAGAAAAGCTCACCGATCCGATACCTGGTCGGCGATGCCACGAAGTTAGACCAGGTGCTTCGTGGTTCTTTCGATGCTGCCGCCTCGCTGCTTGCCCTGCATGATCTGGAAAATATTGGTTCCGCATTTCACGGAGCGGCCAGCCTGTTGAAGAAGGGAGGCCGGCTGGTCGTGGTGATCATGCATCCTTGTTTTCGGATACCGCGACAATCCAGTTGGGAGTGGGATGAGCAGAAAAAAGTGCAATACCGCCGGCTGGACCGCTATTTCACACCGATGCAGATTCCCATCGCGACTCATCCCGGACGAGAACCAGGTGAACAGACAAAATATTTTCACCGGCCGCTGATGGCCTATTTGCAGGCCATGGGTCAGGCTGGCATGTGGGTGGACCGGGCGGAAGAGTTATTAAGTCACCGGCGAATCGAACCGGGTGGCCGTAGCCGGGGGATCAACCGTTCAGCAGAGGAATTTCCCATCTTTCTGGCATTGCGGGCGATCAAATCTACGCCGTAACTGGTTATCTATAACTCTGGCGCCGGACAGGTAATGCTCATAAAGCGCAACGGTGCCGTTTCCGTGTTGGTCACATTATGTTCAGTATAGGGCGGCAAATAGACCAGTTGACGCTGATTGATCATTTGTCGGCCAAGTCGTTGTGCATCCAGTCGCCCTTGACCTTGTAACACACACAAAGATTCTTCCCGGCTCTCCGTACTATGCCAGCCCCATTCCTGGCCCGCCATCAGCGTGATTAGCACCACGCGTTGACCAAGTGTTGTCGGTGGTGAAAGCAGGGTGAAGTAATCATTGGCCAGTGGCAGTTCACGAACAATAGGTTGGGTGGTACGGGTTGGAGCAGTCAGGGTGTTAGACATGACGAGACTCCTGTATTGGGTGGCGTTCGAGTTGATTCTACGTGAACCGGATATGTTGAGTGCAGTTTAACAGGATCACAGCGGTGGTTCAATCTATTTCACTCCGAGCCATGAGTTTATAGGTCAACCCGCCATCCAATTGTCCTATAAAGGTCAGATATTATCAGGAACGTATGTCGCCCAATCAGTTAACAGAGTTGCCAATCAATCCTCAGTGATGAACAACCGATAGCACCAATGTGATGTGGTATCAACTTTGAGGCGTGGATCAGGCTGTGGATCATCAGTCAGAGCTACCCCAGAAGATGGAGGGACTGCAGACGGAGACGGAACCGGCTGCGGATGGGGCGCTGCATCCCAATTTGAAACATGAGAAATCGGGATTAGCAGCCAGTGAAGATGAATTGCAAAACGTGGTTGATGATCCGGATGCCGATAGTCACCAGTCAGCAGCGGGCATGTTGTTGCATGAATGGGATGGTGAGCTGCCGCCCAAGCTGATCAAAATTCAGGAACGCCGGCTGCAGATCTGGGACCGCTTATTGGTTATAGAGGCTCAGCGGATCGAGATTGCTCAGCAAGCCAAACATGAATTGATTCTTCAAGCCATCAGACGCCAGGCGCGCGAGCTGCAGAATTTACCAGATGAAGATGAGTTGAATCAGGAACAGTCGTGGCTGCAGGAGCAGTTGGATCAACCTCCGCAACTGGATGAGCCGACGCTGGTCAGCAAAAGCGCCACTCAGACGGAGATATATCATGAAGTCATCCAGTTAAGCCTGAAGCAAAACAAGCTGATTCGAGCCTTGCGGCAACTGGATCCGCTGGTGCCGATTGCGGCGGCTGCCATGTCAGCCAGTGAACCGCTAATGGAAATTGGCCGCCAGCAATCTTTGGCGGTGGAAAATCTATTAGGCTGGACTTATTATCTGGCCGGCTTGCGACAAATCATGCAGCAAGCGGGCGAAGCGCAGCAATCCTGGTCAGCCGCACGCCTGGCAGCGGGATCGAGAAGTCACAGTTCTTTCCTGAAGAACTTATTTGTGACGGACTCGGATGAAGAGGAATCGGCCGATGAGGATTCGCGGATCGGCCATCTGATTCGGCTGGGTCGAGCTGCCGAACGTGAACAACGCCAGCTGGAACCGCAACTGTGTAACTGGTACTGGCAGATCTACGAAGAACTCGCCTGGCGGTGGATTGGCAGGCGAATGGCGCCGCAATTTCATACTTATATACGCGCTTATTTACGCTACGGGTTGGTAGGCGTTCATCCGGCGGTAATGCCCAGTCAGATTGTGGAACAACTCCTGCAGCGTTGCAGCGTGGATATTTATCAATGGCGAAATTCGCTCGAGGCGTATCATGTCCTGTATCCGGATGAACTGTTGCAGGCGCTGGCAGCGGAACAGATCACTCCCGGACCGGATGAGCAACTCGAACTGCATGATCGGGGCAGTATGTTGTGGAAGACCGATCGCTGGTATCGGCAGATGATCACCGGCCGCATCCGCTGCGAACTGTATGAGGCTCGACTGGAGCAGATCAATCAGGAATTAATCCATCTGCATCATGACTGGAAAGCGATCCAGGCCCGCTGGGACACCCTGCGAAAAATCCATGCGAATCGTACTTCCACCAACCCGGTGGAGGTCGAAATGCGACGGGTGCGCGTGCATCTTGCCCGATTATCGCGCACCTCTGAAAAAATGGTGCAGAAAATGATTCCCGAACTGCGGCTGCAGGTCGAGGAGCTGCATGACAAACTTGCGAATATCGAACAGCTTTTACCGCAGGAATTTCTGATCCGCCGTGAAGTCCGGTTGTTGCGACGCACGGCTCGGTTATGTTCTCGCCTGAAGGAATACTATCCGCCCTTGTGGTTGGCGCAGTGGACGCAACTGGAACACCAACAGCAGAACCGCTCCGTCGTGGTCCAGACGCTGCGTGATCTGGAATCATCTGATCCACGAATATTCCACCAGGTGCTGACGCCCGGTGAAAACCTGCAACGCCAGGTCACGGTACGAATGAGTCCGGTCTGTGTGATTGTTCCGACGCTCGGCCCGCTGGGCATGGCGATGTCACCGCGCAAGTCGAATGATTGCGGACGGCTGGCGATACCCTGGGTGGCGGCCCAACCTAACCAGATCCGGCGGATGTATGTTGATATGCTGTCTGATTTCCGCTGGGACACTTCCAAAGAAGAGGCGGGGCTGGACTGGCTGACTTCGGAAACGATGTGTGCCGCTTACTCCTCGATTTTATGGCACTATAACCGAAAGCCTAAAGAGCAACGGGCCAAAGCCGGATTCGATAAAAAACTCTCCGCCCGCCAGAACTGGCGAACTCACTACCGATTACTGATGAACAGTGCCCACGAGGGTGGTAAGCAACTCTATTTCAAATGCCGGGAAGTGTATGATCTGGTAGTCAAGCAGCTCGGCTTGCCGGAAGGAATCAAGCCCATCAAGAATTAATCTTTGGCAATGGCGATTCACGATGCGACGGGCTTGGTACCAATCTTGTTTTCAGTACCCTGTAGTAGTCGGCGGATATTGGCCCGGTGCCGATAGATAATCAGGGTCGCCAGCAACAGCGAGAAGTGGGTGAGCGGCCAGGGCTGAATGGCAGGTTCGAGCAGCATGGGACGGATGATGACCAGCAGTGGAAATGCAACGCACGCCACGATCGATCCCAGCGATACATAACGACTGAGCAGGGTTACGACTAACCAGATCAGAAAGCAGCCTAATCCCGGCCAGGTGAGATAGGGATAAATTCCCAGCGTAGCTCCCAATGCGGTGGCGACACCTTTGCCGCCACGGAAGCGAAGAAAGATGGGAAACATGTGGCCGACCACGGCACAACCAGCGACCAGTATCCACCACCCGGAGCCACTCGCACTACTCGCCGCACTACGCTCCACCAGATGTCGACCCGCCCAGAGAACCGGCAACAGGCCTTTCAGCAGGTCCAACCCGAATACCGTATATCCATACTTTTTGCCCAGTACCCGGCTGACATTGGTGGCTCCGATGTTGTGACTGCCGTGTTCACGGATATCCAAGCCCCGCCACCGACCGACCAGATAACCAATCGGTATGCTGCCGATTAAATATGCTGCTATTGGAATAATGACCATCATCGCGATCGACTGCTCCTCATCTGTTGATAGGCAGCGAATACTTCTTCAGCGTGTCGGCGCATGCTGAGCTTCAGTTGTAAAGCCGCACGCTGCTGATGGAGGGCCTCGTGACCATTGACCGCAAGCTGTTCCTTAACGGCCGCCGCGAGCGCTACGATATCATCCGGTTCGGCGAGAATTCGGCCGGTGACCCCCTCTTCAATTACCTCAGCAGCTCCATTATATTGCGTAGTGATTGCCGGTACGCCGCATAGTAAAGCTTCCAGCACGACCCGGCTGCAGGGATCGTAATAGGTCGGATGCACCAGCAAGTCAGCAGCCAGATAAAAATCCACAACTTTTTCGGTCGGCCCGACAAAATGCACTAGCTTGCCCACACCCAGTTGTCGAGCAAAACGTTGCCAGCGCCGTGGATGCCCCTGGCCAATGATCAGGGCAACAATGTTACACGTACCCTGGTATTTGAGATAGGCGAGAGCTTCGATCCAGCGATGGACCCCTTTCAGACGCTTGTTCTGCGCCACCGAGACCACGATTCGCTGATCCGGGCTGATCTGGTAAAGCTGTCGAATTCGCCGCGTGCTGTCGGCCTGGCGGTCCGGTGTAAATTGAGGGATGTCCACGCCGTTGAATATTTTGGTAATGCGTTCGGAGGGGTAGTGATAATGATGCTGCAACTGGCGGACAACATAATCGGATAAAGCCAACACCATCGGCGGAGGCGTTCGATTCAACAAAGCACGTTCAATACGAAGCATCTCCTGTTGCTTGCTGTTAAAGTAGTTGGCTATTCTTTTCAGACTTCTTGGTAATGGATAACGCCACAGAGCGAGGTTTCTCTCGACTGTTTCGGGATAAGTTCCACCGCGCGGTTGATATATATCCGCCATCATGCAGGGGGTGATGGCGTGAATCAGATCGCCATTAAATTCATGGAGGAGCTCATCCGCGGCGCGAATAAATGCCGGGGTTCGCTGTGAGCGCGGTTGAGGCGGATATTTCACCGGATGGACAGTGATCCCAACCCCCTGATTCAGATTGCTGCTGGTATAGAGATGAACATCAACTCCCAGATCAGCCAACTGGTTGGCAAATTGCAGCGTGGATGTTTCGGCACCGCCGCGCGCCGGATCGACATGCTCAGCGACGAGGGCGACTTTCATGTCATTCCTCCCGTCGTGCTGGTGGTTGGAGCGCTTGATCGCATCGGGATGGATAGCCGGCGCAATAATTCGTTTGCGGCATGCAGAATCATCTCCGGTGAAATTCCCGTCATGCAACGATGATCCAGCGGACAAACGGGTTTCTGGCAGGGCCCACAGTCGATCGGAATCTGAATTTTTCGCTCCAGGGGATGATGGGTCTCGGTCCAGCCGGGATGAGTCGAACCGAAAATGGTGATCACCGGTTTGTGGAAGGCGACGGCAAAATGGCGTGGGCCGGTATCATTGGTGATGAGCAGATCGCAGCGCGCGATCACCGCCTTCAAGAGCCGCAGGTTCATTCGCGGTGGACTGAGAATGGCCGCCGGATATTTCATGGCTTGACGCAGGGCTTCGGCGATAGGTTGTTCATTCGGTCCGGCATTGATCAGCACCTGTGCATGGTGCTGCTCGATCAGACGATCAGCCACTTGTGCATAGCGATCAGTGGGATATAGTTTCGACGGCCCGAACGAAGAACCGGGATTCAGTATCACCACCGGACGTTCATCTGAAATCTTCAATTCCGCCCACCAGCGCTGTACCTCGGACTGGCTTTCCTGATCAGTGAACAGACAGGGTTGTGCAACCGGTTGCGGTAAACCCATCGCCGGCAGCAGGCGCCCATAATAATCCAGCATCGATTCGATCAGCGGGCGGTCTTGCTGAGTGGGCACCGCGATTCGTGTGGTCAGCAGCCAGGAACGATAATCGCGCGCGTATCCAATGCGTCGTGGAATACCCGCCCACCAGGCCAGCAGGGCACTGCGAAAGGAGTTGGGTAAAAGCAAAACGGAATTATATTTTTCACCACGCAGTTCTTTCGCCAATCCCAGGAAACCGGCCCGGCGTCGACTTGGTTGTTCCGGCCAGAGATGCACGCGCCGAATCCAGGGGGCGCCACTGAGCACATCCTGCACATAAGGGCGCATGAGTGCTGCGATATAAGGCTGCGGCTCAGCCAGATGCAACTGCTGGAGCAACGGCGTAGCCAGCACCACATCGCCGACCCAGTTGGGCAGCACTACCAGTATACGCTGTAACTGCCGAGCAGAATCATTGAGCGACATAAAAATGGATTCTATAGCTTACTGCGGAGGGTGACAAATTCATGGGGCGAGGGTTATTTAATCACAAACGGTTGGAGGAACTTGGCCTTTTCCAGTTCAAGGAGTCGCTGGACGGTGAGATTCTATTCTTGATGAATGAGGGATTGGAGAATACAAGTGCCCGAGTCAATTCCTTGAGGACAGAGCCTGGTCTTACCAGGCCAGCATACACACCAGGAGGGTCATTATTTAGGAACCGGCGCACTGTTGCGTAATCCAAGCACGCACAGAATTGCAGCCGCTATAGCTTGCACAATCAGCCCTTCTACCAGCAGATGTTCGCTGTTCATCCAGGCCTGTATCAATGTACCGAGGGGAGAATAGACCAAGAGTCGTCCGAACGCATCGGCAGTGGGATCGCCTTCCGTCAGAAACATTACCCGGACGAAATCAATGATGGGCAGAAACAGGATAGGCAGCACGAGGAGCCAGCCGAACTTGGTGGAACGGGTGAGATTGTAGGAAACACGAAAGGAACCACTACTGATCAGGGCCATGGTGCCATAGGCGGCGATAGTATAGGCATAGGGCCGGGCAACAAACAGAATGGGTTCACCCGAGGACCAGGAAGTCCTGTACTTGGCCGTCACCCACAAGAGCAATAGCCCTACACAACAGTTTAGCACGGCAAGGACAACTAGCGGAAACTGAGAGAGCCGATCGAGCGGATTAGTAAGTCGAGCGCCTTTAAGTTGAAAGGGTTGATGTTGTTGTCCAAATACAATGGTGATGGCTAGCAAAAACAGGGGCACGACTACAGCACAAATAACTTGAACGATAATATCGGGTTGCTCCATGGTAAACATGGGCGGCATCAGTCTCTCTCTGTAGACCAGTCCAATGACCGAGGCACCCCACCAGAATAGTATTAACACCATTGTCAAGTTCACGCTCAAGATCGGCAATGCCGGATGACGGAATCGCCGGATCGCGGCAAAAATCCAGTAGACCACCATGCAGGCTGTCGCCACCAGACTTATCCCCATTTCGCCCCGGTTAGGAAGCGTACCGGTCATTCCCATTACCGACCAGGCTCCGCTGCACAAACCGGTGAGCAGCCCAAATGCCGGGAGGAGAGTGATCAGCGCAGGACCTGCACAGCTGAGCAGGAGGAAGAGGATGGAGAATGCGCCGCTTCGTTTACTGGAATGCATAAGCAGAAAGAGCGCAGCAGACCAGATTGCTAAGGAGGAAAGGAACAAGCAACAATTTCCACTAAGCCAGGCCGCCGTCGGATTGTGTGACAGGATACATAAAACAAAACCGGCCAGCAGGTTGAAGAGAAAAAAAAGCAGCACTCGAAATGTACTGCCAATCAGATAGCCGATGATGATATTGAAAGCGCTCATCGGTGAGCTTCGATGCGATTCCATCATACGGGTCGTGTTATCCCGGTATAGGGCACGCACTAGCGCACTGGTTCCCACGGCGACGAGCAGTATCACTTGCCCCCAACCCAGCCATTTCTGCATATTATCGGCGACGGAGACCAGGCTTGAATCGTGATCGATCAACCGGTAGCCAACCGCCAATGATACGCTGATAAAGGCGTAAATCATGAGGTGGAGGCTCAGTCGCCTTAGCCCACCGTGGAGCTGCACCTGGCAAGAAAAAAGAGGAAGTCCGATGTTGAAATAGCCCATTAATCCACCTGCTTGACACCCGTCCGGAGATAAAGGTCTTCTAGTGATTCCTGCTGCCGGGTGAAGGAATTGACCAGGAGCTTGCGGCCGATCAAATCCCGCAGCAACTCGGCAGCCAGCAGCGGGTCATCAGCAAATTCGAACAGATAGCCGCCATTGCTCGCTTGCAGGTTTGCAATACCGTTAATCTCACGAAGTAGAAGCGAGGGGTCACTTCCATCAGCGAGCGTCAGCCGATAGAAACAGGAATGACCCTTCGGTTTCTTCAGCTCATATACGGAGCCGGAGCGAAGAATTCGACCGTGTTCAATAATGGCGATGTGATTACAGTATTCTTCCAGGTCGGCTAGTATGTGTGAGGATACAATCACCGCTTTACCTTGATTCGCCAGGCTGGCAATGATCTGGCGGAGCTGGATGCGACCTCCCGGATCCAGCCCGGAAGAGGGCTCGTCCAGCAACACAACCGTCGGATTGGGCACCAAAACCTGAGCTATGGTGATTCGTTGTTTCATGCCCCGGGAGAGGTTCTTGATCTGCTCCTTTCGTTTTTCCTCAAGCCATACTTGCTCAATCCAGAAATCCACGCGTTCTTGTGCCAGTGTCCCCCGGAGATTGTGGGCGTTGGCAATAAATAGCAGGAAATCTTCGATGGTGAGCTCTTCGTAAGCCGGGGGAGAGTCGGGGGCGAATCCGATATGGCTGCGTACAGCTTCATCCTGACCGAATACATCCATACCCATGACTTCGACATATCCTGGCAAGGGCAGTTGCAAGCCAGCCAGACAGCGCAGCAGCGTCGTCTTGCCGGCGCCATTGGGGCCGATCAGCCCGAGTAAATCACCCCCACGCATTTCCAGGCTGACATCCTGCAGGGCAGTCAACTTACCAAACTCAACGGTCAGGTGCTGGGCTTTCAGGAGCGTATCCATGTGACCAGAATATATCACAGGAAGCATGAGCAACGCCAGCACACTGGCAGTGTTCGAACAGGGACGGAGTTACCATGCAGCGCAACGGATGTAGCTCCCGTAGAGTGGGCTGTGTGCAAAGCAGAGCATCTAAAGCATTTTTATGTGGTACTGCGGATAATCCAGTCAGCAGCAGATTTTAGCGTAGGGCAGATGGCGTCGGGTGTGATGTTCGGCTGCACCGGCGGATTCTGATCGATGAGGAGTGTACGACAGCCGGCGGCTTGACCCGCGAGAATATCGCGGTGCGAATCGCCGATCAACCAGCATTGCTCCAACAGCAACTGGTGATCGCGCGCCGCTGCCAGCAGCATACCCGGTTGCGGTTTTCGCCAGTCGCTGGCGCGGCGGAATTGCGGAATAATTGCTTCCGGTCCGTCGAGGTATGGGCAGTAATAGATGGCGTCCAGCCGGGTACCTTCCGCCCGTAGTAAATCTTGTAAACGGGTGTGAATGGCGGCCAGTTGTTTTTCGGTGAGCAATCCACGGGCGATGCCCGATTGATTGGTCACCAGTATGGCGAGATAGCCGGCCTGTCGTAATTGCTGGATTGCGGGTCCGACACCAGGCAACAGATGAACCTGATCAGGGTCGGAAATATAGCCCGGATCGGCGATGAGTGTTTTATCGCGATCGAGAAACACAGCCCGCGGCATGAGCATCAGGCCTTTCCCGCCGGCCAGCATTCAATCAAAGCCTGGCGCAACAGCGGCAGCAGCAATTCATGGTGACCGATCAGTTCCAATCCCTGCCCTGGCTGGACCGGCCGGCCGATGACATTCTGGGTCGGGCGGTAGTGGCGCTGCATATCGAGGTTGAAAGTGGTCAGTTGATCGAGATCAGCCCCCAGATTTCGCGCCACCGCCACCGCCTTCAGAAAAATTTCCGGCAGCAGGACGGCCGATCCGATGTTGAACCAGACGCCGGCGGCAGCACCCGGCTGAGCAGGAGCGAGATCGCGCACCACACTGCACAACAGGCGAAAATCAAGCAGGCAGGACTGGCCGATCATGGCTCCATTGGCGTTGGGATGCATGTGAATCGTGTCCGTACCGATGGCGACATGCACGGTGGCGGGTATCCCCATTTCGTACGCCGCCGCGAGCAGGCTGAACTGCACATGGTTCGCCTGCATCGTACTGAGCAGCTTGCCAAGTGCCTCTCCCAAACCGCACCGTTGTGCCACCGCCAGTCGCGTCGCTTCGGCAAAAAAAGCCGGTGTCTCCTGCACCATGCCGAAAGTGCCGTCGCGGATGGTGTCGGCGACTTCTTCGCTGGTCATGCCCAGCGTCGCCACTTCGACATCGTGGATGGCTGTGGCACCGTTCATCACCACGGCGCTGATAATGCCGCGGCGGATCAGATCGATAATAATCGGGCTGCAACCGACTTTGATGACATGGGCACCCATGGCCCAGATCACCGGACGCTGCTGCTGCCGAGCTTGTATGATGCGTTCGATGGCGGTATGCAGATTTTTTACTGCCAGATAATCCGGCAGAGCGGCAAACCATTCCCGAAATGAAGCAGCGGCGATCGGTAATCCCGCCATCCCGGTGAGGCTTACCTTATGTTCGCGCTCGGCGATGGAGAAGGTATGCAATTGCGCTGGATCAATGGGTTGATAAGCCGCCAAGAACAATTCTCCTACGTTTCCGGGGCGAATAATTCCACGACCCGATTTTGCAGCATCTTAGCACCTTCCGCCAGAAAGTCGATTTTTATCTGGAGCGCCAACAGCGGCAGCGGCCACTCAAAAGCAACCTGACGCAGCTTGACCAGATCCTTCTCGGTAGTGAGCAGTACCTCGACTTCCGCCCGTCGAGCCTGTTCGACGAGGTGTTGCAGATCACGCGGATGGTAATCGTAATGATCGGGAAAAGGTATAAAGCGGCGCATGCTGACCCCACAATCCTGCAATGATATTTCGAAAGCGGTGGGGTTGCCGATTCCGGCAAAAGCCAGGGCGGTGCGATTAAGCATCACCTCCAACGGATGTTGATGGTCGGCGAGATCGATCCATCCTGTTGGACGGTGCGTGCAAGCCAGCACCATACCGCCGAGCGTCAGGTGTTCCAATTTCGTTTTCAACTCCGCCAGTTCGGCAGCCGCCAACTGCGTGGTGCGAGTCATCACCACCAGATCGGCACGTTCCAGGCTCGATACCGGTTCACGCAGCAATCCGCGCGGCAGGAGGTGACCATAGCCGAACGGACAGGTCGCATCGATCGTCACGATATTCAAGTTGCGGCCGATGCGGCGATGTTGAAAGGCATCATCCAGCACGATGGCCTGAACCTGCTGTTCCCTGATCACCCAACGGGCCGCTCGGATACGGTCGGGATGGGCCAGACAAATCGCCTGCGGACATCGACTGCTGACCAGTTGTAACTCGTCATTCTGACCGTCGCGACCTTTGTAACCCCTGCTGATCATTGCGGCTTTCCTGCCTTCGGCAGCCAGCAGTTCCAGCAACCAGATCACCAGTGGTGTTTTTCCGGTGCCGCCCGCCGTGATATTGCCGACACTGATGCAGGGCACTTCCATCCACGTGATCGGATCGAAAACATCGTAGTAAAGATTGCGTGTGGCGATCACTGCGCTATAAGGCCAGGAGGCGGCGCGTAACAAACCGCGCTGGAGGGTAGCAGTCCAGCGGCGATCGGTTCCGGAAATGATTTCACGCCATCGGGGCATTGCTAGGTACTTGCTTCAAAGGCGACTGCCGCACAGGTAACGCAATTATCCGCTTCCCAGGTCACGGCCTGATGATAAGCCAGCAACGTCGCGGTGGTTGCAGGCAGTGCATTCAGCAAGGTGAAGATCGAGCCGCTGCTGCAGACCCGAGTATGGTTCTGGCGCTCGATGAGCCGTTGTTGAAAATCGTCGGCATTATGGTTGATGATGGCCCCGAGTAATTGTTCGTCGGCTAGACGAACCTGCTCCAGGAATTCAGGATGTAGCGCAGTTTCATCACCAAAGAAGCGGCCAACGTGGCTGAAATCCGCGCTGGCCATCACCAGTGTTTTCAGCCCATCCTGTTCCAGCAATTCCCGCAGGGCCTGAGCCAGGTGTAACAAATCGATACCGGAAACCTGGCGAGGCTGGCTGCCGGTCGGGCCGCAAATATCCGGGCAGAGAATGGGAACCAGTTGAAAACGATCGGCACCCAGGAAGTGTTGCAGCAACAGAACCTGCAGCTCGATGGAATGTTCACGCTGATGATCCAGTTCGTAGGTTCGAATCGATAAACCACAGGTTGATTCCAGGCGGGTGAGGAATTCCGCATCTACCCGGCTGATGCCCAGAGGGGTTTCAAAAGCCTGAATCGTGCTGACTGCTTCCAGTGAACGCCCGCAGTGGTTGGTTCCCAGAATCACCACCCGTTGCGGAGGCGGGTCGAGAAGCAGTCTGCTGTAAGCCTTCTGGTAGCAGGGTAACCCGCGCGGATAATCGAGGTGGGGGAGTATCAAGCCGCGCAATCTGCCGGTAGCTGGTGGTGGTGGTTCAAGGTTGCTGAACATCTGCCCGATACCCTCAGCAACATGGTCGGGATGCAACCCCAACCCTTCGATATTGTCCATGCGGCGGGTCGGGGCTGATCGGTATCGGGTCAGCAGTTCCACATAATAATTTTCAAAAGTCGGCCCTTCGAGCATCAGGGCCAAATCGAGCTGGTGAACCAGGTTTCGTAACTGGCTTAGCTCCACATGATAATCCAGTTCCTGGCGAGTGAGTTGCTGAAGCTGTTCCAGCGTGCGGGTGCCATCCATCCAGGCGGCGATCTGCAAAGCAGCCGGCGAAAGCGTAACCATCGCCTGGCTGATTCGCAGCGGATCAGTCAGAACATAACGAGGGTCATCCGGTTGGCCATCCACCTGAACATCCACCGGCCGCAGCCGGGGAGTCGCTGTGGGGTCCAGGTCGGCGGACAATGATTCCTGATGGCTCATGAATTAGAGCATACCGTCGAGTGCGGGAATATGAAACCGGTTTGCCACAGCCACGTGGGGTGGTATAGTGCCGCACCATGAGCCAGCCTTCGTCGCTGATACGATCTGCCGGGGTAATTTCAGGATTAACCCTGATATCGCGGATCATCGCTGTTGTGCGAGAATCGGTCTATGCCTATTTCATCGGACCGGGACCATTTCTGGATGCCTTCGTGATCGCCTTTCGGATTCCCAATCTTTCCCGTCGGATGTTTGGCGAAGGTGCATTTTCGGCAGCGTTCATTCCCGTACTCTCCGAGAAAATAGCCCAGGAGGACGAAGAAGGCGCGCGGCGGCTGACCGGAAATGCGCTGCTGACACTGGCGGCAGTGCTGATCGGGTTATTGCTGTTGGGCTGGTTAATCATCGGCCTCGTCAGCTTGTATCATTCTACCCTGACGCAAAATCTGACAGCCTTAATGCTGCCCTATATGGTGTTCATTTGTCTGGTGGCGCTGTTGGCGGGAGCCCAGAATGTACTTGGGAAATTCGCCACGCCGGCGCTGATGCCGATTGTGTTCAATGTTATTCTGATTTCAGGGGTCTTGCTGGGGAATCGTCTGTCGCGCGGTTCTGCGCAGGGGCAGATATATTTTCTGGCCAGTATGGTCGTGGCGGGTGGGGCGATTCAGTTGGTCTGGCAGTATCTGTCGCTGCGTCGCGGGGGATTCCGGCCACAGTGGGTCTGGCAACCCCGTGATCCTGATTTGCGGCGTATCGCCGTCAGCATGACTCCGATGATGCTGGGTCTGGCGGCGATTCAGATTAATACACTGATGGATCAGGTGATTGTCAGTATCTTTGTGGAAAAAGCGGGTGCGGTTTCCGCTCTGAATTTTGCCGAACGTTTGTACGAACTGCCGCTGGGATTATTTGGCGTGGCTATTGCGACGGCGATATTTCCACAGTTGTCCCGGCAGGCGGAGCAGCCGCTGTTATTTGAAAATACGCTGTTGCGTGGATTGCGGCTGGCGTTTTATCTGGGCATACCGGCCAGTGTGGGTTTGTGGGCCGTGCGCACACCGTTGGTGCAGATCTTGTTTGAGCATGGCGCCTTCGGTCCGGATGATACCCGGGCGGTGGCAGCGGTGACCGGCTGGTTTGGCGTGGGCGTGTGGGCTTTTATCAGCCAGCAGATCATTATTCGTGCCTATTACGCCCGCCAGGATACACGGACCCCGATGCGGGTAGCGTTGTTTAATGTCGGATTAAACCTGGCGATGAATCTGGTGTTCGTCCAATTCTGGCAGGCCTCCGGCGTGGCGGTGGCCACCTCCATTTGTGCCGCCATACAGTTTTATCGCCTGACTGCATTAGCACCCGTTAAAATCGGGATTGCCCCGCTCGGAAAAGCGTTGTGGAGTTTCGCTGTTCGCGTGATTGCAGCGGCGGGGGGGATGTTGCTGGTTGTGCTGCTGCTGGATTATCTGACACAAGGCTGGGACCACGGTACGACTGTGCGCGCCTGCCGACTGATGCTGATGGTCGCCGGCGGCGGGGGGGTATTCGGCTGTTTAACACTCTTGCTGGGGTGTGACGAATTGCATCTCTTATCCAGATGGCGAGCCATTCGTGGGAAATAAATTTCCGCGTAGGTATCGATTCTGTTGGAGTGGTTCTGATGAATGTTCTTTATCAATTAACGTGGTGGAAGAACGGCGGATTGCGGAAGGTGCCCTATCAGGGACTGGTGCGGAACGAACTAGACGTTGGATTGTGGGCCTTCACGTATAATTGGAAATGGTGCTTACGACTGATGAATTGATGGGACAGGGAGCGGTGGGCGCCGAATTGGTGAATTCGGCGGAAAAGTAAAGGTGATCTAGAGATGGCCGGGACGAAATTCGCCTTGATGATTCCAAAACGGCTCATCGTTTTCGTTGGATTGCTAACCGTAACGGTTGTTCACAGGACTCATACAGTAGAAATTCTAAGGCTCCTGGCCATTGATCTGCTCCGCGAAGGTGAATATCACGCGATCTGATGACGGATCTCCTGGATGATGGTCCGCAGTTCGCGCGGGTGGGTGAGATTCAGTAGATGTCCGGCGCCCGGGATCGTGTGCGTCGGGTGAACACGATGGATTGAGATGAATTTGTCGCGCGTACCGTGAATGTGAAAAAAGGGACAGGAAAACTTCGGAGGACGCCGCCATTCCATTCCCAGGCGCGCTCCCTGACGTAGCGTCTCGATCGGGGTGTGCCGGGCCATCTCGCGAAACAATTGCAGAGAAGTGACGTCGATCGGTCCCAGCATGTATTTTCCTCCCAATGGAATCGATCGCATCCAGTTTACAGCGGTTGAAGGCATCACCCGAGACATACGCTCCAATCCGCGGGCCGCCCGGGTCAGCGCCAGCGGTGTGGGCGTACTGCTCATCAGCACCAGTGCTCGGGGGTTCAAGGTTTCTGAGAGTATCGCGGCGATCATACCACCCAGCGAGGTTCCGGCAAGCACCACCGGGTCTTGTAGCCTGGCGTGGCCGATCAACCGCTGAGCGTACATTTCAATGGTTTCTTTTGGTGCCGGAGTAATAAACTCAATAACCTGAGGATCGGGCAACAACTCGATGATTGGCTCGAATAAGCGCGCGTCCGTACCCAATCCCGGGAATAGTATCCACTTCATCGCTGTCCTCATAAACCAGTTGTAGGGCATGCTTGCACACCATCCCAATTTCCCCGGTAAACAAATAATGGTGGGCTACGGGACTGCAAATTGAGAAACCGAAAGAGAGTCGTTAAAAAGTGTGTGAGTAGGTTTTCGTTGAGGCTTGGGAAGGGAATGAGCCTGTCTCGGCCAATTTCCTGGCGCCTGTTCCTCAGATAAGGTTCAGCGATCGGTGGACGAGTATATATAATCATCATGGCGACAGCGACCCGACGCAGAGCAGAACCGGAGCAGGGGCTGCTGAACGGTTGACCAGCGGCTGGTCAACGACTGACCAAAGGCTGGCGTAGGGTTGACCAGCGGCTGGTCGGTGAACCACCGTTTGCGGACTTCGTCAACAGCGGCGCCGGGACGACAATCCCTATTCCCACACCGCACCACCCTGCTCCGTAGCGTTATGATCCACTTCATGATTCCTCGACGATAACTAGACCCAGAAACGCTTTTTAACACACGCGCTTAGCGATTTAAGTAACCTTGTTTAATTCATTTGGACTTCGAAATTGAATCAACCGCTAATGCAGGGGAAGCCGGCTGTAATTTCTCCATTGGCAATTCTTCGACTGCAAGTGTAGCCGTTTTCACAAACTCTCCATCTGAAAATTCGTAAACATCATAGAATAATGGGCCATACAGCTTTCCGATTGAACCATCAGGCCTAACTTGAGAACTGATTGTTCCATGTTCAATGGTGCCCAGTAGTAGGTCGGTATTCGGATCCCCATCCACATCGCCAACATAGGCAACATCACTGCTCTTATCAAATCTCAAAAGATAGCCACTGCTCATGTGCATGTACACCATAAAATAATCCGTTTGGCCGCAGCTAGAAGCAAAGAATATATCTCTCAGTCCGTCATCATTGAAGTCAATCCATCTTATAAGAACATAGTCTTTATTCGCATAATACACTTCATCGAGGGTTTCAATGATATTAGCCAGTGGGTTGTTTGGATTGCAGAGTGAGCCGGCAAGTATCAATAATATGGTACTGTCGCCGTCTGGAACCTTATTCTTCAGTGGACATAACACAACCATACCGTTTAAACTGGAATCTTCATAGAAGTCATACCACACCCTGGTCGGTGTATAGGACATAGCTACATTTTCCGTGTTACAACTAAAACAGCAAATCAAAATAGCTATTAATAGCAAACAGGATTGCTGCTTGCCGATATCTAAGATAGTGCGGCATAATGTGTGTAAATGGGCATTGTGTTGATGCCATAAAAAAAAGCGGTTCGCCTTGTGACTTTTTGATATAAGACTGGTGTTGAACGGTCTTAATCAAGAACAAGGAGAACCACAT
>JAJVHX010000021.1 GCA_022072405.1 Phycisphaerae bacterium | reverse complement strand
CCCGTCGCAATAACGCCGTAATCCGGCGATAACCATACCGCCCATACTGACTGGCCAAGGCCACGATTCGTTGCGTCAGCGGTTTTTCGTCATCCGCCACCAACGGTCGATAGCGTTGTGTCGCCCTGCAGATCATAGATCGGGCCGGCGGTGCAGGGCGCCTGCCCTGCATAGCTCAAGATCGCATTGCGGTCGGCCACACTGCGATAACCGTCATAATTCACATCACGGCTATCGACCGCCCACTCCGCAAACCGGGTCCCCGAACCCGGAAGCCATGAGGTTAATGCTCTTAGAGAGGTCGAATCATGAACTCCAGGCTGGAATCGAAAGGACTCAAAGACTAACATAACCACTGGTACAATGTCCGGGGGCAGGTCAGATGGGCAACACTCAGCCGGTGGCGATGAAGCACTATCTGCAGGTGACCGATGAGCACTTCAAAAAGGCGCTGCAGAATCCGGTGCAGTCCCCAGCCGTTTTGAGCGGAATGGACTCGCACGGCGACCAGCCATCGAATCACGAATTCGATCTCACGCATGAACATGCGGATATGTGCGAAGCAGTGCATAGTAGCGGAATGACCCCAGCGGGACTCGAACCCGCGTCTCCAGGATGAGAACCTGATATCCTAGGCCGCTAGACGATGGGGCCAAAAGAATTATTTTAACGGTGGCAAGGGGGCAATGCAATCAGCGAGTACACCCTCAGCAGGAATGGCTCGGTCAGTCGGGTCGGAAGGAGGTTGAATCGATTCCTCCGGAGTCTGTCTCGACGGAGTGGGCGGTATGTCCATATCCACGCCGTAAATCTGCCGAATCGTTTCCGCAAAATCAGGAGGCAGTTGTCCACGTCGGCTGGAGTGAGGCGGGCCGGTGTCGGCATTTGATGGTACAACCAATAATCCGCAGCGCTGCTGCTCAGCAAGCACCCGGGAAATCCTGGCCAGATCCGTCATGGTAATTTCAATCTCCTCGCCATCAAGAATCCGCAACAACAGGATCAGAATTTTTTTCAATGCCTGTTGAGATAATGCACCGGGTGGAGTGGCTTCCAGGCCTACAAAGTTTCTAACGATCTGGCCGCCGACCTGTAGCGCGTCCCGCCAGGGGAGTTGCTCGGCCCAGATTCGAAAGCGTTCTAGCGAGATTTTTTTTGAACTAAGCTTGAAGTTCTTATAGATGGCTTCGATCGCGGCGGGTAAATCGTCCTGCTGGCGAAGGGCTTGTTCCACCTCGACGCGCAGCGCTTCGCTCCAGGGCAGAACTGGGCTGCTATACGGTTTACTTTTCTGAGAAGCGGATTTTTGGGTGGTTTTTCTGGCCATAATCCGATCACAAGCTGATTGCGACGTTAATCTCAAACTTCCATAGCCGGGTCGTGAATGCAGTTTTCTGCCAGTTCCAGCCCTTGCGAGGTCAGTCGAAACCAGCGCTTTCGCCAGGGGGTCAGCTTGGCTTCCGGCTCGCTATCCGCCACGACGCGCTGCAGATATCCCTTTTCACTGAGATAAGCCAGGTCGCGCCGAAACTGATCCCATTCCAGTTGCGGAAAAAGGATCAGCAGGCTGCGCAGCAATTGTTCCCCCATCAGCGCTGCTGGATACAACATCTTCAGCGCCACCAGAATTTCCAGTCGTGCCTGTTTAAGCAGCCGGGTTTCCTGCGGATTGGACATCATCTTCATCCTGTTTCCAGTTCACCGGTCGACTCAGCAGAACGAATCAGTCCGCCCACCAGCGTTTGTGTCAATTGCACGATAGCCTGAGTAGCCTGGGCCATCTGATGAGCCAGACCTTGCCCGTTTTCCAGTTCCACCTGGATGCGCGTCACCAGATCGGTCAGTTTTTCCAGTTGCTGCCGGGCATGCATCGCCTCCCGCAGCCATTCCTCCTTCGTGGTGTAATTGCGCTCATACTCGCGCACCATCTGCTCGACGAGGTGGTGCGATTCATACAGGCTGCCCAGCCGTTGTTCTATTTCCGCATAGCGCTGCACTTGAAAATCGTTGATGCTGCGCAGATACATGGTAATCAGAGCCAGCGGTACACCCACCAGTGGGACCAGCACACTGGCCACTACCGCCATTTGCGACCAATCCATTATTCACGCCTCGAACAGGAATTCGTTATTTGCCAGAAAAATAAGACTCCAATTTCCTAACTGCGAGTCAGGTAGCCGACGACCTGCGACACCAGACGCAGGATCAGGTTGAGACGATCCATCCGCACCAGCCCATTCAGCAGGTCCTGACGGAATTGCCGAATCTCATCGCTATCCTGCAAACTACGGACTTCCGTGTTTCGCGGAGCCGATTGCAGGATTTGTTCCACTACACCAGTAATCGGTGCAGAGACCTGCGCTGTCGGACCCGCCGCCTGCTTTTTCTCACTCAGGGCGGTTTCCAGATGAGCCAGTAACTGATCCAATTGTTCAACAGCTGAGTTCATTATTATTCCTTGTTAGCGGTTATGGTCGGTTGTTCTGAGTTGAAAAAGTGTTGAATGGTGCTGTTTAATTGCTGGCGATTACTACCATACTGCTGCAAGCCATCGGCGATTTCATCGAGCAGGGCGAGGTTGTTCAGCGTGCGGTAATAACGCTGCAGACTGGTCGCACGATCATTCGTAATTCGCTGCAAAGCCTGTTGTAACAGCGTCAGTTGTTGCTGCTGTACGGTGACTTCTCCCACTCCATTCCACGAAGGATCGGCCATGCTCTGGATGGCTTGTACAGCTCGAAAATCATCCAGTTGTTCAAGGTCGCGTTGATATTCATCGAGGCTGATTCGCAATTCACGAGTGATGGCCCGCAGCGAACGAGCGGCGGACAGCTCCACGGCCGTTGTTCCGCTGCAGCCGCACCAACCACTGTTCAACACCATTAAAATTATCCATAAGCGATTCATGCATTTACTCGATTAATAAGGCATTGGGTGGCCGAGTACAGTTTCGGGTCGAAGGAGCACGGTGGGTCGGGTCTTATCAACTGGCCAGTGGGGCGGAATATTTTCCGGCATCTTCGTGGGCAATACCCAGGATCAGCGAAATACCTACGCCCATAATGGTGTAGAGCACCTCCTCGCTGACCGCCAGGCCCGCCTGCGCCGCATACGCCGCCAGCACCGTTGCCAAGGCCACCCGCACCTTGCGCGACAACAGCGGCGACAGGATATTCCGTAAAAAGGTTGGGATAGTCACGGCAAGCCTCCTCCCCGAATAACTGCCTCAGCCAACCGGATCGGCTGATCCGGAACCATCAGGGTGACTCATCCGCTGATCGCTGCGCAATTAGAAAGCCCACGCACGAGCGCTGAGCCGTGGTGAGCCATCTGATTTATCGACGCATGTTTATGGATCAGGGATCCTGGAGGCGAGCTTCCAGCCAGTCGGCGATCAGTACGGCTGTTTCAGCCTCAGATTGTGCGGAGAAATCCAGTAATCCGCACTTTGCCAGCAGTTCGCTCTGATTTTTCTGCCGGGCATAGATTTTCAGATATCGCCAGAAGACCAGGCCGAAAGTGCCATCATGAGGATCAATAATTTCACCGCAAGGGGCGGTCGTAGAGTCGTCCAGACTATACGCCAGCAGCATCGGCGGCGTATAGGGGCGTTCCATATACAATAACCAGCTTGTGGCAGAGCGGCGGAACTTCTCCGTTTCGCTCATGACCGTCAAATCGCCAATCAATATCTTGACCAATTCCGAATCGAACTGTTCCGCATCGATGCACGGCAGATGCGTAACCGCCGAACGCACCACCAGGGCGTTGGGGATGGAGGATTCGTGCAATATCGGGTCGGCGGCATGCGGCTGCTGATAATCGAAGCGTAGCGCATTTTCCAGGCTGCGCAATCCGCCGTGCGAACGTCCCAGCGCCATCACCGCCTCCGGCTCGATATTCAGTTCCGCGCTGTGGGCCCGCAGGTATTGAATCGAGTAACCCACCGCCGCTGTGGCGGTGGTCGGATCATCGCCCAGCTCGAGTACCGGGTAATTCACCATGGCGACTATAAACTCCCGGCTGAGCAGTTCCTGAACAATGACGGTTTGTTTCGATGTCAACAACTGCTCGGCAGTGGGGTTCGCATTTCCGCCCCGATAAATCGCCAACACCGGACGAGGATCGATCGCACAACCGGAGGAGACGGCACAGTGGTCATCCGGATAATAAATCGCCATCAAGCCGTCGAGATAATTCGGAGAGGTGGCGGGTGTGCCCTGATAATTGATCAGCAGGGTGGTATCCGGTCCCGCGCCACAGAGTGCAGCGACCGCCAGCAGTACAATGGACCCGCTTATGATAGACCCCTTTTATGGTTGGACCACGTTCAATATTTGGTTTTATGCACCCATTGTGCATGGACACTACTGATTGTAGAAAAATCTATTTGTACTCGGCAAGCCCCGTAATAAACAGAAACGGTAAATTAGAAGAAACCGACCCGGGCACTTCCCTGTTTAACGGAATCTGCATAAATAAGTAATATATTCATCTCGGAGGTACAGCATCCATGAAAGGTGGAACCGGTTCTATAATTCAGAGCGCCGCCGGCTTTAGCCCGCGCGAAGTCTCTATTGGCGATTTTGTAAACTGCTCGAGTGTGTTCGAACTGGTGACCAGCCTGTAGACAACACCGGTTGGTCATTTTTCGGACCCTGCCTGATCCGATTTTAACATTATTGCCGGCCATGAAATTTGTCCGAGGAGCGGAATTGCAGACGACGACCACTATTTTATCGGCTGCTCATTTTTCGGACCCACCCGCTGAAAAAATAGACCATCGGCGCCGTTATTTGCCAGCAGAACAGCTGAAAATCTCTTACATTACCTCAGGGTTACATCAGCAGTTATTCACAGGATGGGTTGATCATGCGGCAAAACGGGCCGGATGGTAAAGCAGTCACTAGTCGGTTAAGCCTGCGAACGGCGGCGGCGCTGGTCCGCGATGCCTGGTTGATGCGCATCGATGAAATCAAGCTGCTGTGCCATTGTGGTCAACGGTTGCGGATTTCATTACGCCATCAGGGCAAACTGGTGCAATGTCCCATCTGTGGCACGGTGCAGAATGTACCGCCCGATGAGAAGATGCTGGTTGGGGTCGACATGAACAAAGGGGCTTGGTCATTGCCCGCGTCGACAACGGCCAAGCCTACCATACCAGAACCCCACAATCAGCTCACCAACAACTGAGCGGTCGCCTCCAGCGGGTCGGTCAGATTACGAACCCGCAGCCGGAGCGGTAGTCGGTGCCGGTGTTGCTGATGGCGTCGGGGCGGCCGACGGGGCCTCCGCCGCCGGTTGAGTCGTCGGCTGGCTGGCGGGTGCACTGGTGGGTGCGGTCAGATCCTTCACATCGACACCTGCAGGCGGTGTATAGGTGAACAGCGCCGCATCCAGCGCTTCATCAAACTTGATTCCTTCCACTTCCAGCGTCGTGGTGCTGGACATGGCGCCCTGGCTGACAAATTTCACCATCATGCCGTTCTTTTCGCTGAACCAGTATTTTACGGTTTCGGGTTGCGGAGCCGTCACGACCAGTTCCAGCACAGCACAGGGTTCGCCTTTGATCTCTTCGGGATCCTTGAGGGTGACCTGGCCGGTTTTCAGTTTTTCGCGCAACTGGCTGTAATCCAGCGGCTGTTGAGGCGGAGCGGGTCGTTTGGTCACGTTGACCTGTTCGCCTTCCTTGTCTTCCGTCCATTGGAACTGGCCGTCATTGACGACCAGTGAACTGATCTGGCGGGCCTGGCCGTTCGGATCGGTCCGGTTGATGTCGCGTTCGGATCGGGTGCGAACGGTTTCGCCGTCGCGCCACATTTTGGACTGCGTCACCGCCTCGATCTGGGCAAAGGGTGATTGCAGCGACATCCGCGAGGTCAGGCTGATGGTTTTGAAATCCTTGAATTTGGCTTCCATGCGGTTCAGCAGTTCTTCCGGTGTTTCCGCCGCCCAGGCGGCCTGGCCGGAGAATGCTGCGATCGCCAATACCAGACTCAGCCGCGCTCCGCTACGTCGTGCAAACATTTCGGACTCCTTCTCTGGCCGCTGCTCTTCATCGGCAGTTGCCCTCTACCGGTACGAGTAAGAGAAAAAATCGGGCGAGTGAAGCACCCACCCGCCCGATCAAAAAAAATCAACTAGGAAACGGCTGCGCTCATAAGCAGCTCGCTCAGAAACAGATGCTTATTCCTTGGGAGCGCCTTCTTTATCGCCACCTTCGGTCGGCGTCCCTTCCTTCGGTGTGCCTTCAGAAGGGGCTTCTTCCGTGCCACCCATGCCCGGCATGTTGGTCATATCCATAACTTCCACACCGGCGGGTGCGGTGTAAGAGAATTTGTCATCCGGAATGGAGACGTTGATCTGCACATCGGTGATCAGGGTGGTGCTTTCCATCTGTTCGCCGGTGGTGACGCTCTTGAGCATCATGCCGCTCTTTTGGCTGAAGTACATCAGGGTCGTGGCTTTCTGTCCGCCCTGATCCATCACGATTTCCAGCACGTCGCATTTTTCACCATTGACATCTTCCGCATCCTTAACGGTGGCTTTACCCATGTTCAGAATCGGGGAATAATCAAACGGGCTGGTCTTGTTGGCTTTCATTTTGGACACATTGGTCTGGCCGCCGGTTTCCACCTGGCTCCACAGAATTTCGCCATCGCTGACCACCAGCGTCTTGGACTGCTGTTCGGTGCCGGCCATTTTCTGCTGGCTTTCGCCTTCGCTGCGCATCTTCATGGTTTCGCCGGAAATCGTCATCCATACCGTGGATTTGTCTTCCGATTCAAAACCCATGCTTTTGGTGATACTGTGAGTCTTGTAAGTGGCGGAGGTCATCGCCTTGTTCTTTTCGGTCACCCGCTTGAGCAGTTCTTCCGGAGTTTCACCGAAGGCTGGACCAGCAACCAGCACCACGAATAACGGACATAATACGGACAGTAACCGTGACTTGGACATGAATAGTTCCTTTCGTGAATTAGATCGTCGGAGCGTAAGACAGGCGTCGGACACTGACGCGTTAATTAGTCCATTATTCTACTACGCTGATGAAAATGGATGCAAGAGAGCGGCGGTTAGAATAGCGTGATGAATAGAGCGGATCGATCCCGATCCGGCTCAGTCCAGGTGAAATCGATGCTTTATGCTTAAGGAATCTTAGTCAGAACCGCAACAGCAGGGGTCAGTTTGACTGAAACACTTAATCCTCATTACTATATGTGAATTATGGGGTTATATAATTGCAAAACTTATCAGGTTCATATCGTTGAACTGATCGGGTTCATCGTTTTATGCGTTGGAATGGGAGGATGTGGGCCAGTGGTTCAGCCGGAGATTCGTTACTGGGCTTTGGGAGATTCTATCACCGGCAGTGCAGACCAACTCACCTATCCACGCTATCTGGCTGCCGAGCTAGATTGGCCGGACGAGGAATTCAGCGTGGATGGTGTCGGTGGCCGAACCGTTGCCGAAGGGTTCCAGCAGTTGGATTCGGTGGTGGCAGCTGAAATTTATCCCAATCTGGAGCTGCTGATCTATTACCTGGGTGGGGCTGATATGGTCGGTTTTGTTGCTCAGCGCGATCCGGGGTTGGCCATTTCGTTAAATGATCCCGAATATCCTTACACACAAGAGTGGCAGAATCTGCTCGCGGATCTGACCGAGGAGATGACCGCCACCATCACCCGCGCGCAACAGAACGGCTGGGTGGTGCTGATGGTCAACTACGCCCCCATCCCGGAAGGACTGGAAGATTGCCCGGCCTTTGGCGGAAACCAGTTGAACAGCGAGGAGGCCGCCCGGGCCAATGAATATGTGGCCGCTTTAAATCAACTGATCGCCGAAGTCGCCGAGCAGACTCACGCCAGCCTGGCTGATCTACGAATGGACCAGGAAGAATTTCTCAGCGACCTGGACCATTACCGCGACTGCACGCACCCCAACGATGAAGGGGCGCAGATCATCGCCCGCCGCATCGTCGAGTCGCTGGCGCCTTGAAGAGCTGAACAACCCGTTAATTTCGCACAGGGATACGGACGTTTTTGGCATCGCCCAATCGTTCGCTGATATCTTTCCAGTTGACCACGTTCCACCAGGCTTCGATATACTTGTCGCGCTGATTCTGGTAATCGAGATAATAGGCGTGTTCCCAGACATCGAGCATGAGCAGCGGAATGGCGCCGACCAGGTTCAGGTCCATCTGGCTTTGCATCTGGGTGATGGTGGTGCGCATAAGCAACGGCTGCCAGGCTAACACCGCCCAGCCGTTCCCTTCGACCTTCAGGGCTGCGGCGGTGAAATGATCCTTGAATTTTTCGAAGCTGCCGTAATCCTGCTGCAATTGTTTCATCAACTCACCACTGAGCGATCCGGATTTGGGCGCCGCACACATGTTGCAGAAGAAGATGATATGGTTGACATAGCCGCCGGCGTTGAACGACAGCGCCCGCGACAAAGCCTGTACGTTGTTCCAGTCCTGGCGATCGCGAGCCAGTTGCAGCTGCACCAGGGTATTGTTCAGATTTTTGGTGTAGGCGGCGTGATGTTTCAGATGATGAATGTGCATGGTCCGGCCATTGATATAGGGTTCCAGCGCTTCATAGGGGTAGGGCAGAGGCGGCAGAGCATATTCAACCATCATCATCTCCGAGGAAGCCTCGCCGGCATCGGCGGGTTGAGTGGCAGCCGGGGCAGATTCCTGCGCCAACGCCGCACTGCTCAGCCCCAGACTGCCGAGGATCGACCATCCACCCAGAGCGGCTCCGTTTTGCAAAGCTTCTCGTCGCGTGATCATGACGTTGCTCCTATAGTTAGTTGAATTTCAGATTGCGAGGATGATAGGTACCGATTGAGCGTCTGTCCAGAATCAGCTGGTTATAGTGGTGCATACGATCGGGGTGTTTTAAGTGGTGATGTAACACTGAGTAAGACGATGTGGGGGTGCCATGACTCAGTGAGCCCTACCGGAAAGCAGGAGCTCAGCCGATAAGCATCCGCCAGCAGAAAAGTGACTCGCCGTGTCCGTGGATCATCAAGGTAGCGCTGCTGCGCTTCCTCCTGGCGCTTAATCGTATCTTCGTAACGGCCTTCGCGCGTATAGAGTTCATTGATGGCAACGAGTGCATCGCGATATATCGCCGATTTGGGGGGATATAGGCCCTTCCGACTGGCGGCTTACAATTCAGGCATTAATATTCTTGTGGTAATTTCTCAAGTTGAGCCAGAGTAAATACCGGGCCATCCTTACAAACCATTACCGAACCGACATTGCATCGGCCACATTTCCCAAGCCCGCACTTCATACGGTTTTCAAGTGTTGTATAAATCTGCTCCGGTGCGAAACCGAGTTTGGCGAGTACCGGCAGAGTTAGCTTGATCATGATGGGCGGGCCGCACACCACGGCGATACTGTTAGTCCCCGTCGGTTTGGCCTCTTCTAAAATTTTCGGAACAAAACCAATTTTACCTTTCCACTCCAGAGTTTCCCCACCGGGATCAACTGTAATATGCAGATTCACATCGGGGCGACTACCCCACTCGGCCAGCTCATTTTTATAAACCAAGTCGGCCACCGTCCGTGCACCGTATACAATACTGACATCTTTATAACGATCGCGCAGATCGAGCACATTCCAGATCACGCAGCGCATCGGCGGCAAACCGATTCCGCCCGCGATAAACAACAGATTTTTACCTTCCCACTGCTCAATGGGAAAGGTGTTGCCGTAAGGTCCGCGAAATCCAATGATGTCCCCCAGATCGCGATCAGACAGCGCCGTTGTAACCCGCCCGGCCTGGCGGAACGTGCACTCAATATAACCGGAACGCGTCGGCGGTGAGGCGATACAGAAGGTGCTTTCCCCTTCACCGAAAACGCCGTACTCGCCGAATTGACCGGCTCGGAACTTGAATTTTTCCGCATCCTGCGGATCAACAAACTCCAGCCGGAAAGTTTTCACCGCCGGAGCTTCCTCCGTTACGGCGGCAATACGCATGCGATAAGGGGTAAATATCGTCTTAACCATGATCACAACTCCGCCAGTTGCTGCAGATGCTCACCAAGATTCATATCAACCGGGCAGCCACGCGAGCATCGCCCGCAACCCACGCAGCCCCACACATCCAGTCGTTGCGGCTGGTATGAAAACTTATGCATGACTCGTTGCCGCCAGCGCTCGCTTTGCATCGTGCGTGGATTGTGGCCGGAAGCATGCAGCGTAAAAAGCCGGAATCCGCAGGAATCCCAGCAACGCAGCCGTTCACCGCTGTTGCGCTGCCGTTCATCCTGAATGTCAAAGCAACTACAAGTCGGGCACACATAAGCACAAGCTCCGCAACCGATGCAGCGCATCGACTGCTCGCGCCAGAGATCAACTTGATTGAACCGCTCGGGTAGTTGCGCCTTAACTTTTTCGCCGTCAAAGCGGCGGGCAATTTTCGCGAGATGGTCATCTTTTTTCTGGCCGTTGGCGGCAGTAAATAGTTCCGCCATCGATGCAACCAGCGCTCGACCTTTTTCCGTAAGTACCTCAACCAAAATCTGCCCGCCGCCCAGCCGGGTCAGCAATATATCACTGCCGCGGGTATCGCCCGGTCCGCTCCCCAGCGAAGTGCAAAAGCAATAGCTGTCACCCATGGCGCAGCTCAGCCCGATCACGGTCAGATGGTCCAGCTTCGTTTCGAAATATTCATCCGGACTATCCCAGGTAAATAGCGCTCGCAGCGTCGTGAAACTCGCCGCATCACAGGGATGCACGCCGAACAGCACGGTCGGTTTCGCCGTCAATTCCACCGGCTTCATGTCGACATCTTTTCCGGTGAGGGTGAACTTCATCATCATTTCATGACGAGGAAAAACCGCTTCCTTGGCGGAACAGACACTCTGTACATAATCGAGGTCCACCGCTGAAAAATCAGTCGCCGGCATAAAGCTGACCCGTTCACCCTGCCGCACCGGTGCCAGCACCTGCTGCCCGGCACCAATCAGGCGCTTCAGCAACTGAGGGAGATTCGCCGCCTTCGTCAATTTTCGTCCGATCACCGTTGAATTCATGGAGCACGCTACCGAATAAATTCTTCTTTATCGTCAGGTTTGAAGACTGCCAAAGCATAATCCTTACGCTGACCATAGCCCGGCTCGGCTGCAAATTGCTGTTGCGCCTCGCGAGCCAACAGCCCGTTCAGCAGATCGATGCGAATGCCTTGCGGGCACGCATCCGCACAACTTCCGCAACCGATGCACCGGCCGGCCAGATGCATCGCCCGAATCACATTCCACTCCAGGTTGCCCAATGCATCACTGGCCACTGGAATCCACTGCGGCTGGTTCACCTCAGTGATGCAGCGGTTGCAGTAACACAGCGGGCAGGCGGCTCGACAGGCATAACACTTGATACACCGGTCAAATTCTTCGCGCCAAAACGCCCAACGCTGCTCCATCACCAGTTGTTCCATCTTTTTCAGCTCAGCTTTTTCCGCTGCACTGGGACCACGGGGCAACTGCGCAAGATATTCTTCCACAGCGGCAAAATTGGGCAGCAACCTGGGACCGCCTTCTTCGCCGATCCCGATCGCAATCACACGTTCATCAGCCAGTTGATTTTCGACTGCATATTGCATCAGGGATCGAAGCGTGTTTCGCCGGACCACCATGCCGATCTTGCCCAGAACGAGCACTTCGGGCTTGAGCAGATAAGTCGCCAGATTCTGCCGGCAAGCGTCATCAAAGATCAACCGCGATACATCCTCTGCCCGCCGAACAAAAACTGCCCGCCGGCGGTTCGCCTCCGAACCGGCTTCATATCCGATGATCACCTGCACTTGCTGACGCTCGAGCAACTCTCGCGCCATCTGTTGCAGTTGCTCCATGCTGCACCTTTCACTTTCCTTAATTGGCCACGGTCAATTGCACCGGGAAACCATTTTCATGAAACCGCTGCGGAAAGGCTTTATATGGCCCCAGCGTGCGAACCTCATCGACCACCTGGTTAACCAGTTCTGCCCACTTGGCACCTTCCGCCGCCGAAACCCACGAAAAATGAACCCGCCGCAAATCAACCCCGACAAAATCCATCAACCGCCGGAACAACATCCAGCGCCGACGAGCGTGATAGTTACCGGCGGTGTAATGGCAATCACCCGGGTGACATCCCGAAACGATGATGCCGTCCGCTCCCTGCCCGAAGGCTTGCAAGATCAACATGAAATCGATTCGGCCGGTGCAAGGCAAACGGATGATCCGCACATTGGACGAATACTTGATGCGACTCGTACCGGTCAAATCAGCACCGGCATAAGTACACCAGTTACACACAAAAGCGATAATCTTCGGTTCAAACTCGCTCATAACACTATTCCCAACAAGATACCGTTACGCGACCGTTACCACACCTCATAGACCCGCGCTGCAAATGGTGAAAAACAAAGAGCCGCGAGGCTTTAGTCCGCGCGATGTCTAAATTTCATCTCGAAGATTTCTCTCCATGCAATCTATAGTACCGGTCTTTACACTGCCAAAAGTTCGGCGAATACCTGTTCATTCGTGAAGCCTTGCAGATCGATGGCTTTTGAACGGCATAACGCCACGCAGGTGCCGCAACCCTGGCAGACACCCTGATTGACCTTGGCCACCTGACGGATCAACTGGCCATCGCGCCCACGGATATCGTCGCGCTCAATCGCCTGATAAGGACAAGCCGTCTCGCAGAGGAAACACCCGACACAGGTAGAGAAAAGCGGCGGTGCAGTGCGATTGACCGTCGCCACCACCGGTTCACGGGCCAGCTCGCTCCTGCTGAACAGACCGACTACCTTGCTGGCTGCTGCCGATGCCTGGGCAACCGTTTCCGGTATATCTTTCGGAGCCTGGCAGGCACCCGCCACGAAAATACCAGCCGTATTCATTTCCACCGGCCGCAACTTCGGATGGGCTTCCGATAAGAAATGATCCGCGTCGTAGCTGATCTTCATTCGCTGGGCAGTCGCTTCGGCATCGGGTTGGGCGGTCATCGCGGTAGCCAGCACCACCAGATCCGCTTCGATTTCAATCGACTGGCCATTCAGCAGTGTGTCTACGCCTTTAACAATCATCTTACCGTTACGTTCAAACACCCGCGACACGCGGCCTCGAATATAATTAACCTGATCCTCTTCAATGGCTCGGCGGACAAATTCGTCATACATCTTGCCACCGGCCCGGATATCCATATAAAAAACGTGCGCCCGCCCTTCATGCACTTTATGTTTGTAGAGCATGGCATGTTTGGCGGTGTACATGCAGCAGATTTTTGAGCAATAGCTCAATCTCTTGGCTGAATCGCGCGAACCGGCGCAAGCGATAAAAACAACATTCTCGGGAATTTCATTATCCGAAGGCCGTCGGATGACCCCCAGAGTCGGACCCGATGCTGATGCCAGTCGCTCAAACTGCAGTCCGGTGATTACATTGGGATATTGGCCATAACCATATTCCGGGAAAAAGTCGGTACCCTTGATGGTGAAACCGGTTGCCGCCACAACCGCGCCGATATCAATCGTGATCAATTCGTCTTCCTGGTCGTAGCGAATCGCCTTGGTCGGGCACATCTTGGCGCAGACCTGGCACTTGCCTTTTGAATAATAGGTGCAGCGGTCGCGATCGATGACCGGCTTGTTCGGCACCGCCTGCGGGAAAGGCACATAGATCGCCGGGCGAGTGCCCAGATGCTCATTGAATTCGCTGGGGATCTTTTTGTTCGGGCACTTTTGCGTGCAGACACCGCAACCCGTGCAAAGTTTCTCATCCACACCGCGAGCCCGCTTGCGGATGGTCGCTTTGAAATTGCCAATAAAACCTTCCAGGCTCTCCAGCTCGCTGTAAGTGTATAACGTGATGTTGGGATGCTGAGCGACTTCGACCATTCGCGGCGTGAGGATGCATTGCGAACAATCAAGCGTTGGGAAAGTTTCACTCAGTTGGGCCATGTGGCCGCCGATGCTGGGTGAGCGCTCGACCAGCACCACTTCATGGCCGGCTCCGGCGATATCCAGTGCCGCCTGAATTCCGGCGATTCCTCCACCCAGCACAAGTGCTCGCTTGGTTACCGGCACCTTAATGGAGCTGAGCGGTTTGTTTCGTTTGACCTTCTCGACCAGGATGCGCACCAGATCAATCGCTTTGGCTGTAGTGTCGGGCAACTTTTCGTGCACCCAGGAGCAATGCTCGCGCAGATTGGCCATTTCGCACAAAAACGGATTCAACCCCGCTTCGTTACAAGCCCGGCGGAATGTCGGCTCATGCATACGCGGCGAGCAAGCCCCCACCACCACGCCGGTCAACTTCTGAGTGCGGATGGCATCTTTAATCATGCTCTGGCCCGGGTCGGAACACATATATTTATAGTCCACGCTGTGGACCACTCCGGGCAGTTCCCCCGCCGCCTTGGCCACCGCCGCGCAATCCACCGTCGAACCGATGTTCTCACCGCAATGACAGATAAACACGCCGATCCGTGCCATGTTCTTTTCCTCTTACCCTGACAATCTGCCCTTCTTCGCTCAAATTCCTCTTTTGTCTCTTCTACTTCACTTCACTGGGCGCCTGGGTATCCTGGTGATTGGCTTTCTTCTCCCAGCGGACCGGCACTTCATGGCGATGCAAGCCCAAAGCACGCTCATCAATCCCCAGCGCCAGCCCAAGCACCTGCGTCACGTAAAGCACCGGCATGGCGAAGCGAGTGCCCAAATTTTGTTCAATGTTGGAGCGCCGGAGGTCCAGATTGGTATGACACATGGGGCAGGCCACCACGATGGCTTCGGCGCCGCGTAGCGCCGCATCTTCCACCACTCTACCGGCCAGTTCCGCCACGCTAGACGTGCGCGATAGACTAAGCCCCGCTCCGCAACACTCCACCTTAAAAGCCCACGGAATCGGATCAGCGCCGGCGAGCTTCATCAGCGCGTCCATCTCCTGCGGATCTTCGGTCCGCCGGCAAGCTGCCCCTTCCACCGGGCGTGTCAGATAACAACCGTAATAGCAAGCCACCCGCCGCGCGAAAGGCTGGCGGATTTTTTCGCTGAAACCATTGGCCGTCGCTTTGGCCAGCACACTCAACACATCGGTGACCCGAGTTCGGCAGGTCAGCGACAACTCAATCACTTCGGCGATTTCCCGCCGCAAAGCCTCATTCTTTATCAACTCCGCTCGCGTTGTGCTGAGCCGGTTCAGACAGGCTGAACAAGGCACGAGCAGCTTATCCATGCCCGCCTGCTCCGCAAGGGCCAGCACCCGCGCCGGCAATGCCAGCGCCAATTTATGATTTAGACTATGAGCAGCGCTCGCGCCGCAGCAATTCCAATCCGGCACCTCGGCGAGTTCCAATCCCAACACCGGGGCGATCGCCTGCAGCGATTCGAGATATTCCCGCGAAGAGCCTTCCAGCGAGCAACCTGGATATAGCCCGATCTTCATTCTTCTTTCCCTTCATCGTGTTGAAGGCGTTCAAAAATGCGACGCACCGCCGCTTTGCCTTTAATCCCTTGCGGCAGCAGCTTGAGCTTGCCGCGGGCCAATAGTCGCGGCGCGACCAGAACATCCTGCAGCAAGTGGCCGGTCTTGAGTTTGTAATTCGCCACCAGCCCCACTTCCTGCAAGCGCCCATGCTTCCGAACCGAATCCAAAAAGGCTTCGTGAAAAGCCAGAATGTCCCGGCCTTGCGGGTGCATCAAACCGCGCTCCAGCGATTGCTGCCGCAGATATTCCATCAGACGCGGCAGATCAATCTCCTGCGGACAACGGGTTACGCATTGTTCGCACGTCAGGCAAAGCCAGATCGAGAGCGAACGCAAAGCCTGTTCCTCCAGCTCCGGAGCGGCATATTGCAGTAGTCGTAATATCTGATGAGGCGACCAATCCATTTCCGCTGCCAGCGGGCAGCCGGCAGTACACTTGCCACACTGATAACATTCAAATGCTGAGACCCCCACCGCGTGCTCGGCCTCTTCTGCCAACGTGCAATGAGCGTGCTCGCCATCTTCTTGGCCATGACATATCATTAACTCATCTCCAAGTAATGCAGCGGCTGATTCAGATCGCCTTGATTCCATACACTGAAGCAAGTTTCAGCGTGATTGTGGCTTGACATCTAAACAAGACAGCATGTATCGTGCCATTTATAGCCAATATCAATGTATTTAAATACTTGTTGATTAAATAGATATGTTATTTTTTTAAATAACTGACTTATTCACACTGGTGCGGTTCATGAATTGCGGAATCATACCCGCCCCATCCGTTAGAACACGCAAAACGTCATAAATCTAACTAAATAAGTGCGGTTGAACCGGTTAGCCAAAAGGTGGCGCAGTTATTGTCAGTTCGCCGAAGAGTTCAGCTTGGAAGGTATAACCAATAATTACGAATTGTTATAGAGTCCTTCCATTTTTCTATGCGACTGGATTGATTAGAAGAAGTCGTCATGGTTGTGACAACCGGAGGTCACACAATTGGTGTAGATACCGCCCATGTGGATTTCATGGCAGACCAGACAATTCGGGCTGCTTGGGGGCATGCCGAGTTTGATATAAACATCCGCGTTATGGTGGCGATTCTGCGAACTACCGGAATGGCACTGATTACAGGCAGGTCGCCATTCGTCGGCCGATTCGCCGGTAATGATCTCGGTAAGTGCGGCACCATTTATCGATCGTTTGAACATCCAGGCATTAGCACTACCGTGTGCTTCGTGACAATCAATGCAGGCAAGATAATACTGGCCGCGCTGGGTACTCTCATAAGGAGCAGCCAACGGCCAACCCGCCGGTCCCAGCGGTTCGGCTGCCGCAGAGCCATGTTTCGAAACAGACCAGTTGATGGCGGCGACATGATCCATCGCGTACTGGTGGCAGGACAAGCATAAGCTGTTGTAATCGGGCAGTACCGTAGCCGTCATTTGCGAATAACCGCTGCCGTCAACGGGCAGAGGATCTCCGCTTAGATCCACGCCGGCGGCACCAATGAAGGGTGCTGCATAGGTATGGGCGGGATCATAGGCGCCGATTTTTTCTGCCGGTTGATCGCCCCACAGTTGACCTGTACCCACCATCGTTATTGGTGTCTGGTTGCTGATCGCTGCCCAATATTTCCCGGTGGGCTGATGGGGATCATGGCAGGATTCGCATTCCAGTTCGAGCGACTGTAAACCGAGCATAAACTGGTGGCCTGCTGATGAGTCGTTCACCGGGTGAATGTGCGTCTGGTCGAAGGCGGCGGCAATGCTGTCGGCAAAATTGCTGTAGGCTCCGCCAAACCAGCCGTTTGATAGCGCTTCATTAATCACGCCGCCGGGGCTATGACAGGAGTAGCAGAAGCCCTCTTCCTCGTTAACCTGATCAACACCGGGTTCACCATCCCAGGGCGAAAGCAGATTCTTCAGGTTTGATCCATGACGCTGAGCGTGGCAATCCAAGCAGGTAAAACCTGAACCCGATATACCGCCCGTTTTATGAGCTGCCGCCGCCCAGCCGCCTGTCCGCTCAATGTTGGGTATCTGAATCCCGTCACCGAATGGCTGCGTACCTGCCCCGGTCTGGTCGCCATCGGCATCGTGGCAATGCAGACAGAATGGTTCAATTTCCACGAGGGTCAATTGATCGTAATTAAAACTGACGCCGGCGTGATCGACATCGCGGAGCAAGACCTGGCCGGCCTGGTGAGCACTTTGGTCATGGTAGATAGTGCAGTGGCTGCCGTCCACTGCGCCCTGAACATGGTGGCTGTTATAAGCAAACTCGCCGACCACCGCACGGCGTCCACCCGCCGGTATGCCATCCCCATTGTCCTGGGCCACGGTGTGGCAGCTCAGGCAATCACCACCGGTGGGTAAGAAGCCGGATTCATGAGGGTGGCAGGCGATACAATTGCTGCCTGGATTGTGAACGGCTCCCGAACCATCATACCGATGATAACTGGTTGCGATGTGGCAAACCTGACAGATACCGTCGTTGACTGCGGGATCACCATCGCTGAAGCTGCCCGGTCCACTGAGGGCTACCAGGGTAACAGGAAAAATCTGGGAAAGGGTCTGGTTCAATACCGTGGTACGAACCAGTGACCGATTTCCACTGAATGGGTCATGAGCTTGATGGCAATCTGTACAGGTCGGTTGCCAACTGCCCGAAACCGTGTGGCCGGGATGACCTGCGTGACATTCCTGGCACAAGGCATTCGGGGCACCACGCAGGTAGGGATCGCCGGCTGAGTGATTATGTGCATCGTGGCACGTGCCGCATTTTATCTGGCCCTCATCCAGTCGTGTATACATCGCGCTACCGATCACCGGCCCGGTTGATCCAAATTCAGCGCTAATCGCCGGAACATTCCAGGCGTGGGAGGAACCTGCTTCCGGCCCGGGCAGTATCATGGTCGCCAAGCCCTCTCCCCGTATCAAACCGTTTTGAACCATTGGGGAATTCCTGCAAATTTCTGGTTTCGACTTCGGCTGTTAACCGAGAGAATAAGAAGTAAAGGGAAGGGCTGGCATTGCAGCGGCTCTTGCCGGCTGGCCAGCGGTGTATCAAAATGTCGCTCGCACGTTAATCCTTGTTTTCATGTTCCTATCGAGGTTTTTTCGTCATGCCCCGCCGGCTCTTTGCACTCCTGCACCTCCTCTTCGAACTGCTGTCGGCCCGTCGGGATGCCCGAATTCGCTTCCTCCTGGCACAAGTCTCCATCCTGAAGCGTAAGTTAGGCGGCAATCGGGTACTGCTCCGCCCGGAAGACCGGGCTGAACTCCTCCGCATTGGATGCCAACTCGACCACGAGGTCAAGCAGTTTCTCGGCATCGTCACTCTGGGCACCTATCGCCGCTGTGTACGGCAGCAGCGTAACGGTCAGCCCGCCAAGCGGGTCGGCCGCCCACGGATTCCCTCCACCCTTCGTCGACTAATCGTGCGACTCTCCAAGGAGAATATTGCCTGGGGTTATCGCCGAATCAGGGGTGAATTGGCCAAGCTTCACCTCTCCATCAGCCATGCTTCGATCCGCCGCATTCTGGCCGAAAAGGGAATATTCCCTCCCCCGCGGATGCGGGCCGACCTGCACCTGGAAACCCCCTGGCGGAAGTTTCTGCGACTGCACATGAACACCCTGGTCGCCTGTGATTTTCTGACCAAAACCATCATCACGCCCCTGGGCGGTCGCGTGGCTTATGTGTTGTTCTTCATTCATCTGAGCACTCGTAGAGTCTTCATCTGTCCGCCCACCTATCAACCCAACGCCCGATGGATAACTGGGCAGACTCAAAATGCATTGGCAGAGTTCAAGAGCCATAGACTCAAAACCCGATTCCTTCTTCGGGACCACGATGGAAAATTCACACCCGCGTTTGATCGTTTTCTTGAGAAATCCGGAGTTGAAGTCATCAAGACTCCGATCGGTGCCCCCAATGCCAATGCTTACGCTGAAGCCTGGGTCGGCTCCTTCAAACGCGAGTGTCTGAACTATTTCCTGTGCTTCGGCCTCCGCCATCTGCAACACATCGCCCGCGAATATGTCACCTTCTATAATCGTTATCGCCCCCATCAGGGCATCGGTAATCAACCACTGCCAACCGGCCCGCCCTCGACTCGAGCTCGTCGTCAACGTCCGACGAGCAGAATTTCTGGTGCGCACGCCACCGCGGCTGCTGATCGGCCGATTCGTTGCCAACGATTCCTCGGCGGATTGCTCAAACACTACTACCAGCCCGCCGCCTGATCAGACTCATCTGCCGAAATACTCTTGACTCGAAACCATATCTATATTATCTATCGGCAGTAACTTCCTGGATGGCTCAGCATCCAGCCTGAGTTGACCGCCTCCTTCAAACCCCCTTTCCATCGCTACACGCTACTCGAAAAACAAAAGGGACGAGCAGCAACATTTTCATACACCGCTGATACGGCGCGGAGATATTCATAGTGGCCGCTCACTGTAAGAAGCAATACCGTACAAAAACCTAATTATATCCACTTGGAAATAATTTGTCACGCGGCCGGTATAGGTTGTTTGGCCATGAGTTGTCGCCACAACTTACGCTGTTGCCTCCAGTTAGAAATAACAACCATCGGTCGGACCTCACGCTCGCGAATGGGATCGGGGCCGCTGGTCGTGCGGGGCAGGAAGAGGATTTCCTCCTGGATATCCGGCGCCAGATTGAGTAGGTTCATGATCTGGGTCATTCGCGCCCGGGTGACGTGGCCCAGCCTTGCCAGGTCGGCATAATCAGCCACCTCGCCGCGACGAATCAATTCATCGCAGTGAATCGCCAGGGCCATCAGCCGAGTAATACGCGGGATATTACCCGGCGGCAAATCGGGTCGAGGCGGCGCGTCGCCCAGTCGCACCTCACGCTTCCCGGCCGCACCACGACCGAAATGGACTTTGAATTCAACCGTCAAAGAAGACTGTAGGCTGGAGGCTGGAGACAGCTGGTTGGAATGGAGAGAAGGATTCATGGGTGATCTTTTCCTCCGACCTCCGGTCTCCAGCCTCCCGTCTCATGAAACGTGATGGCGACCTTGCCATTTGCGCCGTCGTAGTCCACGCGCTTCACCAGTAGCCGTATAACCCGAGCCTGTTCACGCGGGCTGAGCGTGTCCCACAGCGGATCGAATGCCGCCAGCGCTGCATCGACCTCTGCTTTACTCACCTGGGGTTGTTGCTCGCGGATCTGCTCCAAAGTCATGGCCCGGACCTGCGGATCATTGCCCATCGCTCGGATCTGCTCGATGACAAACCGCTCGATCTCCTCGGCGGGCAGCGCTTTCGAGGGACAGGCATGCCATCCCTGCTTCTGGGCCGTGTAACAGACGTAATAACGATAGCAGCGGTGACCTTTTTTCACGGTATAGGAATGGCCCATCATGGACGCACACGGTTTGCAATAAACCATTCCTTTGAGTAGTGCACCATACTTGTTGTGAAGATGCATTCCGCCGGTTCGACCATTGCTTTGCACCATCCGCTGCACGCTTTGCCAGATCGGTTCATCGACAATGGCCTCGTGCTCGCCCTTGTGGATCTCATCCTTGTAGCGCACCTGGCCGAAGTAAGTCACGTTAGTCAGCAATCGATGGAGGATCTGTTTATCAAATGGCTGGCCGCCGCGAGTCGTTCCTTTGCGGGTCGTCCAGTGCTTCGTAGTCCAGCCGCGCTCGTTCAACAGTTTGGCGGTTTGAATCAGTGACTGTTTTTCGACGTACAGATTGAAGATCTCCCGAACCCGCTCAGCCTCGGCATCGTTCACCACTAATTTCAGGTTATGCGGATCAACATCATAGCCCAAGACTGGCATCCCGCCGGACCATTTACCTTTGCGGCGTGCAGCCGCAATTTTATCCCGGGTGCGTTCGGAGATGATCTCCCGTTCAAACTGGGCAAATGACAGCAGAATGTTGAGCGTCAACCGGCCCATGGAATGAGTGGTATTAAATTGCTGGGTGACTGATACAAAGGAAACCCGATGCTTCTCGAAGATTTCCATCATCCGGGCAAAATCCATCAGCGATCGACTCAAACGATCGACCTTGTACACCACCACGCAGTCGATCTGCTCTGCCTGGATGTTATCGAACAGGCGTTGCAAGGCTGGACGCTCCATGTTCGCACCTGTAAAACCACCATCGTCATAATGATCCGGCAGGCAGACCCAACCCTCATGGAGCTGGCTGGCGATATAAGCCTCGGCTGCTTCGCGCTGGGCATCCAGTGAGTTGAACTCCTGCTCCAACCCCTCCTCTGTGCTCTTGCGCGTATAAATCGCGCAGCGAATGGGCTGACACGTTCGAGCTTGGCCGTTTCCATTGCGACTCATTGGATCACCGCCTCCTTACGGGGTTTTGGTAATTGGAAAAAGCGGTAACCATTCCAATGTGAACCAGTAATCTTATGAGCAATAGCCGATAATGAGCGGTAAACCTCTCCATTAAACTCAAAGCCCTGTGGTAGAACACGAACGTGGATCATTTGACCTTTGTATGCGCGTTTCAGAAGCGTACCCGCCGTGGGAAGGCGATCGTCGGGTTTGACTCGGAACGGCGATGTGGCTGTAGGGGTGTTATCGTTTGCATCTGTTGGTGCAACGGGAGGTCTGATACGCAAGTCGGCGTCGTTGGCTAGTTCGCGGGCCCGGCGCCGTGCCCGCTCGGAGAGATCACCCTCACGAATGGCCTGCAGTCTCCAGGTGATTCGTTTGATCAGATGCTGTTTATTGAATGACCGCGTCGGCTCACCGAAGACCTCGGCATAACGCTCTCGAAGCCGCGTGACCGGCAGATCACTCAGAACCTTCACCGCAGCCTCAACATCAATGGGCATGCTTAATCCTCCTCTCAGGTTGACACACCCGACCATCAGGGCGACTTGGCTCGTCAACATCAAGGCCGGTTGGTAAGGATTTTGCCGAAAATTGGCTACTTTCAGCGCCAATAGTGGGAGATTGGCGTAAACGAGCGATCCCGCAGGCCAGAATATCAGTCAGTTCGAGTAATCGCAGGTGGGAAGTTAGAAGAATTGGATCGTCCGGTGCTGGTCGCATGGCGTGGTTCTCCCAAAAGAGCCCACGCCGACCTGCGCTTGGCGCTCAGTCGATCGTCCGGCAGTCTATACCCATAATATATGCAAAAGCGGTTCGTGTTGTATTCGGGGGTGCGAATAATTTTCCAAACGGTTTACACCCCAAGCCCCATTCCGCTTTGAAAGCAGACTTGCAATTCTGCGAAACCTTTGAAAGAATATAGCCGTTTACTTTCAAAGGTATTTGAAACCTCAAATGACGATTACCAGGCGTAACTCTCATGGACCCCAAACAATTCAAATCACCTGATACGGGTCGATTGGTCAAGGCAGCCGGAGGCTTCTGGGCCTTTGTTCCAACGCCGCTGCCGCCCAGGTTGGAATATAGCCAGGAACTGACCTTGCTACTTTCCAAGGCCGACGCCGCCCTGAGCGAGTTGTCGGGCCTCGGGCGTCACCTGCCCAATCCCCATTTGCTGATCATTCCCTATGTTCAACGCGAAGCGGTTCTGTCATCGCGCATTGAAGGAACCAAAACAAATCTGGCCGAGCTTCTGCTGGAAGAAGTCCAGCCGGGCGCCGCCGAGCGCGATCCGGATGATGTGCGGGAAGTGCGCAACTACATCCGTGCTCTGGAGCGCGGCATACGCGGACTTAGCAAATTGCCGCTGAGTCTCCGGCTGGTACGACAATTACATGCGGAGTTGATGAAAGGGGTTCGCGGTGAGCAGGCCACGCCCGGTGAATTTCGCCGCTCGCAAAACTGGGTCGGTCCCACGGGCAGTACACCCACCACCGCCACCTATGTGCCACCCCCGCCGGACGAAATGACCCAGGCACTGTCTGATTGGGAACGATTTTTACACCAGCGCGATCAGATTCCCGATCTGGTGCAGTGCGCCTTGATGCACGAGCAGTTTGAAGCCATCCACCCGTTTCTGGACGGCAACGGTCGAGTGGGACGCTTGCTCATCACGCTGTTCTTGATCGAACGGGAGCGACTCTCGCAACCCTTGCTCTATTTGTCCGCCTACATAGAAGCCAACCGGCGAGAATATTATGAGCGGCTGCAATCCGTCAGAACACACGGCGATTGGGCTGGCTGGATTCGATATTTTCTGGTGGGTGTCGAAGAAACCGCTCGTGAAGCGATTCAGCGTGCCGGCCGCTTGATGGCGCTACGGGAGCTGTACCGCCTGCGCTTGCGCGATCACGCCAAAGCTTTGATGCTGCTTGATCAACTGTTTCTCAATCCCTATATCACCGTCGCCCGAGCAGCCAAACTACTGAAAACCTCCAACCCCACCGCCCGCAAAGCGGTTACGCAGCTGCAAAAGATAGGCATGCTGGAAGAAACCACGGGCCGCTCCTGGGGACAATTATTCCTGGCCAAACCAATCTTGCGGGTTATTGAACGGACCAATCTTCCGAAGTGAGTGATCCTAGGTCGGACACGTTCTCTTCCAAGTCCTGGTTTCAGGGTTTTCGAAAAAGGTACATAGCCCAGCCCAGGCAGTTGCGTCCCCAGCGGAGATAGGCGTCGCGACTCATGCGGGTGCTGCGAAGCAGAGCCTCAACGTCGGGATCGTCTGGATGGTCGGCGGCGTATCGCGCCGCAGCCTGCCATTGGAGCCCTTCGTAGCGGTCCCAATCGTCCGGATTGGCTATCAGAGTATAGAGGAGAGTAAGGCCCACATCTTCGCCAATGGACACGTTCCCGGCATGGGAACCCCACAGGTTGGGATCAACGCCCGTGAGCTTCAGGTATTCCGGGTCGGGGTCGGTTATCCAGAACGGCTCGCCGACCAGCACCAGACCGCCTGGCCGGGCCATCTTCGTCAGGGCCTCCAGCGTGCCCCTGTGATTCTGGTACACCCAGGAGGCTCCGATGCAGGAAGCCAGGTCCAGACTCTTCGGCGCATTCGGCTCGTACTTGCCGCCGTCCGTGTGGAGCAACTCGATGCGGTCGGCCAGGCCCCGGATTTCCACGTTCTTGCGGGCCGCCTCGATAGTGTAGGGAGAAAGCTCGATGCCCGTAGCCGTTACGCCGTAAGCCTCGGCTATGAGGCAGAGGAACTCTGCTTTGCCACAGGCTACGTCCAAGACGCGCCCGCCCTCCGCTAGCTGCAAGAGACCCACAAGCTCGCGGGTCTTTTCCAGGCTCAAGGGATTCATCACCGTGTGATCAGTGTGGGTGATGCCATAGTATTTCCACATATCCATGCCCAGGTCCATGGTCGGGTCCTTTCTATCCAATCTGGCTGATTATACCCCCGCCGGTCTGCAGCTAAGAACTTGGGTGTAAATTATGGTGGTCTCTTACCAATATAGATGTGCAAAACAGGTTCGTGTTGTATTCGGGGTGCGAACGTTACCCCGTGTTAACCAGTTCGGGGTGTTAACTGTGAGAGTCAGAGAGTTTGAGAGTTTTGGGCGATGGTGCGAACCGAACCCCTGGGGTTACGTTTGAACGTGCGAATGTATTCTTCAGAACCGAGAGCGCTACCCGGGCAGGGGGTTCTGTAAATCGCCAGAAGGAAAATAGTTGCGGGGAGGTATTTTGAGCGGTGTTAACCAGTGACCCGTTAACCCCCAAGCCACCGGATTTCGCGATGGAGTAAAAATCTCCCCGTATCAAACCATTTTGAACCATTGGGGAATTCCTGCAAAGTTCTGGTTTCGACGTCAGCTGTTAACCGAGAGAGAAAATGGTCAGAGAGAACGACCCTATAGATGGCTCTTGCCGGCTGGCCAGCGGTGTATCAAAATGTAGCTCTCACGTTAATCCTTGTTTTCAGGTTCCTATCGAGGTTTTTTCGTCATACCCCGCCGGCTCTTTGCACTCCTGCACCTCCTCTTCGAATTGGGATCAACCCGCCGCGATGCCCGGATCCGCTTCCTCCTGGCACAAGTCTGCATCCTGAAGCGTAAGTTAGGCGGCAATCGGGTTCTGCTAAGCCCGGAAGACCGGTCCGAACTCCTCCGCATTGGATGCCAACTCGACCACGAGGTCAAGCAGTTTCTCGGCATCGTCACTTTCAGCACCTATCGCCATTGGCTACGGCAGCAGCGTAACGATCAGCCCGCCAAGCGGGTCGGCCGCCCGCGGATTCCCTCCACCCTTCGTCGCCTGATCGTGCGACTCTCCAAGGAGAACATCGCCTGGGGTTACCGCCGAATCAGGGGCGAACTGGCCAAGCTTCATCTCTCCATCAGCCACGCTTCGATCCGCCGCATTTTGGCAGAGAAAGGAATATTCCCTCCGCCGCGGTTACGGGCCGACCTGCACCTCGAAACGCCCTGGCGGAAGTTTCTGCGACTGCACATGAATACGCTGGTAGCCTGTGATTTTCTGACCAAAAGCATCATCACGCCCCTGGGCGGTCGCGTGGCCTATGTGCTGTTCTTCATTCATCTGGGCACTCGCAGAGTCTTCGTCTGTCCGCCCACCTATCAACCCAACGCCCGATGGGTAACTGGGCAGACTCAGGATGCACTGACAGAGTTCAAGAACCATAGACTCAAAACCCGATTTCTCCTTCGGGACCACGATGGAAAATTCACGCCCGCGTTTGATCGTTTTCTGGAGAAGTCCGGTGTTGAAGTCATCAAAACCCCGATCGGTGCCCCCAATGCCAATGCTTACGCTGAAGCCTGGGTCGGCTCTTTCAAACGCGAGTGTCTGAACTATTTCCTGTGCTTCGGCCTCAGCCATCTGCAACACATCGCCCGCGAATATGTCACCTTCTATAATCGTTATCGTCCCCATCAGGGCATCGGCAATCAACCACTGCCAACCGGCCTACCCTCGACTCGACCTCGCCATCAACGCCCGGTGTGCAGAACTTCTGATGCTCACGCCACCGCGGCTGCTGATCAGCCGGTTCGCTGCCAACGATTCCTCGGCGGACTGCTCAAACATTACTACCAGCCCGCCGCCTGACCAGACTCATCTGCCGAAATACTCTTGACTCGACATCGGAACTGTATTATTTATCGGCAGTGACTTCCTGGATGGCTCAGCATCCAGCTTGAGTTGTACGTCTCCTTCAAGCCACCTATTCATCGCTTCTTACTTCTTTTAGACCAGATTGGAAGGGCGACAACATTTTGATACACCGCTGGAACAGCGCGAAGGGCGACAACATTTTAATACATCCCTAATACGGCGCGCCACAACTCATTCGGGGAAGCCAGAAAAATCATCGTAACTCTCATATTATCAAACACTTTCTTTATTCTGTTTCGCCGGGGGCTGGTTCCGCTGTTTGCAGTTTTTTCAACAACTCCGGGTCGAATTCTGTGCCGCATTCGGGACAACGAGAACTGTTTAATCCAAAGAGGCTATATCCACACACGGTACAACGTCCCCTTTTGAGTCTTCGATAGCGTCGCCACCATTTCATTGCCCACAGTGAAGGCAATATTCCAAAAATCACCGTTGGTATCCACATTGGTATTCGAGCTTCCCAGATCAATCCCGTTATCGAAGATCGTGTTACCTCCGGTGTCCATAAAGTGAAATAATCGAAAGAGTGACCCATAGAAAATCCTGATGAGTATAAAACATCATCAGGGAAAAGAGAACCTGCCTTAGAATAGCTCGTCCAATATAGGCAACCAGCTCTGGCATCCAAGCTGATTACATTGGGATCATTATAAGTTCCAGATTCCAAAGAGCTAAAAGTATAGGAAATGTCTCGATAACTAGCAATCCACAGTAATATACTAATAAATAATAATAATGTGGTGATATAAAGTGTTACAATATTACATATTCTTCTTTGGTAATTGCCTCGAGATTTCATCTTTAGAGCAATCGAATAACTATCTTGTTTACTTGCTGTTCAATAAGTTTGTAATAATACGTTAACTTATCTATTTAACGGATCCTTCCAATCATCAGGATTTCGGCGTTTACAACATTCTTTCTGGTTACCAATTAAATATTTTTCGTCGATATCTTCCCAGTTTACATCAGAATTCTTTACTAATCGGGCCGCTGTAAAACAATCAAGTTCAAGATGGTCGAAAATACCATCGTTGTCATTGTCTCGATTGATAGGAGCTCTAACGGAATATCTCATTATTCCTGCCCGAGCGTGCCCATTTCCTACAAGTTGTTTCCTATGTAATATTTCATGAACTATATGATGCCGAGCATAATCTTTGTCTGTAAACAAACCACCTGTATCCCAAACTCTTTCGTTCTCAATTTGTAACCCCATGTCATAATATGTAAACCCTATAGCATTTGGTCTACTAAGCGCGCTCATAATGTTCATATAGATACGATGGTTCGCACGACCTTGCCCCGTAGGGAGCTTATCAACAACATCTCTTTCGGAAAGTAGATTGACATAGTCGAGATACCATAGATTGCCTTTATAGGTAACTGGTGTTGGCACCACATACCAAGTGGTATTCAACGTCACATCTACACCAAATCTAGCAAGCAAAAATCTACCGGCAGTAACAGCTTGACTATAAGCATTGCGATGATCTTGAGAGACAGCATCAGAAGCCATTACGTCAAGTGTGATCTGTTTTCTATGTCCGTTGTAGTCCGAATAATTAATCGGGCTGCTCTTCACATACTCATACAGATTCATACTGTCGATATATTCGGCGGGGTCGGGTTGGAGGAACCTGCCGTTTCGGGGGTCATAGGCTCGGGCACGATAGTGGTAAAGAGCCATCAGCGGTGAGCCGGCAGCAGGTAGCCTATCCAAACGCTGACCCGTGAACAGATATGGATTCCCGTAAGCCGTGGCGGCGATGGGGGTGCCGCTGCCGTTGAAGAAAGAGGGGTCGCCGTAAGTATCGTAGTCGTACTGTTCGACCAGGTTGGCGCTGGCATTGGTCAGGCCGGCGACGCTGAACAGTTCACGGTGAATATAATAATAGTCGCGCCCACGGACCACGATAATCGGATCGTACTCCACCTCCCACAGCATGGTCGGAATCGAAATAATCTCCGGTGCCGGCAGGAACTCCCACGAATAACTCTCGGCTGTGTCGCTCAGGCCGGTCGGCGTGGCGGTCAGCACTTCCGACAGCAGGATGTGTTCATCGATATATTGCGGGCCGTCGATGAAGTAGCGTTTGAGCGACTCGCTGTTGCCGCTCCAGGCGTACTCGGCCACCACCCGCTGGCCATCGTAGTAGTAGTGAATCGTGGCGGGTGACTCGTGGTTCGTGACTCGAACTCTCCGGCCCAGAGCGTCGTAGACCGCCGACCAGAGGGTATCCTCACCCTGATCCTGCACCCCGTCGCCGTTATCGTCATCAAAGATTTTCACGAGACGGTTCTCGAAGTCATACCCATAGCCAAAACCCCGCTCATCGCCGGTCAGGTTGCCAGCCAGGTCATAATCAACCGTTGTGCCGCCGACCGTCGAATACTCATTGGCCGGGTTGTTCGGGCCGTAGGCGATCGTCGCTCCACCAGGACGCGTGTCGCTATACTCGTCGCGATTGCCCAGCAGGTCCATGTCGAACGACTCCACGCCCGTACCATACGTCGCGCTCTCCACCCGGTGCAAGCCGTCGTAATCATAGGTCACGTTGGCCGCCCCAGCCGTGGTCAGCCGGTTGCCGGCGGCGTCGTATGTATAATTATACTCCTTCAATGTGGTGGGGGTGCCGTTAATCCGCTTGCGATTGACGATCTGCTCCTGGCGGCGATGTTCGTCATAGGCGTAGTCTGTCTCCACCCAGGTGTTGGAAGCCGTCGTCCGGACCTTGCGGATATCCGCAAAAAGGCCGCTGTAGTCATAATCCACCAGCACCTGGTTATTGCGATTGAGCAGGTCAACGCGGTTGAGTGTGTCCACCGTGTAGGTCAGGTTGACCCCCGTCCCCGCCGGATAGGCCAGGCGGAGCCGGTTACCGGCCTGGTCGAAGCTGTAATCCAGGCGGCGGGTCGTACCGCTGTTAAATAATTCCTGATCCTCGTAGTCGAGTTGCGACAGGTCGGTATAAGCCATCGTGGAGCGGCTCACCTCCGCACTCTCCACCAGGCGTACCGCGCTGCTCATCCGTCCGAGACCATCATACGAAAAGCTGTCAGACGTCAGCGGTGAGCCGTCAGCCGTACGGGACAATAATAAACCTCGGTCGTCATAGGTATAAGTAACCTCAATCCCGCGCTGGTCGGTTTTCTGAGTCAGTCGGCCCGCCTGGTCGTAATCATAATCGATGATCGCACCACTGGGCTGCTCGTCGGGCAAGCGAACCAGAATTCGCCGTCCTGCCAGATCGTAGCCGTAAGTGGTGCTCTGCACCTGGCTGTCATCGAAGGCCCGCATCTCGCTGAGCCGTCCCAGCCGGTCGTAGAGCGACTCGGTCGCCCGGGCCAGCCCCGTGCCGTAGGCTTCGATCACGAAGCTCCGCCGCCCCAGCAGGTCGAAGGTATAGCGGGTTTCCATATTCTCGGCGTCGGTGCGGCTGGTGACCCGGTCGGCGTCGTCATAGCCGAAGGTGGTCACGAAGGGTGTGCTGCCCGATTCGCCGGCGTCGGTCTGGCTCTGCACCCGGGCCAGCGTGTCGTAGGCGAAATCGACCGTGCGGATCCGCTGCAGGTCGCCGATGTCGTGAATCTCCTGATAATCGAGCAGGCCGGTGACCGGCTCGTAGAAGTTTTCCGTGGTATTACCCAGCGGGTCGATCGTCTTCTTCATCCGCCCGATCGGATCATACTGCGTGGTGGCCACGATCGGCGTGGCGCTGTTCATGTTGTAGGTGGTGGTCGTCAGCCGCCGACCATCGTCGTCGTAGCTGTAGCCGGTCACCTGATCGACCGCCGGATTGGCCGGCGTCCCGGCGGGAGTATTGGCCGCCGCCAGGCGCGCCATCGTGGTCATGCGCCCGGCGGGATCAAAGCTGCTCCGCTCCTGCGATTTCACCGTCCCACCCTGGCCGTCGCCATCGCCATCTTCATAAGCCAGCCGCCGAATCGCCTGGCCACGGGAGTCATAAATCGTATCGGCGTAGTGTCCCTCCGGATCAATCACCTTGGTGACTCGCCCAAGTGCGTCGTACTGGAATTGAGTAGTCAGCGCCAGCCCGCCGAAATCCACGATCACCTGGCTCTGCCGTCCGGCGGCGTCATATTGATATTTCGTGACTTCCTCGAATGCGCCCTGGCCGATGTTGTTGACCAGGGTGGCCGTGTCGATCTGATTGAGGTTGTTGTAGACATAACGCGTCACCGCATCCGTGCCTTCAACGATCTGGTTCGGATTGCTGTCCGCCTTCTGGGCCGAACGTCTGACATTGCCCGCCGCGTCGAACTCCGTCAGCGTCACCAGGTCGGAGAGACCATCGCCGTGATCATCATCGTCCACGCCGAAAGTGGCCCGCTGCCGGGTGCGGTAGACCCGCCCCCAGTCGTCATAGTCGGTGACCGTGTCGGAAATACCCGGTGTATACTGGCGAATCACCTGGCTGGCGTCGTCATATTCAAAGGTGGAGGCGAGGTCATAGGTACCCTGACAATCGTACTGATCACAACGATGCTGCGCCTCCAAGCGGCCAAAATCGTCGTATTCGCTGGACAGGAAGGTACCGTCGGGATGCATGACCAACGCGGTCCGGCCATCTTCATCATAAAAAGTAGTCGTGGCCAAGTAATCAACCGCTCCGTCAGCAATGATCGACTGCTCCACCAGCCCTCGACTATTGTATATTGTTTTATTCACTATCCCTTCTGGTGAAGTGGTTTGTTTGACTCGTCCCTGATCGTCATAGAGATAGCTCATGGCCGCCAATCCGGGCTGGACTACGGCCAGTTGCCACACGCCGGTATCGTCGTAGGTATATACCGTCTCGGCAAAAGGCGCGGAATCCTTGGCAAATGGAATCACGTCGCTCAAGGCGGTTTTCTCGTGCTCGATTCGACCGGAGATGGAATGATATTCATAAGATGTTTGTTGCAATATATCGACCGGCGGATTTTCCGGACTGAAACTGGCGAAATCAAGTGATCCGGAATATTCGGTGGAATACTCATCCGTAACTTGTCCTTTAGTGTCATAAATACTGACCCGTACCTGATCTGCTTCATCCCGGTTGAAGACTTGTTCATCGAAAGCGTTGTAAACATATTCCGTAGTGCGCGGTGCCGGATTACTACCATTGTAGTTCTCCGTCGTGGTCAGCATCCGCCCATAAGCGTCATACGTATAATGAGTAGTCACATCAGTACCATTCGGCCCCGGTTGAATCTTATCTGTTACCCGTCCGGCACCATCATATTGATACTGGATCACCAGGACTGGCAAGGGACCAGCACCATCAGGGTCAGAGTGGGTTTCGGTCAACAGCCGTTCCGGATGGTCATTGGCATCATCGTAGGTATAGGTTACAACTTTCCCGCTGGGCTCATAGGAAGAGACTAATCGATAGTCGCCATAGGCCGCCACATAAACGAAGCGTTCTTTCCGATAATCGATGATTTCCTCAGACGCAGACTGGCGATAATGCCGAGTTTCCCGCACGCTGCCGGGGGCGTAAAGAGTTCCCTGAATACACCACTCTGAAACATCACGAATGCCAGAGGGATGAATTGTGATCTCTTGTTCACCCACACAGTCGGCATCGTCCAATTCGACATCATGCTCATAAATCGTTATGGAGTCTGCCATACCCAGCGAAGGAGCCGCCTGGCAATTTGTTTCCATGAGGTTGTTATATTGCTGCAACTCCACCAGCCGACCCTGGATATCATACCCCTCTTTTTGCACCTGCGCGTACTGACCATCGAGGGGTAGGCAAATAACGGCTTCATAAGATTGGTCTTGATTATCGGTGAACCAGCGCGCTTCTTTCAGGACCATGTTGCCCAAGCCATTTCTAACATGGTGTTGCGCATAGCGATCATCCTCACCATTATAAGTGTAGGATTCCAGTAGGACTCCGGTGGGTTGGCTCTGATCAGCCTCAGCGGTGGTAATGTGGCTCAGGCGATATAAATCATCATAAAAGGTGAAGGTATTGCCTCCGCTGCATCCGCATCCGGCGGTCAGCATGCCAACCAGGCGATCCGGGTGTTCGGGATCATAAATATAATCCACGGTACGCGGTTGTGCAGAACCATCGCTGGGCGTTGTTACGGCGGATACTAATTTTCCATTTTGGTAATCATAAACCGTGGAAGAAATATATTCCCCTGGGTCACCTTTATAGCTACTATCTGGATGGCCATCTTCGTCGCTATCAACATAAGTCTCCAATACATTTCCGGCTCGATCCTTCATAGCCGAGAGAGACAGGGCGTGGGTATGATCGCATTCATCGCCCAAGCCGTCGCCGTCGGAATCTACCTGCCAGCAGCAATCTGGTAATGGCCAAGTGTCTTCACAGTTGCTGCACTGCGGATCAAAAAGCGGATCTCCTTCGGGGCGTGGTACAGCAGGATTATCAATCCCCGGGCAGTTATCGAAGCAACCGGGTAACGCATCCAGGTCGCCGTCATAATCCGGTTGCGCCGAACAGATATCACAAGCATCCCCCCATAGGTCGCCATCAGAATCGGGTTGCCAGCATTGATCGGGATTTGATTGACAATCACATTCCGGATAGTCAGGTTGGCATTCGATTGGATTGAGGTCATCCGGACAGTTGTCACAGACATCACCAACGGAGTCTTCATCTAGGTCTGCTTGGTCGGGATTATATAATTCCAGACAATTATCACAAAGATCACCAACGCCATCACCCTCCTGGTCATTGTTGTCCTCTCCAGGCATTTGTGGGCACCGGTCGCAGATATTATACCACCCATCTTCATCATCATCGTAAAAGGGTTCCAACCACATGGTAATGTAATTGGCGGTGCGACCATCGAATAAGTATGAGAAATATCCGCCTATCAATATGGAATCATTAGCGATCACCAATGCATTAACTGGACCCGAGATTCCGGGGTCCATATTCGACCAGGTGTGGTTCTGCAAATCCCAGCGGGCCACTCCGTAGGCAATCTGGCCTCCCGCCTGCGACAAATTTCCCCCCGCATATAAATAACTTGCGTTGCTGCTGAGCGAATAAACACTACCACCCACTCCGGCACCCAAAGCAGACCATACTTCCGTAACGGGATTCCACTTCGCAACTCGGCTGACGGACACTCCGCCGGCGGTAGTGAAATCACCACCGGCATAAACTTCACCTGTCGCTGCAATGTTCAGCGAATAAACGTATCCACCAGCGGACATACCGGATCCCAGATCGGACCATTGCAGCCCATCCCAGGAGGCAATGTAATCTGCCGTGGAAACCGCGTTGGTGAATTCACCTCCAACATAGAGTGTTCCATCTCCCGCGACCGCCAGTGCCCGGACCGTATTATTTAAGCCAATGCCGAGCGAAGAAAAACTCACCCCATTCCAGGTTACGATCGCATCTCCGGCACTACCACCCACATTGACAAAGGATCCGCCAACATAAAGAGTCCCATCTTCCGCAAACACCAGTGCATTAATCACCCCATTGGTTATGCCGCTAATTGCGGTCCAATTCATACCGTCCCATACGGCTAGACGATTATGGGTTCCTAAAGCTTGGCCCCCGGCATAAACCTTCCCATCGATGGGCGAAACGGCAATGGCATTCACGGTATGGATGTCACCAATCGATCCGAGTGCGGACCAGACTTTTTGGGTCACATCATATACGGCAATCCCATTCGCTGATACACCGTTGATGGTGGTGAATCCACCCCCCACATAAACACTCTCCTGGCCGTCGAAGGTTAATGCATAAACGGCACCATTGGCGCCGGGATCACCGAATTCATCATTCCAATAGGGCCAACAAGCCGGATTAAATTCTTGATCACAGGCATCGCCTATCCCATCTTCATCCCGATCTTGCTGATCGGGGTTATGATCTTCCGGACAATTGTCACAATCATCCGGAACTAGATCTTCATCGGTATCGGTAATAGTATCACAAAGATCTCCTCTCCCGTTTTGATCGCAATCAGCCTGTAACGGGTTGTAGTCATCAAGGCAGTTGTCGCAGGCATTGGTCAGGGTGTCACTGTCCAGATCACCGATGGAAATTGCATGAAAATATGCAGCTCCCCCATTATTTCCAGATTGATCTACCCATTTCGCTCCAATGATGGCGCGATCAGGATCCAGGGCCACACTCCCTCCCCAATTATCGCTGTCTGTTCCACCATCATTATCAATAAATTTAGCAACTTCGATCCAATTGTTTCCATTCCAATGATAGGTATAAGCTGCACCCAAAACCGGTTCGTGGCCCGGACTGCTCTGTGAAGGAGCGCCAACAATGGCTCGATCTCCATCAATAGAAACACTTAGACCATATTTATTGTTATCATGACCATCTAATGCCTGAGTTTTCTGAATTTCATTCCAGTCATTACCGTCCCACTGATAAAAATAGACCGCACCGCCGAGGGCATTAAAATAATACGGTGAGGCCGCCCCGACGATAATATGATCTCCTGAAATCGATACACTCTTTCCAAATTCTATATGGTGCGAACCCCCATCGCTGGCCAGAAGTTTAGTTTCCTGCCAACTGCTACCATTCCAGTCATAAATATATGCTGCACCAGCATTGGATCCTGCATCATCATCACCGTAGGCACCGATCAGCACACGATTATTCGATATTGAGACACTATATCCATAATAATCTCCGTTCTGACCATCGCCGGCCAGGAGCTTCTCCTCTACCCATTGGCTTCCATTCCATTCAAAGATATAAGCAGAGCCGGCCCCGTTGGCCAGATCATCATCACCATAAGCACCCACCACCACCATATCGTCATAGATCGATACGCTACTGCCAAAGTAATCACCCGCCTGACCATCACTGGCCATGAGTTTATGCTGGGTCCACTGGCTGCCTGTCCAGCTCAGAAGATAAGCGGCCCCTTTACCTGATTTATAGGGTGCCCCCACCATCGCCTGGTTACCCTTTATTGATACACTAAATCCAAATTGATCATATGCTTGCCCATCACTAGCGGTCAATTTAGTCTCATCTCCCCAAGCTTGACCGTCCCAGTGATAGATATATATAGCACCCGCACCACTCCCCAGATCATCGTCATCGGGAGCACCCACCATCGCCCAATCCCCTGATATCGCCACGCTGCTGCCGAAATGATCCTCTCCCTGCCCATCGCTGGCCAGGACGATATCCGTCGGTTTGACTATACATGTTTGCGCAGATGCCACCTGAGACAGATGTGTCAACCCATAAAAGAATAAAATCAGAACACTTGTACAGCGAATAATAATGATTGCAGGATTACCTTGGTAGGGCCGTTTTTGACGAATTGTCTGATTGGTGCTCATTCCTGCATTCTCCTGAGTATCGTTATTCACGAATAGACTTTGCATGTGATTGGATCAAACAATTCATGCCCTATTCCGCGAAAATAAAAACCTCCCCGTCGCTCCCGGGGAAAACCAGTGTATTGCCACGCAGCGTCCATCCTTGCATGAAGCCATCCTTGACCTGGCATCCGCCGGTGCATTGGCCTCCCATTCCACATTCATCGTCGGTTGAGCAGACTGTCCCACTCCCCAGGCAGCTGCCCCGGCATTCTTGGTCAGGATTGGACACCTCCAGACCCAAGACAATCCAATCCGTTAAATTCCCCCGGCATTGATCAGTAGCGCAGACCGGCCCGCGCGCCTCCACCGCCACGACTTCTTGTTCATGGGGATCTTGAGCACTGCCGCGAGTGATATAATTTCGTTGCGGGCGAAGAGGATCTTTTTGGGTAGTAGGACACATCTCTTCCACATTAAAAGTGTAATCTCCGCTTTGTTGAATGAGTCCACAATTATCTAGACCATCTGGAAAGTACCAGTCTAATTTCAGTTCTACATTTCCGTGAGGTTTGCCCTTCAGAGTCTGTAATAACAGGGTATACTCATTGCCGCTGTCTAATTCGACGCATTCCTGCCAATCTTCGTGACCGACCAGTTTGATCAATCCTTCAGAATGATCGGCACCTGAGATCAACAACATGCCGTCGGCGCCCGCTTTAAAAATGGCTTTGACTTGTTCGCCGTAATGCAGGGTTTCAGGCCAACCACAATGCTCTCCACTGGGAATGGTGTACAAGGTCTTTTGGGTTTTATAGATTTTAAATCCTTCATAAGGCGCCACGTTTGATCTTTGTCCCAGTGATTCATTTTTCGAAACATATTTTCTTAAATCATTCTTAAAGGCGTCGACGCTTTCGTAAGCTTGCAGATTACTACAACCCAATCTGGGGGGGATGATCTCATTTGAGTCGGGAGAATCCCAGGCAGACTCAGTGGTACAATCGTTGGCATCGGAACGCAGGCCATTCTTAACTCGGATCTCATAGGTTGCCGGATAGGCACCAGCCGTGAAAAATATTTGCGCACTATCGCCACCACTTTGAGACTCACCACATCCGGGCTCACCTTTGCCCTTGATTTTGGCGAGGATATGACCCTCACAATCCTTGACCACAACCTCCCATTCTCCGGGTGGCGGAGTGCACACTGTCGCTCCCTGGCAACCCCCTATGTAATGCCAATGAACATATATCCGCAGATTATCCGGGATACCTCCTGGGGTAGAGCTATTGCCCCATGCGTAAGTCACCGTAGCGGTTGTCGTTGTATAAGCCTCACAAGCCAGTGTTAATGGGGCGGATAATTCAACTGTAGCCATCCCCACGAGACCATAGCACAGACCGATCGGAAACAATTTTTTACTGGTTGGCATTAGTCAACCTCCTGATTATTTAAGAGGGTTGATCTCAAAATATCTGGCGCGAGTGCTTGAGATTCAATTTGCAAGTAAAGGACCCGGGCTTCCAGTAAAATGGGATAACGACCATGTTTCTTTAATTCGTACAGGATGCGCATACCCTCATCTTGTTCGCCGATACAATACAACAGCTTGGCCCGGCGAAAACGAGCGATGTCTGCCAAATCTGAACAATCATTCTTATAGCGTTCTTCAATACTGGCATACTCGGTAATGGCTTGCTCAAATGAACCGCCACTTCGCTCGCTGATCTGGGTCCAGATTTCACCAACCATCAAATGCGCCTTCGCGGCCTCTCGCGAGTCCATATGAGGAATAACCTGTTCCAGGCACGTAACGGCCAGTGGATTCAAGTGAGGATGTTGACGCCAATCCTGGACTATTCCTTTCATCCACTCCTGAGGGGCCCGTTCTTGATATTTCTTCTCATATAGTTCATACAGTTTGGCAACATCGATTTTGACCGCTTGAGGTTGGTTCAGATCAGCATGCAGCCGGCATTGCAGGCGCAACAATTCTTCATGAACTTCCGGATCATTGGCATACTTCACCAGGCAAGAATCCAGCATTCCCTGTAATTTCGTTTGAAGTTGCTGTTGTACGAGGGAATTACTTTGGGCAGCACAGACCTTTGAGTAAGCGGTCCGCACGGCTTCCAGTCGTTGTTGCGCCAAAGATGAAGAACCCGGAGATGATACGGTGGTGACGACTCGTCTATCGGCTTTACGCACCGAGTTCGGCTGTTGCCCCCACTCATCGGATTCCGTAGTCTCCGTCGGGGAGGTGCTGGGCGTCTGAATGGGATCTGCATAAGTAGATGGCAGACAGAGCAACACCATCGTCACCCACGTTATTATCCCTCTACAAAATACAATATTAGGGAGATGATGATAGTGTGACTCACCAGCAGGAACATTTGAAGAGGACATTGCGATTCTCCAATTGCCGATGGTATTTTTTGGAAGTAATCCCCCGTTAAACTTTATGCCTAATTAATCAAACCCTACGCTTTCACCATCAACCCTACTTCCCGACTACAAGCGCTATAGTGAGCCTGTTCGTAGTTGAATGATATTGGTTATCAATCTCCATATATAGTTTCATACTTCGATCATTCCAATGCATTGAGCATGTTTAGGTGATAGCACAATACAACCTAGCGTGGAGCAAAGGTGTCGACAAGCGGAACTGATTTAGTGCTGTATGGTTGCGATTAACCTATGATGAAATTCACATGAAGAATATTATTTCATATAGCTTAATTTGATTATTCGTACAATAAATACACCATATAAAATGACCGACGGCGCATTGCATGTGTTGTGAACAATATCTAAACTGTAAGCACCGTGTTGTTGACGGCCTAATCAACTCCTGATTAATAGTGCCGGGGATAATGATGTTACCTTCGCTTCAACGATATTCCCCGCTAGGTATATTCAGCATCTTATTCTGGGTCAGTATCGATCCTGTTCATGAAGCACATGGTTATCCTTCCCATCAACCGGATGAATTAATTTCATGTTCTGACTTTCAGAAACCTGATCAAATAGTTCAGTCGCTGCAACTCACCCGCCAGCAAGCACAAATGCTGGTTCCCCTTATTGAAAGCGCCATAAGACAGCGACGAAGCGACGAAGAGCAGGAAGCAGAACTTTATCCACATATTCTGGATGCTGATCAACGCTTGATCGACCAACTGCAGCACGGTGAGGCGGATAATACCCTGATCAACCAGGTCGCTCAGCTTCATCAGCGGCGATTGGCCATTCATAAACAATCCATGCACTACTTGCTGAATCTTGAAGAGAAAATCCAGGAGTTGCTCACCTCCGAACAGATCATCCAGTTAGAAGCAGCTTCTCGTAACGATTTGAAAACACCAAGAACAATTCCCCGTGCATTGCAACAAGCCGAAATAAAATTGCAGGCCATCAAGCGCTTTATCCGGCAGGATCTCGGTCCCTCCGGTACTTGGTTATTTCACCCGCTGTCGACCGGGGTAATCTACGCTAAAGCGGGGCGCAGCCCGCCAGATCTATACCCACTTTCTCGTTACTGCGAAAATCAAGATAAAATCAGGCACCTTGAACAACAAATCTGTGATTTGAATCTGATTGATACTCTTCGTCTGTCAACAGAACAAATGGCCGCGTGTCTGTCTATCTATCAAAGCTATCTAGCGTATTCCGGGCCTGATGAAGTGTTTTTCCTGCCTCGGCAGAATAGTGACTCCATTGTTGAATATGAACGAGCGATTGAGCTTATTCTAAACAAAGGACAGATCTCCCTTCTCATTGAATATGAACCCTCGGTGTTGCCATCACCATTTGCGGCCGAATCGACCGCTGGAAGAGTAGATAACACCACCTTTTTACAGGATTGGCTCCGTGATGCTCGGCGCTGGCCCGACGAAGGGCTTGACCTTTTTGTGACCAATCTAATGGATATTGAACAACATAATCAGGGACCCTATTTAAAACAGAATTATGATGAAAGAAAGGCACTGTTACTGAATGAATTTAAACAAATAAAAGCAATGTCGGATGTGGCCTTTGAAATATCCCTAGGGGATCTTGGTAAGCATATCGAACCAACCAACTGCAAAAAACAACTGCAACATGAGATTTTCGAGTTAAGCAAAGAATATGGCCTACCCGGCCCTATCGCCCACCAGTTGCTCAACATCTCTTTTATGAATCAAGTTTGCCAACGGCTTCAATATAGAAACCAATCTTCATTACTCCATGATTTTAAGTCATCTTCGACAACAAATGAAAGCAGTAAATTGATCCAATAAATTCTATGCCTTCATCTTAATAATTGGGAGAAGAACCCCTATGTTTAACCACTTGCCCAAAAATGATAAGGAACAGATGGGTAGAGATTCCACCCTAGACCGTCGCCAGTTCCTGACTTCGTTGGCTCGATATGGGGGCGGGATTGGCGCCGCTGGAATCTTGGCCGGGAATCTTACCCACTATGCCTACGGATCCGATCAAATTTATGAAAGAGAAGCAGAATACTATGAACGATTGGCGGGCGGGAGTACGCGGTGTAAAACCTGCCCAAGGGAATGCGAGCTAAAAGACAATGAAACCAGCCATTGCCGGGGCCGGATCAATCGTGGTGGAATGCTCTATTCGCGAGGATATGGCGAGCCCTGTGTGGTGAGAATCGACCCGGTCGAGCTGCTACCACTAAACCACTTTTTACCTGGAACTCGAACTCTGACTTTGGGTGTTGGAGGATGTAATCTTAATTGTCAATACTGCCATAACTGGCAGCAGTCGCAGAGCATGCCCGATACAGTCAAAACATTTAGATTGACTCCCCAGGAAGTCATTAAAGAAGCAAAGAAGAGAGATATTAATATTATCGCTTTTAATTACACCGGACTGATTTCCTTCCTGGAATATGCCCTAGACATCGCTAAATTAGCCAAGGCATCACAAATAAGGGTTATTGCCGCAACCGCTGCCTACGTCAATCCGACTCCGTTGCTGGATTTTGCGCGCTATGTTGATGCTTTTACCATTACTTTGAAAGGTTTCGACGATAATTTCTATCAACAAATCGCTGGAGCCCAGCTCACCCCCGTTCTATCCGCTATCAAGGCCATTAAATCAAATACCTCCTGTTGGTTGGAATTGGTCAACTTGGTGGTTCCCACCTACAACGATGATGGCCAGAAAATACGCGAAATGACCGATTGGGTTGCCCAGACTTGCGGCAATGAGACACCGTTCCACTTCACCCGACTTACCCCCGCATACCATCTTACTGATTTACCATCCACACTAGTTCCCACTTTGGAAGATGCTTGTAGAATTGCTCAACAATCAGGTTTGAAATATATCTATACTTCTAATATTGCGCCACATCCGAATACGCATACCTACTGCCTCAATTGCGGAGCATCACTAATCCAACGTCTGAACCTCCAGATCATTGATCGGCAACTGACGGCAGACGGCAAGTGTCTCCGATGCGGCACACCACTTCCCGGAATTTGGATATAGCCATGTTTGAATCCCGCAACAGGATAAGTATGGTCGCTCCGGATAAAGTAGGCGATTAGGGCAGCGTGGATAGTACGGCATAATATATATAAATGAGGGCGTTGTGTAGAAGCGCTGTGGCGGCTCATGGGATTGAATTCATTCAATCAGAACCCCAAACGAGGACCCTCATTCAGATCACGACCATACCAGATTCTTCTTCCGGCAGACCCGGACCCAATGAGAGGGTGGATTGGCGTGCTGATTCTTCATTGCTCCCCAGATCGATGATTAATACTTGATCCACTTTCAGATTCACTTCATCCCGCAAAGCATTTTCAAGCCGAACGCGGTCGATCGCTTTTAACGTGCAATAAAAGACCGAATACTGCCAGGCCTCGCCGTAAGCCTTCATCAACTTATGTGTTCGTCGCAACCGCCTGGCATCACGGATATCGTAACAAACCAAATAACAGCGGCGCATAAAACACCTTCAGCGGGTTGTTAAGAAGGATAAGGTCGGCACTTCACCCAGCAGCCAGGCGGCGATCAGGCGCGCATGCAGCATCAACATTCGTCGATAACTCAATCGATATTCAAAAACCGGATGCGACACTTCGGGATCTGCTCCTAATTCACGAATTAATGCTCTTGAATTCTTTTTTGCGCCGTGTTATATTTTTCAATCGCCAGGAAGTGGCTTGCCGGGTCCTATTCGATCCCGCGTCCAGGAGTCTCAGCGGATGAGCCGTTACGGGAAAAGTACACAAAACGCGATCGCGGCGATGAGTCATCTGGCGGAAGTGTACCCCCGCGGGGAGCGATTATCGTCCGGAGATATTGCTCAAGTTCGTGGCTTACCACAAACGCTGACGGCCAAACTGCTGACGCAGCTTTCCCAGGCGGGTTTAGTGAGTGGTTCACCGGGGCCCGGGGGTGGTTATGCTCTGGCCAAGCCTCCGATACAGATTACGCTATTGGATATCTCTCAGGTATTTGAACGGATGCAGGATCCGATGATCTGCCCTTTTGGTCCGCAGTGGTGCGGTCAAGGTGAGCCCTGTCCGCTTCATGCACATCTGCAGCAGCTCAACGAGCAGTTCGACGAATTTCTTAAGCAGACCACATTGCAAGTGTTTGTCGGAAAAGCACCTCAGCGAAAACGCGCCCGGCAGGCCTCTTCACGCCGCCCATCCCGGATAAAGGAAGGTGTATGAATCCTCAGCATCATTCAGAAAACCAGCCGCAGACCGGTGCATCACGAGTGACCCGACGGCAGTTTTTGTTCGAGATGGCGGCTGCGGGGGTCAGCACGGCGGTCATGGCGGACAGCGTGCTCGGTCAACTGACCGGCTTGCAACCACGGGCCTTTGACGTCGCCAATCCTCTGCGGAATTACCCCAATCGCTGGTGGGAAAAATTTTATCGTGATCTGTATCACTCGGATTCCAAATTCACATTTCTCTGTGCTCCCAATGATACTCATAACTGTCTGTTATATGCCTACGTCAAAAACGGCGTCGTCACTCGTATCTCACCCACCTATGGATTTCACCAGGCGACTGATCTGGACGGAAATCGGGCATCGCAGCGTTGGGATCCGCGCTGCTGTCAGAAAGGTCTGGCGCTCGTGCGGCGGATATATGGCGATCGTCGTCCCAAGCGCCCCATGATGCGGCTGGGATTCAAGCGGTGGATCGAAGATGGGTTACCGCGCCATCCGCAAACTGGCGCCGTGGATGCCGACAATTATCTGCGTCGGGGACAGGATAGCTGGGTCACCGTTTCGTGGGAAACGGCTTTTGACTATGCCGCCCGAGCGCTGGTCGATATCGCGCGCACTTATAACGGTGAAGAAGGTAAGCAGAGATTGCTGGCTCAGGGGTATGATCCGGCGATGGTGGAGACGACCGAGGGCGTGGGAACGCGCACTCTGAAATTTCGCGGGGGCATGCCGGCGTTAGGCATGACACGGGTCTTTGCCCAATATCGCCTCGCGAATTCAATGGCTCTGCTCGATGCCAAGCTGCGCCAGGTTGCTCCGGAACAAGCCAAAGGTGCGACCGGTTGGGATAATTACTCCTGGCATACCGATCTACCACCAGGTCACCCGATGGTGACCGGTCAGCAAACCGTCGACTTTGATCTGTGCAATGCCGAACATGCTCAACTGCTGCTGGTTTGGGGTATGAACTGGATCACCACCAAAATGCCTGATGCCCACTGGATGTGCGAATCGCGCATGAAAGGCACGAAAGTGGTGGTCATCTCCGCGGAATATTCGGCGACCATGAATAAAGCGGATGAAGGACTGATCGTCCGTCCGGGAACGACTCCCGCGCTGGCGATGGGTATCGCTCAGGTGCTGATGGCTGAAAAACTCTACGATGCCGAGTATATCAAAGCCAACACCGACTTGCCGCTGCTGATTCGGATGGATACTGGAAAAATGTTGCGGGCGAGTGAGGTGTTTGCCGACTATCAGCCAGCCGCTCTGCAGAATAATGTCGTGCTCACGGAATCAAGCGATCCCGGACCGGCGATTCATTTACAGCCCGGCCCGGTGATTCCGCTGGCCAAACGGCTGGAATGGGGTGATTACGTCATCTGGAACCGTAAAACCCAGCTTCCGGCGGCGGTCAATCGGGATCAGGTCGGACGATTTTTTATCGCCACCGGTGCGGACCCGCAGATGGAGGGTGAGGTTCGAGTTGATCTCGCGGATGGGTCGACCATCGTCTGTCGAACGGTGTTTGATGTCACACGACAATTGCTGGATGCCTCTTACACCCCGGAACAGGTGGAAAAAATCAGCTGGGCCAAAGCGGAGGCAGTACGCTCATTGGCTCGGCAAATCGCCGCCAACATGGAAAAGACGCACTTTATCATGGGCATGGGCCCCAATCAATATTTCAACAGTGACTTGAAGGATCGGGCGATTTTCCTGATTGCCGCCCTGACTCGTAATATCGGACGGATCGGGGGTAATGTCGGTTCCTACGCGGGTAACTATCGGGCCAGTTTTTTCAATGGCTTAGGTCAGTATATTGCGGAAAATCCCTTTGATATCGAAGTCGATCCCATTAAACCGGCCCGCGTCCGGCAGACCTGGCGCGGTGAGTCGGTACACTATTTCAACCACGGCGACAATATTCTGCGGATGGGTGATAGTATCCTGACCGGTAAAAGCCACCTGCCCTGCCCGACAAAATCGATCTGCCACTCCAATTCCAACTCGCTGATCGGCAATGCCAAAGGTCACTATGACACGGTGGTCAATACGCTCAAGCGCGTCGAGTTTGTCTGCATTAATGAATGGTGGTGGACAGGCAGCTGTGAGTACGTCGATATTGTTTATCCGGCGGATAGCTGGGCGGAAATGAAATTCCCGGACATGACCATCAGTGTGACCAATCCGTTTCTGTATGTTTTCCCAGCCACACCCTTGCCGCGCATACATGACACGCGCAGTGATTTGCAGGTTGCTGCTGGTATCGGTTCAGCAATTGGCCGGTTGATTGATGAACCTCGCATGACCGATTACTGGAAATTTATTCACGAAGGACGCGTACAACCCTATATTCAGCGTATTCTCGACCATTCCAATGCGACACGGGGGTATCGCATCGAAGATCTGGAAGCCAAGGCGGCGCAGGGCATACCGGCCATCCTGCAAACGCGCACCTATCCCAAAATCGGCGGCTGGGAACAAGCCCATGAAGACAAACCCTGGTACACCAAGACGGGGCGGCTGGAGTTTTATCGTGAAGAACCGGAGTTCATGGATAGCGGTGAGAATCTGATTGTTCATCGCGAACCGATCGATTCCACTTTCTATGAACCCAACGTCATCGTCGCCGACTCCGACCATCCCCTGCTGCGCCCGAAATCCCCCGAAGCTTACGGCGTGAAACGCTCTCAACTCGACGGCGATACTCGACAGGCACGACACGTGATCTACAGCGTGGAAGAGCTCCTGCAAACACAACACCCCCTTAAGGCTCTGGGCCACGCCCATATCTTCCACACCCCCAAATATCGACATGGGGCCCACACCACGCCGACCGACACCGATGTCATCGCCGTCTGGTTCGGACCTTTTGGTGATATCCACCGTAACGATCAGCGCATGCCTTTTATCAATGAAGCTTATTTTGATATTCATCCACTCGATGCCCGGGAGTTGGGGATCGAAGATGGTGACTATGTTTATATCGATGCCGATCCCAGGGACCGTCCCTTTCACCATTGGCAGGATCATCCGGAGTGGTATAAAGTATCGCGGCTGTTGTGTCGGGCCCGATATTATCCGGGGACGCCGCGCGGCGTGACGCGCATGTGGCACAACATGTACGCGGCATCGTTCGGCTCGGTGGCGGCGGCGGCCAAAAGTCCGATCGGTCTGGCCAAAACCGAAAACACCAATTATCAGGCCCTGTTCCGTTCCGGCAGCCATCAGTCCTGTACGCGCAGCTATATCAAGCCAACCTGGATGACCGACTCGCTCACCATCAAGGGATTAATGGGCCAGAAAATCACTCAGGGATTTGTTCCCGATGTGCATTGTCCGACCGGTGCACCGCGCGAAGCTTTCGTCAAGATCACTCTGGCGGAGCCGGGCGGGATCAATGGACAACGTCTGTGGCGGCCGGCCCAGATGGGTATGCGACCGGCTTATGAGACGAAAACTCTCAAAAAATTTATCAATGGTGAATTCATCGATCGTGCTTAGTCATGGCAGGATTGATCCGGGAGCAGCATCATGGCAATGCGAATGAACTGGCAACTGGGACGGGATATGACCTATCCCTACGAAGCCCCGCCCCCCAAACGGCAGATCGCTTATATATTCGACACCAACAAATGTATCGAATGTCAGACCTGTACCGTCGCCTGCAAGACCTGCTGGACCAGCGGCAAGGGGCAGGAACAGATTTTCTGGAACAACGTCGAAACCAAGCCCTACGGTGGATATCCCATGGGCTGGGATATGCGCCTATTGGAAGAGACCCCGCCGGCGAAATGGCAGAAAGAAAAACTGGTCAGCCTGACCATATTCGAAACCGACAAGCCGACCGATCCCCCGCATGGTCATCGACCCGATGTTCAGGATTATGGCGCCCCGAACCTGGGTGAGGATGATATCACCGGCCTGGTGGATAAGGGTGAGCATTTTGGCGCCATGCATCCGATGTGGATGTTTTATCTGGCGCGAATCTGCAACCATTGCGATAACCCCGCCTGCCTGGCGGCCTGCCCGCGACGGGCAATCTACAAGCGCGATGAAGACGGTATCGTGCTGGTCGATCAGCAGCGTTGTCGCGGTTATCAGGAATGCGTGCGGGCCTGTCCGTACAAGAAGGTGTTTTATAACCTGGTCGGCCGGGCCAGTGAAAAGTGCATCGGTTGTTATCCGCGCGTCGAACAAGGAGAAGTGGCGTTATGCGTGGAGTCCTGTATCGGCAAAATCCGTCTGCACGGATTCCTGACCACTGCTGCGCCTCCGCGCGCGGATAATCCCTTCGATTATCTGGTTAAAATCCGTAAATTGGCCTTGCCGCTCTATCCGCAATTCGGTACGGCGCCGAATGTGTACTATATTCCCCCACTGCATGTGCATGATGGTTTTCTGGAACAGTTGTTCGGCCACGGGGTGGAACAGTCCAAAAAAATGTACCGGGAACTGTCCAAAGATCGCCAACTGCTGGGGGCGTTGATGCTGTTCGGAGCGACCAATCGAATCATCAACCGCTTTGCCATTGAAGGTGACGAAGCGGTCGGCTGGGATATGGATGACCGCGAAGTCGTCCGTGTCCCCTTCACTGAAAGAACTTATATTCGTGAACATTATGATGGGAAACATGATGTCTACCGCCACAACACCACTTGACCCTCAAATCCGACCCGACGATGAACAGTATCGCGGTCACCGTGTGTTTCTCCTGAGCATACTGGTCACCGTGCTGTTGCTGGCGGTCGGATTAACGATGATCCATCGTGATCAACAGCAGCAAGTCATCGCTCAACAGGTCGCTCATCAACAGCAACTGCGCGAGCAAGGGGTTCTGCTGATTCCTAAAATTAGCAGCATTCCCAAACAACCCGACCCGGTGGCGGAATTCTGGACCGCGGCGCCCATTCGCAAAGTCACGCTCAAACCGCAGAATGTAGCCATGCCGGCGGTTTACGAAGCGGCCATCACGGAAGCGGATTTACAAGCCGTCTGGGATGGCAGCCAGATCGCCTTTCGGGTGAGCTGGGCGGATTCGACGGTTGATCAGAATGTGGATACCGCGCGCTTTACCGATGCGGTGGCTATTCAATTCCCGCTGGTGCGCGATGCTTCCTTCATGATGGGCGGAAAACTTTTCCCCGTACAGATCATTCAATGGAAAGCGCTGTGGCAGAAGGATATCGACGAGCACTTTCAGGATGTGCAGGATGTGCATCCCAACTACTGGGCTGACTTTTACTGGTTCGCCACGCCCCAAGACAAACATCCCGCCCAGGGTTCGCCCTATCGCGTTCCGGAATCATTTCAGAATCCAACAGCGCTGATGTGGTTCGCCGCCCATCAATCGAAAAATCCCGAAGCCCAATTTGAACGTCGGCAACCCGTACAGGAAATGATCGCGGAAGGATTTGGTTCACTCGTCGCCCAGACGGATTCTGCCAGTCGCGGCTGCGGCGTTTATCAGAACGGCCGCTGGTATATAACCATTGTGCGTCCACTCACGACGGAGGATCGCGAGGACTTCCAGTTTTATCCCGGCCAAACCGACCAGATCGGTGTCGCCATCTGGGAGGGTTCATCTAAAAACGTGGGCGGACGCAAGCAGTACTCTGACTGGATTTCACTACAGGTACAACCATGAAATCACTCCTACTTGCTGCTTCCGATCCAGTTCGACTGCTGGCTCAGGCGGACCTGCTGCTGCTGCTGAAAGATGTCTTGATTACACCGATCCGCCAATCAGCCCAATGGCCTGCTCTTGGTGAGATTGAGCAGATCCGACAACTGTTCAATCACGCAGGACTGGATGCTTCGGAACCGCACGCAGATCTGTTGGTTCAGTTGTGGCAGGAAAGTATCGCCGATCACGGAGCGTTACTTGCGTTGGTGCATGGACAATTATTCGAAGGAGCCATGCTCTGCCCGGTCAACGAAACCGCTTATATCCGCCGGGATAAGGGGGCGATCCTGGCCGATCTCGCTGGTTTTTATCAGGCTTTTGGTTTCGATGGCGGGCGCTTGCCGGAAAAGCTGGATCATATTACCGTTGAGTTGGAATTTGTCGCGATTCTGCTGATCATGCTCGCCCAGGCGGTGCAGGAAAATCACACCGAACACCTCGAAGTGACTACAACAGCATTTCGCAACTTTATGGGAGATCATCTCGGTGAGTGGGGGTTGCTTTTTGCGGAGCGACTGGCCGCCACCAGTCCCCATCCACTCCATCAACTCACCGCCCGGCTGTTGGTGGAATTGTGGCAGATGATCACCACGGAGCATTCCTTGGCACCTTTGGCAGAAGGTACTCCCGCTTTACTGGAAGAAGAAGCAACCGGTCCCTATGAATGTGGTATGGCTGAACGAAGTGTCAATCTCACGATCGCCGGTCAAGCTCCTGACGGAAATGTTCCAGTTCGTCCGGAGTATTGATCTGCCAGAATTCTGGCCAATCGGAGGGCTGTGGCAGGAATCGAGTCTGAATTTCATCCAGCAGATGATGCAAACTACGTTTACCCGTTAATATCCGTGCCCGCACCTTGCTGAGACAATGACGATGATATAACCCCGGTAACGGTTGCGCGTGATCGTTTCGGAAAACGACAGCCGCGAAATCCGCGACCATCGCCTCATACAACCGTTCCAGCCATTGGTGTCGAATAACAATTCCATCACATGAGCAAAGCAACAACCATTGCTGATCGTGCGGCAAGTCACTCAAGGCTGCTTCAAGTCCGCTCAACGGACCCAATCCGGGATGGATGTCGGCAATCGTCCGTAACGCCAGATCACCATACTTGTCCGCGACCTCAGCGACGACGGTAATGGATTCCGATACCTGAGTCAGTTGACCTACAACCCGCTGAATGAGCGGCTCACCCTCCAACCGGGCGCGAGCTTTATCCGAACCGAAGCGAGAACTCTGTCCGCCCGCCAGTATATAGGTCGGCAGACGCTTCATGACCGCACTCCACGCCGGCGATCCCAGCCCTGTAATAGAAGAATCACAACGATTCCTACGACAAATCCCCATAAAGTGCTGAACAACAATGTGACCCCGACCATCATGCTGACAACCCAGAGCGAGCGTCCCGTCCAGGCATCGCGCGTAACCCCCGTCAACGTTATCCCGGCAGCAATGATCATCACCGCCAGCAGCACAAGTGGATACTGTGCCCACAGGGATAACCATACTCCGCCCAGCAGAATTCCGGATATTATCATGATCGTACCCAGCATCACCATGCTGCCGCCGCTGCGGGCTCCGAAGCGATGCGTGGCGGCCAATCCTCCCGCACCATGGCACATCGGCATCGCTCCCCAGGGAACGCACAGAAGATTCATCAATCCTACTGTAGCGGCCATTTTCCGAGGAGCCACACCCCGACCCGGGAAATAATCTCGACTCAAACCGCACACCGCGATCACCGAATTCAGCAGCGTCAGGGGCAGTTGCGGAATCGCTCCCTGTAACACGCCCACTTGCCAATCGGTCCCGCTTGGCCAACTCCACTTAATTACTGGACTCTGGCGCATCACCGACGTCGACGGCCATCCGCATTCGACCATCATCAATACCACTCCCCCTAAAAACAGAAACAACAGTATCGGTACGCGGCGTCCCCAGAACCAGCCGATCACCACGCCCAGTATTCCCGCCATCAGCCAACTATCCGGACCGATTATCGGCAGCGCTCCCAACCACTCCAATCCTTTCCACACCAGCTTGATACCTAGACTGGCTTGCAGGCCGCGCACCACGACCAACGGAATATGTCCAGCCAGCCAATCGATTCCGCCCATCCAGGCCAACAGCAATACAACTCCACCGATAGACAATCCTGCCGCGGCTATGGCTCCGGGTTGCAGCCCCTCAGCAATCGCAACGGCCGCGACTACTTTCATCGGTTGTATCGGAATCGGTTGACGAAACCAGATACCCGAAAGGATGGTCATAAATCCGGCAAAAACAAATACAGCTCCGATATTCATTCCGCAACTCAATGCCATCGCCACCGCCAAGGGCAATAGTGTTCCCAGATCCCCCAGTGAACCGGACAATTCTGCCAGATTAAATTGCAGGGTATCTGTCGAAGATGACGTTCTGTTCAGCCAGCGTGGCAGCCATCGGATGGATAATCGGGTCATGATCAAAACTCATGGTGTATGACTTTTCCGGCGGTCATTACTGCATCCGTTCGACCATCATCCTGAACTTCACCGCGTAAGGTCTCGATCGCATGGGGAAGCAGTTCAACCACGGCGGCGAGTGATTCGGTCGCCCCACACTCTGAACCCGGCAGGTTGATGATCAGCGACTGGCGGATCGTTCCCGCTTCCCCCCGCGACAGATAACTACGCATGGTCTGCTCACTGCATCGCCGACGGATGAGTTCCATCAATCCGACGTGTCGTCGTTCGATCACCCGCAGGGTGGCTTCCGGAGTCACATCGCGCGGAGCCAGTCCGGTTCCACCGGTGGTCAATATCAAATCCGGCGGTGAGATGCGGCAGGCCCATTTCTTCAACTGCTCCGCAATAATCTCCTGCTCATCCGGTACACAGCCAGTGGCGACCACTTCCCCCGCTAACGTTTCCCGCATCATTACACCCAGTGCCGGTCCGGAAGTATCCGTGGTGAGTCCGGCTGAGCAGCGATCACTGACCGTCAGAATAGCGACCTGTATCGGATTCATGGCGCTAACACCTCAGCATGATAATCACCGCTCATCCCGCCGCTTTTCTCCACCAGACGTACTCCTTCAATCACCATCGCCGGATCGATCGCTTTACCCATGTCAATCACCGTCAAAGCCGCCACCGTCACCGCCGTTAGAGCTTCCATCTCAACGCCCGTCTTCCAGGTCGTACACACCTGGGACCACAAATAAACTCTCTGATCTTGCAATTCCGCACGCACTTCTATGGCCTCAATGGGCAGTGCATGGCACAGCGGAATCAACTCGGCGGTTCGCTTGGCGGCTTGGATACCCGCTAATTGTGCTACGTCCAGCAACGCTCCCTTGGCGAGCTGCTGATGTCGAATCGCTTCCACCAGAGGCGTACTCACCCGTACCCACCCCTCCGCAACCGCTTTTCGTTGCGTCAGCGGTTTATCACTGACCTGGACCATCTGCGGTCGGCCTCGACCATCCAGATGCGAAAATGGAGACGACTTCGAATTCATGATCCACTGCTCCACGAATAAAATGGCCATGGACCCGCACCGCACTGATCCGGTGCAACCACTACGAATCCGTCACTGCGGGCGCTGCTGACCCAGTCCCCCGATCCTCGTGTGTCTACAATTTCCGCCTGATCAACGCCGCTTAAGCGCACCAATCGGGCCCAATATAATCCTGTCCTTTTATCATCAGGATTGAACAGTTGTACATGAGCGTTATGTTGCTGGGGTGTTTTGATACCGGCGAGATATTGCAGAATCGGCATGGCCAGCCAGCGCGCCGTCACCAGAACAGAAACCGGATTACCCGGCAATGCCAGCACGACTTGCCCATCAGGACCGATCGCCCCCAATATGGGTTTACCCGGTCGGATCGACAGTCGATGAAACAGCACGCGACAACCGCACTCGCGTAGTACTTCCGGCACATAATCATAATCACCCATCGACACGCCGCCGGTCAGCAACACCGCATCACTCGTCGCCAGTGCCTCGGTGATGGCGCATCGGACTTGCAGTCGATCATCCCTGGACCGGGTGGTGTGCATTTTTTGAATCCAAGTTGCCGAACTGAGAAAACCAGCCAGTGCGGGTCCATTACTATCATGGATCTGCCACGGAGCTACGGGCTGATCAACCTCGACCACTTCGTTTCCGGTCACCACGACGCTACAGCGTACGCGACGGTGGACGCTCGGCTGATTAACCCCACACGCTGCCAGGGCGGCGATCACCGCCGGAGTTACCACGCAACCCCGATCCACAATCGTCGCGCCTGCAGAACCGTTTTCGCCCGCTCGACGAATATGCTGCCCCGCCTTGATCGCAGCACGATTGAGAATATGGATCCGATCCGGCTGTTCGCGCACTTCTTCGCGCGGCACCACCACATCACCCCCGGCTGGGATTGGGCTACCGGTATAAATTCGCAACGTCGTGCCCGCCCGGACAAGCCCCGCCGCCTGACCGATCAGCGCTTCGCCGACGACAGGCAGCGTCCCCCACTCCACATCAGACCAGTGCATCACATAACCATCCATGGCACTGACGGCTACAGGCGGGCTGTCGCGATCCGCGATCAGGGGTGCAGCAACCACTCTTCCCACCACCCGATCCAGCGCTACCTCTTCTACACTTACCGGAGCAATTTCCTCCAGGATACAGGCTATGGCCTCCATCGGCGATTTTAATGATGCGTTCATGGGCGTTATGCGCGGCATCATCCCTGCTTCAAAGTAGAATGACGAACCGCTTTTTTCCAGATGGGCACTTCCTGTTTCATCTGATCAATATACCAACTCATAGCTGACAAAGCCGGTTCGCGATGTTCCGTGACGATGCGCAAGCGAAAGGAACAGTTTCCCACAGCCACAAAACCGCGGCTGTGTTCTGCAGATATCCCCAATAAGCCATATTGCAAAACGGCAGCGCAGGCCAACCGTTCCAGCTCCTGAACCGCCATCGGTGCATAATCTTCATACCATAACCCATCGATTGGTTCCCCACCTTCGACCGGGCGAACCACTCCTTCAAAACAAACCAACGCACCCATCCCCATGATCGTCCATGCGTCAGCCGGTTTCAGCGGACCCGCGACGATGATCGCTTCAATCCTCATCCGCCGCTCACCAGTCCGATCACCGCCAGTTCATCCGTGACCTGCAGTTGTTGCTCCGGAGCGGCCCGTCGACAATTCACCGCCAGAAATCCCACCCCCAGCCGTCGACCCATTTCCGGATATTGCATGGCCAAATGCTGCATCAATTCCGCCGCGGTACATTCATGACGCTCAGGCCAATCGACTTCAACCAGACCGCTGCATGCCATTTCTGCCAGAGGCCCAAATAGGTGAACCTGATATTTCATGGCTTCTGCTCTGCTTCCCGGCGATCCCGCTCAAACTGCTCCTGGGCCCAGCTCCATGCCGCCACGGCTCGAGGAAATCCGCAGGTGTTCATCCCCAGCACAATTGCACTCTCAATCTCTCCCACACTGGCGCCTGCCTGTGTGGCGCGGCGAACGTGCGAACGCAAGGCCGACTCCAGTCCCGCTCCCAGTGAGATGCCAATCTTGATCAAGGCCCGGGTCTTTTCATCCAGTAATTCTTCCTGCTCAATCGCCTCGGCAATGATGTCATGAGCTTCTACCAGCTTCGGAAAACGCTGGGCAAAGCGCCGATATGTACCGGGTAAAGCAGCTGTTCCACCCGTGGGCCAATTCGTGCTCATCTTTATCCTCCTAAAATCGTCATCGGGGTAAAGCCGGTTGCGGGATGAAGTGGGGCTTTGTTGTCCAATGCCTGCTGCAAACGGCGGTCCAACTCCGCCCCGTCGAATTCAGGATCCACCGCCGAATAAACATTACCTCGCGGCTGATCCATCAGACAGGGATAGACTTCTCCACTAGCGGTGATCCGCAATCGATTGCACGAAACGCAGAAATCACAACTCATCGGCGTGATAAAACCAATCACTACAACACGCCCATTGGTCAATGGCACCCGGTAGCGTCGCGCAGAATCATGACCCTGCGGCAACTGCTGCCATTCCCGCCCGATCTGCTCCAGTCGGGAGCGCATCAGTTTTTCCGGCACGTAGTGCCGGGTCCACTGATCGGCCAGCGGTCCCATCGGCATTAGTTCAATAAAACGAATCTCCAAACCTCGTTCCGATGCAAATTGGACCAGTTCGCCCAGCTCATCATCATTCTCACCGGCCAGCACCACACAATTCAGCCGCACCTGTCGCAGACCGGCTTCCATAGCCGCATGAATCCCCGCGACTACCCGATCCAAACCCCGAACACCGGTCATACGCTCGAACACTTCAGTCCGCAGGGAATCGAGCGAAATATTAACCCGCTGTAACCCTGCTCGGGCCAGATCCGCTATATCACGAACCAGCGTGAGGCCATTCGTCGTTATCGCCAAATCCCGCAAACCGCTGATTCCTGACAACCGCTCAACGATTTCCCGCAAGTCGGGGCGGGTGGTCGGCTCTCCACCGGTTAACCGGACTTTATAAATACCCCATTGCTGTACCAGATGACGAACCATGGATTCGATCTGTGCAGCCGACATGATCGGCAGCCCACCCGTATCATTCAGAATTTGTGGGCGGCAGTAGAGGCAGCGCATCGGACAGGCCGGCGTCAACGACAATCGCAGATAATCTATAGTTCGACCCTGTCGATCCGCCAGCATCAAGGTCTCCCTGCATTGCAGAACCGATCTGGTGGCCACCCACTTCAGAAATCCGATAGTTTTTTAATGATTACATCACCTACTCTGCCAGCACCGGCAAATGGTTGACCAGACATCATTAAGGTGCGCTCGCCATCTGTATCCAGATGAACATCAATCCCAATTGCTCAATGTGCGCACAAACAATTGGGGGCATAGCCATCCCGACCAGTGAATTGGTCGCTCAAACCAGCCCGCCTTCGCAATTCCCCTGCCAGAGCGATATATTTCTCATGGCTTCCCACCGGCAAAGGGGAGTGGGCTGTGCAGTTGAATTTCTGCACCAGATCAGTCTTGTCCTGCTCCGTCATCATCCGGTCACCCATGATGAATAAGATTTCATTTTCCTTCTGAATGTGCTGACGCAGTAGTTGCACAAATTGCAAAGCTTCGCGGCGAATGGTATCCTGAGTGGTCGTCTGCTGACCACCCGGATCAGCCGCCAAGGCCTTCTTGATCGCCCGCACATGAGCCCGACCCTCGTCATGCTCATACAGCATGCAACCGATCGGCCCACCTGACTTGGCAATGCCCCGCCGTTCCAGCACCGGAAAAAGATGATCCTCTTCCTTGGCATGATGACACTGATCGGCGAAGGCCGGAAAAAAATCAAAGGCCTGAACATAAAAATCGGATTCAAACAGCCTCCGCTGATCCTGGGCGACGATTTCCAGCGCTTCCAGCGCCCCCAGTATCACCTCATGCTCATCCACCAGAATCTGCATGGCGGGCGAATAGCTCATCAGTCGCTCCTTTAATAAATCACCACCGTTCCGGATAACTCATCAACAATAACTTAAATATGGATATCTGGAGTTAGATATCCATATTGACAACTATACTATGATCCGAAATAATCTGGATGTCAAGGTCTACTACCCGGTGCTTGACCTGGATCAAATCGCATAGGCGACGTCGTCTAATCCTGGCGACCTGCGGAAATTGAACGACACCGACCACTACCGGATCCGATAGGAGCAACACGCGTGATCTCGACTACCGCCGAATATGCCTTACGGGCCATGGTGTACCTGGCCGGAGAACCCCGGACCGCCCGGACCACCCAGCAGATTGCCCAGGCCACTATGGTCCCAGCCAGCTACCTCTCCAAAGTTTTACAGGCGTTGGGGCGGGCGGAACTGGTTCGATCGGTGCGTGGGATTCATGGTGGTTATCAACTTCAGCGCTCGGCCCGGCAGATCAGCGTTCTGGATGTGATCAACTCTGTTGATCCATTACGCCGCATCCAACGTTGTCCACTGGGCTTGAAAGAGCATCAGCAACTCTGCCCTCTGCATAATGAGGTCGATGCCGCCATAGCCCGAACGGAGACTGCCTTTGCCCGCACGCCCATCAGCTCCTTGCTCCTAAAATCCAATACCCACACCCAATGTCTGTTTCCGGAGCATCGTCCTGCCCGGCGTCGTCAAAACCACAAAATCCGGACTGATAAAGTGCTGTCCCGTGTCAAAAGTCGATAACCAAATAATTGAAAAACCAAAATGCATCGCAGACTGGTGAACCAATTTTGAAAGGATTCAATATGGATCAGGCTTTGATTGTCCGGCTCGAAAGCAGTTTTCAGCTGCTGGCACCACGCGGAGCGGAACTGGTCGATTGCTTCTATTGTCGCTTGTTTGCCGAACATCCCGAAGTGCGTCCCCTGTTTCCAGAAGATATGAGAGAGCAGAAAAAAAAGCTGCTTACTTCACTGGTATTGGTGATCAACAACCTGCGCACCCCGGAAAAGCTGCTCGCACCCCTGCACCAGCTCGGTCGTAACCACGTTGCGTATGGCACGAAACCGGAACATTACCCCATCGTGCGCGATACCCTCGTGGCTGCGATGATCGACCTGGCCGGTCCTGCATGGAATTCCCAGCTAACCTGCGACTGGAACTCCGCCATCGATCTGGTCAGCACGATCATGCTGGAAGGCGCCGTTGAAAAATAAATCGGCCTACAATAATTATTGACGCTGTAAAATGTCGCAGGATTCGACGGCGGGTGGCTGTCCAATCTCCATGTCAGAATTCGCCCAGTTTGCTGGTGTCCTCCATATCCATGAAATCATCGCCCTTGGGGTACAGCGAAGCCACCGGTTTGACTGAAACACTGGTCGTCTTACGGGGTCGCTCGGCTGGGCGAGGGCTTTTTCTGGGGGTGACCGCCGTTATGGAAGGTTGCTTCATGTTATTCGACACCGTCATCCTCGATGACCAATCACTGCCGGATCGGCCTTCAACCAGGGAAATCAATTCATCGACGAACCCCTCAACCATCTGTGCCTGTGCGGACAACTCTTCGCTGGCGCTGGCGGTTTCTTCTGCTCCAGCAGCATTCTGCTGCGTAACCTTATCCATTTCACTCACCGCCGCATTGACCTGCTCCACACCCTGAGCCTGCTCACCAGTAGCCCGACTGATGTTGTTGATCAACTCTGTGGTTTTGGAGACATGGGTTACTATCATGGTCAGGGCCTGGCCCACTTCATTGGCGACTTCGGCGCCCTGCTGGGCGCGCTGTACCGAATCCTCTATCAGCGCGGTCGTTTCCCGGGCTGCCTGGGCCGCTCGTTGAGCCAGATTCCGTACTTCATCGGCCACCACGGCAAATCCTTTACCATGTTCACCAGCTCGGGCGGCTTCAACCGCAGCATTCAAGGCCAGAAGATTGGTCTGAAAGGCAATCTCTTCAATCACCTTGATAATTTTACCAATCTTTTCGGAAGATTCGTTTATGGCGCTCATCGCCCGTTGCAGTTGCTCCATGGTCTGATCACCGCTGAGAGCCGATTCACGCGTCTGCGTACTCAATTCATTGGCTTCTTTCGCATTGCCGGCATTGGTGCGGGTCATTGCCGACATTTCTTCCAGAGCACTGCTGGTCTCTTCCAGACTGGAGGCCTGCTCACTGGCACTTTCCGCCAGGGATTGGCTGGCCGATGACACCTGCCCAGCCGCATCATTCACCTGGCGGGCACTTTCGTTCAGTTGCCGGCTGATCTGTTGGATCGGTTTGCTAATCCCGCTAGCCGTTGCGACAGCCAGATAAGTCGCCAGTAAGATAGCCAACACCAGCACTACGCCCGTAACCCACATTGCCATCGATGCAGCCGCTTTTAAGCCCGTGGCTTTCCGGGCAGTGGCCTGTGTTTCTTCTAGTATGATGGTGGCAAATTGATCTATTACGGAAGTGACACGCGCGAAATAATCCTTACTGTTAATCTCATATTTTCCGGAAGTTCTTCGTTCCATTACAATGTTGATGATTCGGAGAACTTCGTTCCAGTCCGATCCGGATTGTGCTTCAGACAGTTTCTTTTCTGCTTCGGGACGCAGGTGCAGCGTTTTGGCATGCAGAAAATTATCTACACTCGATTTCAACTGGATGATTCTATCAGCTTGTTCTGTGGTAATGGGTTGGTCCGCACCCAGGATTCCGGACACTAGGCCCGTAAAATGCCGGTAGATTCCTTGGCACTTTCCAATAACACCAGTGAACCATACTCGCGGGCAATCTCATCCGTCGAGGGGAGAATGGACACCTGGGCCGCCATGTTGAGCAGATCATCTATCTTTCCGGAATACCTCTGGGAAGATTCGGCGCTGTTCAGTGATTTCGAGGTGACCTGCGAACGCAGACCGCTCAATTCTCCCATGCTCTGGATAATGGACTGCGTCTGTGCTGCCGTCAAGGTACTGGTTCGTAAAGCCGTATTCCAGTTCTTGAGTTGTTCATCAACCTTACTCTGCTGCTGCTGCAAGTCGCTCAGCTCCGTAGCTCCGTTTAGGAAAATTGCGCTCTTGCCGCGTTCACGCTGCACTTCATTGACCAGCTGCGAATTAGCAACTAACAGCACGCTATTGCGTTGCACGGCCTGCGTCTTTTGATATTCCCTCCAGTTTTCATGAAAATATATGGCGCTTAAAAGCAGGAAGAAACACATCGGCAATAATACCACCCGAATAATCCGGGTTTGCAATGATAAAATCTGCTGCATTTTTCTGATCCTTAATTTTCTACAGCGCTAACAGACTGCTACTGGCTACCTAATCCAGTTCAGACTCAACAGCCCTTTACACCAATTACAGTAATCCAATTGTCAGATATTCTGCTATCGGCAGTTAATTTGCACGGAATAATATATGCCTGATCTACTGTGTCGATTATTCGACAGAACTTTAGAATCCTGTCTGATTCATGGTTATCGGCCACCCAATGTGCCATCATCTGCAATACAGGACCACGATATAGTGCATTCTTCACGTATCAAGCAGGCGTGACTGTATTGAATTGTTGGAACATCCGTTGGTTCATGGAGCATTAAATCAAATACCTCCTGTTGGTTGGAATTGGTCAACTTGGTGGTTCCCACCTACAACGATGATGGCCAGAAAATACGCGAAATGACCGATTGGGTTGCCCAGACTTGCGGCAATGAGACACCGTTCCACTTCACCCGACTTACCCCCGCATACCATCTTACTGATTTACCATCCACACTAGTTCCCACTTTGGAAGATGCTTGTAGAATTGCTCAACAATCAGGTTTGAAATATATCTATACTTCTAATATTGCGCCACATCCGAATACGCATACCTACTGCCTCAATTGCGGAGCATCACTAATCCAACGTCTGAACCTCCAGATCATTGATCGGCAACTGACGGCAGACGGCAAGTGTCTCCGATGCGGCACACCACTTCCCGGAATTTGGATATAGCCATGTTTGAATCCCGCAACAGGATAAGTATGGTCGCTCCGGATAAAGTAGGCGATTAGGGCAGCGTGGATAGTACGGCATAATATATATAAATGAGGGCGTTGTGTAGAAGCGCTGTGGCGGCTCATGGGATTGAATTCATTCAATCAGAACCCCAAACGAGGACCCTCATTCAGATCACGACCATACCAGATTCTTCTTCCGGCAGACCCGGACCCAATGAGAGGGTGGATTGGCGTGCTGATTCTTCATTGCTCCCCAGATCGATGATTAATACTTGATCCACTTTCAGATTCACTTCATCCCGCAAAGCATTTTCAAGCCGAACGCGGTCGATCGCTTTTAACGTGCAATAAAAGACCGAATACTGCCAGGCCTCGCCGTAAGCCTTCATCAACTTATGTGTTCGTCGCAACCGCCTGGCATCACGGATATCGTAACAAACCAAATAACAGCGGCGCATAAAACACCTTCAGCGGGTTGTTAAGAAGGATAAGGTCGGCACTTCACCCAGCAGCCAGGCGGCGATCAGGCGCGCATGCAGCATCAACATTCGTCGATAACTCAATCGATATTCAAAAACCGGATGCGACACTTCGGGATCCATCCGTCGACCATAGACGGAGAAAAATGACTTACGGCCAGCATCGGTTAAAGCACATCCAGATGCGGTATTGAGAAAATGACCTTCGGTCAGCTCACCGCGATTGAACGCTGAAATCGCTACGGAATCTGCGATCAACGGACGAAACGGTTCCATCAAATCCAGCGACAGCGCCGGCCGGCCAGGCCGAGTGGCATGTAGCGCACCCAGGGTGGGTTCGAGACTCGCCAATCGGCAAGCGGCCGTACATTCATGGGTCAACATGGAATAGGCGAAAGATAGCACGGCGTTGATCGGATCCGGCGGTGGTCGACGCTGGCGACCATGGGCATCAAACTGTGCGGCGATCTCCTTGACGCCCCATTGAAGCTACGGCAAGCAGTCTAGCAGAGATAGCCGCGTAGCGTGTTTCCGCGGTTGAATAACCGCGGCCCCATTGAAGCAAGATGATGAAAATGTAATTCAACGTTGTTCATAGTGCGGTTTGCTCGCCAGTTCGGTCAGCAGTCGAACGATCTGCTCTTCCAGAATACTTTGTATTTGCTCCAGTGGTTGGTTTACCAGCAGCGGTGCGACGCTCTTGGGCAGAGCCATCAGCGCGGCCTTGAGCTCCTCGGCGATCCGGCCCCAGCGAAGCTGCACCTCTTCCACCAATATTCGCTCGCCGTTGAGGATAGAAAGTTCCAGTTCGGCCTTCTTGCGGCGCACCTGGGCCAGCTTCACCCGCTCAACCTGCATCGCTGAAGCCAGTTTGCTGTCCAGTTCGCTGGCCAGCGCGGGTGGTGTGGTGGGCGGAATCGGTTTATCGATCACCGCATTGAGGAAGGCTTTTCGCCACTGCCGCACCTGCTCCACATCCCACGGCCCTCTTTCGCCGAATGGCCAGGTGGGATGCTTGATCCATTTGTGTACCGCCACATTCGAGACCTGCAGCCGTCGGGCTAATTCTGATTGACTACTGGCCTGCTCACTCACGCTCCACCTCCTTTAACCTTTAACCTTAACTTTAACCATTTTTTCAGCGCCCAATTCGATCGAATCGCGCCATAGGGAACCACCGCGCGCCAAGGTCGCTGGAAGTACCTATGAACTTTTTTATCTTCGACGACGACGCGAACGGGGTAGCGCTGTGGCGACATCTCGGCGAGCTGGTAGCCGTGTTGCCTGGAAAACTGATCTTCGCGTATAGGGCCTCTAATGCGGTTCCAAGCCATGTTTTAATGAATGCAACGAGATACAATAAATGAAACAGATGCAATCGCAATTCACTTGATGATCTCGAATTCTCATGGCTTAATGTATGTGTAGAACAGGCACAACCAATAGGAGGCAGACAATGGACATTCTGGTCACGATCGACGGACGAAAGATTCGCGGCTCGCGATTCCGCGAGCTGAGCAACGCGATCAATTCGTTGGACCACGCCGTCAAGCCCATGCTTGTCATGCTGGGCGACAACGACGGCGAGAACTATGAATTCTGGGTGGTCACGCCCGCCGACGCCCAGCGATTGGAACGTGCGGGTTATGAATACGCCTGAGAAACGAAAGGAACAACTATGAATAAAACCAAGAAGTCCGATGCCGTGGCAAACGTGCTGAAAAAGATGTGTACCGATCTTAAAGCACAGAAGGATCAGAAACGAAAGAAACCCAAACCCCAAAGAGAAGAACGCCTGAGCGTTCTCGACGCCGCCGCAAAAGTGCTGGAGAAGGCCGGCAAACCAATGCGATGTGCGGAACTGATCAAGGCGATGACCGAACAAGATCTGTGGACCAGCCCCAAAGGCAAGACACCGCATGCCACATTGTACGCAGCGATGATGCGCGAGGAACGCGTCAAGGGCGAGGCTTCGCGATTCAAGAAGGTTGACCGCGGCCAGTTCGAGTACCACGCCCCCAAGTCCGCCTGATCGCATCATTCCGTCTTGATCAACACCTCGGCGATGTTCGGGGTGTTTCTCCGGTGTGATCCTCTGTAGAATTAATGGGTCGTTGTTCTGGAGACACCGGATATGAAGCGAACACAAGCGAAGAAGCCGTCTGCGCTCAAATTCTACTGGTATGAAATCCGGCCCAATGAAGCCAAGGGGGCTGTTTGGGGGCAGTTCATGGGCGCTATTCACCGACTGCTCGATATCGATGAAGAGCTTACTGATGCATTGCGGCAGCGCGACATTCGGAAGCAATTGCATCGCGTGACGAGAATCACAGAGAGTTATCTTCATCGGGTTTACGAACTTCGGGAGCGTATGGTCAATCTGCTGGCTATGGTCACTGGTAACACTACCGCAGCGAAGGCAACGAAAAATCCCCAGAAACGTGCGAACGCGTTGAGCAGGATTCAGGGCTCGCACCGCGCACTCTGCGAGGGAGTCGATCGATTGATGGGAATGCTTGACGACGACGTGCTCCTTCGAAACATGCACACGCACCAACAGTTCTTGAGCCTCGGACTCATGGCGTACAACGGCCCTTACGACCCCGACGACGTGTTGATGGAACTTGAACACCAGCCCGACGAGCGCAAGGCGATGAATTCCCTTCTGCGGAAAGAGACAAGAAAGCTCGCGGATGAGTATCGAACTCGAATACAGTCCGTCCGTGACGCCGCTGTCGCCCTTGCAAAAATATCTAATCCGATACGACCGCCGAAGGAGTAACGTGGCCCCTGTGTGTTTCACTTGACGACCTTTCCTGTCGACACCGTGTTACCCGATCTGATTCGCTTCGCCTTCCGACCTACGAATTTCTCCCATCTGGCAACAATCACATCGCAATAGAGCGGATCGAGCTCCATCAGGTAAGCCTTACGGCCGGTTTGCTCTGCAGCGATCAGCGTTGAGCCGCTGCCGCCGAAGAGGTCCAGTACGTTCTCACCCGGCTTGCTGGAATAAGTCAGTGCTCGTACAGCCAGTTCGACGGGTTTCTCAGTCAGGTGGACCATGCTTTGAGGATTGATCTTTTTCACGCTCCAGACATCGGTGGCATTGTGGATTTCCGGGTTGAAGTAATGGGCGGCGCCTTCCTTCCAGCCATAGAAACACCACTCATGATTACCCATAAAATCCTTGCGGGTGAGTACGGGGTGTTCCTTGACCCAGATGATCGCTTGTGAGAAGTAGAGTTCGCAGGCTTTGAGTACCGGCGGATAGTTGGCGCAGTTGGCATAGCCGCCCCAGATATAAAATGCTCGACCCGGATCGAGCACCCGAGCGATATTGCCGAACCAGGCGTGGAGCATCTGCTCAAACGCTTCGTCGCTGACGAAGTCGTTGGCCAACGGGCGATCCTTGGGGCGGAGCTTTTCGGTAGTGGCTTTCTTGGTACCCTGGCGAGCGACGTCGAAACCCTGGTGATTCTGCAGGCCCGGCTCGCCGAACGATGAGAGTCCGGCGGCGATGGCGTTGTTAGAGCGTGGTTCGACTTTGACATTGTAGGGCGGATCGGTGTTGACCAGTTGGGTGGTTGCTCCGTTGAGCAACCGATCGACATCTTCAGTCTTCGATGAATCACCGCACAGCAGTCGATGGTTACCGAGTATCCAGAGATCGCCCGGTTGAGTGATCGCTTCATCGGGCGGTTGCGGTACAGCGTCGGGATCAGTCGCGCCGGTGCTGCCATGAATCTCGGCGCCAAGCAGCTTTTCCAGTTCGGCGAAGCTGAACCCCAAAAAATCCAGATCGAACTCCAGCTTCTGCAGCTCACCCAATTCGACGGTCAGCATCTGCAGATCCCACTCGGCCAGCTCAGCGAGTTTGTTATCGGCGATGCGGTAGGCCCGGGCTTGCGCCGGGGTGAGTTCGCTGGCCACGTGGACCGGAACCTTTTCCAGGCCGAGCTGCTGGGCCGCCTTCCAGCGGGTGTGGCCGATGATGATCACGCCGTCGGTATCCACCACGATCGGCTGGCGAAAGCCGAACTCCCGGATCGAGTCGGCCACAGCAGCGACGGCATGGTCGTTGATGCGGGGATTGTGGTCGTAGGGCTTGATTTCAGAAACCGACTTCATTTCAATTTGCATCTTTTGCACTCCATTGCATTGATTGCGAGCCATTTCGAAGAGCGTTTAGCGAGACCTTCTTTCCCTTCTTTCTCTTTCACCTCCCCCCTCACACACAAATACACAAAAAAACGAGGAAAATGCGAGAGGGGGAGAAAGAAGGGAAAGAAGAAGATAAATATATTGAAAATATATATTTACTACTCATACTTCTTTCACCTTCTTTCTCCTTCTTTCACCCATGCTCACCGGCGAATCGACCCCTTCTTTCCCCTTTTTTCACCTTCCTTCACCTCCGGTGTTCACAATGTTGATCAGTCGATACCATGTTCCAGTACGACCCGTGGTCGCGACCGCTACTGGCTCGATGTCACCCTGTTGCAGCAGAGTTTCAACTATTTTTTGAAAAGCCTGGAGGTCCACTTTCATTCGTTTGAGCAGCTTGCTGTGAGGAAGCATCTGATCAGGGGCGTCGGCCAGCTTCTTCAGGAACTTCAAGCATTCGGCGTGGAAGGGATTGTCGGCTACGTGGCCCTGGGCCATGAAGAGCATGCGCCGGGTCTGGTGCATGACGAACTGTCTGGCCCAAGTGACAGCAGCTTCATGGATCAGCGGCTCAGCGTGGTTTTCGCTTACCGCATAGATGAGGGCCAGCTTGCGGATCTGCTCGCTGACCCGGCCCCAGACCGTGGTGCCCACTTCATCAGCAGCGGCTTCAGCGGCGGCGTAGTGCTGATCGGCTTCGAGCCGGACCTCTACCAGGAGCTGCTGAGCCTGGTGAGTATGCTCGATGACCACGGGCACCGGATGCCATTTCTCCAGGTTGCCGCGCCCCGGCTTGAATTCGGACCACCAGTGGGCGGTATCAAGCACCCGCTCGGGTAGTTCGCTGATCCTGGGCTCCTGGCCCGCCGGTCGTGGCCCACTTTCCAGAATGATCATGCGAGCAAAGAAGCCATTGGTCAGCATCCGCTCCGAAAGTGCCTGATAGTAGTGCGTGGGGATGGCCGTGCCGAAGATCACCAGGCAAGGCTGGTCGATTGCTCCAGGGGATTCCTTCCCCGCCTTGCGCCGCATCGGAAAAACGCTGTTAGCGGCTGAGTAAATAGTCAGCAGGGTACTCATGACACTCTCGTGGCGGGCGTCTTTGGCCTTGTTGATGCTCTGCAATAGGCCATCGATCTCGTCAGTCTGAAAAAGCATGGCTGGTTGCAGAAAGAGGGCATCCTGCACCCCTTCGCCCGAAGCGAAGCGTTCACCAAGACCGTCATCCAGGCCGACCTGATGCAGGATGCGGGTATTGATCTTGCGCGGCCAGTCTTTGCCCGCTGCCGAGTGGGCCAATCCCAGCAGGTAGAGATTAGTGCGGTTGTCGCCGCCGTCGCGTACCTTGCGGCCCGCCAGGTGAGCCTGCAAAGCCACCGCTCCGCAAAAGGCCATGACCGGATTGGGATAGGGCGCGGTATCCAGCGTGTGATCCATTACCTCCGAAATGAACCCGGGGATGCGTAGTAAATGATCAGGCAAGGGTCCGGGATCGGGTGGTGAATGGCTGACTTCTGGCGCAGGATCAACCGGCTCGATCAGCGCTGAGAGATTGACTTCGGTTGTGGTGGCCTGAGCGGCTACACGAGCTCGGGCAAGGGTGCGCTGGATGTAATCCGGCCGCAGCGCCTTGGCGGGATTATGGCCATGCTGGCGTCGAGCAGTGATGACCAAATCGGCGATCTCCTGATCGCTCCAGCCGCGCAGGGCGGCGATGGTAGCCAGGCTCAGGTCATAACCGCTGGGCGATTGATCGGCCAGGTCGGGACGCTCCCTTAGCCAGCTCTGCTTGAATTGCGGGCATTCCACCAGCGCTTCCGCCAGCTTCAAGGCCGGTGGTTCAGCAGCCGGATCGAGTCGAAGTTCATCAACATCGACAGTAGCAGGTGAATCGTCGGTCAATGCGAGATAGGGTTCGAAGTCATCGGGTGAATAGCGTCGCTCTGGCCAGCGCTCCAGCAGGCGAACAGATGTGGGCGCACCATTGTGGTTGATCGTGTCGGGCAGGCGCAACACCCGGGTCAAGTCGCCGAGATTTTCCAGGAACCAGCCGCGCGTTGCTGCGGCGGCACATACCGTCCCATGCCAGCCTCTGGTTAACCGTACAGCACGAGCACGCTCCTCGGCCGTCTCGAAAATCCAGGGTTCTTTCAAGAGCCAGTAGGCGTGAAGTCCGTGGCCGCTGTCGATTACGTAAGAAGGTGGAATAGGGAGCGCGTTCAGTAATTCGCATGCCTGTTCGATACTCACGGGCAAGTCGCTGCGGGTGTGGACACTGCCAGCAATATCGATATCGGCCCACAGCGCCCCGATGGCCGCAGTGTCATCAAAGGTTCCGCGCCCGCGCGGCGTACCACTGACCAGGGACAAGCCGAAGTAGACATTCTGCGTATTGCTGCGCAAGCGGGCATATTGCTCAGCTTCCTCGATGGAGGCGAAGTGGCCGGCCCGTTTATCCGGCGTGGTAAAGATCGTCAGCCGCCGCTGGGCCGATGGTGCTTCTCCGAAGATATCATTCAAAAATTGCTTCATCATGGTTAAACAACCTCAGCCACTTTTGCCTCAGCGATAGGAATCACATTAACGATTCGAGAACTGATGAGGTGATCATTGCCGGCGTTCGGCGAAATAACGCTTTCAATCATGACTTGGGTGAGATCGGAGTGATCATGCTCGTTGCAGAGGGCATATATGATCCCCCAGGTACACGCCTCATAGGGTTCTGGAAATCCCGCCAGTTGCGGAATGGGCGGAATCCATAGATGAAGACCATTGGTGAGTTTCCGGCACAAGACACATTTCATTCGCTGATTTTTCCACCGCTCCAAGCCAAGGTTTTTGAGAATGGGCTCCAGTTGATGAACGGTGTAGGGTTCACGGTGGTCAGGGTGAACGAATAGAATCCTTCCGTAGATCATGGTAAATACTCCTGTAAATCAGCGGCTTGAAAATGGCTTCGAATGGTTTTCAATAGACAGAGCAAGCGATGGCGCGGGATCTGTAGTTTTCTGGCGACCTCGGCGATGGTGTCATGATTGAGCCCGCGACAAATTCTCTGATGATCAGGCGGCAAGGCAGCGAGTAGCTGTTCGAGATCGAGGCGCAAATCACGCCGCTGGACATCGCTGTTGTAAGCGGCTCGGTTTTCAACTGCCTCGATAGTTTCCAACACCACCTCGCCCAAGTTACACCAGCCGCCACCGCGTTTCTGGGCTCGACTCTGACGCCGGAGGGCGCTGGCTCTTTGCCGCATCACCATTTGCAGGAAGGTGGTCGGCGAACCTCGCTGCGGTGAATATTCCGGCCAGCGCCGCCAGGCTTCCGCTAGCAGCTCCTGATGGGCATCTTCCCAAGAGCAAACCCCCAGACGCTGCAGTCGCCACGCCTGGAACCGAACCACTTCAGCAGCCAGGCCCATATCCAGTTCGCCAGGTAGTTGAGTGGTCATGCCCCCTCCTCCCTATTTCGCGGCGAGGTGGTGACCCATAAGCGCTGCGGCAGGCCGTGGCGAATCTCCAGCCGCTCGATCAGGCCATCACCAAGCTGGCGGATGGTGTCCAGAAGTTCGAGGTGCTGGCGCTTCAGCAGGAAATCCTTTCCCCCCAGTTCCAGCTTCGATTCCGGTGTACCGCCAAATTTGAATTCCCGGACCAGCCGAGGGGGTGGAGTGAAGCATGGCTGAGCGTGGCGAATGATCAACTGCTCGATTGCTCCAAAATGCAGTTCATGCATCAGGTCGAGGAGGTGACGCTGAGGCCGGTTCAGTGCCGCGCGGCATATGGCCGACATGGCGGTGAATTCAGTCATGGCGGCACCGGCCTTTCCGCGCAGAAGCGGTCAAGCGAACCTGCACGCCCAGTTGACGAAGCTGAGCCTGAGCTTGTTGAATGAGGTCCGCCTGGCGCTTTTCCACCGCGTGCATCAGGGCCGCGAAGGTGGCGATGGCCTGGATGGTTTGCTGTCGATCAGGTGCCCGGGTATGTGGGGTCATGGCGATCCGTCCTTTCGTGCTGGTCACACGTAAGAACAGGCCGCGTTGCGGAAGCGTTGCGTTACAAAAAACGGATCGGTTTGCTGGTAAATGAGTTAAGGAAAATTCTGTTGCGTTGCGTGTTGCGTGGGAAAAATAAAATCTCAGGCCATTTCGTCGTTGCCAGAATGTTGCGTGCGGGAATAGGCTTCCACCCCACTGGATTCATCACTCGTTACTCGGAATCCCCGGGGCAGGCCGGAGGCCTGGCCACGAGCCATCGCCGCCGCGGCTCGGTACTCCGGGCAGCGACTCAAGGTCGAACGGTCGATGCCCAGCTGCTGGGCGATTCGGGCATCGGACCGGTCGGGATGATCACGGACCAGTAACATTCCCTTGGCTAACCACTCTCGGCGCCGGCGCTCGCGCTCCTCCGCAGAAGAAGACGATTCGGTAGGGACTTTTGAAATGTCCGGCTCGGGTTTTTCGGCTGGCACCGCCGCGGGCGTCACCTCGCAGGTCGCTTCCATCAGGGTAACACTCGCTGATCGGGCGCTCGCGCCGGGAGTCAACGTGAATGGCGCTGAGGAGCGCACCACGGGAATGGGAACAGGTGGTATCGAAACATTTTTACGCTGGTCCTGATTCCACTGATAGCGCGGTCCACCTTCTTCGAGCAGCGTCCAGGCATCACGCGATGCATGGGCCAGATCAATCGGTATGTAGCTGGTGAAGCAATATTCCGGCTCATTGACACTGTGACCGGAATGCCATTCCACCTCACACGAGTAAGGCAATCGTCCGGTCAGGGCCAGATGGTGCATCATCAAAGCCCAGTAGTCGGCACAATAGACCTGCGACTCGGTCGACATGACTTCCTTCATGGTGCCGGGGACAAAGTTCTTCCACTCGTTTGCGGCGCGCCCGGCGGCGTAGCACCCCGCCAAATTCGCCACCTGAAGATAGGCATCGAAATCCTTTTTGCCCTTCACCGACCAGTCCCAGCTATCCCAATAAAATGCATCCAGCCGGACACCCCAGACGGTGGGGATAAAACGCCGGCGCTCGCCACAATTACGTCGAAAGCGGTTCAGCAGATCCTCATTCGAGGCCATCGTCAACGTATGCCGGAGAGTGGGTGCCAGGTCTTGGAATAACGATTGAACATAGGTGTAGGAGATATTCATTGAAGCCACTCACTGAAAATGTGATACCGTACAAAAACCTAATTATATCCACGGGGGAATGATTTGTCACGTGGCCGGCATAGGTGGTTGGGCCAAGAGTTGTCGCCACAACTTCCGCTGCTGACTCCAGTTAGAAATAACAGCCATCGGCCGGACTTCACGCTCGCGGATGGGATCGGAGCCGCTGGTCGTGCGGGGCAGGAAGAGGATTTCCTCCTGAATATCCGGCGCCAGATTGAGTAGGTTCATGATCTGGGTCATTCGCGCCCGGGTGACGTGGCTCAATCTCGCCAGGTCGGCATAATCAGCCACCTCGCCGCGACGAATCAATTCATTGCAGTGAATCGCCAGGGCCATCAGCCGAGTAATGCGCGGTACATTACCAACCGGCAAATCGGGTCGAGGCGGCGCGTCGCCCAGTCGCACCTCACGCTTCCCGGCCGCACCACGACCGAAATGGACTTTGAATTCAACCGTCAAAGAAGACTGTAGGCTGGAGGCTGGAGACAGCTGGTTGGAATGGAGAGAAGGATTCATGGGTGATCTTTTCCTCCGACCTCCGGTCTCCAGCCTCCCGTCCCATGAAACGTTACCGCGACCTTGCCCTTCGCTCCGTCGTAATCCACCCGCTTCACCAGTAATCGTATAACTCGAGACTGTTCGCGCGGGCTGAGCGTGTCCCATAACGGATCAAACGTTGCCAGTGCCGAATCGACTTCTGCTTTACTCACCTGGGGTTGTTGCTCGCGGACCTGCTCCAGGGTCATGGCCCGGACCTGCGGCTCTCTGCCGATCGTGCGGATCTGCTCGACGACAAACCGCTCGATCTCCTCGGCGGGCAGCGATTTCGAGGGACAAGCATGCCAACCGCGCTTCTGGGCCGTGTAACAGACGTAATATCGATAGCAGCGGTGGCCTTTCTTCACGGTATAGGAATGGCCCATCATGGACTCACACGGTTTGCAATAGACCAGTCCTTTGAGTAGTGCACCATACTTGTTGTGAAGATGCATTCCGCCGGTTCGACCATTGCTTTGCACCATCCGCTGCACACTTTGCCAGATCGGTTCATCGACAATGGCCTCGTGCTCGCCCTTGTGGATCTCATCCTTGTAGCGCACCTGGCCCAGGTAAGTCACGTTGGTCAGCAATCGATGGAGGATCTGTTTATCAAATGGCTGGCCGCCGCGAGTCGTTCCTTTGCGGGTCGTCCAGTGCTTCGTAGTCCAGCCGCGCTCGTTCAACAGTTTGGCGGTTTGAATCAGTGACTGTTTTTCGACGTACAGATTGAAGATCTCCCGAACCCGCTCAGCCTCGGCATCGTTCACCACTAATTTCAGGTTATGCGGATCAACATCATAGCCCAAGACTGGCATCCCGCCGGACCATTTACCTTTGCGGCGTGCAGCCGCAATTTTATCCCGGGTGCGTTCGGAGATGATCTCCCGTTCAAACTGGGCAAATGACAGCAGAATGTTGAGCGTCAACCGGCCCATGGAATGAGTGGTATTAAATTGCTGGGTGACTGATACAAAGGAAACCCGATGCTTCTCGAAGATTTCCATCATCCGGGCAAAATCCATCAGCGATCGACTCAAACGATCGACCTTGTACACCACCACGCAGTCGATCTGCGCTGCCTGGATGTTATCGAACAGGCGTTGCAATGCTGGGCGCTCCATGTTCGCACCTGTAAACCCACCGTCGTCATAATGATCCGGCAGGCAGACCCAACCCTCATGGAGCTGGCTGGCGATATAAGCCTCGGCTGCTTCGCGCTGGGCATCCAGTGAGTTAAACTCCTGCTCCAACCCCTCCTCTGTGCTCTTACGCGTGTAAATGGCACAGCGAATGGGCTGACCTGTTCGAGCTTGGCCATTTCCGTTTCCATTACGACTCATTGGATAACCGTCTCCTTACGGGATTTTGGTAATTGGAAGAAGCGGTAACCATTCCAATGTGAACCCGTAATCTTATGAGCAATAGCCGATAATGAGCGGTAAACCTCTCCATTAAATTCAAAGCCCTGGGGCAAAACGCGAACGTAGATCATTTGACCTTTGTATACGCGTTTCAGAAGCGTACCCGCCATGGGAAGGCGATCGTCGGGTTTGACCCGGAACGGCGATGTGGTCACTCCACCACTCTGATCCGAATCCATCACCTTGGCGGGCGGTCTAATACGCAGATCCGCGTCATTAGCCAGCTCACGCGCGCGTTGCCGTGCCCGCTCAGAGAGATCGCCCTCACGAATAGCCTGCAGTCGCCAGGCGATTCGTTTGATCAAATGCTGCTTATTGAATGACCGCGTCGGCTCACCGAAGACCTCGGCATAGCGCTCTCGCAGTCGCATGACCGTCAGATTACTCAGGGAGTTCATCTCTGCCTCAATATCAACGGGCATGCAAAATCCTCCTCTCTGGTTGACACACCCGACCATCAGGGCGACTGGGCTCGCCCACATCAAGGCCGGATGGGAAGGATTTTGCCGAAATTGGCCCACTTTCGGCGAGAACTGTGGGACATTTGCGTAAACGGGCGATCCCGCAGGCCAGAATATCGGTCAGTTCGAGTAATCGCAGGTGGGAAGTCAGAAGAATGGGATCGTCCGGCGCGGGTCGCATGGCGTGGTTCTCCCAAAAGAGCCCACGCCGACCTGCGCTTAGCGCTCAGTCGATCGTCCGGCAGTCTATACCCATAATATATGCAAAAGCGGTTCGTGTTGTATTCGGGGTGCGAATAATTTTCCAAACGGTTTACACCCCAAGCCCCATTCCGCTTTGAAAGCAGACTTGCAATTCTAAAAAGCCTTTGAAAGAAAATGGTCGTTTATTTTCAAAGCTTTTTATCGCGCCAGCCCTGCGAAGTGAGTGATCTTGCGCTGACCATCAGATATGAAAAGCATCTTGGCGGTTCGCGTTGTATTCAAGGTGCGAACGTTACCCCGTGTTAACCAGTTCGGGGTGTTAACTGTGAGAGTCAGAGAGTTTGAGAGTTTTGGGCGATGGTGCGAACCGAACCCCTGGGGTTACGTTTGAGCGCGCGAAAATATTCTTCAGAACCGAGAGCGCTACCCGGGCAGGTGGTTTTGTAAATCACCAGAAGGAAAATAGTTGCGGGGAGGTATTTTGAGCGGTGTTAACCAGTGACCCGTTAACCCCCAAGCCACCGGATTTCGCGGTGGATTAAAAATCTCCCCGTGTGCAACCCTCTTCATAACCGTTCTCCATCCGGATGTCAATCCGAAAGCGCTTATCATTCAACGAGTTATCAAAGAGCACGCTGTTCCGGCAGACCGGAAGCGGTGTTGACCCGGATTTCATCCCTCTGCCTGACAACCACCAGATTTCATGGCTTGCTCCCGGACTTCTTGACTTCATAGATCATAACATGGTGAAGCCGCTGAAGATCGCGCTGCGTCAGTTCCTTCAGGGATCGGATCGGTTTCTTGAGGGCCAATCGTTCTTGCGCCAGCAGATAGAGGTCGTCTTTGGAAATCCCAAGCTCTCCCGCTCGTGCGTAGATCGGCTTGTAGAGACTCTCCTTCCATTTATCAGGGGCTTTCCTGCGGATTTTGGGTCTTGCCATCGCGACCTGAGCCTGAAGCCATTGAATTGCGCGGTCGGAATCCTGGGCGGGAATCTCCTTGTAGCTGGTCACGTTGAATTCGTTTTTCAAGCTGCTCCAAATCCGTTGCGCGGCTCGCTGTGTGTCTTTGCCCGCCGTCGTGTGGATATCGATATAATCCTTCACCAGGTCCTGGATTTTGCGAGCCACCGTGTTTGAAATGTGCTTGCCGCCCGGATCGGTCTGGACAACCGCCTTGCGAACCACTCGTTCGGTGCGGATGTTCAAGTCCCGTCCGGCAACCATGTTGCCCTTTCCTGAAACCGCCTGAATGACCTGGGGCGAATCGCTGGGAAGCGGCGTGAGCGTATTCATCTCTTCGACTTTCGAGAACCATGTGTCACGATGCTTCCGGAGCTCGCTCTCGGAAAACTTACGTCCTCTTGGATGCTGATCGTTGTAATGCTCAACTTCCGCGTGGCAATCAAAACAGAGGGGAATGCAGTTCTCGAAGCTGTCGTCTCCCCCCTTGGATACAGGCCGAATGTGATGCGTCTCGATCCTGACGCCACAGAACTTGTGGCAGATGCAACAGCAGCGTCCCGAGGCAACGAGCGCCGCATCAACGACTTCTTTTGAGAAACTCATTGCCACCTCCGGAAATCCATCGGCTCTTGCACTCCGGACCAGGATGCCGCAGATGACAGGGAAATATGACTCCGCCCTGGCTTACGGGTATTGTCAAACTCAAGGAGCCTTGAAGGCACCATTCTCACTGCCTCCACTTGAACATCCCATCCACCTGGAGGACGGTATTCGCCGAAATATGGCCCAAGGTCATTGGCCGAGAATTATTGCAGAACGATTCGACATACACTTTCAGCAGGCGACTCTGACGGAGGATGTCCAGTTCGCCGGAGAGATGGTTCACTACCTCTTGCGTCACCAGGGTGATCAGCTTTGCTCTGGCGCGGGAAGTCATCACATTGAACCGATTGAGGCTCATCAGGAATTCGTCCTCATCCTGAATGGCATCCTGGTCACCCAGGGCAAAGGAGGCGATGATCACATCACGCTGCTGCCCTTGGAACCGCTCGACCGTATCCACAGCGTCCCGGATAAGTTGATTCGAAGCACCTAATGGCCCGAACACCTGCTGGAGCCTCGCGACGATCAATGCCTGTTGAGCCCGATGTGGGGTGACGATGCCAATCCCACTGCGCCAGAACTCATCCATCGTGTATGGGGTATGCGGAGCGGCTATCACGGCACCGGATGCTGGGTCTCTTTCATTTAGGAGCTGGTTGCCGAGGCGGCCATACAGCAGCAAGGCCAGGGCTGCCACCGAATCAGCTTCAAAAGGATTCCATTGGCTGCTTCGGCCCTCGGGATACACAAAACAACTGACCGGAGCATCCGGATCAAGCAGGGATGACCACTCCGGTGTCCAGAATAGAGACTGCGGCCATCCAGTGGGCGTCGCCACAGTCGGGAATGGCGTGACTATATCGATTCGCATGTCTGGCGAGGAACTTGTCAGAGCCCTGTCGTAACCGGCCTCATGGGCGAGCTCAACGATTACGCGACTGGACCGGTAATTCTCTTCCAGGATGGCGGGCTGAACTTGGTGGAGCTGTTCAAAAAAGCTGTAGACCGAGCCAACCATCGCTTCGAGACCGACTGGCGCTTTCGCTTGGTGAATTGGTGGCAATTGCTTTGGATCGCCCGCGACCACAACGACTCCATCTGCTGCCAGAGACGCAAACGGAAGGATCGAATGGGCAACATCCACTTGCGACGCTTCATCGAGAATGATGCAGTCGAAGAATTCCTGACGTGCGGCGGCGTTTCCAGTCACCAAAAGGTTGTGTGTCTGCTCCGGAGTAGCCCCCACCACCGTGATGCCCCTGTTGTTTTGCAGACGCTGCTTTAGCTGCTGCACCGCAATAGAGGGATTCCATTTGCTCAGTTCCAGATCGAGACCGGCGGGAACGTTCTGATCGATTGGCCGGTAACTGGAACGGATGCGCACGCACCGCAGATCGGGATGCTGAACCATCTGACCGATGGCTGCGACAGATTCCAACAATACGTTATCAAGGGCGTTGTAAGTGGGAGCGCAGACCAGAAGGCGCAAAGGGATGTTGCGTTGCACCGCATCGACAACAGCGCCGACCACTACCGCACGGAGTGTCCGGCTCTTCCCTGTTCCAGGGGGACCCCAAACGGTTTGAAGCCGGTGGCTTAGCGATGCCTCCCACGCCGCCCATTGGGATTGGTTGAGAGATATTCCATTTTGTTCAAGGTGTTGCCTGATTCCCAGCAGGTTTCTGACTACAGCCGTGTTTGCCAGCGTGCTGCCGGACCACAATAGGTCTGCCGCAGGACTTCCAGGAGTCTGCCGGCCACTGCGCCTTGTGGTCAGGCCCACTGCTCTACGCACAAGGGCGTTGTTCCGAGCATTCGGAGGATTGCCGATGGCATGCAACGTCTCCCGCAACTTCTTTGTAAAGGTGTCAACCCATACAGGATCAAGAACAACGTCTTGACTGAAATCCGCCAGTCCCTGCTGCTCCAGATCGTCAAGCATCGTTGGATAGCGGTTGTTGGGAAGGACAGCGATCAGGCCAGCGTCGCGGTCGATACCAACGATCCGGACCCCTGTTGCGGTTTCCATGTATGTTCGCCATCCGGAGCCGTTGGGTGGCTCCAATGGAGTTCCTTGTGTTACCACCTGAAGCGACCTGTCGAGAAAGCCGGGCATGTTCTCGGGGGCCAGCGCAAAGCCGAAATCTCCCTCGCGCGCCTTCACTTCCCTCGATTCCGGTCTCATCTCGTAAACGCGCATCCTTGGAAGCGCGGCAATCCCCAACTGGGCCAGTGCTGCCGCCTCTGCAGCCCCGGTAAGTCGACGGGTCAACCTTGCACTGCGATACCTGGCCTCACGCTCCTCTGGCGGCATGGCCCTAATCTGGTGCACCTCCAGTTCGCCAAGGGCGGCGTTGAGCCGTGCGAATCCATACCACAACTGCCCGTCAAAGCTGATTCCCGATTGTCGTTGTGGCGGCTCTATACGGATTTCTGGTGCGATCTGCTGGAGCGTAGGCCGGAGGTCCTCTTCGAGTCGCCTGGTGATCGCCTCGAGAGCGCCGAGTTGTTTGGTCACGGTTTCTCGCAGGGTCACAAGCTGATCGGACCACAGTCTGGGCCTGGTTACCCGCGCCCAGATTTCATGGGCCCGCTCACTCGGAATCTGGTCGCTCAGCGTGTCTTCAAACAGCGGGTGTACCGAGAACGCCGCCACCTGCTGGGGCAGAGAAGCCTGGTGGTAAACACGGGCCGTATGGAAGAGCGTGTAATAATGCGGAATCGGGGCGGCGAGCAAGGTCCGCACGACCTCTCGAACTATGGTGATCGGTGATCGCCGTGTTTCCATGGCAGCGTTGGGCAACAGTTCCTCTGGCGGAAACAGCCAAGCGAGGTGTTGGATAGTTTGGTCGGCGAGGATAGCCTGCAAATGGCGGCCGATAATCCGCGTGAGATGCTTGTACTGGACTGAATCCCAGATGTAGAACTGGACCGTCGTGCCCGCGTTGCGGTTTCTGGCATCCGTCAAAATCGCGTTGATGTTGTTCAGGAAGGCCAAAAGTTCCCGGCGCTCAACCGGCAAGTCCTTCTGGTCGATCACGTGCGTGTGCGGTCCATAGCCATGGGTGGCTCTCTGGCCAACATATCCGAACGGCTGCGGTTCTACCCAAAATCCCTTCACGCCCAACGAAAACGTGATCGCGCTGCCCAAGTCGAAATCGACCGAGAGGTAAATGTGCAGGTCGGCATACTTGGGCATGACCCCGGAAGTGCCGCTCTGTGGCGGTATGGCCGATTGCTGGGCTTGGAGGGATGCTGCTCTGCCGGCAACGACGTGGCGTGTCGCCCTGAGCGAGTAGTGGGCGTTGAAGGCCGTAGAAGTCGGCTGTAATTGCGCCAATGCGGAAACGTCTGAAACTCCTTGGTCGGTCAAGGCTGCAGATGCCCCTCGGGAAATGAAAGCGACTCTGCTGAGATGATCCGTCTGCTGAGCGGTCGGCATACAATGGAGGGCGTGAGCAGTCGGCTGGCCGTTCCGATCAATCCACGGGTAACCAAGGTAATCACACCCCTTGCACCTGTTGTCCACGTGCCAGGGGTGTTGCTGCCAGGGACATGCGAAAGCCCGGGGAAGATCAGCCATGAAGAAGTGCTTGACCCTGCCGACGAACACCTCGAAGGGAACTGCCTCGAGGTCTTCCTGCATCGCATCCCACATCTGGACATATGTGGGAGTGCCTCCTTGGTCTTCGATCTCCCGGCAAGTCCGCACCAGGCATGAGGCATCGTGCGAACCAGGCCAGATCGCGGCATCCGGAACGACCACGTAACGGTTGTCCAAGCCATGATCAACGAGCCATCCGGCCAAGGCCATTGAGTAAAAAGTGACTTCCGCGAAATATGAAGGAGATGGCTCAGCCGTTAGTTTGATGTCGATGACCCGGAGTTTCATCCGGTGGTCGTCAGCGGCCAGCCACAGGACTGCGCCGGCCGGTGTGACATACCGGTCGATGTTCGAAGTGGGTGGCAGCACTTCAATTAGGTCGGGCCGTAGCCGGGAATAATTCAAGGCATAGTTCTGCCTGTATCCTGCGATCCCCAGTGCGCTCTCGAAAGCAGGTCCAACGTCAAACTGGGATTCAACAAGGAAGGAGCCCTGCGGAGCAGTGTTCAGGTGATTGACAAGTTCGATCTCCCGAAATCGTTCCTGGCCCGCCTGATTCGTGTAGCGGTCGCCGATGACAACGGCGGTGCCGAAGGTGTCCGAGAGGTCCGCGATCTTCTCCGCCTGCCATTCCTCACCGGCCTGGGCCAGGTATTCAAGGCCAGGACGGGGGGGCTGTACGGGTGGCATGCCAGCAGCCGTTCTTTCCTGCTGGAAAGCCTGGGCGTCAGGGCTCAGGTTCAGCCTGAGCAGACGAAGACATTCGGTTCTAATGAATTGCGATAGGGCCTCTTTTCCAACCTGTGGCATCTGTCAGCGTCCTCCAGTAGAGCTCGTTTTCAAAGCGTCCGAGAGTGGCATTAGATCGGGATGGGTTGGAGCGATAACAGCCGATGCCACGATCATGGCGCGTTCAAGGTTCAGGCGGTCCGGGTCGCGGAAACCAATCTGTCGGGTCTTAGCCAGATCTTCGGCGTATGCGGATGCCTGCTGTTTGGCCTGTTTGATTGCGGTGCGCGGAACCGCCGCATTGTCCGAACTCGCTGACGGCACCTGACTGCCTTTACGACAGACAAACACGGCATCCCATTTGATGGTGCCGTCATAGGAATGCAGTCCACCCTGACCTTCGCCGCGCAGGGGCAAAACGGTTGCGCACTTCAGCCCTGAACGAACAAGCGCGTCCCCGAGAGCACCCCAAGCCACGGGTGACTTGTGGTGGTAGGTGAAGACCATAATGCCATCCTTTTTAAGCACGCGGCGGCACTCACAGAAAATGCGGTGCAAGCTGTTCCGGTAGACTTCGATAGACTGGTCGCCGCGATCCGTCAGAGCGAGGTTCTCCTTAATCGGCGCTGCAATGGCCGGATTGTCGTAAGGAGGTTCGGCCATACCGAGTGACTGGTGCCAGGCCAGGTAGAAGTCGGAAAGTTCTGAGTAGCTCAGATTGTCGAAGTACGGCGGATCGGTGAGGATTAGGTCGATGCTACCATCCGGAATCCCTTCGAGGTTCTCCGACGTCTTGGTGGATATCGAAGCCCGGGATGATCCTCCCAGCACTCTCCATGGGTGCGTTGAGACTTCTTTCACGGCCGTTTGGCGACAGATCATCGCTGGTTTTCGCCCACCCTTTGGGTCCAGGTTGGTGGGCGCTGTAGCGAACGCCACTGCTTTAGCGATCTTGCCGAGGACATTTGGGAAAGTGCCGCGTCCAATGCCATCCAGCCATGGGTTGATTTCCACCGGCCTGGTGATGTGCCGGTACCCGTGGATTGAAAACATTGGGCTGATGCGCCGATACCCGAACGCATAGGCCGTATACATGCAGTTCGTTGTAAGGTGTTCGCTGAAGGCAATGGCCAGAAGCCTGCGCGACCTCGGGTCCTCGACTCTGGTGATGGCTTGGCCCAACAGTGTCAGGTGGAGCAGTTGACGGTCGTTGAAGAGATCGCGGTATCGGGTGAAGCCGTGGATCAGTGGCCTCGCGTCGGACCGACCGTCTGCCGGAATGGCGCGGCTGGGTGCGAAGCCACCATCGGCCTTTTCAACATCCTCCAGAAGACTGCGCGCCCGACCGTAGCGAATACGGTCGCCTTTGCTCGCCGTTTTGAAGTGGCGAGTGACACCGGTCCGTGTCTCCTCAAGATACTCCTGCGCAAAGAGTCGCCATTCAGGCCGCATTGGCGCATCCCCACGCTCGCCGAGTCCCGACACGTCACCGCACCCTGGGCATCTGACCTTTCCCTGGTCAAGGGTTCCTTGTGCGATCCTGGTACGCGTCCCGCATCCGCATCGGATTTCCTTGCGGGCAATAGGAATCTCCGAGACCTCATGGCAGCTCTTACAGAACACCCATTGAAGACCTTTTTCCTTGCTGTACGCCAACTGGTAATGGGGATGAATTTCAAAGGTCGTCCCACAGGCTTTGCAGGATCGACACTCGACCCAGAAATGATGGAGAACCACACGTTCGCCTGTACCTGGAACGGTTGTCCGGTGAAAGGGGCTAATCTGTGCGGACACCGTTTCACAGAGAGCGGCGATTTCCGGTGACAAAGGATCGTAATAAGCTGTTTCAAGTTCGAATCGCGTGATGAAGGTGGCAACCGGATCGATGTCGTACCCAATCACGCGGGCACCACAGCGCCCGGCCTCGACAAGGCTGGTGCCTCCGCCCACGAAGGGATCGAGCACGACCGCACCGTCAAGTGATAGGTCTCCGAGGTACAGGTCCCAGAACCGGTCGGCTTCCTCGGGTTTTAGGGATAGGCCAGTCAGGATGGCCCTGAACTGTGAGCCAAGACGCCGTGCAAACCAGCGATGGACCCGGTAGATCGGATTGGTGCATTGACCTTCACGAAGAGCGAGCTCGGCGATCTCGGCAATGGGGACCTTCCCCGCTTCAAGCAGAGTGCCTTCAGGAAAGGCGGTGAAAGTCGTTTGCTGACCGGGTTCGCCAGAAAGCGGATTGGCCTGGGAAGCGCGCTGGGCACGGGTCATGGTGCGCCCCCCTTTGTCGTCTGCTTCCGCAGCATGACGAGGTCGTCGTCCAACCCGTGGCGGAGAAGATCGAGTCTGGATGACGCAGCCACGAGGCTTTCGGCGTGGACCGGCTTGATCCGGAACGGGAAGAGGCTCGGGCTGTCGATCAGATCTTTCAGCGGAGCCGAGCCGTTGGCGCGGGCATGGAGGGACGCTTCGGCCAGCCATGCGATCAGTCGGGAATCCTCAACAGCCAGCGTTGTCCCGGCGGAGTAAATGCCCTTTGCGCCGGTCTCCTGAAGCACGCCCCAGTCCAAGTACGAACGCAGCACGCGGCGGGCCGCTCTGGAAACGGTCTCCCGCTCGCCGTATTGCTCGCGGACCCGGCGCTGGACATGAGCTGCGGCAGCGGAGCCCTGAAGCCTCAGAAGACGGCCGGTCTGGGTGGCTACACCCGACCAGAACGGGTAGACGGCCATGACCATCCCCCAGTGGATGGCCAGATGATCGCGTCGAGGAACACGTTTGAGTAGTTCCAGTCCTTCGACGCGCAACGATTCGAGTTCACTCGGAACCGTCAGCCACGTCTTGAGGAGAATCGTGATGATCTTCTCGCGATTGCCGCGCTCGGCCTGGCCGCCTACGGACACCTTGTCCTTCAGCAGCTCCTGCAAGGCATCGTTGACCGCAGCCTTGTCATTCCCTGCCAGGATCAGGTTGGCCGTCTGCTCAAGCCATTCCAGACGCACCCGCTGACTGAATCCGATCTGGTCGGTCCGTCTGGTCATTCGCCCCTCCTCTCGATTTGGATCAGAGGGACGATGAGTTCCTCGACTGAAACGCCGCCGTGGCTCACGGTGCGCTGCTTTTCTTGGACAAACGCCTGCCGAGCAGGGGCCAGGAGGGCGAGGTAGTCCTCCGGGAGACCAACGGTGCCCCATTCCAGCGCGGCTGGAAAGCGCTCCTTCACCTTGCCTCGAAGGACCGCGTCGGGATAGATACGGACTCGTTCACCGCGCAGGTCCGCCACAGCCCCTTCAGCCGGACGACCGCAACCTTCCGCCTCGACGTTGCCATGATCAGAAGTCAGATAAACACGGAAGCCCCGATCTAAAAGCAGATCGAGGAGAGTGTTCATGAACGGTTGTTTGGCCCACTGGCGCACCTGGTTGTGCATTCCGGCGGTGCCCATTTCCATCCCGTGCATGATCTTGTCGACCTTGTCCACGACCAGTCCGGCAACTCTTGCCTTGGGATGAGAAAGCGCTTCGGAAACGGTTTCCAGACTGCCATCGCCCAGCCCCTTGATGTAGACGACCTCGTTTGGCGTAAGGCCATGATCCGCCCAGAACTGCGCCCATAACGCAGGTTCCTTGTCCGTCGTCTGAATGCTGCTCGGGAAAAAGATGGGAGCCTTGCCGGCGAAGGCAGCTTGGCGTGAAACGGGCGTAAGTGAAGGAATCCAGGCGAAGACTGCCTGCTCCCGGAATTTCAGCCCGGGCTGCTTTGAGGCAAGTGCTTCGCGGACTACCAGCCATTGGTCCAAGGCAAGGCCGTCCACCACGATCAGTGCGATCTTGGAGTTGCGGTCTTCTCCCATTTGGCGGGCAAGAAACCGCGGGAGGTGATGCAACATGACCGGTGGTACCGGTGGCAGGTTGACAAGCCCGGCGTATCGCTTGAAGAGCCAACCTGCGAAACCGGCATCCACCTGCGCCTGCAAGTTCTTGATGCGTTCGCCCGTCGATTCGGGAATAGCTTCGGCCTGATCGTTCGCCAGCAGGATCGTCTCCGCCCATCCACGGGCAAAGTGGAACCAATCCGTGTGCTTCGCGTCCTCGGCCGGAATGGATACTTCCAGGCTATCGATGAGCTTGCCCAGGCGACGGGACCTGTCTTCGATGGGAACGGTGCGAACGCCGATGCCTACCCAGGTTCTGGACAAGGTGTCCGCATGCACGTGTGGAACTGAGTGCAGCAACCCCTCGACGAACAGGTTGTCGATGTAGACCCGGATGTCATGGTGATCGAAGGGTAGTTCGACAGGTCCCTCAATGGACAGACCGTAGGGTTTCTCATCCTCACGAACGCCGGACGTCCCTTTGGCTGCTTCACGGTCAAGGAAAATCGGCCAGCGCTCCTGGAGGAATGCGAAGAACGCCTCCCGGTCTGAAACAAGCGTCTCAAGCGGCCAGTCATCGAAGGCGTTGTTCTGGCGCAGAAGCTGGATGAACCGATTGTCGAGGTCAGCCGGGATTCGCTGTCCGCGGTAGTGACGGCGGAGCAGCACCCGCAAAAGGTCCGATGGCTGTTTGACCAGCTCGGGTGCGATTTCAAAGACGTGCCGGAGGACGAACTCCTTGGTGGCGTTGTCGCCCAACTGGCCGGGGGCATGTCTCTTCTGCGCCTCATACAAGGCATCGAGGTCCCCACGATCCAGGGCGGTCACAACCGGGTAACTGAGATTCGGGAAGATGTCGCCGAGGTTGAAGGAGAGTCTGCGACCGGCCTGGAGGAGATCATAGGGCAACCCACTGAGGTCGCTGGCTTGCGAGCGCAATACGACGACCAGGTCCGTGTGCTCGCCGCGGTCCCAGCGGGAGCGAAACTTCGATTCATAGGCGTAGCGGAACGCGATGTGGTCCTCAAACGGGATCAGCTCGAATCCACGCTCGCGAACACCTTCGAGAATTCCTTCTTCGAGGAGGAGTCCGTCCGGGTCGGCCACCAGGGTGAGTCGGGCGACCTTCGGGGTGAATTCCTTCAGTATTTGATCGCGCCAGCTACTCATGTCCACCGCCCTCCACCCGAATCACAAGCAGCGGCACCATTTCGGGATAGGCATGAGCCTTCTGATCGAGCTGCTCCTGGAAGCTCCGCTCCTCCTGCGAGAGGAGGTTCAGGCGATAGTTACGGACCTGGGGCAGGCCGATCCGCTCGACGGTCTTGCGGCGCGCGGCAAAGGCGTAGTCAGCCTTCTCGCGCTCGCGTGCGATGCGGCCCCGGTGCTCTTGCACGAGCGCTTCGTAGATAGACTTCCCGTGTTCTTCAGCGGCGTTCTGCAGCTTTGCGAAAGCGGCTTGCGAGACTGCGGTGTCAAGAATGGACCGGACCTTTGTGCTTGCCGCGAGGAGTTGGTCCCACACGTGTCTGGCCGTCGGCATATAGACCATGCCGTTGTCGGCCAGGAAGAGAGGCATGATCCGTCGACGGTTCCACTCCATAGTGGCAATCGCGATCCGCCACAAGGACCAGACGCCATGAACTTCCTCGGAGAGACCTGGGATCGACACGATGGGGACCGGCTGGCCCGGCGCAAAACGTGGGAGCCGCATGGCCAGTCCGCGGACTTTCGGCTCTTCAAGAGTAAGATGCCGGGCGGCCGGAAGCCTCTCGGCTTCCTTGCCGGTGAAGACCACGTTCTCATACGTCTCGCCGTCGGGCCAGGTGAGGTTCCAGCTCTGGCTTCTCCTCTCGGCCTGGCCGCCGTGCGCCTTCAGGTAGCTCACGGTCATGCGCTCGACCCAATGTGGCAAGGGGTGAGTCAGCAGCCGCTGGGCTTCGCCGGGCTCCAGGTCCTCGGTCGCGCCGAGCACGGATGCGGTTGTGCGCGCCTCGCGGGCCTGCTCCTGCAGGCGGGCGACCACGCTCTCCACGGATTCCTCCACTTTTTCGGGATTGAGGATCGCCTCGACATACATCTCGTCGAACATGTGGCCCGCCTGAGCAGAGTCGAGGACGTCGCCGGTCTTGTCGATGCCGAACTCCTCGAAAATGACGGCGAGCTTCTGCTCCAGTACCTCACGGACCCGATGCTCGACCGAGCCTTCGAAGACGAAGTTGACCGCACGAACTGCGTGAGCCTGGCCGATACGATCCACCCGGCCGATCCGCTGTTCGAGGCGCATCGGGTTCCAGGGGATGTCGTAGTTGATCACCACGTGGCAGAACTGGAGGTTCAAGCCCTCCCCGCCGGCGTCGGTGGAGATAAGGATACGGACATCCTTGGCGAAGGCCTCCTGGACTCGCTTGCGCTCTTCCATGTCCATGGAGCCGTTCAGGCAGACGACCGAGAATCCGCGCTCAGTCAGGAACCGACGCAACATCTCTTGGGTGGGAACGAACTCGGTGAACACCAGCGCCTTGAGCTCCGGGTCGCTCTCCTCGGACTGGAGGCGGTAGAGCCAGTCGAGCAGCGCCTCGGCCTTGGCGTCCGGGCCGATCTGCTCGCATCGGGCCGCGGCCTCCAAGAGGAGCTTGACCTCGGCGCGCTCGTTTTTCAGTGCCTTAAGGCGAGTGCGAAGCAACACATCGATCTGCTCCTGGCCGTCCAGGTCATAAAAAGTTTCGAGTTCTGAGTTCTGAGTTGCGAGTTCATCAAAAAGACTCGGGACTCGAGACTCGGAACTCAGCACTGTAAGGCGACGCTCCAGCGTCGTCTTGATGGCGCTGGTACTGGAGACCACCAGGCGCTGCATCAGGATCATCAGGAAGCCGATGTAGCTCCGCTTTTCCCGCATGGCCTGGTTGTAGCCTTCGCGGACGTATTCGGTGACCGCTTCGTAGAGGAGTTGCTGATTGCGGTGACGCTCCTCCCAGGAGACCGGAGCAAGCTGCGTGCGCCGCGGCTTGAACAGGGGTTTTCCATCGGCATCAATGGCGCGGCGTTTCTCGGTGCGGATGACATGTGGCTGGACCCGCTCGCGGGTGACGCTGCTGATGTCCGGGAACTCCTGGGCGTCGATCAGGGAAACCAGCCGATGAAAGGCGTCGGTCTTGCCCTGGTGCGGGGTGGCCGAAAGCATCAGGAAATATGGCGCGGCCTCGGAGAGTCCCTGGCCCAGTTTGAAGCGGGCCACCTGGTCGGTGCTGCCGCCGAGCCGGTGCGCCTCGTCCACGATCACCAGGTCCCAGCCGGCGGAGATCAGGTCCTCGAACCGCTCCCGGTTGTGCTCGCTCACCTGGGCCGCGCTCCAGCCGCGCCGCTTGTCCAGAGGCTTGACCGAGTCCATCGGCACGACCACCTGTGAGAACATCTGCCAGGCATTGGCGGGCAGAACCTCCAAGTCGGGATTGCCCTTTTCGCCGTTTCCCGGGCCCGTCACCGGGGCGATCCGTTTCAGGGTCTTGATGTCCTCGGGGAGCACGAGCTGGAAGGTCTCTCCGAAATGGAAGCGCATCTCGCTGACCCATTGGCTCACCAGCCCCTTTGGGGCGATCACCAGCGTCCGCTTGACCAGCCCGCGAAGTTTGAGCTCCCGCATGATGAGCCCGGCCTCGATGGTCTTGCCCAGGCCGACCTCGTCCGCCAGGAGATAGCGCACGCGGTCGTTGGCGATGGCGCGGGATAGAGCACGAATCTGGTGCGGCAGCGGGATGACGGAGGACTCGATGGGCGCGAGCAGGACGTCCTGGGTCAGGGCGTCGGCTACCCGCGCGGCGGCAGCGATGTAAGCGATATCGTCCGGCGAACCGGTGCCCGCGCTCTCCAGGGACTTGAGCCTGGAAGCCGGGATGCGGACCACGGAGTCGCGGCCGGGCAGCCAGACGCGGCAGGTCGTCTCACCCCAGAGCGTCTGGGTTTCTATGACCTGACAAAGCTGCCCGTGGTCCGGGCTGTAGTACCATGCGCCGCCACTCAAATGCCGTATCTCCTTTTCCACTGACCAACCGGCTTCGACTGAATCTCCCTCAGAAAACCATTCATTTGATCCATGCCGCGTCC
>JAJVHX010000022.1 GCA_022072405.1 Phycisphaerae bacterium | reverse complement strand
CCCTGCTGGCTGCCACACGGCAGCGGGACACAGTTCTGCTCGACGCCCGCAACTGGTATCAGGATGAGGTGAATGAAACGGCGAAGGCTCAGTATGAAACCGCCGTTACCGCCATGCTCACGGAACCCCAGCGGAATCTACGGACGAATTTTCAGCAATTGATGACGGCCCACATGGAAGCGGTCACAATGGTTGAGGTGGCGATGGTGGATGGTGGTAGTTAAACACGCGGCCCATAATCCCCTGCCCGCCGATAAGTGATTCAGTGTGGACCGTAACTGGCCAACCTCACGCACGCACGCGATGGGGAAAATTCGAGGTCAATATTGCTCAATCTGGTTAAGTCAAACTGCTGGCCTGCCCAGACCCCGTCGCACAATGTTGCAACCAGTTGCCTCCACTCGTATTATGTTGCGGATACCAATATAAGCGCACCGATCATTATTTTGCTATGCCTGCTTGTAAACGAAAGCCATACAAATTGACCTACTTCGAAAATAACTCTGCTTAGGCAGCTGTCTCAACAGGTTTAAGCGTTACGTCAAAACCCAGTGACGGCCTCCCCAAAGGCCGTTACCCGACTATACCTGATTTTCATGGTCTTTGGATGATCCGCCGGATCATGGCGACTGCCCCCTTAAAACTGAGCTAGGAGCGATGGTATCACCTCTTTCAGACGAAGGATGCGGCCGTGCGACGCGGCTGCCCCGGCAAGTCCGATGAGTCGGTAGCTGGCACTCGTGACCCACGCCATCAGCAACGAATCGACGAGACGAATGAGCTGATCGCCGTGCTCACGTCACAGGTAACGACGTGCGATCAGGAACTCGTGAAGTGTCAGACGGAAGCCCGGCGAGCGGATGCACGCCGGCAAGCGGAACGAGACCGACTGGACACCCAAGTTTCCGGGGTGCGTGAGCAGATTGGCCGCTTCAGCCTGCTGCTCGAACGTGCGGACCGGATCGGGCAGCTATGGGACAACCTTGGGCGTCTGGAAAACCAGTTGGAAGCGAAGGCGAAGGCGATCGAGGCTTCGAGCCGCAAGCAGGAGAAGGCTCGTGAGGAAGTGGGGAAGTCGCTCGGCGTTCTCTCTCGCCATTTCGATGGCACCTTGAAGGACCTGCTGGGCGAGGATGCGGGCGGCCAGATCGAGATTGACGCGAGGTTTCTGCATCCACGTCCGAACGCGAACGTGGCGGCGACGGGAGCAGCGTTGGGCACGTCAGCGACGGTGCTCGGCTTCGACGTGGCCTGCCTTATTGCCAGCATTTGCGGGCTCGGCGGTCACCCCCGCCTGGTCCTGCACGACAGCCCGCGTGAGGCCGACATGGAGGAGGCGATGTATCACCGGCTGTTCGATCTCATTGCCCGGCTTGAAGCCCTCTTTGCAAAGCGGTCGGTCTCGTTTCAGTACATCGTGACGACCACGACGCCTCCGCCCAAATCGATCAGCGAAGAGCCGTACGTGCGATTAACGCTGCACGCACGGAACGACGAAGGGTTGCTGCTTCGGAGGAAGCTGGTGGTTTAGGCGGTCACGTCTAACGACGGCGAGGAGAGTTGATATGCTTGAAGTAGTATACGGCCAGACAAAGAACCCGATCGTGACGAGCCAGCTCGTCGATCTGATCGGCGGGCTCAACGTCGACGGTACGCTCTATATCGGCTACCCGGTGCTCTCATCGGCCGATGAGAGCATCTTCGTAGAGGCGCTCCTCATATGCGACCAGTTCGGCTTGGTCGTTTTTTCCATTGGCAACGGACTGGGACAGCCGCCGAATGACGAATTCTGGAACCGTGTACAGGAGAAGCAGGACACACTGTATTTCGCCATCCAGACGAACTTGGGGCGGCACCTAGCGTTGCGTCGCCGACGCGATCTGGCCATACCAATCAACGTGATCAGCTTTTTTCCCGACGATCTTCAGGTTCCCGCTGGTCGTGATCTGTTGGTGGCGGGTCCAGGAACTCTCAGCACGGTCTTGGGCGGTTGCGATCAGTTCGATCCACAGTACCAGCGTCATCTAAATGCCGCCCTCCAGCGGGTGACAACGATCAAGCCGAGCAAGAAGCGAGCGAATGTGGCTCGTGGCGATTCGCGTGGCGCTGTCATGCGTGAAATCGAGCGAGAAATCGCCAATCTTGATCAGTGGCAAAAGCGAGCTGCAATCGAGACGCCGGCCGGCCCGCAACGCATCCGTGGGTTAGCGGGGTCGGGCAAGACGGTCGTCCTAGCCCTCAAAGCAGCATACCTTCACGCGCAGAACCCCGATTGGAACATCGCTCTTACTTTCCATACGCGGTCGCTCTATCAGCAGCTTACGGACTTGGTCCGGCGCTTTTCATTTGAGCATTCGAACGACGAGCCGAACTGGGACCGGTTGAAGATCATCCATGCGTGGGGCAGCGCGGCAAAGCCGGGTGTATATGCCCTGATGGCCGAGAGTGTGGGCATGCCGCCGCGCAATTATCTCTACGCCAAGACGACGTACGGGATGAACGAAGCATTCCACGGGATTTGCCGTGAGTTACTTTCCGCCACGAAAGGCCGACGTGTTGAGCCGATCTACGACGCAGTGTTGATCGATGAAGCTCAGGACCTTCCATGGTCCTTTTTCCACCTTGTATATGACTTCACTAGCGACGCAAAGCGCATTATCTGGGCGTACGACGAGCTACAGAACTTGTCCGACACAAGCATGCCACCGCTTGAGGAACTATTCGGAAAGGACTCGGCCGGCAGGCCACGGATTCAGTTGACCCACACCCCCGGTGAGCCTCGCCAGGACATCACTTTGCCGGTTTGCTACCGCAACACGCCATGGGCGCTGACACTCGCTCACGCCCTTGGGTTTGGAATCTATCGCGATGGGGGCTTGGTACAGTTGTTTGATGACCCCGGCTTGTGGTCCGAGATTGGATACACGGTGCTTGATGGCAGTCCGAATCTCGGACAGCAGGTCAGCCTTAAACGATCGGAGAACAGCTATCCTGCCTATTTTTCGGCGCATCTGAATCGGGAGGATGCGATTGTATGCCAGAAGCTGGATGATGACGATCACCAAGCTGAAACAGTCGCGGCAGAGATACAGCGCAATCTTACAGACGACGAACTCGAACCGGACGACATTCTGATCATCTTGCCCAATGTACTCACGGCAAAGCGCCGTGCTGCGGCTGTCATGAATTCGCTGGCTCGACGCGGTATCCAGTCGCACATTGCTGGTGTCTCGACAAGTGCCGATGAGATTTTCGCGAAGGGATCTGTGGCTCTCGCGAACATCTATCGTGCAAAGGGAAATGAGGCACCAATGGTATACGTGCTCCACAGCCAATACTGCGTCGGTGGCCACGAGCTCATCAAAGTCAGAAACATCCTTTTTACGGCGATTACTCGTTCGCGTGCCTGGGTGCGTCTTTACGGAATCGGTCCAGACATGGATGAGCTGATTGCGGAAGTCGATGCGATTCGGACGCATGACTACAGGTTAGATTTTACCGTGCCGACGGCCCCTGAGTTGGCACGCCTACGGATGATTCACCGTGAACGGACCGCGAGCGAACGAGCGAAGATTGACCGCGTTCAGAAGACGCTACAGGAGTTCGTGGAGGCCGTTGAGGCCGGCGACATGGCTATCGAGAATCTGCCACCTGAGATGCGTGAGGCTTTCAAGAAGTTCTTCAAGCCTGGGGAGGGCAAATGACGCCCAATCAGCTCATGGCGGAGATGCGGGATTACGCCGACCTGCTGTTGAACCAAGGAGTCGCCCTGACGGCCAATCCGGTGGTTCCGCAGCATCCTGAGCCGAGTCTGACCAGGATCACTTCTCAACGACCCGCAACGAGATCGAGTCGCCTCACAGATTTCGCGTTTGCGAGCATCGATGAGTATCGCGCTCTGCTGGAATCACAGGATTACCTGGTTGTCTTGGCAGATGGGGCCGTCATACAACTCTCGTATGACTTTCGTGGCCTAACACTCGTGCGACATCGGCTCTGCTTTTACCCATGTCCTTACGACATCGATCCAGCTTTTCTGGAAGAGGATCCAATGCTTGATGTTGTCGACATGTATCACACCGATGGCTCGGGCCACCTCCGGCTCCGAACACCGCTACGATTCGACTTTGATGGGCAACATGAGGATGAAGATCACTCCGCAACCCATGTGCACATGCTGTGGGCGCATTGCCGCTGTGCGGTATCGGGACCTGTCAGCATCGGGCGATTCTCTCGTTTTGTCTTTCGCCATTTTTATCCGCATCTGTGGCGTGAACACAAGTTCCTTCGAGAATTGAAACAGGAGCGGTGGGACAGATCCATACGGATGCAAGATGAGGAGTTTCTTCACTTCTCGTGGCGCGAACCCTCGCCAAGTCGACGTGGTGCGAGCAAGCAGCTTCAGGAGGACCAATGAAGGTAGACACGATACTCGATCAGATTTACCTGTGATCAATGGCTCTGCCCGAGTTCTAACGGGGGTACGTGTGGAACCGCGATCAGGTCCGCGGCCTCATTGTTCTCGCTCTACCGCAAGCACCCGGTCGGCAGCTTGCTCGTCTGGGTGACAAAGACGGAATCCGCCGACGCGAGGGACGACCATACGTCCAAGGTTGTTGTGCGGGTGAACACTTCTCCTTTTTGAAAAAGAAAACAACATGGGCCGGGCTTTGATCGGAATTATCTCAATCGTATTGATGTCAGGTTGTTCGGGAACCCGTTTAGTCTCGTTGTTCTGATATTCGATGATATGTGTAACTGATTATTGTTTTTGGAGGGCCGCCTGAAAACTTGTTATTGGGCCGGGGTCTAGAATTCCAGCCTTGGCCCGATACAAATCTCCTAACTGCTCTATGGCTTTTAGTAGTCTCATCACCTGATCCAACGTCTTATTCCATGATTGGTTAATTGGGTCTTGGGGATTAACCTGATCACGATACATTTTGGGCATTAACTCAAAATAATCCTGCGCTAGTTGCAAGGCCCTCGCTTCCAGTTCTGTGATTTTCTTTGCCATTGTTTTTGGCCGACCCGCCATCTGCATCATTCCCCAATCACATCATCCCTTATGATTCACCATTGGACACTTCCTCATCTTGCTCCCTCGCCAATGGAAGCACATTTTCCTCACGCTTCAAAGCCGCTTCAATCTGCTCAAAAGCCCAGGTGAGATCGCGTCCGTCATCTTCATATCGCGGCCCGTTCTCCTGCTCCGACCTCGACGGCACTAACTTGGTGAAGATGGTAGTCCAGAACACATCGCAGTTACGAGCGGATTGCCTGCTCCAGTCATATAACGCATAAGAATTCTGGCTCGGACAGGTGGCCATATCTTCCCGGCCATACGGCACAACCAGGTTGGCAGCGACCCATTCGATCGTCCGGCGAAGATCGGTCGCCAGGGGAAGGCCAGCAAATTCGGCAGGAATTGTACATTCTGAATATGTGGCGCTATCGGCGGACCCATGACCTGTTTCACCATTACGAACCTGATTCGCCTGCAACCGCTCCAGAAAGCCACGCCTGACGGCCTTGGACTTATTGTCTCGTATCTTATTCATAAGCTGATTTCCCTGTTGTAAAAACAAGGCTCCGGGCCGGGAGTTAATAAGTTGAGGTCATTTGCTCGCAAGACCGGGGGTGCGGGAAACATTCTGCCCGTCGATGGGGGCCCCTCCGGTCATTCTTTTTTCTCCTCGGAAGCTTTGACCATCGCCACGATCCCCGCCCGCACCGCCGCCGGCAGCACCGGCCAACGCTCGACCAGCAATTGCAGATCGGCTTCAATCATCTGATTCAGTGTACAACTGCTGGGGTTATTGCTGGGGATTGTACTTGTTAAATCGTTACTTATTGTAATACTTGAGGATCGGACGACAGCGTCCAGCTTGGAAGGCTGATGCTCTACCAATTGAGCTACACCCGCAATACAGAATAAATCAGCAACAACCGATAGCCCACCTGTCAATGCTACCCAGTAGCCATGTCTATCATTTCACTTATCGGCAAATCGATCCGCTTGATTCTATCCGCATTGGGATGAATCTTCAATTGAATCGGGGCGAAGCAAAAGGAATGAGACATAATTGATGCAGCACCAAAATAATTGAACCCAAGCCCGATCCTGGGAACAGGATGATGACTTGGGTTCAAATTAATCATCACCGGATTCCTCAGCATTGGTCAGCCGGCGAATCTGGCTGGTCAACTCGCCGTTGCCCAGCACAAAAGTGACCTTGGCCCCAGCCAGAATTTCCTGAATCATCTCCAGTTCCTTCATCCGGGCCAGGATGGGGTTTTCGGCCAGCAACTTGGCGGTGTTGACCTGGCTGCGAGTTGCGGCGGTTTCTTCCCGGCGTTTGATCAGGTTGGCCTGCGCGGACTTCTCCGCCTCGATCACCTGATTCAAAATGGTCTTCATCTCACCGGGCAGGATAATATCCTTGAGCCCGACGCTACGCACCACTACACCGAACTCCGCCACACGCCCGGAGAGCACATTGCGCACCTCTCCGCCGACCGATTCCTTATCCGCCAGCAACGCGTCCAGGCTGCGAGTACCTACCGCGGCCCGCAAGGCGAGTTGAGCCTCACGGTACAACGCCTGAGCATAGTCACTGACCACAGTCACCGCCTTCAGTGCATCGGTCACCTGGTACACAACGGCCAGATTCACGCGCAGTGTAACCTTGTCACTGGTCATGATCTCCTGACCAGCCACATCGGCTACCTGTTCCCGGCGATCCACCGCCTTCCAGGTTACTCGATTCACGCCGCTCCAGAAGACGTGGCGGCCTTCGCCCAGTCGCTCCACGATCCGGCCATCCTTGAGCAACAGAGCCTCTTCATAATCGGCTACGTCCACACCGGTCAGCCACTTGCTGGACCCGGCAAAGTTGACGATGGCATCAAGCCGGTCATGCGCCAGACGCAAGGTCCGGGCATCGAACAATTCGATACGCAGTACCGCCGGCGCCTTCCAGAAGGCATGACGACCTGGCCCCAAAATATAAGCCAGTCGCTCATCCTTCCAGACGATCGCCCGCTGCATATCGTTCAACTCCACCACTTCCAGTCGTTCACGCACTGCCGGATGTCGAATCAATACTTCCAACAGCGGGTGTTCAAACCGGGTCTCCAGTGTATTAACGATCTCCACGATCGCCCGCTTGGAACTCCACAGTTTGCTGCAGAAGCGATAGTTGCGCGGAATCAGTAACTTGCGGAAATCACCGTACCGAAACAATAACCCGAACTCATAAGACTTAATCCGAACCATACCGAACATTCCAACTCACCTCCTTTCACAAAAGATTATTGTGCATACTGTTTCATTATTCACGATTCACATGTTCAGACAATGCAGGGTGGCTGAGTGCTTAATCACGTCAAGTCAGCGGATCCCGGTTTGAGGCGAATTTCCCGACTCCGCCTGACTCAACCACCACGCTGATAAACATGATGATCATTGAGGCCGAGCGGGAATTCCGTCGGTATCCATCGAGACACAGAGTTAACTTCACGGTGGCACGATTCAATCGGCAGAGACTACGCTCTACCGCTGAAAAATGTCCGACCAAGCTCCATACCACTCCCACCTTGTCATTGAGTGCGACTTGCGTCGCTGGCTGCAGAACGGGATTCGAACCCGCTCCCCAACGGTTATGAGCCGTTTGCTCTAACCCATGAGCTATCTGCATGGTGTGCAGGAGTCGAACCTGCTACAGACCTCTAAAGTCTGCGCTTTCCAAAGCGGCTTACTGATATTGTTTCTGATACCGTTCACGGAACAGGTTCGGGCTAACGCCCTCCTGCCGCCGGAACAATATCAGTTAAGCGAAAAATAATGTATTACATAAACCGGTGAAGGGCCTATAGCACCCGCAGCAATCGAGTGCTACAGGCAACACTTCACGCACTCCTTGGGACTAAACCGGCCTCACCTCCTTTCCGACGACCAAGTCGTCAAAAACTACAGGCATAAAAAAAGCCCCGAAGTTGCTGGCTTCAGGGCTTTTGTACAAACAGAGTGATTAAATCACCTTAAGGCCCCAAAGACCGGCTCAAACGATCACCGGCAATATTCTGCGGCAATACGCTCATTGCAGGTGTGCGTAACGCCAATCGTCCGCCGGTGAATTCACCGACTGGCGACTGGCGATAGCAGAATAGCTCTTTGTGGGCTTGGCGAAGCATGATAATTCAACAATCCTTTTGATTACGTACCGCTTCCTCAATACAAAACCTGATCCCTATGATCAGTTCACCTGTAATAACAGCGCGATAAATGTATCGAGGAGTGCAAGAATAAATATAATCCCGAAAACAGTCTCGTCAAGTAATTTATTTATAATTCTATGCTTTTCACTGCCAGTCATCACCACATTGTAAATCGAGTAGTAATCAAATATCAGATCCGTTACGATAGCAATATGCAAATGACTATCGCTGAAAAGCTGCGCACAGTTGATCATCTCATGGCTATGGTGGGTCAGACCCCCATGCTGGAGATTCATTATCGCCTGGAGGGTCAGCCTCGTCGTATCTTTGCCAAATACGAAATCTCCAACATGACCGGCAGTATTAAAGATCGCATGGCCTTGCACATACTGCGCCGGGCCTATGAATCAGGTGAACTGCAATCACGCGATACCATCGTCGAAGCTTCCAGCGGGAATACCGGAATTTCTTTCGCCGCTATTGGGAAAGCCCTTGGCCATTTCGTGCGCATTTACATGCCGGATTGGCTTAGTCAGGAGCGCGTTCTGCTTATGCACCATTATGGTGCCGAAGTGATCCCGGTTTCCAAATCACAAGGCGGATTCATCGGTTCCATAACGATGGCTAATGACTATGCTCACGAAAATGAGCATGTCTATCTGCCCCGCCAGTTTGATAACCCTGCAAACACCGAAGCCCATGAACTGACAACAGGCCCGGAAATTGAGCAGCAACTTCAGCAACTGGGGTATACGGTTGATGCGGTTGTCGCTGGTGTTGGTACGGGTGGGACTATCATGGGGGTGGCTCGATATTTGCGTAGCAATGGCAAACGAGTTCAGGCCCATCCACTCGAACCAGCAAACTCTCCCACCATGCGCACCGGCCATAAAGTAGGCCAACATCGTATTCAGGGAATTTCCGATGAGTTTATTCCCTCCATCGTTAATCTGCAGGAACTGGACCCTGTTGTTGATGTCTGGGACGGCGATGCCATTCTGATGGCTCAGACGCTATGCCATCAGCTGGGATTAGCGGTAGGTATCTCCTCCGGAGCGAATGTCGTCGGCGCAATGCAGGTGGCAGAACACCTCGGACCTGGTGCAAATGTGGTGACGATCATTGCCGACTGCAACAAAAAATACTTCTCCACAGCACTCTGTCATGCCGAACCTCCGCGCGATGAGTACTGGACTCCACGTATCAAATTTGATCATTTCAGTGCCATTAGATAAAAATTATAATTCATTATTATACAATTAGATACAGATATTTTTTATTAGACTACTATTTATATACTTGTTTTTAATGTAAATTTAACTATGATTAAATTTGTTTTGTGCCGAGTATAAACAGATGAAGCAATTGACACCTAAACATCTTGGACAATCGACGGAGGATTATCTGCGGGCCATCTTCATGCTGCAGACCGATGGAAATTCAGTCTCTACCACACAGCTGGCAGAAGAATTAGGCATCTCCGCGGCAGCAGTGTCCAAGGCGATCCAGCAATTAGCGCATAAAGGCCTGCTTTCTTACGAGCCTTATCGCGGTGTGACGCTCACCGAGGAAGGTCGGCTGGCAGCGTTACGGATGGTGCGTCATCACCGATTACTGGAAGCATTTTTACATGAAATTCTAGGCTACAGTTGGGATGAAGTGGATGAAGAAGCCGAACAACTGGAGCATCATGTGTCGGCTCGTTTTCTGGATCGAGTTGATGCCCTGCTGAACTATCCGCGTTTTGATCCGCATGGCGATCCGATTCCCACGCCAGAAGGTGATATGCCTACCCAGGCGGGGCAATTTCTGGCGGAATGCGATCCGGGCGATCGGGTCAATATTTTATGGGTGCGCGATGTCCCGGAGATTCTGCAATTTCTGGACGGCTTAGGCATGCGGCCGGGTACTGGTATACATGTAATGGATAAGCAGCCCTTTCAAGGCCCACTGACCCTGCAGATCGGAACGAATCGATTTGTGATTGGCCGGGAAGTGGCTGGTTACGTTTTTGTTGAACTGCAATAACTCAAGACAAACACCGCTGATAAGGAATAATTATTATGACTCTCCGACTGAGCGAACTGCACCCTGGCCAGACCGGTCATGTATTACGTCTCGACACCGAAGGTAGTTTGCGTCAGCGGCTGCTGGACCTGGGTTTGGTTCCGGGCACGGCAATTGAGCAAATCATGCACAGCCCGATCGGTGACCCTATCTGTTATCGTGTCCGCGGAGCCATGATCGCTCTTCGCCAGCAGGATGCTCGAAACATACAGATTACCATTTAGCCTTGCATAACAGATTACACAGTTAATCGACAATTGAATTTTATGGGAAACTGCAATAGCTGTAGCACCGGATGTTCAGATACGGCCCCAAATCGCACCGCTTTGGTGCAGATCGGCGGGGTATATGATTACGTCGTCGCTCTCGCCGGGAATCCCAATACCGGCAAGAGCACGGTTTTCAACTATCTGACTGGATTACATCAGCATACGGGAAATTGGCCCGGCAAAACTGTTGCACGGGCTGAAGGTTTTTTCACACAGGCGGACACGCGCTACAAACTGATTGACCTGCCGGGTACTTATTCGTTAATGACTCGCAGCGTCGATGAGGAGATCGCCCGGGATTTTATTCTCTTTGGTCGACCGGATTGTACCGTGGTGGTGTGCGATGCCACGGTTCTGGAACGCAGCCTGCATTTGGTATTGCAGATCATGGAAATCACCAATCGCGTGGTGGTCTGCGCCAATCTGATTGATGAAGCCAATCGCAAGATGATCGCCCTGGAAGCCCGGGCATTGGAAGCTGAACTGGGTGTGCCGGTTGTGCCCACGTCCGCTCGGCGGGGTCATGGCATGGATCATCTGTTGCAGCACATTCATGAAGTGGCTACGGGTGCTGCTCTGCCCCAACCGCGTCGCGCCCGGCTGGATGACGAAATTGAATCTGCCATTGGCTTGCTGGTGCCCCAACTGCTGCAGATGATTCCCAATCTGCCTTGTCCAAGGTGGGTGGCGATGCGGCTGCTCGCCGGAGATGAACGAATGGAACAGGCTTTGCGCAGCGGTGAACTGGCTGAATTTTCGAAGGACCCTGCTCAGGAACTGGTATTGGTATGAACGAATCCTCCAATGTTGCTGATAAGCTCTTGAATGATGTTCGACTTTTGCGCCAAAAGCTGGGCAGCGATCTCCATGATCGTTTGGCGGGAGCACTCTATCACCGGGCTGCTCAGGTTTCCGCCGTAGGCGTGCATGTTACCGGCCGGCCGGCCGTAGACTGGGACCTGGGCGCGGACAAAATCCTGACCAGTCGCTGGCTGGGTTTTCCGATCATGATCTTTGCCCTGATGGCCATTCTGTGGTTGACGATTCAGGGTGCGAATGTCCCCAGTGGACTCCTGGCCGATTTCTTTTTCTGGTTGGAAGGACATCTTGAAACCGGGATGAAAGCGATCGGATCTCCCTGGTGGCTGACCGGATTTCTGGTCAACGGTGTCTATCGCGGTTTGGCCTGGGTGATCTCGGTGATGTTGCCGCCCATGGCGATCTTTTTCCCGATTTTTACTTTTCTCGAAGACATCGGCTACCTGCCGCGGGTCTCGTTCAATCTGGATCGGCTATTCCGCTGGTGCGGAGCTAATGGCAAGCAATCGTTGACCATGGGGATGGGCTTTGGCTGTAATGCTGCGGGGGTGACCAGTTGCCGAATTATCGACTCACCGCGCGAGCGCCTGATCGCCATTCTGACGAACAATTTCATGCTATGCAACGGTCGCTGGCCGACGATTATTCTGCTGGCGACGGTGTTTGTCGCTGCCAGTTTCAATCCAGCCTGGTCGGGGATCGTAGCCACAGCAACCGTGGTTGCGGTCACGCTGATCGGTGTAGCGGTCACTTTCGCCATGAGCAAGTTTTTATCCTCGACCGTCCTGAAAGGCGAACCCAGCCATTTTTTTCTGGAACTACCCCCCTACCGCAAGCCCAATCTGTTGCGCATTTTCCACCGTTCATTGATCGATCGAACCATTTATGTGCTGGGTCGGGCCTGTGTCACCGCCGCGCCCGCCGGTGCAGTAATCTGGCTGCTGGGTAATATCAATGCGGGTGACCAGAGCCTGATGGCTTATGCCATTTCCTGGTTGAATCCGATCGGACAGTTTCTGGGAATGGATGGTGTGATTCTGCTGGCCTATATCGTCGCCATTCCCGCCAATGAGATTATTGTACCGACCATGATTATGGCCTATATGGCCGGTACGCGGATGACGGAACTGGATGACATGGGGGAACTGGCAACGTTGTTTCATAACAACGGCTGGACTTTTACCACGGCGATCTGCATGATGCTTTTTTCACTGTTGCATTATCCCTGCGCAACGACGACCTGGACCATCTATCGCGAAACCGGCAGTGTGAAGTGGACCATCTGGTCCAACCTGATGCCCCTTATTTTGGCGGTGGTGGTCTGTGCCTCGGTGGCGCAACTATCACGCTGGCTGAATTGACGCTCTTCTTCAAATAATAATGCCTACTTCGTAAAAAGGCTCGTCGGATATAATTCCGGCGAGCCTTTTGTGTATGGCAGTTTTGTTTATATGTTTATAGTTTCCGGGTTTTTTCCTGACAGCGGATCTGCAGATTGGCCAGTTCGTCCAGCACCGGATTGTATAATTCGGGCATGACCGGAATGTGTACTCCGGGTTTAACAAACCGTCCACTTAAGATCAGGTCAACGCCGATAGCCGCCGGCAGAGAGACCGTACGGGCCATGGAACTGTCTCCGTGGGGAATACCGTAATCAACCAGTGACGAAACGATTTTTTCTCGTTGGCCGCCCACTTCCGCTTCGAAGTGATGTACGAGGGCAATCATGTCGCGCTCGCTGGGGGCATAAACCATTTTCTTTTCCATGCGCTGGGCCAGTTCATCCAGGGCGGTCGTCGTTGTACTGGTAATGGGCAACGGGTCGTTGGAAAACAGTCCCAGCCACTCCCAGCGATCGAGATAATTGGCTGATACCTCGCTCTTCAGATGGCGGGCGACCTGTTCACGCAGTCGATCAGTCGAGCTGCTTTTCATCAGCCCGGCGGTCCACTTGGAGAAAGTGGTGCCGACAGGATACGTCACCGGTGTTTCATCAAGACAACCGAAATCGACTACTTTCTTCAAACAGGCACACCAGCCGGCATAACGAAGCGTACCGCGAAACATGGTGTCGATATCCTTCAACCCATAAATGTCGAGATAGCCCAGTGAATCGCGATTAGGATAGGCTTCAAGAGTACCCACTCCCTCGACCGGCAAGGGATGATTGCAGGTGAACAATTCCGGCCCGGGAATTTCCACCAGCTTTTTATATTCCAGAAATTTGGCGGGATTTTTTCCGGCGGTACAGACGCCGCGCGGACTCCAGGAGAATTTATAGCCCCATGGATTGTTATTGGCTTCCGGTGCCGGTAACCCGCCGCAATAAGATCGGAAGCTGACGACCCGTCCGCCGCGCTTCTGCACATCATGAATGATGCGCATGGCGGACATGTGATCGATGCCGGGATCAACACCGATTTCGTTCAAGAGGACGACACCGGCATCCTGAGCCGGCTTATCCATTTCACGCATTTTCGGGCTGACATAGGAAGTAGTGACCATGTGTTTGCGATGGCGAATACACATTTCCGCCACCACCGGATGCAGAGGAGCCGGCAGCAGACTGACCGACAGATCGTGATCCCGAACCATCTGCTCCAGCTTGATCAGATCGTCCACCACCCAGGCCACCGCCCGACCATTCGGAAAACCGCGAATCAGCTCTTCCGCTTTACTGACCGTGCGAGTGGCGATCGTCAGTTGATACTGCTTTTTTAGTAGATAATGAACCAGCGGGCGGGAAACCAGCCCCGCACCGAGTACCAGCACTTTTGTCATAACTCAACCTCCGGTTAAACAGCCTGCAGGTGTGAATGTAAATATTCGTATGGGGGCGTCAATTGCCCGTGGTAGACGATTGTGGCCCGTTGCAGTTCAGGCGGCAGTCTGCTCTCGGTCAGCGGCAACTGCCACTGAGTGCGGGCGAGCGGTAGAATAAAGGGATAGAGCGTCCGGCTGAAATAGGTGGATGAATCGACCGGCAGTTCGCAGGGAAGTATATCAACCGCCAGCACCACCGGCCCTTCGCCCACCACGCCGTCACGAATCCGCCCGCTGGAGGGTTCGTAGACATACACCGGATTGTCTGGCTCAGTTGCTTTAACTGTGCACTGGATCGACCCTTCGATATCGCAAGTGATATCACCGATCACGCGTAGCCGAGGCAGCTGTGGAGTAGAAAACAACTTGCGCAGTTGCTCGACTGTCACCAGTCGAGGATATTTCGGCGCCCAGTAAATACAGTTCATCAGAACTGCCAGTTGCGGAACATAATCGAAAAATCGTGATTCATAAAGTTCGGGATGATCATAGTAATCCTGCAGCACGAAAGGCCGGCCATCGCGGCGCTGCACCATGTGCTGTTCCTGAAAAACCACCTTATAAAGTGTGCGGTCGTTCCCGGTGCATTGCGCGAGGGTATCAGGCGAAATGGTCTCCACGGGCAGCAGATCCAGTATTTCCTGCGCTCCCTGCGACACGTGGCCGTAACCGGCAAATCCCACGATGAGTGGTTGAATTGATGGCGGCAGTCCGTCACGGCGGATCCGCTCACCAATCCGAGCGAGTTCGGCTTTAGCATGGGCCAGGTCGGTATACTCCAAGGCGCGGCGCACATAGAGGAAAGGATTGGGAATACCCTGTTCCTGTAACCGTCGCCCCAAAGCCCAGAGCGCATCAATCATACCCGCCAGACCGGCATAGTTTCCAAAATAGACCAGGCGGCGGTTCTGTTCATCAACAATTCGCTCATAATCGATCAGCGTGCTGCCCAGCTCCATGATTCGTCGCAACATGGGCATGTTATAAGATTGGCCTTTGATGGTATGCGAGAAAAACAGGTAGGTCTTGTTTGGTTCCAATAATGTCGGAGGGATTTCCTTGATACCAAGAATGATAGAAGCATCCGTCAATTGCGGAACGATCTGGGCCCCTGCCTGGCTGAACGCACGTTCCTGGAAACAACGCTGGGGTGATTGCTGCACCAGAACCCCCACTCGCTCGGTACTGATCAGTCGGGCAACATCGACGGGTACCAACGGTACGCGGGCTTCATGGCGACTTTTATCCTCGCGCCGCAAGCCGATGATCATGATCTATTCCCGTACAAGAGATAAAATACAATGAGCGATGAGCGCACAGTACACTTCGGATTACTGCAATTATTGTGCCACGAAAAGAGGATTATGCTGCGATAACATTGATTTCGTCAAGCGTGTGCCTGAAAGTGAAAATCGTCGTTTAGCGTGTATAGGTTGAGTTCGACCGATCTATGCCTCCGGACGAATCAGCAAATCTACATGACCATTGCGCTGGTTGCGGCTGATTGCGCAGTAGTGATGAAATTGAACATGAACTGCGAAATGGCAACGAAGCGCCATACCAGCCGACGGCGAAAAATGAGCCGATTATTATGGGTGTAAAATTGGTGTAAATTACCAGGACTATTTACTGGAATACTCCTGGATATTGGTCAGCCAGTCGCTCGGCAGTGAATCATCGATGACGGCTTGATAGGTGTGTCCACAAAATGCACAGACCCAGGTTCTGGCATTTTCGCCCGGTTGCGCCTGGCGTAGTGGTAAATTCTGGCTACATTGCACACAGCGTTCAATCTGGCCGGACAGCATGCTGATCAGATTTTCCACACGCCAGGGTTTCTGCAAAAAGTATTTGACCCCCCAAACGGCAAATTGTTCACTCTGGCTGGTGCTGCTGTTGCCGATAAACACCAGATCGGGACGGGCTTGTCGCAGGGCAGCAATGGATTTGCCCGTATCGATGCCGGGTAACTCCATATCATGGATAACATATTGAATGCCGGAATCAGCCTGCAGCAAACGCAACGCTTCGCTCGATGTTCCGGCGGCGTAGGTCGTAGCGCCACATCGTTCCAGCATCTGGACGAAAGTTTGCCGGATGAATGCCATGTCATCAATGACCAGAATTCGACCGGGGAATGGCCAACGAATGGACCGCATTTCCCGGGCTTCAAGCAGCATTTCTACCAGAACAGCGGAGGAGGCGGTGGATTCATCCGCTCGCCGTAGAACGATCAGCCGAGTTCCATTACTGCGCAATGGCTGAGTCCGCAACTGCCAGCCGCCGCATGTGGTACGTGTTCGAGGTTCGACCGCAATCCAGTGATCGGCAGCGGATTCGAGATCAGGCTGCTGATGTCGGGTAAAAAGCTGACTAAAATTGAGAGCCTGTTCTCCTGCCAGAGTTTCAGAAATCATCGCCTGAGCTTTGCAGTTGGCATAATTTATCTGCCCCTGATGATCAATTTCCAGAATGGCCAGCAACGGGTGAGATTGATCTTTACTGGGCGGCGTGAGGGCTGCCTGACGCACGGCGTGCTGAATGCGCTCCCGTCCAAAGGGCTTTTCGATGAACTCACAGACCCGTAAGCGTCGCGCCTCCGCCTGCAGATCATCCGATGGAAAACCAGTCACTACAATCGGACGCAGTTCGGGGAAGATATTACGCAGCACTTCGACGACGTGCATTCCATGAATGTGATTACGGAGCATCCAGTCTGAGATCAGTACATCCGGATGCTGGCGTATACCGACATCAATCGCTTCCCGGCCACTGGCCGCCGTGCTGATTTCATAGCCTTCCGTAGCCAGGGTAATCTGCAACTGACGTCGATACCCTTCTTCATCATCCACAATCAGTACTTTAATCATGCCCCTGTCCTCCTGCAGACGGCGGCGCTGCCGGCAGTTCGATGATAAACTGAGCTCCGCCGATCGGGCGATTCTGAGCAGTGATCTGCCCCTGATGTCCGGTAATGATACTGTGCACGATACTCAGTCCCAATCCCGTACCACCGGTATGACGCCGGGTGGTAAAGAACGGATCAAAAATTCGCGGCAGGAATTCCTCAGGAATTCCCGGGCCATTATCCGCGACCATGATCCGAATCTGACCCATGATACACTGAGTCTTGATCAGTAACTGTATGGGTGTCAGGCTGGCTTGAATCGCGTTACGAATCAGATTGATAAAGACCTGTTCTATTTCCAGCGGGTTGATGACGGCCAGTGCCGACTGAGCGGTCAATTCCTGAATAACCTGCGTCTGCCGTCGCTGGACCAGCCGTTCAACCATTAGCAGAGCATGACGAATGATTACATGCAGATCAACCGGCCATTTATCCGTCGTCTCCTGCTTGGAAAACTGCAGAACACTGCGCGTAATCTGTCCGCAGCGCCGGGCATGTTTGATGATATCCTCGAGACAGGTCCGGACCAGCGATTGATGCTCCGGCTGGGTATTAAGAGCCAATGCATTCTCCGCCGCGAGTTGCATGCATCCAACAGGATTATTAATTTCATGGGCGATTCCGGCAGCCAGTGTGCCGATGGCTGCCAGTCGTTCGGAACGCTGCAATAATTCCCGCGATGCTTCTAATTCCTGGGTTCTCTGTATCACCAGTTCTTCCAGCTGAGTACGATGTCGTCGCAGTTCCAATTCGGTTTTCTTTGACTCGGTGATATCCACGCCCTCCGGGACCAGCAGGCGCACCTGCCCCTCACTGTCTTTGACGGCTCGCAACGAAAATGCAATATTGCGCAGCTGTCCGGTAGTATCGGGATGCGTGGTTTCGAAGTGAGCCGGTTCGCCGGTTCGGGCAACCTCGACAATGGCTGTTTTTAACTGCTCCTGAATCTGCGGATCATGTTTCCACCAGGGGCCTTCCCAGAAGGGCATGCCAAGTATTTCCTCCAGGGTGATACCGGAAAAATTCAACGCCAAGGTGTTGATATTCTGAATGCGCCCATCGAGAGAGAGGACACCGGCCAGATGGATCGACTGATTAAAAATGGCTTCAAACTGTCGCAGCAGTTGATGCAGTTCATGTTCGCTCTGTTGCTGCTGGGTAATGTCTTCAAAAGCCACCGCCAGTCGATTATTCGGTAAGGGGAAGGCTCGAGATCGATAAATACCCTGCACACGACCATCATGATAGTCCGCGGTGTATTCGTCCGATTGTCCGGTCTGAGCGACTTTTATGTACCGCGCAGTAAATCCCAGTTCTCTTGCCCTGGGCCATATTTCATTGAATTCCCGCCCCTGCCACTGCTCGGGGTCCAGACCAGTGAGTTGTCGCGCCGCGGGATTACCCGTCACCAGGTACAGTCGATCTGGAGGCTGATACTGATAAATAAACAACCCTGCCGGAATCGCATTGACAATATCTACGGATGTCTGCAACGTTTCGTGCAAACGGCGTTCTGCCAGCTTCCGTTCGGTGATATCCAGCGCCGTAAAAAGCACACCATTGGGCCAATTGACCTGGCACGGTGCGGAGCTCAACAAGACATCAATCAGGCGGCCGTCCCGACAATTCCACTGAGTTTCGATCGTCCCTACTCCGGTTTTCTCAATCTGTTCATACTTGAACCGCCCTACCCGTTCATATTCCTCCTGGCTGCTATAAAGTAATCGTGAACATTGACCGATTAATTCATCCATCGGATAACCCGTCATCCGACACATCTGCTGATTGATCCATTGAAAGAACCGATTGACGGTCAAACCGATGCCCATCGGGGACGCTTTGAATACAGTTTCCAGAGTAGTTTCATATTCGTGTTGAGATCGTTCGGCTGATTTCCGTCGGGTGCAATCCCGGGTCACCGTAATAATTTCCGGAGATGAAGAAAATAGACCGTGGGTGATTAACCGTGCAGTGGTTTCAACCCACAGGTATTCACCATCTTTTCGTCGGGCGCGGTATTCGATCTGCATTGTTCCAATCTTATAGACCTGCTGCAGGGCCAGTTCGATCGAAGCGCGATCATCAGGATGAACATAATCCAGACCGCTGGTATTAATGAATTCCGATACCTGAAATCCCAGCAGATCAACGATATTCGGTGAGATATATAACACTCGTCCGGAATAATCTGCACAACAAATCAGATCAGCGGCCTGTTCAACAACCATACGAAACAAATCGAGCGGCACAGCTGAAGTGTATGCTTGGTTCAAAGCGTTTGGCATAGTTGCGGATTGATATTAAATGATCGATGTAGGTTCAGACACTTGAATCCAATAGTATACCAAGATATTGCTCAATAGTTATACGATACAGAACTACATGAAATAAGAACATCTGATTATATTGCTCGGCGGGTCACTACAAATAGTACAATAAAGATAATTAATGGCCTGATTGTTTTACGAAGACAATATTTTCTGACTCTGCAAATACATAATTACTTGAAGTTGATTAAATCTTTCGAACTACATCTTGTGGTCATTAAATTTATGGACATGTCAGCAAATTATGTAAGTTATTTATTGGATAAAAATTGATGAATGGACAGTGCGCTATTTTTTCCGTCGCCCATGGCCAATATGACCGTCGCCGCTCCGCGCACGATATCACCACCGGCAAAGACGCCGGGCATACTGGTCATATTATTTTCATCAATGACAATATTACCCCATTTATTGAGATTCAGTTCCGGTGTGCTCTGGGTCAATAATGGATTGGCCCGGGTACCGATCGCTTCAATAAACACCTGACAGGGGATTTCGAATTCACTGCCGGGAATAGGCTCAGGCCGACGTCTACCGCTGGCATCAGGCTCGCCCAAAGCCATCCGCTGGCAGCGCACGCCGCGCACCCATCCATCGGTTGTTCCCAGTATTTCGATCGGATTGCAGAGTAATTCCAGAACGATCCCCTCTTCTTCGGCATGCTTGACTTCTTCGACACGGGCGGGCATTTCCTGTCGCGATCGGCGATAAATCAACGTGGCCGGATCGGCACCTAATCGACGTGCGGTCCGTACCGAGTCCATCGCCACATTTCCACCGCCAACCACAGCGACCTGCGTGGATTTAATCACCGGCGTATCGCAATCTGGAAATCGAAACGCGCCCATCAAATTAACCCGCGTCAGATATTCATTGGCTGAATAAACTCCTTTCAACTGCTCGCCAGGTATTCCCTGAAAGACGGGCAATCCCGCGCCGTTGGCGATGAACACCGCCTGAAAACCCTCCGCGGTGAGCAGATCAGAAATGGTATAAGTCGCCCCGATAACAACGTTACAGATGATCTGCACGCCCATTTTTCTGAGATTATTAACTTCCTGGTCAACGATGGCTTTGGGCAGACGAAACTCTGGAATACCATAGAGTAAGACACCGCCCGGACGATGAAGTGCCTCATAGATGGTCACGGCGTGGCCTCTTTTGGCCAATTCTCCGGCGCAGGTTAACCCTGCCGGCCCTGCCCCAACGACTGCAATGCGTTTACCGCTGGGAGGCGGAGGAGTGAATTTCTGTTGATAGTTCTCGCGGGCCCAGTCGGCGACGAAACGTTCCAGATACCCAATCGCCAGCGGTTCACTCTTGCCGCCTCGGATACACTGCACCTCGCATTGGGTCTCCTGGGGACATACACGGCCGGTAACAGCGGGCAGAACATTGGCGTCCAGCAGAATATCGGCGGCCTTTTTCAGATCATCCTCCGCTAGAGCTTCCACAAATCCGGGGATATCCACGCCGACGGGACAACCTTCGATACATTTAGCCTGTTTACAGCGCAGGCAGCGCTGGGCTTCCATGCTGGCTGCCGTTCCGGCCAGACCATAATTGACTTCCTCGAAATTATGGCTGCGCTGCTCGGCATCCTGTTCGGGCATGTGCTGACGTAATATTTTCATTCGTTCAGCGGGTTTCATACAGACCAGCTCCGGTTATAATCCCATACGGGTTTGGTTACTTTAACTGGTTCAATCGACATTCATGGTTCAAATTCTGTAATTGTTGCCAGGAGAGTTGTTCCTGCGGCCGGTAGGCGCTCAATCGATCCGCCAGTTCGGTAAAATCAACCTGATGCGCGTCAAATTCCGGTCCATCCACACAGGCAAATTGCGTCTGGCCGGCGATTGTCACCCGGCACCCGCCACACATGCCGGTTCCATCCACCATAATCGGATTCAGCGAAGCGATGGTATGCAGATGATGTTCCCGGGTCAGGTTGGCGATCGCTCGCATCATGGGCACCGGTCCTGCGGTGATCACCGCGTGGACGGGTTGTTGCTGATCAGCGATCAACTCGCCCAGCTTGCCGGTCACAAATCCATGATAACCGTAGCTGCCATCATCAGTGCAGGGATAAACCGCATCACAGATGGAGCGCAATTCCGATTCGAGGATCACATAGGATTGGCTGCGACCACCGATCACTGCGGATACATAATTGCCACAATTCTTCAGCGCCTTCGCCTGTGGGTGGATGACTGCTGTGCCGACTCCGCCGCCCACCAGCACGACATGGCCGAAGTTTTTCATCTCCGTGGCTTTACCCAGCGGTCCGACCACATCCAGTATGGCTTGACCTTCTTTCAGAGCGCACAACTGCTGTGTGGTGGCGCCGAGTACCTGGACTACCAGAGTTATCGTTCCGGATGCTGAGTCAGAATCCGCAATGGTCAGGGGAATCCGCTCGCCATGTTCAGAAACACGAACAATCACGAAATGACCGGGCAGATGTTTGGTCGCCACCCGCGGAGCAGCTACTGTGATCCAGCGCACTTTCGGGGCTAACCATTTAGCTTCCAGTATGGGAAACATGCCGACTCCTGCAATAGGCAATCAACAAATCGGACCTAAGTGTATTTATACCGCTACTGGCAATTTGTATGCCGATACTACAGAACAGGAACCGGTATTGATCGGGAGCATAATTTTCAAACCAGAGATAAAAGCACGGCAATCAATCGATCAGGGTCAAGATAGGGTTGGCTTTGTGGAGTGATCAGGGGCTGGTCAATAACGGTCACCCCCTGCCGGCGAATGGATTCGAGGTCCAGACCATGGGCATAATGGACCTGCTGCGAATCAACCAGGACATAATTGAGTAGCTTATCGGCTGAACATTCCGGCATGCCATCGCATCGCAATTGAGCAAGTATCAACTGAATGCGATCGGCGACCGTATGACCCAGTTCTTCGGGATCATGGCCAGTATTGGGTATGTAAATTTTGGGAACACCATTGCCGGCAATGCTCTGCCCCACACCGTTCGGTAGCAGATTGGCTATGATACTGGTGAAAAAGCTGCCCATGGGGTAGCAGATCAATTCTGCTTCGGCGATGTAAGTTTTGATTTTCTCGCGGATTTCCACTTGTACTGGCCGGGCCTGTTCAAGATTATTCACCAGCCAGATCCGCTGAATCGCTGCGGGGAGTGGAGATACTTCTTTGCCGGTGAGTTGATGCTGCCCGGTCACCTGTCGGCCATCGCTTAACTCAGCCGCCAGTTGATAGCTGTCACCTAAAATGGTGCGAACGATCCCGCGAACCTCTACCAGCTTGGAAAAGAGAAACGCCACCGGATCGAGATGCCGTTCGTTATTGAGATACCCACCCACCAGAATCATGTTGCCGATGCTCGCTCCCCGCAGATCAAAATCAGCCGGCATGTTATCATGAAAATAGCGCAGATGATTGCGGATCAACTTGCGCATGGGATCAACCACATTTGTGATCAGCGGATCCTCACCAGCCACCATGTCTTTAAGCCGCCGGCGTAACTGCTGATCATCGGCATCACGCGGCAGGCGAGTGGCGAATAATTGATATACGTCCGGGTGACCGCTGACGGTGTGATCCGCCAGGGCCATCAATCGATTACGCAGATCGCCGACGGCGGGCATGTCAAAAGCTTCACGGAATGTAGCCGAGCTGCCACCGGAATCAAATGGAGTGACCAGATGAATGGAATTATGGGTGTAATCGATCAGATGGCGACTGAGTTGAGCCAGTGCACTGCCGCCGCTGAAAAACAGCAGTTTCGGGCCATATTCCGGACATTTGCGGTAACGGGCGATTCGCCAGGCGTCAGGAATGATGGCTTGACGAGTCAGCGGAACCTGGCCGGTCTCTTTACTGGCGGGTGATTCGCCGGAAGTGTGTGGTGATGGCTGATTCATGTTAGCGCTGACCAGTTTCCAGATTGCATCGTCCGCCAGACCCATTCCGCTGCCTGGCCGAAATCCACGCCACCAGTCAATTCAATGACCGGCAGCTTCACCAGTTGCGCCAGGTAATGCTCGGCGGGTGCCTCCAGAGTGAATTCTTCCGGGTCAGCCCCGAAAAACAAGCCGACACTTTTCATAAAAGCCGGCATCAAATCCTGCCGCCGGTCCAGATCAACGCGTCGGATCTGCAAGGGCTGTGAACTTCGTTGCCAGTTGAGCACAATCAGCCCCTGCATCTCCGCCTGCAAATGAAAACGTCCCGGACCGAAACACTGCGAGATATAGGCATCATATTTGTGTTCCAGCTTCCATAATTCATCTCGGCTGAGTGCGGAAAAGCGCTGCTGTTCTTCCGGCGTCAGCAGTTGCAACAGATTCGGATTGTTGAGAATAGTTCCCGGATTGATGCGCGGCAGTTTGGGAACACCAAACATAGTACGTGTCGGCCCCGTTCCCTGCACCATCAGCCGGTCATTGCTGACAAAATCAGCCCCCAGACTCATAATCTTCAATGCTAATGTTGATTTACCCATGCCGGAAAAACCCGACAAAGCCACCCCCCGGCCATGCGTGGCCACTGCGGCCGCATGATAGAGCAGACATCCCTGTCGCAGTTTCCAGGCCATGAAACGGTTGTTGATGAAATTGATAACCTGATTGTCATTCGCGACGCAGGGGCCTATCGTCAGGTGCCGCCCGCCGCCAAAAATAAAATGCATCCCGGTCAGCCGTTTACGAACCACACGTCCACCGGGCAGATCTACGTATTCTTCCTTGATTTTAGGCTTATTGGGTTCCGGTGCTTTAGGCTGGTAAGTCAGCTTCAAATCCACCTCCGGCCGCTCTAATGCGGTAATAATTATTTCCGGGTGATCAACGGAGGTCACGAACGGTTCATAGTATCGTCTCAACTGCGTGATTAAAGTTGAAGAATCAGATTGCACCCGGATCGTGCAGTTGGCGAACGAGAGATTGATCGCCTCCGTCACCGGCTGTTCCTGCAGCAATCGATCAATGAGCGTATCAATGTGGGTCATGCACTGCCCCTTAACTGGCCTGCGCGATCACATAATCAGCAAACAACTCGGCCGCATTCAGGCCACAAGCTTCATGCAAACCACGAAATCCGCCAAAGGCTGAAACTTCGAATACTACCGGCCCCTGATCCGTTTCAGCGATATCAACACAGGTGAAATCCAATCCGAACGGTTCCTGAGCGCGCAGAGCCAGTTCGATAATGGCCGGTTGCGGATCGAATGCTTCATACGTTCCTCCGGAGTGAGTTGTCGTGTTCCAGGAGCCTTTGCTGCGCACGCGTGCATAACAGCCGAGGTATTCACCACCCAGAAAAGCCAACCCCATATCCCGGCCAGGCAGATTCATCATTTTCTGAATGTAAAGGACGGTGTTGCCGGCATCCCGAAACTGTTCCAGTGCCGGACGAATATTATCCTCAACGGTCAACATCGTCATACCACGAGCTTTGGTGGTATAGAGCGGCTTCAGTACCGCTCGACCATAGCGACGCACGACCTGCTCAGCCTGCGCGATATTCTCCGTGATGGTCGTGGGTGGCAGAGGAATATTCGCCTGACGCATCGACAAAGTGCAATTGAGACGATTGAGCAGACGCTCGATCCGCCCCGGATCGGAATACATCCGCACCCCCGCCCGCTGCACAAACTGCAGAATTGCCAGTCGATCCAGCAGATCGGAAGAATAAGGAGCGCCGATCTTCTTGATCGCCAGGGCATCGAGTGTGGCCAAATCCAGATCGCGGTAATAGGCATGACCGCTTTCCAGATCCAGGACCACTTCATCCATATTAATCAGGCAGTGGAATCCGGTTTTCTTGGCCAGGGCATCGGCCAGTTGATGCGAAGACCATCCATCCTTGATACCAATCACGCCGATTCGCACGGGTCGCTCCTTGAGGTTAGTGTTCGCTAAAAAATCAGCACGTCGTCCACAATCCTGAATTCCGACCAGGGTCGGTCATGATGGTCTATCAGCTTATGCAGCAGGTAAATCGCCCGATGATACATCTGGCCCGAGAACCAGCTGTCCAGTTCAAACCGCGTCGAAGTGACCAGCGATCGGATCAGGCCCAAGGCCAGCCGGGCATCAAAGGTATGGTCCGGCAGCTGCCGGGCTACTGAACGGGTGAATTCCAGAAAAGTCTGCATGATGACATTCAAACGCTGACGCAGGCGCGGCTCGAAAATCGGGATGCGGTAATTGGAAATTAAAAAAACCGATACATCCTGCACGTAATCCCAGCGTTTGGAGCGATAAAGATCAATAAAATGGACGCGCTCGTGGCGGGGGTTATAGATGATGTTGTCGATATTAAAATCCCCGTGGATAAATACTGAAAACGGCGCCGGCAGCTGAGTCTCCAATTCACCAGCCCGGATCAGCAATTCCTCAAAGGACTCGATCTCCAGCCGGCCGAGCCGCTGGCGGGTGCGGCGATAATTGGGATGGACGCGAAATACATCGTCGATCCGCTCCTGCAATTGGCCAATATAATTGGTGCTGATGGATTGATTTTCGAGCGTAGTGGTCCATATTTTCTGCAGCACCTGATGAATGCAATTCTGTGCACTGAGCAGCATGTCGGGATCAGCATTCAGGATCATTTCCTGGAAAGTGAAGCCATCCAGAAACTCCAGCAGCAATGAAGCATCTCCGTTGCCCTCGCGATATTCCAGCACCTTCGGCGGCAGGCCAGGCCAGAACGTATTCCACTGCTGGATGCTGTCGCGTTCACGGCGGAGTTTGTCGGCGGCCCCCTCCTTATAAATCGCTTCGCCGCCGTTGCTCTCGGCAGAATGATCAGCCACTTTGCCTATCCGTGCTCCCGATCGGGTCTCCCATTTAAAATCAACGGAATAATTTTCCGTCTGCGGATTGGCGGTATGCATCGCCTCATCCAGCGAGACATATTGATGATACTTCATTTTTTCGCCGGACAGGGCAAAGAGAATGGCTTCGCCGATATTGAGCAGCGCATCGCCCATGCGCTCCAGATAATGCAGGATCCGCAAGGCGATAAGCAGATTATCCGTGTCGCGCCCCAGGCGCATGGCCAGGCGGACTCGTTCGTAGTCCGCTTCATACAACTTGTTGAGATGTGTCTCGTACTGGCAGATCTTGATGGCCTTCGCAGAATCACGTTCATCGAAAGCAGGCGGCACCACCTCCAAAGCCCGCAGAATCTGCTCAAAATAGGGCTGATATTCAAATCGCGCCATGAAGGCGGAATCATCCATTTTCTGCATGCTATTGGCGATGTTGGAGCAATAATCGGCAATTTTTTCCAGGTTGGTTGCGACGACGGTCACCGCCCGGATGGTATCCGCGGTCTGTTTATCTATGGTGGGATGATTGCGGTAATAGGAAAGGCACTTCTTTTCGATCAGGCTTTTCATCGTATCGATATAGTTGTCGCTGGAGAGAATTTTGCGAATCAGGCCGCGCGACGGCTGATCCATGATCCGATAGGTCAACTCCACCTGCTTGGTGACCTCCCAGGTCATGAATTTAAAATTTTTCTCTATGCCGTCCAGTTTGAACATGGGTTAGCGCGATTCATCCTCGCGCCGCGGAGAGATCGGCCCGACGCGAAAATCGTCATTTTTAATACGGTTCTTCCAGCTGAATTTCAGTACCATCTGCGCCCGATCCCCCCGCTGCCGGGCCCGAACGGTAAAGCGCATCAGCCCCGGAGCATCGATCAGGAAATCCTCACCCTGCGAGGAGAGGACCAGTTGTCCCTGTCGAAACGCTTCGCCCAGCGCGGATAAATAGTGCACGATGGTTTCCCGGTCCTGAAAGGAATCGTGCTGAAATTCGCGAGCGGCTGGGCCCATGATGCCATCCTTCCTCAAGCCAGCAGGCGCTGGCGATATTCTTCAATTACCGTGCGGCGATCGCAATTGGCTACAATCAGACTCTTGCGAATCGCCAGATCATCCCAGGCAGGTTGTACGCCCACTTCGCGCCCCGCTTTTTCGGGATCTTGATAACGCGGTTCCTTGACCTTTTCACCCATGTGACAATCATCACCCATAAAGATCAGCAGCGGGCGTTTGCGGCTGAGCGGTGAACGGTTCTGACGATCGACCACCTGAATCAGAAATTCGGTATAATCACGCGACTGCGGATTCCAGACTTCGTAACCATCCACATCGTATTCAGCCAGCAGGATCGGCCAAAATTGCTCGGGATGGGGAATGACAATTCCGCCGCCCAAAGCCCGAACCTCCTCGATGATTTCCTCGGTTTGATAAAAATATTCCAGGTTGAAATTGGCTTTTACTATTTCCTTGACCGAGCGCAGCAGCAACAAGGCATGATGAACCAGATGTTCATCAAACAGGTCGATGAGCGTCTCAAAATATTGCGACAGTAGTTTATTCTTGATGGCTTGTGCCGGTGTGATACCCTCATTACGCAGGTATAGTTTTTTCAATTTGACGGTGTGCAGCCGGGTGAATTCCACCAGATCCTCATCCGCGCCAGTAATATCGGCAGCCCGTTGTAATCGCTTTTCGTACAGCGGATTAATGATCGTTTCAATAAACTCGAAGAGCTGACGGGAACGATACTGAAAAGTGTGCAACAGCATGCTCTTAAAAACATCCGCCTGATCGATGCGCGGGCGATGAAAATGAATCAGCAGCTGTACTTTGCGATTAAAACTGGTTGAATAGCAGTCTACTTCCACACCGCTGAAGTCGTCGTAGCTCTGTAGAATATTATGCTGCGTGGGGATAATCAGTTCCGTCTGGCGGCTGGGAAACATGGTCTGTAGTCGCTGGCGAATCGGCTGCAGCGGTACAAACTCCGGATGCCAGTGGACCGCCAGAACCGCCTCCTGGCGCGGATAGATCTGGTCGGTATGCGTGATGCGATTTTCCTGCTCGGGAGTCAGATCAACGGAAATCAATTTCAGATAGGTTTGCTGATCCCACTCGGTTATCTCTTCAGCACCACTGCGGAGGGTCGATGGAAGCAATGTTGCACCATGTTGTTTTTCGCTGGTTTTCTTCGCCACAAGACCACCGTAAGGAAATTGATAGCCTCTCCCCGATCGAATAATGCTGCTGCCGATTCCGCCCAGCTGCCGGATGGGTGAAGTAGAGTTCGGCCCAGTGCGGTCAGCTAATTCATGACGGCTGTCAGCCGACATGGTATCAGACTCAGCTGGGCAGGAATATGGGTGCGCCGCAGTTGGAGATGGGAATTTAATGGGATGAGGACTACAGTCCTAATCATCCTCATCTTCGTCGTCCGTGGCACCGGCGGTCACAGGTTGGGTCGAGCTGATCCGCAATTCCATGCGTTTCTCAGTTTCTTCCTTCTGTGTCTGCCAGTTCAGTACGATTGTGAGCGATTCCTTCTCCCCCTTATGCTTGGCTTCAACTTCCATTTCCAAGCCACTGGCCGGATTGAGGGTAACATAATCCTCACAGTTCTGCACACAGATCGTGCCACTTTTCAAGCTGATGACCAGGTCTTCCAGGTAAGCTATCGCCTGAGCCAGGTCGACATGACCTTTTATATTTACTTCCTTTTTACTCATATGCCTCATCCTTTCTGCTGGTAACTCAACAACTCAAGCGTAGAAGCTAAAAACGCATATTAACCAAACGTTAACACTTGATTGTGACTATATCCATTAGGGTTATTTCAGATGCTGGTATATTAGTGAATTCCGGCAGGTTCTGGCAATAGCTAACCGCTTGATAAGTGAAATTTAACAATTCATAAAACAGAATCAGCCAGGTGGGTCATCCTGGCTGATAGTACGAAAGAATTCACAATGACTGCTGCACCCCGGTCGGTATGGGGATCAGCCGACTCCGTTCATTTGATCTATAGCACATTTGATACCGAGCTGAACATTGTGATCACGATTGATATAATTATTTGTCGAATATGGACATAGGACGATAACTCATCGGCTACTGCCTAGATTAACATGTCGCATCTGCATCATAATCATACACTTACGTCTGTCGAACTGTCTCGTAATCAGTCAGCTGCACTGGGAGCATTTCGATACTGCTTACTTCGTAACGTATATTTCCAATGAGAGAAGAGTGCCATTTACTTGATGTGGTTTGAACTGCTATGCGGGTGATTAAGAAGACATTACCCATCATGGTTTTTCTGTTGCTGACGGCTCAGTCAGCAGCCTGGACACAACTGAGTCCCTTCGGGGCCCTGTTAAGCGGTACGGCGGTGGCCTTGATTATTGCGCTCCTGCTCTACGCGGTCATCCGCTGGGATGAGGATTATCGTCGCGAAGAAACCGAGAAAAGACAACTCGGAAATGTGGTTGATCATAGTACCGATGCAATCGTGATTTCTACCGCAACTGGACATATTCTCTACGCCAATCATAGCGCCCAGCGGGCCTTTGGCTTTTCCGAAACACCATCCGGCCATGAGAATCTGACGCGAATCGGCCTGACGGTTGATGACCGGGACCGACTGATTACCACCATCACACAAAATGAACAATGGAGCGGCGAAATCACTCAGCGGCTGGAAAATGGTCATGAGCGAATTCACCTGGTCACGCTGTTTCAATTAAAATCATTCCGGCAACATTCCCCGGCTATTGTCTGTATTGGTCGTGATCTGACCCATCGAAAGCAACTGGAGCAACGGGTTCGACAAAGCGAAAAACTGGCCGCCATCGGCGAGCTGGCTGCGGGGGTAGCCCATGAGATCAATAATCCCATGGCGGCGATCGCCAGCCAGGTTGGCTTAGCCAAGGATCTGATCCTGCTTCCCGAATCTCTGTCACAACATCAGTCGGAAGTGCTAGAGTGTATCAATGAAGTCAGTCAGCAGGTACACCAGTGCAGCCAGATTGTAGAATCCTTATTGCGTCTTTCCCGGCGCCAACCCGCGGTACTTACTCCCATCAACGTAAACGAAGCCATACAACAAGCGATTCGCTTCGTGACCTCACTCTCCAAGATGAAACAGCTGGAAATAAAATTCCAGCCGTGGCCTATTCCTTTAACCATTCATTCCGATTCCGGCAGTATCAGCCAGATACTGGTCAACCTGCTGGTCAATGCAGCCGACGCAACGGAACAGCGCGGGCCGATCGCGGTGGAATTTCGTAACGAATTGAACTGGTTACATATTGATGTTATCGATTACGGCTGCGGAATACCTCGCCAATATCTCAGCCGTGTATTTGAGCCATTTTTCTCCACCAAGCCACCCGGCCAGGGGACCGGCCTGGGATTATCTATCTCTTATGGTATCGCCCAGACTTTAGGGGGTGAATTGACGTTGTGCTGTCCGTCGCCAGGCGGCACGCGGGCTACTTTAAGCCTGCCCAACTTATCGAATGCTGCTGTGGCGGATAGTTCTGCAAATCCGGTACAACATGCCGCACCACTCCACTCCGCCATGTATTGATATTCCAGTAATCTGATAATCATTATGAATCAGCAACCGGAACGCAGATGAGTTGCACTGAGATCAACCGTAATATTATTCAGCCGATCTTGCGAACGTTGACGGCCTTGGGACCTTTATCTCCCTTGACCAGGTCATACTCCACGCGATCATTTTCCTGCAGGCTGCGAAAGCCATCAGCCACGATATCGCTGTGATGGACAAATACCTCCTGCTCGCCATCGGTCGGTTTGATAAAGCCAAATCCCTTGGCATCATTGAACCACTTGACTGTGCCTTCCATAAATATCCTTACCAGAGGAATAACTTCCATGGCTCCGACCAGGCAGACATGGACATTGGGAGATGTACAGCTACAGAAATATGACGTTAGAAGTAGAATTCGTCAAATATGTTCAAAATACTACTATATTGAGTTGTGTAATATTTCAGGGATGTAAGTAGGGATTGAAAATGGGTTGCAGGTCATCCAGGGCATGTTCAATTCCCCAGGGAATCTGCTGGGCAAAAATATCAAGTATACATATTCCATTCACGTTGGCGTCTCCTTCGCTGGCTTGTCGAAGCCGCTTGCTGAATGCCAGATTGAGCTGATGAATATCTTCGTAAATGGATTGCAAATCATTCAAATCAAAATCAGCCGCCCATCCTTTTTTCATGCGGATGAACTGACTGACCAGATACATGGAAATGGCCCGATAGATGGTTTCGCTGGTATCTGCAAACGGTAGATGGAAGCGGACCATTGGTTTAAGTTTTTCCATGACGGGACAGCCACTTGCTGCCATTCGCAGGCCCATGAGGGATTGTATCCCTTCCTGAAGAGTACCTTCCCGAGAAATGGTCCTGCTGGAAGTATTAACAGTGATCTGAACCGGATCATAGGAATGACAGCCGGTAAATGACTTCGCCATCATGGCGACACTTTGTGCTGCTGGACAAAAGGAATGTTGATTATTTAAAGGGCAATTGGGGCACTGATGATTTTCCAGCCGGCACCATGCATCGGTCGGCACCTCGTCTTCAACCAATTCCAAAGATTCGGGGTCAATAATGACAAGATGGCTAACTTTGCTCCGATCAGAAAAAGTGAATATGTATTCGATTTTGATATAGGCTGTCATAAGTATGACTTTACAAATTTTTTTAGAATTAAATCAAAAAGCCAGATTTATGCGAGGGCATTATTTAATAAAATCGCTGCTATCGTGCCAATTCCTTTTGAATAATTTTAAGTAACTCGCCACTATCAAATGGTTTTGTAATCCACGCCATAGCCCCCAGACGCAGCACATCGCGCTGTAAACCAAGGTCGGAAATGCCCGAGACGATATACACAGGAATTTTACGGGTGAGCGGGTCTGATTTCAGTTTTCCAAGTATCGTGTTTCCCCAGGCATTGGGCATTTTGAAATCGAGCAAAATGAGATCCGGCTCTTCCTTGATGGCCAACCAATAACCCTGCATGCCGCTCATGGCTGAAATAACCTGATAACCATTATGTTTTAATCGCGTTTTCAGCATCGAAATCATCATCGGATCATCATCAATAACCAGTATTTTTCCCGCAGACGTTGCGGGAGATGCAGGTTCATGGGAGCGTTCATAGCGGACGGCTGACTCGGGTAATGCGTCATTCGGTAAATCCAGCAATCGCGAGATGATTTTCTGGAGCTGTTTCCAGGCATCGACATCTTTGCGGACGTAGTAGGCTCCCAGCATTTCGCAACGGCGACGAATCTGGTCATTATCATAGGCGGTCAGCAGAATCACCGGCAGCGGTGCCAAAGTGGTATCCGTTTTCAACATATCACAGAGGGTCAAGCCATCGGCACCGGGCATATTAAAATCCAGCAGCAACAGGTCCGGTGGGATCGGCTCTCGTTTGAGAATGGTCAGGGCTTCGAGAGCGTTATTGGCTTTGTCGACCAGGAGTCCCAGCTGCTGACAACGAATGGCCAAAGCGCGGACGACATTTTCCTCGTCGTCAACAATCAGGATGCGTTTGACCAGCAGGGCTGTTGATGTCGTCATGACAACTTTCCTTTTTGAACGGTGAGATCGGCCATGCCGAGTATCTCTTCAATCCGGCGCAAAACATCGCGGGTACTGAATGGCTTGGTCATAAAGGCAGCCACTCCCAACCGCTGAAACTCTTCCCGTACCTGCGTCTGGGTATTGCCGGTTAACACGATCACGGGAATCGACTGGGTGGCTGGGTCATCACGCAGGCTACGCAGGAGCTGCAACCCATCGATTTCCGGCAACCCCAGGTCGAGAGTGATCAGCGCCGGCTTTCGTTCCTGGGCGAGGAATAAGGCCTGGGCGCCACTGCGCGCACATACCGCATGATAACCATTCGCTTCCAGACGAATATCAATAGCGCGCGAAACCGCTTGATCGTCATCCACCACCAGGATCAGTGGGCGGGCATCAGCAGATTTACCTGCCGGTTCATCAACCAGCTGTTCACCGGTCTGGCTTTTATAGCAGCCTGACCCGGATAGCTGTAAGACCTGTTGGATGTACTCACGAATCTCCGCCCAGCAATCAGGCGATTTGGTCACCCAGCGCGCTCCCAGTTCTTCCGCGCGGGCCCGTGATCGATTATCACGCTGCCCGCTGAGAATGATCACCGGAATGGTCCGCCACCGCATATCCGCCGCCAGCATTTCGTAAATATTCAAACCGCTGCTGTTGGGCATGTCGAGATCCATGATGATCAGGTCTGGACGATGCTGATGAATGCGAATGATCACTTCCCGCCCCTCGGCTGCCGTTTCAATCGCGCAACCCAGGTGTTGACAGCGCACGCTGAGCACACGCACCAGCATCGGGTCGTCATCAGCGATCAGAATGAGTGGGGAATTCATGCATGGGCTCCGGGTTGCGGCTGCTCATTCAATACATTCTGAATCGCCTGCAAAAGCGTACGGGCATCAAAAGGCTTTTCCAGAAACAGTCGCCCTCCCGCCTGCAAGGCGGCACGGCGTGATTTTTCCTGGGCATTAGCGGAGACAAAGATCACCGGTATCTGGGATAAATCGCCATCCTGTTTCATCTGCTGCATCACTTCGATTCCATCGATTCCGGGCAGACGGATGTCCAACAGGACCAGGTGCGGGACATACTGGCGCATCTGCTGGAGGCCTGATTCACCATCAAAAGCCGCAGCCACATCGTATCCGCTGGCTTTCAGCCGAATACACAAAGCCAGCGAAACCTGGCGATCGTCATCCACGATAAAGATGCGTTGACAGGACATCCGCTTGCTCCATCGTGGTATCGGGCACCCACGTTTGTATTTCTTGAATCAGGCGCTGTCGATTTGATTCCAGCGGCCAGGTTTTCAGAATTTCAAAATTCAAATTCACGGTACTTCCCGGAGACAGGCGCAGTTCTTCGCGATTATGCAATAATAAGCGCTGCAGATATGACTGCGGATCATTAACGAGGGTGAGTATCAATACCATTCCCTGTTGCGGTTGTTCGAGGCAGAGGTCATAGGGTGAAGAATGGTGGACGACAAAGCTGCGAATATGTTGGCTGATTTCGGGAGAGGGTTGTTCGCACCAGCCGCGCAGGATAGTCAGATTCTGACCATGATGCGCATAGGTATGATGACGTTGAAGGAATCGATCAATAATTTTAAGGGGGTTATACACCGGTAGAGAAAAACTGAAGGTGCTGCCCTGACCGACGGTACTCTGGACCCGAACATCGCTGAGATTCAGGTTGGCCAGTTCGCGCACGATACTGAGTCCGAGGCCAAAGCCTTTCGTGCTGGTGCGCGTTCCCTCGCCCACCTGGCGAAAGCGATCAAAGATGACTTCCAGGTGCTCCGGGCTAATGCCCGGTCCATTATCGCACACCTTAACCAGCACTTCATCGTTCGTGTCAGCCAATTGGAAGCAGACCCGGACCTGGCTGCCCTCCGGTGAAAACTTCATGGCATTGACTACCAGATTGATTAAAATGCGTCCCACTTTTTCCTGATCGCAGTAGACGGGAGGCAGATCAGCAGGCGCTTCAAAATTTAATTCCAGATGGTAACTGCGCGATTTCTGTTCCAGGATCTGGTGAATACTGCAGACAATGTCGTTGACCTGACAGCATTGGCGGTCCACCCGCAACAGGCCGGCTTCAATCTTGCTGATATCGAGCATATCCTCAACCATCTGGGCCAGATCATTGGTCTTGGCGATGGCAATCTGGAGATATTCGCCCTGCTGATCATTGATCGGTCCGGCGAGGCCATCCATGACAATCGCCAGAAATTCCTTGATCACGGTCAGCGGTGTGCGCATTTCATGTGACACGTTATCGACAAAGCGATGCGCCGTGTCATACAGTTCCGAAAGGCGTTGATTTTTCTTCTGCAGTTGCTGACCTGCGGCGGCTATGTCTTCGTAGGCCTGCTCCAATTCCCGGTTTTTCTGCACCAATTCGTTGTTCAACTGCAATGTTCGAGAGTTCTGCTCCTGCTGTTGATCTCGAAGGTAGTCCAGTTCCTTCTCATTGTTCCATTTTTCTACTGCACGTATCGCAGTGGGAACCAGATCTTCATAAAACGCTTCATTGATATCCTTGACCACGAAATCGACGGCGCCGGCGCGCATGGCTCCGGCAGCGACGCGCACATCCTGCGAAGCCGTGAGCATGACAACCGGCGTGGCACAGCCGAGCTTACGAATTTCATCTATCAGCTGCACCCCGAGCAGATCGGGCAGATTCTGGTCGAGAAAAATGCAGTCCGGCGTCTGCCGTTCGATAGCGCGTAACGCAGTCCGGCTATCCCGCGCCCATTCCACTACGAAATAGGGATTCAATTCGTCGCTGAGTAATTCGACGAATATTTCGTCATCATCAATGATGAGTATGGTGGGTTTGCGCAGGTTAGGGGTTTCATTGATCATGAATTATCTCCAGCAACAGCCTGGGCATCACGAGGCCAGATAGACTTGTGATGGATTACGAATTCTTCTCGTGCGGGCAGGGTAAACCAGAAACAAGTGCCCTGTTCAGGTGAAGATTCCACGCCCATCTCTCCGCCGTGACGCTCGACGATTCTTTTAACGATCGCCAACCCCAGACCTTCACCGGCACAGTGCTGTGGCTGGAGACGTTCAAAGATGCGGAATATTTTATGTATATGTTCGGGAGCGATGCCGATACCATTATCGCGCACGTAGTATGTATTGAAGCGCTCACCCCTTTCACCTTCGAGCACGATTTCCCCGGCCCGATTGGAATCCAGATAATTCAGGGCATTTTCAAACAGGTTGGACCAGACCTGATCCACGACCGCATGGTCGCCCCAGGCGTTGGGCAATTCACCGACAAACAGGCCGACACCATTGGCCTCCAGCGTGGCAGAGTGCATTTCGACCATGCGCGCTACCAACTGGTTCATATCCAGTTCAATCCAGTTCAATTCCTGACGGTTATTGCGAGATAACCGCAATAAGCCGTCGATAATGCCGCCAAACTTGGCGATGCTGGTATGAATCCGTTGCAGCGCTTTGGGAATGTCGTGATCCAGCAGCGGTTGCAGGGTTTCATAATCGACATCGGCTGCTCCATGGTGGAAGCCCTCATGGACCTGCTGCCAGGATTTATCCAGCTTGCGCGTTAATCCTTCGAGATTGACCAGGGGAGAACGTAAATCATGCGAAGCGGCATAGACAAAATTTTCCAGTTCGCCATTGACGCGCTGCAAGATCTGATTGGCATGTTGCGCCTCATCCGTACGCGAGGCCAATTCCTGGCGAGCAGTGACCAGTTCGGTAACATCATCAACCAGAACGACCAAACCATGCAGATGCTGTCGGGGACCGACCAATGGTGCAATGGATAATCGACAGAAACGGCGATTTTCCCGCTGAACCTCAAGGGTGATCTCCGGTATGGAAACCAATTGCTGGGTCTGCTGGGCCTGCTGTAATGCCTGAATCAAATCCGGTGTCTGGCTAAATAATTCCCAGTGAAAGATGTTCTGCCCCAGAGCAGCCGGTCGAGGATAATTCCATAAACGCTCAGCAGCGGAATTCCAGGTAACGATTTGTCCAGCCGCATCGCTGACCACCAGTGCTGAGGCCAGCGATGACTGGACATTGCCGAGAAACAGGTTCGCCCGTTCCAGTTCGCGGGTTCGATCGTCCACTCGCCGCTCCAGCTGAATATTTAGTGCGAGCGTCTCCAGGCGGCTGTTGGAAGATGACCAGATCGACCATAACAGTAACAATGCCGAAGCCAACATCCAGATATACATGATGCCGGCGATCCAGCTGCGTGCGGATTCATTGCCGACCTGGGTTTCGATCAATCCACGGCTTACACCGCTCAGCTGCACAAGAAAACGATCATGCGTTTCCTGCACGTTGATCAATTCCCGCGGTAGGTACGAGTAATTCAGTCCTTGAACCTGCGATTGCAATGATGACCAGGCTTCCTGCAGGATTTTGAATTTGTTCTGCAGAGGTGGTAACTCGAAAAACGATTCCGCAGTGTCCGGGGGTTTTTTGAATACGGCAACTACTCCATCTTCCATGCGATCGAGGGCGTGCTGCAACTGCAGGGCAGCGGACGGGTTGGGATTTACTTCAGCATGAAACTGAGCCAGTAAGGCATTGAAATCGCCCGCTGCGGACTGAATGTCGATGATGCCGGCTAGAGTTTGATTGATCCATTTCGACTGTTGAGAATATTGCTGCCGAAAATTCATCAGCAATCCTGTACCAATGATCAGAACCGCTCCGGTGATGACATATAAAATCCGCGATAACAGCACATGCTGCCGATGCGCATCCTGGCGCGGACGATGATGAGCGATTGGCGGGTTCATACCCTCAGCCACCACCATTACAAGACTATACAATTCGATAACCGGCTGCAGACCGGAGGCGCCGCATACCGAGACGGAACCACATTATCGTTTCGGTCGGATATACAGCAGTCTTAATAAGTGATTAGGCTGGGCAGGAGCTGAAAGGTGGTCAGTTATCGGGCAAACGAAAGACAGAAGATAAGCCGGCCTTCTATCGGACCCAGTAAAAAAAATCTGTTCATGTGGTTAGTCAACAGTAAGGCGCCTCTCGGCGATGATAATCACCTTAATGTACTGCACCCACACCGAACATATCCGCCACATCCTGATAGGTTTCGGAGAGTGTGGGATGGGGATGAATCGTCATGGCTATATCTTCAATGGTAGCGCCCATTTCGATGGCCAGTGCACCCTCCGCAATCATTTCACCGGCATGGGAACCGGTAATTCCAACGCCGAGCACGCGCTGGGTTTTTGCATCAGCGATGATCTTGGTCAGCCCTTCCGGTCGGCCCAGCGATACGGCGCGTCCAGAGCCGCCCCAGGGCATTTTCTTAACGATGATGTTCAGTTGTTGGGTCTTGGCCTCTTTTTCGGTGATACCCACCCAGGCCACCTCCGGATCAGTGAACACCACGGCGGGAATGGCTACATTATCAAAGACAACTTTGGATTGGCCGGCGATGACATCCGCAGCCACTTTTCCTTCGCGGATGGCTTTATGCGCCAGTAACGGATTACCAACGATATCACCAATCGCGAAAATCCTCTGGTCACTGGTGCGCAGCTGATTATCAACCTGAACAAATCCTTTTTCGTTCAGTTTGACATCGGTATTTTCCAGGCCCAGTTCAGCGGTATTGGGTTTACGGCCGACACTGACCAGAATGCGATCATAAATATTGCCGGTGGGTTTACCTTCGCCTTCAAATGTAACCTGCAAGCCTTCCGTGGCAGCCTGCACCCGGGTGACTTTGGTTTTCAGGTGAGTACCGCCGGTAAATTGCTGTTGCAAACGGCGGGATAGCGGTCGCGCCAGATCGCCATCCAGCCCCATCAATATGCTGTCGAGCATTTCAACCACGGTCACTTCACTGCCCAGGGCAGCGTAGACCTGGCCTAGCTCCAATCCGATATAACCGCCGCCGATCACCAGTAATTTCTTCGGGACATCCGCCAGATCCAGCGCCCCGGATGAATCCATCACACGAGGATCATCAATATTGATATTGGGGATGCGGATCGGCACGCTGCCGGTGGCGATGATGGCGCGTTTGAAACGCACCCGGCCGGAGGTGCTCATACTGTCGGTGATGCGCACCTCTTTACTGCTAAGGAAAGTTGCTCGACCTTTGATTACTTCAACCTTGGAATTTTTGCATAATCCCGCGACACCACCCGCCAACTTATCAATGACACTGTTCTTATAAGCCCGCATCGCTTCCAAGTTGATCTTCGGCTTGGCGAATTCCAGTCCCTTCTCCTGGGCGGTCTCCGCCACATGCAGAATATCCGCGACATGCAGCAGGGCTTTGGAGGGTATGCATCCGACACGCAGGCAGACGCCGCCCAGTTGGGCATTTTCATCCACCAAAATCACTTTCTGCTTCTGCGCAGCCGCACGCAACGCAGCGGTATATCCGCCCGGACCGCCGCCGATCACCACCAGATCCGTTTCCTGGGCAAATTCACCAACCACCATGTCTGATTCACTCCGAAAACGAGGTCGCGGGAAAAAACAGTAAAATATTATCCTGATCGAATGTTATTAAAGATTCCGTCTTAATCTTCTAGCAGCAACCGGCCGGGCACTTCGAGATAACCCATGATTTCGCCGGTGAATCGGGCAGCGTCGGCCCCATCGATCACCCGATGATCAAAAGACAGATTCAAGGGCAGCATGTAGCGGGCGACGACCTTGCCTTCGCGCACCACCGCTTTGTAGTCGGCTTTACCCAATCCCAGGATGGCGACTTCGGGATAGTTGATTATCGGAGTCGAAACGATCCCGCCGAGCGAGCCAATATTGGTGATCGTGAAACTGCCGCCGCGCAATTCATCAATAGTAAAGCTGGCCTTGCGGGCCTTTTCACCCAGTGCGGTTAATTCCCGGGCCAGGTCGCGAATACTCTTGCGATCGATATCGCGGATCACCGGTACAACCAGGCCACGCGGCGTATCCACGGCGATACCGAAATTAAAATATTCCTTGTAGACAATTTCATTTTGCAGATGATCAAAGCTGCAATTAAACTTGGGATAGCGTTTCATCGCCGCGAAGATCGCCTTAATAATAAACGGCAGCAGCGTCAGCTTGGGATCGCCTTCCGTCTTGCGGGCATTGTGATCCTTGCGCAGTTGTTCGAGCATTTCAATATCCGCCAAGTCATGATGCATGACATGAACGTTGACGGCTTCGCTCCGAACCATCTGGTTGGCGATGGTTTTGCGAATCTGCGGAATGGGTTCGCGGCGGACTTTGCCCCATTTGGTGAAATCCGGTAGCTCGCCGACATCAGGTAGTGGTAGTGAAGTAGAAGCAGCCCCCCCGCTTTCCGGGCGACTCGCCGGTACTGAAGCGGGCGTGGCAGCCGAACCACCGGCAAGCACACGTTCCAGATCTTCATGCGTCACCCGCCCGCCCGGGCCGCTGCCGTTAATCGACTGCAAGTCGATGTTATTTTCACGCGCCTGGCGGCGGATCGCAGGAGAAGCAGCCACTTTGGCCGGCTGGCCGGTGCGGGCTGGCGGCATGGGTGCTGCGACTGCTGTCCGTGCTTCAGCCACAGGGGGCGGTGGCTGGGCAATCACCGCAGTCTGAGCCACGGCCGCTGCCACCGGAGCCGTCGCGACAGAGCGGCCGTTATCAGCAAAGGTCACCAACGCCGCCCCGACGTTCACCGTCTGTCCGGCGGCGACATGGACTTTCTGAATGACCCCGGCCTGAGGCGAGGGGATTTCGACGGCGGCCTTATCGGTTTCCACCTCCATGAGGGGCTGATCACTCGCTACGCGATCCCCTTCCTTGATAAGGACCTGAATCACCTGGGCTTCATGAATACCTTCACCCAGATCGGGCAATTTGAAATCAGTTGACATGCTGACATTCTCCGGAAACAACTCAGGGGATTATAGTGCACGATTCATTATCTGTAGTCGAATGCACCTGCAACCGGTCTGCGGCTTAGTAATTCAGGGTATCCATCGCCCCCCGAACAATCCTTTCTGCATCGGGCAGATAAACCTGCTCGCAGGAGAAATAGGGGAAATGGATGTCATAGCCAGTGACGCGGCGAATGGGTGCTTCCAGATAATCGAAGGCCTGCTCATTCAGCCGCGCGATTATCTCCGCACCGACGCCACAGGTCCGATGCCCTTCATGAATCACCACCGCCCGTCCGGTCTTTCGTACAGACTGGACAATGGTGTCCGTATCCATGGGCTTGATGGTCATCAGGTCAATCACTTCGGCGTCGATATTATGGAGATCGGCCAGGTCGTCACCTGCTTCCTGGGTAACCCGCATCGTAGAACCATAGGAAATCAGCGTAATATCATTGCCGGGTCGAACTATCCGGGCTTTACCGATTTCCCAGGATTCGGGCTCATCGGGCACTTCTTCGCGGAAGGCTCGATAGAGAATCTTGGGTTCATAAAAAATGACCGGGTCAGGATCGGAAATCGCGGCATGGAGCAGTGCGCGGGCGGCTCGAGGACCGGAAGGAATGACTACCTTCAAACCGGGCGTGTGTACCCAGTAGGCTTCCTTGCTTTCACTGTGATGTTCGACCGCGCGGATGCCGCCCCCATAGGGAGCCCGCAGCACCATCGGCACGGTAAGACGTCCGCGCGTACGGTTGCGGAAGCGGGCCATGTGCTGCTCGATCTGGTGAAAACCCTGATAAATAAAGCCGGAAAATTGAATTTCGGCGATGGGCCGTAAGCCATATAAAGCCATGCCGATGCTCGTAGCGATAATACCCGCCTCCGCCAGCGGGGAATCCAGTACCCGCGATTCCCCGAAGCGGTTGTAAAGCCCTTCGGTAACACGAAACACCCCTTCATCTCGACCGACATCCTGACCGCAGATGATAACGCGCGGATCCGCCTCCATGTTCTGATGGAGTGCCAGATTCAACGCCTTGACCATAGTCAATTCAGCCATTGTGATTCATCCCATCCAGGCAACAGCACCACAGGCTGCCGCTAAAAACTCATTTACGCACCTTCAATGCTTCCGATTCCGAGAATCCCGCTGGGCGAGGATCGCCAGAAATTCTTCCTTCTGGGCCTGCAGCTCCGGCGTTAATTGGGCGTACGTATAATCAAATAACTTGTCGGGCTGGGGAACGCAGCATTTTTCAAACCGCTCCAGGCCGGCCTGCACTTCATCGATCACATCCTGATGAATTTCCTGCAGCAGCTTTTCATCAGCCGCTTTCTTGTTTATCAGATATTTTTCAAAACGCAGTAGCGGGCATTTCTTTTCCCACTCTTTAACCTCTTCATCCGAACGATATTTCTTGGGATCGTCCGCCGTGGTATGCATCTGCATGCGATAAGTGAAGGCTTCGATCAGGGTCGGCCCATCACCCCGCCGGGCTTTGTTAACAGCCTCGGTAGTAACCACAATCATCGCCAATACATCGTTGCCGTCCACCTTGATACCATCATACCCGAAGGCGAGTGCTTTCTGGGCGATGGTTTCTGCGCGGGTCTGCTTGGCGCGGGGCAGAGAAATGGCATACTGATTATTCTCGCAGACAAAAACGACCGGAGCCTGGTAGACGCCGGCGAAATTGAAAGCTTCCAGCACATCACCTTCTGAAGTCGAACCATCACCAAAAGCAGTCAACACGACCTGTTTGGTGCCTTGCAATTTCATTCCCATGCCAATCCCTGCCGCCAGGATCGGATGCGAGCCGACAGGAATCGCGACAGGTAAATCATTAACCCCTTCAGGGGTGCGGGCTCCCTCTTCGTAACCGTTCCAGAAAAGCAGAATCTGTTCCAGATGCCAACCCCGCCAGATTTGAGCGCCGGGAGCACGATATGAAGGCACTACCCAATCTTCTTTCTGCATGGGGTAAATATAGCCGATCTGGGTGGCTTCCTGACCGCGGCAGGGGGCAAAAGTACCAATGCGCCCCTGGCGCTGCATCTTTAACATACGGTCATCCAGTTCACGCGTCAGAACCATTGCCCGGTAAATCCGCAATAACTCGTCATGATTTAGAGCCGGTTCCAGAGCAGTATCAACCTGCCCATCCACATCCAGGATGGACAGTTCTTCCACTTCGTGTTGTAACTTTAATTTTCGACGCGGCACTGAAGGAATCCTTCCATCTTGGACGATGAGCAGCCAGCCAGGCAGACCGCCATCAGAGACTAAAACACTCTTTCATAAACAGCTATGAAACTACGACACGCGCGATGATATTTTCCGGCGACAGCCAGAAGGGTATTTATAGCAGAATCCGCACGGGCTGCCAACGGCAGGAAGATCAACGCCCACATCACTATTAAGAATCCAGGAAATGCCGTCAAATCCTCTCAAACAGCCGATTTGATCTGTTCAAAGGAATTGCGGCAGTGGCGACAATAATGGATGGTCCGACAACGAGTTGGACCGAATGGTGAATCGAGGTAGGTATCGGTTGACTGACAATAAGGACAACTGACCAGATCACGTCCGGCGATCTGCAGTTGCACCCGCTGCGGATCGCCAACCGTTACGCCATGCTGACGTAATCGTTCCTTGCCGGCTGTGCTGATCCGCGCTGCCGTCCAAGGGGGATCGAATACGTGTTCCACTTCGACCGGTCGATCGATGACCACCTTAGCCAGCCGCTGGCGGATCAGGTCGTCGATCATGGGCAAGGCTGTGCAACCGGTATAGGTGGGTGTCAGTTGAACTAACAGACGATGCGATTCCAGGCGCAAAGCCACAATCATACCCAGATCGACGATGTTGATCGGCATCTCCGGATCATCGATAGTAGCCAACTGTTGCCAGCAATCCTGCACGAGCGGCTCATGGTCTGCCATAGATATCATAATCAATTATATCCCCGGATTGGAGACCCGCCCACTCACTACCAGGCGGCTTCAGGTTCCACTTGAAATACTTCACTCATTTCCGAAATCAGTTCCGCCAGATGGCTGCTATGCTCCCCTTTTCGTCCCCCGTGAAAATCGGTGGAGTCGCGGGGCATTACCAGACGGGCTTTACTCATCACTGTCGTCAGGCGTTCTCGCCATAAATTGCACATTTTCTGCTCATCGAGTGGAACCCAACCGGCCTGTCGAAGCCGGGCTTGATCGGCGATGGGTTCAAACAGCGCCAGTGCCGCCGGCCAGAGTAGCTGCAGCGCTGCCTGCAGGCGCTCTAGCGACAATGTGGTTCCGTTACCCAGTTTCTCCATCCAGCCGTCAAAATATTCCACATGAAAATTGACTTCCTGCAGCATTTTACCCGACAAATCCGCCAAAGGACGGTAGCCGGAATTCTGCAGATGAGTCAGTCGTAACTGGTCGTAATGATCGAACAGCCATTGACGAGTAATGGCGATCGCCCAGTTGAAGTCATCCGGCAATTCCACCAGTTGCGCGTTATAACGCTGCTCCGCCGGTCGACCGAAGGCGAGTTGATTCGTCGCCAGTGGTTCCATCGCCCCGTTCTTTTCCAGCCGGACGATCAGGCGGTAAATTTCCTGAGCATGAGCGAGCTCGTCCTGGGCCAGATTGGAAAAGGCGATATCCTCTTCCAGAAACGGTCCCAGCCCGGTCCAGTCGCTGTTGCGATGACCCAGAAATAATTTGTCATCCGCCATCGCCAGAAGATAGCGGATAAGTATCGGTTGCAGTTCCACGCTGATTTCCACCATCACCAACCTCACCTTGTCGAATGTGATTATGAACATTCCAATTTAATATGCTGCGGACAGGATCGTTGTGTATGCAGTTTAACCGAGCCGGATTGAAAAATGAATCATCCGTTGAATCGCAATTTACTACAGGCTGATGTAGGATGACTGATTCTGTATTAGTTTCATGCCGTTTTCAGAAAGTGCAGACGCAATGATGGGGGCTTATTTTGGTGAAATCTGCGCCCTGCTGACCGCCGTTTCCTGGGCCTTCGCGTTGATATTTTTCAAACGCTGTGGTGAATCCATTCCGCCAACCGCTCTGAACCTATTTAAGAACTGCGTCGGTCTGTTGTTGATGCTCGTGAGCATGGGATGCTTATGGTGGTTCGCTCCCGAACAGGCGGGATCGCTCACCGGACAATCGACTTATGATCTGCTCATATTGGCGTTCAGCGGCGTGATCGGTATCGCCATAGCGGACACTATTTTTTTTGCGGCTTTGAATCGTCTCGGGGTCGGTCTGGTGGCGATCGTCGATTGTTTATACAGCCCTTTTGTGATCCTGATTGCTTATTTTTATCTGCCGAACGAACGGTTGCTCCCGCTGGACTACATCGGCGCACTCTTGATCCTGTCGGCTGTTTTCATCAGCTCGCGTCATGCGCCACCACCCAATCGGACCCGGCGACAGGTGTTGGAAGGGGTCTTGCTCGGGGCGCTGGCCATGGCGCTGATGGCGTGGGGTATTGTCATGGTGAAACCCATCATCGATCCGAAAACCCATGATTTTCCGCTGCTCTGGGCCGCCATCATCCGTTTAGGTGCTGGTACTCTGGTACTGGCTGCCGGACTGCTCTGTACCCCTGTACGACGTGTGGATTTTGCCGTGTTCAAGCCGCGGGCGATCTGGAGATCCGCCCTGCCCGGTGCGGTGCTGGGCACGTATATCAGTCTGCTGCTGTGGATCGCCGGATTCAAATGGGCGGCTTCCGGTAAAGCAGCCCTGCTCAACCAGACCTCCACGATCTTTGCCATCCTCCTGGCTACCCTGCTGCTCAAAGAAGCCTTTTCCGGACGCAAAGCCCTGGCGCTGCTACTGGCAGTGGCTGGTGCCAGCCTGGTCCTGCTGCACTCCTCCGTTTCCTGATATCCGGTGTCCGGCTGCCAGCTATCCGTCTTTATATATCATGATATTATGATATAATGATGATATGAGATATAAAAATAAATCGTCCGCTCCGGCAGCGCTGATTCCCGCGGAACATCTGGTGCAGGTGGCGGCGGTGCTGCGGGTGCTGGCCCACCCGCAACGGCTGCGCCTGGTGGAGCTGCTGAACCATCAGCCCCGCCCGGTGAAGGATCTGGCCGTCACCTTGCAGATGGGCCAGGCGGCGGTCAGTCAGCACCTGGGCTTGATGCGGGCCCAGGGTATTGTGGAGCCGCGGCGTTGCGGCCGGCAGGTAATCTATCATGTGATCAATCCCAATGCGGTGACCCTGTTGGGCTGCATCCGGCGGCACGGAGCCGGTTGCCCGGCAGTCACTGCTCCGGCAACGGAATAGCGTGGAGTACCTTTAATGAGCACCTCTTCACCCCGCAGTCGCAGCGCGATCTGGAAGACGTTACTGACCAGCCTGATTTTTTTGACGGTGATTGTTCTGCTGATGACCTGGTTGATGGGCAATTGGCATCGCAAAATAAAACCGGTCATAGCCCATGAACCACAGCGCTATAACGGTCCAACGCAGGTGATCGAAGAATTGACTTTACCACGTGTTGAATCAGCGGTGGGTACGGTTCAGGCGGTACGGGAAACCGCTGTGGCTTCGCGCTTGCTGGCCCGTGTTCTGGAGATGCCGATTACCGCCGGTCAGCAAGTGCAAGAGGGTGAACTGCTGGTGCGTCTGGATGATCTGGACCTGCAGGCGAGACGGGCTCAGGCTCTGGCGGCGGTTCAGGCAGCATCAGCCGCCCGTGATCTGGCTCAGATCGACTTTAATCGAGTGCAACAGTTGTTTAATGCGGGCCAGGCGCCGCAGATGGAAATGGATAACAGCACCAGCCGGCTCCGCGCCACGACGGCTGAACTGGAACGAGCTGAACAACTGCTGCGTGAAGCGCAGACCATCCTGGATTATTCAGTGATCCGATCACCGATGGACGGCGTCATCATCGATACCCTGGTGGAAGTCGGTGATACGGTTACCCCCGGTCAGGTGGTTATGCGATTATATGACGCCACGCGGATGCAACTGGTGGCCAATGTCCGTGAATCACTCGCTCAGCGCCTGCGGGTCGGTGACCCGATCAACGTTACACTCGAAGCCTTCAATAAACAATGCCAGGGGCAGATCGTGGAGATCGTCCCTCAAGCCCAGGCGGCCAGTAGAACATTTCTGGTCAAAGTGGCGGGGCCCTGCCCTCCAGGTGTTTATCCCGGCATGTTCGGACGATTACTGATCCCACTCGACGTTCAGAAGCTGACTGTCGTGCCTGAAGCAGCCGTGCAACAAGTCGGGCAATTGAAGCTGGTCACGGTCATCAGTGATGGACGGGCACAACTTCGTATTCTGCAATTGGGGAATCTCCTGCATGATCAGCGGGTGTATGAAGTGCTTTCCGGTTTACAGGCCGGTGAGCAGATAGCTCTGCCACAACATCCAGATGATCAGGAGAGCTGAAGATGTCCACCAGGCTTGAGCAACCCACCGGCTGGACCAGTGCGATTATTCACGCGTTCCTCCACTCCAACCTGTCGCTGATTATGATGCTGCTGGCGGCGGCGTTGGGGATCGTGGCGTTGTTGATCACGCCCCGCGAGGAAGATCCGCAGATTGTCGTGCCGCTGGCGGATGTCTATGTGCAGTTTCCCGGCCATTCGGCGCGCGAAGTGGAACAACTCGTCACCACGCCGCTGGAAAAACTGCTGTATCAGATTGATGGTGTGGAATATGTGTATTCGATGTCACACGATCATCAGGCAGTCATCACCGTGCGGTTCCGGGTGGGTGAGGATCGCGAGCGCAGCCTGGTCAAAATCTACAAGCGGATTGACGAACATATCGACCAGGTACCAGACGGGGTCACCGGCTGGGTGGTTAAACCGGTAGAAATCGACGATGTACCGATAGTCATGCTGACGCTGACCAGTGCTTCGTCCGATGAATTCGCTTTGCGGCGGGTGGCGGAGGAACTGAGTGCTCGTCTGGCTGATATTGAAAATCTGTCGCGAACCCAGATTGTGGGCGGTCAGCCGCGTGTTATCCATATCGAGCTGGATCCGCTCCGGCTGGCGGGTTACCAGGCGACGCCATTGGAAGTAGCCCGAGCAATTCAGGGTGCTAATTACACTCTGCCCGCCGGTGAGATCAGCCGCGAAGATCGGCGGATCAATATTGAAGCCGGGAAGTCTCTAGTCGAAGTCGTGCAGTTACGGGAACTGGTGATAGGCATACGAGATGATCGGCCGGTGCTGTTGAAGGATGTAGCGGAAGTGGTGGATGGGCCGGCGGAGGCGGCGTATTATGTACGTCATCGCTGGGGTCCGTCGCAGGGGTTCGAGGCAGAAACGCATTTCCCCGGCCAGGTGATCGGGTCAACTTTGCCTACTGCTGATCCGTCGATCAGTCTACCGGCGGTAACAATCGCCCTCGCCAAGAAAAAAGGCACTAACGCGGTCTGGGTAGCGGAGGAAATATTAAACCGGGTCGAGCAACTGCGGACGGAAATCGTTCCCAGTGATATCGATCTGGTCATTACCCGGAATTATGGACTGACCGCCAACGAAAAAGTCAACGAACTGGTGGAAGCACTGGCGGTGGCCATCTTCATCGTCATCGCCCTGCTGACGCTGGGACTGGGGTGGCGGGAAGCACTGATTGTGGCGGTTGCAGTACCCGTCGTTTTTGGGATGACTCTGCTGATCAATCTGTTGTTCGGTTACACCATTAACCGGGTCACGCTATTTGCACTGATTTTGTCACTGGGTCTGCTGGTAGATGATCCGATTGTCGATGTGGAAAATATTACCCGCCATTTCAGTCTGCACCGCCGTGCCACCCGGGAGATCGTCATGGAAGCGGTGGCGGAAATCCGCCCTCCGCTGATCACTGCGACGCTGGCAGTTATTGTTTCGTTTCTACCCATGTTTTTTATCACCGGAATGATGGGTCCTTACATGAGGCCGATGGCTCTTAATGTGCCGGTAGCCATGCTGATGTCGATGGTGGTGGCTTTTATGATTACGCCATGGCTGAGTTACCACCTGCTACGGAAACGCTACGACTCCCCTGCTCAGGCCGACCCGGTGACTGATCCGCACGATACCACAGCAATACGTCAAAGCCGGTTGTATCGGTTTTTCTATCCGATGATGGCTGCCATTCTTAAAACGCGCCGTCGTTCACTCTTGTTTCTCGTAGTCATTGCGCTAATGACTATGGCGGCGGGTGGTCTGGCGGCGACGCGCCATGTCCCTTTGAAAATGCTGCCCTTTGACAATAAGAATGAGCTGCTGCTGGTGCTGGATTTTGATGAAGGCACCACGCTCGAACGCAACGATGCCGCCATCCGCGATCTGGAGGAATACCTCAGTCAGCGAGCCGAGGTTGTCGATCTGATCAGCTACGTGGGTATTGCTTCGCCGATGGATTTCAATGGCCTGGTGCGTCATTATTACCTTCGACAGGGCGCTAATGTAGCAGAAATCCGGGTCAACCTGGTTGGCAAGAAAAGTCGCACCTCACAAAGTCATGCGCTGGGATTGGCGTGGCGCGACGAGCTCACGGCGATTGCGACCCGGCATGGAGCGGTCTTGCGCATCGTGGAAACGCCTCCCGGTCCGCCGGTGATCGCCACCCTGGTCGCGGAAATCTATGGGCGACCGGACCACAGTTACGCCCAGTTATTGGCTGCGGCTGAAATTGTGCGTCAGCGTGTGGCTGCCGAGCCGCGCACCGCCGAAGTGGATGACATCCGTGAAGCCGGTCAGACTCGCTGGCGGTTTGTTACCGATCTGGAGAAGGCGGCACTGCATGGTTTGACGAGCAGTGAAATTGCCCAGACGCTGCAATTGGCTGTAGGTGGATATATCGCCGGACAACTTCATGAATCGGCGGAACGTCAACCGTTGAATATCCTGCTCCGTCTGCCGCAGGCGCTGCGCTCCAGTCGGCAGGACCTGCTACAGTTGTTTTTCAAGGGTTCTGAGCAGCAGTTAATTCCCCTGGCAGAACTGGGTCAATGGCGAGAGGAACAGATCAACCAGACGATCTATCACAAGAATCTGCAACGCGTGGTTTATGTTTTTGCGGAAACGGTTGGGCGGGCTCCTGCGGAAGCGGTGGTTGATATTCTGGCCGACCAGGTTCCCGTCGACCATCACATCAGTCAAGCCAGCGACAACGATCCGCGTTTTGTAAATTCAGCAGGTTGGACAATGACTACGGATTCCCGACCGCTGGCTGGACGAACCTTTCTGAAAAATGGCAGCCATCTCCCCTGGCAACTAAATGATGGTTTCCGGGTTGATTTTGCCGGTGAGGGCGAATGGAAAATCACGCTCGACGTATTTCGTGATCTGGGTTTGGCATTTGCCGCCGCGCTGCTGGCCATCTATATCCTGCTGGTGGCGCAAACCGGTTCGTTCCTGCTGCCGATGGTGGTTATGCTGGCCATTCCGCTTTCCGTGCTGGGTATCATGCCTGGATTCTGGATGTTGAATCTGATCGCCGGCGGCATGGCGGGTGGATATGCCAATCCGATATTCTTTACCGCTACGGGCATGATCGGCATGATTGCATTGGCGGGGATAGTCATCCGCGATGCCATCATCCTGGTGGATTTTATACACCTCGCTCAGAGTCGCGGGCGTACTCTGTTTGAAGCGATCATGGAAAGCCGCGTAGTTCGATTACGCCCTATTCTATTGACCGCGGGTACGGCATTGCTTTCTGCCGCACCGATTGCGATTGATCCGATCTTTTCCGGTCTGGCCTGGGCGCTGATTTTCGGTTTGATCGCCTCGACTTTCTTTACGTTACTGGTCATTCCCGTCGCTTACTGGCTGATTTACTCAAAACCCGATAATAAATCCACAAACAAGATCTGATACTGTGATGGTAATTCATTTTTGGTAAATGATGGCTAGTGGATTTATTAAATTCTCTCTACTCTAATCAGCACATTTCCATGTTCATCCATTCATATTACTTGATACTAATCATAATTTGTCCGAATTTGTATACACGTAGTCAAGTAATTTGAATTCCATTTCAAGTTAGTGAGAAAATATGTCTACTTCAACATCCAATTTTAATCTGCAACGTCGCATGTACATTCTTATGACGGTTCAATTGATCGGTCTGGTGATATTCGGATTTTTTGCCTTTGATATGATCCGTATTATCAGAATCAAAGGTCCAATCTATCAGGACATTGTGCAAAGCAAGGATTTGATCGCTGATGTTCTCCCCCCTCCGGAATACATCATTGAATCCTACCTGGTAATGTTTCAGATGCTGCATGAAAAGGATCCGAAACAGCTGCATAAACTGATCGAACGATCAGCTATGCTGGAAAAAGACTACGATACGCGTCATGAGTATTGGCAGAAGGATCTGGACCCTGGCAAGATGAAGGACATCCTGTTGACGGATTCCTACCAGCCGGTTGTGGAATTCTATCGTCTGCAGAAAGAGAAATTCATACCAGCGATTCAAGCAGGTAACACCGCGCTGGCGACCGAGCTAATGAACAGTACTTTCAAGCAACTTTACGATGTTCATCGAACGAGTATTGACGCGGTGGTGTCAATGGCCTTAGAACGGAATCAACAGGATGAATCTCGCGCCCAACAGATCATGAGTCAGCGGACGTTGTTGCTGATCAGCCTGGCTGTGTTGATTACTGGTTTTATTATTGGTTTCGGCATTATTACCATACGCGGAACGATGACGCGGATGCAACATGTTGCCACCACCCTTAATCAGGGAGCCGAACAGGTGAATGACGCAGCCATGCAGTTGCAGGATGCTTCACACAAGCTGGCTGAATGTGCTACCGAACAAGCGGGTTCCCTGCAGAATACCCTCGGCGCACTGGACGAGATGTCAGCCATGACGCAAACCAGTGCCGAGAACGCCCGTAACGCCAATGATCTTGCCAGTCATGCCATGCAGGCCGCTCAGCAAAGTGACAAAACGATTGTTCAGCTCAACACGGCTATGGCCGAGATCAACACTTCATCTGATAAGATCAGTAAAATCATCAAGGTGATTGAGGAAATCGCCTTTCAAACCAATTTGCTGGCACTTAATGCCGCCGTGGAAGCTGCTCGAGCTGGTGAACACGGAAAGGGATTTGCCGTGGTGGCTGATGAAGTGCGTAATCTGGCTCAACGGGCAGCGCAGGCCGCCCGGGAAACGACCAGTCTGATTGAAGATTCCGTAAATAAAGCGGCGGAAGGTTCACAGGTTGCACAGTCGGTCGCTAAAGTTTTAGCGCAGATAATCAGTGATGTAACCAGAATGACACAGTTGATTGATGGTATTGCCCGTGCAACCGATGAGCAGGCCCAGGGCGTTGCACAAATCAATCAGGCGGTTTCGCAGATTGATCAATCCACGCAATCCAACGCCGCCGGAGCCGAGGAAACCTCTGCGGCAGCAGCAGAAATGAACACGCAAGCCCAGGCGGTCAAAGCCACCGTCAACGAACTGGTCCACCTGATCGCCGGGTAGCGAAGATAGGTATATCACGATAGGTGCCAGACGAGACCGGATTTACATGAGTTCGTCAGCCCCGATATCAATTCGTTTGGCGTTGGTGCGCTGCTGGCCATCCAGATCGGATAGCGTGGTTGGCGCCATCGGATCGCCTTTGTCGATACAGGGCGATCCGGATTGCAGATGAACACCGTCGCCGGAAAGCTTGGGATTGGAGATGATATTACCCGAGCCCCATTGCAATGCGCCACTGGAGCCATCCTCCAGCAACTCGACATTCGCTGCTCCACCTTCAATGGCAGAATAACTGACGCTGACACTGGAATCTGCATCTGCAATTACCATGGAGTTGGCGTCCGGTGAGACGTTTTCCCAGACGATGCTGCTATTGATGGCTGGCTGGCTGGCCTCGTTAAAATAGAAGCCGCCGCCGCTCTCGCCACCGGAATTTCGCGTTACCGTGCAATTGTCGATGCTTATTTCCGCTCCGGCGCCATAAACCGCACCACCGCTCAGGCCGGCGGAATTTTTGGTGATCACGCAATTGGTCATCTGCACGCTGCTGCCCGGCAGTGCCGCCAGACCGGCGCCAAATGTGGCGCTGTTATTGGCAATGGTGGTGTGGAAAAGGGTTAAGTCAGCGCCATCCTCAACCAGTACACCACCGCCCAGTTCCGCACCAATATTGCTTTCAATTTTGCAGCGTTCGATCAGTACAGGACCCCCCTGACAGATAATTCCGCTGCCGTTGGCATTGGTTATAGTCAAGCCTTTCAATTGCGGAATGTCCGATGAATCCTGAAAATCGTTACGCAAATTGGCTCCGCTATCCGTCGTGGCGGCACCGATCGCTACGACCGGACCGTTAAAGCTACCGTTAATAATCGTGCTGTTGACGATCTTGGCTTTCGTGGGATATAGGCTTTGCAGAGTGATGTTTTTGTCCAGGAAATCAATGTTCTCAAAGTAAGCACCACCGGAACAACGGTCGCTGGGCAGGATCACAACGATATTGTCTTCGGTGGCCTCATCAATGGCGGATTGAATTGATCGATAGGGAAAATTGCCAGTACAATCAACCACCAGTGCTGCCTGACCACTTGCTTCTTCTATCTGGCGGATGACCTGGTTGGTGGCGGATTTAATGGCGTTCGGTGTCAGCGTCAAGGTAGTGACCGGGCCTAATACGGTCTCACCCGTATTACCACCACCATCATCCACACCGGGTTCACCAGTCACCGCTCCATCGGCTTCTGATTCCACAAAGGTCGGCAAAGGCATGGCATCGGGCAATTCATCCACATCCGTCTGGAGAATTTCAGCCAACGCGCCACCAGTCAGGTTGCCCATACCGGAGTTATCATTCTGTTCCCCCCCATCGCGGATGGACGATGAACAGGCACCCAAGCCCAGTAACAACCCGCTGCAGATAATGAATGTATAGGATGATCTCATCGGGTTATCTCTCCTCTAAAGATTGCACTAATTCCTCAGCGTGTGCAGGATGAATAATGATTATATCCCTGATCAGGCCATGTCCGGCAATACTTTTCCGCTTATTCCTGCAGTGGGCCAAAACCGTTACGCACAGCAGGTGCACCCGGCGCTGCCAGTTATTAGTGATCCAGACGGTCATTTTGGACATGAAAAACAAATTTATTTTTATGGGTATGTTTTTGCCAAGTTCTAATATCTATTTACTTTACATTCATTTGTGATCATTATTACGATATCCTGAAGCGGCGATGGCTGGTAACCTGTCAAATCGGAAAAGGGATGGATACAACCCAACCGTCACTATTATTACGAGTCTGCGATCCGGCGGATCAAACTGCCTGGCGGGAGTTTGATACCCGTTATCGAGATTTGATCCTGCGCTATTGTCGCCGACTGAATCTGCAAGCCACAGATGCGGAAGATGTCCGCCAGATGGTGATGCTCAGTCTGACCAAGGCGTTGCCCCATTTTGAGTATTCGCCACAAGTTGGCCGGTTTCGCAGTTATCTTTATAAGACGATCCGCAACGCGGTCTTTCAGTTGTACCGCCGTCCAAATCATGCGGATCAGACACTAGATACAGTAGTGCTGGCCACCGTACCCCATGCCGACGGATCGAATGAAACGGATGCGGCCTGGGAACAGGAATGGATTCATCATCACTATCGCCTGGCGATGAGCACCGTCCGCCAAACTTATGAAGCCCGCAGTGTTCAGGTGTTTGATCGATTGCTGGCGGGTGATACGGTAGCGGTGGTGGCTGATACATTTCAACTCAGTACCCAGGCGGTACACAAGATCAAGCAGCGAATCCGAGACCGCCTGAAGGAACTGATTGCCGCCCAGATCGCTGAAGAAGATTTGTGGTCCCACTCCATAACAGGAGTTTTGTCCGCTCATGGTCAAGCTGAATCCGGAAATGGCTGATTTTCTGCTGGATCGGGCCGACGATAGTTGGCTCAGCCAGTTACGCGACGCTGAAGCCCCGCTGGTGCTGGGGCAACTCGGCCGCTTTGAACTGCTGGCCGAGATTAATCGCGGCGGGCAGGGTATTGTTTATCGCGCCCGGCAACCCGGTACGGGACGGGATGTGGCCATCAAGCGATTGCTCGCCGGATCCCTCACCAGTCAGCAGGCCCGGTTGCGTTTTGAACGGGAAATCGAAGTCGCCGCCCAATTGAAGCATCCCAATATCGTCACCGTTTTCAGCCGCGAAGATGTGGATGGCCAGCCGCTGTTGGCCATGGAGTGGATCGAAGGCCAGCCCATTACCCGCTGGGCCCATACCGATACCGGTACCCCGCGTGCTTTACGCGACCAACTGGAAGTGTTTCTGCGGGTCTGTACCGCCCTGGAACATGCTCATCAGCGCGGCGTGCTGCATCGGGATATCAAGCCGGGCAACATTCTGGTGGATCGTGAGGACCAGCCCCATGTCCTTGATTTCGGATTGGCCCGGCTGATTTCCGAGCCGGTGCTGCAGACGCTCACCATGCAATTCGCCGGTACGCTGGCCTATGCAGCACCAGAACAGTTGCATGGTCAGCCGGAAAAAATCGATACCCGATCGGATCTCTATTCACTTGGCATTGTGCTGTATGAGATGCTGACCGGCCAATTGCCCTATCCAGTCGGTACCAACCTGACGGAAGCGGTCACACGCATCGAACAGGCTCAGCCGCTCTCGCCCAGTCGCCTGCGTCCGGAACTGGATCGAGAACTGGAGCTGATCGTCCTCAAATGTCTCGACAAGGAGCCGAGTCGACGCTATCAATCAGTAACCGATTTAGCTGATGACATACGGCGATATCTGCGCGGCGAAGCCATCCAGGCCCACCCCCCCACATTGACCTACCAGCTGGGGAAATTGGCCCGACGACATCGAGGGCCATTTATATCGGCCATCCTGCTGTTTATAGTCGTGGCTGGCTTTTCGATCATCACTTTTTCACTCTGGCAACTTTCGGATCGGGCCCGACAGAATGAAACGCAGGCCCGCCAGGTCGCACAGCATATCAGTGACTTCCTGCAGGAGATGCTGGCTTCCATCAATCCAGATATTGGGGGCACGGATATCACCGTACGCGAAGTTCTGGATCAGGCAGCCAGTGACGCCACTACTCAGCTACAGGACTTTCCAGAGGTGGAGGCAGCGGTACGGCAGACGATGGGGGAAGCTTACACGGCACTGAGTCTCTATCCAGAAGCGGATGAACAGTTGCAGCGGGCTTTAACGCTTCGTCAGCAGTTGTTTGGCGTGCATCACATCGACACGGCGGCTACTCAGGCGGCCATTGGCTACCTGCGCGGACATCAGGCTGAGTATCCTGAAGCGGAGCAACTACTGCGCACCGCCCTTCAGATCCAGATCGATCTGCTGGGTGCTCAACATCTGACCGTTGCGAAGTCACACTACATTCTAGGTCAGATATTACAGGCTGCGGGTCGTTATAACGAAGCCAAGCCGGAGTTGGATTCTGCACTTCAAATTCGCCAGCAGCTATTGCCCGCCGGATCGCCGGAAATCTCCCAGATCATGAATGATCTGGCTTCTTATTACGCGAATACCGGTCAGATAGCTGAAGCTGAAAATCTATATCGCCAGACACTGGAACTCTTGCGGACGGCTCATCCGCAGGATCATCCTGACGTGGAAAATGCCCTCTCCAAGCTGGGTAATTTTCTGCTGGGAAGTGGGAAGCTGGACGAGGCTGAGCCACTCCTCTCCGAAGCCCAAAGCATGGGCCTACGATTGTGGGGTGAAGATCACATCCGCATCGCCGGTCATCTGGAAGAGCAGGCTCGGTTGCAGCGGGTCCGAGGTCATGATGCGGAAGCAGAAACGCTTTATCGCCAGGCCCTGGCCATGATGATCGATTTTGCTGGTGAAAATCACTCATCCATCGTTGAACTGAAAATTAATCTGGCGGAAACAATTTACGCTCAGAATCGGCTGGATGAAGCACAGACCCTGCTTGAAGAAAGTTTGCTTCTGAGCACCCAGCTACTCAGCCCGAATCATCAGATGCTCAATATCGCCCGCAACAATCTGGCGGCGATATTATATGGAAAGGGAGAATACGCCTCAGCCGAAACAGTCTTTCGTGATATTCTGGCTGCTGAAATCACGCAATATGGTCCGTCGAGTCCAGCGGCTGCATCGGCGCTGAACAATCTGGGAATGACCCTGCTCAATCAGGGTGAATTAATTGAAGCCCGCCAGCGCCTCGAAGTAGCGGTGCAGATGACCCGCAGTGTGGAAGCGGATAATCCCCAGAGTATTGCCACACGAGAAGCCAATTTGGCCAAAGTGCTGATTGCCCAGGGTGAACTGAATGCCGCCGAACCACTGCTTACCGAAGCACTGACTCTCCGTCAGCAGAGTTTGGGTGAGCAGCATCCGCAGACTGCCCAGTCGCTGTTCGCGTTAGGTGATCTTTTTGAAAAGCAGGAACGCTGGGCGGAAGCGGAAACCAGGTATCGGGAATGCTGGCAAATGCGTCAACTGCTGCAACCTGCCGGCCATTGGACGACTGCTGCGACCGCCAGTGCGCTGGGCAACACACTGACTCACCAGCAGCGTTACACGGATGCAGAGCCTCTACTACTCGACGGCTTCAACCAACTGCGCGAAGCCAAGGGTGTGGAAGATACTCAGACACAGACGGCGCTGCAGCGCCTGATCGCCCTCTATGAAGCCTGGAATCAACCTGCTCAGGCGGATCAATATCGACCGCTATTGATCAACCCATAGAATACTAGACCTGATCTCAAAATCACCAATTGAAGCTTCGCGCGGGCTAAAGCCCTCGGCTCATTGAATTCTGAATCCGCTTCTACTCATCTGTAGCGGTGGGCGTCAGCAACAGTACCTGCCAGGGGGATAAACACCATGGGGTCTGATCACTGGTTAGCAATTGTTCACCGTAACTGCTGCCGGTTCCTCCCCACTGCGGATCAGCGGTATCCAGTCGCTTGTTCCACTTTCCCGCTGGCATTGGTGGTTGCGGTGACTCGATCTCCCAGTTATTAAAATTAATGATCATCGCTGCCCGCTGATTCACCCATTGATATTCCAATACGATCAGGCCATTAGGATACTCCATGATTTTCCGTTGCGCTGCGGGTTCATAGATATGCGGCTGCAGTTCACGGCGAAGAGTCAGGCAGCGGTGATATAATTCCCATATTGCGCGATGGTGAGATTGTTGTTTCAGGGTCTGATTTAACCGGCTGTTCTGAAATGTACTTTCCGACTGCGGATCGGGAGTGACTCCTTTCCAGGCGAACGCGGCGAATTCCTGCTTCCGGCCATTTCGAACGGCTTCGATCAGTTGCCGATCGCTATGGTTGATAAAGAATTGAAACGGCGCGGTTTCTCCATATTCCTCACCCATAAAAAGCATCGGAGTTGCCGGTCCCAATAAGGTCACAGCCGCCGCCAGGCGTAGCGCCGCCGGTTCGACTAGCGTGGTCAGTCTCTCACCGAGCATACGATTGCCGATCTGATCGTGAGTCTGAGCGGAGTTGATCAGTCGTTTAACGGGTACTCTTCCAAGGGGCTGGCCGTGACGACGCTGTCGATAGGGACAATATTCTCCCCGGTAAACCAGGCCTTCTTGCAGCGCTGTGGCAAGATGATGCACCTCGCCGAAACCAGCGTAGTAACCATCGCATTCACCGGTCAGACGAGCATGTAGAGCGTGATGATAATCATCGTTCCACATGCCATTCAGACCCATTCCGTTTTGTTCGACAGGTTGCACAAGTCGAGGATCATTCTGATTACTTTCCGCGATCAGGTGCAGCCGGCGTCCGCTGGCTTTGGCGAACTCCTGCACCGCGTGACTCAACTCGGCGAGGAATGGTCGGGCGCTCTGGTCATAAATAGCATGGACTGAATCAAGGCGAAGTCCATCCAGATGACAATCGTTCAGCCAGTAGAGAGCATTTTCAATGCAGAACCGTCGCACCGCATCACTGTATGGGCCAGTAAAATTCATGGCGGCTCCCCAGGGCGTGCGGAATTCATCGGAAAAATAGGGGCCGAATTCAGCCAGATAATTCCCCTCCGGCCCGACATGGTTGTATACCACATCCAGCAATACCGCCAAGCCACGCTGATGGCAGGCGTCGACCAGTTGTTTTAATGCGGCGGGACCGCCATAACTGTTCTGCACCGCAAAGGGGCAGACCCCGTCATAACCCCAATTGCGCGTACCGGGAAACTGTGCGATCGGCATTAATTCGAGCGCGGTGATACCCAACTCCACCAGTTCATCCAGGTGCAGGATTATCGCGGTTAATGTACCCGGTGAGGTGAAGGTGCCGACATGCAGTTCGTAGATAACCAACTGGTCCCACGCCACCCCCCGCCAGGACTGATCCTGCCACGGGTAAGATTGATCCACCACCGCTGATGGTCCATGCACGCCGTGAGGTTGATAACGTGAAGCCGGGTCGGGTCGTCTAGCCTGATGATCCAGTGTGTAATAGTATTCAGCCCCAGGTTGAATCGAGAACTGACCTTTGAAGTATCCATCTGGCGCACGATTCAATTCATATTTATTTGATCCTGCCGCCAGTTCTACCCGCACCTGCCGGGCTGAGGGTGCCCAGACCTCAAAGATCGTTTCACAAATTTTGTGATCGTAATGTGCTCCCAGTCCAGGCATATACATGCTCCTTGGCTTGCCAAGTGCTGTTCCTTCGTAGCGCTATGCCCAACTAGTCATAGCGGTGAAATCTTTTCAGTGTTACGCCCTTGTGGAGGCGGGCAATCAGCGCTACACTGTAAATCAGTTCACCAGGATGGTACTCGATGTCCAAGGAATGGAACATATCTCCGCCCTGGCCGGAGTGCGAGTCACAAGCTCGTGCCTGGCAGGTTCACCCACTCATCGCCCAACTGCTTTATAATCGCGGTCTGGATGGCAGTAATTATCGCGCCTTCTTACAGCCGCAGATGACTGATCTGCTCGATCCGCAGACTTTGCCCGGAGCAATGGCCGCGGCGGAATATATTGTCGGCGCCCTCCACCAGCAGCAGAAAATCGTGCTTTACGGCGATTATGATGTGGATGGTATTACCGGCACAGCCATGCTGTGGCATCTGCTGTCGCTGGCTGGCGGTCATGTGGATTGGTATGTCCCGCATCGGCTCGAAGAAGGCTACGGCATCAATGTGGAATCGATCCATAAACTGCAGCAGGATGGAGCCCGGCTGATCATTTCGGTGGATTGCGGAATCACCGCGCATGCCGCAGCCGCTCAGGCCCGCGAGCTGGGCATGGAACTCATCATCACCGATCACCACACTCCTCAATCGGAACTGCCCGATTGCCGACAAATCGTTCACCCGACGGCGCTCGGTCCGTCGCCCAATCCGCATCTGTGTGGCGCGGGTGTGGCGTTCAAGCTGGCGTGGGCCGTGGCCCAGAAGTTATCCAACTCTGCCAAAGTGTCCAGCAGTCTGCGTGAATTTCTGCTCAATGTCCTGGGACTGGCGGCGCTGGGAACGATTGCTGACGTGGTGCCGCTGATCGGAGAAAATCGCATTATCGCGCGCTTTGGCCTGGCGGGGTTGCCGAATAATTCAATCGTGGGTCTGCAGGCCTTGATCGAGTCAGCCGGTTTAACGGGGAGTAAAATCAATGCTTATGATGTGGGCTTCAAACTGGCTCCGCGGCTGAACGCCGCCGGTCGCATGGGTCACGCTCGGCTGGCTTTGGAATTGCTCACCCGGGCAGATGCAACGCGGGCCGGCGAAATCGCCCGTTATCTCGAAGAACAGAACCGGGCTCGACAGAGTCTGGAGCGCAAAATAGTCGCTCAGGCCCGCGACATGGTTCGCCATCAGGAAATGGATCGCCCCGGCTGCCGGGCGATTGTGCTGGCGGACGAAAACTGGCATGCCGGAGTCATTGGTATTGTGGCTTCGCGACTGGTTGATGAATTTCATCGCCCGACGGTGCTGGTATCACTGGCGAATGGTGTCGGCCAGGGCAGCGCCCGCAGTGTTCGCCATTTCGAGCTTGATCTCGCTCTGCAGCAATGCAGAGAGTTTCTTCTGAGTTTTGGTGGCCATCGAATGGCGGCCGGCCTGAAGATTGCGACACTGCAACTGCCCGCGTTTCGCGAAGCATTTATCACCCAAGCCAACAATCGGTTGACGGCTGCTGACCTGCAAGCCCGCCTGGAGTTGGAGGCGGAAATTCCGCTCCGCACACTGGATGAGCAGACGGTACGCACCATTCAGGAGATGCGACCATTTGGTATGGGTAATCCGACGCCACGATTGGCCAGCGATTGGCTGGAACTGGTGGGTGAACCTCGCCTGGTGGGAGCTTCCAAGGATCACCTGCAGTTCAGCGTAACCGATGGCCAGGTACAGCGGCGGGCCATTGGCTTTGGTCTGGGTTCACTGATGCAGGAACTGCGTGACCATCGACGTTGTCGGGTTGCTTTCGAACCGATCATCAACGATTTTCGCGGATTTCCCGCCGTCGAACTGCAGGCCCTGGACCTGCAATTTCCGCAATAAAATCGCGCGTTGTAGTGAGATAAAAAAAGCCGCGTCTCTTGAACGCGGCTGAACGGGAACGCTTCCGTTTTTACTTCGTATTAGAATTCATGAATATTATTCGAACCCCCTAAATCCATGAAATCTGCGTCCGTCGCTGCTGCTGATGACGATGTTATTGCAGCGTGCGAAGTACTTTTAACAGCAGCCTTTGGTGCCGATGGTTTTCGTTTCTTCTGCTGCGTACTACTACTACTGGAAAATTGTTGAACATTGCCATGCACCAGAGTTGTTAATTCGTTGACCATGCCCTTGACGGTCTGAGCCTGAGTCGCCAGTTCCTGCGAGGCAGAGGCACACTCTTCGGCGCCAGCAGCGTTCTGCTGGGTGACCTTGTCCATCTGACTGACTGCTGAGTTGATCTGCTCCACCCCCTGAGCCTGCTCATCGCTGGCGCGACTGATACCGCTGATCAGTTCGGATACTTTTCCTGCGTCGGTGACGATCTGACTGAGCGCCTTGGCCACCTCGGATGCCACCTGGGTTCCCTGTTGCGCTTTGGCGACGGAATCTTCGATCAGACTGGTCGTTTCACGAGCTGCCTGGGCGGCCCGCTGGGCCAGATTGCGCACCTCGTCCGCCACCACGGCAAACTCCTTGCCATGTTCACCGGCACGAGCTGCTTCCACGGCGGCATTGAGCGCCAGCAGATTGGTCTGAAAGGCAATCTCTTCAATGACCTTGATGATCTTGCTGATTTTGTCGGAAGATTCGTTAATCGCCGACATGGCGATATTCAGTTCGGCCATGGTCTTGTCGCCCTGATTGGCCGCTTCGCGAGCCTGCACGCTCAGTTCATTCGCTTCCTTGGCATTGCCGGCATTGGTTCGCGTCATCGCGGACATTTCTTCCAGCGCGCTGCTGGTTTCTTCCAGGCTGGAAGCCTGCTCACTGGCCCCTTCGGCCAACTGCTGTGATGCGGCGGAGACCTGGGCGGAGGCATCATTGACCTGGTCGGCACCTTCATTCAAACCGGCGATGATACGATTAACAGGCCGGGTAATGCCCCGCGTGATCACGAAAGCCATTATGATTCCCAGAAGCGAGGCAATGGCCAGTCCGGTGATCATGATGGTTGATGACACCTGGAGTGACTGGGAGGCGGTATCGGCTATTTTCTGCGTGTGTTCGATGCCAGCCTGGGCTGTTTCCTGCACATTATCAAGCACTTTGGTACCCACCACGGTACGTTCTCGACCGATGTTCTCCATCCCGGTCCAATGACCAACCAGGCTTTGCAATACCTGGCGGTAACCCGCCGCCGCCGCGAGCACCTCATCCAGAGCTTTAAGATTGACTTCCTGACGGGTCATACTGCGGATCGTTTGCAGCTTGGCAGTAATATCATCGAAATTTTTATCGACAGCCCGGATTACCTACGGATCGCGCTGGGCTTGCGCTTTCCATGCCGATATGCGACATTCGTTGACCAGACCGATCACCTCACGCGTCAGTCGGATTTTCTCCAGCCGCTCTTCCAGTTTCTCGGCGCCGGTTCCGGCTTGTATTTCAACGGTCATCTGTTCAAACTGGCTATTCAGAAACCCCAGACAGTCTTTCATGAAGTCACCAGCCGATTGATTCAACTGTTCACGATCCTGGTGTATCAATCCCAGCGTGGTTTCGGTCTGTTCCATCAATTTTCCATAATGACCTGTCTCAGTGGCGGCTTTCTCTACCGCTTCGCGCAATTTGACCAGGTGTCGGGATTTTTCAGCCAACTGGCGGGCTGCTCCCAGATTTTTCTCTACTTCTTGATAATGCTTTTGTGCTTCAGACAGGAAGGACGTATCTTCCGCGAGTGCATACCCACGCATATTATACATGGTCAGCAGGGCATAGCGTTCGATTTCATTGGATACCGCCACTTCCGGAACATACTCCTGCGCCAACTGTTCCGAATCCGTGAGCACCTTCTTCATACTCCAGACCGCCATGCCGCCTAAAACGACGGCCAGTATAATCATGGTTGTAAAACCTGCCGCAATCTTGGTGCCCAGTTTCATTTTTTTACTCATGCGTCGGTCTCCTTGTCGAACATCGATTCCCGTTAACATTCGCCAGCCTCTGGCAGGAATCATCAGCTGCTAGCTTTCGAACTAAAGATCGTAAAGTTGGCAACGTTACATCAGCGCAATTTTGAAACTAGGCGGCGTGCCGCTCGGCATACAGAGGATCATCTAGTTCATCCTTACTAAGTCAATGCATCGACATTCACTATAGTCCGACAATCTTCGCTCTGAGTGATGTACAACAGGCCTGCACACGCCGCTGAATCTACAGTGACATATCAGATATTACGCGTAGCGTGCATACTTTACGGTTCGACTACGGCTGCATGCTCTCCACCAAACGCAGTAGCAGGCCCGCGCGAATGTCAAGTAAAACGCTCGGGTACGGTAATATTTTCTAAACTTGCGAGGCGGTGACTGCTGTGTACAATGGATCATTAATATTTTCTGCAAAAAATTTTCCTGACTGGGTTGGAGTCCGTCAGGGGCACCAGACCGGCCGGAGTGGCGAAATTGGCAGACGCGCGGGTTTCAAAAACCCGTTCTCGTAAGAGAGTGTGGGTTCAAGTCCCTCCTCCGGCATCGAACATAATGAGGTATGCACCGAGTGAATCAGTACCGGCAACAAGTTGGCAGCATGTTGATCATTCTGTCGTTATTGACCGTGATCGCCGGGTGTACCCGCCCGCAATCGGAAATGGAGCTGACCCAGCAAAAACTCACGGCGATGCCCACCGAGCAATATGACCAACTCTGGGACAGTTGTCAGTTCGTCCTGCGACAACACTGCTTTCAGGTGGATCGCACCGACCGGGCGGCGGGTATCATTACTTCATTACCAGAAACATCGCAATATCCACTGGAATTCTGGCGGCGGGACCTGGCGACTGCATACGATTATTGTGAAGCCGGGTTTCATACCCTGCGCCGTCAGGTTACCATCCAGATCAGCCGTGAAAATGAACAATCCGAACTGCTGCTGGAAGTCCGGGTGAATAAAGAACGCCTCAGTGTCCCGGAACGACAGATCAACAATCCTGCCGGCGCGCTACGTTTGTTTGCCTTTTCATCACCCGGCACGAGTGGCCGGCGTTTAAATCCCCGGCGTGATCTCCGCTGGGTCGAATCAGGGCGGGATGCAGCGTTGGAACGATTACTGCTCAATCATATATTACGTCATTTTTCAGAAATGCGCCCCGATCTGGCCGGCGTCGAGCCGATTGTCAGCCAGCCGAGTGAACCCTCTACTTTACAGTAGCGCCACCGGATCCACATCAATAATCAACCGCCGGGATTTCAATTTCAGCAATTTCCGGACGCGTAATTCATGGATAATTCGTCGACTGGTTGAGGTAGCCTGGCAGCGCAGGATGACATCAAATCGATAAAGCCGTCGAATCCGCTCGATGGCACAGGGATTCGGTCCCAGAATTTCCACTTCCGTCATTGCGGATTGCTCGACGAGTGTGGTAATCGTCTGGGCCACAATCTGTGCGTCAGCCCGAGCCTGCGATTCACTGGGATCGGAAATAACCCAGCGGACCAGTCGGGTAAACGGCGGCCAGTGCAACTGACGGCGCAAGGCCAATTCTCTTTCAGCAAACGCGGTGTAATCATGACGGGCTGCATGAATGAATACAGGCCAGGTCGCCAAGGCCGACTGTACGACCACTCGACCGCCAGCCTGGGCCCGACCGGCACGACCGGCAACCTGGGTCACTAACTGGAAAGTACGTTCTCCCGCTCGGAAATCAGGCTGTTGCAGGCCGGCGTCGGCTTCGATCACCCCCACCAGCGAAACGAGTGGAAAATCAAGCCCCTTGGCCACCATCTGCGTGCCCACCATGACATCAAATTCACGACGGGCAAAAGCCGCCAGCACCTGCTCATAATCAGCCACCCGTACCATGGTGTCGCTATCGACTCGCCGCACACGGGCGGTGGGAAATAAACGTTGTACTTCCTCTTCGATGCGTTCGGTACCCGGGCCAGTCGCCAGCAACCGCCCACCGCACGATGGATCCGCACAGGCTGCAGGAATTGCGGAGCGAAAGTAACAATGGTGGCAGAGCAGGGTCTGGCCGGATTGATGCAGAACCAGTGTCGCCCGACAACGCGGGCAGAGCACCCGTTCCCGGCAACGCGTACACTTCAGTACGCGGGCGTACCCTCGCCGATTAAGCAACAGCACCGCCTGTTCGCTCTGCTCCAGTACCCGGCGTAAATGAATTTCGAGCGGCTGGGAGATCAGCCGTATTGAATCATGGTATCGGCGCTCCTCCTGGCGCATATCCACCAGTTCGACCAAAGGCAATTCCAGGTTGGCCACGCGGCGGGACAACGTCAGTAACTGATAATGCGGTCGATCGTGGGCATGTTGCCAGCTCTCCAATGCGGGGGTGGCTGATCCCAGGATAATCGGGATGTTTTCCAGCTGGGCTCGCTTGATAGCAACATCACGGGCATGATAGCGCGGGGCCTGCTGATTCTTGAAACTCCCCTCCTGTTCCTCATCGACGACGATCATACCCAGCCGTGGACAGGGGGCGAAGATGGCACTGCGGGTTCCGATCACAACCTGCTTTTCTCCGCTGCGCAGGGCATTCCAGATCAGCGAACGCTGCACGTCGGTGAGTCCGCTATGCAGTACCGCCACCTGCCGAAGGCGCGAGGCAAAGCGATGAACCAGCTGGGTGGTCAGGGCGATTTCCGGCACCATGATGATGACCTGCCGCCCGCTGCTGAGCACCTGCTGCAAAGCGTGAATATAAACTTCCGTCTTGCCGCTGCCGCTGACGCCGTACAACAGAAATACTCGGAATACCGGATGATCGACTGCCGGCTTGACCTGCTCCAGCGCCGCCTGTTGCTCAGCGTTTAATTGATATTGCGGTTCATTGACGGGTTCATCAAAATCCGGAACTGCTGCGGGTATTTTTTCCACTCGCTCACCGGCCCAGCCGCGTTTGATGGCTTGACGAAGTGTGGTCAATGAGATCTGATGTTGCCTGCAGAATTCATCCGCCGCCACCGATTGGGGGAAAACCGGCAGATGTTGCAATAATTGCCTCATCTTCGGTCCCAGTCGTGGGGAGCCCTCCACCGGACCAGCCGGCTCAACTGTTCGCCAGATCTGCCGAATTTTTCGAAAACCCCGTCGAGCGCGAACCGCCGGCGGCACCATCGCAGCCAGTGACGGCCCCAGTGAATGGCCGTAATATTCAGCCATCCATTCCCCCAGTTGCAGCAGCCGCCCCTCCAGCCAGTTCTGCACATCCACCAGTTCTTCCAGATACTTCAGTGTGTTGTTCCACGGCTGGCGGGAACACTCCACTACGAACCCTTCCAGCAGGCGCGAGGCACGACCGAATGGCGCCCGCACGCGCAGCCCCGGTTGCACCTGACCGCTGAATTTTTCAGGTATGGCAAATGAAAAGCGACGATCGATAGGCAACAAGGGTACGACCGTGGCGATATCCACGAGCTTGGCTTCGCCTTCTTCCGCCCAGAGGGTTGGTCGTGGTGAGTCTGGGATGGGCACAACCATTCTCAATCAAGTGATGAGTTCACTACACCGTACTTACTTGGCTTCATCCCGGCTGCCGCCGCGAAATCCGGAAATGAGCGGTCGATTTTCCGGTTTCTGTTCCGGGTGAACGGCAAATACTTCTACCCGTACAATCTCCTCGAAAGGCACACACGCCACAAATACACCCACCTTGTAGGGTTCTTCCACCGGCTCACACTCGAAGGTAAGCTGAGATTTACTATCCACCTCCGTCAGCAGATCCTTCAGTTCGTAGCTGAATCCGTCGCGCATATAGATGACCACTCGGCATTCCAAAGCCTGCAAAAATTCCTGATATGCGGTATCCGTCGTACAGGCGGATTCATCCAGCTGCGGAAACTGTCGCCGGGCGACCCGTTGCCGTGCCGCCAGTTTCTGCTGATCAAAGGTCCGGCCAAAAAACCAGTCGTAGTCGAACATCGTCTGCTCCTGCTAAAATACCCCATCGTACTTGAGGCGTTATTATCACCTGATTAAGGGTCACCGTCACCTTGACCCCCGATGAAAAATCAGCTTGTTTCAGAAAATTGGGTCGCACCGTGGGTTTCGACCAGGTGGGTATTACCACGGCTGGTCCGATCGATCGCGCTGATTATGTGCGTGAGTGGCTCGCCGATGGCCGTGCCGGGCAGATGCACTATTTGCATCAATATCTGGATCGCCGGGTAGATTCTGCCCAGTTACTGCCCGGCGCCCGCAGCGTCATTATGGCAGCGGCCAATTATCAGCAGCCGGTACCACCCCGACCGACCTCCACACCCACCGGCCGGGTCGCGCGATACGCCTGGGGACAGGATTACCATCGCGTGTTGAAATCCCGCCTGCACCAGTTGCTTAACCTGGCCCGCCTGGAAATTACCGAACCCTTTCAAACCCGGGTTCTCGTTGATACCGCTCCGCTGCTGGAACGCGACCACGCCGCCCGCGCCGGACTCGGCTGGATCGGGAAGAATACACTGGTGTTGAATCGAGAGCTGGGTTCTTATTTCCTGCTGGGCGCAATTATCACCACGCTGGAATTGCAGCCCGACTCCCCAGCCACCGATCATTGCGGCAGTTGTACCCGCTGTCTGGAAACCTGCCCCACACAGGCCTTTCCGCAACCTTACCAGATGGACGCCCGTCGCTGTCTCGCCTATCACACCATAGAACTGCGCGAGGAGATACCGGCTGAATATCACGCGGCACTGGGCGACTGGTTGTTTGGTTGCGATATCTGCCAGGAAGTATGTCCCTTTAATCGTTCCAAGCCAACATCAATTCTGCCCGAATTCGTCCTGCATCCACCGGCCCCATTCCCCGAGATCAATGAAATTTTGCGTTGGGGGCCGGATGAGTATGATCAGCATTTATCCACTAGCGCTATGAATCGAGCCACCCTGCCGATGTTGCAGCGCAACGCCCGTCTGGTCCTGAATAATCTGGAGAGCGATCCATGATGGCTAGCGCATCCGTCAAGCAGCAACCCCTGTTGCATTTTATCATCGGTTGCACTGCTTGCGGCAAATCTCAGATCGCTCTGGAGCTGGTTCAGCGTGTGCATGGTGAAATTATCTCCATCGATTCCATGCAGGTCTATCGCCGCATGAATATCGGAACTGCCAAACCCACTGCCGCCGAACGGGCCCTGGTGCCGCATCATCTGGTTGACGTGGTGGAACCCTGGGAAGAATTTAATGTCGCTAAATACATTGCTCAGGCTCATCAAATCATCGCCGAAATCGCTCAGCGGCAACGACCCATATTTATTGTCGGTGGAACTGCTCTATATATAAAAGGGCTGGTAGAAGGTCTATTTGAAGGCCCGGGGGAAGATCCGCAATTTCGGCTGCAACTGCGTGACCAGTATCAGCAGTCCGGTCCGGATGCGGTCCACCAGCAATTGCAGCGCGTCGATCCCGAATCTGCCCGGCGAATTCACCCCAACGACTATCAACGACTGGAACGGGCATTGGAGATCTATCACCTCACCCACCAGCCTATCTCCAGCCTGCAGCAGCAGTGGGAAAAAAATGGGACTCGCTTTCCGTGTCGCTTTCTCGGATTGCGTCGCGGTAAAGAAGACCAAAGCCGCCGCATCAATCAACGGGTGCGCGATATGATGGCCGCCGGGCTGCTGCAGGAAGTACAAGCCCTCCAGAACGAACCACATCCACTCTCCGCGCAAGCCAGTCAGGCGCTCGGTTACGCGGAACTGTTCGCCCACCTGCGCGGCGAGTGGTCACTCGAGGATGCCGTCGAGAAAATCAAAATTCACTCCCGCCGACTGGCTAAACATCAGCGCACCTGGTTCCGCCGTTTTCCACAGGTTCATTGGGTGGATATCGCGCCCGATCAACCACCCACGGAGATCGTCGCGGCTGCGGAAGTGTGGTATCATGCCGCACCATGATGAATGGAAACTGGGCAGTTGAGCTGCAGGGGCTGCATAAAACCTATTCACGGCGGATTCATGCTCTGCGTGGAGTTGATCTGCGCATCGGACGCGGCGAGATTTTCGGTTTGCTGGGTCCTAACGGCGCCGGCAAGAGCACCCTGGTCAAGATCATGATGACCATTGTTCGACCGCTTGCGGGCCAGGGTACGCTGCTGGGGCATCCTTTGGGCCATCAGCCCACTTTGCAGCACGTCGGCTACTTGCCGGAAAATCATCGTTTTCCGTCCTATCTGACGGCCCGGCGCATGCTCCATTACTATGGGCGACTAACCAGGGCCTCCAGCATCAGTTGCCGGCGACGTGCAGCTGAACTTCTTGATCGCCTGGGCATGAGCCGCTGGACAGAAATCCGGCTCGAAAAATATTCCAAAGGCATGTTACAGCGGGTCGGATTGTGCCAGGCCCTGCAACATGATCCGCAACTGATCGTGCTGGATGAACCGACGGACGGTGTAGATCCCATCGGCCGGAAGCAGATCAGAGAACTGCTGCTCGAAGCCCGCCAGCAGGGAAAATCCATTCTGATCAATTCTCACATTCTGAGCGAACTGGAGATGGTCTGTGATCGGGTAGCCATCCTCTTGCAAGGACGTGTAGCCCGCCAGGGAACCATCGCCGAGCTGACCGACCATACCCGATCGTATGAAATCAGTCTGATTGGCGACCAGCCACCACCTCCCGAACTATTGCAACGATATAATGCAAAATATGAGCCGCCAGCAATCCATTTGTCCGAAAATGATCCCGTCCGCGTGAACCAGCTTTTGGACGATCTCCGCAACCGGCAGTTGCTGATCAGTGCGGTCACACCGAGACGCTGGAGCCTGGAAGATGTTTTTATTGATGCCGCTCAAGGTACCGGTGGAGATCAGTGATGCCCTTCTGGACGCTCATCGCCATGACCTTCCGAGAGCTGCGCGAGCGACGGCTCTTCTGGTTGAATCTGGTCCTCTCACTCATCGTGGTGTTGGCCCTGGCCAGTATCAGCTTCGATACTCAGGGCGTTAATTTCATGTTCGGTCGACTGCATGTCGATAACCCGAATTTTGCGTCCACCAGTCCTTATTTTCACGGCATGATCATTACGATAGTCAGTGAGCTGCTGATTGGACTTTACATTGGTTTTGTCGGGACGATTATCGGCTTGATCTCCACCGCTGGCATTTTTCCAGCCTTTATCGAAAAGGGCGCTGTTGATCTGGTATTGGCTCGTCCCATGGAGCGCTGGAAAATATTTCTAGCTAAATATTTCGGTGGATTGGGTTTCATGCTGATTCAGTCAACCGTATTCATCCTGCTTACTTATATCGTCATCGGTGTGCGCTGGCAGATCTGGTTGCCTCGATACTTACTGGGCATACCCCTGCTGGTGCTGTTGTTCAGTTATCTCTATTCACTCTCCGTGCTTTTTGGTCTGTGGACGCGCAGTGCTATGGCCAGCCTGTTTCTGACCCTGGTCTGCTGGTTTATTGTCATTATTCCAGCGCAGAAGACTTATGAGATTTTCCACTCCACCCCGCAATTCAAGGATTTTACCCGGGTGCGCCAGTTCACCAGTCTGGCCAATACCATCGTCCCCAAGACCAGCTACATTCCCACGCTTTTGCAACAAGCCATCGGTGAAACGGAACAGATCGACCTGATCAATCAGAAACTGCTGAACCAGAACCCGCAGCTTTCCCCTGCTGATCAGCAGTACATGCTGGATTTCGCCCATCAGATGCTGCATCGCCCCTGGTACGGCGTTATCGGATCGTCACTGCTATTTGAGCTGGTCATCCTCTTGCTGGCGGGTTGGCGCTTCCAGCGCTATGATTTCTGAACTACCGATATAATCATTGTGCAGCCCAATTTCCATCATGGGTGAAACCTCCTCGCGCGAAGCGAGGCGATAGGGAAAATGGCGGCCGTTGATCCGCTGATGAGTGGCTAGCGCTATTCGCGGATCATTGTTCTGCTCGCTGAGATGGGCGATCGCCACCCATTGCAGGCGGTTGCTTCGCTGGCGGGTCTCCTGCACCAGCCGGGCGGCCTCTTCGTTGGACAAGTGGCCGGTCGTTCCCCGAATCCGCCTCTTCAAATCCTCAGGATAAGGCCCCTCCTCCAGCATCTCCTCATCATAATTACTTTCCAGATAGACCGCGTCGAGCGTAGTCATCAACTGCCGTAATTCTGCAAAGGAATAGCCCAGGTCGGTCAGGATACCCAGCCGGCGTTTTTTATATTCGACGACAAACCCAACTCCTTCCGTACCGTCGTGTGGTGTAGGCAGTGTATGCACAACAATTTCGCCGACTTCCAAAGATGATCCGGCTGAAAAAAGACGAAGATCCTGCACCGCCCCCAGAGCGCAACAATTGTTCCGGCTGGTTCCATGCGTCATATAGAGAGGGGCCTTGAATATCCGATGGAACACCCCCGCCGAGCGGATATGATCGCTGTGTTCGTGGCTGACAAAGATACCGTTGGCCTGGAGGAGCTGGCGGTTGTGAACTTTTAATCGTTCCCGCACCAACCGGGCACTGACCCCGGCATCGAACAGCAGCTTGGTTTCACCCGCTTCAACATAGATGCAGTTTCCGTTCGATCCCGACTGGATCGAGCAGGTGACAAAATCATTCTCGCCATGGTGAAGAAACAATTGTGACATGCGCTCTGATCCATCTTACTTATAATTGCCGATCGAGACGTCGATAATGAATCGCTTCGGTTAGATGCTGCGGTTGTATCCGCTCCTGCTGATCCAGATCGGCGATCGTTCGAGCAACACGTAATATTTTATCATGGGCCCGCGCCGACAAGCCCAGTTGCACCAACGCCTGCCGCAACAAGGCTTCGCCTTCGTTATCCAGGCCGGCAAATTGACGTAGTTGCCGATTGCTCATCCGCCCGTTGCAGAGCATCCCCTCGGCACCGAAACGCTGCTGCTGAATGCGGCGGGCCTGCCAGACCCGCTGACTCATCGACGCGCTGTTTGTTCCGTCGGCGACGGCGCGTAAATCCTGAAAAGGGACCGCCGGCACTTCTACATGAATATCAATTCGATCCAGCAGCGGTCCGCTGATCCGGGCCAGATATTTATCAATCGCCCCCGGCTGGCATTTACAGGATTTCAGCGGGCTGCCGAAATAGCCACAGGGGCAGGGATTCATCGCCGCCACCAGCATAAAACGGGCGGGAAACTGCACCGCCGCATGGGCCCGGGCGATAGTCACCACACCATCTTCCAGTGGTTGTCGCAGCGTCTCCAGAATCGTTCGCTGAAATTCCGGAAATTCATCGAGGAACAGCACGCCATGATTCGCATATGAGACTTCACCCGGCTGAGGCACGGTTCCGCCGCCCACCAAAGCCGCAGCACTGGCGGTATGATGCGGCGTACGAAAAGGCCGAACCGTCAGTAACGCCGAACCTGTCGGCAGATGGCCCGCCGCCGAATAAATCCGGGTGGTTTCCAGCGCCTCAGCCAGTGTTAATGGCGGCATAATGGTGGGCAGCCGCCGGCTGAGCATGGTCTTGCCCGAACCGGGCGGACCGATCAGTAGAATATTATGGCCCCCGGCAGCGGCGATCAGCATGGCCCGTTTGGCATGCTCCTGGCCACGAACGTCTGCAAAATCGGCCTCATACTGTCGAGTCTGCTGCAACAGCACCTGGCCATCAACACTGACAGGTTCTATATCCAGCTCACCCGTGAGAAAGCTGACTGCTTCCGTCAAATGACTGACCGGCAGTATATCAACATCATTAACCACCGCCGCTTCCGGAGCATTTTCTCGCGGCAGGATGACTCCGCGATATCCCATTTTCTGAGCCAACAAAGCCACCGAAAGCGCTCCCCGGACCGACCGGGTCCGGCCATCCAGCCCTAATTCGCCCAGTATCAGATATTGATTGAGTCGATCGGTGCTGATCTGGGCATCCCCCAGCATCAGCCCCAAGGCAATCGGCAGATCATAGGCCGGTCCTTCTTTTTTCAAGTCGGCGGGTGCCAGATTGATCACGGAACTGCTGCGCGGGAACTGGTAACCGCAATTGTTCAACGCCGTTTTGATTCGATGAATACTCTCCTTGACGGCGGCATCGGGTAGGCCAACGATGATCGGTCCTTGAAATCCGCGCTTGGGTACATCCACTTCCACCGCGCAGATCACGGCCTCAATACCCTGCAACGCCACACTGTGCAAACGTGCCAGCATGCACCGTTTATACCCGCCGTGGCTCCGGGCGGCAACTTGCCAAACCTCACGTCTGATCACACAATGAGCGCATGAAACTGTCACCCAGTCTTAAACGCACCTTCCTGATTATTCTCAGCGTCTCACTGGCCTCAAGTGCGGTTCTGGGGATGCTGGCGATCACCCTCAGCGTCCGGATTCATGACGGCTTGCTGGTCAGTGCGCTGTTTACCTCGCTTTATTGCCTGGTGGGGCTGGCTTGCGGACTCGCCATGGAACGTTCTTCCCGACCCTGGTTGGCGGGGTTTGGAATTATTGCCACCGCCGTCTCCTATGTTATGTGCATGGGCACGGTCTGGATTGATCTGCTGAACAATGATGAAATTTTCTGGCAGATTACCGGCAGCCTGGGCGTGATGGGATTTGCCGCCGGTCATTATTCTCTGATTGCCCTCGCGCGCCTTTCCGCCAACATCCGCTGGATCCGGATGCTGACTTTGCTGCTGATCGCCTGCTCAGCCATCGTGGTCATTTTAATAATTAATGGGTTTAAGCCATTCGGCTATGACGGCATGGAAAAAATCATCTTTATGATGGTCATTCTGAATCTCTGTGGAACCGTGGCGGTACCGATACTTCATTTTCTGAACCGCCTGCCCGCCGCTGACCAACCTCCCTCCGTCGCCTACAATATGCAGATCATCTGTCCGCGTTGTCAATGCCAACAGGAAGTAAGCAATGGCACTAGCTACTGCCAACGTTGTCGTTTACGCTTCAAAATTGAATTTGATGAGCCGCGCTGCGACCAGTGCGGTTATCTGCTGCATCAGCTCACCGAACCGCGTTGCCCGGAATGCGGCTGGTCTTTTCCCGATCGGTTACTCGCAACCTCGGCACCAGAAACGCCCAATTGAACCAGTCAGCCAGCAGCAGCGTAATAGTAAATGTATCAATACTAATTATTGAACACTTCGACCCAGATACATGAATAACCCGGATTATCTGTTGCTGGAAGATGATGTGCTGCTCAGCCAATGTACGGTGCATTGCTATCGAGCTTCCGGGCCTGGTGGGCAGAAGCGCAACAAAACCAGCAGCGCCGTACGCCTGCACCATCACCCCACCGGCCTGCTCGCCCAGGCAGAAGAGGACCGGTCCCAGCATGTCAACCGCCAGCATGCCCTGCAACGTCTGCGACTGAAACTGGCTATTGAACAGTTGCTGCCAATATCCATAACTGAATATCACGTTTCACCGGAATTAGCTGCTTTTCTGAATAGTTTTCAGCGACGCTTGAATATGAAATCAGTTACGGTCCTGCAGAGTCTGCGGGAATTGCTTTCGTTGTTTGATGTATTAAGAGGAGTGGTGCACGAACTGGCTCAGCTCACCGGTCAATCAACCGCGGGATTGGTGAAAATTCTTTCGGCCGATGAGCAGGTCTGGCGCGTGGTGAATCATATTCGTCAAAAGTATGGTTTGAAAAATCTGCATTCCAATGACTGACCGCCCACACACAACCAGCCGCCTGCTTTATGTCATCACTGATTTACAAGTCGGCGGTGTGCCGTTGCATCTTTTCCGCCTGGCACGAGCCATGCGCGACCGAGGATATACCTTGTTAGTGGTCAGCCTGGCCCCACCGGGTCCAGTCAGTGCTCTGCTGGAGGAGGCCGGTATATCCACATTTTCCTGTCAGGCTCGATCGACCCTGGATTTATTGGCTTTGTGGCGATTGCGTACCATTATTGTCCGATTCCAGCCGGACTGGATTCATTCGTTCCTTTTCCATGCAAATATCGCCTGTCGACTGGTGGCTCCGCTGGCGGGAATACCACCCCGCCGACTAATCAACGAAATTCAGACCGTGGAAATCGAACGCCGCTGGCATCTGACGCTGGATCGCTGGACTCATTGGTTATGCGGCAGTGAAATCGGCAATTCACCTTCAGTAATTAATCATTTACATAAAGTGGCTGGTTTGCCAATAAAAAAATTGCACCTCTTACCCGGGGGCGTGGAAATTGAACGATTTGAACAGGCCATTCCCTATCCGAAATCGACCTGGAAACTCAATGATCGCGATCACCTTCTTCTCTGGGTCGGCAGACTGGACCCCATCAAGGGCTTGAATGATCTCCTGCGGGCCCTACATATTTTAATACAGCACCATTCTTGTCACTTATTACTGGCTGGTGATGGTCCTGAGCGAGACCCGTTACATCAACTGGCAGTGCACCTGGGTCTAGAACAATCAGTCACTTTTCTCGGGGTACGGCAGGATATTGCGCGATTGATGAAATCGGCTGATTTGTTCGTCTTCCCCTCATACACAGAAGGATTACCCAACGCTCTGCTGGAGGCCCAGGCAGCCGAGTTGCCGATCGTCTGCACGGCAGTTTCTGGAAATCTTGATGTGGTTCCGGATGAGGAGCACGGTTGGCTGGTCCCGCCCGCTCAGCCTGAAAAACTCGCGCAGGCACTTCAATCAGCAGTCACAAACCAAACGAAACACGTACAGAAAACGTTAAGATCGAAAGCTCGACTTCGTTCCTATTATTCATTTAATTCTATGATTGACAAATATATACAGCACTATTTTACCATACAATAACATTTTATCTATTTTATCATTGATTGGTTATTGAAGCATATTTAACACCCGTAAAGATTGGGGTTATGTTAGAAAATACGGAGTGCATCCATAATATTTCAGATAAAATAATATAAAATCAAGTGAATCATAATTATTCAGATTTCCTAACATTCATACAATTAACAACTAGATGTTGTATCTAAATATATTAACAGGGCTATGGTTAGAGAGTAAATATAATTAATGAAGACTGGGGTACGCCTATATCACAGGTTCCGATAAAAAAGTCACTTCCTAATTTGCCACTTTTGAAGTTGAGTGTATGGTTAGTGCATTGAGGGATTCACATCGGCCCAAGACGATCGAGACAAGTTTGAAAAAGGACATATCGTGAAAATGTCGGCTGAAATCAATCTCACTGTTCTGAATATCGCGGGATAGCGATCAGCCGACCTCGAATCACTTATCTTGTCGAAAGCAACTTCTGCAAGCAGCATCGGTCTGCCCAGCGGATGGATTCGATCACGAGTGTACCGATCAGGTGTTAAACATGAAGTCACTAACCAACCATAATCGACACCTGCCTATAACAACGTATGAGCCGGCCTCTTTGTCGTGCAGAGTAGTACTACGCCCCCATCGTGCTGACAGGGAGGTTGGCACATTTCTTTCCTCAGTGACCGCGCTAAGGCTGAGACAACGGGATGAGAGAGGAGGGACCAGGCTTCTCTCGTCACTAATCGGCCTGCATCGATGAAGAAAGGACTCTTCATCGATGCTTTTATGTGCTCGGGAAAGCAAATCTGCTCGTGCTGAGAAGTTGAATTAGAAGGGATGGGGCCAAACGACCGGAGAATTTTGAGTACAGTGACTGGCAGATATCCTCCATTGCCAGTGTGGAACACGGCGGTGTGAATCATCGGTGATTGCTCCGTCGGCTGAATCATAATACACCCAAGTGGTGGATGGGCCGACCAGACCGATGATCAACCGACGATTCACTCGCCGATTCCCGAATGGCCGAGCACAAGGAGGGGCCGACCATGCATACCCGACACCATGACGAACCTTTTATCAGCTGGGCCCGCCAACGAGGTTTCCCCTACTATTACGCCCAGGAGCCCGATCAGCCTGAATCATTGCTGAAGCTGCACATGGGCGTCATTACCGCCTATCTTCGGCAAGGCAAATTGATCCAGGTGCAGGCTCACAGTGCCGGCCAACTGCTGGATCAAATGATGTTTGAATTGGCGCAGCTGTTTGCCATGTGCGCCAAGCACGACGCGTACATGGAGCAGGCCGCCTGCCCGCCCCGGATTATCCAACCCTCCCCGAATTAACCGTCTCGCCGCTGCAATGGTTTGCATGCCCCTGATGGACCGATACAATTCAGGTCATGAATTAGGAGCGATTGCTGAACTCATCACCGAGATGCGACCGTCAGGGAGCGGGAATCGGAGTGGTTGCTTTCTCCACCGCTTCCTCACGGGCGCGGCTCTGAAAACCGGAAGATCCGTTTATCGAGTTTGGCAATAGCTCCTTAATGTTAATCCGGATTAGGACTGGAGCATGGTGAAAACCGGAATATTGTGTGATCGAATATATACCGAGCATGACACCGGCCAAGGTCACCCCGAGCAACCGGCTCGAATATTGGCTATTGAACAGGCTTTGCAAAACAACGGGCTTTTCGCCCGGACCCTGCGCCTCGAGCCGCAACCGGCCCCGATGAAATTCATCCTCATGAATCATGCTCAGGAGTACGTTGGAAGGCTGGAAGAACTCTGCCGCACCGGCAAGAGTCATATTGATTGTCCTGACAGCACGATTTGCCCGGAATCCTTCGAAGTCGCGCGCCTGGCTGCGGGTGGCGTTCTCCATGCGGTTGAGCAGGTGATGACACAACAGATAAATAATGCCTTTTGTGCAGTTCGCCCACCAGGCCATCATGCTGAACGCAGCCGTTCGATGGGCTTCTGCATGTTCAATAATATCGCCATCGCCGCACACTATCTTCGCCAGCAATTCCAATTGCAGCGCATATTAATCCTGGACTGGGATGTTCATCATGGCAATGGTACACAACACGCCTTTGAAACGGATCCCACTGTGTTTTTCTGTTCATTTCATGGCCACCCGGAAACGCTCTATCCCGGTAGCGGTTATGCAGATGAACGGGGAATTGGTGCCGGAGAAGGTTTTACATTGAATATTCCGATGTGGCCTGGCGCGGATGACAGTGATTATCGCCGCGCTTTTGAGGAGCAATTCTGGCCCGCCGCCCGATCTTTTCAGCCGGAATTTATCCTGATTTCCTGCGGCTTCGATGCGCATCGTGCTGACCCGCTCGCTCATATCAATCTGGAAACCGCCAGCTTTGCATGGCTGACCCGGCAGATCCTGCAACTCGCCCATGAATTTTGCCAGGGGAGAGTGGTCAGTATTCTGGAAGGTGGTTACAACCTGGATACGCTGGCAGAATGCACTATCGCCCATGTTCAATGTTTGACCAACGAACTGTAGCACGGATCGGTCTGGCTTAGTTTTGTCAAAAGTAGCTCACCACTTGGTACTGGTAAAGTTTGAACCAAAATTCAAACATACCATGTTGAAAACCGCTCCCTTACGATCGCGGCTCGGTGAAACTTTACCAGTACCCACCACCCAGCGACCCTGACTTCGTTAAGAAATTGTTTAGAAGTGGTTTCAAAAACGCGAAATTGGCATCGCGCAGGCTAAAGCCTGCGGCTCTTTGAATTTTGAAAACCAGCTCTAGGCAGTATCCTTCATCGATTACTGGTATTACTCATATCACTCGAATAATGACTTGTAGCACGAGACTGAATCGTTATTCTATATTGAAGCGAACCAATACATCAGCCATGGATTTCACTAAACGTGGAGTTTGACCGATATGCCGATCATGGGTACCTGTCCAGTTTGCCAACATGTCTATGTGTCTCCTGACAAGGCAATCGGCCTGAAGATCAAGTGTGAACGCTGTCACGCAATCATGCGCATCACTCCTGATAAAAATGCCGGCAAAGAGGTTGATATCACCCTGGTTCCGAAACGACGCTCTTCGAAATTCATGCCGATTATCAAATTTGGTTTATTCGGCGTAGCTGGACTGGCAACCATTGGATTCATTGCCTGGTCCTTGTTTTTTAAAAGTCCGGCTGCAGGACCGACCATTAATTCCAAACTGATCCAGTCGGTTGATCAGGCGATCATTCAATCGCAGCGCTTGGCAGAAGCTCAGCAGTTTGAGCGAGCCTTCGGCGCGTTGGATGTCATCCGCCAGCAGGTTCGACAAAATGGCAATGACCTGCAATTGCTGACCAAGATTAATCAAGCCTGGACGCAAATATCCACCAAGGCAGAACAAAGTCGTAGCCAGACTGATACAGTTGAAGCCCAAGCCAGCCCATCCTTGCCGGCAGCTAACCGTTATAGTGATGATTAAGTACGTGCGTTCAGTTCACCACAATCATTATGTTTCATGTTGCTCGGGGTTGATTGTCCAGCCGGAAATAGGTGACCTGCGCCACTGCCACCTGTTCATCTGACGTATTGAACAACTGCACTTCCACCGGACAGAGCGTTCTCCCAAATTTCATCACCCGGGCTTCGGCAATGACCGCCGTCCAGCAGGGTGCCAGAAAGCGAATGTGCATGTCCGTGGTGATCAGATGAGTATCCGGGCCCAGACGGGTGACAATCGCTACCCAGGCGGCACAATCGGCCACCGTGGTGAGTAATCCGCCATGAAAGGTGTCATAGATGCCTTTGTGCGAATCCTGGCGAGGCACACGTACACGACACCAGCCATCCGCCAGCTCTGGAAATTCAAATCCCATGGTCTCGAAGACCGGAATACCGGTCAATTCCCTGCGAAAGCGTTGTTCCAGGTCTGGTTGCAGCGAAACTTTCTCGTTCATGAAGCCCTGCCTGTTCTAACTGGAATTTAACGGTCAGTGTGATATCCTGCGCGAATGTAATTTATACTGTTGGAGATTGGCCCTGGTCAAAACAGGATGAATGGTTATGAAATACCCACTGCCGATGACTGCTCCGGCTGATGTTTATCGCCAAAGACGGGCCACCCTCGCTCAGCATCTGTCACGTCCACTGCTGATCTGCGCCGGCGTAGCCCCCGCTCGAAACTACGCTAACAACGCCCACCCCTTCCGGGCGGGCAGCAGTTACCTCTATTACGGAGGCCCGCCTCTGGAAGGAGCCGCCTGGCTCATCGAACCGCAGAGCGATGGAGAGTATGGCTGCTGCCTGCTGCATCATCCCGCCGGGCCGGATGATCCCTTATGGATGGGTCCATCCGCCGATCCTGCTGATATCGCCGCAGTCACCGGCATTCCGTTAAGCCAGGTATTAGATATTGCCGCTCAGCACTCCGCGTTATTAAATCGGTCACCTGCATTTGTCTCCCCACCCTGTTATACCACTGCGAAATGGCTGAGTGACGTGAAAGGAACACCGGCGAACCCGGAAGAATTGCTGATGATCATCAAGCAACGATTGATCAAGGATGAGTTTGAACTGATGGCCATGCGCCGGGCGGCGGATATTACAGTGCAGATGCATCTGGCGGCCATTCGTGCTACCTGGCCCTGCCGCCGCGAAGCCGATATCGCTGCCGAACTCTTTCGAGAAATAGTGGCTCATCAAGCACAGCCCTCTTTTACTCCCATCGTCACCATTCGTGGCGAAATCCTTCATAATAACGCCTATAACAACCGCCTATCCAACGGTGCGTTGCTGCTGGTCGATGCCGGTGCTGAAGAGTCCGGGGGATACGCCAGCGATGCGACACGAACTTTCCCCATCAACGGACAGTGGACCAAGATACAACGTCATCTCTATGACACCGTGCTGCGGGCCATGCGTGAAGCCATTGCCGCCTGCCAGCCAGGGGTTCGTTATCGCGACGTCCATGATCTGGCGGCGAGGATCATCTGTGAAGGGCTGGTGGATGCCGGATTATTGTATGGTCGGACACAGGACCTGGCGGAACGTCGTGCCCATACGCTGTTTTTCCCGCATGGTGTTGGCCATCTAATCGGCCTGGATGTTCACGATATGGAAGATTTCGGCGACCTCGCCGGTTACGCTGCCGGTCGCACGCGCCGCAGCGGTATGGGTGACAAGTTTCTCCGTCTGGATCGCGACCTGGCTCCGGGTATGGCGGTGACGATTGAACCCGGAATATATTTCGTACCCGCTATCTGGTCCCGCGAAGATCTGGTCAAACCATTTGCTGATTGCGTTAATCGTCCGCTGGTTGATTCGCTGCTGCAGGTGCGTTTTGGCGGCATTCGCATTGAACAGACCATTGTCATTCGTCAGCAGGGTGGCCCGGAAGTACTTACGGAGGCTTTACCCACTGCCGCCGAAAAGGTGGCTGATCTAATCGGTGTGAACTGAAATTGGATGTGTTGATGAGTTTCAAATATTGACGTAATAATTCTTCACTGATGCGTCACGCATTTTGATTTCACTTGTATGGGGGTCTAGTATTGAATGCATGACCCTCGACCCGGAAACAACACAACCCGGCCCGGATCGCAACCTTTATTGCCTGCAATGCGGCTATAACCTCCGTGGCCTGACTGGTGATCCCTGCCGATGCCCGGAATGTTTTTTCTCCAACCCCATTGAAGTGCTCGAAATTCCCGCAGATGAAATCACCCGGCAATTAACCATTCTGGAATCGGCTCCAACAATGTGCCTGGCAAATCTGTTATTATTGATCGGCAGTTTGGCCATGCTTCTCAGCAGTAGAATGGAAGCCTGGCCCTGCATGGTTATCAGCTTCATCGCTGCCTTATTCTTTATTCCGCTATCCATCCGTTCATTTGCCAAATCCTGTCAGTATCATCATGGATGGGTATGGGCACTATTGAAATTTCAATGGTACGGCGGTGGCATGATAGTGATTATTGTCGGCGCGGCGCCGTTATTAACATGGTGGTTAACCACCTGGTGGAATTCTCCATTGACGCTATTCATCTTTTTACCTGTCTGGATCATTCCTTCCATTTATCTGGCACGATGGGCACGACGAAAAGCTAAAGAAGATATGGAGCCGTTGCAGCGGACCGCAGCAGTCAGTATTGCGAAAGATCTCATTCGCCGTAAAATGGCTTCACCGTACTAGTCCCACAATAAAATTATCATTGGAAAATCGATATGCAATGGACTTTAAATACTCTGGAGCAGCGCGTATTGGGAGTGCTGATGGAAAAAGCACTCGCGCAGCCCGACTATTACCCGATGACCGTTAACGCGGTTACCGTTGCCTGCAACCAGAAAAACAATCGCGATCCGGTGATGGACCTGGACGAGGTGGCGGTGCTGGATACCTTGAATCAACTGCAGTCGCGTGGTTTGGTTTCATTGATCATGCCCAGCCCCGGGGCGAGAGTCAATCGTTATCGCCATGAGTTGGACAGTAAGTTCGGTTGGCAACCGCGAGAGCGGGCTATTATGACCGAGTTACTTTTACGCGGGCCACAGACCATCGGCGAATTACGCAACCGCAGTAGCCGGTTCCTGCCCTTTGAGAATCCAGAAGCCATAACAACGGTATTGGAGGTACTCGAAAAAAGCAATCCACCCTGGGTCCGGGCCTTACCGCGCGTGCCCGGCCAATCCGCTATCCGCTATACCCATCTGTTGTTTGACCCCGCCGAACAGCCGCTGGATCGGAGAACCGGCGAACCTGTAGATTACCTGCTCTCCCCTGCAGCCAGTTCAGTGGCCGCTCCGGATGAACATACTCTGCGCGATGAAGTCGAACATCTGCACGCTGAAGTGGCTGCCATGTGGAATGAAATCGCCGACCTCAAGCGCCAGATCGATGAACTCCGCTCCAGAGGATAGCTCACTAATTAGAGCGGGTTCATTTTTGCGGGTCCACCCGATAGGGATTTTTGCGACATACCACAGCTGTGTCAACGGTTCTGCACGGCTCACAGAGCCGTGGCACACTCAATCTTCATACCACGGAACGATTAATACGAATCCACACTAGAAGCAACGAATAATAAAGTTGGGCGATAGATTCATCATACTCTGAAGAGGCTGCCGAGCTTTTTACCCAGCATCAACGAAGCCCCCATCAGTGTAGTGGTCAGCAAGGCCATACCCCATACTCCCATAGCACTGGCGACATAGGGTCCGTCACCCAGCCGGCGGAATAGTGTATAGATGGCCTTGGTGATGGGATAATGCTGTTCGCGAAGGGCGAGGATCAGGGAATCACTCACTTCCAGCAGCGCGAAACTAAAAGCCAGCAATCCGCCGGCAATCAGATTGGCAGCGATCAACGGCAGGACCACCTTTCGAATGGTGAGCAATCGCGAAGCTCCCAAATTCATGGCCGCCTGTTCCAGTTCGACATTGGTTTGCTGCAACCCGGAGACCGCCGCTCGTACCACATAGGGCAACCTTCGGATCGCGTACGCAATCACCAGAAAAACCAGAGGATTCGGCGCCTGGCCGGTCACGGCGCATAACGAAGCCAGCCCCTCCCAGCCCCAGGCAGTAAAATATTGAGCCAATTGCGGGAAGGGCCACTGCAGGGTCATGGCTACAAAGCCGAACGCCATAACCAGCCCAGGAACTGCAAGGGGCAACATCGCCAGGCTATCCAGCAATTGCCGGCCGCGAATCTTCGTCCGTACCACCAGATAGGCGATCAGCACGCCCAGAAACAGATCGACCAACATCGCCAGCGAGGCGTAGAACAGACTGTTGCGAATGGAACCGCTGGCCAGATCATGCGTCAAAGCTCCGGCATAGTGCCGAGTCGTTAATTGCTGAGGAATCACGCTCTGGTACCAGCTGCCCGGTTCCGCGAAACTGGTCAGTATCACTCCCATATGGGGCATTACCGCCAAAAGCGTGACGACGATAAACGGCATTAAAATCACCAGCCCGCGCACTCCACTGACGCGCTGCGTGGTGCTGAGGGTCATCGAACGGGTGTTCATCGCATAGGCTCGCCCGCCGAATATCCATTTGCTCAGCGCATACATCAACACTGCGGTCATCAGCACCACCGCGACCAGCGCATAGGGCCGAGGACTCACCGCTGCTTCCTGCAAACCCCAGAATATCTGCACCGGGGCCACTGCGTAATAATCAAACATCAGCGGTGTACCCAGTTCCGTAAATGACCAGATGAAGACGATCGTGCAACCTGCGAAAACACCGGGCATGATCAGTGGCAGAATCACCCGACGCAATCGGGTCCAGCGACCGGCTCCCAGGTTTTCCGCCGCCTGCTCCAGGGTCGGGTCCAGGTTGGCGAGGGCGGCCGTCACATTCAGATATACAATCGGATAGAGGCACAAGGCCTCCATGATAACGACACCCCAGAATCGTGCGGCGCCCAGAAAATCTGGAGGCGAATGAGAACCCACGATGCCCATTTCCACCAGCAAACTACTCAAGCCACCGAAACGCCCCAATAGATGACGCATACCGATCGCCCCGACAAAGGGCGGCAAAATCATCGGCACCAGCACCAGGCTGCTGAAAATGGTTTTTCCTGGAAAATCAAACTTGGTCGACAGAATGGCCAGCGGCAAAGCCAGCGCCAGGCAACAGATCGTAACACCAATCGCCACTTTCAGACTGTTGAACAGACTGACGCGCAACACCGGATCAGCAAATACGCCCAGGATATGGCGGAGGGTATATCCGCCAGAACCCTGTGCCGAAACATCTTCGAAGCCGCGACTCAGGAGCAGCATGATCGGCCAGATCAGGAAAACAGCAAATAGCCCTAAACAGCCGATGAATAATGAATATCTAAGGAGAATGCGCAGCAAGAGCGATCACCTCACGATAATTTTTCAGGAAAAAACGGGTCCAGTTCAAACGATCGTCCAGTTGCGTCTGCGGATCGCCTTTCCACCGCTTGCCGGCCGCCAGCAACTCATCCGAAGTAAAGGGCAAGGCATCAAACCGGGTAATCATCTGCTCCCGAATCGTCGGATTATCTTCTTCCAGAATGGCCAGCCAGGCGGCCCGCAACTCCGTATGCACGTCGATCACCATCGCATGCATGAGCGTTGGGATTACGGTAAAATAGGTTGGCGTGCCCTCCGGCAGAGCCTGGGTTAAATCGTAATAGTTTTCATGGACAATCATTTCCTGTCCGAAGCGCTGATAAAAATCCCGCCGAATCGGAGAGCGTCGAATCTCGCTTTCTTTCGGACCCAGTGGATGACCGATGGGCAGATTCCATAGCCCCTGGCCCTCATCACTGAGCAGAAAGATAACAAACTGTCGGGCTAATTCCGCATGAGGCGCCCCGCGTAACACCGCCACCGGATCGGCATTGACCACCACTTCATTGCGCGGGGTGATGTAATCCAGGCGCTGGCCGCCGACCATCTGACTCTGGTAACGCCCAAAAAAATCCACGCACATGCCCGCTACCGTTTCACCATTGGAAACATCGTTGGGAACCTGCTGGGAGTCGCTGGTAAAATAGCGGGTATTGGCGGCGATTCGCCTTATGGTTCGCCAGCCTTCCTCCCAGCCATAATATTGAACAATGGAATCATAGGTCACGCGCACGCTGCCCGAATGCGAGGGATCGGCCAAAGCCACCCAGCCGAAGTAGCGGGGATCGGTCAAGTCCAACCAGCGTTTGGGTGGATCGAGGCTGAGCACTTTCAGCACATCCCTGTTATAGACAATGCCGAAACTGGATAACGCGACCCCCCACCAGTGGCCTTCCGGATCGTAAAGTTTACGACCTGCGAGCAGCGGCTCCGGGAATACATTCTGTATCAATTGTGGGTCCAGCCGGATTGGCTGGGTCAGCGAAACTTGCCGTTTTTCTCCGGCAGCGTTGGTTGCGGTGAATCCTTTTTTCAACTGCTGATCAAAGAAAAAATCCCCTCCGCCCAGAACAATATCCATCCCGACGCCTTCATTTTCGCGGTCATCGCGCGCCAGGGCCTGATACTGGGTCTCCAGCAATTTCTGAATTTCACTGGTGCCCGGTACATATCGCCAATCAATTTGCACCTTCTGCCCCAGTTCCCGTTCCGCCCAGCGACTGAAGGCCTGACCCATTTCGTTACGAATCTGTTCAAAATGGGGAGTAATCACCACCAACGTGGTAGCCCCAAGCTGAGGGCGTGCGGAAGCCGGCTGATAGATCACCGGCACACCGATGATGACCACCAGGCAGATGAGCACAAAAATTCTGGGGCGCCAGTCAGCCATGTCGAGGCTAAATATAACCGATCCTCAGTAGCTGACCAAAAATACTGTCTATAATATGATCAATTCTGAGTTAAGATGATCAATTCTGAGTTAAGATGACTAGAGGCCATTTCATAAGTTAACTTAAGTACATTGCCGACAAAGATACATGGAGGGCCAAATCCATGAGTCGACGGTGATATTTAACGGATAAACAATGGCACAAAATCGAACCACTCCTA
>JAJVHX010000016.1 GCA_022072405.1 Phycisphaerae bacterium | reverse complement strand
CAACTCATCCACAAAGCTCCGATCCGCACAGCGTCGTTCCATAACTGCCTCCCTGCTAAACTGGACTCCCTTGATCCAAAACCCCACTCACTCTACCATCCTTGTCAAGGGTTATTCAGAGAGCTCAAATTGCCTATGTTCTGCAAGAAATGCCATTACATGCTTCAGGGTCTCACCGAACCGCGCTGTCCGGAGTGCGGTCAATCCTTCTCCTTCGCTGACAGTACAACATATTTATCCAGGAGAAACTGGCAATTGGCCCATATATTCAGGCGGCTGGTCTTAGCTGCAGGGATTGTCGTTGTGGGGTACTATTTCCTATTCTCCTTTCGTCAGGCAGGGGTCATCCGCGAGGATCATGCGCCCAGCGGTTTCATCTCATTTCAAGATTGGCACCATTTAATGCATGCCTATACCCTCGATGATGTGGCCCCAACTGTCGGCACTTTCCTTATTGAACATCCGGATAGAACCTCGTTCGCCATGTCGGAACTGAAACCCTATTGTCGAGTTGGTGTAAGTCGGCGGGCTATACTGGGCAGCTTTTGGTGGCAGAGGTTCACCTATCCGTATACGCACTTTTCATTGCTTGGTTTTGGCATACTGTTGATAGTTGTAGCATCACTCAGAAGGAAGCGCTGGATAGTGGCTTGTGTGCTAGGTTTTAGTTTAATGTGTGCCCTATGGGGCCCTGTCGGGAAGATTCTTTGGCAAGTGGACTATGAATATTTACAGGATTTCCAATGTGCAGAACTTCACTATCCTGAGGTGTTGAGTGAGTTTGAGCACAATTATGATTACTTTCCGCTGCCCGAAAGTTCGCGTTGCGTTATTATCTATAGTCGGCGCCCCTGGCCCGACGGAATGCGATGCATTGCATATCCGGATTCCGATGTCAGCTTTTGGATTCGGGAAGCGGACCTCCAGAAAGTCCTCGCCTCCGGCTACACCCTCTTCTCTGTCGAGGAACGAAATTGAATAATATTGCGATGAAGGCGCTCGGCGTTCACATTTACAATCTGAGTAACCGTTGGCAGCCATCTTCGAGGTCGGCCATTTTCTTGGCGTAGCAGAAGCGGAGCTGCGTTTGGCCCTGTTCCGGGTGAGCGAAGAAGATCGAACCGGGCACGGCAGCCACCCCCACCCGTTCGATCAGCGCATCCGCTGCCTTGAAATCATCCTCGAAACGATCATGGAAGTTGACCATCATGTAGAAAGCACCTGCTGGCTTGTAGGGCTCCATCCCGATCCGCGTCAGTGTATTCAGCAGCAGGTCGCGCTTGGCGCGATAATCCTTTTCCATCTGCTGATAATAGCTGTCGGGCAGTTGACGCAATCCCGCTTCCACGCCCAGTTGCAGGCACGAAGGCGGGCAGATGCAGATGATGTCATGTGCGACGGCGATCTTCTGGACAATCTCCGCCGGCCCGGAAATATAACCGATCCGCCAACCGGTGATGGCGAAGGTCTTGGAACCGCCGCTCATGGTGATCGTCCGCTCCGCCGCTCCCGGCAATGTGGCGATCGAAATGTGCGGCTGATCGTGCACGATATATTCGTACACTTCATCCGTGGCGATCAGACAATCATGCTTATTGGCCAGCTCCACGATGCCCTGTAATTCCGATCGTGTAAACACCTTGCCGGTGGGGTTATTCGGTGTACACACCAGGATGATCTTGGTGCGTTCATCTACAACAGCTGCCAAGGCGGCGGTATCGTAATGCCAATCGGGCGGATAGGTATCCACGAAACGCAACTCGCACCCGCGCAGCTTGATGTAATCCAGATAATATGAATAGTAGGGTGAAAACGTCACTACATTATCACCGGGGTTAAGGGTGGCTTCGATCAATGCGGCAAAACCGGCTGCCGAACCGGTGGTGATGGTGATTTCCGTTTCCGGATCGGCGGTGAGGTGATTATATTTTTTCAGCTTCTCCGCCACCGACTGCCGTACGGATAAAATGCCCTGCATGTGGGTGTAGATGGCCCGGTCCTCATCAATCGCTTGTTTGGCGCCCTGCTTGACGACCTCAGGTGCCGGCTGATCGCAGACCCCCTGCGACAGATTCACTCCGTCGACCCGCTGCACCCAGGCTGAATAATGACGGATGGCGGATGGCTTTTTGGATAAGATCCGTTCTGCTAAAAAACGTGACATGTTTGTCCTCTAATTTACCTGGTCAGGAGTCGCAACTACATACTCATCCAGAAATCCCAGTACTGCTTCCTGATACCTTGCTGGGTCATGAAACGCGGCTTCAATATGGCCGAAGGGAAATTCCACCAGATCAACACCACCCGGTGCCAGATCAAATAATCCCCGCCCCGCCTCAATCGTATCCAGCGTGCCGTATAACATCAGCAGCGGCTGATTCACCGCACCGATATTCAACTCATTGTCCATCTCTGCCGGAAACGCACCCAGCAATGTTCGGATCAGGGCGACGAAAAAACCATCCAGCTCTAGCCGCGCGACGCGCGATTCGGCGGTGTAGGGTGAATCAACCACCACGGCGGATATTTTCTGCGGAAATCGCCCCGCCAATTCTATGCTCGGCCCCGTCCCCAGTGAGATGCCATACAGCACCACCCCCTGCTCAACGCCGGGAGCCTGATTCAACATCCAGGTGAAGACCGCCTGGGCATCAGGCACGATCCGCTCAAGATTCTTTTCGCCCGGACTCTCCCCAAAACCGGTGTAATCATAGAGCACCACGGTATTGCCCGCCGCCGTCAACCACTGTGCCCAGGGCAGATAACAAGCCTTGGTCCCGACACTGCCGCCGCTCAACATGATCGCGTTGCGGGGTTCGCCATCCGGCGTGATCATCCACCCGGAAATTACTTCCTGCCTGTCATTGAGGACTTTAAAGGCCTCGTACGTCAAGCCGATATCCGCCGGCGATTCCGGAACGGGTACAACCTCTCCATTGACCAACAGCACTGGTCCCTCTTCTGTAAACTCCACCATGGCTCCTGGCAGCAAATCAGCCGCCAGATAGAGACAATCATCCGCCGCCGCCGTGTCGAACACATAAGCATTAATGTAATCCAACCCATCCACGCACCCGCCGAGCAGGATCAACATCAGCAGACACACCATGGTCCGGTTATTTCTTTTCATCATGATTTCATTCCATATGGGCAACTGACTCACCAGAGTAGATCATTTCCAGATAAGTCAGCACTTCTTCTTCGAATTTTTCCGGAGCCTCAAATAATGCTTCCGCATGACCTGTATCACCAAACAATACAAATTGAAATGGATTGGGCGCCGCCAGAAACATCTGGGCCACAATCACCGGCGGAGTGATATCATCCAGCTCACCATGAAGGACCAGCAACGGCTGACTCAAACTGATTACATTCTGGAGATTGTCCAGTTCCGCTGGAAAGGAATCGAGGATAATCGGCAAAGCACTGCCCAGAAATCCGCCGATCGATGCGAACTGTGATTCCGGCGGTAAAACATAGGGTGAATCGAGAATAATACCCGCCACCTGTTCCGGTCTTTCGACCGCCAGACGCATGCTCGGCCCGCTGCCCAGCGAAACACCGAACACCACCACCTGCTGGCGAGCGGGATCATCACTGTCTATTACCCAATCCAGTACCGCCCGGGCATCGCGCATGATCACTTCGAGATCCTTGGCGCCGCTGCTGTCATCAAATCCCTCATAGGCGTACATGACCACCTGGTAGCCTGCCCTGGAGAGAAATTCCGACCAGAACAGATAACAGGCCCGCCGGCCGCGTGATCCGGTACTCAACAATACCGTCCCCAGCACCTCATCGGTAGTGGGATAGATCAGCCAGCCCCGTACCGTGACATCGGCGGCAGGATAAACATTGAATACTTCATAATCCAGCCCCAGGTCCGCGGGTACATCGGGAAGCTCAATCCCAGGAGATAACGGTTGCGCAAGTGTTGAACATTCGTCATATTCCGGCGGATCAAAAATAATGTCATTCAATACCGCCTGTGCATCCACACATCCGCACAGGAATCCACAGCATATCGCCACCCACATCAGGCTCAGCCTCATACGCCATCCTTATCGAAAACTTAATCATTAATGATGACTATTGTAGCGCCTCGGCATTATGATGTACACGTTGATCCATTTAAGGAGTAACCCGATGGCACAGACCCATGAAATTGACTATCAGATTTTCGGTGAGGATTTACAGTATGTCGAAATCGGTCTGGACCCCGGCGAAGCCGTGATGAGTGAAGCCGGAGCGATGATGTACATGTCCGATGGTATCGCCATGGAGACGCAGTTCGGCACCGGTCAGGAATCGGGCCTGCTGGGTAAACTTTTTTCTGCCGGCAAGCGACTGATGACCGGTGAAAGTCTCTTCATGACCATCTTTGCCAACCAGGGCCGGGATTACGCCCGCGTCGCCTTCGCCGCCCCCTATCCGGGAAAGATCATTCCGCTGGACCTGAGCCAGACCGGCACCATGCTCTGCCAGAAGGAATCCTATCTCTGCTCTGCCAAAGGCACTGATGTAGGCATTGCTTTTACCAAGCGTTTCGGAGCGGGATTGTTTGGCGGAGAAGGTTTTATTCTGCAGAAACTCAGCGGGGATGGGTGGGCATTCGCCCACGCCGGCGGCACGATCTGCGAGATGAGTCTCGCTGCCGGTGAGACGCTGCGGGTCGATACCGGTTGTATCGTGGCTTTCCAGGAACAAGTGCAATATGACATCAAATATGTCGGCAACATCAAATCAGCACTCTTTGGCGGGGAAGGACTATTCTTCGCTACTCTAACCGGTCCTGGAAAGGTTTATCTGCAATCACTGCCTTTCAGCCGTCTGGCTGGGCGCATCTACAAGGCAGCTCCTCAGGCGGGTGGCAAGAATGTCGGCGAGGGTTCCATCCTGGGCGGATTGGGAAGAATGTTCGATGGTGATAATTCCTGAGATAGAATCGGTAATAATAATACAATAAGCCGCAGGCTTTAGCCAGCGCGATGCTTCTTTTTGCGATTGGGAGACCGACTCAGGTCCGCTCAACTGCTGGAATCTTCATCGCGCTGCTCTTTCAGGCGGCGTTTGGCTTCCGCGCGTAGTGTAATCATATCCAGGCTGCTATTGGGCGAGGGCGAACTGGGCGTCTGTTCGGTAACCGCTTTCACCGGGGGTGAAGCGGTGACCAGTTCATGTAACTGGCGATTCAATACTTCATTCAGCAGCAGGTTGGGCATGAAATTGTCGAGGGCCATGCGCATCTGTAAAGCCCGTTTGTATCGAAAGATCCGTTGCTTGTGTGTAGCGCGGTTAATGATTTCGAGCAATACCGGGTGAGTCGCCACCTGCGCGAGCGGCTCCTGCGGCACCGGCCAGTCCCGATGTTGCAGATGATATTCCTCCAGCCTCGGACCGGGAAACGCCGGTCTGCCGGTCAGCATCTCATAGAACATCATTCCCACCGCATATATATCGCTCTGAAAAGAAGTCTCTCCCTGAAAACTCTCCGGAGCCATATAGGGCGGTGTGCCCTGCAGCTCATCCTCCCGAATCGTCCCTTGCTGCGCGACCAGTGATAATCCGAAGTCGGAAACCTGCAACTCCCCGCGATGGTCGAACAATACATTGCCCGGCTTCAAATCACGGTGAATAACCTGGCAGTCATGAATGGCGGTCAACGCATCGCAGATATAGGCGATTACCAACGCAGCCAGTTCGACGGGCATTCGACCGACCCGGCTGAGCAGTTGTCGCAGACTGACCCCCTGTATATGTTCCATGACGAGATAGACCAGTTCGCCATATTCGCCGGCATAATAGAGCATGACCACGTGCGGGTGTTTGATGGCCGCCGCCGCCTGGGCACCGGCAATAAAGCGGGCACGATGCTCGACCTGCGAAGTCAGAGAGGGTTTCAGCAGTTTGATGGCCACTTCGCGTTTTAGCAATTGATCATAACCCCGCCACACCACTCCCATTCCGCCCCGGCCAATTTCCTCGATCAACCGCACCTGCCCCAGTTGACGGGGAATTTCAGAAGCAGAATTGGCTTCATCACCACCTTGCTGAAATAAAACGGTAATCGTGTCTTCCATCATACCTGCTCTAAAGTTCAGGCCCGTTTCTTGTATCAGAGCACTCGGCGATCGCGTACAAAATGCAGACGACATCCATACAGCTTCCAGCCACCTGGGCGTGGCCTGCGGTAACATCTCCGGTAGTATTTCTCAATTAATTACAACGGGCAACTACGGCAATTGCAATGCGTCTGATCTGTAAATATAACACGAGCTGGTTTCAATAATTCAATGAGCCGCGAGTTTTAGTGTGCGCGTCGCCCTACTGCGCAACTTTGAAACCACTTCTAGGTCTGTCGCAATGCATCTTTGACCAGGGCCATGAGATGATCAATCACGAATTGACGAAATTCATCGGCACTCAGGTTACGAATTCGCATCAAGGGTCCGCTGACCACCGCACCGGCAGTCCGTCCGGTTGACTTGGTGACATAAAACGCGACGCCGCTGCGCATCACCGTACCATCCAGCGTCAATCCCATATCCATATAACGATATTTGATTTTCAGATTAGTGCCGCCGCCGAGAAATTCCTCGGCATCCATCTCCATCTCGACACCTTTATCCAGATATTTCTGCGTTAAATCATTGAATACGGGCTGATAAATCTGACGCATCCGGGCTCGAAAAACGGCGATATGATCAACGTTTTCTGCGGGTGTATTGACTTGTTGTTTGACTTTGCGATCTTCTACTTTCTGCAACAACGTATCGAGCTCATCCTCCGACTCACCATTCATCACGGGTGTTGTCGAAGGTGCTGTCGGTCTCTGAGGGCGATCAGGTACAAAGCGATTCATGACGGCCATCCTTTTGCGCGGTGGCGCATCAGTTGATTCCAGACACAGAGTCCATGAATTGGCAGATAGAGCCTGCTGCTCTGCAACTGGCTTCGGCTGTGCGCCGCACCTGCTTTAATTTACAATTCAACTCTTACAGACCATTGAACTTAACTTGTTATCGGACTACTATTTATAGGCCATATTACCCGCCTTGACTTCAAGTAACGATTTGGATTATTATATGGGTCTGCGGTGATCATGCATGTGAGGATACACCCGTTCCCATACCGAACACGGTAGTGAAGCTCACATGGCCGATGGTAGTCGAAAGGCGAGAGTAGGTTGTTGCCGTATTTTTTTTGATTAAACCCGTCACGGACGGGTTTTTTCATGCGCGGTGCATGTGGCTGGAAGTGTACTGCCCTACGATCCCCTCAAAAATTCGTGAAAAATAGCATGCCGACCTTTGTCTGACTATCATCCCAGATACCGATATCGATGGACCGAGGAATTCCCTATGAGCACCAATACTGTTGATGTGTTATTCACTGCCCCCCATCCAGATGATATCGAAATTGGCATGGGCGGCACGGTTGCCAAACTGGTCAAACAGGGTTATCGCGTCGGCTTGTTGCACATGACCGATGGTGAACCGACCCCCCGTGGTACCCCGGAAACGCGCCGACAAGAAGCCGCCGCAGCTGCCGAGGTTTTGGGGGTACATCATTTTCAGATTCTGGAGCTGACCAATCGCGAACTGATGGATTCCCCAGCCACCCGCTACGCCGTGGCTTCGGTCATCCGCCGTCTGCACCCGAAAATTCTGGTTGGCATGGCCGGGCGGACCCCCGGTGCCTCTCCCGACCATTACCAGGCTCAGTTGATCACCGAAGCAGCGCGCTTCTATGCTCAACTGACCAAATGGGATGATCGTTTCGGCGGTACAGCCCCTTTCCGCGTGGACCATCTGGTGTATCGTCCCGTCCCATTTTCGGCTGAAATCCACCATTATCCGTCACGTTTCGTCGTCGATATCACCGATACCATCGATATCAAGCTGCAGGCCATCAGCTGTTACGCTTCTCAGTTTGATCCGACACGCGTGGACCGTCTGCAGCACTATGTTCGCTCCATCGCCGGCAGCGAGGGATCTTCCGCCGGTTACATCTATGGCGAACTCTATGCGCTACCTCGACCGCTCGGTACTGATGATCTGGTGCACATGGTCGGTGACTGGAAAATTCCGCCACCCGCAGCCACAATTATGACTCATGGCTCGACCTGGCTGGGCGGGTAATTTACCCGCCTATGACAATCTAAATGGATTCCCCTTATGGCTATCTTTCTCGACGACCAGCCTTACAGAACCCAATTAGGAGCCGCCTCTTCCATCCAGCAACTGGTCGAAGAAATTCGTCCCCAGTTATCGGAGTCTCGACGATTGATCGTCACGATTACCTGTGATCAACAGCCTATTGCCGAAGAAAACATTGCTGCCGTGATGGGCCAGAATATCAACCACTATGAGCGCGTTGATCTGGCTACGGTCTCAATACCGGATATTGCAGTTGCGGCGCTGGATGAAGGAATGAAACTGATTGCTGCCAGCCGTCTGCAGCAACCGGAGATTGTCAGTGCTTTGAATGGTGGACAACGAGAACAGATTTTCACAACACTGCGTACCTGCCTGGAAGCCTGGGCGCAGAGTCATGATCTGGTGAGCAAAATACTGCAGCTATTGCAGCCGCCGCTTGAACAACTTCCCGATCAGGGTAACCACGTCACCAGCGCTCTGCAGGCCATGACCAGCCAGCTCACCCAGATCAAAGATGCCCTGCAAGCCGGCGACTGGGTAATGCTCAACGATCTGATCCGCTTTGATATGCCCCCCGTATTGGATCAATGGTCGGTCATGCTTCAGGAATTGCGGGACTGGTGCTTGAAGTCCCCCTCGCCATAATCGTGCGATCTATTATTGATTATCCTTCCGAAAACGGCCCTGGAACTGCTCCGCCGGGTATTTTTGTTCATTCTTGACCATCTTGTTAAGCAGTGCATTGCTTAAATCAACTTGCAGTACATTGCAGAGTGACAACAGGTAGCAGAAGATGTCAGCCATCTCCTCTGCAATGGCGGCTCGTTCACCGTCATGCGTTAATAATTCAGCCAATTGCTCACTGCGGTACCACTGGAAATGTTCCATCAATTCCGCCGATTCGATGGCTATGGACATCGCCAGGTTTTTCGGATCGTGAAATTGCCGCCAGTTGCGTTCATCAATAAACCGCTGCACAACCTCACGCAGTTCATGCAGGGTTCGAGTCTGGTCATTCATCTCAGCTCTCCGTCAGCAATGGTCTGCTATGGCTCTCCTCGGCCCAGGACTGTACCATGTTGGCGTCGAACATAACAGGAAGCTGGTTGCATGTACCCGGTGTTGTTTGAAATTCCCGGCCTGGGTTTACCCATTCGCAGTTATCCCTTTATGATTCTGCTGGGCATGTTCGCCGCGCTCTTTACCGCACGACGCCGCGCCAAACGGGTCGGCCTGGATGATGACCCTATTCCCACGATGCTTGTGCTGGCCGCACTGGCGGGCATTATCGGCTGCCGCATTATGTATGTCCTCCATTATTGGCAACGCGATTTCGCCCACCTGGCCAATCCCATCGCCGCCATTTTCAACCTGCAATATGGTGGAGCGGAGCTGCTAGGCGGGGTTATACTGGCTATATTAGTACTACTGATTTATCTGCGCATCCGCCGGTTACCGATTCTTCACTATTTCGACATTCTAGCCCCCTCGATGTTGCTGGCTCAGGGTTTTGGACGTATTGGTTGCTTCTTGTTCGGCTGCTGCTGGGGTGGGCCGTGTCCCGCAGATTTGCCTTGGGCGGTGCAATTCCCCTACGCCAGCCCACCCTTCCGCGCCCAGTGGGAAGAAGAACAGTTGAAAGTCCCCGATGACTTGCTCGTAAAATATTCCGACTCCACGGAACTCTACCCTCGTGAATTTCTGATGCTTCACGAACCGGATTATCACCGGATACTGCAACAAGCCAGACGATCGCTTGAAAAGCGCGACCCCACAACGATTGATCCCGCCGACCTCAGGCTGCAGATGGCTGAAAAAACGCTGGCGATGAATTCAGCGCTGAATCCCTTAACGCCTGATCAGGACAATTTTGCCGCTCTGGGTCCGAAACAACAATTGGTCCGGCAATATCACTCACATCCGATCCACCCGGTGCAACTCTATTCCGCACTGGGTGCCTTTCTATTAGCCTGGCTGTTAGCGGAAATTTTTCGTCGGCGGACTCGACCTGGTACGGTTTTTCTCTGGTTCATGGTGCTCTACTCAGCTGGACGAATCGTATTGGAACAAATCCGTACAGAACCCCGTCATTGGTTAGGATTTTCTGCATCCTCCCTCATCGCGCTGGCGATGCTATTGATCGGCAGTACCTTACTGCTCAGACGCCACTATCACACTACCCGCCCTCCCGTACCTCCATCCTGATTATCGGACCATGGCGTCTACTCTTGCTCTCTTACGTCAGTTCAAATCGTTGAACGCCGATGACGGAAATATGACCGCCTCAACCCCGGATATTCATACCCCAGATGCTGGCGACTCCCGCCCGAAATTAATTTATCTTTCTTGCCTGCAATGGCTGGTGGTGAGCGGCATCATTTTCCTGCTGGTCCTTTACTGGTACCGTTCTCAGCATCTGTTTATCGTGGAAGGCGTGGTCGACGGCGATACCCTGGTGATTCGCGATTCTGGCAATCGTCGCCTGCTGCAACTCGCGGGAATCGACGCCCCGGAAATTCATAAGAACGAAATATGGTCTGATCGGGCGAAAAATTATCTCGAACACCGCTTGCTGGGCCAGACAGTCTGGATCGAATACCTGGATCAAGGGTTAACGACTGATTACAAGGATCGCCTGCTCTGTTGGGTGACTGTTGATGGTCACAATATCAACTATGAGCTGGTGCAGCGCGGGTTGGCTAAAGTATCCGGCATTATAAACGGTCCGCAGTGCGAACAATTGATCGCCCTCGAAACCCATGCCCGTTCTGCAGGCCTCGGTCTCTGGTCGCGCACTATCCACGTTTCCGCACCGGTCGATGATTCTGATTAGCCAGTAGAATTGAACCAAAAAAAAGACGTGAAAAATCACGTCTTAGAAGAAAATAAAATAAGCGGTCAAGATGCCGGCTTGTGGATCCTACAGAGTTTTCGGAACAATCAGTGGATCAGCGGAGTTTTCACCCGCTGAACATCCTCTCCTGAAATTAGCTGTCCGCCTGAAGTCATACCACCCAATCGTATCACCTGTCCGGTTAGTGAAACCACTTTACGGTTGACCCTTGTCGCCGTTATGTGGTATTCCGATTCAGTGATGAATCCGGGATCGGCTGATGTCCGGATCCAACTTCTACGGATTTAGCTTTCCTCCAGAGTATTACCTGACTGCACCTAGCCACCCAATCGCAATCGAGCAGCTCCTCTCCTGGACTTCACACTCCCTTCAGCACTTTCAGAATTACCGGTCCGCTGATCGACGGGTTTCCACACCCATCCACGTGCCACCTTCAGGGTTTGATTACCCTCCTGATGGTTTACTCCCGGTAATCCCAAGTAAGCTGTTGTTTCAAGCTTACCGCGCTCCTGGGATTCTCAACCCTTCGAAGCATTAACCTCCTGCCAGGTACACAAGTGTTACCACCTGAGCGCCCCCACGTGCCGTTAATTCGAGTTTATTGTCGGCAAGCCGACACGGATGCTCGAACCTCGACTTCTGGGCTTCAACCCTTGCAGTAAGCCTGATCCTACTGACGAACCGGAGTCCGTTTCGAATCAGCAGCTCCCTTGGGCTTCTCCTTTTCAGGGTTTTCTGGTTGCTAACCTGGTTCTCACGAGGAGAACTCCTCTCCCACACTTGATAAACAGCCGCTTACGCAACTGCCCATCGGTGTCTCAGAGTTTCAATCAGTCAGCGCCGGGCAGGAGGTTCATTGCAAGCAATGGAACCCTCCCACAACCCTCCTAAGGTTTTTGCACCTTTCTGCTCCCAGCATTAAGACCTAAACACACCGGGCTACTTGATTCACCTCATCAGTCGTTGAGCATTACTGCTCAAGTGAACTGAATCTTGAGTGTCCTTAAGTCTGACCGGAGTTGCCTGGATCAGAGTTCGGTGCCAAGCAACGGCATTCATTCGACCGCAATGAAACTTTAGCTCAAGAATCCGCTGAAGCAAGTTAATTTGCCACTCTGAATTGATCTAACAGGCAATGAAGGCTACTTCCAGAATTGTGCTGACACTTAAGCTGAGCACAGAACATTGTTAGCGATGCTTAATAAAACCATAAAATTTTTACACAAAAATTCATAATAATAGAAAATCACAGCATGGTTTTTAATAATTAACAACCCTGAATATTCTTGAAAAAATGAACCGATTTTCTTGCAACTCGTTTACCCACAAGCTATACACAAAACAGTCTGTATAGGGTGTGTATGAGCTGTGAAATTCTTGGAGAAACATTATTCAATCGGTAGTGATGATGAGCTGTCCTGCAAGCTGCGAACGGCCTGGAGTGTCTGCCGCACACCAGACATTCGAGGATGGATCTGCAATGCCTGGCGATAATAATCCTCAGCTTGGGAATACATCCCCAGTTGAGTATGAACATGGCCGATGGCTGCCAAAACGCCGAAATGATACTCGTTCAGCAACAATGCCGTTCTGAAATCGTCCAGAGCGGATACAAACTGATGGGCTTTGAAATGGAGAATGCCGGATTGGTGATACACTTCGGACCAGTCGGGATAGGCCACCTGCAATTGCTCAACCAACGCCCGGCCTGTTTCATATGTCTGGTGATGTACGCTGCGCAGTTGCAGCTCAGCATCGGTACCAGCCGCTCGGTACCAGATCGACCAGAGTGAGAACTCAGCTACGGCGCAGATAGTGCTGTCATCCGATTGCAATGCCTTGACCAATTGTGCGGAATGCTCAATTTTCCCTACCAGGCCAAGTGCCAGTGCAGCCAGTTTGATCAGATCATGATCATCCGATTCCAGAAGCTGCACCAGTTCGTCGGTCGTCCACTGATGTTTCAGATAATTGATAAAACCAGCTTCGTTATATGTGTAGAGGTATATCCGCGCCAGCTGTGAAAAGACCTCTAGATCAGCTGTAATCATGCTTTTCCGCCTCCAGACCCCTTTGCATTACCCGTTCTAGGCTACAGTCACTGGGTGAACCGTAGTATCGATCCGTGTACGTCAATCAACCCGCTATTCCCCATACGCTGTAGAGCTGATGTCGATTTGCCAACTTCGCCAGTTTGGATAATCTCTAATAAGATTGGTCCATACCGATACTGTCAGGGAATGCTAGAAGGGATAAGAGTGTAAGTCAAAAAAAATGCTCTATCATTATTAAATAGCCGCAATTACGCCCGATATCACAAATTTCTGGTATAATATTCAGCAGGTCTGGCATTCAGTAAAAAATGCTCATTAACTATTATCAGATAACCAGTTAAACAATCATGCTGAAAACCGGTATAATCCTTCACCCAACCTGGGGGCGACCCATAATTACCGCTCTGCATCGAATTCCGCAGCTCGATCTGTGTGCAGTGGCGATGACTGGCGGTGAATCTGAAGCTGCTGCATTAACCGATGTGAAGCCAATCCAGCAATACTCTGATCCGCGCGCATTGGTAATTCGCGAGGAGCTGGATTTACTGATCCTCGCCTTACCGCCGACTCTAGCCCACTCCTGGCTGGAAAAAATTATCGCCTGCGGTCGGCCAGTCAATCTGTGGTCGGCTTGGCCACCATTCTGGGATTGGGCTACCAGCCAGCGGGTTGTCGAACTGCTTAACGGTCATGTTCACCCTTTAATCATTCATCAGTTCTGGCGCAATGAGCAGGCGTATGAAGTCTGGCCCAGCCATCTGGATAAAATAGGATTACTAAATCTTCACTTACAGATTCACACCCCTGCCGATCAATTTATCCTGGAAAGTGAACCGAATTGTTCACTTGATCATATGATCTGGATTGTCTCCGCCTATGCCTGGCTGGAATACCTGATCGAAAAGTTAGGCCCAATCAGTCAAATTCTGGTTCAAGCCAGTCATCTGCCCAAACCAGTACCGATACACACCGCTGCTTACAGTGCCCTGGTGCGGACCTCCACGGGTGTTGCAGGTGTGATTTCAATTCTCCATCATCAGGGAGCAGCCAGTTATCAATTAGAACTGCAAGGCTTAGCCGGGCGAATAGAAATCAACCATCTGGGCAGCGAATATACTGCACCCGATCAAGACAAGATCATGCTCCAGCGGGTCACTACTGATGATTATCTGCAGTCCCTGAACTGGGCGGTATCAGAATTCAGCAGGCGACCACAGGAACCGACACATTTCCTGGGCAGCCATCTCGAAACGATGGCCACGATCGAAGCAGCCGTCCTCTCTCTCAAAACTCAGCAGTTTGAACGTCCGCCGCAAATCCGGCAGGTGAGGAAGTTGTAATAACCGCCGAAGGAATGTCGCCAGGCTTAACTGGCAGCGTGTTTTAGATAATCCTGTACGGCCCGTGGTATGCCTTCCTCATAGGAAATAGACGATTTCCAGCCGAGATGGGTGCAGGCCTTCCGAGTTTCAAAAAAGCTGCGCCGTCCCAGCAGCCACACTGAGTAGCGGGTGACCAGGGGCGGTGATTTGGAATTCATTAAGCGGTAGAGACATTCGAGCAGAAAGGCGGCGCTGTAGGCGATTCGATATGGGACTTTACGGGAAGGTGGCATAGCCTTGATCGCTTGTGCAACAAGAGTGAAATACTGCTGTTGAGTTAGAACACCATCATTGCTGCAATTGTAGGCTTGTCCGATGGCGTTATCTTTTTCAGCCGCCAGGATACAAGCTTCCGCGACATTGGCTGCGTGTACGACATTGAGTCGATTATTACCATCCCCCAGCAATTTGGCTTTGCCGCTGCGAATGCTCTGGATCAGTCGCCCCATTGTGGTTCGATCGCGCTCGCCATATAACCAGCTGGGCCGGATCACCGTATAGGCGACCGGACCCCGTTGCTGAGCCGCCCAGATCAGTTTCTCCGCTTCTATCTTGGCCCGGGTGTAATAAGACCATTTATGCACTCCACCACAGCCCAGCGCCGCAGTCTCATCAACCACCCGCCCCTCACCATCCACGTAACCATAGACGCTGATGGAACTGATATGAATAAAACGTCGGCAGTGTTGCAGCTCTGCGGCACGGATTACATTCGCCGTACCGTCGATCGTAATCTGTTGAAATTCTTCCCATGGCCCCCAATCTCCCACCCGAGCGGCGGAATGAAATACCGTGGTGACGCCGTGCATGGCCCGTTCCAGCGAGTTGTAATCGGTTACATCGCCATGCACGATTTCGACCGGCACGGTTTTCAGCCAAGTCTGGTCGCTGGTGGGCCGCGCCAGTACGCGAACCGGAAGCCGACGGCGACACAGCTGCTCAACGATGTGGCTGCCCAACAATCCGGTCGCACCAGTAACCAGGTTCATTCCGTGAATCCTTTAGTTAGTAAGAAGGTAATAAGGTATAAACAGCGCTACGGCAGGTCAAGCGTAGTGATGTGCGGCAGGCAAGGACATCAGACGAAAATCACAATCCATAGGTCAGCGGGTCGAAATCGCGTTCGGTCAACCCGATATTGAGCTGGATATTCGTGTATTGATAAATGCCGAGTAATTGTTCTTTCTGCAGATCAGCGTATGCGAAGCAGGCGATCGGCAAGAACAGTTCCTGATCCAGATGAATAATCAGCAGTGCGTCAGGCCAGGGTGATTCCGGCCCGGTGTAGGGCAAGACCCGATGAAATACAAAAGTGGGTCGGCCATTGAGCTGCCCCTCACCCTGATAGCTCATCGCCGGGTAACCCTGCGAGGTTGCCAATTCGGCATATTGCAGAATCAAATCCAGACTGCGCCCAAATCCAAACTCATCAATCGCCCGCCGTGAAGCTTCTTCGGCTTCAGCTCCATATATAGGCCGCAGGACGCTCTTGACCAGTAATCGCGCGATCGGCCCTTCCGGCTGGACGACTGCATACTCCATGCCCCCGTCTACGTGACGACCCTTGACATACAGAACGCGCCGGGCACGATCCGGATTTTGAGTTATATGCATGAAAACGCTGAAGGGATTTTCCCGGAATTTAATCTCGGATACCTGCTGCAGGCTCAGGCCCGCTGGTAACAGCTCCTGCTTGGTGAAGGTGCACTGATAGTCGCGAACTGTGGAGGCATAATAAGCACGACATTGTTGTAAAAATTGTATTGGGTCAGAGGAGCGGAGATCGATTTGCGGTTTTTCGATTATAAGTAATGGAAGTTGCTGGGCGACAACTGGTGCACTCACATTTACAGAATCATTTCCTGTTGAACAATTGGGTCGCTCTGCCCAGAAGGCGCCGGTCAGAAAAATAGCCAGTAATATACAAACCAGACCTTTGATGGATTTCAGAGTATTCATAGTAAGCTATTCGGCATCCAGGAGCCTGCTTCATGACTCCATATACACAGCATAACTAGGCATTTACCTTCGTTACGAAACCAACAAAGTCCGTAGTTGAAATCGTGATCCGTTTCCACCGGCGGGAGCCAGTCAGGATCGAGCCGTAGAAACAGTATAGATGCTTATTAACCGTTTTCCATAAATAAGTTGCATGAGTGAATCAGGTTATCATTATAATTGCCCAATAATCTTCTGATCGGTACGGCACCGCAAATCGTTATCCATTAAAGAATTACAGCTGTTACGCATTAGTTATACAGAACAGAATCAGGACTTTCCATCGAAGTAGTGATGAATGGGAATTTTAATTTCAACGCTGGTCGATTGGCCTGGAATAGATTGAAGTGCAACGTCACCGCCCAATTCATGCACGATTCCCCGAACCACAGAAAGACCCAATCCATAATGGTTACGCTGATCCGTTGGTTCACGGAGTCCCTGCTTGGTGCTGAAAAATGGATCAAAAATATGCGGCTGGAGGTGATAGGGGATACCGCTGCCAAAATCGATGACGCGACAATGATACCATTGCTTGGTGCTCCATGATTCCACCACCAGCCGACCACCCTGGGGCAGCGCTTCCAACGCATTGCGAATGACATGACCGAAAACTGCCATGAGCTGTTGTCGTGGAATTTCAACCACCGGTGTTTCACCCAGGCGAACTTCCAGCTCGATCTGACGGTGTGTGATCTGATCCTGATAATCCTGCAAGACATAGAGCAATGTTTCAGTCAGATCGGCGAGATCCCCCTGCCGATAGTCGGCTTCGGCAAAAGCCAATATCTCATTCACAAGCGTCACCGCTCGTTGCAGCGTTTCATTACAACTGGTAAGGGTGCGGCGCAGCGTGGGCGCGTCCGGGGCATGACGGGCGAAATCAATCGTGGTCACCAGACTGCCCAATAGATTATTGAAATGATGTGCAAAATGGCCGGCCATCCGCGTCAATGCCTGCATTTTCTGCCGCTGGAAAATCACCTCCATACGGCGGAAATCGTCGGTCAGATCGTTGAGCAGGACCACCACCGGCCCGGAATTGTGCTGATCACTTAACGGCACAGCGAAAATCTGCAGGCTGCATAACTCTCCCTGATGAGAAACTCGACGAAGGGTCAGCGATCGGTTATTTCCCGGCTGGATTAATCGCTTGAGTAATCGGCGTAGTTGCGGCTGGCGCTGCGTACCCAGAAATTCACTGAGCGGTTTTCCGGATAATTGTGCGGCCGGCTGGGCAAATAATTCAGCGGTGCGGTCATTGCTCCACTGGATATTCAATTCCTCGTCCATGAGCAGCACCGCCCCGGGCCAGCGCTGCAGCGCGGTCATCAGAACTTCGGTTTCACCAGAGAACCATTTATTCCATACGCTGGTCATTACTGCTATCCTGTACCAAGCCGGTGGATCTCGGCCATTTCAGTGAACGCTGATAATACCGGGGAACGATGCAGTAAATAAACTCCTGTCTCAGAGTCCCCTGAATTTGTGATGTAAAATAATTGCCCAGCAGATGGGTTTGTGCAGCGTGTGGGCCGGGTCCAATCAGCAGAAAATCACCCATCTTCATCGCCACAGTAAAGGCGAGGAAATCAAAGATCTCCGGCTGTTCCACCGTCACTCCTGGCTGGGACCATTGCTCCGCTGCGGTCAGATGATTACCCTGACGGAGCAACTCTGGTGTAATTTTCATACCCAGGCGGGTCAATTCCTCGTAATCGACCGCCAGTTCCAGCCGCAGGGCCGGCAAACCTGTCTGGTAGCGAGCACCATGCAGCTCCATCTGATCATCAAAATGGAACAACACTTCAGTTGAACTGGAGACCCCTTCCTGCAACTGCAAGGTGATATTCTGACCGGGCAGGGCGACGATCTCACTGGCAGAAACCACCGGTTCGGGCCGCAACAGCAAAGCCCGAACGGCTGCCCAGGAGGCATCATTGCCCACGCCGACCCGCCAGCCATTGCGCTTGATCCGCAACAACTCATCTACCCCCACCGGGGATTCATTCAGATGGTTCCACAGTGCTTCATAACCGCTGTAGGCCGGCGCGGGTGCGGCGAATTTCCAGATATAAAGATGAATCTCCAAGATCGTCGTTTCTGCCAATGTCGGCATGGCTTGGGCACCTGGGGTGCGATCGGGGAATACGGTCGAGGCGGGTTCATTGGGTACCAGCCGAAGATCATAAGGAACCGGTGTTGAGTTCGGCTCTGTAGTTGCACAGCCCGGTTGTAGCAACAACATGATTCCGGTTATCAGCCACCAGCGGTTGATCATGACAACATTAGCAGATTGTCGGTGTTGATATATCAACAGCGGCTGGTCTCGAAAGGTTTGTGGATCACCGGGCCCGCACTGTCTGCGCGACCACCTCAATCCGGCGGCGTCGGTTTAAAAAACTTTACGCTGGCGCGCGGTAGCGATATTGAGTTGCTGGCGATATTTGGCAACGGTACGGCGGGAGATGTCCACACCCTCGGTACACATCATCGCCGCCACCTGATCATCGCTCAGCGGGTTGGTTTTATCCTCCTGGTTGATTAACTCCTGCACGCGGGCTTTGACGCTGTCCCAGCTGGTCGTCTCTCCCACGCGGTTTTCCGTACCGCCGACAAAAAACTCCCTCAGCGGGTAGATTCCACGGGGCGCCTGCAGATACTTATCCGCAACAGTACGACTGATGGTGGAAGGATCACAGGAAAACTGCTCCGCCAGTTCGCTCATGCGCAGCACTTTCATCGCCTGTGGACCCTGATCAAAAAAATCCTGCTGCCGCTCGACCACGGCCTGGGCTACTTCGAGCAGTCGGTTCTTGCGAAAGGCAATGGCATCAATTAAAGCGGTCGCTGATTCGTACTGTTTCTTCAGATAGTCGCGGGCGTCTTTGTCCTGGCTGCGGTCCTTGAGCATATCCAGATATCGTTTGGAGATGTGCAGGCGAGGCTCATTACCCCGCGCCAACCGCACCGTATACCCCTGGCCATTTTCATCATACTCAACGATGACATCGGGTTTGATCGTTGGTACATCCCTATCCCCCACCGACAAACCGGGAGTGGGCGTCAGTCGGGCTAATACTTTTAACGACTCTTTCAGTTCATCGATGGAGGTGTCGAGTGCTTTGGCGATCTGGGGCAGGCGGTTTTTGAGCAGATCTTCAAAATGATCCCGGATCAGGTTTTCTTCCAGCGAATTGTCGCCCGGCAGCATCTTCAGTTGTAGCAGCAGCGTTTCCTGCAGTGAGCGGGCTCCGACACCGACCGGTTCCAGCTGTTGTATTTTCACCAATGTCGCTTCGACGACAGCGATTTCCAGCGGTGGTCGGATGGTCTGGGCAATGTCTGCCATCGGCGTACGCAGCAAGCCGTCTTCCTCGATAAAATTCAGGATGGCTTCGCCCGCCCGCTTCATGTCCGGATCCAGTTCCACCAGGTTCCACTGGGCCTGCAGATGTTCATAGAGATTCGTCGGACGGCTGGCGGTGTTGGCCATGGCGTCCAGCTTGCTATCCCGCTCACCCGATTCACGCAGGGAGACCGTCGGTCGATCGACCCCGTCCAGGTCATACTGTTCGCTGAGCCATTCGAGCACTTCGATATTATTTTGTTCCTGAACCGAGGGCGGTTCAGCAGGTGCCGACTCTTCCGCAGGCATTGCGGCTTCCACACCATCATCCGGCTGAAATTCCAGAATCGGATTCCGTTCCAGCTCCTCCTGAATGCGCTGTTCCAGGGCGGTGATATTCAACTGGAGAATGTTCATCGACTGGATCAGCTGTGGAGTCAGTCGCTGTTCCTGTCGCATCTGTTGAGACGGAATTTGTGATAAATATTGAGACATCGCTTTACATTATACCGTAATTGGGAACGTAGCGCGAAACATTTGGCTCGCAAATTGCACAGCGTCCGCAGTAGAGGGAATGAAAGATTAAAATCGAGCAGGTCAAGTAAAATATATTTTAGAAATCAGGATCGGCCGCGAATGGCAGCTTCAAGCATGGCGGGTGTGGCATATTCGAGAGGTGAACCGACTGCTAATCCACGAGCCAGTCGAGTGACACGCACGCCAAGCGGTTCAACCATACTCATCAGGTATAAGGCGGTCCCGTCGCCTTCCATAGTCGGGTTGGTTGCTAAGACGACCTCTTCAATCCGCTCTGATTTTATCCGATCTAGCAAGGCATCGAAGGTCAGATCTCCTGGGCCGATGTTTTCGAGTGGCGAGATATGACCTAACAGTACATGATAACGTCCGTGCACCAGTCCGGTCGCTTCGAGTGCCAGCAAATCCTTGGGCTGTTCAACAACCCAGACCTGTTGTGATTGACGCTGCGGGTCGGAGCAGATCTGACAGGGGTCTTCCTCGGTCAGGTTAAAACATATTCGGCAGTGACGGACAGTTTCCTTGAGATTCAGAATCGCCTGGGCCAACTGCTGAGCTTCTTCTCGACTGGCCCGCAGCAGGTGAAAAGTGAGACGTTCTGCGGTCCGCGCTCCGATACCCGGCAGTTTCTGCAGTTCGTCCTTCAGATGTTCCAGCGATTGTACACGCATGACCGTCCGCGCCTGCTTAACGCGCTTCGTTGAGAATATTCTCCAACCCCGGAATAGAGACGCCCCCCGTCAACTTGGACATCTCGGACTTAAGGCACTCCTGGGCCCGCTGATTGGCCAGGTTAATGGCTCCTTTGATCAAATCTTCCAGCAGCTCGACATCGCCCACCGCCTGGGGAGATATTTTCAGGCTCAGCAGTTCGCTGCGACCGTTTACAGTGACGCGTACCAATCCGGCGCCGGTGTCGGCTTCAAAAGTTCGTTTGGCCAGTTCCTCCTGCATCCGGGCCATATTTTCACGCAACTGCCCCGCCTGCTTAATTAATTGAGCCAAGTTACCCAGGCTACCGAACATTCAGATTCTCCTGTGAAAGCAAAAGTACTCACCTGAACCAACAGTGGTCATTCCGAGCGAAGCGAGGAATCTCGCCGACATCATGGGAGTTGTCTTTCGGCTCGATTCCTTGATCGTCCCGAACAACGGGACTCACTCGTAATGATCGGTGACAGCAGTTCCTAACTTTCTGCCTGATCTGCCGCCCGCCGTTGTACATTGATCAACTGGCCTTCAAACTTAGCCAATGCTTCACGCACCAGTGGATCGTTGCGTGCGGCTGTCACATCCTGACTATTGGGTGGTGCAGCCACGCGCCGCGACTCAGCATTTTTCACCGGCCCTGCTCGTGATCCTGATGGGCGATCCGTCGATTGTGTCGTTACTGGTGCAGCGATCGGCGATATCGATTTCTCAGCCTGGTTCACTTCTTTTTTTTTAGCCGTACCGCCGGGATCTCCTTCCAGCCGATGCAGCAACTCCGTCAACGATGAAAAATTCTCCGCCTGCGACAGTCGATAAATAGTAGCATCAGCGAGCGCCCGGCCTATCGAACTGGTGCGTATCTGCCGCCGTAATTCCTCCAGCACGCTGATCATATAAACCAGTGTAGCGGCATCAAAGCGGGTAGCCTGCTGCTCAATCTGTGGCCGGATCACATCGGGTATATCGACCAGTTCGCTGTCAACACCGCAGACATTGACCAGCATCAGGGTGCGCAGATAATCGACCAGATTTTCGCAGAATCGTTCCAGAGTCCGACCGGTCGACAGACAGCGATCCAAGGCTAACAGGCTGGCAGCCGCATCACCACTTGCTAACCGCTCTACCAGTTGAGCAAGCTGCTCATCATGAGTTGTCGGAAGAATTTCCTCCAGCAGTGCTCCCTCCAGCCGACCGCCGCCGATCGAAATCAATTGATCCAGTAATGAAAGCGCATCACGCATCGAGCCGGTCGCCAGCCGTGAAACCCGCTTCAGCACCGGCTCATCGGCGGCGATTTTTTCCTGCTGGAGGATATGCCGCAACTGCTGCTGAATTTCCTGGGGTGAGAGTGGTTGAAATTCAAAACGCTGGACCCGGCTCTGAATGGTGGCGGGCACCTTGTGCAATTCAGTCGTCGCCAGGATAAATTTCACGTGAGCCGGCGGCTCCTCCAGCGTTTTTAACAAGGCGTTGAAGGCTTGGGTGCTGAGCATGTGCACTTCGTCAATGATATACACCCGGAAGCGCGATCGGGCGGGATGAAACTGCGTGTTATCCCGTAAAATCCGGACATCATCCACGCCGGTGTTGCTGGCGGCATCTATCTCGATTACATCAATATCACTGCCCTCTGCGATTAACCGGCACGATTCACAGGTACAACAGGGATTGATGACGGGAGCGTCAAACTTCAGACAATTCAACGATTTGGCGAGAATGCGAGCAGTGGAAGTCTTGCCCACACCGCGTGTACCGCTGAAGAGGTAACCATGATGCAACCGTTTGGAAGTGATGGCATTGCGCAAAGTGGTGACGATGGCGGATTGGCCTACGATCTCATCGAGCGTGTTACTGCGATACTTACGGGCCAATACGGTATAAGCCACGGCTCACCTGCAGGGGATAATGACGGTTATCGATCATCGGTTGAAGTGATGGCCAGGTGAGCCACGGCACCTGCAACACATGGGTGGGCTGCTCTGTCTCCAGCCTGACCCGTTGTCCACATGCTCCATTGCATGGGACCCAGCCATCACTTCAACCGATCACCACTATCAGTATAAAACCCCTGCTGAGAAACTCAAAGAGGCGAATTCGGATTATTTCGTCACCGGCTGTGTAGTCGGCTGGGATGGCGCCGGTGTTGACATAACCGGTGCGGAGGCGGGTGTTGGCCGATCCTCAACGATCATCTTTCGGATCACGATCGGCGTCAATGGGCGGGAGGCGTTATCCACCGGCTGATGATTGATCCGCTCCAATGTGGCGAACGACTCTTCGCCTGCCAGCCGCCCCAGAGCAGTATATTGACCATCCAGTTCTGGCCATCGTTGTGCGCAAATGAAAAACTGGCAACTGGCGGATTGCGGGTCATTAGGTCGCCGGGCCATGCCCACCACGCCGCGATCAAAAGGCACGCTGTTGAACTCCGGAGCCAGCAACTTACCGTCCGGCCGAATCCCCGCCGGATCATCGCCGGGTGCACCTCCCTGAATCAAATAGCCGGGGACCACCCGTTGAAATTTCAAACCATTGTAAAAACCCGATTCTGCCAGATCCAGAAAATTAGACACATGCTGGGGAGCCTGGTCATAAAAGAGTTGTACCGTCATGGGGCCGAAATCAGTCTCCATGCGCACCTGACGTGCCGGCAAAACCCGAAGCGTGATCGGATTGGATTGTATCCCCCCGTCGTAAGGCTTCCATTGAATCGTATATGTACCCGCTTCGCGCAATTGAGGACAGAGATCCGCCAGATCCATCCTCGTGCCGACGATGGCACCCGGTGCCAATCGGATGGCGATGGAGCGCTCATCGGCACTGATGGGTGGCACTATAACCGGCAACGGCGTGTTATCCTTGATGATGACCAGAGCCGACCCCGAACTCGTCTGCAACAGATGCGCCCGGGGCAAGCCCATCTCGACCGGATTCAAGTTGATCGATGTGGAATCACGCAGGAATAGAATCGTGCCCTGATCAGTCGGATTAAAGAGCAGAAATTCCACCCAGACCGGGCTGCCGGCAAGCAGGGTAGCCTGAGGCGTACGAATCTCCGCGGTTACGGCGCTGGGATTCAGAATCTGCCCGTTCGCCAGGCTCGGCCAACCGCCCATGCCCAGCAGTATTATTCCGAATAACCTGCTCACTGGTTTTTTGTATTTATGTATCACCGCACCATGATCCACTGCACGTTGTATATTCAATCCACCTTATTGTCATCGTTTACTACCGTTTGTAAAGCCATTCCGGTCCGTTGCGCTGGAATAAGATTATACCTCCCGGCCCACCAGAAGTTGATACCGGGACGGGGTTACAAAGTTGCATGATTGGCTGTGCTGCATGTGCCGGCTCTTGGTCAATTTCGGACAATTGAGTAAGATATGTGTTCGATCCTGTGCACGCTCGAATAGAATCTGTCATTCCGAGCGAAGCACGGTATCCAGAACTGGTTTCAAAAATCAAAGAGCCGCGGGCTTTAGCCCGCGCGAAGTCCCTATTGGCGATTTTGAAACCACTTCCAGTGTGAATTTTGAAAATGGATGATCGGCTGCTTGACAGCCAGGTTCCTCACCCACAGAAATCGGGCCTGGGATTGACCATCCATTTTTTCATCGCAATTTTATGAGCCTAAATATCGAGACTCGTTTTTTCACGGAGTTATGCAACTATGAACACTCAGGAACATATTGATCTGGCGGAAAAATTCGGTGCTCACAATTACGCCCCCCTGCCGGTAGTGCTTGAAAAGGCTCAGGGCGTCTGGGTGACCGATGTCGACGGTAAGCGTTACATGGATATGCTCAGCTCCTATTCCGCACTCAATTTCGGCCACCAACATCCCCGGCTGGTCAAAGCCCTCACTGATCAACTCGGCCGGGTGGTGGTGACTTCCCGGGCTTTTTATAACGACCAATATCCGCACTTTTGTAAGGAACTGGCGGAATTCTGCGGCATGGAAGTGGTCCTGCCGATGAACACCGGCGCCGAAGCGGTTGAGACTTCGATCAAGACTTCGCGCAAGTGGGCCTACGACATCAAGGGCGTTGCCCCCGATCAGGCCGAGATCATCTGCTTTGAAAACAACTTCCACGGCCGCACCACGACCATCATCAGCTTTTCCACCGATCCCGGTGCCCGCACCGGCTTTGGCCCCTATACTCCCGGCTTCAAGCTGGCTCCTTTTGGGGATATCAGTGCGCTGCGGAAGCTGATCACACCTAATACCGCCGCCATTCTGATCGAACCGATCCAGGGTGAGGGCGGCATCATCGTGCCACCGGCAGGCTATCTCCAGCAGGTTCGCGAGTTGTGTACGCAGAATAATGTTCTGCTGGTGATGGACGAAGTCCAGACCGGCTTGTGCCGTACTGGCCGGCGTTTTGCCTGTCAGTATGAAAACATCGTGCCCGATATGTTCGTACTCGGTAAAGCCCTGGGCGGCGGACTGCTGCCCGTCTCTGCCATCGCCTCCACTCAGAAAATCATGCAGGTGATGACCCCGGGCATTCACGGCAGCACCTTTGGCGGTATGCCGCTGAGCTGCGCGGTCGCTCGGCAAGCCCTGCGGGTGCTGGTCGATGAGGGATTGACGGAACGGGCGCTGGAGATGGGCAACTACTTCATGCAGCAACTGCGTAACCTGAACAGCCACCACGTACGCGAAATCCGCGGCAAGGGCTTGCTCATCGGCATGGAGATTAAAAAGGAATCGGGTATTGGCAAGAAATTCGTCAAAGCACTGAAGGATCAGGGAGTACTCTGCAAAGATACTCACGAGCAGGTCATTCGCTTCGCCCCGCCGCTGATCATCACCCGGGGCGAGATCGACTGGGCCATGGAACGGATTCAGACGGTCATGTGCGGCGATCCGGTGATGGCCCACTGAACCGAGTTGACATTTCATATAAACAATCCACGGTGAACAACTGGCCACCTAGCCTGCATATTTCATCAAGTTACCTCGTGAAGGTCGCGGCGGATGGTCCGGGGATCGCAGAATATTCGCCGCGAATGGCTCCGGACGCTCCTGATGCGGCGGAAAACTCCCACGCAGTGGTGGAAAACTTGCCGGGAGTCACTCCCGAGTCCCAGCGGATCATGGAAAACGTCCAGCCGGTGACCGGATACGCCCAGCGAATGACGGAAAACTGCCCGGGAGTGACTAAAAACTCCCCTGGAATGAAGGAAAACTTCCCTGGAATGGCGGAAAACTCGCCGGAAATGACGGAAAACACTCCTGGAATGGCGGAAAACTCGCCGGGAATGACGGAAAACACTCCTGGAACGGCGGAAAACCGGCTTTTTGGCCCAAAAACGAGCTTGTGGGCTGCAGACGGCTGTGTCTGGCCTGGAGAACCGCAGGTACGATAACCCTCGTGTACCCATGAACATGGGAATGGATTTCGCCGGAATACGGGTGAAAACGGATTCTCGTACGAGCCAAAGGGATTGGCGCCGCCGGGGAGGATGCGGCCGTCGATGCCCATGTCGCCGACCTGGGCCTTGTTCGTGCGACTGCGAGTGCTGATCGGCTATTACTTCCCCGCTTTTCTTCGATTGCAATCTGCGTAGAGCGTTACGCCGTTCGCCGATTCCGACTTTCAGCCCTAGATCGTCGCCCGGCGCTATGGCACGCACGTTATCGATTACCTTTGGCCCGGTTGTGAGTGGTGCAGAGCATCTGGCAGTTCTTGGCCGAGCTGTCGCCCCCCTTGCTCCACGCGGAAACGTGGTCGGCATCCATCTCGTCAAAATCGTAAATCCGGCTCTTGTTCGCGTTGTTCCCCACCGCGCACAGTGGGCAGTTCGACTCGCCCTGGCCTGCGCTGCCTGCGTCTGCTTCGTGTACGCGGCCCGCTTCACCTTCTCTTTTGGCCCCCGGCGATCAGGTCTTCCACCGTCTTCTTTGCGTGCTCCAGCAAGCGGGCGGCTTCGCGGCGGGCCTCGATAGATTGGCGGACCTTTTCGACGACCGCGCGGCGCGTCCTTAGGTCTGGGACAACGAACGGAACGCGCATCAGGCGATCTTCCGGAATCGCGGGGTACATACTCGCGGTGCAGTTCAGATCGAGCAATTCGCAGATGATCGGCAGCCGGAGATAGGTCAATAGCACTTCCGGTTCGATGCCCCCCGCGCCGCTCTTCGGTGTCAACACTGCGAACCCGGATGAGCACACAAAACCATTCTGCTCCGGTCGGATCAGCGCCGAGAGGCTGCGGATCGGTCGGACCGTGCTTGTGATGACATCGCTCCGCTGCACGATCCACTTCGCGCGGCTTGGGGCGTCGGCAACGTCCAACGATTCGGCATCCGCCTCACCGTCGCCCGTCAGCGAGCCGATTTCGATGTAGTTGAACGTGCTTCCCCGCTCGCGCATTGTGGGATTGAAAACGCGCTGCGAGATCGGGGCCACATCGGCGAGCGTCAAACCGCTGGAGCGCAGCTTCTTAATGACGCGCTGATACTTCGGGTTGAAGTACTCGGCGTCAAAGCGCGCCTCGGCCTGCAAATCCTTGAACCGCCGGGTGTAGGTCTTCTGCGGCGAGAGGTCGAGCTGGTCCAGCCCCAACGCCTCCATCAATCGCGCCTCGGCGGCGGCGATCGCAGAATGCGCGTCGCTCTGGCGCACCCAGATGCGCTCAACGAGTTTCTTGAACTGCGCACCGCTCGGAGGGTTGGGAATTCGAAGGGTCCGCAGATTCTCAAGGACGATGCGATCGCGCGTGCCACCGGTTGACTCTCTCCTGACGAGCGAGAAACCTAGGCGCGTGTTCAGGTAGAGGGCGACGAAATAGGGGTCGCCGCCGGGCTTTAACCTAATCTTCGCGACATCTGCGGAAATATTGAAGGTTGGAGAATTTGGAGGACACACGGCAGCCTTGCCGTAATGCGCGCCGGTCTTCGTCAGATAGATTGCTCCGGGTTCGCTGCGCGCTCGTGCCAATGTCTGTTCGTACGTTGGCGAAATGTAAAGGCCCGAATCGTAATTGATCGTGAACTCGCCGAAGTGTTCCGAAGTCAGGAAGAGAACGCCGGACTCTTGGAAGTCACGCGCCAGGTGGTCACCGTCGGTAATAATGTCCGCGATTTCACTAAGTGGACTCGACCCGCCCTCGAATCGCTTGACGGCGCGTTCCGCGCGCAGGTTTTGCGGCGTGTAATACTCCGCATCTAAGCGAAAGCCTGAGAGCGCGGATAGTTGGACACTCGACCAAACAGCCATTCACTCGCCCCCCTCACACCAAGCGAGTCCCTGCTTCCGTCCCCAGTCGATGAAGTCGTCTGCGATCTCGTCCAAGTCATGCTCCACAACCATGTGATTGTGCGCGTCGAGCAGCGGCGCATTGTCCGGGCCGATGCGGTAGACGTAATCGCCGCTGTTGTCCTTCCCAGGTTTTTCGCTTGTGGCAAGGAAAACGGGGTAGTCGTCGGTCTTCGGGTTCAGCGGGCCAAGGTCTTCGTCGTCGTTCCACGTCTGGACGAACAGGACGCTGGTTTTCGTGCCGGTGTGGGGTTTGAACGTGTTGCCGTGCAATCCCACCACCGCGAGGATACGGGCGCGGTCGGCGATCCACCGGCGGATCGTCTCATCGCCGGAGTTGTTGAAGCGTCCCTGCGGCAAGACGATCGCGGCGCGGCCGCCGGGGCGAAGGAATTGCAGGTTGCGCTCGATGAAAAGAATGTCGCGACCGACGGCGGTTTCCATCTTGCCGTTGGTCTTCTTCGCCAGGTCGTATTGACCGAGGATGCGGGCGTCCTTGATATCTCCAGCGAATGGGGGATTGGTCAGCAGCAGGTCGAACTCGAAGTACCGGAATTGCTCCTGATTGCGGCGGTCATCGTCCGGATCGTCGAATCGCCGCAAGCGTGGACGCATCCCCGCCCGCACGTCTTCATTCCACAGCTTGGGATCGAGGGAATTAGCGCGATAGACGTTGGTCTTGCCATCCCCCGCAATGGTGTTCAGGGCCTTGGCGATCTTGATCATTCGCGAGTCGAAGTCGATTCCGTACACGTGCGACCCGGCGTAGTCGCTCTGCCAGCGCTTGGGGCCTTCGGCGGTGAACTCCTCTCCCCACACGTGGAAGATGCTGTGCACGGTAAAGCCGCATGATCCGGCCGCGCTGTCGACGACGAATTCCTCGACCGTCGGGTTCAGCATCTTCACGCACATGTCGATCACGTGCCGGGGCGTGAAGTACTGCCCCTTCTCACCCTTGGCGGCTTTGACTTCGAGATATTCGAACGCCTCATCGATGACCGACAGGTTCGAGTTGAAGAGCTTGACGCGCTCCAGCGCCGACCCGCAGACCTTGAGATGATCGGGTTCGAGTGCGATTCGCTCGCCGGGGCTAAAAACACCAGGCCATTCGATCATCGCCTTGTTGAACAGGTTGCCAATTGTCTCGGCGAACTCCTTGGCGGTGCGCCCACCGACGCGGAAATCGAGTGTCTTCCGTCCTCGCCTTATGCGGGCGGCCTTCGCCTCGTCGTAGAGCTTGGCGTAGATCAGCTTGAAGACTTCCTCGAAGGCATCGACGCCAGCATTGGCGAGCACGAGGTCTTCCATGTTGAGGATGACGTCTTTGAGGCTCGTCCGCTCGACGACGAGGATGTTCTCGCGGTCCAGGTCGTCCAGCGTCCACGGCTGGTTAAGCATCTGCGCGAGCGTTTCGCTTGCGCGCGGGATTTCCGGGAGCGTGCGGTAGAGGTTTGGGTCTTCGCGGTGAAGGTAGTTCGTCTCGCCGCCGTTGGTCCACACGCCGATGGGCGAGCCTTCGGCGTTGCAATAGCTCTTGAGCTGTTCTAGGCCGTCCTTGCGCTTCGCCTTCTTGCACTCGACGATGATATAGGGCGTGTCGGCGGTGTCCTTCTCGATCACGACGATGTCGGCGCGCTTATCGTGGACCGTCGAGCCGAAATAGACTTCCTTTTCGATTCGCAGGCGGTCTTTCGGGTAGCCGTAGTGATCGATCAGCTTCTTGATGTAGAGCTGCCGGACGATTTCTTCGGGCTTGGCGGGGCGCTCCTTGTCGGTAGCGAAGCATTTGAGGTAGGGCTTGCCGTTCTTGTCGAATATGCGTATCGCGCGGATTTCGTTGTTTTCGAAGATCGTCAGGGCGTATTCGGAACCACGGAGAATCTCCGTCACGGTCGGGGGATTTGCGGAAGTTGCCGATTGAGAATTGGTGGGCATTGGTCAGTTCCACTCCTTGGCATTTCGTCGCTTGCCGTTGCCCTCGTTGTACTCGGCGAAGAGCGTGCCCTGCCCCCCCTGCCCGGCGATGGGCGAGCCGTCGTAGCTGGTGGTGATGAGCTTCTTGAGGCCGAGCTTGTTGAAGTTGGCGGCGAAGTACTGGAAGAAGTTGCTCTCGAAGGGGCCGTCGCAGTTGCAGTAGACGACTTTGTCGCGGAAGGTGTCGGGGTCGAACTCCAGGTAGGCTTCGACCTCTTTCTGGATGTCGACGTACTGGGTATAGAACTCGTCCTGCTTGGCCGCCTTGGCGGCGTGCAGGCTGCGATTCAGCGGCTTGCCTTTCGCGGTAGTGGCTTTCTTGGATGAAGACTGGCGAACCATGGCGTCAGCTTATCAAAGCGGGTCCGCGTCGGCAAATAAGCAGTTTGTTGGGTGAGTAGCCTCGACACAATGGGCTTGTAGAACCCTTCAAACCGGCTAAACTTAACAGTAGCTCACCGGCTGGTAGCCGGTGTTAAAACAAACCATTCGGAGGGTTCCATTCATGGCCGATTACATTCCGACCGAAGAAGCGGCGCTGGTGATCTGGGCATCCGACCATGCCGCGGGCGTGGCCACCCACGGAACGACCGTGGGGCTGGCGGCGGCGGATATCACCCAGGCCGCCACCGATGCCGCGACCATCGCCCACGCCGTGAACGGCCGCTCGCTCTACGAATCCAAGAAGCAGGAGTTCACCGCTTATAAGGACATCCTGCTCCATGCTCCGCTGAACACCCCCCTGCCGACCACGCCTGCTGCTCCGGCGGTTGGGGCGCTGGGGGCGGGAGCGCAAGCCGCCTGCATAGCTCATGCCCGGCAGCGGGCCGAGCGCATCAAGGCTCACCCCAACTACACGGTCGCTATCGGCGAGGATTGCCGCATCGTGGCGCCGTCCGGAGCGTCGGCGGTGGCGCCGATTACGCTGAAGGCCGTCGAAGAAACCGGCTTTGCGGTAAAGCTGACTTTCGCCATGCGCGGCCACGACCAGATCGAGATTGTGTCCCAGCGGGCCGCCGAAACGGTCTGGGCCTCGCTGGCCTTTGATACCAATTCGCCCTACCTCGACGCCCGCGCCCCGCTGGTCGCCAATCAGCCGGAAGTGCGCCGTTACCGCGCCCGCTACCGCGACGACGACCAGCCGGTCGGCGACTGGTCCGACATCGTCCAGGTCACGGCGAGACCGTGAGGAATTGAGGACTCTGCCTCTTCACGATTTCGCATGGGTCGCGTTCAGCCCCCGGTGATTCCCCTCCGGAAAGCACCAGAGAGAAAACCGGTATGAAACTGTTTCAGGAACATCGACGGAATCATATAACCATTGGTACAACTACCGGGGGCAGGCCATAGTGATGAGAGTCGAAAAGCTGTAAAATGTTATTGAAAGGAACTGGGTAACACAATCATGTCGTAGGTGCCTTGATGTTCATATCTTGTATCAATGCGATTCTGTATATATTACTAATCCAACAGGTACCGACTACGCAACCGGCGATAATTCACAATAAAGTTGAAACAGGAAGGTTAGTTCGGCAAGCCGAGAATCAGGCCGTTGAAATGTTAAAAGACGGGCGATTGAATAAGAAAAAAATCGTTCACGAAATGTCGCCACTTAAAGATCAAATATGTACATTCAGGTGCCGCTTCAAGTACGTCGAAGAGGGAAATAATGATCAATGTTACATCTTAGCAGATATACCCGCATATCTTTCTCGCCACTATAAAGCTGAATTTAAGAAGATTGAAGACTATAATCTCTGGAATCAGAATGCACATCACGAGGTTTACCTTTATCCCCCAACTTCATATACCCTTACCGAAAACATTCCGGCGTACTTAACCGTTGTTGTGAAGATTCGGTCGGTTACGATCCAAGAAAGACGTGGCCATGAGATAGCCTGGCCACAACTCATAATACATGCAGATATATTACAGTGTGATGCTTTGACTATTGATGAGATGATTACTGGAGAACAGAAGCCGCAGGTTGTCGATACTCAGCCGGCAGATTGGCAGTTACTGGATGAATGGTGCCTAGAAGTAAACGTTACCCCAAAAACGATTCGGATAAAAAATTGCGAACCACTTCCGATTGACATACTTTCTATAGAAATTAATGATCAATATCGGTATGACGCGCCCCAAGAAGGCCAGAATGTGCAATCTGGAAAAACACTTGAATTACCACTAAATAAATTCATCAGTCCAAACGGTAATTTCAAATACGAAAAAGGTGAGCTGGTGATCGTTGTGGCTACTCCAAACGGAGAACGAGAAATCATAGTTGAATAATTAAGCAAATCGTGGACGGCAGACATCGGAAGCCCCGTAGGGTGGGCTTGCCCACCATTTTTTGTTTGCCGGGGAAATTGATATGGTGTGCAAGCACACCCTACCTAAACTGAAACCGAAGCAGCTTCAAAATACAATACGTGTCGATTCACCGGTGCTATATTTTTTCAAAGCGCGGGGGTCAATCTGTACACCCCAGGCGAGACCATGGCCGGGTTGTAGACGTCCGCCCCAGCCAAATTGCAGAGCTGGATGCACAATATCCCCCTGCAACAGGAATCGACCGAAGTTGGACTCCACAAAATCAACCGCCGGCAGATGAGCCAGCAGCTGCCGCTCCACGGCTGACAGCAGACTGGTCTGCCCCACCATACAGCCCAGCATGACCTGAATATTATTCTGCCGGGCATGGGCCAGCAGCTTCAGGCTGGGCAGCAACCCCCCGCATTTACTGATGCGGATGTTATAAGCATCTGCCACCTGCAGTGCTTCCAGTCGCCGGGCATCCTCCAACGTCACCAACGATTCATCATGCATGATCCGCCAGCCGGATTTTTCGCGCAACTGTGGCAATTCCGCCTCAAAACCGCGCGGCAGAGGCTGTTCGATACTGTGGATTAACGCCCCAGGCCAGCGTTGCAAGGCTTGTGTTGCTTTTTCCAGATCCCAGGCGCCGTTGGCATCCAGACGGAGCGTTATTCGATTCCTGCACAGACCGGCATGTAGCTTTCGCAGCACCAAGGCCATCACTTCATTATCCGCCGGTGTCCCCACCTTCATCTTGAAATTTTTCAAGCCATAACAGCGCATTTTCAGCAGTTGTCTGCGCACCTGATGCGCTGATTCGGCGGTCAACACGCCGCTGCATCGCACCTTGGCCAGGCAACCGGGCGGTTGAAAATCGTAGAGTCCCAGCCAGTTCACAACTTCCGGCAGGATGGGCCTTTGAAAATGGCGGCTATAAGCGTCCAGTAGAGCTAATTCCACTGCGCACCGGGCCGCAGTCAGAAATCGCCCCTGGCTATCCACACACGGTAAATCCTCTATGATTGCCAGTGCTTCGGCAAAAGTCTGCGGGCTGAGCGTCAGTATGCGCGGGATGAGTATTTCCACGAGGGTCCGTCTGACCGAGTCGCCATCTTCGCCGGTCACGTAAGGCCGGGGCAACGTCTCACCATAGCCGCGCGTGCCGTCGCGCAATTCCACTTCAGCGATGATCGGATCTGCGACCTGCCGGGTGCTGGCCGCGTGGCGAACCCGCTGTTTCATGGGTATGCGTAACGAATGGATCGTCAGCGACGTGATGCTGCTCTGAGCCAACTGCCCAACCCTCGGCTAGATTCCGGTCACTTTGGGCTGATCGGGAATGAACTTCAATACTCCGGAGATCAAGACCACTAGCACGGCAAATATCAGCATGACGCTCAGCCAGCGCGATCGCTGTTCGCGAAATCGGGCCAGCGCCGGTGAACCGCCCACTAATGCTTCGGCCAGGAAGAATATGACCAACGCCGCCAGAAATTTCACACCCCAAAGCGCATGGTACAATGTTGGTTTACCGAGTTGGAACAGTGCTCGATAGGTGTTGTATAAACCACTTACCAAAATCAGTCCGATCGCCACATGCACCCACATCCGCCAGCGGGCCAGCATTGCCGAGCGTAGCCGTTCATGCTGTTCATCGGAGAGGACTTCCTTCACGCTGGGCAGGATGACGAACCGCCAAACCACGGTTCCTCCGACCGCAATGATCACGGCGGCGATGTGCAACCAGCGACTGACCAGAGCTACAAAATCAATATTCATACGCCCACCTTTCGGCCCGTGAATATATCGGCTTCGACACGGTTCGACAATACGGGGCGACGGGTTGTCTGACCATTCCTCAATTACTCACAGGTTCATGCTGCGACGGTGTTATAGCGCTTCGATTCTGGTCCATAATTGAGTACGATATGTGTTATGAGCAATCCGTGCGGTGAGATAATCAACGGCGACTGCCTGCAGGAGCTGCCCCGATTGGCGACGGGTATGGTGGACCTGGTTTTTGCCGACCCGCCCTACAACATCGGATATAACTATAATGGCGAATATCAGGACCAGTTGAGCGACGAGGAATATATTCACTGGTGTTCGCAGTGGATGCGTGAGTTGTGGCGGGTGTTGAAACCGTCCGGCTCATTTTTCCTGGCCATCGGTGATGAATACGCTGCGGAGTTGAAACTCGCGGCAGAACAGATCGGCTTTACACTGCGCAACTGGATCATCTGGCATTACCGTTTCGGCCAGAATACCCGCAATAAATTCGCCCGGGCCCATACCCACATTTTCTACCTGGTCAGCGACCCCAAACATTTCACCTTCAACGCCGATGCCGTCCGGGTCATGTCAGGCCGGCAGAAAAATTATGCCGACAAACGGGCCTATAAAACGCTCGGTAAAGTACCCGATGATGTGTGGGATGAATTCCCGCGCGTGGCAGGCACTTTCGATGAACGCAGCAAGGAGTTTCCCTGCCAGATGCCCGAAGCCCTGCTGGCGCGCATCATCCGTACCACCACCCAGCCGGATGACCTGGTGCTCGATCCGTTCTCCGGCAGCGGCACGACGCTGGTCGTGGCGCAGAAATTAGGTCGTAACTTTCTGGGGATTGAACGTTCTTCGCGATTTGCCCGGCAGATTCAGAATCGCCTGAAAAATCTGCAACGCAAACATTCTGGAAAACTGCACACCGATTGGCCGGTACGACATCTGGATGAACTGGTTTCATTATACCTGGAATCCGGCGTCGCGCTGGATCGCCTGATGCAGCATAACTACCTGGCCGAGCTCTTTACCCGGCAGTTTCACTTGCGCATTGAAACCACCGCCGCGTATACATCTGAGGAACTTTTCAGCCAGTTAAGAAAATTGCGAAAATCCAACAGACTCCCCAGACCCTTCATTCAGGATGACAGCCGCAGCTATTCGCTACACATACAGGAATCCCATGGAAATCTGCTGTACCCCGAATAACCACTATTCACCAATCATTGATAATAGCAGCTGGAAATTATCAACTCGTTAATTCCTATTAAATAATTTGTTATATCACCACGCTGACAACGCAATATTTCTACCGGTGCTGAGTCATATCCATCAGTAAGTATCAGTCGTTACTGATAACCACGTACATTCCCGTATGTACCACCAGTAGCACAGAACATACTTTACAACAGATTATGCATATAGCATAATTTTTATACTTTTCCTTTATCCCTCCTGCTCTTTTCACGATAGAAATTACGAAATATACGAAAGGAAACCATCAATGCTAGACATCAAGCAGATTGAAAAGAACATGACGACGATGATTTACTGGCTGGTAGATGAAGCCTGGCGACCTGGAACCAAATTTCACGAGGACCTGTTTCACGTCATCGAGAGCAACAAAAATATACGGCTTGACGAACAGTATGGACATTGTCTCCAGTGTCCGGCATGTGCAGCCGGAACCTGCCGGCTTGTTCGAGCCGGGCGGCCTGATCTGTGCGCGAAATGCTCATCCGGTTGTGCCCTCCCGGAAAAACTCGTTTCCAGCCAGTGATCTTCAATGCATCGCTGGTTTCATAATTCAAGAAGCCGCGGGTTTTGGCCCGCGTGTCGTTCATTTAACCCACCTGGCGTAGACTTTTCCGTGCCGGCTTCAAGCAGATACAATAAATGACGAACCGGTCATTTCGCGCGGTGGTTCCAGCCCCATCATCTGCAGCAGCGTCGGGGCAATATCGGCCAACCGTCCACCGCTGCGTAACGATGATTTCTGAAAACGCGGATCCACCACCAACAGCTCGACATCGTAGGTAGTATGCGAAGTGTGCGGGCCTCCGGTTTCAGGATCGATCATCTGTTCGCAGTTGCCATGGTCGGCGGTCACAATTAATCCGCCTCCGGCATGCAGTGTGGCCTCCACCACCAGGCCCACGCAATGATCCACCGTCTCAACGGCTTTGATAGCCGCCGGTAACGATCCGGTATGACCCACCATGTCGCCGTTGGCAAAATTAATCACGATCAGATCATAAACGCCCGAAGCGATTCGCCGCACAACTTCCTCCGCCACCGGCCGCGCCGACATCTCCGGCTTCTGGTCATAGGTCGTCACATCGCGAGGTGAAGCCACCAGGTAACGATCCTCTCCGGGGAATGGCTCATCACGATAATCATTGAAGAAGAAGGTGACATGCGGGAATTTTTCGGTTTCGGCGGAGCGAAGCTGTTTCAAGCCCAGTTGACTGACGTAATCTCCAAGCAGGCCTTTCATCGGTTCGGACTTAGGAAAAGCGACCTGTACCGGCAAGCTCTCCTCATACTCGGTCATCGTCGCATAAAAGAGATCGAGTTTTTTTGATCGGCTGAAGCCCATGTTTCGCATTTCGCCGGTTTTGTCCTTGGCCTGGAAAGGAAATTCATCGTTAACGAAAGCCTTGGATATTTCGCGCGGCCGATCCCCGCGAAAATTAAAAAAGATCACGCTATCGCCATCCTGAATAGTCGCCAGCGGCTGGCCGACACTGTCCACAATGACAGTCGGTTCGATAAACTCATCTCCCTGCCGCTCGGCATCTGTGGGATGATCATAGTAACGCTGAAAGGCCTCTTCGGCTGATCGACAACGATGGCCCGCGGCTTCGGTCAGCAGACGATAAGCTTTTTCCACCCGGTCCCAGCGGTTGTCACGATCCATAGCGTAGAATCGCCCCACCACGCTGGCGACGCGACCCACACCGATTTTCTTCATGTTCTGTTCAATCTCGCGCAGAAAGCCCAGGCCTGATTTCGGCGACGTGTCGCGGCCATCACCAAAACAATGCAGAAATACTTTATCGCCGGGGAAATTCATTTGTGCGCCCAGTTGCAGCAGAGCGTAAGCATGTTCGAGAACACTGTGAACACCCGCCGAAGAACACAAGCCCATCAGATGCACCCGCCCCTGCCGCCGGCGAGCACGTTCATACACCTGTTGCAGTACGGTATTTTCAAAGAATTGCCCGTTGCGAATGGTCCGGGTAATGCGCATGATCTCCTGGTCAACAATCCGCCCGGCACCGATATTCTGATGGCCGACTTCGCTGTTGCCCATCACACCCGCCGGCAAACCCACATCCTCGCCACTGGTGCGGATTTGTACATGCGGATACTCCGCCATCAATCGATCGGTGATCGGTTTTTTAGCGAGATGGACGGCGTTGGCATGATTCCATTGCGGATAGGGATTGGCCCCCCAGCCGTCACGCACGATCAGGACGATGGGTCGATGGGTCAGACGCATCACTACTTACCTCCCGGGTCGATGATTCAACTCTACCGATCACTGGCAGGAGCCTGCCTAATCGAGTACATTCTAACTTATGCGAGAATCATTGTCGTTTATCAAGCAGTTTATCAATAATCCTTTTGAGATTGGAGCGATCGCTCCGTCATCCAAGTTCCTGGCCAAAGCGCTAACCGAGCCACTCAGTCAGCATCGCCGCCCGGTCAATGTTCTGGAAATAGGGGCAGGTACTGGTGCAGTAACCAAACATATTCTCCCACTGATCGGCCCGGAAGACCGGCTCGACATTGTCGAAGCCAATTCCCAACTGGCCCGTCATTTGAAGCAGACCCATCTGGAGCAGCCCGCTACACAACCAGCGTATGAATCGGGACACATCCGCCTGTTTACACAACAGATTCAGCTGGTCGATCAACTGCTTGACTATGACTATATGGTATCCGGGTTGCCATTTACTTCCTTTGAAATTCGCGACCTCATGCTGGTGTTGAAAAAATTGCGTAAGCACGCTCGCCCGGGATGCATACTCAGCTATTTTGAGTATATCGCCTTGCGACCGGCTTTGGTGGCTATTCGCCGCGGTCCGCGCGGCTGGCGTCAACGAGTCGTCTCCGCTTATATGGATCGGCAGATCGAAGCTCATCAGCAGTTCCGCCGCAATATATTCCTCAATGTTCCCCCCGCCATCGCCCGACATCTTTGTCTGCGCGTGGATCCCTCCACGCCGGCCGCGCCACGCCGGTCGTCGAAAACCCGGCGTCGTCTCCGCCCGCCTATCGGTAAAAATTAATATTCCAGCATCGGATCGCGGCTGGAGGGTTTGCCCGGAGTGGTTCCGGCCTGACTATCGGCATGAAGCATGCGAAACCGCTGAATCTGTTCATCCACCTGCTGCATGACATGCTCAACGCCCTGATCCAGATCGTCGGTGATCAGAAACAGATCCAGATCCTTTTCGTCGATGTAGTGGTATTTGCTGCACATGACATCACGCATCACCTGTTGCAACGGCATCCAGAAATCCCGTCCGATCAGCACGACCGGCATTTTCTCCGTCCGCTGGGTCTGAATCAGCGTCATGGATTCAAAATATTCATCCATGGTACCGAAACCACCCGGAAAACAGACAAAGGCACTGGCATATTTTACAAACATCACTTTTCGGCAGAAAAAATAACGGAAGTGCAGCTCGACATTCTGATAGGGATTGGGAACCTGTTCATTGGGCAGGTAGATATTCAGACCCACGCTGCGTCCCCTGGCCTCATAGGCCCCGCGATTAGCAGCCTCCATGATACCCGGTCCGCCGCCCGTAATCACCGCCAGTCCCCGGCTGGCAAATTTCCGCGCCATTTCGCGAGCCTGCTGATAGTAGTGCGTACCAGGTTCGGTTCGTGCCGATCCGAAGATGCTCACGGCGGGTCCGATCCGCGACATGACCTCAAACCCTTCCACAAACTCCGCCATGATGCGGAAGACCCGCCAGGTTTCACGCATCAAATCTTGACTCTGGGCGCCATCGGACATGGTTATTTCCTCGTCAGCCAGATCGGCTGTTAATTGGCATCGAAGAGCGAGAAACCGGCCGCCAGCAGATCCTGAATATCGATCAATCCGGCGACCCGCTCCTGTTCATCCACAACTGGTATTTCATCAATCTTATGCTGCTGCATCAGGATCAGAGCATCGGATACCAGCTGGACAGCGCTGACCCGTTTAGGATTGCGCGTCATCACTTCGCGCAACAGGCATTCGCCCGGGCGCGGTAACCTGCCGACAATTCTAGCCAGATCACCGTGGGTAAAAAAACCGATCAGATGGCGGAGGTCATCGATCACCACGGCGGCACCGGCTCGCATCGGAGCGCTATTCACCGCCTGCAGGTAATCATAAATCGTCGCCTGTTCCGGTATCATCGGACAATTGGCACCCGTACGCATCACCTGTTCAACCCGCATCAAGCTCCGGCCCAAAGCCCCGCCCGGATGCAGTTGTGCATATTGTTCATGGTCGAATTCCTTCAATTCCGAAAGGACCAAAGCCAGGGCATCACCCAGCGCTAATATAGCCGTGGTGGATGAACTGGGCGCCATTCCCAGGGGACACGCTTCCGCCACGCGACCGATACTCAACACCAGATCACTCTGCTGAGCACAGCGCGAATTCGGGCGTCCGGTGATCAGGATAACCGGACAACCCATTTTTTTCAGATTGGGTATCAGCCGGTACAGCTCATCCGATTCACCACTGTTCGACAATGCCAGCACCACATCATCTCGCCCAACCATTCCCAGATCACCATGAATGGCTTCTACCGGATGCAGCGTATAGGCCGGCGTCCCGGTGCTGGAGAGCGTGGCGGCGATTTTAGCACCGATCAATCCTGCCTTGCCCATACCGGTAACTATTACTCGGCCCCGGCAAGCCATCAGCAGTTCAATCGCACGTCGAAAATGTTCATCCAGTTGGGTGATAACCTGCTCGATGGCTTGACGCTCCAGGATCAAAACCCGGCGGCCCATTTCCAGCGGATCAAGAGTGGGTGGCGTGGCTGATTTCATGTAATAGTCAATCAAAAATGGAGTTCAGCATTGGCGATCAACTATGCACTTTGCAACAAAGTATATCGTATCACGCTACGTACAATCCGCCAGTCCAGCAGCCGGCGCTGCAGCCAATCCTCCAGCATATAAACATGGGCAGCCGGCAGCTTCTCCTGGGCCTTGTTCGTCGAACCCGGGTTGTTATTCTGCAGTCGAAAGAACACTAAACGCTGACTCCAGGCGACCAGTCCCACCACTGCTTGCTGCAACACCTCTGGACTGGCTGGGCGAATCGTAATGTTTTTCCTGGCCACTCCCGCCTCGTACAACTGCTCCAAACGCATTTGTAATTGCGCTGGGTCAAGACCGCTACTGATCTTCACTGTTATACACAGGTTTTGCGGTTCCAGTGTGGATATGCCGACCAGCCGGCCCAGGTCCGATGTCGGTGAGCGTTGCCCTCGCCAATAGATATCACCACAACTATCCAACCCGACTACCAGTAACCGTTGATTCAGTGGCTGAATAAGAAGGGTGCAGCGCGTTTGAAGGGGAGGAACGTGCTCCGGGTGAGGCTGCCAGATTAACTCGCTATTATTGGATGAAAAAGAGCGCGGCAGAGTTAAGATCGAAGAATCAAAATCCACCAGGCTGATCACCGTTCCTTCACCATCCGCCAGTAATTGCTGTTGGTCATCAAACTGCGAACCGCTGAACAGCCAGTATAGCCGGCGGGGAGTGCGCTGGGTGTGCGGATTGATCAGCCATTCCTGTACAGGTCTTTCGACAATCTCACCCTGCTGTTCATAACGCACTGAAATTTCTACCGCGCTCCCCCAGGGCGGCAATACTCGTTGTGCCTGCCAATCCCAGAGCGGCGGTTGGCCTGGCTCCAGTCCCAACAAGCCCAGAGCCTGATAGATATGCATCGGCTTGGCCTGTACACAAATGATGCTCTCGTGTTCGCGCGTTTGTCGACTGCAGGCCACCAATTCCAGATAACCTTCCCGCAACACGACCTGTCCATCCATTTCCACCCGCCGGTGACTCCAGTCGATTCGCACCCCCTCCGTCAAAGTAACCGTTGGTTGACTGGTCTGGGGTGGCGGAGCCAGTATCAGCCCTCCGGCCCACCATCCAATCCATAATCCCAGTAATTGAACACCCATTACAGTTATTGTACGGCTGATCTCAACCGGGTCACTAAGGAAATAAAAAAACCCGCCGGTATCACCGACGGGTTTCTGTTTATTGTCCAGTTGAAAAAATTAATTGTTCGATGAGCTAAGCGAAGGAAATGCCAGTTCTTCCTGTTCCTCTTGAATCAGGATCTGCGGCTTGACCAGAATCAACAATACCGATTCATCCTTGACGATGGCACGTGAAGAATAAAGCCGCTTGAGCACCGGAATCTTGGACAGGACCGGAACACCCGCCTCGATCTCACTCTCCGCTGTACTCTTCTGGCCACCCACCAGCAACGTACCACCATCGGGTACGGTTACCGTCGTCTTGATCTGTTGTAATTGTACGACGGGCAATTGCACCACACCGGAGGCACCCACACCGGTGGTCGGACCACCGGTAAAGGGGAACGAATCCACCGCCACGACACGACCTGTACCTGGCTGCAGGTTCATGTACACATACCGGCGATCTGGTGAAGCGGTAGCCTGAACATTCAGCACCGCACCTGCATTCACCACATCGATAATCGGCGCCTGCAGACCTGCACCCGTACTGACCACCGGCTGCAGGGTCGACACATAATTACGCTGCTGAGTGACCGCAATCCATGATTGCTGCCCATTAGTTAATATCAGCTTCGGCGCAATCAACGTCGTATTACGTGCATCCGCCTGCGTGGCCCGGAGCAGAAAATCGACCTGGATATTATCCAGAAAACTGCCGCCAACCGCGAAAGCTGGATCCAATGTCTTACCGGCAAAACTGCCCTGAACGTCAGACACCAGCGTCTGGGGACTGACATAATCACCAATATTGTTGGAAACCGGCACCGGGGTAAACAGGTTACCGCCAGAACTGGTGGCAGTCGGTACGAAGGCAACGTTATTATAAGGCTGGTTAACCGCTCCCTGACCCATCTGGCTGCCAAAGCCGGGTACATTCGGCGTAAAACCTAGACGTGAAAAATTACGCGGTAACAGAAGGGCTCCGCCGGTCGCCGGATCAAATCCACCCGAATTGTCATAACCGGCATTGCCATTGTTCAGAATTACATCCAGATCGACGCCCATATCTTCCAGAAAATTGGTGGTCACCGTCAGGAAACGGGCTTCGATCGCAATCTGTACCGCGTTATCTTCGCGCAACTGATTGAGCAGGTTGTATATTTCCTGATGACCGGCGGAGGTCTGAGTGACGACAATATTGCCATCCCGGCCGGCGTGAATCGAGGCATGCAACCCACCCTGTTCCTTCCAGGAACCGGGCTGAACATGTTGCATGATCAGGTTAATCAGATCTGAAATTTCCTCGCTGTAATATTCTGTTGTATCAACTTCACGAGGATCCTGCGGGGGTGAGAATACCGGTTCCATTCGGCCGGTACTTTGATTGTACTGCATTGGTCGCAGATGGAGGCCCATCTCGGGAGCGTCGTCATTATTTTTGCGGGGATGAATCAGATGTCTGACGTTATATACCAACGCATAAACATCACGGTTAAGAAAATCAGCAGAAGCCACCTTAACAATCTCACCGTGTGAGGCAAAGCTGACTTGACCGGTGCTGCCTCCTTCAATCTGATCCAGTGTTTCCTTCAACGCAGTTTTCAGAGTGATGTCTTTCAACTTCAAAGTTACCGGAGTTTCCTTGGTAACCCCGACAACTGCCAGATCCGGCCAATTGGGAACGATATTGATTTTCCCGATGCTGGCTAGCTCATCCAGTGCGGTTCCCAGCTTGGTTTGATTGAACGATATCTCCGGAATACGCGATTGAAATGCTTCTTCAAAATCGGATTCTTCCGAATCCAGTGGAAATTCACCCGGAACCTGGCGATAGGGACTGCGGATCATTTCATTCCAATTACTCGGATAATTGATTTCCTTGTGCCAGGGTGTTTTATCTTCTTCAACCGTGGTCAGAATTTCGCGGGTTTCATGCTCGCGCGTTTTCATGGCTACGGTTTGACGAAAAGCGCTGGAGCGTTCCCGCAGATCATCCAGCATCCATTCCGCCTGAGCGTTCTTGGGATCGATAACCAGCACCTGACGCAATAACATCTCCGCCGCCCGGTAATCTCGTTCTTCCTTCTTCTCCAGCACCTGATCCATCAGCAGATCGATCTGACGACGACGTTCTTCTTCCTGTTCATCCTGTCTCTTGGCTTCCTGGGCCTGTAAATCCGCACGAATCTGATACGCACGGTCTTCGTTGTATTGCCGCTCACGTTTGGCGACCATGTCGGCGAGCACCTGATATTCCGCCTTCAGATTTTCATACTTGGACAGCGGATCCGCATATTGCCGGGCGGCTTCCAGCGATTCCTTGGCGAGTAACAGGGCTTTATTGGCTTCATCATAGCGGTCCACTTTCACCAGCGCCTGAATCTGCTTTTCCGCATCACGGAAAGTCGTCACCGCACGCTGCCATAAGATATCGCGGCGTTGCCGAATGCGATCCAGCAGGTTAATACCACCCATCTCCGGCGTGATTTCGACCTGCAGATGTAATTGGACCTGTTCCAAACCCTGGGTGGCATCCGGATGACCGGGTACTAACTCCAGTGCTTGTGTGAAATAATCATTGGCTAAGGCATAGTCCCCGGCTTGCATCGCCGCCATACCCTGCTGAACGAGGGCATCGGCACGCAGTGAAGGAGTTTGTTCTTCTTCAGCAGGTTCAGCCTGAGCAGCACCATCAGTTTGAGCCGCGGTCAATTTGGCCTTACGTTCCCGTTTCGCGACATCTGCCAGACGCAAACGAGCCTTTTCCTTCTGACCGGCAGAAGCAAAGTCATTCTGCAGCACCCGGCCCAGTGCGGTCTTGGCGCCGGATAAATCGCACCGGCTGATGGCTAGATCGCCATTATCCAAGTCTTGTGTTGCCTGTTGCCGTTGAGCAACAGCCGATTCAGCCAACTCCAGATATTGACCATATTTTTCCTGGTCAGCGGTGGTGAGCTTGGCAGTCTCGATCTCTTGCAGCAGACTCAGGGACTGCTCAAAATCGCCCTGGTTATAAGCCTGCACAGCCCGATCCAGCGGAGTTTGCGACTCATCCGCCCAACTCGGACTCAACCAGGTAAAATTAGCCGTTAAAACCAGTATGCCCAGGAACAAACGCGTTTGGCAAAAGCGGGTCAAGGGAAGTCCTCCTTCACATATGACCGAATTATTTCTGTGCTTATGGTGATATCTTCATCATACCCGAATAACAATACGGGCTGAAGATTACAACTACTATGGGGCTGTCCAAAATTCGATGCGACCGCAATCGATCACATTCAGTGATTCTGACCAAACAAGTGACCAGTGGTTCGATCAGCTATGATCACCGATCAGGCCCATCCTGCCGATCTGCCTGTCGGTACATGCAGCAGTCTAAGTGCATCGGCCACAAAATACAACCAGCCCTGACCGCAAAAATCCGGTAAAGTGGGCTAATTATTAGAGTTTCCAATCGTTGCTCCGGCCACCTGGTCCATTCCAGATACGGTTTTCGCTGGCCAGGAACTAACCGCGGCCTCGACCGCCTCCACCGCCACCACCTCCCGTACCACCAGCCCCGCCGGGCGGTGGACGATCTTCCCGAGGAGTCTCCGGAGGAGCTGCGGGCTTGCGACTTTTCTTCATCTCATCCATCTCTTTTTCAATGTCACGCTTGATCGGATCCAGCTTGGCTGCTGCCAGGATAAATTCCTTCAACATCCCTGTCGGCGTAGTACAAATTGCCGACACAGTCTCCTCTTGTTCTCCGACCTGCGGCGTGCCCGCTCGATCATAACGAACCGGTACAAAGGCCCGTGTCGGATTAATGTCCACCAGAACCAGATCAGTGCTGAAGTCCACCTCCATATTCCCCTTCTGCTGAGAATGAGGCACCTTACGAATTTCGCCAATCTCTTCACCGATGGCTGTGGTGAAATTGGACTTGACCCACTCACCCTTCAACCATTTGTAAATATCAAATCGGGCTTCGTTTTTGTCGACGCGTGCGGAAGTAGCATAGACCAGTTGCATCGGTGGAAAACGCACCGGCTCGCTGGGTTCGGACCATTCCCCCTCCAGTATCACTACGGTAGCATCCTGCGGATTCTTGAGTCGAGTGGTAATCATCGCATATTCGTTATAAACCCGCAGCCGTTGACGATAGCGGTAGATGGTTCCCGGTTCTCCCGATGTGTCATGGGCAAAGAATATTTCTTCGGTCAGCGGAGGTTCCGTCGCTTCATCACCAGTTGATTCTTTGATTATTTCCTGTTTTTCCAGTTCGCGCTGACGTTTTAATATCTGTTCCCGCAATTCCTGGGCTTGTGTCTTGTACTTGGAACGACGCGGCAGCTTGGGATTTTTGATGACCTTGTCCGCGAGGGCCAGCGCTTCAGCCAGTTTATCTTCGGTGAATAATTTCTGCGCTTGTTCCAGATCTTTCTGAGCCTGCTTAACGGGGCTGATCCGCGGTGCTTTGGCTCCCGAAGTGACCTCCTTGGGCGGCGAAAATTCATCCGGATATAAATCGGAGAGCTTGCCCTGCAGAGGGGGTTGCCACCGGGTACGATAAGCCGGATCGGGCATGGGCGGCCGACCGATGAAAATGGCGTTTTCTTCCAGCATCTCTTTCCATTTGATCAATTGATCACGCTGCTCCTCTGGTACGGCAAATCCCTCGGGCCCTTCATCCTCAACGATCAGCGCCGGCGGAGCGGGCATATAATATTCACTATATTCATCAACCTCCTCCCACGCACCCCATTCACCGTTTTCCAGTCGGGGCTGGCGCTGCAGTACTACCTCCACCGGTAAAACCCGCCACTTGTTGGTTTGATAATCGCTGTCTGAAAAATTCTTTTCCTGAGCACGCAGATCGAAACGGGCTGCTACCGTCACCCACGGGCGATCCGTCGGGCCATCCAGCTCCATCAGTTGCACTTCCGCTTCAGTCAATTCATCTCCATAATCGATGCGTCGCGGTGGAAAAAATCCACTCATTCGGCCTAGGGTTGCTTCGGGTTTATCGGGAGCGTTGATTTTAGCCAGTACCACCCGACCAGCTTCTCGCGGCCCCTGCACCACCGGCACCGGCAAACCGAAACTGACCGCTCGTGCGATAATCAGAGGCAATTTATTCTGGCTATAGGGACCGCGAATTCGTTCCGTGAGTTGGGCCGTGTAATCCGGAACCTCCACTCCGGGATGCTTGGCATCCTGAATGGTCTGCAGTACTCGTTCTGCTGTCCCGCGAACGGCTTCATCGATCGAACCAGGGGTCACCATCTGTCCGGCGACTTCCACTTTGTTGGGAGTACCGGCGACGAATGAAAGCAACACGTACAAAAACAACAGTCCGACCAGCCCGGCAACCAGCTTTTCGACATGCTGCTCCAGTATGTTAATCTTGAATTGGGCCATAGCACTTGATCTCCGGAAAACAGCGTAGAGGGCTTACCCTGTGCGCAAAATACCATCACAAAAAATCTGATTAGCCGCGATCATCACGTCCCCGATCCGGATCGGGCGGGGGTAATCCACCATCCTCCGGTGTACCCTGATCGTCCGGCGGGCGTTCATCACGATCCGATGGGGGTGGTGGCTCTTCGCCCGTCGGAGGTAGATCACTCGGCGGGGCGCCAGCATCCCCCGATGCGGATGGCGGTGGAGTTCCAGCTTTCGCATGTAACGCTTCGATCCGTTGCGGAGGAATGCGTAACTCCTGCCGGACAGCCTCGGGCATCAGCAGAACAAATTCATCCGCATTATAAAGGTAGGACTGCAGGTCAATCCGCACTTTGATCACTGGATCCGGACCGTAAATCTTGTCCCGGAAATCCGTATCCAGTGGCAACGCCTCGTAGCTGACATTGGTAATGACATTGAAGCGATTATTGCATAATTCTTCCAACACTCTCGGCAGCTGCGTCTGTTCCACAACCAGCACTAAAGCGACATTAACAGCAGTGTACAGTGGTTGCGAGGCGCGATTCGTAAAGATATCGGCCGGGTCATTGCTGGGTAAGATGTCGGATTGCACTCGCGTTCCGCTGCTTTTCCCTGAATTTTCAAAAAGATAATCACTGATCCGAATGCTGAGCACATCTTTGACCGGTAGATTACCGACCCAGGGATCGATGCTCCTGGCCGTCAATTCGTTCGCCGCCTGGTTATTGACCGCAGCTAGTGCCCGCACCAGATCTTCTTGTACCCAATACCAGAACTGAGCCAGCCAGATTGCTCCCGACGCCGGCGGTTGTGTGGTGGTGGAGGAAACTTTGTATATTTCATGCAATTCAAAACTGCCGCCCGGCCCTACCTGGGCATAACAGAACATGCTCTTGGCTTTGCTGATACTCTTGAGAATATGGGCATCGGTTTTGGCACGCTCTTCCAGTGACTTCCAGTAGGCAGCTGCGCTCTCCGGTCCGTTGATCGGAGGCATTACCACCTGCCCTTCACCTGCATTGGTTCTTCCGCCCGGACTGCCGGATGGCGGCGGTGTCTCCCCCGCCTTGGGTGCAGTATCACCGGTACCAAATTGGCTCGCCTGCAATGCCTTTTTCTTTAAGTAATCTCGGGTGTCATCAATTTCTTCGCGCGTCGGCGGCTGGCCGGCGTTGAGGATTTTCAGCAGCTCATTCATCGCCACAATGTAGCGGGTCTGAAATTCATAACGACTTTGTCGGCCTTCCGGAGTATTGGGTGCTTCGGGTAGAACCCCTTCGAGCAGCGGCGAAAATTTGCGGGTCTGGCTGAAGAGATTCATCACCTGGTCATAGTTGCTCTTGACCCGTTCGATCCGCTCTTTTTCCTTTTCGATGGCTCGAGGATTCGCCGGTCCTCCACCCTCGCCGCCACGAGTCATGCCGCTGAGCTGCTGATCCAGTCCGGCGACATTCTGCATCTCTGTCTGGACCACGGACATTTTGGACATGCCCCACAACAGGAGGCCCACGCCCGCCAGGGCCGCTACGCCGCACCCCAGGAAAAATGCTTGTTTCTTAACAAAATCCATATCCGCATCCTTCGTTAACGCGTATGAGTCCAGCCTGCATTAAGCACTCAACGATTTCCACCACCTGTTGGTCGACGTCCGGATTTCGCCGGTGTTCCAGGTGTTTTATCCTTGGGCAGCTCACCAATCACTACCGCGAGTTTGACAACGAACTCCCAGTCTTCCTTGATCTCTTCCAAAGTCAGAGGATCACGACCCCCCAGCGAAGTACCTGAACCCGCTCCACCACCTTCTGGCGCGCCACCAGCCGGTTTGCCACCCACGGGCAATCCGCCCGCCGGCTTGGCTGATGAAGAACCGCCCTTACTGGCCCCGCTGATCAGCCGCACCCCGTCAAAGTAAAATCCCTGGTCAGGCTGCTGGCCGGATAATTTGAGATTCTGAATAAATCCGCCGGGCTTATCCACGAACTTACCTTTGTCCTGGTTAGGCGTGCGGCAATAAAGCGTGATGATGAAACCTTCCGCGCCCTGCTCGGAATAAAAATCAAAGAGCGGGCCATCATCCATGCCCTCCGGACGATAATCCTCCGCCAGAACATTGTCTGAAAACTGACTGCTGTAGCGGTCAATGAATATTTCTTCGCGCTTGGCTCGCTCCAATAGCTCGCCTGCTTTAATGATCTGATCAACGTATTCCACACCGCTCGTCGTGGTTGCCAGTTGTGTTGGGGGCGGGGGCAGTGCCTGATGCACGGCATCCATGATAGCTGGATAGAGCACCTTTAATTCCAGCAGGGACAGAATATCATCGAGTTCTTGCTTCTCTTCCTGACCTTCATTCGCCAGGCGACCCTGCTCGCTCTTAAAGACTTCTGCCGTTTTGGCTACCTTGTAGGAATATTCCCGGGGGTTCATCGAACGCGGTAAACCGTTCTTGAAGATGTTATCCGCCTCTGACAGGCTGACGGTCGTATTCGCCGCCTCATTGCTGCCGCCCAGCGTGCCCATGTCCGCGCTGTAGCGATACCAGACCAGCCCTGCGGAAAGGAGTACACAGGCAGCCGTGGCGGCGAACCAGGGCTTCTTCTTGCGCCAAAGGACCTGACGGGCCACTTCCGGCGGCAGCAGATTATTCTTCATCATCCCATGGCCCAGACCTGCCGCCGCCAGTCCATAGGCCACCGCGAACGCCAGTTCGTGTTCCTCATCCTTGTTGACGCCGCTGGCCCATTTCACCTTGCTGAACAGCTCCGGTCGGACGACCGGCAGATCCAGATTTTGTTGCAGATATTTCAGCAACCCAGGCAACTTGAAGGCATCCCCCAACCCGATGAGCCGTTCAATTTTGGCATCGCGGTGTGTGGAGGTGTAAAAACCGATGGAGCGCTGAATTTCACTGACCAGATCCGCAAAAATTGGCCGCATGGTCTGAAATATCTGGCGGGCATATTTGCTGGAGGCCGCCTGGCGCTTCAGGTTTTCCGCCTTGGAAAATGACAGCTTGAAACCTGTCGCCAGTGCATCGGTGAAGGTGTTACCACCGATCGGCAAGGTTCGCGTCCAGATCCGGACACGATCGGTAAACAGCAGATCCGTATTATCTGCTCCAATATCGACCAGCACCGAGGTTTCCTGCCCCAGATGATCATCCACGTACATGGCATCATAAGCAGCTAATGGCGATGCCTGCACCAGGATCGGCTCGATCCCGGCATCGGTAAAATGGGCCAGATGTTCGTGGAGCAGTTCGCGCTTCATGGCGAAGATGCCTACTTCGATTTCCGGGCTGTCCGGCTCGCTGAAGGTCTGGTAGTCCCAGACTACTTCATCAATATCAAAGGGAATCTGTTGGTTGGCTTCAAAGCGGACGATATCGGGTATTTTCTTGGGATCGACCGGCGGCAGCTTGCTGAAGCGGGCCAGCGTATGCTGTCCCGGCACTCCCAGCGCCACGCCATCCTGAGTAATGTCATTGCGAGAAAGAAATTTTTCCAGCGACTCGGCAATCAATTCCGGTGGATTGGCATCGGGCTGCGAAAGAATTTTCGCATGTTCAATGTAATCCAGTGCGGCGACTTCCAATTCGCCATCGGGTGTGCGGGTCAGCTTGATGGCCTTTAAGGCACAATGGCCGACATCAATGCCCCACACCGATTTGGCTTTGGCCATGTACAACTCCTTGCTGGATGGTGATCAGGGGTGGTGGCGAGTTCCATGCAGGACGACCAGACGCCACAAATCTGCCTCAGTATGCTGTAATTTCACGACAGCGTAAAGGTCGTTTCCAGAACTTCAGCCGGAAAACTCCTTATGACCATTTCATTACTCGCCCGACACCCGCTACATTAGGAACTTTTAATTCATTCTTGGCATTGAGTCACAACGGACACCTGGTACAGGGTCTGGAGTAACATCCCATCACATAAGATTATGGGAGAGTTATATTTTTGATTATCTAACATTCATTTCGTCGGTAGCGTCAAGGCTGGCTTTCCATACTATTTTTTGCCGACAATTCCTACTTGTCAATACATCTGTTAAAAAATAACCCTAATCTCTTCGCTCATCCATCCACTGCTGGCTAGACTAAGCAGTGCTCAACATCAGATTCATGAACCTGGATCATTGGAATTGCGTCAGGATTCAAAACGATCACTATTCAACCGAATCAACATCCCCACCGCAAATCGTTGGTCATTCTACTGCTGATCATGGCGTTGCTCCCCATTACAGTAATCGGGCTGATGACGGCTCATTTACGACAGGATGATGCTGACCGCTGGCTCTATGCCTACATCGGTGAGCAAATGCGACAAGGGCAGGAATTGTATGGTGACGTCTGGGACAACAAACCTCCCATGATCTTCTGGATAAACTATGTTGGCTTGCTCATCAGTGGTGGTCAATATTTCGGAGTCGCCCTGATGTGCACGATAAGCATAATGGTCAGCCTATGGCTGTTTCATCGTGTCGCTGCCCATTGGTTTGGTAATCCAGCTGCACATCTGGGTACAGTACTTGCTGCTCTCTACCTGCTGCATCCACTCTACTGGGGAGGTACTAATCGACCGGAAACTTTTCTGATCATGTTCGATCTGGCTGCCGTACGTTTTTTTCAGTTATGTATTAGGGCGAGGGCAGGACTGCGGTGTGCCTTCGTCGCAGGCATGGCACTGGCGGGTAGTTTTCTATGCAAGCAAACCGGCTTGGCGACGACCGGTGCCATTTTTGTTACTCTGCTAATAATATTGCTGATCGATCGCCCCAAACGCCGCCCACATGTTTTGATGATTATCGCCGGCGCGGGAGGTTACGCAATTGCACTTGGTTTCGCCGTAATAATTTTGTTACTCACGGCCGATGGGCACTGGGCCTGGATCGCCATCGTGGAGTTTCCCAGGCTGCACAGTCAACAGAATGGTTTTCCGCCCAGTCTGCATTGGATTGACTGGTCAGAACATCTGGCAGTGCTGGGCCTGCCTGCCATTCTGGCTGCTGCATTTCTATTCAAAACATTATTGGGCTGGTTCAACAGATCATTGATTTCCTCGCCAGAAGCAGCAGATTCTGCAAACCCGATACGGCCTCAATCGCTCCATGATTCCAGCATGAAATCAGTTACGCAGCATCCTATCCTCGTTACAACTATCTGGCTGATTTTCGCTCTCTATTTCATTCTCATCAGCCCGGGTAAATCCAACTACTATTTCATTTCAGCTTTGCCGCCGCTCCTGCTGCTGGCTGTCGGCTCGATACGCGAATTACTACGGGAGCAAGCTGCCTGGAATCACCTCCAACGCAGTGCCTTACGCTGCCTCATGCTGTTGTGGGTGGTTTATATGCTCATCGCTCCAATCCGAGCGCAGTGGCGAGCTGTCGCGGTGAACTGGACCAACTCCCAAATGGACACCGATCCGTATCAAGTGCGTGGTAAACTGCAGCAGTTGCAGCATTACCTGCAACCTGGCGACTCAATACAGTCATTGAGTTACCAGCCGGCATTCTACTGGTTCACGGGATTTCGCAGCGGCTCACGATTTACCAGCCTGCTGAACATCTCCCAACTGGGATCCAAGTCAAATATTCTGGTCGAACAGATGGTGCATGACTGGCAGTCCCATCCACCCGAAATAATTCTGATTTCCGCAGAAGAAGTAAATCGCGAATTATCAAGAATTCCTTCGCCGGATAGCGCGGACTTGAGACCTTTGATGCAATTCATCCATGATCGATATGAACCACTACCCGAACCGGACAACCAGTGGGGCATGGTTTATCAATCCAATCCCATCATGTCGCCGTGATACTCCATATCTCGTTAATATATAACATTTTACAGATGACAATATCCTGTTTCAATTCAGAGGGTGTACTCGATTTTTCAGCCCGATGAAATAAACCGCCCGATCATGCGAACACATTGATAAGATGATTGTATAAGGAGTGTGGATCATGTTGAGAAAACTGAAAAAACTGGGTGGTTTGATGATGATCCTGTTGGCCATTGGCGTGGTGGGTTATCAATGGCTGATCAACGCCGACTATTCATACTCAGGTACGGGTAAAACCTATAGTGAGGTGTTCAACGGTACAGTCAGTCTGCGCGGCGAAAATAACACGCTGACTATTCGCTCCGGATCGACGGTCAGTACGCTGACACTGGTCGGTAATTCTAATACGATCTACATCGAACCAGGGGCCACCCTGGGGGCTGTTCGCGGCGGCGGTCAGCATAATCAGATCATCGCCCCACCGGGAATAACCTTTGATCGTTCCATGTATGTGGATGAAGCGCTGTTGAAAGGCAAGAATGGTTCTGCGGAAGCACCGGCCTCGGCACCGGCGTCAACGGATTCACTGGATGGATTTTAATACCAGCCAAAAACCCATCGCCTTCGACACTGTCGAAGAAGATGGGTTGGCCCCTGTCGGCAGACTTACTGTCTGCCATCCAAGTTTTATCCACCCCGCAAAGGCACCTGAAGGCCGTAGTACGGCCGACGTGATCAACCTCCCTGCTGATCATCAGACCTGTTCCGAATGAAGCGCCCGAACTCACCCGATCTGAAGTGTGTTGCCAAGCCCGTCTGTCTGGGTCGGTTTGGGATCAGCGGCTGTCGGTGTCCGACGTCAGCCAACTCCAGATCCACTACTACCATACGATTGACCATCGGGAATTGCCGTAATCTGGATAAAATCCAGAACCGATTGGCTCATACCGGCCATTACAACCAGAACTGTTTATCATCTGCCAACTATTAAGACCTCATCATTCTGGCCGCTTTCAGTCATTACCCCGGCAAAGGGAATTTTGTCACCATCGCCGGGCTTATATAAAATGCCGACATGAAAAATGAATTGCCCGGCATCTATCAGCCCGCCGTTATCGAACCCAAGTGGCAGGATTATTGGGAACAACATTCCACCTTCCACATTGGGAACCCTGGCGATGCGGACTTTGATACCTCCAAACCCAAATACTACGTCCTGGATATGTTCCCCTACCCTTCGGGCAGCGGACTGCACGTCGGCCATCCGGAAGGTTATACCGCGACCGATATCCTCTCCCGATATAAACGGATGCGCGGATTCAATGTGCTGCATCCGATGGGCTGGGATTCCTTCGGCCTGCCGGCAGAACAGTACGCCGTACAGACCAATGTCCACCCGCGTATCACCACCGAACGGGCCATCAGCACCTTCAAACAGCAACTCAGGAAACTGGGCTTCAGCTATGACTGGTCGCGCGAATTAGCCACCACCGACGTGGGTTATTACAAATGGACACAATGGATTTTTCTGCAGCTGTTTATCAGCTGGTTCGATCCCACTGCCACCGGTCAGGACGAACAGGGTCGATCTTATGTTGGCAAAGCACGACCCATCAGTGAACTGATCAGCGAATTGGAAAATGGAAAATGGAAAATAGAATCCAACCTCCAGATCGTCCCCGCTCTATCCGAGCCGCGTGCTTCAGCCGGTGCGGACTGGCGTAGTTGGGAGAACCTGTCCAAATTCGAAAAACGCCAACTTGTCGATAACCATCGCCTCGCCTACATGGACGAGATTCCAGTGAACTGGTGCCCGATGTTGGGCACAGTACTCGCCAACGAGGAAGTGACCAATGACGGGCGCAGCGAGCGCGGTGACTACCCGGTCTACCGCCTGCCATTGAAGCAGTGGATGCTGCGCATCACAAAATATTGCGAACGGCTGCTGTCCGACATCGAACAGGTGGACTGGCCCGAACCGATCAAGACCATGCAGCGAAACTGGGTCGGCAAAAGCAACGGTGCGGAAGTCGATTTCAAATTGGCGGGCAATAGTAATGAAGTGATCCGTGTCTTTACTACGCGGCCTGATACGCTGTTCGGCGCCACCTATATGGTCCTCGCTCCCGAACATCCGTTGGTCGAAAGAATTGTCCCTGCTCAATGGCCCGCAGATACGCCTGATTCGTGGAAAAATCTTCCGAGCCGTGGGCTTCAGCCCACGCGGGTCTTCTCTTCGGCCGAACCTTCCTCTGACGCTAAAACCTGGTTACTGACTTGGACCACCTATGGTACCTGGTTACCGGGCGATCCTCGTAGTTTTGTCGGGCGCACCCCTCATCCTCAGCATCAACATGTCATTCATAATCTTCCCGGTGAACCATACGATGCAGATGACGCTCAACTTTATAGCAACGCCCATAATGTCATGAAAGAGGAACCGGTACGCTTGTCTCAGCAACAGGCTGATTGTGTTGAAAGCTCTATCAAGGATGTCGCTCAGCGGCACGGAATCCACCTGCTGGCTTACGCTGTCATGAACGATCACGTTCATATTGTATGCCGATGTGAACAACGAGCGGATGAAGCACTGCAGCTATTCAAGGGGAACAGCTCCCGTGTCCTGAGTCAGACTTTTGGCAAACCAGTAGGACAGTGGTGGACACGATCCGGGTCCAAACGACTGATTCGACACGATCCGCAATCGGCAATTAACTATGTTCAAAATCAAGTGAATTCGTTGTGCAAAGGCAGTTTAGAAAATCTGGGAATTGCCACTGGAAGCAGCTCCGCGGGGGCTAAAGCCCCCGGCTCGGAGGAAACATCACTTCAGGCGGTGATGCGATATGTTGAGACGGCGAAGAACAAAACCGATCTCGATCGCACGGCGGATACCAAGGAGAAAACCGGCGTCTTTACCGGCGCCTATGCGATCAATCCATTGAATGGCCAACCGATTCCGATCTGGATCGCCGACTATGTCTTGATGGGATACGGCACGGGGGCGATCATGGCCGTCCCAGCCCATGATGAACGTGATCACGCGTTCGCGAAAAAATTCAATTTGCCAATTGTGGAAGTCGTCGCCGGCGGAGCTGATGTGCAATCCGAAGCATTTATCGGCGAAGGAACGGCGATCAACAGCGGTGAATTTAATGGGCTTGCCACTACCGAATTCAAACAACGAATTACCTCCTGGCTTGAAGCACACGGGTTGGGGAAGGGAACCATCAATTACAAATTGCGGGACTGGTTATTCAGCCGGCAGCGCTACTGGGGTGAACCATTTCCGATCCTACATGGACCCGACGGCGAAGTGATAGGTCTGGATGAACCGGAACTTCCGCTCGATCTTCCCCACATGGATAATTTTCAACCACACGCCTCTGATGACCCGAATGAACCGCCACGTCCACCACTTGGCAGGGTTAAAGAATGGGCCGCAGTTCAGCGCGATGGAAAAACCTATACCCGTGAACTGAACACCATGCCGCAATGGGCCGGTTCCTGCTGGTATTACCTGCGTTTTACCGATCCGAAGAATACCGAGCAGCCCTGGAGCTCGGTGGCTGAAAAATATTGGATGAATGTTGATCAATATGTCGGCGGCGCCGAACACGCGGTATTGCACCTGCTCTATGCTCGCTTCTGGCACAAGGTGCTTTATGATCTGGGCCACGTCTCCACGGTCGAGCCTTTCCAGCGGTTATTCAATCAGGGGCTGATCTTGTCGTTCGCTTATCAGGATCAGCGCGGCATGACCCTGCCCGTGGATGAAGTGGAAGAACGCGGTGAAAATCAGTTTTTTCACAAAACCACCGGCGAACCGGTGCAACAGATCGTCGCCAAAATGAGCAAATCGCTCAAGAACATCGTCAATCCCGACGACATCCTGTGTGAATTCGGCGCCGACGCCTTCCGCCTCTATGAGATGTACATGGGCCCGCTCGATGCCTCGAAACCCTGGAACACGCGCGACATTCCCGGTCTGTACCGTTTTCTCAGCCGGGCGTGGCGACTGGTCGTAGATGAGCAGACCGACCAATTATCCCCGGCGGTTCAGCCGGTCGAACCCCCGCTCGCACTATTGCGCCGGTTGCATCAGGTCATCGGCAAGGTATCAGCCCATATTGAGAGTTTTAAATTCAATACTGCCATCGCCGAATTGATCACTCTGACCAATGAGTTGACTTCCGCCGCGGTCCGCCCGCGGGCCATTCTGGAACCGTTCGTGCTGCTGCTGGCTCCCTTTGCACCTCACATTGCGGAAGAGCTCTGGCAACGGCTGGGCCATCAGCGAACCCTGGCCTATGAACCCTGGCCGACTTTTGATCCCCAACTCGCCCGCGACGATACCATCGAGATTCCGGTGCAGATCAACGGCAAACTGCGTACCCGGTTACAATTGCCTGTTGATTCCACACCCGATCAGCTCGAAACTGCGGTCCGCAACGATCCGACGGTGCTGCTGGCGGTGGGTGACAAATCCATTCACAAGGTGATTGTCGTGCCCGGCAAGCTGGTTAATCTCGTCGTTCGTTAGCGAGGGAATTTTGTGGCCCTGGAAGTAGAAGCTAAATTCAGGATCGACTCCTTCGGCCCCTTGCGTAACACCTTGCGCGAACAACAGGCCCTCTACCTGGGACAGGTTCTGGAAACCAATCGGATTTATGATAACGCCGCCGATCAATTACGGCGGAGTGGTTGCGGATTGAGACTGCGCACGACACGCCTGCTGGACGGCTCGGTGGAAAAATCAACATTAACCTTCAAAGGTCCGATGCAGCCGGGGTCGTTGAAAATCCGCGAAGAAACTGAAATCACCGTCGAGCCGCCGGAAGTAACAGCACAACTGCTCGCGGGCCTGGGCTATCAGCCATTTTTAATCTTTGAGAAATTCCGGGAGAGCTGGCAACTGAAAAAATGCCGCATTGAACTGGATGAATTACCGATGCTGGGACGTTATGTTGAAATTGAAGGACCGCACGCCGAGGTCATTGAAGCAACTGCACTCCGGTTTCACTTCCAGCCTGCTGCCCGCATTGCTCATACTTATGTGCACATGCTCCAATCCATGCTGCAAGCCTTACCGCAGGCTAATTCGGAAGTACGTTTTGCAGCTGACTGGTCACCGCCCTGATCAGGTTAATCGCCGGATCAGATATAAACCCAGCACCAGAATTACCAGCCAAGGCACCAGCCGGATTATGCGATCCACCACCGCCCAGACCATGCGCTCGCCCGGCGTGGCTGACCGGATTTGCGGAACCGATTTGATGGAAACGGCGGTGGTTTTGGAACCGACCGTTCCGCCATCTGCATCACCCACCACCCGCTGCAGAGCAGCCAGCGCCAGACTGTCATCCGGGCTGGGCAGCATCTCCTCGTTGGCTAATTCCAGAAGCGGCGCATCGATCAGCGGGAAGCGGCAACGCAACAGTGCCGAGCGCATCTCTGTCGCGGATGGATAACGGGCCTTGGCATTGGGACCGCAGGCTTTGACCAGAAATGAATCCAGCTTGCCGATATCCAGCTGCGTCGAACTGATGGGCAATTCTTCCGGCAGTCGCGGAAAGCTGGTCATGTTCTTGTTGGTGATCATCTCATGCAGCACTTTGCCCAGGGCATACGTGTCAGCCGTGGCGTCCATCTGTTCATCAGGAGGCATATATTGCGGCGTTCCGACCTGGCTCATCTGCGTGCGCGTCATATCGACCAACGAAACATCCGCCAGTTTGACTTCGCGGTTGGCGAAGATAATGTTGGCCGGTTTGATATCCCGATGGACCAGCCCAGCCTGATGCAAACATTCCAGCCCCTTTAGCAAATGCAGCGTGATCTCCACCGCAACATCGACATTTAACCGTCCGGCGCGCAACACCCGCCGCAGCGTCATGGGTATATAACTGCCCGGGAGTTCTTTCCGTACCGGCAGCCGCGTGACCGCATCATCGGCCAGTTCCATCGTGTAGTAAAACATGTTCTCTCCCTGGCCGATGTGGAAGATCTGGACCAGGTTGGGATGCAGCGGAACATGCTGACAATACTGCTGCAGGGCTCGAATTTCACGGTGGGTAATGCCCAGTTCGGTCAGCTTGCCAAGCTCGATAACTTTCAATGCGCGATAGACCCCTACCCGATCCCGGGCGATCCAGACCTTGCCAAACGCACCGTGGCCACAAACACGCATCAGCTCATAATCAGGTATCAGATCAGCAAGAGCCCCTGCCACCCGGATAGCGGACTCGGAGTTCAGATCCATGGTCCGCGTGCGATCTACAACTGACACATCACCATCGGAAGGCGAGGACCAGGCGGCAAAGGCCGGCTTCTCTAGAAAACCATCTGATTGCAGATAAGCCGCCAGCAGGGAGTGGACCTCATTCATCAGGTAAGCATCATCACCACACTGGGCTAGAATAAAGGAGGCGCGAAATTCCGGCGTTTGTTCCAACGCCTCATGAAAAATGCGTTTAACTTCCGCCCAACGTGATCGATCGACAACCATAATACTCCATGAATCCGATGAACTGGGTGGACTATAGATGCTGTAACTCGCGATGCAGCCATGCCCGTGCCAAACCCCATTCCCGCTTGATGGTCGAAAGTGAATGACCCAGCGCCTGAGCGACCTCTTCGTTGGTCATACCGGCAAAAAAACGCAGTTCCACTATGCGACTCTGCAACGGATCCAGTTCCGCCAGCTTCTGCAGTGCCTGATCGATCGCGATCACGTCCGCCGAATCTGTTTCAAAAACCGTACTCACATCATCCAAGGAAACCGCTTTCTTCCCGCCACCACGTTTAGCAGCCTGATGGCCGCGCGCGTAATCCACCAGGATCCGCCGCATGGCCTGGGCTGCCACCGCAAAAAACTGGGCCCGATTCTGCCAGCGGGCTTCGGTCTGGCCCACAAGTTTAATGAAAACTTCATGCACCAGAGCGGTGGTTTGCAAGGTATGACCGGCACGTTCGCGCTGCAGATAGCGGGCTGCTATCGCCCGCAATTCATCATAAACTACGGGCAATAACTGGGCGAGGGCCTGCTGATCACCTTCTCGTACTTTGCGTAATAGTTCGCCGATTACACTCGACCCGGGCACTCTCTTTTAACCTCCGCTCTGGTTGGCAATAGTAGTCAGCTGATTTCTAATTCAAACCAGCAAGAATGGAACTCTCACTTCCAATGTAATAAATTCGTTTCACCCAATGGCCTTCCATGTTCTGTTATCGGTCATCGCCACACGCGGACGAATACTACGGGCTGATGTCCCCGTTATGGGATTTTGTTATATGGCCGCTAATATTCGTCTAATTAAGATTTTTTAGCAATACAAATCACATATTCTAACTACATTAGTGAAACCTTGGATGGTTATATGACGTCATATATTGGCCAAGCCAACGCCCTTAGCTGGTGGAATGTTATATTTTTTTTGCCGGCTTACTGAGTGAGAATTCATGGTTACGCTATTCTGGACTATTTTTCTGATGCTGCAAGGGCAACCAATGGCTATGCCATTGCGCCAAAGCCTCAAACCGGTCACTCAATTACCATCAACCGAGGCTCATGCTACCCTGCCGAACTCCCAACATGGCGAAACGCTCTTCTTTCCGAAAGACCGTGTAGTCGGTGAAATTCGGCTTCGCCCCAGATATAGCACCGGCAACTGGCAATATTGGTCTTGCGCAGCAGGTGAAGTCTCGATTCCACAGGAGCACGAGATTCTGATTATCTGGTCGGCGTCACAAGGCCACGATTTATCTCCGCTGCAGAACATCCAGAGTCCATCGCTAAAAGCCCTGTATCTTTCCGATGCTCAGATTAACGATGAGCAGTTACAATATGTCAGTCATTTGACTTCACTCGAAGTACTGCACCTGGACCATAATCCGATTACCGATGCCGGTCTGCGGTACCTGTCAGCGTTGCATAATCTCAAACTTTTACATTTGGCCAGTACTCATGTTCAGGGCTTTGGCTTCGAATACCTCCGGTCATTAAATCACTTGTCCGATCTTCGCCTCGCTGATGCCATGATTAATGATGAAGGGATCAAGGCACTGGTAAATCTTACCGGCGTAACCCGACTCTTTTTGCTGAATAATCCCATCAGTGATAATGGGCTGAACCCCTTGAAAAGCATGTCTCAGTTGCGACTACTGACTCTGGGCCATCCGACCCTCAGCGCGCAAGCTATTACTGAACTGCAGGAGTCTTTACCCGCTACGATCATTCGAGCCCTCCATCATCAGGCCCTCCCCGAACCGGCCATGATGGTAACTACTTCTGCCTGGCAACATCTCTTGATCATGGGATCTCTGCTGATGCTGATCGGTATCAGTAATCTGTTGACGAAAAAAAAGCCTGTTCGAAGATATCCACAACGCGAAATAAAATATATTCCCGCACCGAACATCAATCCTGAATAATCTGGTGATTTACGTTAAGAAGCAATTGCAAAGTTCACCACCGAGCCGCGACCGTAAGGGAACGGGAAACTGAGTAGCTGCATTCTCCACCACTTGCTCACGGGACGGCTCTGAAAACCGGAAGATGAGTTTTTCGAGTTATGCAACAGCTCTTAAAAGTTCAAATCAAGCACATTCATTACTGAATGCAGAATGGGATCTATTGTCTATTTCGGGTAGTATGACCGGCGGTGCGATTCTACTGAAGTAGTTTTCGACGAGTGTCTGGCGGAAAAAGCGCAATAAAAAAACCCGGTAAACCCGGGTTTGAATAATCGAATTTAACCGGCAATATTACCAGGCAAAATGGCTAAAGGCCTTATTGGCATCGGCCATACGATGCACATTTTCGCGGGTGGTGATGGCCGTACCTTCGCGACGAAAGGCATCCATCAACTCCTTGGCCAGGCGCTCGCCCATGGCTTTGCCTTTAACACCCCGGGCTGCTTGCAGCAACCAGCGAATCGCCAGTGACTGCTGACGCCGACGATTAACCGGCATCGGTACCTGATAGTTAGAACCGCCCACGCGGCGGGAGCGAACTTCGATATTCGGCTTTACGTTATTCAAAGCCGTTTCGAACACTTCCAGAGGCTCGACATCCTTCAGGCGCTTGCCAATAATCTCCATGGCATCATAAAAAACATTCGTAGCCACTGCTTTCTTGCCGTCCCACATCATGCAATTGATAAATTTGCTGATCAGCTTACTGTTGTAACGGGGATCGGGTCGAAGTTGCTCGGTTGATTGCGTGAATCGCTTGAATGCCATCGCTTACATCTGCCTTGTCTGCAAAAAGCCAAAGTTATTCAAAACAATCGCCCAGGTGATCCGATCGCCTGGGCGCTGATTAGGCTATTATAAAAAAAATACAGGCAGTCGCAAGCCAGTGTTTGCGACATAGAGATTCTAATTGTGGCCAGGTTTAACCAACTAATCGTCTAATCGTCGGCCTGCATCGATACAATTTACAGTCTAACCAAACCTTAACAATGCCGCAAGTGCAATTGTATTTACGTCAGTAATCAGAAGCAATTATTGCTGGACACGACGGCGCCATATGTCACACAACGTGCTGACAATAATCATTTTATATACAGAAGCCAATGCAAATGGCCAATAACCTATCAAGAGAGATTTTTCGAGATCACCTGTTAAAAATGTCAGCCAGCCCACACCGCAAATAAATATGGCGAGATAGCCCAGCGCCATTCCGGTCACTACAGACCATATTGTACGATGACGCTCAATAATCCATCCGGATATTCCCGCTGCCAGAATAAATCCCACCAGATAGCCACCGGTAGGACCCAGCAGATGCCAGAACCCCGCTGCTCCACCGGCAAACACCGGCCACCCCAAGGCTCCTAATACCACATACCACGCTAAACAGCAGACGCCGCGCCACGCACCCAGAATTCCACCCGCCAGGAGGACCATCAGATCCTGCATCGTTACCGGAACGGGTGTAACTGGCAGATAAATCTTCAGTTGGGCTGCCAGCGCAATCAGTAACGTAAACGTACCGACACCCAGCCATTTTCCGAGGCGTTCGGATAATAACGGCCGCACGGGAAGAACTGACGAATACATTGCTTTGCGAAACAGAATTGAAATCATGTAGACCATCCGTGGTTAACCAGAGAAATTTCCACACTGATCAACTGCATGTATTCCGTTTGAGTTTATAGACTATTTGCGACGCTTTACGCCGTACTTGGAACGGCCGCGATTACGGGCTTTGCCTTCCTTGTCGTTTTCCACACCGGCACAATCAAGCGTCCCGCGAATGATATGATAGCGTACACCCGGCAGATCCTTCACTCGGCCGCCGCGAATCAACACAATGGAGTGTTCCTGCAGATTATGATCAATGCCGGGAATGTAGGCCGTTACTTCATTGCCGTTGGTCAGACGTACACGGGCCACCTTACGTAGTGCCGAATTAGGCTTCTTGGGTGTCTGCGTTTTCACGATCAGACAGACACCCCGCCGCTGGGGACAGGCTTCGATATCGCGGACTTTACTCTTACGGACGACCAGCGTGCGGCCGACCCGTACCAATTGATTCGCCGTAGGCATATCTAATCCTCAATTGTCCAGGACTCAAGTGGTTATCAAATAAAAACTAATAGTCCTGTAGTATAGCACGGCCCGTACCGGTTGCCAACCCCCTTCTACCAGCCGGTACTGGTACAGGTTGAATAATATTAGATCAAAAAATCAAGAAGACCGCACCGAGACGGTCGCGGCTCGGTGAAACGAAACCAATGCCTATCGGCCAGACGCTTTACTTTTTTCTGACGATTGGGCGGGGGTTAACACTCGATAAAAGCAAAAGCCGCATAACCCAACTACAAAGGTTAATGAGCAGATCATGAAGATCCATCCACCAATAGTCATAATGCTTCACCTCTATATTTCTCGCTGGGCTGCCGCACGGTCGATGATCGGTTGCCATCTCCGGCCTGCTCGGTGAATCACGACCAAAAAGAAAATGGTAACTACCAGGACCAGCCCCATTGACATCTGCGCCACCGGACTAGCCTGCAACTCTATCAACTTTCCCGGTAAAGTATTCCAACACCACATCACCAGCATGATCAGCAGGTAGAGGGGCGTAACATATTTCATCAGAAAAACCCAGAAGCGCGGAATCTGCATCTCCGCACCATCATTGGCAAATTTCCGCCCGCGTTCCGCACCGAAAACCCAGGCAAATAAAACGGTCTGGATGGTGGCTAATACCACAATAATGATCGTTCCCACCCAGTCATCCAAAGTGGAAAGCGCCATCAGCCCCTGGCTATAATAAATAACAAACAGCGATCCACCACCTGTCAAAATCCCCAGCAGAATAACCGAGAGGTGTCGTTTGATATTCATCGCCTCTTCCAGAAAGGCGATCGCCGGCTGAAGCATCGACAGCGAACTGGTAATCGCCGCCAGAAATAACATGAAAAACCATAAGAATCCGAAAAACTGTCCGCCGGGCATGTATTTGAACACAATGGGTAACGTCTTAAACCCTAAATCGAAGTTACCTGAAACCTGCGCTCCGGCTATACCCAGAAAAATAAAAGCAGCCGGTATGGTGATCAGTCCGCCCATGCACACTTCAAAAAATTCGTTGGTTGCTGAGGCGGTCAAACCCGATAGAACTACGTCATCTTTTTTCCTCAGATAACTGGCATAATTGATGATGACTCCAAAACCAACGGAAAGGCTGAAGAAAATCTGCCCCGCAGCATCCATCCAGACCTGTGGCTTAGCCAGTGCGGACCAGTTGCTGCCTTCATCAACGACCGCTTTGGGGTTCCACATGAACCCCAAACCATTGATGACGTTCTGTTCGGGTATGGCCGGATTGGGTGTTCCCAAGGTTAGTACCCGAATGAGCACGGCCAGGGCACAAACCGCCATCATCGGCACTGCGTATTTACAGAATGTTTCAATCCCCTTCGACAAGCCACGATAGATCAGTAAAAAATTCACACCAAATACAACTATCCAGACGATCACACTGATATGCAGGCGACCATCCATCATCAATCCATCATGAGTCGCCCCGGTAAATTGATTAAAATAGTCTTTACATTGTGCGGCATACTGGTTGGGATCGTCACCGAGAGCAGAGTTCATCGCCCCGGTCAGGTATTGCCAGGCATAACCCAGACACCACGATTCAATCAGTACATAATACATGTAGATAATGACCGGTACGATCAGCCCAAAGACACCCAGGTATTGCCAGATACGCTTTCGTCCCATCACGCCGAAGATGGCGGGGCAAGAGTTGAAACCAAACATGCCACCATACTTCCCCATGGTCCACTCCGCCCAGCAGATAGGAATACCCAACAAAATCAAGGCGACGAAATAGGGGATCATAAAGACCCCCCCGCCATTCTGAGCTGCTAAGGCCGGAAAACGCAAAAAATTCCCCAACCCGACCGCCGAACCAGCCACCGCCAGAATTACTCCAAGGCGAGTAGCCCACATTTCTTTGCCTTTATCGAGTGGCGAATGATTCATAAGTCCTCATGTGCAAAGGTGCTCTTGAATTGGCATTTTCAGCATCTGACCAGATTTAGATTCGAAGTGTTTGATTCAATCGGGGCGAATTGTAAACCAATTCCAAAAAATTGAAAACCAGGCGTATCCAAATATGGGATTTTTACCGCAGATCATAATTTATTGCAGGAATGGCAATTGTATCACTCATTACTATCATCATACCTATTACAGACATCATATTACAACAATAAATTATCTATTTTATCCATATACTCTAGACTAACAGTTAATGATGTGATATGACAAGATATATGGCCAGCAAGCTAGCCCAATTACACAGCAAAGTAGCCGCCTGCCGGCTCTGTCCCCGGCTGGTGGAGTGCCGTGAAAAGGCTGCGCGGGAAAAAATGGCAGATTATCGAAATCAGAAGTATTGGGGTCGAGGAGTGCCCGGATTTGGCCGAATAGATGCTCGGCTGGTGATCCTGGGACTGGCACCGGGTGCACATGGCGCGAACCGAACCGGACGCGTATTTTCGGGAGATGCTTCTGGGGACTTTCTTTTCGCCGGACTATACCAAGCCGGCTTGGCGAATCATCTGGAATCCGTCGCCCGAGATGACGGGCTGGCATTGGAAGAGACTTACATTACGAATGTCGTTAAATGTGCCCCTCCTCACAATCGTCCCAATCATGAAGAATTAACGCGTTGCCGTGATTATCTGCGTGAAGAACTGCGTCTATTAAAGCAGGCCCGCTGTTATTTATGTCTTGGCCGTACGGCCTACAAAGAGCTTCAGGAAGCATTGGGTGTTACGCTCGGCCCCTTTCAGCATGGCCTCGCCTATGAGCTCGACCACCGCCATTTGCTCTGCTCATATCATGTCAGTCGGCAGAATACTCATACCGGCAGGCTAACGCCGCACATGTTCAGTCTCATTCTCCAACAGGCGAAGCAACTCGGTAATCTGGGGCACGTCCCCAATCGCCTAACCGACCAACCGCTACCCATCCTGCCTCCCCCACCGCAACCCTTATTACCTCCAACTCCTTGGCCGGAAAAGCCTTGGCTTGACGGTGATCGCTCCGGTCGGTAATCTGCCAACTGGCCAAATACTGTTATTACGAGGGCTGGATCGTGAAACAAAGATCATTTCAACTTGGGTATCTATCCGCGCTGGTGGTCATGCTGGCGACAATCGGTTGCAAACGAAGCGAACCGGTTTACTCAACTGATTACAACCTGGGCACCGATGAAGCCCCCCTCCCTCCCGACGCCATGGGAATTCCCTATGATGAAGATATCAGCTCATCACCCTTCAAGGGTAATGCTGCCGCACCGGACATGGAAAAAATCATCGCCAATCGTCCCGCGGGCAAATTCACCCCGGACCTGGTCCCGGTGATCAAAAGCGTATTACCGAAAATGCTCAATGCATTCAAGGAACGACAGTGGGATCAAATCTCGACCTATTTCATCGCTGACCAAGCTACTGAAATTCAACGCTTCATCACGCTCCTCGGGCCGATTATTGATAAAGCAGTAGCCCTGGAAGAAGTGTTACCCAAAGACCCACAAGCGAGTGGTGCGAAAGCGATGGGGTTTGATCAGGCCATCGCCATGCTTCAGCCGGCGGTCATGCTGGCCAGCGTCAAAGGAACCGACTCCAAAACAGCTGCCGTCGAAATCAAAGTGCCTATGCAGGAAAAAGGGGTGGCTATTCCGGTACAGCTGGAGGGACAGAACTGGAAAATCGCTATTCCCGCTGAATATTTCCCCAAGAAAGAAATTCTCGATCAGATTTGCACAATACTCGAACAGCAATCACCGGCGTTACTCGAAACCATGGACAAGGTTTTGGCGGGCGTAAAGGATGGTTCCATCCAGCCCGCTGATGCGGAGAATCAACTGAAACAGGCGATGATGGGCTTGCAGGGGCAACTCATGCCGGTGGTGATGAGCATGATGGGTGGCGGAGCGCCCACGGGTGGTGACACCACTGCGGCTTCGGGTGCAGCGACTGAATATCCGGAAATCGCCGCACTGATCACTCGTCATAATGAAATTCTGAAGAGCCAGGACGGCGCCCAGCTGCCGGAGCTGCTCACGCTGTTCACCGACGATATGAAGAGTTTTATGGAAGCCAACACCGAAATGGTGGGCGAACTCTTCAAGTTGGTCAAATATCTTGAAGCCAACGGCACGCCGCCGGGAATGGCGAAATTGCTGATCGATGCCGGAGCCAGCATGCAACTGATCAGCGCCAAGCCTGAAGATGACCAGACTATTCTTGCGGAGGTGAGTGTCACCGGTGCCCCTTCCATACCCATCTACTTCAAGCTGGTCGATGGAAAATGGAAGATGGCCGGTCGCGTTGGATTGACGGAAGCGATCCTGCAGCAGATTGCCGATGTGATGAAACAATCATCCGCAAAGTTGAAAGAACTGAACGCCAAGGCGGAAGATCCGAACAGTGGAATGGCCGCCGCGGATGTGGCTGCTGAAGCCCAGAACATACTGACCGAATTTGTCACACAGATGCAGGCGGCACAAGCTTCGCAAGGTGGATAGACCAGCCCATCAATCACATGTTGTTCTGGTGGCCAACACTCTAGCGGAAGCTTCGCTCTATGTGCTGGTCCACCCCTGCCCCCACTGCCAGCAAGGTTTGCGGGTTACTCAGCAGCAGGAACATGTACTCAACCACCCCCAGCAGATATTATTTCATTATCGTTGCCGACGCTGTGAGCAATTCAGCCAGCAGCACTTTGAAATCAAGCAGCCGGTCGAGCAGAATACGAAACTTCCCGTCATCAATGCCTCACCCCAGCCATCGCAGATTATCGATCTCGCGCAGTGGGTCGCACTGTTTCAGACGCTGACCACCAAAGCCAGTCAATCGAATAACCGGCAGGAAAGCCGTCAGCTCGGCTATGAAGCAGCGCTCTGCCTGGATGAGGCGCTGAAATTTTACGAGGCAGATAATGATCTGCCGCCATCGACTGCGTTTTTTAATGAGAACAGTCGCGAGCTGGCTCGTCAGCATCCACAGCGCTTCACCCGCCAGCAACTTCTTCATTGGCGATCAAAACTACCGACGCTGGCGAAAATGTCTGACCATCTGCAGCAACCCACCCCACAACGGCCCTGGTGGAAATTCTGGTAAGGGATTAACCGACAGAGGCCCATGCCAGATGCAGTTTGAGGGTGCTGGTATCGTTTGCATCATATAACATTTACCACGTCATGAAAACCGCTCCCTGACGGTCGCAGCTCGGTAAAACGATACCAGTACCACTTCGTGCTATCTGTTTGACGCTCTGTTCATCAATCCTTTACAATATTGGACTGCCTTGTGACAACGATGATTCAGTACTTCTCGTGCAGGCATCGTGCAATCAGTCAGCATCAAATTGTGGCACATGGCGTTATATAACGCATAGATGATCAGGTCATCAGACAAAACAGGAATTATGAACCAACCAGTAAACCATGCAGTCACCCTTCGGCAGCTCTCTGAACATCTGGCGCAGCAGGGTATGGCTTGCCAGATTGAAGGCACGGACGATCTACCCATCACCGCGGTCAACACGTTGGAGTCAGCAGGCCCGACGGAAATCAGCTTTCTCGCCAATCCCCGTTATGAACGGCTGATGGCGGAAACCAAAGCCGGCGCGGTGATCGTGAATAAAAAATATGAAGCACCACGCACGATGAGACTGGTGCGAACCAAAGATCCTTATGCCGCCCTGATGGCGTCAATCGTCTACATCCACGGCCACCGTCAGCACCCGCAATGGGGCATACACCCGCAAGCCATTGTCAGCATGACCGCACAACTTGGCGCTCGCGCCAATATCGGTCCGGGCGTCACCATCGAAAGCGACGTGGTTATTGGCGATGACGCGGTGATTTATCCGGGGTGTTACATTGCTTCGGGATGTCGGATCGGCCAGCGCGTGCTGCTTTATCCGAATGTGATCATCTATGATTTTTCCCAGATCGGCAACGAAGTGACGATTCATGCCGGAACGGTGATCGGTGAGGATGGTCTGGGCTATGCCCCGGTCCAGGAGCAATGGTTCAAGATTCCGCAGGTTGGGCGCGTCATCATTGAAGATCAGGTGGAGATCGGTGCCAACTGCACTATCGACCGGGCTACACTGGGAACGACGGTAATCGGTCGCGGATCGAAATTCAGCAATCTGATCGCCATCGGTCACGGCACGCGGGTGGGAGAGAATGCGATGTTTGTGGCCCAGGTGGGACTGGCGGGTTCGGTGCAGGTGGGCAAGAATGTGCAAATGGGCGGCCAGGCAGGTGTGGTCGGACATATCAGCATCGGCGATCATGCCATCATCGGTGCGAAGGCCGGCGTGATCAATGATGTCCCGGCGAATGAATTTGTTCTGGGAGCCCCAGCCATCAAGGGTAACGATGCCAAGCGCGTCTTCATGCTGACTCACAAACTGCCGGAAATGAAACAAAAGATCAAGGTACTCGAAGCGGAAATCAACGCGCTGCGGGCACAGATGACCAGTTTTCGTGAAGCAATGTCAGACGGAGTCTGAGCGATATTCACCGCCCCTGGGCAGTAATACAAATAACATGACAGAACAAGGCTTGCGATTGGGGTTGATCAGTGGCGGCGGCCGATTTCCGTTCATGGTGGCTGAGGGAGCGAAACGCGCCGGATGGACGGTTGTGGCGGTCGGATTACGAGGATTCGCCGATCCCCAGTTGCAGAGAATCGTCGATGAATTTCACTGGTCCAGCGTGGTGCGCGTCGGTCAATGGATACGAATTTTCCAGCGATGTTTTTGTAATACTGCGATCATGGCGGGATCGGTGCGTAAAGCGGACATGTATGGATTGACCGGTTGGCGACGGGTAATCTATTATTGTCCCGATTGGACCACCTTCAAATTGTGGTTTTTCCAAACGACTGATAAGCGCACCGATACGTTATTGCGTGCCGTTGCTGATAATCTGGCGAGAAAAGGTATCGTGCTCGAAAACAGCACACGATTTGTCAGTGAAGCGATGGCTCCTGAGGGAGTACTCACTCGCCGGCTCCCCACACCAGCTCAGGAAAAAGATATTGAATTCGGTTGGCGAATTGCCAAGGAACTGGGCCGACTGGATATCGGTCAATCGGTGGCGGTCAAAGATCAGGATATTATTGCCGTGGAGGCAATTGAAGGTACGGATCGCATGATCGCTCGCGCCGGTGAACTTTGCCGTTCCGGTGGCTGGTGCCATGTCAAAGTCAGCAAGCCGGATCAGGACATGCGCTTCGATGTACCGACCATTGGCCCGGATACGATCACCAATCTGCATCGTCATGGTGCCAAATTGTTATGCGTGGAAGCCGACAAAACTCTCATCGTCGAGCGCGACAAGCTGCTGGCGCTGGCCGAGCAACTCGGCGTCGTAGTCGTAGCCCGCAAGGATCATTATCCTGACTGAATAATGGGCACCTACCAGCAAGTCTCTTTTTCCTGGCGGCGACTCCAGCACTATTATCTACCTATATGACAATAAGATACGACTTGCATTAACCTCCCCGTGTCAAAAATTCGCTGCGGACAAACCCCCTCAATATCCGATTTTATCATCAATTGGATGGTCGTCATATCCATTATTATGCGAAACTCTTACTCAATCGAGGAGTACTCATGAAAAAAAACACATGGTTACTAATAGCCATGGCGCTCGCTGTGACCGCCGGTGCAGTCATTGCCAAGAGTGTTACCTCCACGCCCGGTGACGCCTACGCTGGTGACGAAGCACAATCAATGGCTGTTCCACCAGCGGAAGTCAATACCATGATCATACCTGCTGCCGCGCCAACCATGCTGGTCAGCGCGCCGGTAGCTAGTGATCAGAAAATGACCAATTCAGACACAATAGCAACCAAGACTCCGGCAATGAATGACGAGAATGAGAAAGCCAAAGCTACTGAGGGCTGGTATGTACTCGTGGTGCGCGGATCGGAAATAAAGAGGATTTATTATCCCAACCCTGACTATGTTGCTCCAGCAGAGTAGCATCCGGTGTGTTCAACAGGTATTAATGCGACGTCAACGGGCTGAGCGATCAGCCCGTTTTTTTTTGACGTTAAATTTTTAAACAGATGGATCAGCGCCCCGCCGTTTATTCTGGAAAAAAGTACGCAGTAATAGAGCAGAATCATCCGCCAACACCCCCGCAGTAACGTCGAAGCGGTGATTCAGCCGGGGATCATTGTGCAAATTGTATAGCGAACCACAGGCCCCCGCCTTCGGATCCAGTGCCCCAAACACCAGTCGGCTCAGTCGGGCCTGTACCAGAGCTCCAGCACACATCGGACAGGGTTCCAAAGTCACATAAAGCGTACATTGCTCCAGCCGCCAACTGACCAGGTATTCAGCAGCAGCGGTCAGGGCTAACATTTCCGCATGGGCCGTCGGATCGTGTAGTAATTCGCGTTGATTGTGGCCTCGACCGATGATACGGTCCTGATATACCACTACTGCCCCCACGGGAATCTCGTCGGCTTGATAAGCCAGCTCCGCTTCGCGTAAGGCCATGCGCATGTATTGATCATCTTGGGATATGGATTTAACTCCCTCCGGAAAACGGGACATGGGTGCGCCTCATTCTCAAGTATGACTGCGAAAAATGTTGTTGCTACAAGGCAACGTCCTCGAATATTGAAACAATATAAATCCAGATGATGATATCGACATTTATTACCTTGAAAAATTAGTCTACCGACCGAGCAAAGATTTTGTATATTTTGTGTAGACCCATCGAGCGTATTCATTGCTCATATAAACGTATTGTCGTTAAACTGGAGTCCGGGAACATGCATTCCCTGCATAAATCTCCTGAAATGCTCGCTTACGAGCGCGAAGCAGCGCGCGAGCTGGCCCAGAAAGAAAATCGGCAGCGCAGCCGCGAGCTGGTGCGCTCGCTGGGAGGCCAGGACTATCGCTTTCCGGTATTGCCGGCGTCGACCCTGCTGTTACTGGAGATGTGCCGCGATAACAATGTCAGTTATAAGCAACTCAGTCAGGTCATACAGACGGACCCGGGATTGGCGGTTCGAATTCTGCGTGTGGCCAACTCGGCGCTCTATGGACAAAGCAGTAAGGTCAATTCGATCACGCGGGCCTTGACGGTTATCGGCTTGAATGAAGTACGCAGCATTGGCCTGGGCTATAAACTCGCCAATGTGATCAAAGAACATGCCAGCAGCCATTTTGACTTCGAAGCCTTCTGGGAGCAATCATTGATGATGGCGGTACTGGCGCGGGAAATCGCTCGACATCGAAAATCACCACAGGTCGAAGAAGCGTTCCTGGTGGGGTTACTGCAGAATATCGGCGTGGTGGTGCTCAGTGGTCAGCGCGAAGCAGAGTATCAGCAGGTTCTCGCACGGAAAAAAGCCGATACCCAATCTACGCTGGTTGCCATAGAACAGGAGCTGCTGGGCATCGATCATGCACGTCTCGGCGGTGAGGCTGCAAAGTCCTGGAAACTTCCGGAGGAATTATGCCAAGCCATACACCTGCACCATCAGCGCCCCACACTGGGTGCAGATGGCAAGATGCCGGCAGAATTGATTCAACTGTCTTATGCAGCCGGTCTCATGCCTGATTTCCTGGATGGCTCATGGGTCATGCAAATACTGGATGAGCTTGAAAATCTGAAGCTGGTGCGCGGTGAAGACTTTGAGGTCATCCTGTCGCGTGCGGCGGTGGCCTTCAAGGCGATTGCCTCCTTCTTCGAAAGCTTTATTCCCGCGGATTCACAACTGGCCCAGTTGATGCTTGATGCGACGGATCGATTAAAACAACTGGGACAGAAACAGCAGGATATCTGCGCCCCGTCATGGTAGATATCCCGCTTATTCCTTCACCGCCACCCAGCAGCCATCACCGAAGGGTACGATAATGGCCTGAAGACCGGTTTGTGTCGCGATCAGCTCATTGAACTGGCGCATTGCAGTCGTTTCCCGATCCTGAGGCTGAGTCGCAAACAGTTCACCAAAGGCGAAGGCATTATCCGCCAGAATTAATCCGCCGGTTCGCAGCAGCCGCATACCTTCACGAAGATAGAAGGGGTAACTGGCTTTATCGGCATCGAGAAAGAGCGCGTCTACATCGCGAATGGGGAGTGCCGGCAGAAGGTCACGTCCAGATCCGCGATATACTTTTATCCGACCGGCGACGTCACTGCGTCTGATCCAGGATGCGGCGAAATCGGCATGAGCGGGATTGATTTCTATGGTATGAACACAACCGTCGGCGGGCAACGCGCGGGCCAGATTGATGGCGGAATAACCGGCCAACGTGCCCACTTCAATCACGGTGCGGGCTCGACATAGTTTGAGCAGGATCTGAATGAAACCAGCCTGTTCGGGTGAGATCCAGATTGCGGGAATTCCGGAAGCCCGCGCGGCAGCTTTGAGTTCCTGCAGGAAGGAATCTTCGGCACGGGTGTGGCTGGCAATGTAGTCGAGGTGTTGTGCGGTCAGCAGGACATTACTCTCGGACATAATGCACTCCCGGGAATTTATAGTCATCAGGCTTTCTAAGTATGTGGATCATTTGCAGAAGAAGTATAGCGCTGCAGCGCTATGGAGAACAGGCTACCTCGGCCAATTTCTGAATAGACCTGTATGAGGCCACCACAATGATCGACCACTTCGCGGACAATAGACAGGCCCAGACCCGTACCGGTAATCCCCTCGGCCAGGGCCCGCTCGCCACGATGAAACACTTCAAACAAAGATCGGGTATCACGCGGTGAAATACCGATTCCCGGATCCTGTATCGACAGCCATACACTGGCTGATTCTGGTGAGTAATTCATAGAGGGCATGCTTTTCAGCAGCGGCAGATCGGTGACTGGAGGATGATCAGCGATGCCTATCTGTATGACTCCCGGACCCATGGAATACTTGATGGCATTGTCGAGCAGATTACCTAGGCAATCAGCCAGGTCGGTGCGATGCGTGGATACGAAAACTTCATCCATTTCCGGTAAGTCACATTGAATCTGCAGTTGTTTCTGCTGGGCAGTCGGCAGATGACGTTCCACGACGTGGCGCAAGACATCGAGGAGTGGAGCCGGTTCACTAAGTGCCCTCCGGGGATCGGCTTCCTGCACCCGGGCCAGTGTGAGCAGTTCGCTGACCTGCTGGACGCCTTCCCGGCAGCGGCGGATGATTTTACGGCTGGTATCTTGTGCTTCCAGACCCGTAACCAGTTGATCGCGAATCAGGGTAGCGAGCGTTTCAATGACTGTCAGCGGGCTTTTCAACTGGTGGGCAGCCACCTGCATAAAACGCGAACGACGCCTCTGTAATTCACGGATGGCTTCTTCAGACTGTCGCAGCTCCTGATTAATCTGTCGCAACCGGTTTTCCTGCAGGTCCAGCCGCTGGGCGATATGTAAGGTGAAATAGAGAATACCAAATGCCGCTGCTGCGACCGTAAATATGGCGGCAGCAACATATCGCCAATTGTAAAACCACTGATCCGCAGCAGCCACTTCCAAAAGGTGATAATGAGGCGTCAACGACCCGCGCATTTCACCCAATGCCATCAGTGCAAAAAGCGCTACCAGCCAGCAAGCCTGTAAGACGATATGACGAGCCGGCAACAACAGTGAACCAATGACCATATGGAACAAGTAAAAAATGGTCAGCGGACTCTCCACGCCTCCGGTAAAGCGAATCGTCACCGTGAGCAGTAATAAATCAGCCGCGACTTGTGCATTGGCAAAATGCAGATAGTGACGCAGGATCGGCGGTTCCTGAATTTCTGTGGAATCGGTCTGGTGAACCCAGTAACGCGCCCAAACCATCCACAGCAGATTGACAACTATCACTGCCGCCAGAATAACCAGCAGTGGAGGAATATTGGTATGGCGTATGGAGGTATCAGCTGGGCGGCTAAGATACTTTAACGACAACAACGATAACCCGGTTAACACAATGATCCAGCGCAGGCGGATGAACCAGTGCAGCTGCAGAAAGGACATCAGAGCTGCAGTACGATGCCGGAGCGGATTTGAGGGGTCAAGAACCATTGCTTTCCAGTCATTACTGGAGAACACTCGTCTGCTCTGGAAAATAAGAGGGCGAATCCTCTGGCTTCAGGATCAGATTTTCAGCATTTATCAGCGAGCTACGTTTAACATAACACTATGTAAATATTAAAGATAAGACATATGCTCTCATTTATTATAATTAGAAAGTAGATGGGTCACCAGTCGCCTGAAGGCTGAATTCCTTGCCATAAGATTACAAATTTTTTATATCCAACGAGCGATGACCCAGGAGCAGGAAAATTTATAATCTGCCAAGTGGAATTTTCTGGTTTTTCCATGATGCGAAGGTATATTTCTCTCATCACCACGCGGGCTTGGATTGGGTAATGTAGGATGCTTGCCCATCGGAGCCGTTCCCATTCGGGAGGCTGGCAACGCCAGTATATGGACCAACCAGACGATCTCCTGCTGGGCCTCAAGCCCATTACGCTTGAGGACCAGGAGTATTTCCGAGCGACATTTCATTCCCTGCGACAGCCCATATCCGACTATTCCTTCGCCAGCGCTTTTGTCTGGGGAAGAAGCTTAGCCCTGCATTGGGCGTCGATACACCAGCATCTGTGCATCTTCGCCAACAGCACGGGCGACCTGACCATGTTGTTGCCACCGATAGCCGAAGGCGAATCTGCTCAAAGTCAGCTGTCCGATTGTCTGGGAGATTGCTTCGCGATCATGGATCGGTACAACGATTATTTCGCCGATCGCAGTCATTCGCGCATTGAATACGTTTCCGATGAGATGCTGGAACGATTCAGTTCCCACTCCAGACTACCTCTGACCACCAATCCAATGAGCGGCGACTATATCTACAATATGGCCAGAATGATTGACCTGGCAGGCGGTGCTTACAAATCCAAGCGGCATGATCGCGACCGCTTCCGACGCCGCTATCCCCAGGCCCGTTTCGAGCCCTATCAGCCGGAACACCAGGCAGCCTGCCGGCAACTGCTGGAAACCTGGAAACAGCATGGAGACGATGTTCATACTGAAGAACACAATGATCAGCAGGTGCGCTCGGCTGTTTTGCGAAAGCGCGAATATCTGGCCTGCCAGGAAGCATTGGCCAATGCCAAACCACTGGGCTTGCAGGGCATGCTGCTCTGGATTGATGAGCTTCTGGTCGGTTTTACTCTGGGTGAAGCCTTGTCGCCTGCACAGGCATCAATATTGATCGAAAAAACTCACCCTGATTTTCCAGGCAGTGCGCAGCTTATTTTCTCGGAGTTCTGCAGGCAGTATTGGAGCAATTATCCGGAATGCAATGTCGGTGACGACTGGGGCTTGCCCAGCTTGCGCTTTACCAAGCAGAGCTACCGTCCGGTCCGTGTGCTCAACAAGTACTCACTGCTCCGACAATATATACCGACCCAGGTGGCGACCAGCATGAAATCAGCTCCCGCCACTGGGCGACAAGACCATTGCCATGCTGTGGCAGAGACCCCCTTGATCCATGCCTCCCCCGATATACAGTTACGGCGTGCGACGATAGCCGATCTCCCGGCGCTTCAGCAGTTGGAGCAGTTGTGTTTTTCAACTCCCACGGAGAGTTTTCACCGCCGGCAGATACGGAATCTGATTCGTAATCCACGCGCTCAGGTTTGGGTGGCCAGCCACGGGACAAACATTCGGGCCTGGTCTGTGGGCCTGCTCCGCCGCCACAAGACCGGATTAAGCGGGCGGCTTTATGCCGTAGCGGTGCACCCGGCAGCTCGAGGCCAGCATGTCGGGCAATTGCTGGTTGAATATACTCTGGAACAAATGATCAATCAGGGCACCCGGCGTATTTATCTGCAGGTGCGCGAAGATAATCTGCCAGCCATCAGCCTCTATACCAAACTGGGGTTTGTTGATCGCGGACAACTGCAGGATTACTATGGCAGCGGTCGGCATGCTCGAAGTATGTTGAAGCTGGTCACGATTTCCGCCACCCAACTTCGATCGGCATGAAGTGCAGGGTTGAGTGACTGTCAACGGCCGCTCAGCCCAGCTTGCTCTTCAAGACTTTGAGCAGCTGGTCGTAATTGATCGGTTTCTGAAACACACCGGCCAGCCCCAGTTCATTATAATCGGTGGTCATGCTCAGGTTGTCACTCATTGAACTGAGCATGTAGACCGGCAATTTGTTGCCCAGGGCCCGCAGTTCTTTAACCAGGTGGGCACCGGCATCAACCTCTTCCATCATCAGATCAACTATCACCAGATCGGGCTGTGCAGATTTATAACAGCGCAAACCTTCTTCGCCGGTGCGGGCGGATCGCAGTTCATAACCGTTTTTTTCCAGAACCAATTTCATCGCGTCGATCAGGTCCTGATCATCCTCAACATAGAGTATGACAAATTTTTTGTTGCTCATGCCCGATCCTTAAAAAGTTGCGCAGCGGTGCAGCCCACCGGCTCCCCGGCGGCCTGATTCTGAATGAATTGACGTAAAAAAGTTGCAGCCTGTTGCAGATTGAGCTGAGCCGCCGCAGAGAGCGACTCCCCGAATTCATTGAAATCATACCCCCGAATGGCCAGTAAATAGCCCGGAACCTTTTTGTTAAACAACTGGGCAGCCAGCGCCAGCACACCGGCAGCCTCCTGATGGTGCGTGGTGAAGGTGGGCTGATAAAACGGCAAAATTTCCTGAAACGCAAACGGCTCCGGACCATTCACCGCAGCGTCAGCAAATATAACCCCGTCATGCTCTGCCACGGTAGCAGCATCTTCAATATTCAGCTGATAGTCACAATCCACCGTAACGCCAGGACAATTCCAGTCGGCAACCATCGCCGCCAGCGCCGGTCCGAGGCCGTCATCCTGTCGTCCAGGATTGCCGTAACCAAAAACCAGGATGGATTTGCATTTTTCCATACTCAGTTCCGACTGCGCGTATCCAACAAATGCCCGGCATGATCCAGCAGTTCAACGATCAAAGGCATCTGCCCCAGAGCATGAGTCGCACAGGAGAGGCAGGGATCATAGGCCCGAATGGCCACTTCCACATGATTCAGTAATCCCTCGGTGATTTCCACCCCGCTCAGATGATCATGGGCCACCTTCTGTACCGCGCGGTTCATGGCCTCATTATTATGCGTGGTGGAAACGATCAGATTGGCCCGAACCACCAGATCCTGCTCATCGACTTCATAGTGGTGGAATAGCGTGCCGCGGGGCGCTTCGATTAACCCGATGCCGGTTCGCTGGCGTTGCCCCTGCACCATCAAATCTTTTCCCTGCAAATCCGCATCCTGCAGCAATTGCTGAATCTTCTCGATGGCATGCAGCAGTTCGATCATGCGGGCCCAGTGATAGGCCATCGAGATGTTATTCGGCTTATTATTGGTCACCGCCATAAATTCCTGCCGCGCTTTCTCCGCTTCCGGGGTGTCAATGAAATCGGCGGTGTTGAGCCGGGCCAGCGGGCCAACTCGATACCAGCCCTTTTCCGGCCCCATCGACTTGATAAAGGGAAATTTCATGTAGGACCAGTTCCGCACCTCTTCCACGATATAGTCCAGATAATTCTGATAATCGATCTGGTCAAAAATTTTGTGTCCCTGAGCCTCGATGGCTCGCAGGTTCCCGTGATACAGATCCATGGCACCATCTGCGCGAATCAGGGACAGGTGATTGGACTCAAAAGAGCCGAAAGGAGCCAGTTTGGCCAGATGCTCGGTAGTGTAATCCTTGGCGAGTTTGTGCGCCGCTCGGCTCCAGGTGAGCATCTGCGGCAAATCCTTGAGCAACAGGTCACGCTCTGCGGTCGTGAGGTTCTTATTTACGCCGCCGGGAATTGCCCCCGTGCCGTGTATCTTCTTGCCGGCGGTCAGCTTGATGATTTCCTGTCCATACTTGCGCATCATCACACCCTGCACTGCCAGGTCCGGGAATTTGGCCGCCACGCCGATGACATTACGAATGGCAGGGTCGGCATCAAAACCAAACAGCAGATCGGGTGAGACCAGATGGAAAAAATGTAGGGCGTGTGACTGAAAAAACTGGCCGTAATGCATCAGTCGGCGGATTTTTTCCGCAGTCGGCGTGAGCTGTCTGACTCCCACAATGCGATCCATCGCCTTGGCCGCTGCCAGGTGATGGCTGACCGGGCAGATGCCGCATAATCGCTGGACCAGCACGGGCACTTCCCAGTAAGGCCGCCCCTGAATGAAGCGCTCAAATCCGCGGAACTCCACGATGTGCAGACGGGCTTGCTGCACCCGCCGCTGTTCGTCAAGCAGGATAGTCACCTTGCCGTGACCTTCCACGCGGGTCACCGGCTGAATTACAATGCGATTGGACGTATTACTGGCGATCACGCGATCTCTCCAATTCAATCAATCATATTTGATCAATTCATAAGGCAGCTGGACCGGCTTATCTGAAAGCAGCGCCACCAGCGTCTCCCAGATGGTATCAGCCGATGGCGGACAGCCGGGCAGATGATAATCAATTTTGACCACCTCGTGACAGGGATAAACCTTGTTAAGCAGCAGTGGAATCTCCGGATCGTTGGGAATGCGTCCGGACGGATTGTACACCGATGGGCCGTGGAGATAGGCTTCCTCCAGACATTCCCGTAGCGGTATGGTATTGCGCAGCGCGGGAATGCCGCCCATCGTCGCACAATCGCCCAGTGAAATTAGGATATCGCAATGCTGACGGAAATCCTGCAGGACGTGGACATTTTCTTCGTTGCAGCAGCCACCCTCGATCAAACCGACCGCACAACGGCCGGTAAACGTTTTGAAATCGTCGATCGGCGACTTGTCAAAATCGACCAGTTCGACCAGCTTCAGGATACGATCATCAATGTCGAGAATCGACATGTGGCATCCAAAACAGCCGGCGAGCGAAGTGGTGGCAACTCTTGGCTTAGCCATAATCTTCTCACTTTTTACTGGCAGAGCAGGGAGATTTTTCGATTTCGGCACCGATCGATTGGTGATCATACGACCGTTGTCCGATCGGTATCTGGTAGCCGACGCGTTTCTTCAACAACGCTCCCACCGGACAGATGCCGATGGCCCGGTCCGTCAGATTGACCGTGGTATCAGCGAGCCGGGCCCGGGCATTGACCGCAACCTGCTTATGTCGACCTCGTCCGACAAACTGAAACACATTCTTACCATCCAGATCGCGCGAAGCCCGCACGCAACGGGCACAGAGGATACAGCGATTGTGATCGATCCAGATATCGGGGTGGCTGGCATCAACCGAGCGTTGCGGAAAGAGATAGGGATAGCGCGGCGCGGTGATGCCATGGCGATAAGCCTGGGCCTGCAGTTCGCAAAGACCGCTCTTCTCGCAGAACATGCAGAAGTGATTGCCTTCGACCAGCAGCATCTCCAGTATCTGCCGGCGAAATTCCTGCAGATGCGGCGTATGGGTCTCCACGATCATGCCCGGGCCGGCCGGCTGCGTACAACTGGCCATTGGCTTGCCATTGACCGTCACCGTGCAAAGACGGCAGCTGCCATGAGGTTTAAGCCCCTGATAATGACATAATCTCGGAATATAAATTCCCGAAACCCCAGCCGCTTCAATGATGGTCTGGCCCGGCTGGGCTTCGACCTCCACTCCATCAATTGTCAACTTGATCGGATCGTTCATGATCCCTGTTCCTGTCTGTAAGTTCGCCGGTTAATTCCCGACGGTGATCAGTCGCCCACCTGAACCCATTATTCATAAATCACTGATCGGCGTTCCGTAATTCGACTGGCTTCCTCTAATGCACGGTTGATATCAAACGAGGAGCGGAAGCCCTGCGGATTCACCTTGACCAATTGCTCGTAGACGGGCTTGAAATTCTTCAACGTGGAAAGCACCGGGTTGGGTGATGTCTGGCCCAAGCCGCAGCGGCTTAGCGCTTTGATCGATTGGCCTAGTTGTTGCAGATAATCCAGATCGGCGGGTTCTCCGCGACCTTCGATGATCTGCTCCAGCCGCTCAAGCAGTAATGTGTTTCCGACACGGCAGGGTGTACAGTAGCCGCAACTCTCATCGATGAAGAACTCCAGAAAATAATGGGCGATTTCCAGCACGTTACGATGAGGCCCAAAGACCATTATCGAACCCCCGGTCGCCAGCCCCTCGTAACTGATCGGCTTGTGGAAATCGGCAGAGCCGACCATCTGCCCACTGGCTCCGCCCACCTGGACGGCGGCAGCATTATCCGCTCCAGCCAATTTCAACACTTCGCTCAGTTTCACACCGAAGGGCAATTCATAAACTCCCGGCCGGCGACAGTCACCGGAAATGCTCAACAGCTTCGTACCGGGACTGTCGGTGGTGCCCAGTTGCGAGAACCAGGCAGCTCCTTTTTCCAGAATGCGGACCACACAGCAAAGCGTTTCGACGTTATTCACACAGGTGGGATTTTCCAGATAGCCCTTTTGTGCCGGGAAAGGCGGTCGATTCTTCGGATCTCCGCGCAATCCTTCGCAGGATGAGATCAAGGCGGTTTCTTCTCCGCAAATATAGGCCCCGGCACCCATCTGAATGCGTATATCAAAGTTGAAACAATGTTTGGTGCTGCAGAAACGCGCCCCCAGCATGCCCTGTTTGCGAAGTTTCTGCAGAACCTGCTCGAGGTAATTGTTGAGATAAGCATATTCACCGCGTAGGTAAACAATTCCCTGTTCGGCGCCGATCGCATAACCCGCAATGGCCATTCCCTCGAAGACCATCTCCGGACATTCGGTGAGCAGCACGCGATCCTTGAACGTACCCGGTTCGCCTTCGTCCGCATTGCAGATCACATACTTGTTCGGCCCCGCAGCGCCACGGGTGAATTCCCATTTCATGCCGGTCGGGAAACCGGCACCGCCCCGCCCGCGCAAACGCGAAGTTTTGATTTCTTTGATCACTTCCACCGGACTCATGGAGAGTGCTTTGCGCAAGGCTTCGCCGGGATGAAACTCACTGAAAATCACTTCGCCGCGCTGGCGGATATTGTTATTGACCATCGCCGAAATGAGTTCGTGGGCATTATTGCCGTCACCCAGGGTTCTGACCAGCCGATGCGGGTCCATGTGTTCGCGCAGGTCGCGGATCATTTCCCGCGCCCCATCACCGGTCAATTTGGTGACCACTACATCGTTGACCAGAGCAGCTGGCCCCTGGTCACACATACCAATACAGGGCGCATATTCCAGAGAAAAATTCCCGTCCGCAGTGGTCCGGCCAAAATCGATACCCAGCACTTCCCGAAACGCAGCCGCTACCCGTTCCATGCCCTGCAACCGGTCGATAATATCGTTGCACAGGCGGATGGTGATTCGACCCCTGGGCTGCTTTGATAAATATCCATAAAACGAAATGGTGCTGTCGACTTCCACTCTTGGAATCGAACAGCAACGCGCAATCTCATCTATTGCTTCATCCGATATATAGCCGAATTTCTGCTGCACGCTCCGGATGATATCCAGCAGACGATGACGATCGCGCTGGTATTCCACGCAGATGGATTCGATCTGGCCATTGATGAGGTAGGTCATGTAACTATCCACTCAATAAATGCCGGCGTCGTAGCCCGCACAGAATGAATCGATTGACCTGAGCGGACCGGTTAGTAACAGGCGCGGTCCAACGAGGTGACCTGTTGACGGAAATTATTGCAAATCTTATGCCATGATTTACGGGGATTTACAGAAATATGCAGTACTAATCCTGCATATCCGATGAAGCAGGTACTGGCACTTAATCAAGATTATCACAGGGCTTATTATGGATACCTGGTGGATTTAAGGCCATGTACAGCAAGTGGTAAAATAGCGGGTTACTCCACTGAAGATGTGTTAATTCGATTTGTCAGCCATCTCAGCCACTCATCAAGACCGACACCTGACCGGCAGGATATCGGAATAAGCGGAGCTCGAGTGTTGATTTTCGAGAGATCAGCGCGGACTGAGCCACAATCAAACCCGAGAATTTCTAACAAATCCATCTTATTGAGCAGTATTACATCGGCGGGCTGAAAAAGAGTTGGATATTTGGCCACCTTGTCGTCGCCCTCGGGCAGGCTTAACAGGACGACCCGGGCATCCTCACCCAGATCGTGTGCCGCCGGGCAGACCATATTGCCGACATTTTCAATGAACAGAATATCGACTTGTGTCAGATCGAGAGAATCCAATCCATCGGCCACCATGGCAGCAGAGAGATGACATCCACTGCCGGTATTGATCTGAGTGACCTGGCTGATCAGGCGGCTGAGCCGCTCAGCGTCTCGAGAAGTTTGCAGATCACCCACTAATACGGCGCTCCGGCAATCGTGCGGCAGATGACTGATGGTTTGCTCCAGCAAAGATGTTTTACCGCTTCCCGGAGCACTCATAATATTAAGAGAAAGAATCCCCTGCTGATGCAGCCGATGACGATTAGCTCGGGCGACAGCATCATTGGCCTTCAGCACACTTTCAATGACTTGCACCTTGTTCACGCTCACCAGCCTTTATTTCTTCCAGGGTGATGGATTTAAGAATAATTTCATGACCCTTCATAATCTGCACATCGGCCTGACGACATTCTGGACATTGATAAGAATCAATCGCCGCTTCAAAGGTCCGGGTACAGTTGCGACATTGCGCGGTAATTGGTACTTCCACCTGATGAAGAACGGATTGATCGGCCAAGGAACCCTCGACTACCGAACGCCAAGCCAACTCCATTGCTTCGAGAACAATCTGCTTCATCGGACCCACTTCGATTTCCACCGCGCACACTTTGGCGTCCGGATGGTCCGACACTGACTGTAAGACCTGATTCAGTAATTCCTGGGCCAGATAAAGTTCATGCACCGGCTCGTCTCAACAATAAAAGCCAGGACAGTCGTTCATCCATAAGCTGCGCATAATATCTGCAACCGGTGAGCCAACTCCCACCATTTATAGCAAAAAATACGCTAGATAATTGCTTCAACGTGAATATTCTTGGTTCTTATTGTGTTGGGATGCATTAAGTAACCACGGATAGAATATCACGGTAAGTCTCATGCAGGTAATTAATTAACAATAATAACAACACCAGGCCGGGATATCGTAGCCGGAGTAATATTTATCAAATTCTCCAGACCAACATATCTCTTTATTCATGGCAATCAACTTGCAAGGGAGGATCAATCAGGTCACTCTGATTTGACGGTTCATTTTTGCCATTGGAGGTAGAAAATCATGCCCGGCCTGGATACTGGTAGTACTGGTTTCATGTTACTTGCCACCAGTCTGGTGATGTTAATGACACCCGGTTTAGCATTCTTTTATGGAGGGTTGGTCGGCAGAAAAAATGTACTCGCCATCATGATGCAGAGTTTTGTCTCGATGGGCTGGACCACTGTGATCTGGTGGATATGCGGGTATTCACTCTGTTTCAGCGGTGATTGGCATGGAATTATCGGGAATCTGGATAATGCCTTCATGCGCGGAGTGGATCTGATGAGTCCCTCCTTTATCAATCCGTCGGTCCCGTTGCTGGTTTTTATCGCATACCAGATGATGTTTGCGATCATCACGCCGGCATTGATTACCGGGGCCTTTGCCAATCGAGTGCGTTTCCCGGCTTATCTGCTGTTTCTCACGCTATGGTTGTTGTTTGTCTATTTCCCATTTGTCCACATGATGTGGGCCCCGGAAGGTTTGCTGGCGGTATGGGGCGTGCGCGATTTTGCGGGGGGTATCGTCGTCCATAACATTGCCGGCTTTGCAGCACTCGCTTCCGTTTATTTCGTCGGTCGTCGCAAAGTAGCCGATCCCGGCTTACATAGTGTTCCACTGGTGGCGTTGGGCACGGGTTTATTGTGGTTTGGGTGGTATGGATTTAATGCCGGGAGCGAATTCGGTGTCGATCAGATTACCGCTCAGGCCTTCTTGAATACCGATGTAGCCGCTTCTTTTGCCGCAATCTCCTGGTTAATCGTCTCATGGATCATTGAGAAGAAGCCCAAATTCGTAGGGTTGCTAACCGGATCAGTGGCGGGCTTGGCCACGATTACGCCGGCAGCCGGATATGTTGATGTGACAGCGGCAGTGATCATCGGCATCGCCTCGGGCATTATCTGCTATGGCGCCGTTTCACTGAAGAACAAACTCAAATGGGATGATGCGCTGGATGTCTGGGGCGTTCACGGTGTCGGTGGATTCATCGGCATCATCTTCCTGGGCATATTTGGACAGGCGGCGATCAATAAAACCGGGTTTGATGGCTTACTGTATGGTAATTCCAGCTTTTTTTTCAAACAGGTCGTCGTCGTACTGGGCAGCTCGATCTATGCCTTCGTATTCAGTTATAGCATGTTGGTGGTGATCAATGCCATCACGCCGGTACGAGTCAATGAGAAAGATGAGCAGAGTGGGCTGGATAGCGTTCTGCATGGTGAGAACGCTTACGTCATGGTTTGATGGTCGTTCAATTTAACAGGACGAAGTCGATTATTTGAGTGAATAAACATTGCACACACCGGCTTTGGCTTAACCACCGAAGCCGGTTTTTTTCACTGCTCTGGATTAATTTACTGACTCACCTATTGATTCACTGAGGTTAAATCACCCCCGACTACTGGCGACTACCTTCGCAACTCCGGCACTGGTCTATTTTGAAAGGCATATTCACTTTCAGAACCAAAACCGCTCCCCTACGGTCGCGGTTCTGTAAAACCGACCCGTACCGCAACTCCGGCTGGACTTTCTGGTCCTGAAAAGTTCACATATAATGAGCGCAATCGGTGATCGGGAGGATCGCAACTACCTGTTGCGTATCAGATAAATCAACGGCCGTATGGGCGAGTGGCGAAATGGCAGACGCTGGGGACTTAAAAGCCACCTACATACCAAAAGGACGCATTATAACGCACTTTAGAGCCTAATAGACCCATCTTAAAACGTATAATAGATATCTTATTGCATACGCACTTTTAATCGTGTTATATTATCGCCCACGATCGTTGAACAGTAACATGGTCAGTTGTGATGCTGAGTACAATCCAGATTCTTGTTAAACGCGTTTACAGCCTCGTGGTGACACAAACCGGAACCGAACAACTAGAAATACCCATGATTTCAACCTGAAGCTTTTATGGGCGACAGAACAGGAAATCCAAAAACGTTCACTTGCCGATTCTGCAGCGTGAGCTTCGATTGGTGCTACTCGCCATCTGTGGCGATCCACTCTCTGCTGGATGATATCTGCTGGGAGTGCTATCTTGAATGCGCTGATCTCGAATCAGGCCGAAAGGAACAGCAATGTACAGATGGCGGCCAACCAAATCTCAGCGGGCCGCTTTTGCGGGAAAGATGGCCGATCCGGTAATGAGGGCAGACTA
>JAJVHX010000002.1 GCA_022072405.1 Phycisphaerae bacterium | reverse complement strand
TTGGGTAGGAGTGGTTCGATTTTGTGCCATTGTTTATCCGTTAAATATCACCGTCGACTCATGGATTTGGCCCTCCATGTATCTTTGTCGGCAATGTACTTAAGTTAACTTATGAAATGGCCTCTAGGCAGCTAGCTACTGGAAGTGGTTTCAGTATTCAATGAACCGATGGCTTCAGCCCTCGCGGATGACGATTTGAATCCCGCATTTACTGACATCTTCCCGCATTTTCTACAGTGGAGTGGTGCAGACGAACTTCCGGATTGGAAATTGCTCCCCGCTCAGGGTGGCGTTTATGCGCTCACCTCAACTGAACAGCAACTGATCCTGCTCTCTTTCGGAGAAAATCTCCGCCGCATATTGCAACATCGCTGGTCCGCTGCGGAATCGACGGAGCAGCGTACAAAACGTGCCGACCTCGCTGACATTACCCGCGCCATCTGGTGGACACCCACTTTCTCCACTTTTGAAACCAGCCTGCGCTTCCTGGAGATCGCCCACCTTTTTTATCCACAGAACTATCGCCAGATGGTGAATTTCGGCCCAGCCTGGTACCTGACCCTCGACCTGCAGAACCGGTTGCCCCACTGGCAGGCGACTGCGGATCCGCAGATCGGCCGCACATGTTGCGTCGGCCCTTTTCCGATCCGCAGCACCGCCGAGGAACTGGTTCACGGCCTGGAGGATCAATTCGATCTCTGCCGCTATCATCACATACTCGAACAAACCCCTCATGGCCAGGCCTGCAGCTATGCCGAAATGGGACGCTGCCCCGCTCCCTGCAATGGCTCGATCCCGCTCGAAGACTATTTCCGCCAATTGCAGGTGAGCGCCGACTTTGTGCTGCAGGAACCACCAACCTGGCTGACCACCTTACAGACACGCATGGCTGCCGCCGCCCAACAACGGGCTTACGAACAGGCCGCCCGCCTCAAGGATCAGCTCCAGAACGCCCATCGATTGTATAACCGCTGGAAAGCGCTGCCTCGTCAACTTGGCGATCACCGCTATCTCGTCGTGCAACGCGCCGGCACGGGCCGATCGAGGGTTCGTCCATTCTTCTGTGCCGTCGGTCAGATCATCGCTGGCGATCCGGTCTCCCTTAAAGAGCCGCGGACTTCAGTTCGCGCGAAGACTGAAAATGAACACCCACCTCATTCTCTCAGCAGCGCCGTCCCCGACTGGATTCGCCGTCTGCAGGAAATTCCGCTACCCAATCCCGAGGAACCGCTGCTCAGGGAACGAATGTGGCTGCTGAGCCATTTTTTGTGGAAACGGGATACCACGCCGGGAATAATTCTGCAGTTCAGTGAATTACCCGAACCCGCCACTTTGGCGACGATGATCCGTGAAGCTTATTCCCCCAAGCCGGCTGTAGCCGAAGAGCCAGCCGAACCGACATAAGAATATGAACCGACCACCCCAACCACCATCCCACACATCAGCCGAGTTGCATCGTGCCGACTCAACCTCAACCCCTGGTAATTCACCTGCTTTGAAACTGCTCGAGCGATTTCAGGGATATTTGGTCTCGGAGTGCGGCTTAAGCCGCGCCACGCTGGAGGCCTACACCCACGACCTGGGTGAGTTCATCACCTGGCTTGAACAGCAGCAACTGGTACTGGCCGATCTCACCTATCCGCAAACCCAGCATTACCTGATGTTGCTGCAGAAGCGGGGCCTGGCCCTGTCCAGCATCGCCCGCAAGATGGCCAGCCTGCGCATGTTCCTGCGCTATGGTTATGCTGAAAAACTGCTGCAGCAGGATATCGCCACGCTGCTGGAAACTCCGAAAAAATGGCAACACCTGCCTCATACCCTGCACTACGAGCGGGTGGATGCGCTGCTCAGCGCCCCCACGGCTGATGATGAATATTACTGGCGGGACCGGGCGATTCTGGAACTGCTTTACGCCAGCGGCATCCGGGTCAGCGAGCTGACCGGCCTGAAACTGCTCGATGCCAATTTCGAAGTCGGTTACCTGCGGGTGTTCGGCAAAGGCCACAAGGAACGCATCGTCCCGATCGGGCGAGCCGCCATCGCCGCATTGCAGGAGTATCTTGCTCAGCAGCGCTGCACGCTGGCCAATCACAAATCCGGCGAAGCCCTTTTTCTGTCGCGTACCGGTGCTCCGCTGGAACGCAGTAATGTCTGGCGGCTGGTGGTCAAATATGCCCGCCGCGCCGGGCTGGGTGACCAGGTCTCACCCCACACGCTCCGCCACTGCTTCGCCACCCACCTGCTCGAAGGCGGCGCTGATCTCCGCGTGGTGCAGGCCCTCCTTGGTCACGTCGACGTCACTACCACCGAAATCTACACCCACGTCGACCATTCCCGCCTCAAGGAAATCCACCGCAAATTCCACCCACTGCAATAAAAATTACGAATAGAAAATATGTATCTGAAAAGTCATTTCGAGCGCCAAGGCTTTTTTTCAGGGTGAACGGAACTTAGATTCGAGGATTAAGCGATAAAGAAATTCACTCGATCCTTACCCCTTAATCCATCTCACGATTCATTATTCTCATCCGTCTGACGGACGGTGATCTGGTGGAGTTGCGTAATTTTGATCTGTTGATCAGCGTGGGGAGATGGGGTTTCGCAGGAACCACTGCAGCAGGAGCCCCCTTTGCCGGTGGAGCGTTTGGCCCGACGATAGAAGATCACCAGGGCGTAACCGAAAATGGCGATGGCGATTATTTCCTGCCAACCGATTCTCATACGGAAATTCTAACCAGTTGGCCGAATAGTATCATCTTAAACTCATCGGCGAATTCAAAATTTAGAAAAGCCGCGGACTTCAGCCCACACGAAGACCAGATCCGTGATTTTATAACCATCTCAAGTCAACCGCTAATAACAGAGGGGATTCGGGACGCCCATCGCCCCGAATTCCCCATTCATCGCAGCCATTTAAGGCACCGGGACTCCGCCCTCCACCAGCAGTGCCGATGGTTGCCCGGAGGGCATCTGTAACCAGCCGTCGATCGGCGGGAGCAGTGTATCAGCCAGGTTGACATAACGCTGCTCATCCGCATCATGCATATTCCAATAAGCGCCGGTCCACCACATGTACAGGTATTCATTGCCGTCCGGATCACCCAGCAGATAGGACGGTCGGCCATTCTGAATACCCGCATAGTAATATGTGCCGTTGCCCCAGGTCGGCCATTCTCCGCCGCTGACGACCATGGCATTAACGGTCACCTGCAACTCGGAAGCACCGAAAATTCCATACCAGAAATACGTTGGTGGCCAATCCGTATCAGCTGCGTTGCTGTAGCGCTGTTCATTATCATCAATCATGTGCCAATAGCTGCCGTTCCAGGTCATGGACATGAATTGTTCCTGTTCCGGATACAGAAGCAGATAGGAAGGCTTGCCGTTGGATAAACCGGAATAGTTATACAATCCGTTGGCCCAGAGCGGCCATTCGCCTTCGCTGGCGACCACAGTGCCGGGCGACACGGTTAATGCCGACGGCGTGCCCTCCGGCATTTTGAGCCAGCCATGAGCGGGCGGCCAATCGCTCGTCGAGCTGTTGGTATAACGCTGTTCATTATCATCATGCATGTTCCAATAATAGCCGGTCCACCAGACCAGCATATGCTCACTGGATTCCAGATCCCCCAGCAGGTAGGAGGACTTGCCGTTAATCAGACCGTTGAACCGATAAGCCCCGTTCGTCCAGGTTGGCCATTCACCATTGGCCAATACCAGGCTCGTCGGCCAGACCGGAGCCGGTTCCCGATAGACCTCGCTCGCGTCCTGAAACAGGTAACCATTCGCATCAGTCGCCACCAGCTTCACCACATATTTACCGTATGCCAAGTCAGACACATCCCACATGCCCAGCACGCCATTGGTTACACCGGACGACGAAGGGGGTCCCAACGCTAGCCAGGTGGTCGTGCCGATTTCCCTATAGAACAGCTGATAATCCACAAATCCAGGCCCAGCTGCGGTACCGGTAATCGCCACCACATCCTGCACCAATCCTTCCGGTGCGGTGATCTCCGCGGTCAGCACACTGTTGATCGTCAAGGCTCGTGGGGCGTTGATACGCCCGCAGCCACTGAGCGGATCCAATCCCGGTTCACCCACATCATCGGCACTGGTCCGCACGATCTGGCGAATCTCCGCCACCGAAAAACCAGGCTGATGTTCCAGTATCAGACTGACCAGTCCCGCGACATGCGGACAGGCCATCGACGTCCCCGCCAGACGCAGGTAGATGCCATCCACGATATAGGGTTGCACCACGCTCGCGTGAACCGCTGATAGCAGCGACAGAACATTAAATTCACTGCCTCCGGGAGCACTTACATCCAACCCATAACCGTAGTTGGAAAAACTGCACTTGGCATCGTTGGGATCACTCGCCGCCACCGCAATTACGCCCGGAAGATTAGCGGGGTAATGGTCACTGACATCCAGGGCACTGTTGCCCGCCGCCGCCACCACCACGACACCATGAGCGATAGCATAAGCCACCGCGCGGGTGATCGGCTGGGATTGGCCATAATCTCCCCACGAACAGTTAATCACTTCGGCGCCATTCTGGACGGCATACGCGATGGCGATAGCCAGATTAAGGTCATCACCATAACCGGTATGATCAAAGCCCTTGAGGTTCATGATCTGGGATTGTGGCGCCACACCGACGATGCCGATGCCGTTATTCCCCACTGCGGCGATGGTCCCCGCCACGTGCGTTCCGTGACCATAATCATCCTGCGGATCCGCATCCAGATTCTCAAAGTCATAACCCCAGCTGTCATCCACATAACCATTCAGATCATCGTCCACGCCGTTATCCGGAATCTCGGCGGTGTTGTACCAGATATTGGCGGTGATATCCGGGTGGTCACGATCGACACCCGTATCGATGACCGCCACCAGCACGCCCGCCCCCTGGGTCACATCCCAGGCTGCGGCACTCTCGATCTTCTTCAAACCCCACAAATCATCGATGCTCTGTCCCCACGCTCCGGATGTATGGTAGTAGGGATCATTGGGTATCCAATCCAGTTGTACCGCCTGCACCGGCCCCGCATAGGCCACCGCAGGATTCGCTGCGTACATTGCCACCGCAACATCACTATCCACCTGATCGGGCAATTCCACCACCAGCAACCGGGCTAGGTCCGGAGCCACTGCGCCCTGCGGAGCGCGATTTTCCCGCGCTTGTAGTCTCTGGTTGAGCTTTTGCTTGGCGATTATCTGCTGAGTTAATTCCTGCTGCTGAGCGAGAGTAGCCCGAATCCGGCGCGCCTGCAGTTGCTGAACGGTTACTTCCGGTGCTTCCCAGTCCGGGAAAATCCGTGATACCTGTCTGACTCCCAGTCGGTCATTAACCGCCTGCAGATCAGCCGGTGATGCTCCATCTGTCAGCTCAAGTACGATCCGCACCACATCATCTGCTGTGGCTGAATTTTGTGGCGTCGTTCCTTTTTGTTGATCCCCATTGCTCTGAGCTGCTACTGAACCTGCCAGACTCAGAATAATCAACGGCATAACAACCCCAACCCCCCAGCATCCCGGCTGATGAATTCCAAAAAACTTCAATGTTTGACCCGATGACTTCATACCCATCCTCCCAATTTGAAGTGGTGATCTGCTGTTAAACTCTAAAAGGGGTATGGAATGGGTGGCTGTAGAATTGGACAACGCCTACCACCATCCGCGACCCCACGGAAAATGTGTAGCTGCATGTATAGAAATATGTTACGAAACGGAAACGACGATTAATCCACATCACCAACGAACTGTAGACAGGACACTGATTATTACCCATTTACCAATTAACTCTTTGGCATGCAATACCATGCACACACTAATCGCCAGGTTTCTCATCTATTTGATATCAGCCCGATCTTAGCAAAGTGGGTGATCGCAGATAAATGCAAGTCATATGCGTCATAACACTATTAATTCCTGTAGGTTGTGATATTACCGGCAGTTTGCCGATAACAGACAGTATGCTTCGTCGTTTATTCAGATACTCAGTCCTTTGGATACTTTCGATCAGTTTCCTGACGCTGACCGGTTGCGGTGGAACTGATACGGTTCAGAACACCAATAGTAACGACAACAGTACGATGTCGATTCCCGGCGACAGCGACGGTGATGGCCTGTTGGATCTGGCGGAGCTGGGGCGCGGCACGGATGTGCTGCGGACTGACACTGACAATGATGATCTGGCCGATGGTGCGGAAATCACTGCCGGCACCAACCCGCTCGATCCCGACAGCGACAACGACGGCCTGCTCGATGGTGACGAAGTAACCGCCGGCGCCGACCCGCTCGACCGCGACAGCGACGATGATTTTCTGACCGACTTTCAGGAAGTCAGCCTGGGCACCAACCCCACCGCCGCCGATAGTGACGGGGATACCCTCAACGATTTTGTCGAAGTTGAAGATCACCACACCGACCCGCTGCTGGCGGATAGCGACGGTGATGGCGTGAATGATGCTGACGAACTTACCGACGCCACCAACCCGCTGGTGGCGGATAGCGACAACGACGGCTTAAACGACGGCGCTGAAGCGACCGCCGGCAGTGACCCCACCCTGCCCGATACCGATGGTGACGGCATTCTCGATGGCACGGAGATCACCCTGGGCACCAACCCGCTCAATGCCGATACCGACGCCGATGAATTAAGTGACAGTGCCGAACTGACCGCCGGTACCGACCCACTCGATGCCGACACCGACGACGATGGTATCCCCGATGGCCAGGAAATCGATGACGGTGACAACCCGCTCCTGCAGGATGCCGACAGCGACGGACTTACCGACACCGAAGAAGCCGACCTGGGTACCGATCCCGGCGACCCCGACAGCGATAACGACGGCTTGGAAGATGGCCCGGAAGTGGACCTGACCACCAACCCGCTCGACAACGACACCGACGACGACAGCATCATCGATGGTGACGAAGTGCAGCTCCACAACAGCTCACCGCTGCTGGCGGATACCGATGGCGACGGGCTGAATGATGCCGCTGAAATTCTCAATCATACCGATCCCAACGACACCGATAGTGACGAAGATACGCTGACCGATGGTGAAGAGGTGGAGATGGGCAGCGATCCGCTCGATCCCGACACGGACGGCGACGGCGTCGACGATCCGGTCGAAATCACCGACGGCACCGACCCGGTGGATACCGACAGCGACAACGACGGCCTGCTCGATGGCGCGGAAAAGACCACCGGCGCCGACCCGCTCGATAACGACAGTGATGATGATCAACTGAATGACGGTGCGGAAGTAAATGAATACGGCACCAGCCCGATTCTGGCTGACACTGACGGTGACGGGGCCAGCGATTCCGCCGAAATTATCGGCCAGACCGACCCGCTCGATCCCACCGACTTCTGATACTTCAGTCCAGTAATGGACAATAAAAAAGGTGCGCCCAGGACGCACCTTCTACTGAATTATTAAAATTGCACTGCGGAATTACTGAACAGTAAATTCGATGGTGTATTCGATGGTTTCATCCTGCTGGGCAGTGCCCACGTAAATCTCACAGTCACCGGTGTTCCAGAAACGCGACACCTCATTCAAGTTGCCCGCCTGTTCACCGCAGAAATTGCTCTGCCCGCACAGCACCCACAATAACGCTGTACCTTCATCATTGCTGACCCCGACCGCCATATTGGCACCGCTCGCCACCATCAGGGTATGGTTGGGAGTTTCGGGGTAAAAGCCGGCGCACACCGTGCCTTCCGTAGTTCCCGTGGTAGATGCTGAAAGCATCTCCTGCTCAAAATTTTCGTCGAGCACCACATCTGCTCCGTCATCGATCTGATTATCATTCGTGTTCTGATTACCCGCTGGAGTTCCACAGCCCGCCAGCAGGAATCCACCGATCATTACACTCTGCATCAACAAGCGCATACACACCTCCTGTTAAAAATAGGTGGGCGCATTATGCAGATAAAAATTCACCCCTGCAACTGTCATATACTGATTGCAACTGGTTAATACCGTCAGCCGTAATGCGTGACAAAACTCTTGATTCGACAGCTATTGCGGAGTTTGGTCATCCTTTTCGATGCTGCAGGACGGTGACGCCGACGCTCATGCTGATCAATCCGCTGAGCAACAGCACCGTCACCGGCCAAACCATCTCCCCCCAACTGAAACCCCGCCAGATGGCCCCCTCCAGTGCGACGATACCCCAGTTCACCAGGCTGAACTGCGACAGATTCTGCATCCAGCCGGGCATGAAAAAGAGCGGCACCATCGCCCCGCCGAACATGCCCATCACCAGCAACACCGCCCAGCCGACCCCCGCCACCGCCTGCTCCGTCTTACCGCTCACCGCAATCAGCATGGTCAGCCCGGTGAAACAGATTCCGCAACTGAACACCGCCACCCCCAGCAGCGGCAGATCGTCACACCGCACACCAAAAATCAGTCGGCCGATCAGCAGCAACAGCAGCGTCACTCCGATACACGCCAGAAAACATGCCAACCCCTTGCCGCCGATGACCGCCCATCGACTGATCGGTGCGACCAGCAGCCGCTGATAAGTGCCCATCCGCCGTTCCTGCACCAGCCCCACTCCGAATCCAGCCGCACAACCCATCAACCCCCACAACACCGCCTGGGGAAATGTGATTTCGAATGAGGATCGCGGTCGAAGCTGCGCTTCGCGTGACAGGCTGATCTCCTCGACCTTCACCATCTCCGGCTGCCACTCACTTGCCGACCGTTGCGGATTTCCGGTGTTCACTTCGTCGGTAAACTGCTGCAGGGCGCCGAAAAAAGTTCGGAAGATCTGCTTGTCGGTACTGCTTAGATCAGACGAACGCTCAATCTCACTCAGCGAATCGCCCAGCAGGCTGCGCAACTGCGACGAATCGGTATACCGTGTAAACATCTGCTGAAACATCTGCTGCGTCAGGATTCCCTGCAGGTAAGCAGCCTCTGCTCGCCGGGCCGGATCCACCCCCACGCGTACAGGCGGCTCACCCCCGCTGAACAATTGATTTGATTTTCCATACCCCTTGAGAATCGTGATGCACGCCACCTGCTGTCCCTGTCGCACCTGGTTCCGGGCGACTTCCGCATCCGGCAGCAGAGTCACTTTTAGCGCCGCGGAATCCTGCAGCGTTTTCAGAAAATCAGCCGACGCCTTACTGCCATCCTGATCCACCACCGCAACGGGCAGGGCGCTGGCTTGGCCGTCACCGCCGGAAAATATCGCCCCGAACAATAGCGCCATCAGCAATGGAAAGCCCAGCACCCAGAACAGGCCCAGTTTGTCCCGCCACAACAGGCGCAGGTCTTTAATGGCGATGGTCCACCAGCTGCTCATTCGTCACGCAAGCTCCTGCCGGTCAGATTGAGAAAAACCGCCTCCAGATCGGGAGGGCGGACCTTCAGACTTTTATATTGTACGCCCGCCCTGGCCAGCTCCTGCAGCTTGGCCACCGGGTCCGCCACCGCCATGATCAACCGATCCTCCTGCCATTGCCCGCCCAGTGCAGCCACCTCCTCCGGTCGATGAGTCACTTCGACTTCCAGGGCGGTCTCGCCGCCATGTTGGCGACACAACTCAGCCACCCGATCCATCGCCAGTACTCGCCCACGATCCATGACCGCCGCCCGGGCACACAACCGCTCCACTTCCTCCATATAATGAGTGGTATAGAGAATGGCGCAGCCGCCGGCACGCAGCTGCTCGATATTCTGAAAAATAAAATTACGCGATTGCGGATCGACCCCGACCGTCGGCTCGTCCAGCAACAAGATCTGTGGTTGATGTAATAGCGCCGCCACCAGGTTCAGCCGCCGCTTCATCCCGCCCGAAAAATGAGCCACCAGACTCCGTCGGCGATCGTTCAATCCGGCGAAATCGAGCGCCCAGTTGATGCGATCCTGCAGCCGTCTGCCGTTCAAGCCATAAAGCCGTCCGAAAAATTGCAGGTTCTGTTCAGCAGTCAGTTCATCGTATATCGCCAGCGCCTGCGGTACCCAGCCGATCTGCCGCCGCACCTCCGCCTGGGTTGGATCATGCTGCCCGACCAGGGCGACGCTGCCACCGTCGGCGGGAAACAACCCCACCAGGATGTGCATGGTGGTACTCTTGCCCGCACCGTTAGGCCCCAGCAGGCCGAAGATCTCCCCCGCCGACACCTCGAACGACACCCCCGCCACCGCCGTCTGCGCCCCGAACGACTTCCGCAACTCGCGCACCTCGATTCTACGCACCATCTCCATGACTCTATCTTAACGGCATTGGTCCTAGACCGCATCCGGAGATTCGAAAACCCATCCACGTAAATAAACTATCAAAACAAACTTTCTCCGATATGCTATGGTTGAAGAATTTTGCGAAGGGTATGCCTGGAAGCGGTTACAAAATTCAATAAGCCGCGGGCTTAAGCCCGCGCGAAGCCTCATCTGGTGATTTTGAATCCAGCTCCAGGTCAGCTTGATGACTGCTGTGAGAAAAAAAATTCTCGTATTAGCAAAAGAATCAATGTCAAACCGCATTTTTGACTCAAAACGCACGGGAGTGGATGGGAATCGAACCCACCAGGGGCCGCAATTGCGACTCCTCAACGGCTTTGAAGGCCGCGGGACCCACCAGGCGTCCGGACACTCCCCGTAATTTTCTAAGCGCTACCACCGGATATATAGGACAATATTGTCTCCGGAGGTACCAGCCGCGCCAAACGTTACAAATTCCGCTGCAAGGTCTTGATAATCACCAGCCCCACTCCAAATATCTTTCCCAGTTTGACCCGGGCGACTCTAATAAATTAGGCTGAGTTATTGAGTATTCCCTAATAAGGCTGCTAAGATCACTCAGAAGTGGGTGATCGGCGGGATACTCCACCGGGGTTGGATTTCGCACTTCCAACTGCCATCTCTTTCAGAAACTCATGCTTCGACACGGGAGAGCAGAACATGTCGTCAAGGATACACCCTTCAGGCTCAAGTTCTCGATGTATCGGGATGCTGCTGATGGCGCTGCTGCTGGGCGGATCGGCCAGCGCGCGGGCGGATGTGTCCAATACCATCCTGCGGATCGAAGCCAGTAACGCCAATGGCACGGGTATTTACGATCTGCAGATTACCGATCCGGCGGTTAACTGGAACCCGATTACCCAGGAACTCTCCTGGACGCTGGCTGCACCGGTGGACATTATTCCTGATGGCACGCAGTTGAAGACGGGCCAGATCGTCATGAAAAAGGCTCAGATACAAAGCTTCCAGTTCATGCTGGAAACCGGCTCAGCCGACACCACGTTGATCGTCAAGTCCGCCCTGCTGGGTTTTGAGACCATCCCCTCCAGTGAAGCCAAGGGCAAATTCAGCATGTCAGCAGGATTGTGGGAATTGCAGGGCGATGGCGGTTCGATCCATGCACTCGACCCCACCATGGGTGTAACGGTATCTCAGTATAACGGCTTTGTGCCTGATGGGACCGTTTTCGGTAATGGGATCAGCGATATTGTCATCGGACCTAGCGGGAGCGGCGGGGCTTTTGCCAGCAGCAACACCAGTGTACCGCCGTCGGGTTATCTGGCGGTCGGCGCCGATGTTTCCGACATGAGCCTGCAACTGGCTTTTACGCTGAGTCGTGGGGATCGGGCCGTCGGCAGCGGCTCCTATCGAATGATACATGATTGTGATAATGACGGCACGCCGGACAGCACCGAAGCTGATACCGATGGCGATGGTAAAATTAACGATTGCGATAACTGCCCCGCCAACGCCAACCCCGGTCAGGAAGATCAGGACAGTGACGGTACGGGTGACCTCTGCGACAGCGATGTGGATGGCGACGGCTTCGCCAACGGCAGCGACAACTGCCCGCTGGTCAGCAACCCCAGCCAGGCGGATACGGACAGCGATGGCATTGGCGATGCCTGCGAACTCGATTATGACGGTGACGGCGTACCGGATCTCACTGATAATTGCCCGACGATCAGCAATCCCAGCCAGTTGGACGTTGACAGCGATGGCGACGGCGATCTCTGCGATGCCGATGATGATAACGACGGCGTGGTCGATGGCAACGACAACTGCCCCTTAGACAGTAACCCGTCTCAGACCGACAATGACAGTGACGGTATCGGTGACGCCTGCGATAACTGCCCGCTGGACAGCAATCCCGACCAGGTGGATAACGACGGCGATGGCATTGGCCATTCCTGCGACAACTGCCCGCTGGATGTGAATCCCAGCCAGCTCGATACCGACAGCGACGGCGATGGCGACAGTTGCGACAATTGCCCATCGGTCGCCAATCCACCCCAGACCGACAGCGATGAAGACACCGTGGGCAACGCCTGCGACAACTGCCTCGAACTCAGCAATCCGGATCAGGGTGACAGCGACAGTGACGGCATCGGTGACGCCTGCGACACGCCGAATAATCCGCCTCCCGGCGGAAGTAGTGGTGGGGGGGGCGGCGGCGGCGGTGGGTTCATCAGCGATCTGCCCGATACGGATGGCGATGGCGTGATCGATCTGGATGATAATTGCCCCAATGTCGGCAATACCGACCAGGCCAATGCCGACGGGGACGACTTCGGCGATGTCTGTGATATCTGTCCGCTTGCTGAAGATGATGATCAGCTGGATACCGATGAAGATGGCGTCGGCGATGCCTGTGACAATTGTCCGCTGGTCGCCAATGATACGCAGGGCGACGGCGATAACGATGGCATCGGCAATATCTGCGATAACTGCTTCAAAGTGGCTAATCCGGACCAGCTTGATACGGACAGCGACGGCCAGGGCGATGCCTGCGAACCAGTGGTTGCTCCGCCATCTGAACCGCTCGACAGCGACGCCGACGGCGTGGCCGATGAACTGGACAACTGCCCCGCCGATGCCAATCCCGACCAAGCTGACAGCGATGCGGATGGCCTGGGCGATGCCTGCGATATTCCCATCGCTGCTCCGGACAACACCAATGACAATATAGTCGTGATCATCGATGAAGATGAACCGCCGGTGACGGAACCGACGGAACAGAATGATAACACGATTGACGAGCCGGTTGATGACCTCATCGAGCCGGCCCTGACTCCAGATGCCAGCAGCGGCTGCGGTGCCTGCGGCGCCGGCGCTCCGGCGTCCTTGCTGATGCTAATGGGTTTGTGGTTAGCATGGTCGACTCGACGACGCATTGAATAAGCTTATGCTGCGGCGGTTACGCCGAGTGTGGAAAAGCTCTCTTCTAAGAGCAATTACTCGATGTTCACTGACGTACGCTGAGCGATTGTATTATCTGCCCGGCTAAAGGTTCTATTTCTTCATCCTGCACGGTGCGCATATCCAGCACCACGCAACCATCCGTCACTCGGCCCACCACCGCCGGAGACCCGCAGCGTAACCGCCTCGCCAGTTCATTCACCTTCATCCGGCCAGCATCGAGCCTCACCACTACGGTCGGCCACTCGGCTGTCGGCAGCGCCCCCCCACCGGCATACGACTGATCTTCTTTAATCTCTATCCTCAAAGAGCCGCAGGCTTCAGCCGGCGCGAAGCTGTTTACTGAAGCAGTGCCCAAGTCCCTCATCTGTTCCACCAGTTTTTCCGCCCGCCGCCGAATTGCTTCCCGCGACTCACCCAACATCCGCCACACCAGCACGCGCTGCTCTACCTGAGGCCTATCGCGATACAACCGCAAGGTGGCTTCCAGCGCCGCCAGCACCAGCTTGTCCAGCCGATAAGTGCGCATCAGCGGGCTTTTCTCAATGGCGGTCACCAGTTCCTGCCGACCCAGAATTATCCCCGCCTGCGGCCCGCCCAGCAGTTTATCCCCACTGAAACAGATCAGATCAGCCCCCGCCGCCACGCTGGCGGTGACCACCGGTTCATCTCCCTTGGGCAACAAAGCCCCGCTGCCGAGGTCATCGAGCACCGGCAGGCCATGCTCGTGCCCCAGCATTACCAGCTCCGCCAGACTCGCCTCCTCGACAAATCCCTGCACCCGATAATTACTGGTATGCACCCGCAGCAGGGCACAGGTCCGCTCATCTATCGCGGCTGCATAATCTGCAAGTCGTGTCCGGTTGGTCGTCCCCACTTCGCGCAGCTGCACACCGGCTGCTTTCATAATCTCCGGAAGCCGATACTCACCACCAATTTCCACCAGTTGCCCGCGCGACACGATCACATGGCGATTTTTTAACTGTTTACCCGATGCTGTCTTTTGTTGCGCCACCGCACGCAGCACCAGCAACGTCGCCGCCGCATTATTATTCACCACCGTCGCCGCCGGCGCCCCCGTCAGCTCGCACAATAAGCCCGTTACATGATCCACCCGCCGCCCGCGTTCACCACTGGCCAGATCATACTCGAGATTGCAGTATCCGCGCGCCGTCTCCACAATCGCCTGTACCGCTTCCTCCGCCAGCGGCGCCCGTCCCAGCCCCGTATGCAGCACGATCCCCGTCGCATTGATCACCCGCCGCAACGAGGACTGATCGCTGGACAATAATATCCGTTCCGCTTCATCCATGACCTGTTCCACACTCGGCGCCTGCAACACTTTTTCCTGCAGTATCTGCCCCCGCCACTTTTCCACCGCCTGCTGCACCGCCCGCTTGACCAGCGCCTCCGGATGCTCCGCACCCCATCGCCGCACCCGCTCCTCTTCCAGCACCCGCCCCACCGCTGGTAATTGTCTAAGTAATGATGTGCATTGCACCATGAATTGAAAACCAGGAATCAGCAGAAATCTTCGGAACATACTTTAATGACTTGATATTGCTCATTCGTCAGAACCATTGTTGAGGTAACATGCTTTAGCATCCGGCAATAATAATGGTAACTCAGTTGAATGTATTTATGCACAGTTTCTTCTTCGTGTGAATATTTACTTAGCTGAAATGGATCTCCATGCGTCCAGGCCGATCCCTCGGCGTACCACAGATCATACTCCGCAAGCCAATTGTATGGCCCTGATTGAGTTAAGTGATCCGCCAGATCACGCAGTTTCATGCAATACCATTGATCCCATTCTCTCCCATTCTGCCGAAGAAAACCGGAGCGTACCTCATGATACTCCTGGGTAATTCGTGCTTCACCCTCTGTTCTTAAGGGAGAATTGACAAAGCGATTTAATACTACACCCACATCAGGATATTTAAGCCGCTTTTGCATCTGCGTATATTTCGATACTTTAATGAAATCTATGTATTTCTGACTGCGTTCCTGAGACTCCTGCATCAGGTATTCAAATTGAGCAGCCAATTCATAAAAAGCACGAATAATGAGTATCAAATCCCAGGTATTATGTACCTTGGCTAAATTCATGATTGTTGCCATCATCTGATGAGCGCGTGTGATCATCATATTAATGACACGATTCGCAGGGGCTGGATAGATGGATGCATCCCACCGAGAAACAACATGTTGATCTAGTTCCTGTATGAATTTCCAGATTTGTGCATCCTGTTCATTTAACCACGGAGTTCGAGTGATGGTCTGGTGGAGGCTGGCATCAAAATCAATTTGTAGTTGGTCGAATATACCCAACCGGCCAAGTAGATTGGGAACGTGTTCAGTATCAGCAAATGCAAAAGGTACGGCAGGAAAGATAAGGTCTACATCCAGCCGAGTTTCAATTCTATGAACATACGCCGTAGTATGATGACCACCTATCCCCGCCAGACTGATTTGCTGCCCGGACGTGAGATTGATTCCCAGAAATTCAGCCATAGATCGACGTAATAATGAAACTACCGCCCCGGAATCAATCTGTAATGCAAGTGATTGATAGCGACCATCCTGCTTGCGCAGCTCAATCTGAGCAAAGGGAATCCAGATTTCCCCGAATTGCACAGTGGGTCTACGACGCCAAGCCCAAGCCGGCATAGATCACATCCGCTTCTTCATCCACTGCTTCGAGGATGAAATCTCCCTCCGGCGCTTTCTGTCGAGCCTGCTGAGCAGCGCTGCTCGCCGTGTCTCCGAGACCGATCACTTCCCCGTTGCGAACAGCAATCCATTTCCCGTGATACTGGTTGAAAAGCTCCGGACCATGCTCATTTAACCACATGAAGTCAGTTTCGCTCATATGATTTCATTATAGCACTTTTTCCACTTCACGTCTTATTTTTTCATCACTTCCCGGAGGAGTTCGGTGGCGTAGCTGCCCGGAGGCAGCGCAAAACGCAGTTGCAGATAATTTCCCTGCTGATCCCGTCCAGCTTGCACTTCAGCCTCGGTCAGCGGAACGCGCAAGGGCCGGCGCTCCCCCGATTTTTTCAGATCATGCTGCGCGGCGAAATGTTCCACCGTCAGCTCTGCCTCCTTCAACACCTGTTGTTCCAGTTCCGCGACCGTTCCACCCGCATCAGTCATGCGCGGACCGAAGATCGGCCCGGTGGGCGAAATCTCAAAACTCATGCAGCGCGGCTGCTCCACATCCGGCTGATCGACACGGAAACAGGCGCCGTTCACATGCTTCATCGCCAGGTCGCCCTCCCGCAGTTGATCGAGAGCATCAATCCGCCGGGCCAGCACCTCATTGAATAATTCGCTCTGCACCGCCGACACAATCAACCGCCGCAGATCATGGCTCACCACCCGCCAGGCTTTGCGGAAGTTCCCGCCATTTTTAACCAGTTCGCGACAGACGCGCTGCTGCTCACGAAACGGATAGTTAAAGCAGTGTGCTGCCGCTGCAAAATCCCCCGCTGCAAAAGCCCGCCGACCTTCAGCCACATCAGGTCGATCGTCCGGCTGGGCATCGCCCACCAGCAGCCGCACCGCCCGTTCATAATCCTCCCGCAACACCGCCCGCCCCACGGCTGCATTCTGTCCCGTTGCTCCGAAACGCTGTTCCCCGAAATAATTGGGCACGCCGCGCCGCTGTAACACTTCCACAATCGCACGGGCGCGCTCCGCTACAGCGCTGCTGTCACATTCCCGCACCTTGATGGTAAAGCGATTGCCGCGCAAGTGACCCAGTTTGAGTTTGTTGGTGTGACGATTGACCCACACGATCCGCATCTTCGGCAGTTCCAGTTCCGCCACCCGCAGCGGATCGACGTGCTCCACACTGAATACCTGCCGCGTCACCGCCTGTGCATCTTTCAAGCCCGCATAACCCACATCACGCGTACTCTTGTTCAGTGCCTTCGCCACCGCTTCGATGGCGGCATAGGTGGTCTGCTCCCGCTTCTCCACTTCAAAATAAACATGCGTTCCCGCACCGCTGGGGGCATAAAGGGGCAGTTCCTCCACCCCGAAATCTTCCGGCTGACGTTTGCACACTCCTCCGACCCCCGGCAGGGTTGAGGTTAAACAGGGCCAGATTGGTACTCGTTCCATTCCGCACCCTCCCTCGGGCTAATCAAATTGGGTGATATGTTGATTCCTGTGCAATTTTATCAACAGCATGGATATTCTGCGAATTGCACACCTTGATGACCCGCATGAAAAATTTCCTTTCATCCACCGTAAACCTATAGCATCTCATGCATGCTCATGGTATGTTTTCCAACACCCGCAATTCCTGACCAGAGGCACTTCGCACCGCCGATAGTTGGAAGCTCAACCATGCAGAAATTCATCCTGTCCATGACGATCATCACCGGTTTAATGTTGTACTCTCCATTTCATGCTCAGGCCCAGTCGGCATCCACCACCCAACCTGCTGCAGAAGCCGCCACCTCGCAACCAGCGGAACCGACTTCGCAGCCCGCCGCCAACCCCTTCGCCGGCAACCTCACCGGTGACTGGTTCGGCCTGCGGACCGCCCTGGCTGATATCGGTATCAAAACAGTTGTCTATTCCAACAACTACTACGGCTTCAATCTGCGCGGCGGCCAGGATACCACCAACGCTCACCGCTACAGCCACACCTATGACTGGACCACCAGTTTCGATCTGGAAAAAATGGGTTTGATTCCTGGCGGCGAAATTTTCATGTTCTACCAGGGCTGGCTGGGACGCCATCGCAATATCAACGGCAAGGTCGGCGCCCTCTCGGATCCGATCGATGACGCCGACGGCCACCAGTCCATCTACGTGGATCAGCTCTGGTATCAACAGAGTTTCTTTGAAAAGAAAATCCAGTTACGCTTCGGCACACTGGATTATCAGGGCATCGTTGATAAAAACGCCTACGCCAACAGTGAAGACAAGCAGTTCCTCAACACCTCGCTGGATAATAACAACGTCGCCGCCGTGCCGCTGCCCATTGGTCTGGGCGCCGCACTGTTCGTCAACCCCGTTGATTGGCTGGGGTTCATCATCGGCGCGGCGGACAGCGAAGCCCAGCTCAACCGCGACGGATTCGACACGGCCTTTCATGGCCGGGCCGACTATTACGGTTATTTTGAAACCGACCTCAAATTCAAACTGGACAGCGCTAACGGCCCTTTGCCCGGCAACTACCGCTTCGGCTGGGTTTACGATCCCCGCCCGCGTCCGGAATTCCGCCGCTGGGATGCACCGCTCCGCCGACGCCCCGCTCACCTTGAAAACAGCGACTGGGGCTTTTATCTCAGCTTTGATCAGCTCGTCTGGCGGGAAGGTTCGGATGATCCGCAGGGGCTGGGCGTATTTGCCCGTTACGGGGTGCGCGACGGGACCGTCAATCGACTTCAGCACTCCTGGAGCACCGGCTTGCAATATGAAGGATTAGTCCCTACGCGCGATAAAGATGTATTTGGATTCGGTGTATATGGCCTGCATGGTTCCAATGATTATCAGGAAGAGGTCAGTCGCGAACTCAGCCGCGAAACCGGCTACGAATTCTATTACAGCATCCAGATCACCCCGTGGATGACCTTCACCCCGGACCTGCAATATATCACTCAGCCAGGCGGCAGCGACGAAAACAAAGACTCTCTGGTCATGGCCTTTCGCCTGCGCATCACTTTGTAAATCAGTTTATTTATCATTCTGAAAGCCTCACAGGCTTCAGCCTGCGCGGAGTTGAATAACGAATGTCGCGACGTGGACCGGTTGTGAACTATGAAGCAGCGCTCGCCGCCAACCGCCCCCACTGCTGCTGTTCAGCATAATCGATCAGCTTGGCTAGAAGCGCATTATTCACCGTGGGAAAGGTGATCCCGCTGTTTTGCAGGGCACGAGTGGTGTTGGTGCAATCGAATTCGGGCGTATAGTTGAACTGTCGGAAGACCAGCTGGTGCATGTTCAGAAACATGTTTTCCGCCATGCTGGCACTGCGGGCTCGATCCACCTCCTGCACATAATACCCGCCACGCAGCCGGTAGTAGCCCTCGAAAAAGGACTTGATCTTCTCATTCTGCGGCGGGCAGGGATTGGTGAGGTTATAAATCGCCTGGCCGGTCAATGGCTGACCGGCGATCTCGGTAATCGCCGCCGCAACCCAGTCCACCGGTACCAGATTCTGCGTGCCGGTCGGTTGTGCGGGGATTCGCAGCGGCAGTTCGAGCAGGCCGCGCTCATCCCGCTGATCGCTGAACAGCTTGGCCAGCATGCTGATTACCCGAACCAGTTGATAAAACCCTTCATATTGCGTGGTGTAACCGGTCTGCGAATCGCCGATCACCAGGCTGGGACGCAGTATCGTCAGCGGCACGCCGTGTCGTTGCGACCAGTTCAGCAGCAGTTTTTCCGCCTGCCACTTGCTGACTTCGTAATCGGTTTCATACGGCGGTTGCGGATCGTAAAACTCTTCATAAGCCCGCGGGATGGATCGACCACAGGTATAAGCCGTACTTATAAAATCCATCCGCCTCACCCCGTGATCCAAAGCCCACTGGGCGAGGCGCTCCACGCCATAAACATTCGTGTGAAACGGCTCACCGTTCGGTTCGTCATTGAGTGGTTTTCGGCAGGCGGCCGAGTGAATGATCTGATCGACATGAACCTGGGTCACGACGGGTAACTGGTCTGGCAACTGACCATCAACCAGCAGCAACTGGCCGTCGCGCACCGCGTCATCAATCGCCACCCCCAATGGCTGCATCAACGACGCCAACCGCCGCCGACTTTCCGCCGGCTGACCTCTCAGCAGCATGACCACCCGTCGCTCGCGCCGCAACAGCTCCCGGAGCAGGTACTGGCCGATAAACCCCGTACCCCCTGTCAAAAACGTCGTCACCACCTGTCCCATAGCTCTTCCTGCTCTCCGGCCGGGCATCTTTCCCAATTCGCGCTAATCCGGTAATCTTAACATATATCCAACAAAAGCAAAGCCATTGCCCCACTGCGGTTCAGACCACCTTTCATCTGTATAGTTCCCCGAACGCCCATTATAGATTTTGCGTGCTTTTATCATCTCCAATCGTTAAAACCTATGCTCAAATATACATAGGGAATTATCGAATAGTCCCTGCTTAACGATTATAGAGCAAAGCCGCAGGCTGTTGCCCGTGCGGAGCAGCATATAGGAGTAGTGACTCGTTCACTTGATTTATGTGCCCCGACTGCCAACAACCACTGGCGATTCTCGAACTGCAAGGCATCGAACTGGATTATTGCTTCGATTGCAGAGGCACCTGGCTGGATAGCGGCGAACTGGAATGGCTGCTGGAAATCACCGGGTCAACGCCCGAGAAGCTGTTGCCCTGGTTACGACCGGTCGCGACCGGGATCACCGGCCGGCGACGCTGTGTCCGCTGCCGCCGTAAACTGCAACTGATGAAATTGCCCGCCCCTCCGGGTATCAACCAGCCACTGCAGATCGATCGTTGCCCACATGGTGATGGCTTGTGGCTGGATCGAGGTGAGTTGCTCCAACTGGTACAGATGTTCGGTGACCGGCAGGATGCCGATTTTCTACCGGTCGTCAATTTTCTTCAGGGTCTCTATCGTCACCAACTCTCCGAGAAAGGAGCTGACCAGTGACTCCACTGACTATTGGCATTATTGTTGCAGGCGTCCTGTTGCTCATCATGGGCGCCGGCATGTACAACGGGCTGATCCAGCTGCGAAACGCGGTGAAGAACGCCTGGGCCCAGATCGACGTGCAGTTAAAACGCCGCCACGACCTGATCCCCAACCTGGTGGAGATGGTCAAAGGTTACGCCGGCCATGAAAAATCTACGCTCGAAAAAGTGATTGCCGCCCGCAGCCAGGCGGTCGGCGCCAAAACGGTCGGTGAAAAATCCGCCGCCGAAGGGATGCTCTCCGGGGCCTTGGGTCGGCTGATGCTGCTCGTCGAGCAATACCCCGACCTCAAAGCCAATACCAACTTCCTCGCCCTGCAGGAAGAACTGACCAGCACCGAAAACAAGATCGGCTTCGCCCGCCAGTTCTACAACGACTCGGTGATGACCTACAACACCAAAATCCAGTCTGTCCCGCAAAACGTGCTGGCGGGTATGTTCGCCTTCAAACCCGAAGAATTCTTCGAGCTGAAGGACGAAGCCGCCCGCGAAGCCCCGAAAGTCGCTTTCAGCTGAAAGGTACGAAAATAATAAAGAGCCGCGGGCTTCAACCCGCGCGGAGCATCAGTAACGGTACCGTGATAGTCCAGCGACGGGTATTCCATTCGAGTCACCAACGCCATGTGGGCCGCCATTCAAAGAAATCGCCGCCGCTCGCTGATCCTGCTGATGATGCTGGGACTGCTGCTGCTCGCCCTCGGCTATCTCATCGGCGCCGTCGTTCACTTTGAGCTGAACTACCACCAGGCCGATTTCTCCACCACGACCGATTACTACGAGAGCCTGACCACCCCCGAACCAGAAACCAGCATTCGACCGGTGCTCTCGATCGGCCAGCAGCTCACCATGGCCTTGCGCGAATCATGGCGCAGCGGCTTGATCGGCATGGTGATCGCCGCGATGATCTGGCTGATCATGATCATCGTCGCCTTCATCAGCGGTGACAGCATATTACTCAGCACGGTCGGCGCGTTCCCGATCGCCAAAGAATCCGCTCCGCAGCTCTATAACGTAGTCGAGGAAATGAGCATCGCCGCCGGGCTGCCTACCGTACCGCGGGTCTGCATCATCAACGAACATTCCCCCAACGCCTTCGCCGCCGGCCGGGACCCCCGCCACGCCGTCGTCGCGGTGACCGCCGGGTTGCTGAAAAGACTTAATCGCGACGAGCTGCAGGGTGTCATCGCCCATGAGATCGGCCATATTAAAAATCTCGATATCCGCTTTATGACCCTCGCCGGCGTGCTGGTCGGTGCGATTGTATTGATCTCTGATATTTTCTGGCGTTCGTTTCGATATGGCGGGTCGCAGCGCCGATCCGACAGTAAAGGCGGCGGTCAGGCTCAACTCATTCTTCTCGCTGTCGCCATTCTGGTGGCGATACTAGCCCCTCTGGTAGCCCAGATGCTCTATCTCGCCTGCAGCCGCCGCCGCGAATATCTGGCCGATGCCTCCGCCGCCCAGTTCACCCGCTATCCCCCCGGCCTGGCCGGCGCCCTGAAAAAAATCACCGACTACACCACCCGCTGGACCGGTGTGAATCGGGCGGTGGCTCCGATGTTCATCATCAACCCGCTGCATCAGGCAGCGGCCTTCAGCCTCTTCGCCACTCACCCGCCTACTGAGGAACGCATCAGGATTCTGCTCAGCATGGGCGGCCAGGCGGGTCTCTACGACTACGAACAGGCATTTCGCCAGGTCCATGGCCAGAAAAATCACTGCCTCGATGCTGCCACATTGAAATCGGCCGAGCAGTTGCCCGCCCGCTCCGCCTCAACCGAGGAACTCTCCGCCGACCCCATCGTCCGCAGCCAACAGGTGGCCGACCTGCTCGATGTGGTCAGCGGCGGCGTGATTCCGGTGGCCTGTGGGTGCGGGCTGAAAATCAAGCTGCCGGTTAATTTCAAAAAAGAACGCTTCACCTGCCCCCGTTGTGGACTGGTCCATGAACTACCCCGCGCCACGATTAACGATGATGCTCAGAATATCTCCTCCGAGTCGCGGGCATCAGCCCGCTCGGACACTATTCCCGCCGCCTTTGCCGTTTCCTATCAACGTCGCACTGCCGGATGGGAATCCTTCCAGTGCCCCTGCGGAGGTGTGGTCCAGCTCAGCCCCAGCTTCAGCGCCCCCGCCGCCAGTTGCAAAAAATGCGGCCGTCATGTCAAAATCCAGCCCCCGAACAACTAGTGGTCATAATAAACCAAACCTGCTCTGTAAATATCCGGTAACCATCAATCCCCGCGCCGACCATCAACCGGCCGGCAAAGAGGCCGGACGCCACTTCATGACAGGTATTGGTAAAGTTTCACCGAGCCGTAACCGTAAAGGAGCGGTTTTCAAAATGGTTTGTTTGAATTTTGGTTCAAACTTTACCAGTACCTCATGACAATATTCGCTCTAAAACTTCAGGTATCCGTGCTCGCGCTGCCAGGCGATCGACCTGGGCAGACCGCCGGAAAGCGGCGTGGTGGGTTGATAGCCCAGCAGTTGCTTGGCGGCGGTGATATCCGCCACATAGCGTGTCACTTCGCCGGCCCGCGCCGGTTCAAAGGTCGCCTGGGCGGATTTGCCCAGACACATACCGATCATGTTCACCAGGTCCAGCAACGTGTTCCCCTGACCATAAGCCAGGTTGATCGTCTCGGCCTTTATATTCCCGTTCACCAGCGCATCAATCCCGCGGATCACTCCCTGGGCACAATCCTCCACATAGGTGAAGTCCAATGTTTTGTCCGGCCCGTATACCGTGATCGGCTCGCCGGCGGCAATTTTCTTGATAAACAGCGGGATGACCCGTTCCAGCCGGTCGATGTCGCAATCATACTTTCCATACACATTCGAAAAACGAAAAACCAGGTGCGGCAGGCCGTAACACTCGTGATACGAGTAGATCAGCGCTTCACCGGCGATTTTGCTGGCGCTGTAGGGCGATTCCGCCACTACAAAATCCGCTTCCTTCTCATCGGTGATCCAGCGGTGAATATCGCCATAGACCTCGCGGCTGCTGCCGAAGACGATCGGCGTTTTGGTCTGCCGGCAATAGTCCAGCGTGTTAAACAACATGGTGATGTTTTCCATCGCCCGATCGGGATGTTCCACCAGTTCGAACACCTTGGCATAGGCCGCAAGGTGCAGCACCACGTCGAACTTCATCTCGCGCGGCAGGTCGCCCGGTTTACATCTGGAGAGATCGAGAACCGTCGTTGGAATCCGCTCGGTCCAGCGGTTCTTCAGCTTGTCGATACCCTGTACCGTATCGCCGCGCTCCAGAAGCGACAATCCCACATTCGTCCCGATCTGCCCGCTCGACCCGGTAATCAATACTTTCATGATGAAACCCTGTAAACCTCCATGAGACCACGGAAGTCAAGAACTTGTTTGGCCATTCAAAAAGCCGCGGGCTTCAGCCCGCGCGAAGCCATTACTCGCAATTTTTCGAATAATGCTCGTCGATGATTCCGCAGATAATATGGTATGCCAACTGGTGCACCTCCTGCACCCGGTCACTCTCGGTATGGGCACTCATCAGACACACCTCGCAGAGCGCTTTCAGCGCCGCACCCTGCTGACCGGTGAATCCGATAATCCGCGCCCCGCGACGCTTGGCCTCTTCCACTGCGGCGATCACGTTCGGTGATTGCCCCGATACACTCAGCGCCCAGACCACGTCACCCGGCTGTACCAGCGCTTCCACCTGCCGCTTGAAAACAGCGTCAAATCCAAAATCATTCCCGATGGCCGTCAGGTTGGAGGTATCGGTCGTCAGCGCCACCGCCGGCAGCGCTCGTCGCCCCTTCGCCTTGAATCGCCCTATTAGCTCGGCGGCGATATGCTGCGCATCCGCCGCGCTGCCCCCATTCCCCAGTACATAGACCCGCCGCCCCGCCGCCAACGCCTTGATCAACACCGCCGCCGACTGCGCGATCACCGCCGCCGACTGCTCCAATTCCGCAGCCACCGCCAGATGACTTTGAATATGAGCTTTGATTTTTTCAATAGATTCCATATCTATAGCTTAATCCCCGCATCTGGACTTGTCACATAAACTACCAATTAAGAATAATGAGTGACCAACCGCGCATCGGCACGGGTGCAAATCCAAATTCAATGGCTTTATGGTTCACGGGGCGGGGCGACGGCGAAGCGCACGCGATAGAGGACCGATTGCGAGCGGGTGGGCCATTCGCGGGCCAGTTGCCGGCCGGTGGGAAGGGGCGGTGGTTGCGGCGGGCGCCATTGTTCCTCGACGCTCTGGGCCTGGCCCAGAATCATGCCCAGTTTTTCGGCGATCACCCGGGCGTGCTGCGTGGCGTCGGCCATCGCTTCCCGCCGGGCCGTGTTCAAACGCTCCACATCCTCCTCATACTCCGCCGGCAGCGATTGAAAGATAATCTTCGACTCTTCCGGCGACGGCTTCATCTGCTCCACCGCCACCAGCCCCGTCGCCATCCGCTGCCAGTCGGTACAGCGCACCATCAGGCGACACACCACATGGCGGCGGTTTTCATCCTCCAGCTCGTTCGGCAAAATCTCGGTTCCGCCATCGGTCAATTCATCGCGGCGAATGCCCTCCCCAAGCAGTTTGTCCACCACACCGCGCACCAGTTCGCCCAGCCGCAGCATCGACGATTGCAGCTCCGCCCCCTCGGCCGCCAGTTCGATCAGCACCACCTGGCGATAGACCGGGTCATCGTACCGGGCACTGCCCAGCACTTCGATATACTTCTGCGGCTCGAGCGTTGGAAAATTCATCCGTGTCGGCCTCGCCGGATACGTTCAATCAACGCGGTGGTGCTGTAACCTTCTCGCAGCGTGATCAGCTCCACCCGCCCGCCATACGACTCGACCAGTTCCGACCCGACCACACCCCGGTTCGCCCAGTCCGCCCCCTTGGCCAGCACATTGGGTCGAATCGCCTCGATCAATTTCGCCGGGGTGTCCTCATCAAAGAACACCACGTAATCAACCGCCTCCAGTGCGCTCAGCAGCGCCGCCCGATCATCCTCCTTCACAACCGGCCGTTCCGGTCCCTTGAGCTGCCGCTGCACCGAGGCATCGGTGTTCAGGCCGATTACCAGAATATCCGCCAGTTCCGCCGCCTCCCGCAGATACTCCACATGACCGCGATGCAGCAGGTCGAAACACCCATTGGTAAAAACCACGCTTTCCCCTCGATCGCGCCGCAACTGCAGCTCGCTGAGCAACTGCTCCAGCGTCCGCATCTTACCCACCTGCCGACGATGCTCCAGTCGCAGATCCGCCAGCACTTCCTCTTTCAGAATCGGCACGCACCCGAATTTTTCGACCTCCAGCCCGCCGGCGATATTGGCCATCTGCACCGCCTGCTGCAGATTCGCCTTCGCCGCCAGCGCCGCCGCCAGCATCGCCAGAACCGCATCACCCGCACCGGTATTGTCATAGACGGCCCGTGGCCGGGTCGGAATATGCTCAAACGAACCATCCGCCTGGCAAAGCACTGCCCCTTCCTTATCCACCGTCACCACCAGTGCCTGCAATTCGAGTTGCTGGATCAGCTCCACACCGGCGAGGCCCATCTCCTCCAGACTCGTCATCCGCCGACCCACCGCCGTAGCCAGCTCCAGCCGATTCGGGGTCAGCAGCGTCGTACCGCGATAACGCTCATAGTTGCTGATCGGCGCCGGATCGACCAGCACCGGTTTTCCCATGGTGCGAGCGCGCCGGGTGACCAGCTCCGCCAGCCCGCTGCCCAGCAACCCTTTGTTGTAATCCTCGATACACACCACGTCCACCTTGTCGATCACCTTGTCGATCACCTTGCCGAGATAGTCCAGCTGCTTGTCGTTGATCGGGGTGGTATCCTCTTCATCAAAGCGCAGCATCTGCTGCCGATGGCGATGCTGGGCGAGACCGATAAATCGCGTCTTGGTGGTCGTCGGCCGGCTGGGCACTTTCAAAATACCGCTGCAATTGGCTCCCTGCGATTGCAGCAGTTCCAGCAGTTTGGCTCCGGAGGCATCATCACCCACCACGCCGCAACAGATCACTTCAACACCCAGAGCCAGCAGATTGGCCGCCACACTGCCCGCCCCACCGACTCGTACCTGCTGATCCACCGCCCGTAATACCGGCACGGGCGCCTCCGGGCTGATCCGTTCCGCATCGCCATAGATATAACGATCGAGCATCACATCCCCGACCAGGAGCACCCGCTGCCCGCCCAAACGTTCCGCTAATCCGATCAGTTCCGAACTCACGCCAATCATCCTTTAATCCGTTACCGCACCTATCTTCAGCTATTACATAAACTTCGGATACTAGACCCCCTGACTAAAGCTGTCAATTCGAGCCATCATTCTTAACTCCATCCATAACAGCGCGTTACGTTTACTGAAACCCAAGGCCGGAATATTTCTCACCTTCAAATCGAACTTGACGCATCTGAGTATCGTAGTACACTGTATTACTCTCTGAGGTGGTTCATGCTCTTCGCTCTGCTGGTCATGGTGGTTTCCCTGCTGGGAGCAGCCATTCCACTCTGGACGCGGCTCTCCCATTCGCGGCTGCAGATCTATCTGAGTCTGGCGGCGGGGGCGCTGCTCGGAGCCGCTGCATTCCACCTGCTGCCTGAAGCCACCCACCTGATCGACGAAGAATTCGGCATCCCCTTTGTCATCGGCATCATGCTGGTGTTCCTGCTGCAACGCTACGTCGCGCCGCACAGCCATGAGGCAGAGCATATCATCTCCGAATCCCCGACCGATCACCACCATGACCATGATCATCACGACCATCATCACGATCATACTCATGCCGCCGAACAACAGATCGGAACTGCGGCCCCGATCCTCAGCAACCTGATCGCCATACTGGCGCTCTCCGTACATTCCCTGCTCGATGGGGTCGCCTTAGGTGCCGCGCTCAACGCGCCCAGTCTCGATCACACACTGGTATATTCTGTACTAATCTCCATACTGATTCATAAGCCGATGGACGGGTTGTCGGTCGCTGTATTACTGATAAAAAACCAGACCAGCAAACCGCGTTTCTGGGGTGTGCAGATCGGATATGCCGCCCTGGTCCCCATTGGTGTTCTGCTGTATAGTCTGAGCCAAGAGGTTATCTCTACCGCCGCCCAATCCAGCTATCTCGGTTATACGCTGGCTTTCAGCGCGGGCATCTTCTGTTCGATCGCCCTGACTGATTTACTGCCGGAATTGCACTTCCATAAGCATGATCGCCACCTGCTGACCGGAGCCTTGTTTCTGGGTCTGGGCGTGATGCTGGTCACCCATCTGCTGGAACCACCCCACGCCCATCATACTCACGAAACCGATCCGGCCCACACGGCCACGAACCCGATTGAAAACGTCCCCGAGCACGTTGCTGACCACGACCATGATCACGAATCAACGCACCCCTGACCCGCCAATCGACACCGGTAAAGTTTCACCCAGCCGCGACCGTCAGGGAGCGATCTTCCTGGTTTTGTGATTGAATTAGTTTCAAACTTAATCAGTACCCACCAGCTATATCCAATTGTCCATCGGCGTTCTGATTCTCTATAATGTGGCCCGGTCATTCATACTTCAGGCAGGTACCGCATGGAAGTTGTTCAACAGTTGATCGATTTCATTCTGCATTTCGACCAGCATCTCGATAGCTTTATTCGGGATTATGGCGCCTGGACCTACCTGATATTGACGCTGATTGTTTTCGCGGAAACCGGACTGGTCTTCACGCCGATCCTGCCGGGTGACACGATGCTCTTTACCGCTGGAGCGTTATCAGGCACGAGCGGTTCATTGCGCATCGATCTGCTCTGGTTGCTGCTCAGCGTGGCCGCGATTGCCGGTGACACGGTCAATTACTGGATCGGAAAATATTTCGGCCAGTATCTACTCAAGGCCCGCGGCGGGCGGTTGCTGAAAAAGGAACATCTCGACCGCACCCATTATTTCTTTGAAAAATATGGCGGCAAGACGATCATCCTGGCCCGCTTCATTCCTATCGTGCGCACCTTCGCGCCGTTCGTAGCCGGTCTGGGCGCCATGACCTATTCCCGTTTTCTGATCTTCAACATCGCCGGCGGATTGCTCTGGGTGACGCTGTGCCTGGCGGCGGGCTACTTCTTCGGCGGGCTGGAGATCGTCCGCAAGAATTTCTCACTGGTGGTGCTGGGCATCATTTTCGTGTCGGTGCTGCCGCTGATCATCGAAGTGCTGCGCGCCCGCCGGGGCCGCACCGCCCTTCCCCCGGTCAATCCCGATACCGGAGAATCCTGAAACCGTGATCTACATCGCCCTGAAAATGCTGCTGGGTAACAAGGGGAAGTTTATCGGCATCGTCGTCGGGATTACCTTCGGCGCCCTGCTGATCAGCCAGCAAGCGGCCATTTTCTGCGGCCTGATGATCCGCACCTACAGCCAGATCAAGGATATCGAAGAACCCGACCTCTGGGTCATGGACCCGCAGGTGCGTTTTATCGATGAGTTCAAACCGCTCAATAACAACGATCTCTATCGCATTCGCGGCGTGCCCGGTGTGGAGTGGGGCGTGCGCTTCTACAAGGGTCTGGCCCGCGCCCGCACCCCGGAGGGCGCCCACCAGCAGATCAGCATTCTCGGTCTGGATGACGAAACACTCGCCGGCGCCCCAACGGGCATGCTGCTGGGTAATATCGAGGATCTCCGCCGGCCTGGCGCCGTCATCATGGATGACGCGGGCTACAGCCAGATCTGGCCGGACCAGCCGCTGCAGGTCGGCCACATCTTTGAAATGAATGATCAGCGGGCCATCCTGGTGGGCATCTGCAAAGCCAGCCGCACCTTTCAAACCATCCCGCTGATCTACACCCGCTATTCCGAAGCCCTGCGCTTCAGCCCGCAGGAACGCCAGAGCCTGATGTATGTCCTGGTCAAAGCCCAGCCAGGCGTCAACCCGGAAGAATTGTGCCAGCGCATCACGGCGGTAACCGATCTGAAAGCCCTCACCCGGCAGCAATTCGCCTGGAACACCATGTATTACTACATGGAGAAAACCGGTATCCCGGTTAATTTCGGTATTACTGTGCTGATCGGTCTCATCGTCGGCACGGCAATATCCGGCCAGACTTTTTATCTCTTTACCCTGGATAATCTCCGGCAGTTCGCCCTGCTCAAAGCCATCGGCACAACGAATATCCGCCTCGTGGGCATGATCATGCTCCAGGCGGCCATGACCGGCTTCATCGGTTACGGACTCGGCGTGGGTCCGGCGGCTTTTTTCGGTATTTCTGTGCAGGGTGCCCAACAGCTGGCTTTTTATATGCCCTGGCAGGTGCTGGCGGGGACGGCGGTGGCGGTCATCATCATGCTGCTCTTTGCCAGCGTCATCAGTATCCGCCGCGTTTTGACTGTTGAACCGGCCATCGTGTTCCAGACTTGATTCGTTGTTCGTCGTTCGTACATCGAAGAGAGTGAATTGAACCAGCATCAAAGAGCCGCGGGCTTTAGCCCGCGCGAACGAATATGATCACTACTGTAGCCGAAACCAAATCCCCCATTGTCACCTGTCGCAACCTGGTCAAAACCTTTCATCAGGGTGACGAAGCTGTCGAAGCGCTGCGCCACATGAGCTTCGATATCAAGTCCGGTGAGTTGACCCTGCTGGTCGGACCGAGCGGTTGCGGCAAAACGACGCTGCTGTCGGTGATCGCCGGCATTCTCGACCCCACCGAGGGTGAAGTCTGCGTCATGGGTCAGAATCTGCACCAGCTCACCGGGGGTCAGCGCGTGGTCTTCCGAGGCCGCAATATCGGCTTTGTCTTTCAACATTTTCACCTGCTGCCGGCGCTGACCGCTGAGGAGAATGCGGCCCTGCCGCTGCTGGTCGCCGGCGAGCCGCTCCGCACCGCCGTGGTCAAAGCCCGTGTACTGCTCACGCAGATGGGGCTGGGCCATCGCCTGCGCGCCTACCCGGCCACACTCTCCGGCGGCGAGCAGCAACGCGTCGCCATTGCCCGCGGCCTGGTTCATAACCCCCACCTGCTGGTCTGCGACGAACCCACCAGCGCCCTCGACAGCCACACCGGACATATCATCATGGAACTGCTCCGCCAACTCGCCGTCCAGAACGACCGCGCTGTGATGGTCGTCACCCATGATAATCGCATCTTCGATCTCGGCGATCGCATCATCTTCCTCGAAGACGGCCAGATCACCCGCATTGAAGAACGCCAAAGATAATCCCCAGACTAGAAGTGGTTTAAATATTCAATGAGCCGCGGGCTTTAGCCCGCGCGAAGCCTCATTTGTTGATTTTGAAACCAGTATTTCAGACGATATGTTTCAGAGCGCGTGTGAAAAGCGTTTCTGGGTCCAGTTATTGTCGAGGAATCATGAAGTGGATCATAACGCTGCGGAGCAGGGTGGTGCGGTGTGGGAATAGGGATCGTCGTCCCGGCGCCGCTGTTGACGAACTCCGCAAGCGGTGGTTCACCGACCAGCCGCTGATCAACCCTACGCCAGCCTTTGGTCAGTCGTTGACTAGCGGCTGGTCAATCGTTCACCAGCCTTTGGTCAGTCGTTGACCAGCCGCTGGTCAACCGTTCAGCAGCCCCTGCTCCGGTTCTGCTCTGCGTCGGGTCGCTGTCGCCATGATGATTATATATACTCGTCCGCCGATCGCTGAACCTTATCTGAGTAACAGGCGCGAGGAAATTGGCCGATACCGGCTCATGCCCTTCCCAGGCCTCAACGAAAACCTACTCACACGCTTTCTCAGTAAACGTATACTGTTCTCTGACCTGTGGTCTGGAGTCAGTAACCGCTCCCCATTACGCTACTTCCATCCTCCCCTACCCCCTATTCCCATCTCCCCTTACAATAGCGCCCATGCTACGTATCGTTTTACCCATTATTTCCGGGGCGTTGATCATCTTTGCGGTGATCCAGGTTTCGACCAACCAGGAATCCTGGCCGCAGAAGGATCCGCCTCACCCGCCCGGCGAGAATCCCTTCCGTGCCGCCGTCGCCGGTTCAGGTCTGATTGAGCCGCAGTCGGAAAATATCGAAATCAGCTCACCGGTGCCTGGGCTGGTAAGAGAATTATTCGTAGCCGTCGGCCAACAGGTCCGGCGCGGAGATGCGCTGCTGAAGCTGGATGATCGGGCCTTGCAGGCGGAACTGCAGGTGCGGACGGCGGCGTTTGCCTCGGCGGAGGCGGAGCTGAACCGGCTGGAGCAGTTACCCCGCCCCGAAGAAATCCCCGTTGCCCAGGCGAGTGTCACTGAGGCCGAAGCACTGCTGGCCGATCGGGAATTCCGCTATCTACACACCAAGAAGCTCTACGAAGAGGGCAAGTCCAATGAATTTGAATTTGTCACCGCCGAACAGGCCTATAAGCTGGCCCAGGCCCAGCTCGCCCGGGCCCAGGCGGAGTTGAAGCTGCTCGAAGCCGGTTCATGGGAATCCGATCGACAGGTGGCCCGCGCCGCCGTCGAACAGGCCCGCGCCGCCGTCGAACAGGTCAAGACCGAGCTGGACCGGCTGATTGTCCGGGCGACCGTCGATGGTGAAATTCTGCAGGTTGATGTCCGGCCCGGTGAATTCGTCGCCACCCCGCCGCTGCAACCCTTGATCGTCCTCGGCGATCTGAGCAAGCTGCATGCACGTGTTGACATTGACGAAAATGATATTCCCCGCCTGAACACCGCCGCATCAGCCAAAGCCTTCGCCCGTGGTGCCCCGCAGGAAGCGTTCACCCTGCACTTCGTCCGTATCGAACCCTATGTGATCCCCAAACGATCGCTCACCGGCCAGACCTTCGAGCGGGTCGATACCCGAGTCCTGCAACTCATTTATGTCATCGACGCTCCGCCCGGTAAGCTCTTCGTCGGCCAACAGGTCGATGTTTTTATTGACTCCCCACCTTAGTGAGTCTCTGAGGAACTCAGCCGCGGGCCTCTGCACGGGTATGCAAGCTCCGGAAGTCACACCAGCTGATCGATTATAAACCAATGAATAAATTCAACTTGCGACAATTACTGCTGATTCTATAATTCGTTGTGGGCTGTCCAGACACCGATGCGATCTACTTTCATTGCCCTTGTGTTATAGTTATATGCGTGAGGATTGTCGATGCAACTCTTAAACCGAAAAAGTCTTCTCCGAAAACATCCCTACATTCTGGCGTGCTATCTGTTCGGCACGCTGGCACTGCTGGTCGGCGCTGCTTCCGCCGGTCCGACTCCATCTGCTCCCCTCCAGAACGAAACTACGACCACCGCTGCTGCTGCTCTCACCACCCTGCCGATCCAGGTCATCGCCGCCATTATTCCTCTGCATGACGACATGATCGACGACGTGACCACCCAGAGCCTCGAACGCCGCGCCGAAGCAGCCATCGCCACCGGCGCCAACACCCTGATCATCGAACTCAACACTCCGGGCGGCATGGTCTCCAGCAGCGTCGATAGTGCCCGTTATCTGCGGAACCTTTCGGAAAATCGCGGCATCCGCAGCATCGCCTGGGTGCGCGATGAAGCCATCTCCGGCGGTACCATGATCGCCATGGGCGCCGATCAGATCATCATGTCCGGGGTCTCCACGATTGGCGATGTTGGCGTGATCATGATGGGTCCGGGCGGTGCGGAAACCGCACAAGATCCCGCACTCGATGCCAAAGTGGAAAGCTATGTCCTGGCTATTTTTGACAGCGCCGCCTCTCACAACGGTTATGACCGCCTGCTCTGCGAAGCCTTTGTCCGGCATGAGATCGAGGTGTGGTGGGTTGAAAACCAGGAGACTGGCGAGCGCCGCTTTGTCACTCCGGAAATGAAAGATGAACTGCTGGGTAAAAGCGCGGAAGCCCAATCCAACCCCGACTCCCCCTGGCGATTGATCACCACTTATATCGACCCGAAGGATGGCAAGGAGAAAGTACTGCCCCAGCCGGTCGATTCCGGTACGCGGTTGTTAACCATGGATCAGAGCATGGCCCAGGTATTGGGCTTCAGCAAAAAAATCGTCCGCGATGAAACGGAATTGAAGGCTTACCTGGGGATTTCCGCTTCGACCGACATCCCGCGACTGGAGCGCGTCTGGTCGGAAGACCTGGTCAGCTGGCTGACCTCGCCGATCGTGCGGGCGATACTGATCGCCATGATCGGTCTGGGTGCTTATGCGGAGTTCCACACGCCCGGTCTGGGGCTGGCTGGTCTGGTGGCTTTGATCGCCCTGGCCCTTATGCTCGGTGCCCCTTATCTCACCGGACTCGCCAATATCTGGGAGATCATCATTGTCATCATCGGTATCGCCCTGATCGCCGTCGAACTGCTGGTCATCCCAGGATTCGGATTTCTGGGCCTGACCGGCATCGGACTGGTCCTGGTCGGTCTGCTCGCCACCTTTATTCCTGAAACACCCGGGCCGCAATTTCTCCCGACTTTTGATCTGCCGGAATCCTTCGAAGGCATCAAACGCGGCCTGCTCACTCTCTCAGGCGGCATGACCATCGCTGTCGTCGGTATGATCACCCTCAGCCGCTACCTGCCGAAATTGAAGGTCATGCAGGGGATCATGCCCGAAAATCCCACGGTCGCTTCCGTCATGATTGACGACACCTATCAGGGACTCGCCCGCGTGGGTGATATCGGCTTGGCAGAAACGCCCCTTCGCCCCGCCGGCAAGGCCCGCTTCGGCTCGACCCTGGTCGACGTGGTCACCCGTGGCGAATTTCTCAACGCGGGGGATCGAATTGAGATCGTGGAGCGAGAGGGGTATCGTGTTGTTGTCGCTCGATTGGAGTCCAACGCGTGAGTGCCACAGTTCTGGTTCTCGTGCTGTTTCTGGCCGGTCTGCTGGTGCTGGTGGCGGAAATTTTCATCCCCTCGCACGGCTTGCTGTCGATCGTGGGGTTGGGTTTTCTGGCTGCCGCCGTCTATCAAGCCTATACCCATATTTCCAATCCCGCCGGCCACTGGACCTTCGCCGCCGTTTTGATCGTCGTGCCGACCATGGCCTGGATCGCGGTGAAAACCTTTCATTATACGCCCTGGGGTAAAAAACTGGCCCCGCCCAATCCGGTGGTGCAGGTCAATGACTTTGCCCCGGAACTCCAGCAACTCAAAAGCCTGATCGGACAACAGGGACGCTCGATCACTCCGCTGCGACCGGTCGGCACTTGCATATTTACCGAACAACGAGTCAACTGTGTGGCAGAATCCGGTATGCTGGCCACCGGAACGGAGGTGGTTGCCATCGACCTGCGCGGCAATTCGCTCGTCGTCCGCCCGGCCCACTCCCGCTCTGATTCAGAAAGGATCGTGTCATCATGAATTTACTTGCTGCTGCATTGCTTGCCGATGGGGTCAACCCCTGGTGGGTGGGCATCTCGATTGTGGTTATTATCGTCGTGCTGGTCGCCCTCGCCATACTCTGGCAATTCATTGATCTATGGGTGCAATCCTACTTCAGCCGGGCGGGCGTCCGCATGATGGACCTGATCGGCATGCGTCTTCGCAAAGTGAATGCCCGGCAGATCGTGCTGGCCAAGATTCAACTGGTGAAAGCGGGCATCAACGACATTTCCACTAACGACCTTGAAAGCCACTACCTCGCCGGCGGCCGGGTGATCAACGTCGCCCAGGCCATGATCTCTGCCAACCGCGCCCAGATCGAGCTGGACTGGAAGAAAGGCTGCGCGATCGACCTCGCCGGCCGCGACATTCTCGATGCCGTTCATACCAGCGTCAATCCCAAGGTGATTGACTGCCCCAGCTCGGATCCCGCAACCCGTGATTCATCGCGATCCGACAAACTCGACGCGGTCGCCAAAGATGGCATCCGCCTGCTGGTCAAAGCCCGCGTCACCGTCCGCACCAACATTCGCCAGCTCATCGGCGGTGCGACCGAGGAAACCGTCATCGCCCGCGTCGGCCAGGCCATCGTCAGCGCCATTGGCTCCGCCGACACCTACAAGCACGTGCTCGAAAATCCCGACCACATCGCCAAACGTGCGCTGGATTCCGGTCTCGATGCCGGAACCGCATTTGAAATCCTCTCCGTCGATATCGCGGATATCAGCGTCGCCGGCGTGGAGAAAGAAGCCAACGTCGGCGCCAAACTGCAAGCCGAACAAGCCGAAGCCGACAAACGCCGCTTCCAGGCGGAAGCGGAAAAACGCCGGGCCATGGCCATTGCCCAGGAAGGGGAAAATCGTGCCCAGGTCGAAGCCAACCGGGCCCTCGTCGTGCTGGCGGAAGCGGAAGTGCCCAAAGCCATGGCCGACGCTTTTCGCAACGGCAATCTCGGCATCATGGATTACTACCGGATGAAAAACGTGCAGGCCGACACCGCCATGCGCGATGCCATCAGTAAACCTGACCCCACCGCCAAAGGGGGTTGATTGATATCAATTGAGTAACTAAACCACAATTAAGCGCCGCGAGCTGCAGCCATGGCGCTTGGAATGATGAAACCGGTTTTAATGTGCCACGGCTCTGTGAGCCGTGCAGATAATTATGGCGTCTATGATTTATAAGAGCTGAGTGGTTTGGGCAGGTTCACTATTGAATTATAAAAATCATGAATGACTTTTCTGCCAATTTATTAGCCGAGAGTAATTGGGGCGACCTCGCCTACACCATCGCCGTGCTGGTCTTCGGCGCCATCATGGGCATCGCCGAGCACCTGAAGAAGAAAGGGGCCGAAAAACGACAGAAAGAACTGCTCGAACAGCAACCCCCTGCCGCTCCGCCGGTCACTCAGGCTCCCAGACCGACTGCACGATCCACTCCGCCCCAACCAGCAAAATCGATACCACGAATGGCCCCGCGCCCACCCCGTCCGTCGTCGCCTCCTCGGCCAGTCCCCCAGCCAACACGACGCTCGCGCCGCGAAACTCCACCCCTGCCGGAAATCACTCCGGTCGTCGTCTCTGAACCGCTAATCTCTACTCAAAAGCTCGCCCCGACTCCGGATATCCCCGTGGCTCCTCTGCTGGCCCAGCGCTTCCAGCATGCTCTTACCATGCGGAATCTCAAGCAATTTATCCTGATCCGCGAAATTCTCGACCCGCCCCTCTCCCTCCGCGAGGTCCATCGGTCGTAGTCCCTATCAGAGTCATTCCATTATGAGTGCAGCGTCGGGCCCCGGTGCCCGGCGTGTTCTTGAATATTCAGAACCGTACTCCTCTAAAGTGCTATTGCAAAACTCGATAATCGGATCTTCCGTCTTTCAGAGCCGCGCCCGTGAGGAAGCGGTGGAAGAAGCAACCACTCCGATTCCCGCTCCCTTACGGTCGCGGCTCGGTGTGAGTTGTGCAATAGCTCCTTAGGAACCGCGGTTCAACCTGAATGGCTCAGGATTTGAATGATGGCTTGCGTGCAGCAATCAATGCACTGTAAATCTTCCCTACCAGCGGCTCCATCTGCTCCCGCCCCAGTTCGGGCAGTGCTCCCGAATCTCCGCAGGACACGGCATCCTGCAGTTCCGATGTGATGAAGGCGGTCAGTTGCGTCGCATCATACACCAGCCGATCGCGTACTTCGGCATCGATCAGTCCCGCCGCCCGCAGCCCCGCCAGATATTCCTGCTCATTGATCGCCCCAGCCACGCATGAACTGTACAAACGCGGATGGTTACGCATCCACTCCGGTAAATCCTCCGCCACGATGTCCGACACCAGCATCCGACCACCCGGTTTGAGCACGCGGGCGATCTCGGCAAACACGCGCGGTTTTTCCGGTGACAGATTGATCACACAATTGGAGATCACCCAATCCACGCTGCTGTTTTCCACCGGCAGATGCTCAATCGTTCCTCGTCGGACTTCGACATTGGCGAGTCCGCTGGCGGCGATATTCTCGCGCGCTTTGGCCAGCATCGCCTCGGTCATATCAATTCCGATCGCCCGACCCTGGGAGCCGACTTTCTTACCGGCCAGCAGCACATCGATCCCGGCCCCGCTGCCCAGATCGAGCACCACCTGTCCTGCACGCACCTCACTGAACGCCAGTGGATTCCCGCAGCCAAAGGAATTGACCACCGCTTCCGCCGGCAAGGCCGCCAGTTCCTCGGCACCATACCCCGCCAGTCTCGACACCACGCCTTTCTGAGCGACCTTGCTGCTGCCGCAGCAACATCCCGATTCGCTGGTCACCGCCAGTGTATAATCACGCGACACCCGCTCTCGAATATCCTGCTCGTTAGCCATGGCTAATGCCTCCATATCACCGCATGGTCATTCATCAGCCGAAGCGTCCGCGTTCGCGCGGAGCTCCAATCGCTTTCTCATCGAGCGTCAGTTGTAATTCACGGATATAGCCCAGTTGCTGAAAATGCTGCAGCGCGTCCGCCACCGTAGCAAAAATCTTTGTTGACGTCTCCGTCACAAAAGGTGACGGCTCGGTTTTCGGTTTCCAGACCACATAGACTTCGCGGGTCATCTCGAAAGCATGTTGCAGCTCGCGCTCCACGCCGCTGCTCAGCCCCGGCTTGCCGCTCGGCAGTTCGGGCACATAGCTGACAATCATGTCCGATTGATCAATCAGCTCGAAATCGCGGGCATAAATCTGCCCGTCGATATCAGCGGCGACGCGCGACACCTCGTGGGCGTCGAACGTCACCCACCGGGCGTGAATCTCCAGCGTAAAGGTGTTTTCCCCATTCTGAATCGCCTGCCCGGCGTAGAACAGCAGCCGCTTCTCATCCAGATCGCCCGGATCAAACGTGATAAAATGATCCGCAAGCGCCGCCCGGAAAGAATCGATCTCCGCCAGCACTTCCGGCATATCCATCACATGGGTCATCGGGAACGAGGGATAAACCCGCTTGCGCTGCGGTTCAAACAGCAACCGATAAAGCGATTCGATCGTGGTCCGGTCCTCCATCCCGCGGGCAAAAACATAGTAGCAGCCGTGGCCGCGCACCGCCCGCGCCAGACACTTGGTCACCACCATCTCCTCTTCCCGCCACACCAGAATATCTTTCAGCGTGTGGCGAACTCCGTGTTCTCGCGTCAGCCGCTCATGCACCGCATCCACATTATCCACCAGCGTGATATAGATATCCGCGTTCAGTTGCTCCATCTGGTCCTGATCGTAAGCCGGAAACAACCCATGCTTCCAGCGGAAAGTGGCGTGAGTGTTGATGATCGAATTCTCGCTGCGCTCCACGATGCTGATCACATCCTTGAAAACGCTCCGCCGCAGCGCATCCAGCCGGGCCCGGGGCAGGTCCAGAATCCGCCCCGAAGCCACATCCGGCGACTCCGCATACATCATGTCGCCGACGTTGCACAGGACCACATTCCGCCCTCGCCGCTGGGCCAGATGCACCAGCTCCTGCAGAAAGGGCTTCTTATCGATGCCCACCTGTCCGGTCACCACCACCCGCAACCCACTGTGGTGCGGACGATCAAATAAACTCGCTGCTGCCATAGGCTTGGTTCCTCCATCACCAACCGATAGAATAGCGTCCCATGCACCCCCATAGCAAATTAATCACCCGCTCGACATTTCAATTATTCCACCAAGCCGCGGGCTTCATCCGTTGCGAACTTTCATTTGTGATATTTCTGTTAAGTCTCTCATTTTTTCCCATCTCCATCATCCGCGCCCAATCCACCACCCAACCCACCCCGAACATTCCGGAAGTGACGGACTACACGATGCATCCGCAGGTGGACCCCGGTGAGATCGGCCTGGGGCCAAAACGCATCGTTTGCATTGCCCCCAGCACCAGTGAATTGTGTGCCGCCCTCGGCCTGGCCGATCGCGTGGTCGGCCGAACCCAGTACTGCACCCATCCGCCGACCATCCAGTCCGCCACGATTATCGGCGCCTACAGCGATACTAATTTTGAAAAAATTATCGCTCTGCAGCCTGACCTGATTCTGATTACCGCCCGCAGCCCCAAGCTCGCCGAAGAATTAACCCAACTCCAGTTGCCTTACGAAACGCTGCCCGACAACACCATCGACGAAATCTACACCGCCATCGACAAATTAGGGCAACACGTGAACCGCCCAAAAACCGCAAAACTGCTCCGCGAAAATCTGCAGCTCGATCTACTTAAACTCTCCAGCGCCTCCGGCGACCATCGCGCTGCCAAGGTGCTTCTCACCATCGACCCGCTGCCAGCTCAGCCGCAATCCCTCTACGCCGCCGGACCGGGCAGCCATCTCGACAACCTGCTCCAGCTCGCCGGTTATTCCAATGCCCTCACCGGATTCACTGCCCTGGAATGGCCCCGCGTCCCCCTCGAAACCGTTGTGGCGGCTAATCCCGATCTCATCCTTGAAGCCCGCCCTCCCGATGAACCCCGCGACCTCGATCAACTCTACCAATCCTGGGCCCCGATGAGCCAATTACCCGTCTTCGCTCAGCACCGCCTCTGCACCCTCCCCACCACCGCGGCGGTCACTCCCGGTCCGCGTATCAATATCGCCCTGCACGATATGATCGCGGCACTGCACGTTGCTGGTCCATGAGCCGATGAACACGGTCGTTCATCAGGGGCGGGGGTGAACCAGCAGCAGTTCATTGGGCAGAGCGGCCGCTTCGATCGCACCCGCATTTTCAAAAGCCCCGCACAACCGCTGACCCACCTCCTGTACCACATCAACCAGCGTCGCCCGGTATTGCCGCCTGCGTAAGCGCTCGACCGCCAGATCACGCAGCGCCTCCACACCCGCCTGGTCCAGCACCGCCATCGCCGCCTGATCAGCCAAGATCAACACTCTCCGTTCAAAGAGCGAAACATAAATCAATACGCCGCCGCGTAATGGCGTGTTGGCCAACCGTTGTTGGTGGAACACCAGCGCGCCCGCGCGTGCAACTTCGGCTTCCATCTCTGCATGACTGACCAGCAAACGCCGCAGCGGGTGTAGATAACTCGCTGCCAACTGCCCAGCTACAAATCCCCCTGCCACGGCCATAAACTGCCAGATCAGCGGAGCCGGGGTGCTGCCCCACTGCTGGTCAACCTGCACCAGTTCGGTATAAAAAATATTGACCAGCACCAGTCCGACTAATGCACACAAAAAACCGATGAAGGCTTCGGCACGATCATAACGACCCGATTCCGTCGCCACTGCACAGACGATTTGAACAGCAGATTGTTTCTCGGACTCGGCGATGGCTTGTTCAACAGCCTGCCGGTCCGCAGCATTCAGAAATCGCAGCGCATTCATGACGTACTTCTCCCACTGATTTACCAACGTCCGCTGGCTCCACCACCACCGGAAAATCCACCACCGCTGTGAATGGAACTACCACCACTCCAACCTCTGCCGGCTCCACCACCTCTGGAAAATCCACTGCCCCGGCGACCCATTCCACCGCTACTCCATCCGTGATTGAACCAGCTGGAGCGTCGGCGGCGAGGCCAATACCCCATGTTCGTATAGCCTCCACCAACTCTGCGAAAAAAACTGAATATCCGCGATAGAATGACAAAAAAAAACAGCACGGGCAGCAACATGAACAGACATGCAAATCCCCCGATCCCCTCCACAGCACGAACGGAGGGTGCATAGTCAATTCGAGAAGGCGAAGATCCGGCCGAAACCGGGCGGGTCGCTCGCTCTTTCGCCATTAGGGTCAGCGATCGCACTCCCGCCAATATTCCTTTCGAATAATCACCCCGCTTGAACTCCGGCACCAGATCACCATTCATGATCTGTGCGCACCGCCCATCCCATCCCCGACCCCAGTCCGCGCCCAGCTCGATCCGGGCCCGGCGGTCGCCATCACTCACCAGCAGCAGCACACCGATATTTTTTCCCGCCAGGCCGATCTGCCAGGTATCAAACCACTTTCGCGCGAAAGACTCCATGTCATCCGCGTCTCCACCATAATCTGCCAGCCGATGCAACGTAACGACCATGATGGTCGCGCCCTGTTGCTCCAGGGCCTCCTGCTGGTAGCGTTCGATAACCTGGCGATCATCCTGATTGAGCAGTTCGGCGCTGTCCCAGATCATTCCTTCCACCGGCCGGGGCGGAATCTCCGCATATGCTGCGCTTGGCGCCCATAACACACAGCTCAACACCGCCAGCTGAAGCCATCGCGACCGAGAAAAAACGGCACCGCTTCCGAATCGACCTTCTGAATTCATCAGCTTGTTCTCCGCAAGATCACCCGCGCGACAGGGATCCAGCTGTACCGCATGATCCCTTCAACTGTCAGAGTGTACGACCTGACTCTGCTGCTCACAACTATAATTGCACCCTACTTTTGTAATCTGACCACGTAATCCGCACGTTCGCTGCACACTAGGCCCCTCATGCGATTCCCGGTAAAGTATGGACGTGACTCAACAGATTCAATCATTCCTGCAGGCAGAGAATCTGACTCTGGATCGTGGCGGTCGAATCGTGCTGCGCGATATCTCCTTCACCATTCAGCCCGGTGAGTGTATCGCTCTGATTGGGCCCAATGGTGTAGGCAAGACTTCGTTGCTGTCGGCGCTGATGGGCTTGCTGCCGGTTACCAGTGGTCAGATCACTCTGAACCAACGTCCCCTGGTACTGACCTCGCGTCGCGCGATTGCCTGCGCCATCGCCTACGTTCCGCAACTCTACGAAGGCTTCACCGGTTTTACTGTTCACGATCTGGTCGCCGCCGCGCGCTACGCCCAGCGCGGCCCCTTCGCCGTTCACTCGCGTGCCGATGAACAGATCATCACCGACGCTCTGCACACCACCGGTCTGACCGATTTCCGGGAACGGCTTGTCAGCTGCCTCTCCGGGGGCGAACGACAGAAGGTATTCCTCGCCGCAGCCCTGGCCCAGCAAAGCCCAGCGCTTTTTCTCGATGAACCTACCACCGCCCTGGACCCGCACCATCAGCAGCAACTCATCACGTTGCTGCAGCAGCTGCGCACCCAGGGCCGTACTATTCTCTTTGTTTCACACGATCTGAATCTCGCCCTGATGCTGGATGCACGCGTTCTGGCCCTTGCCAACCAGCAACTGCTCTACGACGAACCCGCAAAAATATTCGTTAACTCCGATCACCCCCAACAGATCTTCCAGGCTGATTTTCAACGGATCACCACGCCCACCGGACAGGAGAGGATTCTGCTGCATGTCTGAACCCACTCCACTCATATCCCCCCACCAGACTGCGAACCAGGGAGCCGCAGGCTTCAGCCCACGCGGATCTTCATCCTCCACCACCCGCCTGATCCTGCTCGCCGGATTACTCACGCTGCTGCTCCTCACCATCTGGTTCACCCCGCGCCTCAGCGCCATCCGCCACGACCCCGACCAGTTACCCATGATCATGGAACAATTGCGCAAACCGCGTCTGCACCTGGCCATGATCGCCGGCGCCGGCCTGGCCCTTTCCGGGATGATCTTTCAGGCACTCTTTCGCAATCCGCTGGCTGAACCCTTCACCCTCGGCATCTCTTCTGGTGCCAGTCTGGCGATCGTTCTTGGGCTGGCTCTGGGGCTGCATCCCGCCTGGCTGGGCGGTATCGGTATGATGGTGCTGGCTTTAATCGGGGCACTGGCGGTGGTGATGATGGTTTATGGACTGGCCCAGTTACGCCGCGACCGTTCCACAGCCACACTGCTGCTCGCCGGTGTATGCATCAATTTCATCTGCGGCGCGGGCATCGTCCTCATGCAATATTTCATGCGCCAATATGAACTGCAGGCCGTGATCTACTGGCTGATCGGCAGCGTCGATGTCATCGGCCCCGGTCGAATCAGACTCCTGGTCGCACTCGTGGTGGGCGCTGGCGCTGTCGCTCTCTGGCTGATGCATCGCTCGCTCGATCTGTTGATGATGGGAGAGCAGCTCGCCGCCAGTCGCGGAGTGAATGTCGCACTCACCCGCGCTTTATCTTATTTTATTGCCTCAACCATGACCGCGATGATCGTCGCCCTCTGCGGGCCGATCGCCTTCGTGGGCCTGCTTGTTCCCCACACCATGCGCAGTCTCATCGGCCCCAGCCATCGCTGGCTGCTGCCCGCCTGCCTGCTCTTCGGCATGAGCCTGCTGCCGATCTGCGACTGCCTCGCCCGCAATCTGCTGGGCTGGTATTCCAGCAGCCATGCCCTGGAATTGCCCGTCGGCGTGGTCACCAACGTGCTCGGCGGTTTCTTCTTCTTAATCGTGCTTATTCGGCAGCGGAACGATCGTCCGCTGTTGGCGTGACCTCCCGGGTCAGTTCATCCGGCAGGGGCAGTAAAGACATCGGCAGTGTCGGGCTGTCATTCAGCGATCCCAGCAATCCGCTGGAACTGCTTTCCGCGGGAGCTTCCTCCACTTCATCACAACCGAAGGCCAGTTCCGGATACTCCGGCGGTTCGCCAACGAAATGTTGCACCCAGAAAGCCTGTCCGGTGCCGCTGATGCGGATTCCCAGACCCATGGCCACAAACTCATCGCTGAGTATATTGGCCCGGTGACTCTCGCTGTTCATCCAGTCGCTGACCAGTTGCACCGGATTCACGTAGCCCTTGGCGATATTCTCGCCTGCCACATACCCGCGAAAAGTGCTGTTGCATAACCGGTCGTTAAAAGTCTGCCCGGTAGTGGGATTTTCATGACCAAAAAAATCCTGCTCAATCATGATGCAGGCATAGTCCCCTGCAAAAACCGAGAGTGACTCATCCAGCGACAAGCTATTCAAGCCTCGTTCCTGGCGCTCGCGATTCACCTCCACCAGAACGGTGTTGATCAGGCTGGTTTCGTCCGCCGCCTTCTGGCAGCTGGCTCCGCTGGTCGCATTATCAATGGCCAGGCTGGGCGTCACCGTGTTGCATCCACACACCAGCAGCAGTCCGAGCGCGATCAGACTGCGATTAGCCGAGCTGGGCACCCGCTGAACCTGGTTGTGTAACCAACTGAGCAAGCAACCTACTCCCTCAGGATTTGCCGTCGTCCCAATTACACAGATCGACCATTCGATGGTCGATCCGTATCAAATAACTGCGGTAATATACCCCACCCCACGGTGGTGCATTTAAGTGTAGATCATGGCTGGTGCAACGACAACCCGGAGGCACTAATTCTTTACGCTAGGGCACGATGAATCAACATCAGCGTCACATCTTCCGGGTTGCATCCTGCTTGAATATAAGGCTTTATATCCATCAACCAGTCATCCAATGCGGTCCGGGCGGCCATGCCATACAGACCGGCCAATTCATCAACCAAGGCCTCCTGGCTGATCAACTGACCCGTTTCATCGCGCAGATTCGCTACCCCCGGCGAATAAAGAGCCAGCGTTTCCTCCTGGCCTAAAATCCCTTTGCGACTGGTTAATTCTTCGTTGGCCTGGCGTGTGAGCGGTGCTTCGACTCCCAGCAACGGCCTGGGCAATCCGCTTTGCCCGATAATCAGCGCCTGCACCCCGCCGGACCGCGCCGACAACATCGCACCGGTACGCGGATCAATCACCACCACGGCGGCATGCAGCTCCACCCGGGATTCATCCTGTTTCAACAGCCACTGCAACTGCTGCAGAATCACATGGGGCAGGTCGCCATGAACCACCGCGATACGGAATGCACTGCGCATCTCCATCAGCGCCACGGCGACATCGGCTCCCTGCTGGCTGCGCCCGCTGGCCAACAGCACCACCGCCGCACCGTTCGGCGCGGTCTGTACATCATAACAATCCCCGCCGCCCGAATATCCCGACGCGGTATGCACCGCCATCTGCAGCGTCGACCATTCCGGTAATTGCTTTAATTCCAGATGAGCCTGCACTACCCGCACCACTTCACTCTGTGCTTCCGCCACCTGTTGACGCACTTGCTGATGCTTCTCGATCACTCGTTCCAGATGGAATCCAATCAGACTGCCCAGGGCGATTAACTGGTCAAATTCATCAGCCCGCAAACCACCCGTATGACCCTGGCGCTCGACATATAACAGCCCCAGCCGGCCGGCACGACTGGGCAGCGGCAGCATGACCAGTGATCCCGGTTCTTCATCCGGCGGCAGTTTGGGCACCCAGACCGCCAAACCATGATCCAGACTGTTGTAGTTCAACGTCACCGGATAACGCGGCTGTTCCACCATTTTCTGATTACGATCCCGTCCCTGAACCATCTCCAGCATACCTTTGGCACTGCGCCGAATCCCCATCCACACCACATGGGCATGAAATGCATCCATCATCAGAGTCAGCACCTGCTCGATAATCGCCGTCAGGTCAGAACATTCCGCCAGTTGACTGTTCCACTGCACCAGCTGCTCTATCTGCGGCTGGTTCAGTGCAATCTCATACTTCACCGGCTTGGTGACGGCACCTGGCGGCAACGGCGGAATCACTCGACGATTCTCCACCTCGCGTGCAGCTGCCGGTTTATCACTCGGGTCGGCATGTTCCAGATAAACCGCCAGCGTGAAATCCTGTATATTGATTTGATCACCGTTGCTGATCGGTACCGAGCCGCGCACCATACTGCCATTCAGCATCGTTCGTGAAGTGCCTCCGAGGTTGGCGAGTACCCATTGACCATCATCCTGCGGCGTCAGTAACGCCTGGTGATTGGCGATACGTAAATCGGGTAGATGAATCGCACAATCCGGTAACGAACCAATGGTGATCGGACCCGGACGAAAAATCCGGTCAGAAACAACCGAATTGTTTTCCTTCACGAGGATTCTCATAAAACCTTCCCCCACAATATGTTGCTTATACTTAGCCGGATCCGGCGAATTTGATATGATCGATTTTCGAAGCTATTTAACAATATTTGAAATCGACTAACGGCTACTTCAAATATATCATCATCCACATGACCAACCAACCTGCCAGCCAGGATTCTCAAAAAAAACACCTGCTCCTGGGTCATAGTCCCGATGCTGACGACGCCTTCATGTTTTATGCCCTATCGAAAAACTTAATCCCAACCGGGCCATGGTATTTTGAACATATCCTGCAGGACATTCAGACCCTGAACGAACGGGCTATGCGAGCAGAACTGGACATAACCGCAGTTAGCATCCATGCCTATCCTTATCTATCTGATAATTACATGCTTATGGATTTTGGCTGCAGCATGGGCGATGGTTACGGGCCGATGATAATCGCTCCTAAAAAATTATCTATTAATGAGTTAAATGGAAAAACGATTCTGGTACCTGGACGGTTGACTACCGCATTCCTGGCTTTACAACTGCTTCTGGGACAGGATACATTCAATCCTGTTGTAACCCCTTTTGATGAAATCATTTCTCGTGTGGCCGCCGGTGAAGCTGATGCCGGACTGATTATCCACGAAGGCCAATTGGTTTATCAGGAGTCGGCCTTGCACTGCATCGTCGACCTGGGAGCCTGGTGGAAGGAACTCACCGGACTACCGTTACCATTGGGGGGCAATGCGATACGACGTTCAATAGGGCCACCAGCCATACGAGATATTACCTCGATACTCCGGGCCAGCGTCCAATATGCATTAGATCACAGAACCGAAGCAATCGTTTATGCACGGCAATTCGGTCGAATATTGAACGATGAACAGGCGGATCGATTTGTCGGCATGTATGTTAATCATTGGACCTTAGAGTATGGAGATATTGGCCGTCAAGCCGTACAAACCCTGCTCAACCGCGCCTATCATCATCAGTTGATCTCTCGACAGGTTAAGGTAGACTTCCCCGTCAATTAATACATGATTAAACAGGGCTGCAGACGTCCTTCCTGTCGTATTATCGATGCAAGGCCACAGAATTTTTCCAGAGGAACCAGTATGAAGGGCATTTTATCACGATCCGTTACCCGTTTGTCGTTTCTGACCACCGCACTGATCTTGATTTTATTCAGCAGCATACAACTCATTGCCCAAGATGCGCCCCCAGCCACTCCACCCACCACCGCACCCGCCGGCGAGGAAATTACAGGCGAAGAAGAAACCGAAGGACTAATCACCTCCACCCAGCCGGGTGAAAATATCAAAGGCGTTGATTCGCTCTTTTCCATGGACTCCGAACAAATGACGCATAATTTCGGAGAGTTCTGGGTGGGAGGATTGCTCGAGCATACTTTTGAATTCACCAATACCGGCACCGAATCCCTGGAGCTGGTCAAAGTCCGCCCATCATGCGGTTGCACCTTGGCGGGCGAATTTACCAAGAGCGTTCCACCGGGCGGCAAGGGGACTATTCCCATCACCGTGGATTCCAAGCGCGTCCATGGCCAATTCACCAAATCGATCAGTGTGCAGACCAACTCCCGTACCCAGCCGAATATCGTCCTGCGTATAACCGGAACCGTTAAACAATATCTGGATGTTCAACCCGCGGCAGCACAATTCGGCCAATTGAAAGCCAACGATGAAAAAACCCAAACCGTCAAGATTATCAACCAGAGCGAGGTGGCCGCGACATTGACTCTACCCGATCCAGCCGTGGGCAAGTGCTTCACCGCCTCATTGAAAGAAACCGTGCCCGGCAAGGAATTTGAATTAACCCTGCAGGCTCACCCGCCTTATTCCGACGGCCCGCAGAATGCCACCCTGCAACTCCAGACCAATATTCCACAACAGCCCACGGTGGCGATCCGGCTCTTCGCCACGGTATTACCCCGGCTGAGCCTGCAACCGCTTTCGTTGATCATTCCCGCCGCCCGTGCCGAAGAATCGACCCAGGAATTCAAACTGACCAACAACGGCAACAATCCGGTTCATCTGCTGGAGGCGACCACGACCGACCCGAAACTGACACTGACGATCGTGGAAGATCAGCCGGGCCAGCTCTACACCGTACGAGTCAAGATACCGGCGGGTTATGTGCCCGATGGTGCCGGAAACACCATCACCTTCCGCACCGACGATCCGGAGAAAAAACAATTCGATATTCCCGTCCGCCGCAATTCCCGTCCGCCGCGAGCGGTGGAGTTAATGGCTGGTAAACCAGCCCCGGCGTTTGAATTCACCACCTACACCGGGCAACCCTTTAACAGCCAGTCGCCCACCACGCCCGTAACGGTGCTGGTGGCTTATGCCAGCTGGTGTCCTCATTGCAAACGAACCCTGCCTGAACTGCAGAAAATCAAAGCCCGCTATGAAGCCCACGGCGTCCGCTTCATCGCCTTGAACCTCGACGACCCGGAAGACAAGAATCCCAAACGCCGGTTCACCACTGAAACAGCCCAGACCGTACTGAAAGATATGGGCGTAGATCTCGATGTCTATTTTGATCCACAGCGAAAAGTCGGCCAATTGTTGAAAATTGAAAGTTTCCCGACCATCCTGATGATCGATCACCAGGGACAGATTGATCGCGTGATAACCGGAGCGATTACCGGCCCACGGGTGCAGGAATTCACCAATCAACTGGATCAAATGCTTAATCCGCAGCCGGCAGCAACATCCGCACCGGCATCTGCTTCCGTGACGGTAACGACCCCGAGCGGTTCCTGATCTCTGGAACACCGGGCACCGGCCAATCGGTTGCAGGTCTTAGCGCGTGCAGCAGGTCCGAATATGATGCCGCCCCGGCCGGCAGCGAATTTCCTTGACTCTCTCCGAGACACTGCGTAGCTTGCTCACCATCGGCTTATTTACGAATGGTGTATTTCGTTTGATTATTGGTGAATTATAGCCAATGATGCGATCCGGCTGGTCGAAATAAGATCATTACGATTGATAAAACACACACTAAGTGCAGGAGCGAAAACATGACGATTCGAACGATGCGAAGGGGTGTCGTGGTGCTGGCGGTGGCTGGCGGCTGGCTGCTGCCCCAGGCGGCCCGGGCGGAAGTGAAGAAGAGTATTGCTGTAGCGCCGATCGGCTGGAATGCCGGCAGCGTTTCCTGGCTTAACGGTGAAGCCATCCATGCCCAGCTGATTTCCGAACTGACCAACAGTGGGCGCTATCGCGTGGTCGAACGCGAAAATCTGCAGGGCATTCTCGATGAGCAGGATATGGGCAAGGAAGGTCGCACGCGCGGCGGCTCCAGCCCCAAGACCGGCGATATCGAAGGCGCCCAGTTGATGATCAAAGCCGTGGTCACTGACTGCGAAGAAGAATCGGGCAAGGGCGGCAGCGGCGGCATTGCCGGTATCCGCGTCGGTAAGGACAAGACCATTTATCGCGTCACCATGGATGTCCGCATTTACGACCTGCAGACCAGCCTGATCATCGGCACCGCCACCGTCACGGCTGAGATGGAGAAAAAATCCAAGAGCGCCGGCGGCGGCTTCATGGGCATCGGCGGCGAGAAACATTCCAGCGAAGGTGACACCACCGGAGCCATCACCCGTGACCTGATCCAGCAATCGCTGGTCGTACTGGATAAGCATGCCGACGTGATCGGCTGGAAGGCCAAAGTGTTTGATGTGAAAGATGGCCAGATCATCATTCGCGGCGGGGCTCGCGACGGTCTCGAAGCCGGTATGAAATTCAAGGTTTTTAAACTCGGCGAAAAACTGGTTGATGAGGAAACCGGCGAAGTGCTCGATGAAGGCAAGGAAACCGAAGTGGGCGAACTGGAGCTGACCGAAGTGAAGGAAAAAATCGCCTATGCCAAGAAGCTGACCGGCGAAGATCCCCTGAAGGGCTACCTGGTCCGTCTGATCGATGATAAGCAGGCGGCTGCCAAAGAGGCCCCACCCGAGAAGAAAACTGAAGCCGAGAAAAAAGACTGATATTCCAGGCTATGGACAGTTCACGATTCACCCGCTGGTTTTCCCCAGCGGGTTTTTTTATGCGCCCGAAGCGTTACAATTTAATCGCTGGAAATCGGTTTGAGTACTCAAGGAGCCGCGGGCTTCAGCCCGCGCGGATTTTTCACACTGCATCACGCATTCTAATCGAGGATTCCCCATGGACCACCTTCGACATCTGCTGCTAAGTAGCCTCCTGGTTGTGTCACTGACCGGTTGTACGGGCCGATTGATCCGCGAAGGGGCCGGCGTCGCCACGGGCGCATCGGGCGTGGTGATCGAACTGATCAAACCCGCAGATCTGGAGAGCTATCGCGGCCTGCAGATCGATCCGCTTACCGTCGCCGCTCACCTCGATACGCCCGACGACCTGCCTCAACTGATCCGCGAAGCCTATATCGCTGAACCGCTCGACGAGTTGAAAATCGGTGCCGCTGAAACACCCGCTCTGCGGGTCACCGGCGAGATCATTCACTACGAAGCCGGCGATCTGGTCGATCAGGCCATCGGCCCACTCTCGGAAGTGATCATCCGCACGCAACTCTTCGACGCGAGTACCCATGAAAAACTCGGCGAAGCCAATCTGATCGGCCGCAGCAAAGCCACCACCACCAGTGGCCGACGCAACCTCGCCGAAGGCGCCGGCAAAGCCCTGCGCAAATGGCTCGCCCAGCGCGGCATCGAAGAACAGCAGAAAGAAGAAGACTAGCTATTACTAGCAACAATGTTCAGCCCTTAGAGCGGATTATTTTAATGTACCGGTTCGCCGTAATGGGCCACTACGGTATCAGCAGTATTGAAACCCGGCACGGCTCACAGAGCTGTGGCTCACCGGACGGTTAGATTATGTTAGACCGCGCTAGACATGACTGATGTTAGATAGATCATAGATACAGCATACTTCTTGAATACGCACGGTATCAGCCATTCCGATCCCATTTTCTGCTCGCGCTCAGATTGGTAAACACTAATTTTGCAGTTTTAAGCTAGACTTATCGAAGATGTCGTGTATCTTTATTGTACGGGGTTTTATTCCTTTATTCGAAGCGAGTTTCACCTACTTTAGGACGTAATTCAGATACAGCGAACGGTACTGTGTCAGTATCGTTATATTGATCGCATTTTTACACGGGGCAAGGAGAGTAGACAATGGGTCAGAAGAACAAAAAACTGAGTCTAAACCGGGAAACTGTACGAGTACTAGCTACTAATGACCTGACATTGGTTAATGGGGGGATCAAAGTCGCTTTGTCATTATTTGGCTGGGTCTGTTGGCATCCGGAAGATGATAGCGCTGATCCAACTGAATATGTTGAGGGTGGAATTCTCACCGTCAGCATTTCAACTGCATCGATCGCCACTTCAGTAGCCGTTACCACTGCGACACCGGCGACACCAGAAATATCAGCTGCAATATCATCCCATGCTCTCAGTGAAAGTTTGCTCTGGAGTAGCCCTATTATGATTTAGTAGATTGCATGGATCATCATTACCCGACTGTCAATACAAAGGTCGAGCAACTTCCTGCTCGACCTTTCTTTACTATCATTCTAACCTTGCAGGGCTTGCCTGCGCTTCCGATAAAATTATATGAATTCGATGAACCAGCTTGCCCTGAGCTGATTATTATTTGGCTTTTCATTTTTCTGCTTTGCCTGCACGGTGAATTCTCTTACTCATCACCTGGATCAAGAACCGCCATAAATGCTTCCTGCGAGATCTCCACGCTGCCGATCATCTTCATCCGCCGCTTGCCTTCTTTCTGCTTTTCAAGCAGCTTGCGTTTCCGCGTGATATCACCACCATAACATTTCGCGGTCACATCCTTGCGGAAGGCTTTGATCGTCTCGCGGGCGATCACCTTGGTGCCCACCGCCGCCTGCAACGGTATCTCGAACTGGTGCCGCGGAATTTCCTTGCGCAGCCGGGAGATCAGCCGCCGCCCCCGCCACTCCGCCTTCTCCCGGTGCACCACCACGCTCAGCGCATCGACCGCGACCTTGTTCACCAGAATATCGAGCTTGACCAGATCGCCGGTTTCAAAACCGATCAACTCGTAATCCATCGTGCCATAACCCTTGGTCAGGCTTTTGAGCTTGTCGTAAAAATCGTAAATGATCTCCGCCAGCGGAAACTGATAGGTCAGCATGACGCGCGTGGCGGAGAGATATTCCTGCCGCTTCTGCACCCCGCGCCGCTCGATAGCCAGCCGGATCAGCCCGCCGATAAACTCGGCCGGCAGAATGATATTGGTCCGCACGATCGGCTCGCGAATTTCCAGAATCTGCGTCTTGTCGGGCAGCTCGCTGGGCGATTCGATATGCACCACCTCGCCATCGGTGCGCACCACTTCATAAGTCACCGTCGGGGCGGTCTGCACCACGCTGACATTGCTTTCCCGCTCCAGTCGCTCCTGAATGATGCGCATGTGCAAAAGACCCAGAAACCCACAGCGGAAACCGATGCCCAGCGCATCTGACGACACCGTCTGATAAACAAACGAACAATCGTTCAGCCAGAGCTTTTCCATGGCTTCGCGCAGTTCGTCGGTCTGGGTGTTCGGGCCGGGATAGAAGTCGCAGAAGACCATCTGCTGCGGCGGCTTGTAGCCGGGCATAGCCGAGGCACAGCGATTTTGCGTATGAGTCACCGTGTCGCCGATGTGCACGTCGGCCAGGTTCTTGATCGAGCCGATCAGATAACCCACCTCACCAGCGGTCAGCGTCTTACACGCTACCGGCTTGGGCGTGAACTTGCCCAGCTCGGTCACGTTATAAGTGCTGCCCACGCCCATGAAATCCACTTTTTCAGCCACGCTGACCTGGCCGTCAAACATCCGCAGATGAATGATCACTCCGCGATGCACATCGGCTTTGGCATCGTAAATCAGCGCCCGCAGCGGATTGGTTATTTCACCGGCGGGAGGCGGAATGCGCTGCACGATGGCCTCGAATAATTCGGGAACGCCCTGGCCGGTCTTGCCCGAAACAAAAATCGCCTCATCCGCCGGCACGCCCAGTATCTGCTCCAGCTCCAACGCCACCTCTTCCGGATGGGCGGTCGGCAGGTCAATTTTGTTGATCACTGGAATAATCGTTTTGTCGCCTTCGATGGCCATGTACGCGTTGGCTACCGTCTGAGCCTGTACCCCCTGCGTCGCATCCACCAGCAGCAGTACGCCCTCACACGCTGCCAGCGCCCGCGACACCTCGTAGTGGAAGTCCACATGGCCGGGCGTGTCCAGCAGGTTGAGCATGTAAATCTGCTTATCCTTGGCCTTGTAGCTCACCGTCGCCCGGTTGGCCTTGATGGTAATCCCCATCTCCCGCTCGAGATCCATGTCGTCGAGATACTGGGCCCGCATCTCCCGTTCCTGCACCGCCCCGCTGTAGACCAGAAAGCGATCCGCCAGGGTGCTTTTACCGTGATCAATATGGGCGATAATACTGAAATTTCTGATCAACCGGCGATCCATATATGGGTTCAACTCCGTGATTTCGTTTCTTATATTGCACCCGGTTCTAACCAGGTGCTATATCGGGTCGACATGGTGCAGTACCAGTGGATACCCTTATTGATTCAGGGGGAATGCAGTGACCCGTTCGACGCTCCCATCTCCAACCATTATACCAACTTCCTCACCTTCCAGCGCTGCTCACGCTTCCATCCCCCGCCGCCGCCGACTGCTCCACCGCTGGCGCTTTATTTCCGGATTAGGTGGCCTGCTCTTAGCGAGCAGCTTTTTCATGCCCGCGGTGGAAGGATGTCGCCAGCCGGAAATACCCTCGGCAGAAGCGTGGGAATGGATTAATGAATCTCCAATAGATTGGGGGCAATTACCTGGAATTTATTGCTTGTATATTGCGGCATATCTTTATGGTTTGTTATGTGTGTTCGTGGCGGCTCTGGACTTCACCAATGATCAACACATATCTCGTAAAACATGGATACTGCTGTTACCCATCATCCCCGTCATCATATTATTACTTTTTGCCGCTTATCAGCTTATTATTGATTTTGTGAATGATCCCACCTGGCCTACTTGGATTGAATATTTACCGATTGCATTATTTATCGCCATGTGCTTTGGCCTGGTGAATGGATTGTGGGCATTAAACGCAGGTCGACCCGGATGGTTGACCATGAAATGGAATTTTGCACTGGCCGTCTTCATGTGGTTCAGCTTCTGGGTGTTGCCAGCTTCTATCTATGGTAATGAAGAGGAATTACATTATGGGATTTATTGCTCCTGGGCGGGGGCATTAATGCTCCTGGTTGCGGCGACGAAAGAAGCGAGACTTCGATCGCCTTGGGGTCTATTTAAAACCATACGGTACTTGATCACAACGAAATGGTATTGCTATCCCCTGGACACTGCTCGTTGTATTTTCTGTGGATATATACTTGAGGGGCTGACGAACCCCCGCTGCCCGGAGTGTGGTTTGGAGTTCGACGCCGGGCAATGGTCCCACCGAGCGGTAAACTGATCATTTCTTCCCGCCTGAACTCCTGTACATGATTACAGAAGTGGTTCTTAATCTTAAACGAGCCGCAGGCTTCAGCCTGCGCGATGTCCATTCTCAAAGAAGCGCTCCACCGCCCATAAAAAAAAGCACCCGATTGCTCAGGTGCTGTTATTCTGCCATTTCAAATTTGAAATAAAAATCCTCTCCGTGATTCCGCGCCAGTGCGGCGCAGGAATCAATTATCCATCTCCACCGTTTCTTCGAGCGGCGGGCGGTTGATCGAGCCGTCGAGAAACCCTTCGAGCTTGCGGGCTCGCACCGGATGCTGCAATTTACGGATGGCTTTGGCTTCCACCTGCCGCACACGTTCGCGGGTCACCTTGAAAATCCGGCCCACTTCCTCCAGCGTATAGGTGTAGCCGTCGCCGATACCGTAGCGCAGCTTGATGATCTCGCGCTCCCGGTAGGTCAGCGTCTTGAGCACCTCTTCGATGCGATCCTTGAGCATCTCGTTGCCGGCGGAATGGACCGGCGATTCGGCTCCGTCATCCTCGATGAAATCACCGAAGTAGGAATCCTCGCTTTCGCCCACGGGTCGATCGAGCGAAATCGGGTGACGTGAAATCTTCAGCACCCGCCGGGCCTCCGCCACCGGCATGGCCGCCGCGTTGGCGATCTCATCGATGGTCGGTTCGCGGCGCAGTTCCTGCTCCAGCCGCTTGCTGATATTCCGCAGCTTGCTCATCGTTTCAATCATGTGGACGGGAATGCGGATCGTACGGGCGTGGTCGGCGATGGCGCGGGTGATGGCTTGGCGGATCCACCACGTCGCATAAGTGCTGAACTTATAGCCGCGCTTATACTCATATTTATCCACCGCCCGCATCAGACCGGTATTGCCTTCCTGGATGATATCCAGAAAGCTCAACCCGCGATTACGATATTTCTTGGCGATGGAGACCACCAGCCGCAGATTACCGCCGCTCAGCCGCCGCTTGGCTTCTTCATATTCTCCGAAAACCCGGCGAATGGTCAGCAGCCGCTTTTCCAGTTCCTCCTGCTCCTCCAGTACCAGCCCCTTCAGGCCGGTCTGTTCATCCTTGAGCACCTGCAGATCTTCATGGTTGGGGTTGCTTTTGCGCTTTTCATCCATCTGGCGGCGCAACACATCCTGCTGCTTCTTGAGGATACCCTCCAGTCGCCGCATCAGCGGTTGGATGCGGCTGGTGCGCAGGGACAGTTCCTCGAGCAGTTTGGCAACCTTACGTCGCCGGCCATGAATCCGCTCGCGGCACTCCTTTTTAAGGGCCATCGAGACCCGGCCTTCGGTCATCTTGGCCCAGTCGTTGCGATTCAGTTCGAGCAGTTTTTCAACGGTGGCGAGGTTGCCCGGCAGGCGTTCGATGATCGTGCTCTTGGCTGCTGCTTCCGAAGTCGAAATCTTCATGGTCCGGTCGAAGGGCAGCGTGCCTTTTTCCACCTGGCGGAGAATTTCCACCGCCTGACCTGCACAATAATCACTTTCCAGCGTTTTCTGCCGGAAGGCCATCCGGGTCAGTTCAATTTTCTTGGCCAGGTGAATTTCTTCATCGCGGGTCAGCAGCGGGATTTCGCCCATCTGCGTCAGATACATGCGCACCGGATCATCAATCCGCCGGCCGGCCGTTTCCTCCGCGATTTCTTCCTGTGAGATCGGTCGTTCTTCTTCCACTTCTTCAGTGACTATACCCTCGGGAAAATCATGATTCGCGATCTTCTCTTCCTTGGCCCGGTCTTCATCCAGCCGCACCCCCTCGGCTTCATCCACCATTTCAATGGCGGCTTCATCGAGGCGCAGCATGATTTCTTCCAGCTTGTCCGGGGTGATCGCCTCATCCGGCAGCTTGCGATTCAGCTCCTCCCAGGTGAGGTAGCCCAGCTTGGTACCCTTCTCCAGCAGCTGTTGAACACAGGCTTCGATCGGGTCACTATAAACCACTTCTAATTGTGCACTTTTACTCATATTCTCCTCCGCGCGGACTCCTCAGTTAACACCGCGCCTTAATACCCACCCAGCCTTACTCGGAAACCAGACGTTTCCGAATTTTGCTCAGTGGGGCAAAATGGGCATAATCGTGCATACCTTGATGCAGTCGCGACAAGCGCTGGCCATCAGTAGTCGTCGGGCTGCTGCGGGCCGATTGCAGATCACCAGCCGTCTGCCGAGCAGAAAGTACCTGCTGCCAGCGGGTTCTTGCTGCTTCCATATATTCAGACAAATCAGTAATCGAGCGACCCTCATCCAGCAGGCCCACCAGTTGGCTGGCCAATGTCGGATCCTCGATCTGCTCCAGTAATTCTGTACCGTGGAACTCACCCACACGCTCATACATCGCCAGACATAACTCGGCGATCTGGCGTAATTCCCCATCCTGATATTCATCCGATCGCAACAGATCAGACACAACGCCGATCAGACCCGGTTCACGCAGCACCACCCGCAACAAATCGCGAACCACTGCCTCCAGTCCCTGGTAGTTCCGTTTGATAGCGGGTGCGATCAACGCACCCTCGCGCCCCGGCTGAGCCTGCTGAGCTAGTCGCATCGCAGCCGAAATCAACTGATCGATCTCCCGGCGCTCAACCCCCACCAGCTGCTGCAATTGATTAACCACCAAGCCTCGGCGAATCGGATCAATCCCATTGCCCGCCAATAACATACCGACAATATTAACAAAGTCTCGGACTGCCAGAGCCTTGGCAGAGGTAGTGGTTTCAGCCCCGTGGTGAGTGGCCATTATTTGTTGCCACTTAAATTCTAGCGCCCCGGAGGCATTTTTCAACAAATCTTCAAACTCCTGGGCATTACTGGTGGCTAAAAAGTCACAGGGATCAACCCCTTCGGGCATACGAACCAGCCCCACTTCCAGTTCAGCCCGGATGCCGATTCGCAAACCCGCTTCAGTCGCCTTCTGGCCACCCGTATCCCCATCAAAAACCAGTACCACCCGAGGTACATAGCGACGCAGCATGGCTCCATGATCATCAGTCATGGCGGTTCCCAGCGTTGCTACAGCCTCCCTAAACCCATTTTGATGGGCCATTAGCACATCCATGTAACCTTCAACCACTATGGCCCGCTGGCGAGATTCGAAGGCCTCACGAGTCTGCTGCAATCCGTATAAACATTTACTCTTTTTGAAGAGGGTACTTTCAGGTGAATTGATATATTTTCTGGGATGGTCCGATAAGGTTCTTCCACCGAAACCCAGTACCTGGCCAATCGGATCGTGAATCGGAAACATCAGGCGATCACGATAAAAATCGTAATACCTTTCAGTATCATCCTTTACAATCAAACCCGCCGCGACGAGCACTTCCAGGGGTATATCCTGTCGGCGAGCCCTGCTGAGCAGAAAATCGCTGCCATCAGGTGCGTAACCTATTACAAATAAACTGCTTATGTCATCAGAAATCTGTCGCTGCTGCAGGTACTGCCGGGCCCGCTCCCCCGTTTCTGCCAGGAATTGCTGCCGATATACCTGTGCGGCCCATTTATTTGCACGCCATAACTGGCTGCGTGATACCGATACTTCGTTGCCTCCTGCCTTCTCCTTCAACACCTCACTGGTGTCAATTCCGGATCGGTCAGCAAGCAGTTGCCGGGCTTCAGTAAATTCAAGATGGTTATAGAGTTGAACGAATTTGAAAACATCACCCCCCGCACCGCAACCAAAGCATTTGAAGTACTGTTCGTCAGGATGAACATAAAACGAGGGGGTCTTTTCCTGATGAAACGGACAAAGACCTCGATAACTGCGGCCGGAGCGCTTCAGCGCGACATATTGCCCCACCACGCTCACGATGTCGGAAGCTGCTTTTATTTCCTGAGTTATGGATTCTACGGTTCGCAACGGGTGTACTGCTTCCCTAATTGGTCCAGAATAGCAGCCTCTGATTTTATTACTTAACTACAAACTATGAAGGAAGTTATGCGTGAAGTGCCCCATCCTCACTCGATTAAGGCTGACCGCCGCTATTCGGACAACCGTTTGGAAAATATACCCCACGAAATTTGGAGGGTCAAATAAAGTGAACACCACATTAACAATTGATTTTGACATAAGTTGCATATACAACCCCATACCTTGATGGAATGAGAGTAAACCAACTCCATACGTTTCCGTCTGCAGCGACAAGGTAAATCATCAAGTTACGTCAGTTTGTTGCCGGACCTGCGCTACAATGTGGATCATGTCGAATCAGAATCGTGCTATCCCGATTTTCCCATTACCAAACTGCGTCCTGCTGCCAGGGTCACTGCAGTGTCTGCATATATTTGAGCCGCGCTATCGAGCCATGATCATGGATGAGCTGCATCACCCGGCTGAACAGCGCTGGATCGCCATGGCATTACTGCAGGAAGGGTTTGAGCCGAAATACTGCTCGCATCAGGCACCAATCCATCCGATGCTCTGCCTGGGGCGAATCATGCGGCATGAACAGCTGCCCGATGGCCGGTATAACATCCTATTACAAGGGGTCAGCCGGGTTCGCATCCTCGAAGAACAGTATGATCGCAGTTATCGCCGGGCACTGCTGGAAACAGTCGAAACACCTCCCTTGCTGGATGCCCTGCCCCGACGCCAAAGCCACGACTTGCTGCAGAAGGCGATCGCGCAGTTGAATGGCGACTGTCGCCAACAGGCAGATAACATTATGACTTCGGTCGGTGAGTTGGAGCAGCAGGTAGATCTGCTCAGCAACTGTCTGCTGCGTTCCGACTGCCCGCTGGCCAAACAGATGGTGCTGGAAGAGATCGACCCGGTCCGCCGCGTACAAACGTTCATTTCACTGCTGCAGAAACAGGCTGCCAATCAACCCGCCCACGAACGAGCCAACCGCCCGGAATGTGATTCGAATAACTAGAGCGAATTTAAATTATCGTTGTAGAGTACGCCGGCGGTGTCGGGCATCATGAGCACGATTCACGCAGATGTTTCACGCGGACCACGAAAATATAGATGAATCATAGGATCGGATGATAACCTGCTGCAGATTCCCTCGATTCCTTGTCCCCTTACCTCTTGACGCCTTTCGTGCAGCCAGATTCCGCGTTGCACTCGGAATGACTGCAATTGGATTTACCCTCATGCTTTAGAACATTTCACAGGTTATAATATATTCATGAAGCAGGTGAGGGCGATCGCTCCGGTGCAGTGCTGGCCGGGGAGGAAAGTCCGAACTGGGCAGGGCACGGTGGTCGGTAACGCCGACCCGGAGTGATCCGCGGGACAGGGCCACAGAAAAGATACCGCCGGCAGGATCGTCCCCACGTGAGATGATTGGCCGGTAAGGGTGAAATGGTGCGGTAAGAGCGCACCGGGAGCCGAGTGATCGGCTTCGCACGGTAACCCCCACCGCCAGCAAGCCCAAGCAGCCGCAAATCGCCCAAGCCCCCGTCAATGGAAGGGCGATCCGTGTCGGCCCGGCACGGCAGAGCGGCGGGTCGGGTGCTCGAGCCGTCGAGCAATCGGCGGCCTAGACAAATGATCGCCTCGTCGCCTCGCGCGATCAGACAGAATTCGGCTTACTCACCTGCTTCACTTTTTTTGTTATTAGAGCGCGTGTGAGAAGCCCTCTTGAATCCAATTACTGTCGATGAATCATGAAGTGGATCATAACGCAACGGATTAGGGTGGTGCGGTGGTGGGGATACGCATCGTCGTCCCGGTGCCGCTGTTGACGAAGTCTGCTGACGGTGGTTCTCCGACCAGCAGCTGGTCAATCGTTCTGCAGCTCCTGCTCCGATACGGCTCACCATCGGGTCGCTGTCGCCATGATACCTACTCGGCCACTGATCGCTGAACTTGGTTAGGAAGCAGTCGCGAGGAAATTGGCCGATTCGGGCTAATTCCTTCCCGGACCTTTACGGCGACCTTCTCACACACGTTTTACTCTTCACCACTCAACTGAAGATTAGAAATATATTAAGACGTAAGCGAAAAAATAATGGCGGGTTGTGATTAATTTTGCTGCTTTAGTATTTGAAAACATTATACGGGGTTTTCTCTCGTCGTGTTTAGCTGGAATATTTAAAAGTATTTCAACCTTAATTGATTTCGGGTTGCTGATCATTTTTATAAGGGTAAGAGACGGTTCGTGCATATAGAGACACGGAACTCACATAAATAACAATAAATGCGTGCGTGCGCATGTATATCTTATCAAGAGCAAGTAAATGTTTAAGGAGAATGAAAAATGTCGAAGATTGGTATCATCACTTTGGGTCTGCTGGTAACTGGAATGTTTGGATATTTCTCCAGTAATGCTGTTGCACAGGATCGATTTAATTCAAGCTCGCCATCACAAGTATCCGGTGTACCGGTTAATGTTGAAATTAATCTGGATGGTCAATGTACATCATTCGGAATTGATACCGATCTGGATGGAGAATCAGATATCACCTTCTGGCCCGTCCCACCGCTGAGAGAAAGTCTCACCGATAAACTCTATGAGTCGGCTAAAAACAAATCAACTGTGACAATCAAATATACCGATACTGGTACGATTGTATCGATCAGTTTTTTAGTGAGTGTATTGCCAGATGATGTACCCCATGAAGTCAGTAAATTTCAAAAATAGTGCAAATGTGATTTTCTGAAATCATTGTCCAGGTGAAATTTCAACGGTCGTGTAGACGGCTTTCCCAAGTCTAAAGATTTGGGAAAGCCAATTTTTATTTTACAAACAAGAGCATTTACTGACAGGGATCCGCAGGTTTTCAACCATGAGAATCCACTTCAATTCCTTGGTCAATGATATTTATGATATCATTCCGCGATGCTGGAGAATACGGATTATACGATTGGCGTGGCGGCGGGACTGACCACATCGGTGTTGTGGACCGGGACGTCGTTGTTTTTTACGGCGGCGGGTCAGCGGATCGGTCCCACAGCCGTCAACACGCTTCGGCTTTTCCTGGCCATCATTTTTCTGACTTTCATCCATCGCATTTTATCCGGAAGCTGGCTGCCGACGGCGCAGGCGGGGCAGATATTATATCTGGCAGTTTCAGGCGTAGTCGGGCTGACCCTCGGGGACCAGGCCCTCTTCACCGCCTTCGTCGATATCGGTCCGCGCCGCAGCATGCTGATCATGTCCACTGCGCCGCTCTTCGCCGCGCTGTTCGGCAATCTGTTTCTGTACGAAGTGCTGCCGCGCCAATCCTGGCTGGGCATGATCCTGACGATCGGGGGTGTGGGTTGGGTGATCCTGGAGCGGCCACCGCTAACGGCGGGGAATCCACAACCCAACTGGAGTCGGGGGATTTTTCTGGCGTTTGTCGGGGCGGCGTGTCAGGCAGGTGGACTGCTGCTGAGCAAGCAGGGGATTGGCCATGGCTGGCTGCCGCGCGAACAGCATCTGACCGCGCAGACAGCGACGCTGTTGCGGATCATTTTCGGTGCGGTCGCCACGTTGCCCATCTTCGGAGTGCATTGGCTGCGCCAACGGAAGAGACGTCTGGCAGAAGGAATAGCATCGCCTTATCACGGTTCAGTGCGATCAGGTCTGCTGCTCACCTGCTGCGGGGCGATCGTGGGACCGACGCTGGGGGTGTGGATGTCGCTGGTGGCGGGTGATCGAGTGCCGATTGGTATCGCCCAGACACTTTGCTCATTGCCGCCGCTGTTTATCCTGCCTCTGGTAGCATGGCTGTATAAGGAAAAGATCGGTCCACGGGCCATCATCGGCGCGCTGCTGGCCATCGGCGGTATATACATACTGGCCTCTGCGTCGCAGGCGCATTGACACGACTCGGCGCGGCTCGATGAATCAGATACATCTTAATTCGTCCTGTGAACTGGAAGATGACAAGAACTACGCTCTAAGTGGTTCTTGAACTGGGAAAGTAAGAACTACTTTCGAATTCCGGCCTCGCGCGGGCTAAAGCCACGCGGTTCCTTGATTTCGATCTTATTTCGACCACTCAAGCATCAATAGTGACTCCGCGCGGGCTGAAACCCGCGGCGCTTTGAATATTGATATATCCGTGTCAGTTATTTCTGTTGGCGTTGCCGGTTCCAGAATTCCAGAGCGGCGGGGAACGGGGCGAGGGCGCGATCAAAAATGCCCAGCGAATAGGCGATGGCCATCCCGTAGTTGGTGATCGGTACCTGGGCAGCGATACATTGCTTCACGCGCGACAGCACCTGCCGACGATTCTGCATGCAGGCTCCGCAGTGAACCACCAGACAATAGCGCTGCAGATCGGCGGGGAAATCGTGACCTTGAGTGTGAGTGAATTCGAGATGGCCGCCCACATACTGCCGAAGCCAGCGAGGGATTTTCACCCGGCCGATATCCTCCGCCTGAGGATGATGCGTGCAGGCTTCGGCCATTAAAACCTGATCACCGGATTGGAGCCGATCAATGGCCATCGCCCCGCGAACAAATTCCAGCAGGTCGCCGCGATATCGGGCGAATAGAATGGAAAACGAGGTCATGCGGATATCCGGCGGTACGTCGGCGGTCACTTTCAGGAACGCCTGCGAATCGGTGACCACCAATGCCGGAGGTCGTTTGAGTCGCTCCAGGGCATCGCGCAATTCGCGTTCCTTGACGACCATGCAATACGCATCGATATCAAGAATATCCCGTATGCATTGCACCTGCGGCAGAATCAGCCGGCCTTGCGGAGCTTCCAGATCGATCGGCACCACCAATACGACCAGTTCGCCCGCCGGTACCAGATCACCCAGAATCGACGGTGGATTGACGAAGGCCTCGGGCGCGTTCTGGATCAGTAATTCGCGCAGTTCATCTATCCCGGTAAGCTGAGTGGCGGAGAGTGGGATCACCGGGCAGTGTTGCTCACGTAATCGAGTACATAATTCCTGGCTGGTGGGCTGAAGATCTGTTTTATTAAACACCACCACATGAGCCAGTTTCAGGTTTTTGAATTGCTGTAACAGTTGCTCCTCATGCTCACCCCACTGGCTGCCGTCGGCAACGAGGATAGCCAGGTCGGTCCGTTCGATCATCAGGCGGGTACGTTGCACCCGTGCCTGGCCCAGCTCACCGACGTCATCGACACCAGCGGTATCCATCAGCAGCACCGGTCCGAGCGGCTGGAGTTCCATCGCTTTTTCAACCGGGTCGGTGGTGGTGCCGGGTTCCGGTGAGACGATGGAGACCTGCTGGCCGACCAGTGCGTTGATCAGAGAGGATTTACCGACGTTACGCCGACCGAAAAATCCGATGTGCAAGCGCATGCCCCTGGGAGTTGAGGAACTCATGGCCGACCTCCCGACCGGTTGCCCAGCCGAGTCACGGTTTCCGGGGCGATCAGTTCATCAAATTTACCGGTAGTGAGCAGCCCGTCCGCCAGAACAATTTCCCGGATGGTGCGGCCGGTGTTCAGGGCCTGCTGAGCTATTCGTTGCGCGGGTTCGTAACCCAGTTCACCGACCAGCGCGGTCACCACGGCGACGGTACTTTCGACCTGCTGACGGCAACGTTCGACATCGGCCTGCAAACCTTCGATACCGTGGATGCGGAAGAGGTATGCCGCCTGAGTCAGCAGTTCGATACTTTCCAGCAGACTGTCTGCCACCAGTGGGAGATAGCTATTCAGCTCCAGATTGCCCAGCGCACAGCTCTGGGTGATGGCTTGGTCGTTGGCCATCACACGCAGCGCCGCCTGCATGACCGCTTCAGGAATGACCGGGTTCACCTTGCCGGGCATGATGGATGAGCCTGCCTGCCGAGCCGGTAGAATGATCTCGCCAATTCCTCCGGCCGGCCCGGATGAAAGCAAACGCAGATCATTGGCAATTTTGAAAAGATTGGTCGCAGCGGCTTTGAGCATCCCGCTCACTTCCACCAGGGCATCATGATTCTGGGTGGCGTCGATCAGGTTTTCCGCCCGGGCTAATCCCAGTCCGGTGATGACACGCAGTTGATCCACCACGGCAAAGATAAATTCACGCGGAGCGGCCAATCCGGTTCCGATGGCGGTTCCGCCAAGGTTGACCACCCGCAAGCGTTCTTCGCACTTGAAAATCCGCCAGCGGTCGCGGGCCAATGCTTCCGCATAGGCGGACATTTCCCTTCCCAGGGTAGTCAACACTGCATCCTGCAACTGGGTGCGCCCGATTTTGACTACGTGATCCAGCGATTTTTCCTGCCGCTGAAAAGATTCGACCAGAGCAGCCAGTTCCGCCTGTAACGGACGAAGCAGGGTAATCGCTGCTACTCTCAGTGCCGTCGGATAAGTATCGTTGGTCGATTGGTGCAGATTGACCTGTTCGATCGGGTGAATATGGCCATAATCTCCCAACGGTCTTCGAAGAAGTTGTAACGCGCGGTTGGCCAGCACTTCGTTCACATTCATATTGGTCGAAGTACCGGCACCACCCTGCAGGGCATCGACCACCACATGTACATGTAACTTCCCGGCTTGCATTTCGGCAGCAGCCTGAGTCAGCACCTGGGCCCGCTCCTCATCCAGATAGCCCAATCGCTGATTGGTTTGGATACAGGCCAGTTTGACTGCCCCATATGCGGAAATGAGCGCCGCCCGCACCGGACGCTGTGCCAGCGGAAAATTCTCCAGCGCCCGCTGCGTATGAATTCCGTAAAGCGCTTCCGCCGGAACTGCCAGAGTTCCCAGAAGATCATGCTCCATGCGAAATTCACCGCTCACCGTAAACTCCCTCGACTTGCCGCTGATCATTAAAAATATAAATCGCGGGCGTCGGTTTCACGGATCTGCTGCATCCGCCGAATCAGTTCCTGTTTCTGCGCGCTATCGGGCATCATCGCCAGTTCCCGGCTGATTAATTCCTCACCCGCGCGACGGGTTTCAACCGAAGCATAATCGACCAGATATTCCAGCAGGGTGGTCAAGCCGTTGGGGGTGCAATAGCGTTTGATAAATCCGGGGATGGCGAATTCCATAAAATGTTCACCGGTACGGCCGAGTCGGTAACAGGCGGTGCAGAAGCTCGGCAGATAACCGTCCTGCAGCAGTTCACCCATCACTTCATCCAGCGAGCGCACATCGCCGAGGCGGAATTGTTCACGCTCCAGCACCTGGGTCTGAGCATCCCCGGCTTCGGTATAACCGCCTAGTTCGATGCGGCTGCCGGCGTCGATCTGCGATACGCCAAAGGCCAGCACTTCGCGGCGGATTTCCGGTGATTCCCGCGCGGTCAGAATGAGTCCTGTATAGGGTACAGCCAGCCGGAGGATCGCAATCATCCGTTTGAAATCGGCATCCGAGACCATGTAGCGATTATCGAAGTCCACACCCGACGCCGGTTGAATGCGCGGGAAGCTGATGGTATGCGGGCCGACGCCAAAATTTTCTTGAAGGTGCACAGCGTGGGCCACCAACCCGAGTGTGTCAAAACGCCAGTCGTACAGCCCGAAGAGCGCCCCGATACCGACATCATCGATGCCGGCGGTCATGGCCCGGTTCAGGGCATCGAGTCGATAGAGATAATGGCCTTTGCGGGTATCGGCGGGATGGTAGCGGTGATAGGTGGGTTCGTGATAGGTTTCCTGGAAAATCTGGTAGGTACCGATTCCCGCAGCTTTGACTTCGCGGAATCCTTCGACGTCGAGTGGAGCGGCGTTGATGTTCACGCGGCGAATTTCACCCCGGCCGATATGAATCGAGTAGACCTGGCGGACCACGTCGGCAATGTATCTGGCGTCGTAACGCGGATGCTCCCCAAAGACCAGGATCAATCGTTTGTGTCCCTTTTGCTCCAGCGTTTCAATCTGCCGCCGCAACTCATCGGTGCTGAGCGTGCGCCGCTGGGCTTCGGGATTGGAACGTCGGAACGCACAGTAGCCGCAGTCATTGGTGCACAGGTTGCCGATATACAACGGGGCAAAGAGGACGATGCGGTTACCGTACACTTCACGTTTCAGGGTGCGGGCGGCGTCGAGGATGATTTCGATTACCGCGGGGCCTTCGGCGCGGAGCAGGCGCGCGGTCTGCATCGGGGTCAACGGCTGTTTGTTCAGGCTACAGGCCACCAGATCGCGCACTTCGGTACTATCCGCCGGCGGCTGCCCAAGCCATTCCTCGAAGGAGGCCCCGGTGATAAAATTATGGGCCAACTCACTGAATTCAAAATCATGGAAAATCATGCGTCAATCAATTCCATGTTCAGGTGGTGGATAATCGTTCCCGGCGCCTTTGCCAATTGGGCGAACAACCCGGTCCGCGCCCGAGGGTTCGTTGCGTATTGATGATGCGACGCTCCAGGCAGCAATGACAGGAAATCGCCTCCTCGTGCAGGCAGGCTTTTCCAGGGTATATTTCATATTTTCGGCGATAGTCGGGTGGGGTGAGGTTGGGCATGATGATGTTCGCTCCGCGCTGCAAACCCAACTCGCGGCCCTGCTGCGGGTCGATGGTGGCCAACGCCGTCGTGCTGGGGATGTTGGCTTGCGGGCAAACCAACCGGGCCAGGGCGACCATCTTTAACGTCATCAACTCGTCGGCGGGAACCTGTGCGGGGTCCGAGGCTTCCCAGGAAATCTTCCCCAGGGGGGTATCGGGATGGGCAATGAATGGACCAATACCGATCATATCCAGGTCCAGCTTCTCGAAGAGCAGCAGATCTTCAATCAAGTCTTCGTAGCCTTGGCCCGGTATCCCGACCATTACGCCGCTGCCGACTTCATAGCCCAGTTCCCGCAGTTGATGAAGGATGATAATTCGATCCTGCACGCGTCCTGCAGCGGCGGGGTGAATGCGCGCGAACAATTCGGCGTTGGAGGTTTCAAAACGGAGCAGATAACGATCTGCACCAAGTTGTTTCCAGTAAGCCAGTTCATCATATCCGCGCTCGCCCAGACTGAGCGTAATGGCTAAGTCGTACCGCCGGCGAATCTGAACAATCAGGTCGGCAATCCACTCGGTGGTCAGTTCCGGATCTTCACCGGATTGCAACACCACGGTTCCGATACCGAGGGCCTGGGCCTGCCGTACGCCTTCGAGAATTTCCCCGGTAGTCAGGCGATAGCGTTCGATTTGATGATTATCCGCCCGTATACCGCAATAATGGCAGCGGCGAACACAATGATTGGAAATTTCCAGTAAACCGCGCAGGTAGACCGCATCACCGACATATTCCCGGCGAACGCGATCCGCGCGCCGCCAGAGCTGCTCCAAGGCCGCAGGTTCCTGCTCAGTTAACCACTGGTGAATTTGTTGCCGATTCATGTTGCTGTCGGTTTCTCTGATCTCAAATGCACGGTAAAGGTGCTGCCCGAACCCGGAACGCTGCGAACCGCTACTGTACCATTATAGAGCAGGGCGATTTTCTTGACGATCGACAAGCCCAGCCCGCTACCCGAAATATCCCGGGTCTGCTCATTTTTGATGCGGGAGAAATCCTGAAACAACTGGGCCGCCTCTTCCGGGGTTAATCCGATACCACTGTCCGTCACCGCGATCTGTACGTCGTCGGGAGTGACTTCGAGGCCCAGCAGCACTCGACCGGAATCACGGTTATACTTGATGGCATTGGATAGCAGATTGTTCAGCACAATTTCCAGTTCGTTACGATCCCCCCTCATCAGCAAAGTGGCAGGCGCCTGAAGTTCGAGTCCAATCCGTCGCCCCTCGGCAACGGGCTGATGCGTTTCCATCACCTGCCGGGCCAGCGGTACCAGATCGAACTGAGTGATCGCGCGTTGCTTCTCACCGGATTCGATCCGGGTCATGTCCAGCAGATCGATAATCAACTTACGCATGCCTTCGGAGCGCGTCAGGCATCGTTTGATTACCTTTTCATACCCGGCGAGGTTCTGGCCCAGCGTCTGATCGCGCAGAATCAGCAGATAATTTTCGATGGCTGCCAGCGGCGCCTTGAGTTCATGGCCCAGTACACGAATAAATTCGAAGCGGACCCGCCGCTTTTCTTCCGCCAGTTGCCGCGCCCGACGCTGGGTGACCAGATGAACGGCTGCTTTGCGTACCGTGTCGCGCAGTTCATCAGGAGTAAAAGGTTTGGCAATGAAATCAAAAGCTCCGCTCTTGGTGGCTTGTACGGCGGTTTCGATGGTAGCGAAGGCGGTGATCATGATGATCAGCAGGTCGCTGGTTTTCTGGTTGAGATGACGCAGAACCTCCAGCCCGGTCATGCCGCCCATTTTGTAGTCGAGCAGGACCAGATCCGGCGGGCGGGTGGTCAGCATTTCCAAGGCCTCTTCACCGCTGGCTGCAGTAGCCATGACAAAATGAGCATCGTAGTCCAGTTCCGGCAGATGGAGGTGATCATTCTGCAAGGCCCGGGTGATACTGTGGCGCATGCCCGGTTCATCATCGACCACGAGAACGTGCATCTGGTTCATTCCAGCCGCTCCCGATCCGGCGTTGGCGTATCCTTGAGCATCAGTTCCGCCACCTTCAGCAGCAGTGCTGCTGGCGATACCGGTTTGTCAAAGTAGGCATCGACACCCATCGCTGCCAGATCGTCCGCCGAGCGAGGCCGGAAATCGAATCCGCACTGACTGGTCACCGCCGTCGCCACGATAATCGGAATCTGCCGAAAGCGGTCGTTCTGCCGGACCCGCCGGGCGAAGGCAAATCCGGCATCGAGCGATTCCATCATCAGATCCGTAATGATCAGATGCGGTACCTGCTGCTGCATCAGCGCCCAGGCCTGCTGCTGATCCGCAGCGCAGCAGATCCGGTAACCCTGGGGTTCCAGGATGATCCGGTTGTATTCCAGAAAATCCGGATCATCATCCAGCAGCAGGATAAGCGGTGCCGTCGTGCTCACATTCGTTTCCCGTCAGACCCGTTCTCGAGCCACATACTTGGTATGGAGCAGGTGGTGCGATTTTTCACCCAGCGGTACTCCCAGAAATTCCTCGTACAACTGTTTGACCGCGGGATTCTGGTGCGACTTGCGCAGCTCCCGTCCTTCATCTTCACGATATATTGCGGCGATACGAGCCTTGCGGACTTCGTTACTGGTCAGGCGCGGCTGGCCGCCACCGCCGATGCATCCGCCCGGACAGGTCATCACTTCGATGAAGTGATATGTCGCTGCCCCACTGCGAATCTGCTCAATCAGTTGGCGGGCGTTGGTCAAGCCATGGGCTACGGCGACCTTCAGGGTCACACCTTTCAGGAACGACCATTCCGGCACGGTATGCTCGATGGTTACCGAGGCTTCTTTAACACCGTCCAATCCCGCGATGGGTTGCACGTGCAGGTTTTCAAAAGGCAGTTCCTGGCCGGTGACAATTTCCCACACCGTACGCAGCGCTGCTTCCATCACCCCGCCCGTATTGGCAAAAATGTCCGCCGCACCGGTGGACAAGCCCAGCGGTGCGTCCATTTTTTCATCGGGCAGATGTTCAAAGCGAATACCGGCCTGCTTGACCATCCGGGCCAGTTCCCGCGTCGTCAGCACGGCATCCACATCGCGAACCCCGCTGCCGTCCATTTCCGGGCGCTGCGACTCATATTTTTTCGCGGTGCACGGCATGATCGAAGCCACAAAAATATCTTCGGCTTTCCGGCCGATCTTCTGAGCATAATAGGTTTTGGCGATGGCTCCGAACATCTGCTGCGGTGATTTACAGGTGGAGAGATGATCCGTCATATCGGGATAATAATGTTCCATGAACTTGATCCAGCCGGGTGAGCAACTGGTGAACATGGGCAGCGGCAGTGCGTGATGATTTTTCCCGTTGCCATTGGTTTGCAGAGCAGCCTGCAGACGAGTCAGCAATTCGGTGCCTTCTTCGAGGATGGTCAGGTCGGCGGCGAAGTTGGTATCAAACACGCCATGAAAACCCAGGCGCCGCAGGGCCGCGACCATCTTACCCGTCACCAGCGTACCGGGCGGATAGGCAAAGCACTCGCCCAGGGCAGCGCGAATCGCAGGTGCCGTCTGGACAATGACATGTTTGGAAGGATCATCCAGCGCTTTCCAGACTTCCGTGATGTGGTCCCGTTCGGTAATTGCCCCCACCGGGCAGACCGCAGCGCATTGCCCGCATTGCACGCAGACCACATCCGCCAGATCATGAGCGAAGGCCGGACCGACGATCGTTTTGAAACCGCGGTTCTGGGCCCACAGCGCCGCCACGCCCTGCACAGAGTTGCAAACGGTCACGCAACGGCGACACAGAATACATTTACCCATGTCCCGATCGAGAGCGGGCGTGCTATGGTCGCAGGGGCGATTGTTCTTGGCTCCGGGATAGCTGATGCTCTTGATGCCCAGCTCGCGGGCCACCGCCTGCAGTTCGCAATCCTCGCTGCGCGGGCAAACCTGGCAGTCGCCGTCATGTTCCGACAGGAGCAATTCGACCACGGTGCGGCGCGATTCACGCACCCGCTGGGTATTGGTCTTAACCTTCATACCCTCCGCGACCGGCAGGGCGCAGGAGGCGACCAGGGTGCGCGCCCCTTCAACTTCGACGACACACACCCGGCAGGCGCCGATGGCTTGCACATTCTTGAGATAACATAAACTGGGAATACGAATACCAGCCTGCTGGGCGGCTTCGAGTACGGACGTTCCGTCCGCCACCTCGACCGGTATATTATCGACCGTCAATCTTGGCATGGTGATAACTCTCCTTTATCGCTTCGGGCCATCAGGCCCGTCATCAATCAACAGCGCACACGCTCCATTAATGCTGTTCAGCCGGTTGTCGAAAATCGCAACGTAAACATCGTTTGGATTCGCGCACCGCCACCGGTTCAGCCCAGGGCAACTCTACTTCCTGGAAATTATGTTTGCGGCGGGCCACCGGGATCATGGCGAATTCCGGCCGCGGGTATTGCACCGGGTCGGCATCGGGATCGAAGAAGGTGTCGTTCTCCTTCTCGCCCCGCCAGAAGGCGTGTTCCTCGCCGGTCAGCATCAGGTCGATGCCCACCGCGGCGCGTTCGCCGGCTTGTATCGCTCCGACGACGGACCACGGACCCGCCACTGCGTCGCCACCGGCATAAATCCAGTTGATCGATGTTTGGCCGGTGATCGAATTGGCAGGGATGAAACCGGAACGATTCAGCGCCAAGCCCATCTGCTCGAAAACCTGCGTATTGCCGAGGGTTTGACCGATACCGGCGATGACCTGATCCGCCTGGACGACGAATTCCGCTTCGCTGCCGGCGACCGGTCGGCGACGACCGCTGCGATCAAACTCACCCAGCACCATGTTGCGGCACTTCACGCCCGACACGCGGCCGTTCTTGGTGATAATCTCCGACGGTGCCGTGAGCACCGTCAGCCGCACACCTTCGTGTTCGGCTTCGTCCACCTCTTCGGCGTAAGCGGGCATTTCCGCACGGGTTCGGCGGTACAGGATAGTGACCGAGGCAGCCCCCAGTCGCAGGGCGGTGCGGGCGGCATCGATGGCGGCATTGCCTCCCCCGATCACCACCACTTTCTTACCCACCGGTACCGATCCGCGAATGTTGTATTCACGCAGAAAGTTGAGCGCGTCGGTGACGCCTTCAGCATCATCACCGGGAATGCCGAGCTTGGTGCCGACCGAGGCACCGATGCCCAGGAACACCGCCTCGTAACCTTCGTCGCGGAGTCCCTGCAGGGTGAAATCCCGGCCCATTCGCGTATTGGTCTGAATCTCCACGCCCAGCCGTTCGATCATGCGGATTTCGCGGGCCAGCTCTTCGCGGGGCAGCCGATAAGCCGGTATGGTCTGCACGAGCATGCCGCCGGGGCGTTGTTCGGCTTCAAACACCCGGGGACGATAGCCCAGCCGGGCCAGGAAATAGGCACAGGACAATCCCGCCGGACCCGCACCCACAATCGCAACTTTGCGCTGGGCGTTGGCTTCGCTTTCGCGAACTTCCGGCAATTGAACAGTGACTTCCTGATCCACCATGAACCGTTTGAGATTGCGAATGGCCACCGCCTCATCGAGCGTTCCGCGGCGGCACTTGTCTTCGCAGGTGTGGAAACAGACCCGGGCACAGACCGAGGCGAAGGGATTCTTCTCGCGATGCAACGCCAGCGCTTCGGCGTAGCGTTTCTCGCCGATCAGCGACACAAAGCCGGGAATATCCACTCCGGCGGGGCAGGCGCTCTGACAGGGGGCGCGAGTCAACGCGGGACAGACATCCGCCGGGCAATGCTTGTCGCGAATATGGGCTTCATATTCATCTCGGAAATAGCGAATGGTCGAGAGCACCGGGTTGGGCGCCGTCTGGCCCAATCCGCACAGCGAGGTATCTTTGATCATGTTGCCCAGTTCGATGAGCTTTTCGATATCGCCCTCCTGGCCGTGACCGTCGCAGATGCGCGTGACGATTTCCAGCATGCGCTTGGTGCCCACGCGACAGGGCGGGCACTTCCCGCAGGATTCATCCTGCACAAAATCAAGAAAGAAACGGGCCACATCCACCATGCAGGTGTCTTCGTCCATGACGATCATGCCGCCCGAACCCATGATGGCGCCGAGTTCATTCAACGACTCGTAATCCACCGGCGTATTCAGATGTTCCTTGGGGATGCACCCGCCGGACGGGCCGCCCATCTGGGCCGCTTTGAATTTTTTGCCTTCCGGAATTCCGCCGCCGATGTCGTAAATGATTTCACCCAGCGGCATGCCGATCGGCACTTCCACCAGCCCGGTGTTGTTCACCGCACCAGCCAGAGCGAAGACTTTGGTTCCTTTGCTTTTCTCCGTTCCAAAAGAGGCGTACCATTCGGCGCCGTGCAGAATAATGGGCGCCACGTTGGCGAAAGTCTCCACATTGTTCAGGCAACTGGGTTTGTCCCACAAACCCCTGACGGCGGGGAAGGGCGGACGCGGACGCGGTTCACCGCGATTGCCTTCGATGCTGGTCATCAGCGCCGTTTCTTCACCGCAAACGAACGCCCCGCTGCCCATGCGGACTTCGATATCAAAGTAAAATCCGCTGTTCATGATATTGCGGCCCAGCAGGCCATACTCGCGGGCCTGTTTCAGGGCGTGTTCAAAACGCTGCACCGCCAGCGGATATTCCGCTCGGATATAGGCGTATCCCTGTTCCGCACCAATCGCGTAGGCGGCGATAGCCATGCCCTCGATCACGCTGTGCGGGTCGCCTTCCAGCACGCTGCGATCCATGAAGGCACCGGGATCGCCTTCATCACCATTACAAAGAATGTATTTGGTTTTTTCGGGACTTTTGCGCGTGAACTGCCATTTGAGACCGGTCGGAAATCCGGCACCGCCTCGGCCACGCAATCCCGATTTCTTGACCACGTCGATTACTTCTTCCGGTTTCATCGCCGTCAGGACCTTAGCCATCGCGGCATAGCCGTCTCGGGCGATATACTCCTCTATCTTCAGCGGATCAATAATGCCGCAATTCCGCAGCACGATCTTGACCTGCTTTTTGAAAAATCCGATTTCGTGCAGGTTGGCTACGCGTTCATCGGTGATCGGCGCCTTGTGAATCAGCCGCTGCACGACACGGCCTTTGAGCAGATGTTCATTCACGATTTCCGGAATATCATCCGGGCGGATGTTCTGATAGAACACGCCATCCGGATAAACCGCCGCCACCGGACCCACCGCGCAAGGCCCCAGGCAGCCCGTTTCAATCACTTTGACTTCTTCCTGCAGGCCCTGGGTTTCAATCTGCTGCCGCAGAGCGGTGCTGACTTCCAGCGCTCCGGAGGCGATGCAGCCGCCACCGGTACACACCAGCACATGGGTACGCACATTATTCATGACGCCACAACTCCCTTTCTCCGTTATATCTTGATCAGGTATTCCACCATCGGTTGACCCCGCAGCACATGACCACGCACCACTTCGCCCACTTTAGCCTTGCTGAGCCGGCCGTAGCGGAAAGTGCTGCCGTTTTTGTCGGTAATTGTGATCATCGGTTCCTGGTCACATAACCCGGCACAACCCGTCTGAGTCACGCTGACGTAGGTGACCTGATTCTGTTGCAATTCGTTCATCAGCACCGTGAGCAGATCGCGGGCCCCGGCGGCAATGCCGCAGGTCCCCATATGCACGGTGATGCGCAATTCTTTCTGCCCGCTGCGCAGGTCGATGTCCTGTTGCGCTTTTTCGCGAACAGCCTTGAGATCCTCCGGACTGGCAATACGTTGAGCCATGTCACGCGCTCCTTTCCGCAACCACAACTTCGCTGCGATATTTACCCAGCACCGACTCGATCCGATTGGGTTTGACGCGATGATGAACGTCGCTGTCGATCATAATGGCGGGGGCCAATCCACAAGCCCCGAAGCAGCGCGTCACTTCCAGCGTGAACAGATGATCGGCAGTTGTTTCGCCCACATCGATCTTGAGTTTCTGCTTGATCGTATCCAGTACCCGCTTGCCGCCGCGGACATAACAAGCCGTACCCAGGCAGACCCGGACCACATGCTGGCCGCGCGGTATGGTTGAAAAGAAGGAGTAAAAGCTGACCACCCCCGCCACCTCGCTGAAGGATTTGTTCAATCCCAGGGCGACGCGCTTCAGCGCCACTTCCGGCAGATAACCAAACAGACCCTGGGCCATCTGCAACACTGGAATCAGCGCCCCGGGTTTGGCCCGGTATTCCGTCAGTACCTCATCCAGCCGAGCCAGTAATTCCTCTTCGGTCGCTTCTTCGCAGGTACACCCTGCTGGTTTCGTTACTTCCATATGCTCATCTCCACTATGTTAAATAATCACCTTCGCCATTGGGGCGGTGGTGACTGTTGGTGTGAATGATTGGGTGTTCTCATCATTCTCCAGCATTTTTCAGACCACCTCATGGAATAACCGAAATTCTTCAACCGATAACATGCTCTGCAACGCTTCCAGCACCCGTCCATACAGCTGGATACTATCCACAGCCTCTGTGCTTTCGGGATTTCTCAATGCCGTTGACTGGAAGGTCAGGATGCGATCATCCAGTTGTAGTTCAAACAGGAATTCGATTTCCGGCCGGGTAGAGACCATTCCCGCCAGCGTCTCCGGCCATTCCCCCAGTGGGTAACGGTCCACATGAGACCATCGAAATTTCGCCCATACTTCCAAACCACCCCAGTCGCACGACCATAAGCCCAGTCCACCGCCGGTTTGTTCAGCAGCGCTTTGCAGCAGGCTTAATCCTAGCCCCGTTCGCTTACCGCTTTTCGTGGTATAAAACGGATTGAGCGCTTCTTCAGGGCGAACAGACAGCCCCGGCCCGTTATCTTTCACGCGCAGCATCAGCCAGTCGCCTGCACGGTCCAGCTGCAGATGGATGCCGATTCGCGTGGCACCCACACGAATGGAATTTTCCACCAGATCCAGCAAATGCAACGCTAATTCACGCATCACCGATGCTCCGTCCCTGCTGACGTTTCACCGCCAAACACCATTCGTCGAAGGTCGTATCCTCAACCGCTAAGCGGGTCCGGATGGAGCCGATGTCATCCGGAAAGTGGCTGTCCGAGGCCCCCCAGACCGGTAATCCAATGGCCATAATCATTTTTAAGTCGGCTGGCTGGATGCGGCGCGTAAATATTTCAATCGCATCCAATCCGCTCTGTTGCGGAAAAATACCCAGCTGGCTGATGACGCTGAACGATGGCCGATTCACATGCGCAGCCACCGCGATACCCTGGTGCTGATGAATCAACTGCACTGTCTCACTCAAGGTCAGTTGCGTGGCTGCGGCCAGCATCCGCGATTCTTCACCCAGAATCTGTCCGTCGGCATCCATGATCCATTGATGTCCAAATCGCTCGAGCATCTGGGTCGTGACGGCAGGCAAGGTGGCTTGCACCTCGATCGCTACCCGTCGAGCCGCTGAGGCATCCGGAAAATAACCCAGCACATGAATTTCTTCCGCTGTGGTGATTTCCATGCCTATAAGCACCAGTAGTGCTGATCCGGCGGCCTGTTGAACCGCTACGGTATTAACAGTACTGTTGTGATCGCAGATCGCAATGACTTTCAGACCGCTCTCGACGGCCCGCTGGACAATATTCGGCGGCGTCATCGTGTCGTCAGCACAAGGTGACAACGCTGTGTGAATATGCAGATCCGCGGCACAGTTCAGCACGACGGCATCCCTTTCAAGCCCAGTTGATATAACCGCCCGACCACGTTAAATGCTGCCTCCTCGGTATAAAGCAGCACGACCTTTTCTTCGCGTGCTTTATCGCAGACGGTTTTGTCCGGCCGGCGTCCGTTGGCAAAGCAGATCGCACTCAGCTCGGCATGCACCGCGACGGCGAGGACGTTCAGATGCACCTGACCGGTCACCAGCAGACCACCTGCCGGTCCGTTGGCCAACACATCGCTCATCAGGTCCGAGACATACCCCGAAGTCACCTTGCGGTGCTGCCAGTCTATTTCCGGTGTCAAACACGTTAATTGGAGTTCTTTAACCAGGGTGTCGAGCGTCATGCATGTTCCTCCGCATTCTTTTTCTGATGGCGACAATTTTCCAGGCGAGCCCGCCCCAGCACGATATCTTCCGCCAAAGCCGCACAGCTCGGGGCGCCACATTCCGCACAATCAAAGCCGGGCAGCGATTCGCGCAACTGATCGATGCGCGCGAGTTTGACTACCGCCTGTTGCATATCGTCATCGAGGCGCATACCAGTTCGAGGTTGAAGCGGCTGCTGGCGGGACCGCACACCGGCCAAGACCACGCTGGCTTGCGATCGTAGCTGCCACCGGTAATTCAATATATGCCCCTCGCCCAGCGCAAGCGGCGTGCCGAAACAGCCTTGCGAACAGGCCCATAATTCCAGCATCGCAACATCGCTCAGTTCACCGCACTCCAATGCATCCAGCACCGCCATCACCGCCTGAACGCCCGTGATGGTCAATTCCTGGTTTGAAGACGGGTGCGTGTGTTTTCGATTGGCGGGCAATGATGTAATGGGTGATTCATCGGGCAATCGACTGAGCAATTCGTCACGAAGATCAATCGCGGAAATCGTTTCGACCTGCGAATGTTCCGGCGCTGTGAGCAGGCTTTGCTGGGCTGGGCACATCACCACACACGTGATCCGTTCTGCCGAATACGTGGCCGAAATCGTCTCCCAGATCGTTTGATAAGGGGTCAGATACGCCAGCAACGCCGGATACCGCCACGCGATCAGGTTCATTACCGCCGGGCATACCGGCGTAAGCAAAGGTTGTATGAATTGTTGCTGTTCGGCCAGTTCATGGGTGGCGTAGCGCAGCGCCTCCAGCCACGAATTCGTCAGTACGATATCCTGCCAGCCCATCTGCACTAATTCCTGATGCACCTGCTGGGGGGTGTGACGACCGTAAAACTGCGCCAGAAATTCCGGAGGTACCACCAGCCGGGTCGTTCGCGGTGCCCGTACATCCCAGGTGGTAGAGGCCATGTGTAGCGCCTGCGAGGGACAGTGGGCGATACATTCCGTGCAATCGATGCACCGATAGCTCAATATTTCAGGAGCACGATGAAAAGCGCGGATGGCCTGGGTCGGGCAGGCGCGAACGCAGCTATGACACTGCTGGCAGGAAGCCGCATCGATCCTGATGGAGTGACGCACGTTTCCATAAAGTTGAGCCGATTTCAGACGCACGGCAAAGGTAACCGTGGTTCCCTGGCCGACCACGGATTCAATCTGCAACTGCTCGCTGTTGCGTCGAATATTGGGCAAACCCAGTCCGGCGCCAAAGCCATGTTCACGGGCCTGCGCGTCGGCGGTCGAATATCCTTCCTGCATGGCCAGATTGATATCCGCTATCCCCGGCCCCTGATCTTCAATGGCGACGCGCAGCAGTCCATCCTCAATTTCAGCATGCAGTTGGCCTTGTCGGGCGTGAATCACCACATTCATTTCCGCTTCGTAGCAGGCGATCATCGCCCGGCGGATGGTGGCGGGATCGACACCGGCGCGCTGCAGTTGCGCTTTGACCGCGCGGGAGGCACTGCCTCCGTTCTCATAATCACCGCCCATGATGGAATATGAAAAACGCGTCATGATATTTGTTCTTCGCGTTGCAATACTTCGTAAATCCGCCCGCAGGTTTCAAACAGGCCCAGCGGTGAGACAACGATCCACGTCCGGTTTTTTTCGGCGCTGGGCAGCAGTTCCACGGGTGTCGGTTGCCGATTTAACAGACAGATGGCCGATACGTCGACCAGTTCCACCAGGCGCAGCAGGTGCGAACCCAGCAGGTTGGTGATCAGCAGGGTGCCTTCGGAGGAATGTTGCAGCAGGTCACTGATCCGATCGCCCGCAAAGACCTGCCGCTGGGTAATCGGCGTATTGTGTCCGTGCGCATATACCTCAATGTGCAGTTCATGAAATAAATCAGCCAGCTTCATGTTCTGTTCCTTGTGGCTTATCCGGAGCGCTCGGTTCATATTCAGCAGGACTGATCGCCGGGCGTCGGCGCGGCAGTGTCACGGTAAACGTGCTGCCCGTCGGACCCGCCTGCGGATCATGGTTCGAAATCAACTGGATATCTCCGTGATGCATTTTAATAATGCCGTAGCTGACGCTCAGTCCCAGTCCGGTACCCTCGCCCGCCTGCTTGGTTGTAAAAAAGGGTTCAAATATTTTGCTGCGAATCTCTGGCAGAATACCTGTACCGCTATCCTGCACCCATAAACGGACGCGCTCCTCATCTTCCGCAATACCGATCACCAGCCGGCCGCCCTGCGGCATGGCGGCCAGCGCGTTGTTGATCAGGTTGTTCAGCACCTGCATGATCTGGTCGGCATCCAGCTCCACCAGACAACTACCGCAGGCCTGAATTTCAATCACCACATTGGGCAGCGACAAAGGCTGAATCGCCTGTTGCACCAGTGCGACCAGATCAACCTGCCGGGCATCCACCTTGTTCTTGCGGGCAAAATGCAGCAAGCCGGCTACAATCTTCTTGCAGCGATCCGCCTCCGCCACAATCATGTTCAGATCATCATGCACGGGTGAACCGGATGGCGTTTCCTGCAGCAACACGTGTGACAGCATCAGCACCGTACCCAGGGGGTTATTGACCTCATGCGCAATACCCGCCGCCAGTTGCCCCATACTGGCGAGCTTCTCCGATTGCATCAGCGCTTCCTGAGTGCTGGCTAATTGATGATGAGAGATCGCGAGCTGCCGGCAGGTGGCCCGCAGTTGCTCGATCGTATGCGGCAGGCACATCTCATGCTCCGCCAGTCCCTTGTAGATCGCCACCGCATGTTCCAGGCAGGATTCGTAACCGCAGGCCCCGCAGTTCAGCTCATCTTCCGGCTGATATTTGCCCATCCGCCGCAGAATGTCGCGGAGCTGCTCCTGAGAGGGCAGGGCAATGCGCTGATCCTGTCCGTCAAAAGTGCGTGACAGGTCCACATCCTGCAGTTGACACCAGTGGTCATACCAGCGGACGACATCCAGAGCCATACGTTCTCGAGCATAACGACTGATCTGGGCGCGCCGCTTGAACAGCGGATCATGGGTGCTCATCCCCGAACCCATGATGCACCCTTTGCAACACAGCACTTCCAGCAGCCGCGCATCCAGATCGCCGTTTTCAAACTCGCGAATGACCTGTACGAATTCGCTGCGACCATCCGCGACCACCACTTCACTGGTCAGCAGATCTTCATGCAGTTGCGCCGCCTGCAATAACCCCCGACTGAGGGAGAAGAGCATGCCCGTACTGGCGTGCGGAGGATCAAAATCGGCAGGAGTCATGGCCTCCGGTTTTATCGCCCGACGCCAGAACATCTCCCGCAATTCAATAAAAGTCAGTACACCGTCGATCTCCCCCTCCACACGTGGGCTCAGTGCCTCGCCTTTTTTGGCGATGCACGGCCCGATAAACACCATGTGCCACTCCGGGCCATATAGCCTCCGCAACGCTCGCGCGGCGGCAATCATCGGTGAAACAATCGGGGCGAGGTGTGGAACCAGGTCCGGACAATAGCGTTCGACGTAACCGACAATGGCTGGGCAGGTGGTCGCGATATACCGTTGTTCATGACCTTCGCTTAACAGTCGCCAGTAGGCTTCCGCCACCAGATCCGCACCAAATCCCACCTCATGCACCCGATCGAAACCCAGCCCGCGGATCATGCCGACCAGCGTTTCATAATCATATTCCGTGAACTCTGCGGGAAAACTGGGTGCGATCAGTGCAGCGACCGGCCGGTGATCATCCAGAAGTGACTCCACCAGCTCAATCTCATCGTAAACCTGCTTGGCTCCCTGGCTGCAGACCCGTACGCAATTGCCGCAACCGATGCAGCGATCCTTCAGGACTTCCGCCTGCCCGCTGGAAACGCGGATCGCCTTGGCGGGACATTCGCGCACGCAGGTGTAACACAGCCGACAGCGTTCGGGAATGGTCGATACCAGCGGTGTCTGAGTCGGGCGCATGGCACTCTCACGCATGTTTCGCCGTTGTTACCGCAGAGTTCGCCTGCTGGGCATGAAACGCTGCTTTCCACAAAGCCACGGCGATATCCACATCCTGCACGAATATCCCCTGCGGGGCACGAATCCGTACCGGCGCAAAATTAACCAGACTGCGAATTCCCGTAGCCACCAGTTGCTCCACGACCGCCTGGGCCACCGGAGCTGGCACCGCCAGAAGCGCCGTGAGTACCTTGAGTCGAGAAACCACTTCCGGTAATTGCTCAATCGGATAACAGTAACAGCCGTGAATGAGATGGCGGACTTTACCGGAATCGTTATCGAACGCTGCCAGAATCGGCAACCCCAATCCTCCGCTGGCGGCGTAAGCCAGAATCGCACGCCCCAGGTGACCCGCGCCAATCAGAATACATCCTTCATCCGTGGAGGGGTTGAGCAGATCATCAATCGTGCCGATCAGACCGGCGATGTCATAACCGTGGGCCGGACTGCCGGCATAGCCGATCGTCATCAGATCACGCCGCACCTGCGCCGCCGTCACCCGTTCCATCTCCGCGAGTTCGTGGGAATAGATTCGCTCTTTACCGTGAGTGAGCAATTCACGGAGATGGCGCCGGCAGGTCACCAGGCGTTCGATGGCTTGATCAGTCAGCTTCCGCAGATCTGGGCCGTTTTTCCGGATGATAACTCACCTCCACACACACGATTATTGGTGTTTTGTGAATGCATTCACACTGTGATTATATACACAGTATCGACTAAATCACTTTCCAAATCAACCATAAATATCTGTTAATTATACAATTATAACGATTAATCGGCATTGATTATGTACTGAATCGATAAGTGTTCACTTCTAATGGGGTTGTCATTTGATATGTTCCGTAGACGACGATTTGAATTAGAAAACCCGGGCCATTTTACCAGAAGATAATCAGCTACAGATGATGCAACCAGTTTCAATTTGCAACACTTCATTCACCCCGCAGTGAGTAGTTAATTCCATGCAAGATGGATTCGACTGGTGTTACTTATGGCATCCACTGATTGTTCATGGCTTGTATTGTAAAGCAGATTCACATACTCGGACTGATCGAACAGAATCAGTCGACGTGAATTAATGTTAGCGAGCCGACCCCATAATTGTTACGATAGTAATTGCGGTCCAGCTGTGTTGGCCAGGTGGTACAGGGGAGGCAGGTGTGACACATTGCTCCGCAAACAATCCCACAAAATCCTCGAGCGTCCGGAAATCAGTGCCATTCTAGATTCCGTGGTTTCCGGCATCATGACCGTGAATCTCGATTTCGTGATTACTCATTTCAACAAGAGTGCCGAGCAGATCACCGGTTTCAGCGCGGATGAAGCGGTCGGGCAATACTGCTATAACATCCTGCGCTCACCAGTCTGTGCTTCCGGTTGCATGCTCAACGATGCCATGCAGACCGGCCATAATTTTGTCGGTCTCGAACAGACCATTCTCAATCGCCATAACCATGAAATACCCGTAATTGTCACGTCAGCGGCGATGCACAACAACAGCGGCGAAATCATCGGCGGTGTGGAAACATTTCGTGACCTTAGCGCAGTACACACCCTGCGCCGGGAGATGCATCGTCGATACTCGCTGCATGATATGGTCAGCAAGAATCATCGCATGCAGGAAATATTCGCGCTGATCCGCGATGTAGCCCATAGCGCCGCCACGGTATTGATTCTGGGAGAAACGGGGACCGGCAAGGAATTACTCGCCCAGGCGATTCACGAGGAGAGTACCCGCCGGGCCGGCCCGTTCATTAAAGTCAATTGCGGCGCCCTGCCTGATACCCTGCTGGAAACCGAATTGTTCGGCCATGTCGCGGGCGCGTTTACCGATGCCAAAAAAGCCCGCAAAGGCCGCTTTGAACTGGCCCGAGGTGGTACGATTTTTCTGGATGAAATCGGTGACACCTCACCCGCCATGCAAGTGAAATTGTTACGCGTTCTGCAGGAAGGCAAATATGAACCGATCGGTTCCAGCCGGACGCGTACCACCGATGCCCGTGTGCTCGCCGCCACCAATCGAGACATTAAAGCCCGCGTGGCCCAGGGAGATTTTCGCGAGGACCTGTACTACCGGATTAATACGGTGGTGATGCATGTTCCGCCCCTGCGTGAACGACGCGAAGACCTTCCGCTGTTGATCGAGCATTTTCTGATGCGCTTTAATGCGCTGACGGATAAGCAGGTGGATCACATTTCGCAGGAGGCGATGCGCGCCTTCATGGCGTACAGTTGGCCGGGCAATATTCGCGAACTGGAACACGCGATTGAACACGCCTTTATTCTGGTTCGAGATCATACGATCGAACTGACCCACCTGCCCGAAGAGCTGCTGGAGCTCAAATCGATCAATCCGGTTCATCCATTGAAGGATCCGGGACAGGATTTGGCTCAGGAAGAACGACGCCTCATTCAAAAGGCCCTGGAACGACATCACTGGAATAAGGTGGAAGCCAGCAAGGAACTGGGCATCAGCCGCACCACGTTGTGGCGCAAGATCCGCGACTATCATATCCAGCGCGACTAGTTCACCTTTGCAACACGCTGTTTCAAACCACGCCAGTCCTATCTGTCGAGATTCCCGTAACTTGTAGCACGACCTGAAGCAGTTTCAGTGTGAAACTGCTTCTGTGTAACTATGAATGCAAAAAACTGCATTCTGCTGCAGATATCAAGGTTATTCATTCCATTTCATTGCGGTATGGCATATGCAATATCCATGATGAGGAACCGATATGAACATCTCCGTAGCAGGTTACAGGGACCAGGTGGCGCCGCGTCTGGATCGAGCTGTTTATCTCATCAACGCGACAGTGGAGGGTCAATCGATTATCGAACCTAACCTGCACGTCATTCAAGGAATAACTGTCGCGGAGTTAGCGAAGTTACTAAGCCGGTACCAGGTGTGCAAGCTGGCTTGTGGTGGCATCAAGAAGCAAGAAATGAATCATCTGGAGGATCATGGCATCCAGGTCCTCTGGGGTATCATCGGCCCGATTCGTCAGGCCCTGTATTTGATGGGCCGGGATCAATTGAGCGTTAATACATTTATTACCGAACCGCATCAGCTCAAGTCGAGCACGGTCCGGCATTGGGATCGTATCAAACATTGCACCGGATTTTCCGGGCTGGAAATGATCGGCCTGGGTTGGATACAGGAACTGAAAAAACATAAACCCAGGATCATCAGCTGAACTGCTGAAGTACCGGATGGCTAGACGATCGGATAATCGGGCTGACCGTATTTACCACTTGCGTGGCTGGAGGAATTGACATGTTTTTCGGAACGCTGTTATTGAGATGTTTCATGACCGTAACGGTGGTGCTTTCGGCATCAGCCCACGGCGGTAAAACGACTGAACCGCTGCATATATATGGTCCTGAAGATACCTACTACGCCATGCAGGAATCGGCCACGGCTTTTGAACAACAATACGCTCAACCTGTGAAGGTCACTGTTGGTCCAATGGCTGAATGGCAGAAACTGGCGGCAACCGATGCCGATCTGGTTATTGCCAACTCAGAATATATTCTGCAACAAATGATGCAGAATGAACTGCTGAAACTGGATATGGACAGCGTCACGCCGCTGTATCTACGCCCATCGATGGTGCTGGCCAGACCGGACAATCCCAAGAATTTGAGCGCTTTCCCCGATCTGCTGAAACCCGGCATCCGCATACTGGTTGATTATGAAGCGGGTCAGCGGGGACTGTGGGAGGAAATGGCTGCCCGGCAGGGAGATGTTCAAACCATTCGGGCATTTCGCAAAAACATCGCCTGTGTGGCCCACAACGCCGATGAAGCCACGCAAATCTGGAACGAACGAAGCGACCTTGATGCCTGGGTTACCTGGAACACCTGGCATGTCCCGTTGCATGATCAAGCCTACCATGTGCCGATCAGTCAGGATTATGTCGTCTATCGGCAATGCTGTGTGGCGCTGACGGCGCAGGGTCGCCAGAATCCTGCGGCGGTAACGTTTGTTGAATTTCTGACTTCCGCGGAAGGGGCCAAAATATTTGAATCCTGGGAATGGACCGCAGCCCCTGCCCAACCCAGCACTGTGGCCGTCAAGGATGTGATCAGCATCGTCTGCCGAATAAACAACGACAACGGAGATGGAAAAACTGGCCAGGGACTGAAAAGCATAAAGTCGCTGCTGGATGATTATGCGTCGCTGGGAATACCTGCAGCGAACATTCGTATTGTTGCGGTAGTGCAGGGTCCGGCGAGTTATTGGCTGCTGCGCGATGAGCCTTACGCTGCCTATACGAAAAATGCAGAAGCCAATCCCCATCAGGAGCAGATTCTGCAGCTCATGCAGCGTGGAGTCAATTTTGAGATCTGTGCCAAATCGCTGAACCACTTCGGCTGGAATGAGACGGATATTCTACCCGGCGTAAAGATAGTGACCTGTGCCGATCCACGGATCGTCGATCTTGAGTTGCAGGGTTATGCCTATCTGAGTTTTTAGTACGAGGTGTTGCTGTGGAAGTCAGTCGTCGCCAATTTATCAGTAATGGTGTACGAGTCGCCGTGGCGGGTTCGGCAGCAGTATTGGGTACTGACTCCGCGGACGCATCGGAAGCGCTTCCGGGCGCGAAGGATGCGCTGGGCATGCTGGTGGACCTGACCAAGTGTATCGGTTGTCGTCAATGTGAGGCGGCCTGCCAGCGGGTGCATGGTTTTGAAGTGCCTACGCCCGCCGAATTGCTTGATGACTCTGTTTTTCAGCAACAGCGCCGCCCGGATCCTCGCCATCTCACTGTGGTGAATCGATTCGACGCTGCGAATGGAGAGGTCACCGCTCGACCGGTATACGCCAAGATCAATTGTCTGCATTGTCAGGATCCGGCCTGTGTGTCGGCGTGTCTGGTGGGAGCCATGCACCAAGGCACCACCGGTGCAGTGCTCTATGATCCCTGGAAATGCATGGGCTGTCGATATTGCATGGTCGCTTGCCCGTTTCAAATACCGGTCTACGAATATAACAACGCCTTTACCCCCCAGGTCCGCAAATGCCAGTTCTGCGCCAACCGCGGAAATCCCCAACAGGGAGAACTCCCGGCGTGTATGCAGGCATGTCCCCGGCAATGTCTGGTCTATGGTAAGCGCCAGGACCTGCTGGAACAGGCCCGGCAGCGCATCGAAGAATTTCCCGACACTTATCTCGAGCACATTTACGGCGAGCACGAAGCCGGAGGAACCTCCTGGCTTTATCTCTCCAGCGTGCCATTTGAGCAGCTGGGGTTCCTGCCGGTGAAGTCGGCATCACAGGTGCGCGTGTCGGAGACGATACAGCATGGCGTGTTTAAATATTTTATTCCCCCGCTGGCCTGGCTGGGGGCGCTGGGTGTCGCCATGTGGTTGACGCATCAGAATCCTCCCACCCCCGATCACCTGGATAAAATCAACCACCCTACAAATCAACATAACGGATAAAAAGCATGGAACGACCCTGGATACCCCATCATTTTCCAGTTTCGCGACGAACTTTCGGCTGGTGGATTTTGATCGCACTGTTCGTACAGGGAGCTGGTTTCGGCATTTACCGCTTTCTCTACGGCTTGCAGGCCAGCACCAACCTCAATCAGCAGTTCCCCTGGGGCATCTGGATCATCGTGGACATTTCATTCATCGCCCTGGCCGCCGGCGGATTTGTGACGGCGGCGCTGGTTCACGTATTTCATCGGCATGAATTTCATGCCCTGGTCCGGCCGGCGCTCACCACTGCGCTATTGGGCTATTCATTCGCCTGCGTCGCCCTGGCTGCGGATCTGGGAAGATATTACAACATCTGGCATCCCATGCTGCCCAGCATGTGGCAGGGCAATTCGGCGCTCTTCGAAGTCGGCATGTGTGTCATGTGCTATGTCACAGTGCTCTATATCGAATTTCTCCCCGTTTTCTGCGAACGCTTTCTGACGGATAATCGCCACCCACGTCTGCAACGGATTTGTCGGCCTCTTTATGCCGTTGCAAAAAAAGTCATGTTTATATTTATTCTGCTGGGCGTCGCCATTTCCTGCCTGCATCAATCGTCGCTGGGTCATGTCATGGTGTTGGCTGGTGCCAAACTGCATCCGTTCTGGCAGACCCCGGTGTTGGCGCTGTTCTTTCTGATCTCCGCTATTGTCGGCGGAATTCCCACGGTGATTTTTGCCTACCTCACTGCTTCGTGGGTCATGCGCGTTCCTCCGCAGATGAAGATGGTCGCCAAGCTCGCCAAATGCATCCCTTTCCTGCTCAGCATCTATCTGGCCATCCGCGTGACCGATCTGGCCATCCGCGGCAGCTACCTCTATCTTGAAGAGCTGACCTGGCAAAGTCTCGTTTTTATGATTGAACTCTCGGTTGGTGTGCTGTTGCCCTTGATCCTGCTGATGTCAGCGCGCCTCCGCCATTCACCACTTGGATTATCACTCTCGTGCCTGCTGGTAATGTTTGGAATCGTGCTCTATCGCTGCAGTGTTTACTGGCTTGGCTATCAGCCGGCATTTGCAGAACATCTCTATTTCCCATCTGTTGCCGAATGGGGTCTTTCGATCGGCGTGGTCGCCGCGCTGCTGCTCTGCTGGCGGCTGCTAGCTGGTTATTTTCGAATCATAGAATTACCCGAAGAAGCAGGGACAACATGACCAGGCATCGTTTATTTACCTTATCCTTCGGATGGCTGGTGCTGACGGTCGCCCTCACGCTGGCATTGAGTATCAACTCTTTTGCCGACGAACCGACCGTACCAATCAAGCCACAAACTGAAATCAGCCCGACCCGGAACAACGATTGTCGCCAGTGCCATTCCTGCGATGAGCCTACTGCTGATGTGCCCTGCCTGCTGCATCCCTGCACGCGCACTCATTCACCCTTGACCAGCAGACCCTCACATGACGAACTGGGTCCGGATGTCGTCATATTGGATGAAATACAAAATGCTTTCGCTCCGGTGCCTTTCGATCACAAAAACCATGCGCGCATGGCCGAGATGACTCTCGGCTGCGCCTCCTGCCACCACCACACCCCGCAGGATGAACAACACCCCGCCTGCAAAACCTGCCATGATCGCAGTGACCGCGAAGTCAGCATCGATAAGCCCGGCCTGCGTGGTGCCTATCATCAACAATGCCTCAACTGTCATCGCGACTGGATCAATGAGCGCGACTGCTCCATGTGCCATCGTCAGACTGAACAGACCGGTTCGGGCGGAAAGGTGTCCGCAGCAGCCGCTAAAGACGATTTACTGGCCATCATGCATCCCCCGATTCCCGAACCCGAAGGCGATGTCTACAAAGGCGGCCTCTGCCGGAATACAGAGACCAGTGTCATCTTTCGGCACCATGAACATGTGCAGCGTTTTGGCCTGAAGTGCGTGGAATGCCATCACGAATCGAGTTGCGCCTGCTGCCACAGCCAGGACCAGGAAGTAATCCAAAGCGTCAGCCCGGACATCCACCATAAAGCCTGCATCGGGTGCCACAAGGAGGATATGAGCATCGCCGCCCGTGAGGCCGGTCGGTGCGAAAGCTGCCATTGGCGCGAAGGGCAACCCAAACCCGCACCCTTCGATCATGTGCAGGCCGGCTGGCCGCTGAAAAAATATCACCAGAGCATCACCTGTCGCCAGTGCCACCGCACCGTACCCTTTGCATCTCTGGATCGTAAATGTGTGACCTGCCACACCGGGTGGGATGCGAAAACATTTGACCATTCCGTCACTGGCCAGATTCTGGATGACACGCATAAAGAAATCGACTGCCAATCCTGCCACCTGAATAATGCTTATGATCAACCGCCCGCCTGCCAGGAATGTCATGATGCAGATGATGACGGGGTTCAATTCCCAAACAAACGGCCCGGACCGGTAATCCAATAATATAATGAATGAATTGAACCCGACCTCAGTTAGCAATACTCCATTCTTTCATACCCTCTATTAACAAGTGACTGTCGCGAATGGCTGTCCCCAGGCAGTTTATACTGCACTGGCTAAGGTGATGAGTCGTCTCAAAAAACCCGCTACTTATGAGGAAATAGCCGACCAATTAAGCCGTAAAATGAAATCCCCCCAGCCGGACTACTTGTTGCGCGTGTGCATACGGTTCTGGATTAGCGCACAACCTCCGCTGATTCATAGAGAACGAAGAAATTATTCACCCCTGGATTTACAATCATTTGAGAAAGCGTGTGAGTAGGTTATCGTTGAGGCCTGGGAAGGGCATGCGCCTGTATCGGCCAATTTCCTCGCGCCGGCTACTCAGCTAAGGTTCAGCGATCGGTGGACGAGTATATATAATCATCATGGCGACAGCGACCCGACGCAGAGCAGAACCGGAGCAGGGGCTGCTGAACGGTTGACCAGCGGCTGGTCAACGACTGACCAAAGGCTGGCGAAGGGTTGACTAGCGGCTGGTCAACGACTGACCAAAGGCTGGCGAAGGGTTGACCAGCGGCTGGTCGGTGAACCACCGCTTGCGGACTTCGTCAACAGCGGCGCTGGGACGACGATCCCTATTCCCACACCGCACCACCTTACTCCGTTGCGTTATGATCCACTTCATGATTTATCGACGATAACTGGACCCTGGAACGCTTTTCACACACGCTCTGAGAAAAATGCACAAAGTGTATAGAACAAAATCAAAAAGTGATTTATTTTGACCTGCCCCCCTAGAACTGGACCAGGTGTAGAGTGATACTTCGTATCACTCTACCCTAAGGAAGAAGGAGGCAGCAGATGAAAGGCAAGCGTTACTCCCCGGAACAGATCATCCACAAGCTT
>JAJVHX010000019.1:3789-110821 GCA_022072405.1 Phycisphaerae bacterium | reverse complement strand
AATCGGAGCATTGAGAACAAAAAAGATGGTTATTCAGAGATTACAGAGGCTAACCTCCTGCTCACACGATTCAATCACCGCTGTTTAAGCATTCTTCCGCCGAATACTCCGGTTGTTCAGAGGTCTCGAAATGTCTATAAAAGGCGTGCGGCACCCTGTGAAGTATTGGCGCGGTCTAAGGGTGCCGCAGCGAGTGGAAGACTGTATGTTAATTCGGGGCATGCTGCCCGAATCCATCTTGATTATAGACCTCACCAGATGGGAATCAAATCAATATCGAATAAATCGAATTTGCTGGCCGAAATTTGAATCCGAGTTCGATCGCTAATGTTTTGGGTCGGCAATTTGATCCTAGCAACATGAACTAATTTGTCAAAAAGAATCTACCATTTTTTCATTCGTTTCTTATCCGTGAAAGACGCAAATGAGCAAAGTCATAAACTGCGGAAGTGATCAATTCTGACGGCATAGAATCGTTGCAGGATTGTGGCAATATTAACGATCCTGCGATCGAAATCAGACCAATGACCATCTGGTGAATGGACTGGTTCATGTAACTTAATGCAATTCTAAAGATACAGAAAATCAAGATGGTGTGTAGTCAGAGTCAGCACTGCCACTGATGGTTTAGGGGTGCGGTGTAAAGCGCCCGGATTGATGAAATGTGACTTGCCGATCTGTCGGTGATGGGGTCGATGAGTGTGGCCGCTGAAAATAAAATCGTACTTTGAGATATCCGTTATTTGGGAAAAGCCTGACTCGTGGCCATGAGCCAGCAATATTGAATGATTCTGGATCCTGAACGACCAGGGCTGTTCCGCTGGCCAATGGCCACCTAAACTTTCAATATACCCTCGCCAGGTTGGATCCGGTTGATCGGTGTTCCCCCAGACAAACCAGAATGGCCAGTGGCTGAGCAGCGCCAATGTTTCGACATTACCGACGTCTCCACAATGAATTACGCCATTTACCTTTTCGTCGGTAAACCGCGCTACTGTGGTTTCAACAATGCGAGTATCACCATGATTGTCTGATAAGATGCCCAGTTTCTCGATCATCAGAACTTATTAGATTCCTTGTGGTTGGTTGAAGGACTCGTTGAAACTTATAAAAAACGAACATTGGCAGCTATTTGTTCGAGCAGTACTTTCAATTGGTTGATGTTCTGGGTCTGGTCAGGGGTAACTGCCAGAATGATTGGCTCATTATCAGGTGAATGGCCCCAGACCAGAACCTGAACCCACCCTTTTTCGGCAGTGATCCTTAAAAAGGTTATAGCTGATTCAGCGGGTAAATCACCCAATCGGCAGGGGCCGCGCATCTCGAACTGCAGCGTGGAGACATCCGGTTGAGGAATATGCGTACGGTAAACCCAAAGACTGGCATCTTTTATATTGTCTATCGATCCCTTGGGGGGGGTGACGACCAGTAATTCAGCATTGGTATGGTCGTCCAGTGTTATCGTATACATTATCGTGTTTTGGTTGAGGAAGGGGGTACTTTTCCAATTCCGGGGTAGTTTCAATTCGAGATCAGGGGCTACTTGCACTGTGTCGGTTAACAGGTTGGCGAAAGCAAATCGTTTCTGTTGTAATTGCAATATGGCTAAGGCAAGCGTACCGCAGACAAAAAGCAGAGTAGCAGCCCACGATCGGCGGGAGGATGCAGCACGTTGAGGTGCATATAAGTCCATGTCGGCATACTAGCTTTTTATAGTGTAGAAGCCAACTGTTTGGCTTTTATCAAGCATCTGGAGTAAAATCAGCGTTGAGTTGAACTACCTGCTGAAGATAATTCTGATCCTAAATCATGCTAATCTGCAAATCGTAAGAGGGTATTGTGGCCAAGCAAAATGTTTATAAATCCCCATTTTTAAGTGACTTCAAGCGATCATTCATGCGCGGTTTAGCCGCGCTGTTACCGACGGTTTTTACGATTGCAGTTTTGTTTTGGGCCTTCAAATGGGTGAACAGCAACGTTGCAGTGCCGATTACAAATGGGATCATTACTTTTCTTCCTGATTACGTTCCGGCCTTCGTCAGTATCGACCTCGATAAAGATCCGCTGATTTATGGTGAAAAAATCGAACAATGGGATGCACAAGGTCGGCAACTGACTCTCGAATACCAGATTATTAATCATCCCGCCTTTAATCATCCTGATCCGCAGATTAAAGCTGCAGCCAAGGATCGTCGCGCCAACGCCATCTGGCATATCGTGTTCAAAAAGTGGTATCTCAATATCTTTGGCTTCATTATTGCAGTTGTGCTGATTTATATCACGGGTTACTTTCTGACAGGGTGGCTGGGTAGAAGTCTCTGGCGACTAGTTGAGGATTTTCTTGCCCGCATTCCCATGTTTAGCTGGCTTTATTCCAACATTAAGCAGGTGACAGATTTTCTGCTCGGTGATAAGAAATTAGATGTGGCCGGCGTAGTTGCAGTGGAATATCCTCGAAAAGGACTATGGTCATTAGGGCTAATAACGGGTACCGCCTTAAAATCCATCAGTAGCTATTGTAATAATGAGATGGTTTCAGTTTTTATTCCCACAACTCCTACCCCGGTGACAGGTTTTGTCATCGCCGTGCCCAAAAAAGAGGTGATTGAATTGGCCATGGGTTTGGATGAAGCCCTGCGCTTTGTTATCAGCGGTGGGGTTATCAAGCCCCCAACGGAAGGCGGGAGACCTGATATGTTAATGCAGAACAGCAGCGCCCCTCCATTAACCGGTCCGAGTACACCGTCCTGAGCGGGCCACTGAATAAAGTCAGGATGGGTATCGGGGGTCTATTCGGTGGTTAAGTCCGTGTCTTTGGTGAGGCTATATGTTTGGAATCAATTTTTTGTTATCATCGAGAATGGATTTGACGCCGCCCGGAAAAAAAAGGTTCCTGATATAGTTATTGCGCTGGCGTCTTGTTGGTCTGGCGGGGAGACCGCTTTTGGAGCGGATTTACTATGAGATTAGTTGATTTTTTTGAAAAAGAAGCCATCATTCCCGAATTAAAGTCCACAGATCGTAAGGGGGTCATCACCGAATTAATCACCTCATTGGCCAGTAGTGGCGCCATCAATCCAGATGATGTTGATGCTGTCACCAAGGCGGTCATCGCCCGGGAAAATCAGGGGAGCACCGGTTTTGGCAAAGGAGTAGCGGTTCCACACGCCAAACCCAGTTGTGTCAGCCGTGTAGTAGCCACGATTGGTCGTTCCAGTTCCGGAGTTGATTTTGCAGCACTGGATCGTGCCCCAGTTTATACCGTGGTCATATTGTTATCGCCTCCCGCGGAAGCAGATAATCATCTGGCTGCGATGACCACCATTTTTCGCCACCTGCAGAATGATAATTTCAGGCGATTCCTGCGGCAGGCGGACACCCGGGAAGCCATTGGCGAGTTGCTGGACGAGGCCGAAGAAATTATCGGTGTTTAAGCCGTGGGTGTCAGAGACAACCCCCCGCTTATAAAAAAACTGATTCCACCATGACCGAGAGGAATACGTTGGGAGTTCATGGTCCAACAATCAGTCAGGATGTAGTGATTATCAACGAGCATGGACTGCACGCTCGCCCGGTGATGCAATTCGTGGATCTCGCCAATCGATTTTCCTCGGACATTCAAGTGGCCAAAGGTGAACAGGTGGTGGATGGAAAAAGCCCGATGGAGGTGATGTTATTAGAAGCCCATCGGGGAACCCGTTTGCGTTTGTTGGCCCAGGGCGTGGATGCAGAGGAAGCGGTAGCCGCTTTGGCTGAGCTGGTTGGTAAAGGATTTACTGAAAGTTAACTGCACCGTGGGTTTTCATCCATCGATGGTCAGACTATTTTGCGCCAACCCACTGCTTCAGTATGAACGCAGGCAGATTATTGCAGAACACATGAAATAGTTCAGTCCTGTAGAACAATCAATAACAGCATAATGATGGTTAGCGAATAATACGTTATGGAGATTCGTAAAGGTATTGCAGTTTCACCCGGTATGGCCATGGCTGAGGCCATCGTCCTGGATGCGGAAGACTATCGTATTCCCACGCGTTACGTGGAGGAAAATTTTGTTGAGCGTGAAAAAGAGCTGCTGGAGCGGGCGGTGGAGCATTCAATCGCCGAATTGAAGCTGCAGCGCGACAAATTGGCCAGTAATTATGGCGGCGAGACCAGCGGTATCCTCGATTTTCATGTCGGTATTCTTCAAGATCACAAGTTAAGACGTGAATTGCATGATTTGATCCTGCGAAAGAAATGTTCCGCTGCTTATGCGGTCAGTCGTTCTTTCCTGGCGCTGAAACGACGCTTCAGTAATCTCAAAAATACGCTGTTTGCTCAACGGGTCAAAGACATTCAGGATATTGAAAAGCGTCTGCTACAGCACCTGTTGGGTGAAGAGCGGGAAGATCTGGAACATCTGACCAAAGATGTCGTTCTGGTTGCTCATGATCTTCCGCCGTCGCTGTGTGCCGGACTGGATAAAACCCGCGTGGTTGGGGTGGTGACCGATGTGGGTGGTCTGACCTCGCACACCGCCATCCTGCTGCGGTCACTGGGTATGCCGGCGGTGATTGGTTTGTCCGATTTCACCAGCCATGTTTCCGGTGGTGAGCTGGTCGTAGTGGATGGCCGCCGTTCGCTTGTCATCGCCAATCCCGATCTGGAAACCATTCGGCGTTATGAATCTGAAATTCAGCGGATACATCAGTTCACTGATGAATTGGTTGAGCTGAAAGAATTGCCGGCAGAGACCCTGGATGGTTTGCAGGTACAATTGATGGGAAATATCGAGTTTCCCTATGAGTCGGAAATCTGCCTGCGTCAGGGGGCTTCGGGCATCGGCTTGTTTCGAACGGAATATCTCTATATCCGGGCGCAAACCGAACCCAATGAGGAGGAACAGTACGAAGCCTATACCACCACGATCAAAGGAATGCAGGGACGAACGGTCACGATCCGCACCATGGATCTGGGGGCGGATAAATATACTCAGGCCAAAGCCTTTGAACCGGAACGTAATCCGTTTCTGGGGTTGCGCTCCATACGCTATTGCCTGCGGAATCTTGATTTCTTCAAAAGGCAGCTCCGGGCGATACTGCGGGCCTCGGTGCATGGCGAAATCCGTATCATGTTCCCGCTCATCATCAATCTGATGGAGTTTCGTCAGGCCAAGATGGCCCTTTTTGATGCCATGGAAGATCTGGAAGAAATGGGCCTGCCATTCCGGAAGGATATTCCCATCGGTATTATGGTTGAGACTCCGGCGGCGGCGATCATGTGTAAGGAGTTTGTGCGGGAGGTTGATTTTGTCAGTATCGGCACCAACGACTTGATTCAGTACACTTTAGCGGTCGATCGGAGCAATGAACGGGTCGCACCGCTGTATACCGCAGCCCACCCGGCGGTGCTTCGATTATTGCGGGATATTATCATCACCGCCGAAAAAGCCGGAGTGGATTGCAGTTTATGTGGTGAAATTGCCGGGGAGCCAGTGTACACTCTTCTGCTGCTGGGTCTGGGATTGCGTCAGTTTTCAATGGCTTCCGGGGATATTCCCGAGATCAAGAAGCTGATTCGCAGCTCCCGCTTAACCCATGCACGCAAAGTGGCCCGTGAAGCCCTCAAGCTGGAAACCGATCGCCAGGTGCATAATTATCTGCGCGATGAAACTCGGAAGCTGCTGCCGCCGGAAGTCATTTGAACCTCAGGAGTTCAAGACCTGGAGAGCCTGGTGCTCTGCAGATCTTAGGCTCCTGAATCTGATCAGGCAGTAAAGCGAGACATTTAGTCGGGACGAATCAGCGCGGATGAATGTGTATCGGATCGCCTCCTGCGGTGATGACAGCGTAGGTGCTTGCTGTTAAGTGTTGCCGGGGACTGGCGTACCCTTCTCATCTGGACACCCTGCGGCTTGTAGGTCGGGCGATTGTATCAGCCGACTTATCGTTGGCCTGTTCTCAGGGATTCAACCCTCAATCCCAAATGTCTCGGCCCTTGTCTCGTCCGGCTGTAATTTTCAACCGGGGCGAACCGGTCCATCTGGTTCTTGTTCAGTGGATTGTTGAGGGGAAACTGCAGACCAAGTTACAGGAACCATTACCAGCCGCGGTCAGAGTGATGTGCGTGGAATGCTGGTGTTTTTGCACGCAAGCCCCAAGATGTCCGAGCCAGATAGGCGTTGCCTTGCACCGCACCGATGGAAGTGATGGCTCATTGGGTTTGGCTGGTGAGCCTGCCTTAAGCAGGAGCAGCCACTGATTCTGATCACGGAGTTAACCAGTAATCAGATGATATCGCTCCGAAACTGTGATCCTGGATGGGTCTCAGTTGGGAGTAGTATCAATACCAACACATTTGTATAGAGGTTGAATGGGAATAATGCCACGAACTCGAAGAAGAAGAAAAAAAAGCAATCAGGAAACGACCGCCACTACTCCAGCATTGGAGCAAAATGGGGAATCGGCTCCGTCGGAGCAGTCAACTACGAGAACAGCGGAGGATCGCCGCCAACCCTCCGGGGAAGTACCGACAGTTGAACGGAGATTGGAATCAGAGAATTCCACAATTGGGGCCGCCGAACCCACCACTGCGAATGAGGCCAAGAGCGGGAAACGTCGTCGACGACGGGGGCGCGGAGGACGACGTGCTGAACCCCAATCGGAAACAGCTCCAGAAGTGGAAACTGAAGCCAATGCACCTGCGGGCACGCTGGAGATGTTGATAAATATTGCCCAGGGTGATGAATGCCGCATCGCGATTGTACGCCAGGGGCGACTGGAGGATTTATCGCTGGAGCGGCAGTCCACCGCCTCGCATGTAGGCAACATTTATAAAGGGCTGGTGACCAACGTCGAGCCGAGTATTCAGGCGGCGTTTATTGATTTCGGCATCGGGCGAAACGGCTTTCTGCATATCTCCGATCTGCAGCCGCAATATTTCCCCGATGGTTATCGTGAGGTGGAGGATGTCGGCCGGAAAATTTCGCGCCGTGACCGCCCGCCGATTCAACGCTGCCTCGGGCGGGGCGATGAAGTCATTGTGCAGGTGACCAAGGAAGGCATCGGCACCAAAGGCCCGACTCTGACCACCTATCTCTCGCTTCCGGGACGTTATCTGGTGATGATGCCGGGCATGAGCAAGCTGGGTGTTTCGCGGCGGATCGAGGATATGGAGGATCGTCAGGATATGCGCGAAGTGCTGCAGGCGCTCAGTCTGCCGCCGGATATGGGCTTCATACTGCGAACCGCCGGCCTGGGACAGAATAAACGCGAGCTGCAGCGGGATCTGAATTACCTGCAGCGCTTGTGGAAGCTGATTGCTACGCGCATCAAGAAAGAAAAAGCCCCGGTGCTGATTTATCAGGAATCGGACCTGGTGACCCGTACGATTCGGGATCTGGTGACCAGTGAGTTCTCGCGAATCTGGATTGACGATGAAACTGCTGCGGAGAAGGCCCGTGATTTTCTGCGCATCATCATGCCGCGCCACAGTGATATCATTACTCATTACCATGAGCGTGAACCACTCTTTAACAAATATAACCTGGAAAAAGAGATTGAGCTGCTGAATTCCAAACGTGTGCCCTTGCCCTCGGGGGGGTCACTGATCATCGAATCCACGGAAGCACTCGTGGCCATCGATGTCAACAGCGGGCGGTTCCGCGAACAGGATAATGCCGAACTGACCGCTTATCGCACCAACATGGAAGCATCAGAGGAAATCGCCCGCCAACTTCGTTTGCGCGATCTGGGAGGGCTGATCATCTGCGATTACATCGACATGATCAGCGACAAGCACAAGCGCTCTCTGGAAAAGACTTTTGCTGATGCTCTGAAAGCCCATAAGGAACGGGTGCAGATGCTGCGCATCAGCCAGTTCGGCATCATCGAACTGACCCGCCAACGCCGCCGGCCATCGATCAAGCAGAACCTCTATGAAGAATGTCCGAGCTGCAGCGGCAGCGGCATGGTCAAGACGACGGAAACGCTGATGCTGAATGTGCTGCGCCTGATACAAACAGCCATTTATCAGAAAGAGGTGGCCATTCTGGTCGTCAGGGTGCCGTCGCGTGTTGCCCATTATCTTTTAAATCGCAAACGTGCGGTGCTCACCCAGCTGGAAAGTGAATTGCAAAAGCAGATCATTGTGGAAGGTGAGACGAGTCTGACCGGCGATCAATATACCCTGGAGGGGCAGGATGGCCAGGGTCGTCCAGTCCGCATCCCTCAATCGGCCGCCGGCGGCTCAGCTCCGCACCAGCACCGTTAGTTCCAGTTCGACGGCGGCATTAAGCGGCAGCTCAGCTACACCCACGGCAGCCCGTACATGTTTACCGGATTCATCCCAGATCTGGACCAGGAGATCGCTGGCACCATTGGCGACTTTGGCCTGGTCGTAAAATCCTGCACTGCTGTTGACGAAAACACCCAGACGGACGATGCGTTGAATGGTCTCGATACTCCCGATGGCGGAGTGAATCGCTGCAAGCGCATTGAGTACCGCTACCTGGGCAGCCTTCTGGGCTTGTTCCAGGGAACACTCGCCGGGGACTTTACCAATAGCAATTAATTTGCCGTCTACGGCAGGCAGCTGGCCGCTGGTATGGATCAATTCGCCGACCCGGATTGCCGGAATGTACGAACCGACGGGGGGTACCATAACCGGTATAGCCAGCTGCAATTCCTCCAGGCGACGCATAATTGACATGTTGATTTCCTTTCAATTCTAAGGGAGCGAGTCCTGATCCGCTTCCGGCACATCAGGGGTCGAATCAGCCGGCGGGATCGGGGATGAGGTGGTGACGTAATTATCGACTTCCAGCTGGGCCAAAGGTGTGGCATCGAGTAAATGGAGCAAGATAGAAGCGGCCGTGTGATCCTGCTCCACCCGTATCCGCTTCGAACGGATCAATTCCAATGTCGCCAGAAACAGACCAATTACCTGGGCCCGATTGCAACCGGAAAATATATCCAGAAACGCCAGCGAACCGCCCAACCGCTGCAAACGATCGAGTATATCCGCCGCGTGGAGAGAAATAGGCGTATCATCATAAACCACCTGGTGCTGACGGGAGGTCAGGGTGATCTGGTTAAGCACTTTGCCAAAGGCCGCCACGAGATCCCAGACCTGAACATAATCCAGTTCCAGGTTGGATTCATCATGACGGAGTGGCGACGGCAGTCGGCCGTAACGCTGAGCCTGCTGGTCGGCGGCGGCACGCAGATCGTGTGCGGCATCTTTGAAGGCCTTATATTCAAGCAGTTGGCGGACCAGCTCCAGTCGTGGATCGAGATTCTCTTCTTCTTCACTTTCCGGCGGTGGTTTGGGCAGCAGGGTGCGGGATTTGATCTCCATCAGTGTTGCCGCCATTACCAGAAACTCAGCCGCCTGATCCGGATCGAGCTGCTGAATCAGTTGCACATAGGCCAGATACTGCTCCGTGACGCTGGCGATGGGAATATCGTAGATATCCACTTCCTGGCGGCGGATGAGATACAACAGCAAGTCCAGGGGACCGTTATATATGGATAGTTGTACTTTATATTCTTCGGTCATAATCCCATTCCACAAACGGTTCTTATTCCGCAACTAAATTCGAGTACCTGCCTTCTGAGTGGCTACACTCAGACACGGATCAGACCGCAGGCCATCCGGACTTTCTGCATGGTCGCGTGAGCGACAGCTCGAGCACGCTCCGCCCCCTCATGAAGGAGTTTTTCAACCTGATCAGGATGTTTCGCCAATTGTTGTCGGCGAAGTCGTGCCGGTTCGAATCGTTCCTCGAACAGCTCCGTGATTCGTTTTTTTACCTCACCATAACCCATGCCACCTTGCCGATATCGATCAGTCCATTGTTGCGTCTCCGCCGAATTGGCCAGCAGTTTGAGTATCGCGAAGGCGTTACAGCTGTTAGGATTTTTGGGCGCTTCCACGGGAGTGCTGTCAGTCTTAATGCTCATGATCCGCTTCTGTGTCACCCTGGGCTCTTCGAAAAGCTCAATCGTATTGCCATAACTCTTGCTCATTTTCTGGCCATCGAGGCCAGGCACGACCGGAGCTTCGCTGAGTAACGGTTCAGGGCGGACCAGTACTTCCTGACGATAGGTCTGGTTGAAATAGCCCGCCATATCCTGCGTCATCTCGATATGCTGTACCTGATCTCGGCCTACGGGCACGCGATCGGCCTGATAGATCAGGATGTCCGCCGCCATCAGGAGCGGATAGGTAAACAGCCCCATGGTGGGTTGCAGGCCCTTGGCAATTTTATCTTTGTAAGAATGAGCCCGTTCCAGCAAACCCTTGCCAGTTACGGTGCTGAGGATCCAAGCCAGTTCGGTGACCTCCGGTACATCATTTTGCCGGAACAAAGCAGCCCGTGAAGTGTCCAAACCCAGAGCGAGGTAATCCAGAGCAACATCACGGGTCAACTGGATCAGCTGGGCTGCATCCTGGATTGTCGTCAGGGCATGGTAGTTGGCAATGAAGTAAAAGCACTCGTGCTCAGCTGCCAAGGTAATATGTTGCTGCATGGCCCCGAAGTAGTTGCCCAGATGCAGTTTGCCCGACGGCTGGATACCAGATAATACGCGCATACTCATTCCTCAATTACTGACATCAGTAAGAGTATGGCCGGACACGGATCAGTGTCAATGGAGTTATTTTTCAGAAGTCGGCAATTGAGGTAGAATAACCAGCTTCGACTTGAGGGTGAAATTATACGCATTGCGGATTTATCGATGAATGGACGCGATATTCAAGCACTGGTACTGGACGTGGATGGCGTCTTGACGGACGGTCGCCTCTATTATGGTGAACAGGGCGAGCAGATCAAGGTATTTCATGTGCTGGATGGCGCGGGCATCGTCGAGTGGATTCGTCGAGGACTGAAATTAGCGATACTAAGCGGCCGGAATTCACCGATTATCAACCGCCGGGCCCAGGACCTGGGCATTACCGAAGTAATTCAGGGGGCGCTGGAGAAACTCGAACCTTTCCGGCAATTGATAGACCGGTGGGGCTTGGCACCGCAACAGGTGGCTTATATCGGTGATGACTGGCCGGATATCCCGCCCATGCAGCAATGCGGTTTTGCGGTAGCAGTGCAGAATGCCCTGCCGGAAGTCAAACAAGCGTCCAAGCTGGTGACACGAGCGAGCGGTGGGGCAGGTGCGGTCCGGGAAGCTATCGATTATCTGTTGTCGCAGAAACGCAATGATCAGTAACAGCAATCCAAATAAACCCAGATCAACCGGCACACCCAGTCCGGTCGAACCACGTCAACCCCATCGCCGAACAGGCCATGGCTTGTTACGAACGATTCGGCTGATCATCATATCACTGGCGACGGTGGGAATTGCTTTTATCGGTTACCAGATGATGATCGAACCGGTCGAGGTGCCTTCCCGCACGGTGCAGTTTCCGGAAGAGCATCGTCCGTTTCTGGAGAATCAACCCCTGGCCGACAATGAGCAGGAAAGCGGTATTCTGATCAACAAAATACCCGTCTACAGCCAGGGTCGCAGCGAAATTAATATACTCGACGATAATTTACGCCGGAAAATTTACATTCGCCATGAGGGCTGGAGCCAGGCGGATGATACCGGCAAGACGTTTAAAATGGACCGGCCGCGCATGGTCTTTTTCATGGAGCGCGGAGAAACACTGGAAATCCGGGCGGATAGCGGCATCCTCACTTCGCGGTTTGCCGATCGACTGGATCCCCAGAAAGGTTCATTTACAGGAAATGTGCGCATCGTTCTCGATCGGACGACCGATGCCGATCGCAGTGCACATCCGGAATGGGCAACGCGCCCGACGCCTCAGGATCGCTTGGTGCGCCTGTGGCTGGAAAACATGGAATATGATCTGGATTGGGGTTGGATGAAAAGCGCCGGCGGGGTGCGACTGGAATTGAAGGAAATGCGTCTGGTGGGTAAGGATTTGTCCGCGGAATGGAATTCGGTTACCCAGCAACTTGAAAAAGTGACGTTGGCCAGCGGCGAAGAGATGGTCATTCGCGCTGGAATGGAACTGGACCTCAATGTTGATCAGCCAGCGAAGAGCCAGTTGGCCGACTCGGCATCAACCCAACCAGCTGCAACTCTTCAACCGGTTGTATCGCCATCCGATTTGAAGAACCCACCCCCATCCGCAACCACCATCGCCTCATTTCCTGAAGATGTACTGATTATTGATTTGCCGACTATATCGGCTTCGGAGTCTGGACGAATCGAATCCTTTGCCATCGATTTTTCAAGTGCGGTGCGGGCTTTACAGCGAAAAGGTGAAATTAATGAAGGTGAACTGCTTGCTGATAAAATGCATTTGGTGCTTGATCTGGGGTTGACCGGTGCAGATGCTGGTGAATCACCGGGAACGACTTCCGCACCGGCCGATCCCTGGGCGACGATGGATAATGAAACTGATGCCGGATGGCTGGCTTCGCCTGAAACGTCACGACTGGTTATTCGCTGGCAGGGACCGTTACATATCGAGCGCACACCACCACCGGAAGCCACTACAGAACCGGCTCTTTTACGGCGTGAATTGCGGGCTTACGGTCAGCCCGTGCAATTATCCAACAGCAGCGGCTTGATTACTGCTGCCCAATTGATCTACCAGATCGGCGGTCGGCAACTACAACTATTCGGAAGCGATCAGCAAATGATCGAGATCAGCGGCGTCGAAGCTGGTACACAGCGGCGTCTGCAAGCGCGTGAGCAGATATTTTTGGATTTGGAATCTCGTCTGGCTCAACTGCAGGGGCAGGTGTTGATTACCCAGGAAGATTTTCTATTGCAGGGTGAATGGGTAGAGGCCCGTTTTACCGCGTTGCGGGATCCCAGCGGATCGAAAAATATGCTGGACCGTCTGGAACAGCTGGAATGTCATCGTGGGGTCATGCTGCAACAACAAGCAGATCAGGTGCGCTGCGAGTTCTTGCGATTGGAAATGCAGCCGGATGCCCGTGGCCGGTCGCTGGCCCGCCATGCACATGCTCAGGGAGCGGTGGTGGTGGTTCAGGGTACTCGCCGTATCACCGCCGAAGAATTTATCGACGTCACATTTGGTAACCTGCTTTCCCCGGCAGCCGGCCAACCGCAGCAACAAACCCCACCGATGAAGCAGTTGTTGGCCCTGGGGTCCATCACCATTGTCGATCTCCAGCGTGGCTGGGATATCGCCGGGCAATCATTGATCTGCGACTTTGACGAACAGCAGAATATCACCCGGGGTTTCATCGAAGGCCGGGATCAGGAGTGGGCCAATGTACGGCTGGGCAATTACCTGATCCGCGGTGCTGATGTCATTTTTGATGATTTGCAGCAATATGCCCATGTCCCCGGTGCCGGCGAAACAGAATTCATGCTGGCGGAGGATCTGGACGGTCGCACGCTTGATCAACCGACACCGGTACGAGTGACCTGGCAGAAGGAAATGACCTTGCGCGGCCTGCAGAATCAACTGGATTTCGCTGGACAGGTCCAGGCCCGCAGTATTCAAAATACCCTGCAGGGTGATCAGATGCAGGTGCAACTGGAAGAGGTGACTGATGCAGAACAGTCCCCGACACCGGCTGATTCCGCCCCGATGAATCTCTGGTTTTTGCGGCCTTTCAGTGCAGAGCTGCAGAACTGGCGCCGTGATCGTGATGAGGGAAGCACTCAATGGGTGCAACGCTATCGCAAAAGGCCCCGCCAGATTCTGGTGAATGGGCAGGCTCGACTGGAATCGCGCAATATGAATGAGAGCGGCGAGGTACTACGCAGCCGACTGAGCCTGATGGGCCCACAATTGCAGTTTGATATTCCCGCGCAGGTGATGCTGATGAATGGTGCCGGCCGGCTGTTGATTGAAGATTATTCCTCGCTGGAAGATGTCGCTCGGCGGAAACAGCAGGGCAGCACCGGGCTGTTCGCCGGGCTGGATGCGGAAGGTCCCAGCCAGACCGGGATCACCTGGGACGAGAGTATGCGTTATTACTATGCTCAGCGGGTGGCGGAATTCAATAGTCAGACTGATCCGGTACAGCTCCGTCATTTTGCCGGTAGTAAATTATTGCAGATACCTGAAGAAGCCGCCCTGACCGCAGAAGACCTGGCCCAGATGGAAAAAGCCGGTATGGGTCGACGGGCCTATCTGATCTGTCGCCAGTTGCTGGTTGAATTTGCTGCGACGGCACAGAATGCTACCGGGGGAGGTTCCATGAGTATAGGACAACTGCAGAAATTCCAGGCCCAGGGAGACGTGTTACTGGATGAGGATCGCTGGTATGTCAAAGGTGAACGACTGGATTATTATGGTGATACCCAGATGATTTCAGTCTTTGGCCAGAGCGGGGGAGACGCTTATATCAGTGGCGTGAATCCTGACAGCGGCCTGGGAGTCGAATGGTACTGCCCGCAAATGGATATCGAACTGCGCCTAGGCCGTGTGCAGGCTCCCGGGTGCAAGGGGCAATCCATCGGAGCCAAACCTCGCCGGTAAACATGCGATTATTGACCGTCTGGGTTGATCATCTAACTCACGCCAGTATTGTCGATTACGTTCCTTTTTCAATTCAAGAAATATATTTCTGATTCCCGGGAACTTCCTGTATTTCCGAGGGTCTAGCCTTGTGAGGACTCTCGGCGTCAGGTGGGTGTACTTCGGCTGGGGTTTGCAACTAACGGGAGGCTACCATGTCACGTGGGATCGGATTGTTCGTGATGGGAATAGTGGCGTTGTTGTCGACAGAGGTTCGTGCGGATGGTTTTCTCATTGCTCCGAAGGAAAATCGAACGCTGGGTTTGTACAGCGTGCCCTTCCATCATGTCGACATCAAGATCAATGATCAGGTCGCCAAGGTGCAGGTCAATCAGGCTTTCTACAACCCGCAATCGCACGAATTAGAAGTTGAATATCTCTTTCCCTTACCGGAGGATGCCGCCGTTGACAGTTTTGTGATGATGGTTGATGGTCGGGAGATGCCGGGCAAAATACTGGATCGGGATGAAGCCCGCCGGATTTATGAAGGGATCGTGCGTTCCAAGAAGGATCCGGCATTACTGGAATATATGGGGCGGGGTTTGTTCAAAACGAGTGTTTTTCCCCTGCCACCTGGTCAGCAACGCCAGGTGACCATTACCTATTCTCAATTATGTCGGCAGGAATATGATGTCGTGCATCTGGTCTATCCACTGACGACGGAAAAATTTTCCGCTCAGCCGCTGCAGGAACTGAAAATCACCGGTCAGATCACCAGCCGTCAGGCGATTAAGAATATATACAGCCCCAGTCTGCCGGTGACCATCACTCGGCCAGATGAAAACACCGCCCAGTTCAGCTACGAACAGCGCCAGGTGCTGCCGCGTGAAGATTTTCATCTTTATTACGGGGTATCGGCTGATGATGTGGGTTTATCACTGTTGAGTTACAGGCCAAGTTCAGCGGAACCGGGATATTTTCTGCTGCTGGCCAGCCCGAAAGTCAAACAAACCGATAGCGCGGTACTGCCCAAAACGGTACTCCTCGTGCTGGACCAGTCGGGCAGCATGAGCGGCCAGAAAATCGAACAAGCCAAAGCGTCGCTGCGTTTTATACTGGATCGTTTACGCCCGGAGGATAACTTCAACATCATCACATATTCCAGCGAGGTGAGTGTTTTCAAGGAGGAATTGCAGGCCGCCAACAGTGCCAGCCTGAATGAAGCCCGCCAGTACGTTGATCGGATTTCCGCGGGCGGCAGCACCAATATTGATGCCGCACTGCAACGGGCCATGTCCATGCTTAAACCCGGCGGTCAACCCAGTTACGTGCTCTTTCTTACCGACGGCCTGCCGACTGCGGGTGAACAACGCGAAGCAGCCATTGCTGAAAATTGTCAGCGGTTAAATCAGGTTCATGCCCGATTGATGGTATTCGGCGTGGGCGATGATGTGAATGCCCGGCTGCTGGATCGCTTATCTACGGATAACTTCGGTACTAGCGTCTATGTTCGGCCTGCGGAAGATATCGAAGCCCCGGTGGCCAATCTCTACAGTCGCATCTCCGATCCGGTACTGAGCGATGTGCAGTTGGAATTTTCGGGATTGGATTCGAGCTTAACTTATCCACGACAGTTGCCGGATCTGTTCCGGGGACAACAACTGGTGGTGGTCGGGCGTTATCACCAGTCGGGGATGATGACGGTTAAACTTTCGGGCCAGGTGGGAACAACGCGACATGAATATCTGCAGACCGTGCAAATGGACGATCGGCAGGCGTTGACGGCCAGCTCTTTCGTCGAAAAGCTCTGGGCGGAGCGACGGGTCGGTTATCTGCTGAATGAAATCGATCTGCATGGCCAGAATAAGGAATTGGTTGATGAAATCGTCCGGCTCAGTACGCGTTACGGGATTCTGACGCCTTATACTTCGTTCCTGGCTGATGAGGGTATCGAACTGGCTGATGCGGAGGAGAATGGTCTCCGGCTCCGGTCAGAATTGGAAAACTTGGGAACCACCAGCGGCGATGCCGGTGTTGGTCAGCGGGCCAGTAAAAACGGTTACATGCAGAAATCAGCGCCTGCATCAGCCGGTCGGCAAATAGCGGTTGACTATCTCGGTAAGGAACGTGAACTCAGCACGGTTTATAACATCGGTACCCGCACCTACTTCTTCAAGAGCAATCGCTGGATCGATAGCACCGTGACGCCCGAGCAGGAGAAACAGGCCGTCAAGCTGGTGCAGTTCAGCGATGAGTATTTTGAGGTCATCCGGCAGTTGCCTGCCTCAGAAAATCAATATCTGGGGTTGGAGGGTGAACTGCTGGTCAACCTGGCGGGCAAGACGTACCTGATTACGGTCACCAAGTAGTCTGCAGTAATTGTGGAAGCGTCGAGGACCGCTGTGGCCGCGTTGGCCCGGCGGTCCTTGTTTTGTGTTACCGGTCAAGTTGGATATACCTGGGCATATTGAGCAGCATTCCAGAGTTTTTCCAACTCCGCCGGGCTAGTCGCCTCGACTTTGATCATCCAGCCCTGGCTGAAGGGTTGTTGATTGACCCACTCCGGATGATTATTCAGTTCAGTATTGATGGTGACCACCTTGCCGCTCACCCCGCTGAAAAGTTCGCTGGTGGCTTTGACGGATTCAATCTCGCCAAAGGCACTGCCTGCCTGCAGCATCGTGCCAACCTTGGGCAGTTCAACATAGGTAATGTCGCTTAACTGATCGGCGGCCACCTTAGTGATACCGATGGTCACGATCGACCCTTCAACCAGATGCCATTCATGTGAGGGCAGATATTTTCGATCCTGGGGAATACTCATCGACGAATTCCTGAAAATGAACTTTGAAATTATTTAGACCGCTTATAAAACGGCAGACGGACCACCTGGGCAGCGATCGGCTGCCCGCGCAGATTAACCTGTAGCGGAGTATCAATGGCAGCAAATTGCTTATCCACATAGGCCATGGCAATGACCATATCCAAGGTGGGACTCAGCGTGCCGCTGGTGACGACACCGATTTTTCCCCCATCTTTTTCCACCGGGGTATCCTGTCGAGCAATCCTCTTGCCCTCTATATGCAAGCCGACCAACTGTCGAGCCATTCCGTGTTCCTGCAGTTGTCGCAAAACGGGGGCGCCGATGAAATCTTTATTCAGGTCGACCGCCCAGGCTTGACCAGCGGTCAGAGAATCGACGGATTCGCTCAATTCATGACCATAGAGCGGCATGCCCGCCTCCAGTCGCAAGGTGTCACGACTGCCCAATCCGGCAGGTTTGATTCGTCCTTCCAGTGCGCCCTTGGCGTTGAGAATGCTGCCAGCCAGCATTCGTCCAGCCGCTGCGGGCAGGATCAATTCATAACCATCCTCACCGGTATAGCCGGTGCGCGCGCAGATGTAATTGATGCCCAGGTAAGAACCTTCCAAACAATGATATCGCTTGATGCCGGCAAGGTCGATCATGGTCAGGTAATCTTTGGCGAGCGCCAGGGTGTCCGGCCCCTGAATGGCGATCATGGCGGTAGTGAGCGTCTGATCATCAAGGGTAACCTGCCGTCCTTCGGAATGTTTCCGAATCCACCCGACGATCTTGTCCCGATTGGAAGCATTGCAGACCACCAGCCAACGTTCGTGCAACCGCGACACGATGACATCGTCCAATATGCCGCCATCCTCCCGGCAGACATGGCTGTAACGGCATTGACCGATTTTCATATCGGCGATGGGTCGAGTATTGAGTCGTTCCAGCAGTGCTTCGGCATCGGGCCCGGATAGAAACAGCCGGCCCATGTGTGAAACGTCGAACAGGGTGGCATGCTGACGGGTGAAGCGATGCTCATTGATGATGCTGTCATACAGAATGGGCATTTCCCAGCCGGCAAAATCAACCAGATTGGCGCCCAACTCGACATGAAGGTCATTTAACGGAGTGAGTTGCATGGCTATCGCCTGATGAGGATTAATAACAGTTTGTAAATTAGCCTGCTACCGCAGGAGTGTCAAATAGTACTGGTTTTTACCGTTTGCGGCGGCGCTGCTTCTTCTGTTCGCGACTCTTCTTTTTGATCTTGACTCCGGGCTTCTTTTTCGCCACGGGTAATTTACCGGTTGGTCGCCGGCGCGGCTCATGCTGTAGCAGGTGCAGATCCATCTGTCGTGCGGGCAGATCGATATCCACCAGGGTAACCTTCACCTGGTCACCCAGAGTAATTTTCCTTCCAGTCCTTTCGCCGATGAGCGCGCCCGCCTCCGGTACCACCTGCCACCAGTCATGCGGCAGGTCGTCCAGACGGATCAATCCTTCGATCAGATATTTTTCCAGTTGAATGAAGACACCGAAATCAGTTACCCCTGTTACCACACCGTTGAATTTCTCACCCAGATGTTTTTGGAGGAATTGCAGTATCTTGACCAGTTCCAGTTCGCGTTCGGCATCCTCCGCCCGGCGTTCAGTATAGCTGCAATGGTCGCCGATCTCGATTAACTGTTCCCTGGAAGGCTGGTTTAATATTTTCGTCGGAGAGCTTAACCCGCCGGTCAGATAACTCTGCAACAGCCGATGGACGGTCAGATCGGGATAGCGACGGATCGGACTGGTGAAATGGCTGTAGTGTTTACTGGCCAGTGCAAAATGGCCCAGCAGGAGCGGAGAATATTCCGCCGCCTGCAGCGATTTCAGAATAGCCAGGTTGACGCAGAACGATTCCGGCTTGCCCTGCACCTGGCGTAACACCGCTTGTAATTCATGGCGGTCGAGCAATGAGTTGATGCGCAGACCCAGGGCGGCTAAAAATTTCTGATTTTGTTGCGAGGCCTGTGCTTCCGGTTCGGGATGGATCCGCCGCAGGTGAGGGATGCCCAATTTGGTGAGCAGCCGGGCGACGGCTTCGTTAGCTTCCACCATGAACATTTCAATGATGGTGTGGGTAAAACTTTGATCTTCCGGCTGGATATCACGGATTCGGCCCTGCTCATCGAGCAGCAGTTCTGCTTTGGGCAGATCGAGTGAGATCATACCCTGGCGGATGCGTCGCCGCTGAATAATTCGCGCCAGCCGATCCATCTCCTGCACCAGATCAACCACCGCCGAGGCATAACCACCCGTCTGTCCTTCCAGTATACCCATGGCCTGGCGATAGGTCAGGCGCTTGCTGGAAGCAATTACACTATTGGCGTATTGTTCTTCCAACACGTCACCGGAATCGTCGTACCGAATGAAAACCGATTTGGTCAATCGAGCCACACCCTCCTGCAGGCTGCATACCCCGTTGGAGAGCACTTCGGGAAGCATGGGGATCACATATCCCGGGAAGTAGGCACTGTTACCACGCAACCGGGCTTCTCGATCCAATGCGGAATCAGGGGTGACGAAGTGGCTGACATCGGCAATGTGCACACCGAGTATCCACTGTTCGCCGACACGTTCAATTGAAATGGCATCGTCGTAATCGCGGGCATCGTCCGGGTCGATGGTGACAATGGTCCGATCCCGCAAATCGCGACGGTCCGGAAAGGGGCCTTCCGGATGATACTGCTGAACGGAGCGGCTGGCTTCTTCGAGACAGAAGGGCGAGAACTCGCGGGGTAAGTGATACTGATGAATGATACCCTGCAGATCGACACCGGGATCGCCGGCTTGACCCAGAACTTCCACGATGACCCCGCGGGCATTACTCGCAGAACTGGGGTACTCGACAATTTCCACGACGACCTGCGTATCGGGCGGCAGATATTTACTGCCGGCATCGGGAACAAATATGGGTACGTGCAGGAAGCGACCATCGGGCCAGACCAGCCAATCCTGACCTTCTTTGACCAGCCGGCCAACAAATCGGCTATGGCCCCGTTCCAGTACAGCGAGAATCCGCCCCTCATACACCTGCCGCTGGCCTCGCTGCCCCTTGCGCATCACTTCCGCCTGCACCAGATCACCGGTTACCGCATCCAGTTGCTGGCCGGGGGGAATGAACAGATCGCCGTGGGAGGTGGGGGATTTCGGTATGACAAATCCGAACCCCCGCGGATTGGCCCGATAGTTACCAACGATCCGGCCACTGAACTCCGGCGGCATCACCACATTACCGGAACCAACCACTAGCCGCCCGCTGCGATGCAGGGCTTTCACGGCATCGCGATACTCACCGTATTCATTTTCCCCGATGCCCATTAACCGGGCCAAACGCCGCAGTTTCTGAGGACGATACTGGGATTCGGAAATGGTCTGAATAATCCGTTCGCTAAGTTCGTCGATATTCATGAATAGCGATAATAGAGCACTTGAACCGCCAGGGCAAATCCGGTGGGAGCGTAACCAAACATCATTAATTTCAACGGTTATTCTACTACCGTCACTGGTTTTCTCGCGTATAATTCCAGACGCCCGGTCTTGGGCCAGGTACATTTCACGGATTATTACATGCGTTTTGTCCGGATCTTTCTGCTGTTGTTCATTATTGCTTGGAGCAATGCGGCTGCCCAGGCCCAGTCTATTACCGGTACAAATGTCAAGGTGACCGATGACGAGGTTAATCGACTCATCGAACAGCTGGTTAACGATCTTAAGGTACGACAGAAAGGTTTTACTGAAATAGAAATTAACGGCCCGATTAAACTGCTCTCTACCGGCGAACTGATTAATCATGATGAGGTGACCACCTATCAAGGTACCATCATCGAAGAAAATGAGTCGCGCATTACTTTCCGCACCATCAGTGGTATGACTTTTACCGTAGAAAGAAAACATGTCACTGATTTACGTGTCGGGGGTGAGTTTAATGGTGAGCAGCCGGATAATAACCAGGATGGTGGGCGAACCGCACTGGCCACCTTTGCGTTAATTAGTGCCGGGGTCAGTCGCCACGACCCGATTATGGCCAATTCTCTGGGATTTCTCAAAAAACACCGCATGCCGGGTACCTACGGTCGGGCCTTGCGGGCCAGTATTTATTCCACCCTGGTCAGTCAATCATCCAATCCGGAAGAACGGGAGAGCTGGCGGAAATTACTGGAACGAGATGCCCGCTGGCTGGTGTTGGCGATGAACGACTCCAACGGATATACCTATACCACCCACGCTGATGAATCGAATTCCGATAAAACGCCTTTTACCATTTACGACAATTCCAATTCGCAATTCGGCAATCTGGGGGTCTGGATCGCCACGTTGTCGGGCTATGCTGCACCACGCGGTTATTGGATGCGCGTGGCCAAGTTCTGGCTCGAGCAGCAGGATCCTTCCGGTGGCTGGGCTTACAAAGCGAAAAATCGCCCATCTGAGAATATGACCATTGCCGGTGTGAATTCGCTGATCATGGTTCTGGATCAATACTATGCCAAAGCCGCCGGCAAATACGAGAAGTTCAAGGGCATCACATCCAACCCGCGAATTCTTGAAGAAATCGAAACGATACAGAATTCTGTTCTGCTGGGCTTACATTGGCTGTCCATGAATGGCCGACCGTATGGCGAAGCGTATACACAGCTTGGCACGGAACGGCTGGGATTAGCTTCCGGTGAAAAGTATTTCGGCGGGCGTGACTGGTATCGCGTGGGTGCTGCCGGGGCGGTTAATAACCAGTCCTGGGAAGGTCGTTCACTGGAAGATGTTTCCATGTGGTTGATTTTTCTTTCATACGGACGGGCCCCGGTCTTGATCAATAAGCTTCGCTGGGGAGGAGATGAAAGCAATTGGGATTATTACTTCCGGGATATATATCATGTCTGCCGCTTCATCTCCAACACCTACGAAGAGATATACAAATGGCAGATTGTGGATGCCAAATCGACACTTTATGACCTCGAAGATGCGCCGCTATTATTCATCGGCGGAGATGACACCTTCTGGTTTCCGGAAGGGTTTGATGTCATTGTTCGGGAATATCTGGAGAATGGCGGCACGATCATCGGCCATGCCAATCTGGCCAGCGCTAAATTTGCCAATTCGTTCAAATCGGTTTTTGAAAAACTTCTGGCCGATGTCGGTTACAAGTTCCGGCAGTTGCCGAAAAATCACCCGATTTATAAAGCGGGCTTTTCGGAGGGAACGGATCGCATCAAGGAGCATATTCCGATATGGGGTTTGTCGGACGGTTACCGGGAGGTGGTTCTGCTGTTTCCCGTTGATGTGGCTGGAGCCTGGCATCAATCCTTGTATGATGATCAAGTGGATCTGTTCCGCATCATGGCCAATATCCGACTCTATGCTGCCCGGCGATATCAGGAACTTCCCGGTCGATTACGCGGTGAGCGGCTAACTGGTCGTCAGGCCCGTGCCTGGGGATCGATGCGAGTTCTTCGTCCGAAATCATCTGTCGACCTGGGCGGAGCCTGGGGTTCACTCAAGCAGATGAATCTACTGATGACCCACTATTATGGGTTGAGCCTGCGACCCGTTGATAAATCCCAACTACAGCAGCTGCCCGCGACCAGCAGCTTTGATATGTTACATATTATGGGCCAGGGGGAGAAAGGCTTCACTTCCGAGGAACTACAGGCCATCAAAGCCTATTGTCAGAGTGGTGGCTTCGTTTTTATTGAGAGTGCGGGTGGTGATTTGAAATTTACCAAGCAAGTCAAAGCGCAACTCAGTGAACTGTTCAAGAATCAATTTCAAAGTCTGAATCCCGAGAATGATCTCCTCAAGGGGCAGTTTGGACAAGGTAAACCGCTCAATCGGATGGAATACACACGGTGGGCGAAAAAAGAAGGCTTCAAGGGTGAAACTCCCGCTTTGTGGGGTGTCCAGCAAAACGGAGATCTGGTCCTGGTATTCTCGCCGCTGGACGTTTCTGTTGCCGCAGGACGTCAGTACGTTTTTGGAACAATCGGATTTGATGAGTCATCTGCTCAGAAGGTGATGCGAAATATACTGCTCTACCGCTTCGGCCAGCTGCAACGTAAAACTAATCCTCAAGCACAGCAACCAGTTAAGTAACATTCCCCCTACATTTTTGTTAAATTATCTATGTTAACATTTTTTCTCAAGAAATCATTTCTCATACACCGATTGAAAATTATCTAAAGCTTCCAAGTTTACTATTTTAACAATTTGGTTGCTTACTGGTCCTGAGTAAAACGATTTTGATGGGGAGTATTTTATGAGAATGACCTGGGAAGATGGTGTACTGATTCATTATGTCGGTTGTTGTGGATTGGGATATGCCTTATACGCCGGGCTGCAAATGGCTTTGACGATTCTGGCACTTCCCGTGTAACTCGTATTTGGCTGGACGGGCGGAGTCCCGTCACATTGCTCACCCGCTAACCGCGAACCGCGTCCTCATGTTCGGGCAGGAGGCCCAGCAGATAACAGGCCCAACTCCTGTCCGGTTCGCATGAGGAGCTGCCATCATGTCTCTGACTGCGCTGCGCGATCTGTATCTTGAAAAATTATTACAAGGACAACGCCAAGCCTGTGGAGAACTGGTTTGGCAAAACATGGAGGCCCGGCAGGAGCCGGAAGCTGTTTATCACGAACTGCTGTGGCCAGCCATGGAACAGGTGGAGCGGCTGTTCCGCGAGGATCGCATCAATATCGCTGCTGAGCATATGGCGACGCGAATCAATCGCTGTCTGGCTGATCAGGTTCAGCGCTGTCTGCAGCGGCGGCAAGCCAATGGTAAAAGGATCATCATCACCTGCGCCGATGGAGAAAGCCCGGAACTCGGTGCCCAGATGTGTGCTGATCTGTTTGAAGCTCACGGATGGCAGGTCTATTTCGTGGGTGGCGGTGTTCCGCATGATGAGTTGCTGGCCCTGATCGGTCAGCTTCGTCCGGAAATCTTAATGGTGTACGGAATGAGCGCCGGCGGCGTTCCCCAATTACGGGCCTTGATTGACCTGATTCGCGAGGTGGGTGTTAACCCATCTATGAACGTGATGATCACCGGTGGTGTATTCAATCGGGCTGAGGAATTATGGATGGAGATCAATGCTGATCTCTATGCTCCTGATGCTCAGCAAGCCCTGGCAGTGGCTGAAGCTGCCGAACCCCATGTCCCGTCAGTCAAAGCTCCAGGAACACCCAAGAAGCGTCGCCGCCGCCGTCGTCCGCCGCTATTGGCCCAGTATGAAAGTGGAATGTTAAAAAGTGCCTGAGACAGGCTGGCGGATGAGTTTGAAAAAATTGTGTAGGAGATGGTGACCCTGCTCGGTGGCGAAACTTTCCGGGTGAAACTGGACGCCATGGCGTGGCTGTCGAAATGCTTCCATTGCCATTATCTCGTCGGCGGAGGTCTTGGCGGTGATCCGCCAACTCGCCGGCAGGGTGATGCGATCAACAATTAATGAATGATAGCGCATGACCCTTATCGGGCTGGGCAGGGCGTCAAACAATCCCTCCCCGGAGTGATGAACCCAGTCTGTTTTTCCATGCCATAAGCGTTCAGCAACATGCAATTTCCCACCATCAGCCACCGCCAGTGATTGCATACCCAGACAAATCCCCAGCACTGGCCAATCGCGCGGTAGAGCACGCAGCATATCCATGCATAAGCCGCTATTCAATGGGGTTCCCGGTCCGGGGGAGATAACAACAGCTTGTGGTTGCAGGGCGATTACATCAGCAACAGTGAACTCATCATTACGAACCACTGCGAGACGTTGATTGGGCACGACCGTCTTGATGGAACGCGCCAGATTGTAGGTAAAAGAATCATAATTATCGATTAGCAGAATCATACTGAATTATAGTTTGAACCGGATACAGGCGGTTATTTCGGGGGATTGATGAACGAGCGTTCCACGAAGCCGGTATCCACCTGACCATCGATGAATTCCGGCAGGGATAAGATGGCCCGATGGAAGGGGATGGTGGTTTTAATCGGTTTGATTTCCAACTCGTTTAAGCACCATTGCAGAGTGCGAATCGCCTGCTCTCGGGTCGGGCGATGGACGATCAGCTTGCCGATCATCGAATCGTAAGCCGGCGAAATGCGCGATCCGGGGACGATATAGGAATCCCAGCGGATACCCATACCACCCGGCGGATAAAGTACATCGACCGGACCGGGACAGGGGCGAAATCCTTCGGCGTGGTCTTCGGCATTGATGCGACATTCGATGGCTGCACCATTTACGATGATATCCCGTTGCTTCAGGGTCAGTTCTTCGCCCGCGGCGATACGCAATTGCCATTGTACAAGATCGTGGCCGGTAATCATCTCGGTGACCGGATGTTCCACCTGAATACGAGTATTGGCCTCAATGAAATAATAGTTATGAGCCTGATCCACCAGGAACTCCACCGTTCCGGCGTTGACGTAGTTGGCGGTTTTACAGAGCCGTACCGCAGCTTTGCACAATTCCGTGCGGGTACGTTCATCCAGTGCGGGGGAAGGTGATTCCTCGATTAACTTCTGAAAACGGCGCTGCACACTGCAATCACGTTCATAAAGATGCAGCGTATTACCCTTCGAGTCAGCCATGATCTGGACTTCAACATGGCGGGGACGTTCGATCATCTTTTCGAGATAGATGGCGGCATCCTTGAACGCTGCCTCCGCTTCCATGCGAGCCTGATACAGGGCGGAACGCAGATTGGCTTCATTATGCGCGACGCGCATGCCGCGTCCGCCACCGCCTGCTACTGCTTTGATGATCACCGGGTAACCGATCTTGCGGGCCAGGGTCACCGCTTCTTCATCGTCTTCAATCACGTCTTCACTGCCGGGGACGGTAGGTACACCGGCTTTTTTGGCCAGCTTTTTAGCTTCGGCTTTATTGCCCAAGAGGCGCATCGATTCCGCATCCGGGCCGATGAACTGAATTTTCGAGTCCCGACATTGCTCGGCGAATTGCGGGTTCTCCGCCAGAAAACCATACCCTGGGTGAATAGCATCCACGTTGTAAACTTCGGCTGCGGCGATGATGCGATCACCGCGCAGGTAGCTCTGGCTGGGGCTGGCGGGCCCGATGCAGACGGAATGATCCGCCAGGGTCAGATAGCGGGCATGGCGATCTTCTTCGGAAAATACGCACACGGTCTGAACGCCCAGTTCCCGACAGGCCCGCAGGATGCGTAAAGCGATTTCACCGCGATTGGCAATTAATATTCTGGCAAACATGATTCTATAGGCACTCGCGATAGTATGGATATTTCCGATGGTGTAATTAAGGGCGGACCGGTGGCGCGTCAGCCATCAATCCGGTCGAACCAGAAAGAGAGGCTGGCCATATTCTACCGCCTGGGTGTTGGACACCAGGACACGTTCAATGGTGCCCTGTATTTCAGCCTTGATCTCATTAAAGACTTTCATCGCTTCTATGATGCAAACCGTACTCTCCGCACTGACGCGATCTCCCGGTTTTACAAATGGGGGCGTGTCGGGGCTGGAGGAGGAATAATAGGTACCTACCATAGGTGATTTAATGGTCAACATGCCCGCCAGTTCGTCGATCGCGGGCTGATGAGTAGTGGGCACAGTAGGTACCGCGACCTGGGCCGTGGGCGGGGCCATCATCGGCAGGGGAGCCATCACCGTACTACCACCCCGCTTGAGGGTGATTTCCAGATCTCCACATTTATAGTCCAGTTCGTTCAGATCGTTCTCTTTCATCAGGCCAACCAGACGTTCCATGGCATTAAAATCTATTTCTGACACACACATCTCCACAACAAACGTAATCCGGCAGGTAAGGCATCATTCAGCCTTTTCTCGTGTGCCGGTTGATCTTGATGAGGGCAGTGGTGAGCGATTTGCTCACGCTGGTTAATACTTCGTGGCCTTTGGCTGTTACCAGAATATCATCTTCAATCCGCACGCCACCCAAACCGGAAACATAAATACCCGGTTCGACCGTAACCACCATACCCGGTTTCAGCGTTTCCGTAATCGTCGGCCGAACGCGGGGTTCCTCATGAATATCCAAGCCGATACCGTGGCCCAAGCCATGGCTGAATTCCTTACCGTAACCGTTTTCTGTAATATAGTCACGGGCGATCTGATCAATGTCACACATTCGACGGCCAGGAGCGATAGCGGCTATCGCCCGCATCTGTGCTTCTAACACAATTTCATATAAGCGTTTATAGCGATCAGAAATGGTATCGATGAAGAGAATGCGGGTCAAGTCGCTGCAATACCCATTCACTACCGCACCCCAGTCAATTAGTAGGAGGCTGCCCGCTTTCAACCGGCGTGAACCCGGTATCGCATGGGGGGCGGCAGAATTGGGTCCTTCGGCTACGATGGTTTCAAAACTGGGGCGAGTGGCGCCGCGACTCTTCATTTCATATTCCAGAAGTGCGGCAATTTCCATCTCGGTCATTCCAACCTGCAGCGCTTTCCGCAGGCTTAGAAAAGCCGCCTCCGCTACGTCTATCGAGCGGCGAATGGCAGTGATTTCAGACGTATCTTTAAGTAGACGCAGTTCCCCCACCAAGCCAGTTACCGGGTTAAACTTAATTTTCTTGCAGGCTGATTGCATCGCATGCAAGCCGGAGACTGTTAAATGATCGGCCTGGAAATGCAGATGAGGCCATTGGGCTTGCTGAGCGGCGAGGGCTAATGCGTCACTCAGTTTATTGGAACGCAGGTGTTGTACAGCCCAGGGCACGTCGCGCTGAAATTCCTCAAAAAAGCGTCCATCCGTAATAATATGGACAGCCTTCTGAGTAATTATTGCGGCCCCATCCTCGCCATTAAATCCAGTCAGGTAAAACTGATCCGCACGGCGAGTAATCAGTAAATTGCTGATACCCTGTCGCTTCATCAGTTTTCGACAATGCTTAATTCGTTGCGCGACAATTACCGAGGGTCGTTCAGATAATTTGCGGGCCATACGCTTCTCCTGATCCACTTGTCATCTTGCACTGTAGCGACATCGGGCGGCTTGTCAATTATCAGCGCTAGTGTGCCTGAAGCCTTGGGGATCGAGCGGGAATGATCATAACAGAAGCAACTTTAACTGAATGGCAGGTAGAATATTGATGGCTGGTGGTATCAGGACTTATTCGGCTCTTCACTCGTGGGTGATTCACCGGTCTCTTCGTTATGATGTTCCTGAGCCTGTTCATCAAACTTAAGAGTGAGGCCAGCGTTAACGGGAACCTGCCAGGGATTCCCATTTAAGACACCTGGAGCAGCAGCACTGCCAACCCACTTGAACAGCGCATTTTTGATATTCTGCTGACGCTCAGCCCCTGCAGATTGGCAAGCACTGGTCAAACCACCGCTTTCCGGTTTGATTTCAGTCAACTCGGCCAGCAACTTCTCCGCCTGAGTAATGGCGACGACCAGGTTATCCCGCGCCGATTGAGACAGATCCGAATAAATGTAACGATGTGTATAGTGTACCAGTACGGCGGCGAGCAGATTAATCAGCGGACCGCGATCGGCTGCGCCGATACTGGCGCGAAAATTCAATAAACGGTTGTAGAGGGTCAGATCAATTTGTTCCGCGATCGAGCCTGTTTGGGCATAAGAATCCAGACGCCGTTTCAAGCCTGCCACGAGAATACGAATCTGCAGTTCCTTTTGTGCATTAAATGAAAGTAATTGATACGCTCGATTCAGGATGATCGTGCTTTTTTCCTGGGCTAATTGTTTTTCCAGCAGGCTCAGTACAGCAGTCAATTCGTTCGTCGAGTTGTCTAAGGGAGTGCGTATCGATTCCAGGCCGCTAAAACTCAACAGTCGGACCGCATCAATCGAGGAAGACAGTCCTGACTGATAAACCACGAGGGTACGAATGTCCTGCATTTGCTTGACGGCCATCAGCAGGGTCGTCGCCAGGGGAACATCTGCTGATGATAACTGCTCCACAGTTTTCTGCACCAGTTGTTCAACATACGCATTGCGGAATGCCGGTTGATTATCAGCGTGATTGTAGTCGGCTGCGATGGTGTTGAGATAACGCCGAGCGGCCTTGGGATCAGTGATTCGACTATGCAATGCTTCAATGGCGGCATCAAAATATTGACCCAGTGCCTGCAGGTCGCTTGGATCTAGCTGCGCTTTGGTGCGCATGGGAGCCAGTGTGTCGGTTGCATTCTGGGCCAGTGCGCTGCCGGTAATTAGGGAGTGTACCGTCAGCAGGGACAGTACTAACATCGTTTGAATGGCAAATCTGGTTTTCAACCTTAGAGCTTCCTTAGGGAAGAAGGAGTAGACTGGTAGAATCCCGAGAAATTATCAAAGGTCTCCACACAGTTCAAGTGCTTGGGCTATATATATTACAACGATTCGGGCAGCAGTATCAATCAATGTCGTGCTCAAAAGGCCGGACTTGAGGATTTAGGGTGATATTTGCCCGGTCTTGACGTCGCTCCATGTTAAACCATAAGATAGATAGGGGTTGTGATTCGTCGGTTCTGGTCCGATCGGCGCACTTCACATCCCGAATCCACTCATGGCGAAACCGATAGAAATTCCATCCGCCACCATTCAGCGCCTCAGTTTGTATTTGCGGCAGTTGCTGCTTTCACAGCAGCAGGGATTGCGTACCGTCTCCAGTCGCCACCTGGGCGATGCTGTCGGCATCAGCGATGCCCAGGTACGAAAAGATCTGGCCTATTTTGGTCCGTTCGGCCATCCCGGCATCGGATATCCTGTGGGTGATCTGATCGAGCGTATTCGGCGGATATTAGGGACCGATCGTAACTGGCGGGTGGTTATTATTGGGGCGGGGAATTTGGGGCGGGCATTGGCTGCCTATGGTGGTTTTTCCGGCCAGGGATTCGATATTGTAGCAGTTTGTGATATCGATCTAGCCAAGGTAGGCACACCGGTCAGTCCAGTCAGTAAGCTGCAGATTCAACACCTGGACGAACTCTCTAGCCTGGTCCAAACGTTGGATATACGCCTTGCTATTCTGACCGTACCTGCATCGGTTGCTCAGATTGTTGCTGACCAGGCGTTTCAGGCAGGCATTCAGGGTATTTTGAATTTCGCTCCTGCCACGCTTAATTACTCCACGGGCCATTCGGTTTGCAGCGTGGATTTAGCCTTAGAAATGCAGCAACTTACTTACCGGGTACTCTCCAACAGCAACCAACCTAATACTGCCATATCTTAAATTGTCGAGAGTGAGTGTTGCAGTGCATGGTTGCTGTAATAGGCCATGTGTTAATGTGTTATAATCTTATCCGTTAGCGGCTGGTATCCTGAATGAAATGTGCGATAACCGCAAATTAATAGCACCATGTAACACTTTCTTACGGCTACATCTCATATTCACCTACGATTACGATATACCATTTAACCAGAGCGCGAACGATGTTTAACATTCAATTTATTGGATATACATTAATAATCAGTACGATAAACACTCCGATATGGTAGAATCGCGTTACATCTCTGAGCAGCAGGGGGTTGGGCGGTGATTAGTATAGTGTCGAATTTTTTGCCGGGGTGGTTACAATGCTGATGAATATGGAACAAACCAGCTTACGACAGATATTAGTTGTTGGGCCGGTTGACGATCTAACTGCATGGAGTGACCTGCTCGGTCAACTGGGTCAGATCACCGTCGCCACCTCTCTGGAAGAAGCCTGGGGGTTGATGAGTGATCGGCGATTTGATTTGATCGTGACGCCCGGCGCGGAGCTGTACAATCTGGCACATCGTCGAATCGATGAACATACCAGTACCATACTGGAAGCACTTGGTCATAGTCTGGTTGTAATCGATGATCAGGGTCAATTTGTCTGGTCGAATCGCCAAGCCGAGCGACTGAGTGCAGAAGTACGAGAAAAGATTGCCGACGGCTGTCGAGAGATTATTGATTCCTTCGCCACCACCGACCAACCGGATAATTTCCGATTCTATCCCCGTCATTTTACGATTCGAGTTTCCGGTGATCAGTATTTTGATGTCGCCGCGGCGCCGATCATCGAACCGGACCGATCCATTCATCAAGTGACCGCGCTGATCTCTGACATATCCGCCACCCGCCGTCTACAACGCAAGGTGGATGCCATCGATCGCGCCGGCCGTGAACTGGTGCGACTGGATGCCCAGCAACTCAGCCGCCTGGATTTTTCTGAACGTCTGGCGTTGATGGAAGAAAAGATCATTCGTTACACCCGCGACCTGATGAATTTCAGTAACTTCGGTATCTGGATATTGAATCGCCGAACCAATCAGCTGGAGTTGCTCATCAATGTCGATCTGCCACCTGAGCGCGTGACTATACCCCTCTATGCTTCTATGGAGAATAATGGATTATGCGGTTATGTGGCTGCGACCGGTCGTAGTTATATCTGCCCGGATGTTCGATACGACCCCCGCTATCTGCAGGGGATTGATGATGCCCGTTCCTCACTGACCGTACCCTTACGCCTGCATGATGAACTGCTGGGCGTAATGAATGTCGAGAGCATCAAGCCGGACGCCTTTTCGGAAGATGACCGGCAGTTTGCCGAGATTTTCGGGCGCTATATCGCGATGGCCTTAAATACCCTTGATCTGCTGGTGCGGGAACGTGTAACCACCACCGGCCAGATGGCCACCAACGTTCTGAATGAAATTGCCGGCCCGTTGAATGATATTCTGACTGACACCGCAACCTTGATGGAACAATATATCGGCCACGATGAATTACGCCGGCGCTTGCAGGCCATCAGTGAGAATATCAACCGGGTCAAAAAAGCAGTTAAGCAGACCACTGCGCCGACAGATGGCATACTAGGCGGTGTCACGACGGAATTACAGCATGACGAAGTGTTAACCGGTCGCCGGATACTGGTCGCCGATGATGAATCAGCGATTCGTCAGACGATCTGTCAGGTCTTGCGCGCCTACGGTTGTGAAGTGGACGCCGCTGAGCATGGCGAAGAGGCTATCCATAAATTGCAACAGGAAAATTATGATCTGGTGCTGAGTGATATCCGCATGCCGGGGAAAAATGGTTATGAAGTTTTCGCCGCGGCGAAGCAACTGCACCCGCAATGTGCGGTTTTGTTGATGACCGGATTTGGTTACGATCCGAATCATTCTATTATTCGTGCCCAGCGGGAAGGCTTGGCCGGGGTTCTGTTCAAGCCCTTCAAGGTTGATCAGCTACTGGTCGATTTGCGACGTGCCCTCCAGACCGTTTCCACATGATCAGATCAGTTTTGTGACAACTACGCAGTACCTGCTCACTGGCCATGTTGCAGCCCCAATGAATAAAGTATAATGCTATTCGCTCTACTCAGGGGCGTTACCTGTTGATTAATAACACGACGAGGGAGATGTTTTCACATGAACGTGCATTTGCAAGGTCGTAATTTTGTAGCCATGAAGGATTTTACACCGGTCGAACTGCAAGCCGTGCTGGATTTAGCCCGGCAGCTCAAACAGGAGCAAAAGTCCGGTCGAGCCACGCCGCTTCTGGCCAACAAAACCCTGGCCATGATTTTTCAGAAACCCTCGTTACGCACCCGCGTCTCCTTTGAAACGGGCATGACGCAATTGGGTGGCCATGCCATCTACCTCGCTCCCTCAGATATCAAACTGGGCGAACGTGAAACCACCGAAGATATCGCCATGGTGCTGGGTCGTTATGCAGATGTGATTATGGCTCGGGTATTTGGCCACCACATTGTCGAGGAACTGGCCCGCCACGCCGGTGTGCCGGTGATTAACGGTTTGTCGGATCATGAGCACCCCTGCCAGATCGTGGCCGATCTGCAGACGATCATCGAGCGGCGGGGTCAATTAAAGGGGCTGCATCTGGTCTTTGTGGGTGATGGGAATAACGTAGCCCATTCTCTGATGTATGGCGGGGCACTCACCGGTATGCATGTGACGGTTGCTTGTCCACCTGGATACGAACCTCAGGCTTCTGTACTGGAAGAATGCCAGATGATGGCCCGGACTACGGGAGCAAAAATTCAGGTCCGCCATGAAGTAATGGAGGCGGTGCGCGGGGCTGATGTGGTGTACACTGATGTATGGGCCAGCATGGGTCAGGAAGCAGAGGCTGAAAAACGCCGCCGAGCATTTGTTGGATATCAGATTAATGTTCCCGTGGTGCAGGCGATGAATACGCAGGCGGTCGTGCTGCATTGTCTGCCAGCTCATTATGGCGAAGAGATTGACTATCCCGCTTCGCGCCTGCCGAATTCTGCTATTTTTGATCAGGCGGAAAATCGGCTGCATGCTCAGAAGGCGATCATGGTGGCCCTGGTAACTGGTAAGGTGTAGTCCGGCTATGTCAGATTCGCGCATTATCGTGGTGGCTTTGGGAGGTAACGCCATCACCAAACCGGGGACGCCTCCTGATATCGACGCCCAGTTTATACAAACCAGAGAATCCGCCCGTGCCCTGGCGGATCTGCTCGATCTGGGTTATCAACTGGTGGTGACACATGGCAATGGTCCGCAAGTAGGTAATGCCTTGCGGCGGGTGGAACTGGCCGAGTCAGAAGTTTATACCTTGCCGCTGGAGATTTGCGTTGCGGATACTCAGGGAGGCATGGGCTACATGATCGCCCAATGCCTGACCAATGAATTACGCCGGAGGAAGAAGGATCAGTGCGTAAGCTGCCTGGTTACGACCGTGCAGGTTGATCGCGATGATCCTGATTTCCAATCGCCGTCCAAGCCCATTGGCGGCTACATGGACGTCCAGACAGCGACTAAATATCGTGAACAGTTGGGGTGGACAATACGGGAAGTACGACCTGGCCAATTTCGCCGGGTAGTGGCTTCACCTATTCCCAGGCACATTCTGGAAAGAGACGCGATTCAAACCTTGATCAACACCGGTCATCTGATCATTGCCTGCGGTGGGGGGGGGATTCCGGTCATACAAGATGAACAGGGTCAATATCAGGGCATTGCTGCAGTAGTTGATAAAGATCGTGCTTCAGCTTTACTGGCCACTGAAATAGAAGCAGAAATGTTTATCATCCTGACTGCCGTGGAAAAAGTCTGTTTGAATTACGATCGACCCAATCAGCACAATGTCGATAGACTGACCTTGGCAGAAGCACGGCATTATCTGGAAGAAGGGCAGTTCCCACCCGGATCAATGGGGCCAAAAATCGAAGCCGCGATCTATTTTCTGGAAGCAGCTACCCACAGCGCTGCCGAGGTATTGATCACCGATTTGAACTATCTCACAGCGGCACTGGCTGGCCGGACCGGGACACGCATCGTGCGCTGGTAATCATTTTGCTAATACGAACGTAAGACTCCTCGTACCACACCCTGAATTTCAACCCGATCGAGTATGATCGGTTCATAATTACTGTTAGCGGGTTGCAGACGTACTTTATGACCCTCCCGATAATAACGTTTCAGCGTTGCTTCGCCTCCTTCCAGCAACGCAACAACGGTCTCACCGGACCGGGCATCACGACGTTGTTCACAGATCACATAATCGCCATCACGTATCTGATCATCAATCATGCTATCACCGCGTACCTTGAGAATAAAGGTGGGATGACGGCTTTGGAACATATCGAGTAATTCGATCGTCTCATCCTGCTCCACTGCTTCTATGGGACGACCAGCGGCAATATATCCGCGAATGGGGAAAACGGTATTTTTCTCATCCGGGAATTCCACATGGGAGGTAAGTTCCAAAGAGCGAGCCTTGTGCGGCAGCCGACGAAGCAATCCTTTGGCGATCAGCGTTTCGACGTGTTCGAACACGGTGACTTTGGAGACGCCGAGATGATCGGCGATTTCCTGCATCGTCGGAGAATAGCCATTCTCGTTCTGGTAATCGCGCAGCAGGGTCATGATCTGCAGTTGGCGAGGAGTCAAACGACGGCGTTCGTGAGCTGAGCTGTGGCGGGGCATGATCATTCTCCAGCGTAATACTGCGCCGTTCCGGTCCTAACAGGACGAGCGGCCAATCTGAATCTGGTGTAACAATAGTGGGGTGGAAACGGTGACAACGGTGCGAGTGCCAATTCGTCCAGTGCTGATGAGGGGTCGAACGATCGGGCAGATGAGTGGCTAGTTCACGAACCCATCCTGATAATCGTCCGAATAATCCAGCAAATAGTGAACACGAAGAACCAGCGATTGAGCCATCACCCAGGCGGGCGGCATCAGGTGAGACCGAAGGCCACGCAACCTCATATTCGCTACTGGGACCCAAACAGCAGATTGGATTATTGGAAATACGCATATTTTCAGAACTTCGTAAAGAATTTCAGGTAAACGAGCCAGCCGGTTACAGTAGCAGTTCATCGGTGTTAAGCTATCGTTCGGTTGAATTATTGCCTAACATCTGCCAAACGTCAAATGATTTTCTTAGGATAACCATGAAGGCAGGGGAGATGTGTCGTTTGAGTGTTGAATTTAAGTATAACAGCTGCAAATGGAAAGGTTAACGGCCTATAGGTTCCTGTGGTTAATAAATTATTAGTTAGGAAATTGTTAATTAGTTATCGGCCCTGATCATTGTAGAAATCACCATGAGTATTTTCATTTCTCGAGTTCAGAATCGTACATTGAATCGCAGTACAGTTTGCTATCGAGGCCTGATTTATGAACATTGATTCAGTTAATTGCGTAGCCATGATGCAGCAAGCCCAGCAATTGGGCGAGATTCAATTTGCCGCGGCAGCCAAGATGATGAAGATTTCCAATGCTCAGTCCCAAGCCGTGGTTGAGCTGATCGAATCGGCAGCCGAAAACATGCAGCAGGTTTCCGACAGTCTGGGGCAGATGATCGATACTCTCGCCTGATCGGTCCACATAACCCAATACCAACTTGACGTTTTTCTGGCATTGTACCACTATGAGTATATGGCCAGTGCTCTTCCCAAGATTCTCGTAGTCGAAAAACTCAGTACCTGGGCGCTGGAACGGTTACACGAAATAGGCCAGGTGACTGAAATTCACGAGACCGACGAAGCATCTCTTTTACGGTCAATACCATCCGCCGACGCCCTGATTGTACGGACTTATGCTCAAGTGACTGATCGGGTTATTCAAGCCGGTGTTCGCCTGAAGGTGATTGGCCGGGCGGGTATCGGAGTTGAAAATATTGATACTCAGGCCGCCCGCGCTCGAGGAGTGGTCGTGATTCATACACCGGCGGCGTCAACCGAGGCCGTTGCCGAACTGACGATCGGCATGATGATCGCATTGGTGCGCCGCATGGGTTGGTCGGAACAACAGCTTCGACAAGGGGAATTCTTCAACGCCCGAGCGGCCTTGCAACAACCCGAATTGAGCGAACTGACTCTTGGAATTATCGGGATGGGGCGGATCGGGCAGCGCGTCGCCGAGATAGCCAGACAAGCCTGGAAAATGAATATCCTGTACAACGATATTCGCGATGTCCGACCATTAAGCGTAGTGGCAGAGAGCCGGAATTTACCGGAGCTATTGCAGCAGGCAGATGTTTTATCTCTGCACGTACCACTGACTCGTTTGACTCACGGAATGATCAATGCCGAACAATTGCAACTGCTGAAAGCGACGTCGTGGCTGATTAATACCGCGCGGGGTGCGGTGATGCAGACCGATGCCCTGGTGGCGGCGTTGCTGGAGGGGCGTTTGGCGGGTGCAGCGCTGGATGTGACGGAACCGGAGCCGCTACCCGTTGACCATCCGCTGCTGAGTGCGCCCAATTGTCTGCTGACTCCCCATATCGGTTCGCGTACCACCCGTTCGCAGCTGGCGATGAACCGGGTGGTTGAAGACGTGATTGCAGTATTACAGGGTAGTGCTCCCCAATATCCCTATATGGCGCTACATGATTAAGGCCCGCCAAAAATGGTGACCGTGGTGGAGTCGCTCAATGTGCTGCCGTTGCTATAGGTAGCTGTTGCCGTAAACACCAGATCGTAGGTGAAATTCAATAGTGTAGAGGCGTAGAAGGTCGCATAATTGTCGTCGGGCGATAGATCTTCAAAGAAAAGCGCATCTGGCGGCAGGGGGTTTACCGGATCGGTACTCCAGGTAATGGAGACTGGATCGGGGCCGTTGGTGATAGCCGTCAGCGTGACCAATTGATTGTCGGGTTCGATCGGTGCCAGGTCGAGTATTTGAATTGCAGCTTCTGCCGGGGGCTCGCCGGAGTCAAAACCAATGAGTACCAAACCGGCTGATTGTCCCTGAACACCACTGATCTGGTCGGTGACCACCACGCTGACCTGCAATTGTCCATCAGCCAACAAGGTTAACAGAACCTCATCGTTCGACTGATCATCAATGGCAGCCAGCAACGGATTATCAAGACTCCATGAATAGTCATAAGAACCAGAACCGCCGAATACCACGGCACCTATCGTTATTATCTCGCCGACCGGAGTGGCGACTGCGGGCAAGCCATCAATCTGCACCTGCAACTCATCATCGCCATCATTGTCGTTAATGTTATCAACGAGATTATCATTCAGGTTGATGTTGTTGTTTGAATTTCCGCCGCCACCGCCACCGCCTCCTCCCCCCGATCCGCCACAACCCGATCCGACCAGAAGGGCTGGGATAGCCAGAATACAAATCAGCAGTTTCTGCGATGGAATGTACTTAATCAGGCTCATGTTTGACCTCAACAGATTATATTAGTCACGGCCGTACAATTGTACGGGGTGAAATCCTAAAGACAATATTCAGAGGCGAATTAATTTTAATGAGAAATGAGGGGTAATGATGTCCGAACAGCAGAAGGAGTGCTTTCACAGCTCAATAATTCACTGATAATGCGGTTGGCGACCAGTCGGCCGGAAGAAGTCAGGCGGATATATCCGCCGCTAATTTCCAGCCAGCAGTCGCGGGTAAACCGCTCGAGCGGCTCATGGAATAATTGCAACGGATCAACCCCCACCTGCTTAGTAAAACTGCTAATATGAATTCCCTGGTTCAGGCGCAGTTGCATCATGGCTGTTTCACCCGCCAAGGCCGACCCGCTCAGCCGTTCTTCCTCGCGCCAGGGCCTACGCCCGTTCTCCACATCTCCGATGTATGTGCCAATATGCGGGACATTCTTAAAGCGATAACCCCCCAGGTAGCTGCTAGCCGATGGGCCGATGCCCAGATAGGGGCCATTGGACCAGTAGATCAGGTTATGTTCACATTGTCGCCCGGGTAGTGCGAAATTACTGATTTCATACTGTTCATACCCATGCGCCTGTAACAGCTCTATGGTGGCCAGATAGAGATCAGCTTCCAGATCCTCGTCCATGGGTTCGATCTGGCCCAACTGCAGACGGGCAGTCAGTGCGGTCCCGGTTTCATAGGTTAGTCCGTAACAGGAGATATGTTCCGGATGCAGGTCGATAGTCCGGCGTAAGGTATCCTGCCAACTGCTGAGAGTTTGACCTGGGACGCCAAAGATTAGATCGAGATTGATGTTGTTGATGCCGCCGGTCCGGGCCAGTTTGACGCTGCGCGGAACATCATCCGGATGATGCAGGCGATCCAGAAAATCCAGTTCCACCTGATGGTAGGATTGTACCCCGAAGGACAGCCGATTCACTCCGCATTGGACCAGTAGTGCAATATTCTGTTCATCAACCGTCGCAGGATTGGCTTCACAACTGAACTCGGCTACCTGATCCTGACGGGCGATTTCACCCAATCGTTGAAAAAGCTGGCGCAGATCATCCAGGGGCAGAATGGTGGGCGTGCCGCCGCCGACAAAAATCGTTCGGAAAGGACGGGGGGCATCCTGATGACGATGATCCAGTTCATGCAGGATAGCCCGGATCAATGAAGATACACTGCGATCACCCAATGGTACTGAATAGAAATCACAGTAGCCGCATTTTTTCTGACAGTAAGGGATATGGACATATAAGCCTGGTTGCATGGGTGTAGATTAACGAAAAATCGTAACCATGACCAGCAAATATTACCACTGGCGACCGAACCGCAAAGCCAGTTTAAGAGTGGGGTTCATTAATAACTGCCTGGTCCGCGGATGGTGGTGCGACCTCCACGCCCAGCCGATCCAGTTCTTCGGCCACCAGGGTCTGGGTGGGGTCCAGTTGATAACTGCGTTGCAGATAATAAACCGCTTCATCCCGGCGGCCGAGAGTCAGATAGTATTGGCCGATCATGCGGTTGGGCACGGGATTTTCCGGTTCCATAGCCACCGCCTGGCGATATGTGAGCAGGGCGCGATCGGCGTCACCGCGTTCCGCATATTCCTGGGCGAGGCGGATGTGTGTGGCGGCGTCGGGGCCTACGTTACGACTGGCCCACTGAATAGTCGCCAGAGCTTCGACATATTGACCTTTCATCTCCAGCGCATGATTTTTACCGTCGAGTGCCCGCTGATAGCCGGGATAGTATTTGATCGCCCGGTTGTAATAATTGATCGCCACATCGATTTCCCGCGATGCAGCCTGCGGATCTTCGCGCGACATATACTGCTCGGCGATACGCAGATGGCACCAGGCGATGTCGCAGAGATTATCCGTGTGCTGGGGGACGCGCAGCATGGCTTCGCGGAATGCTCCCGCTGCCGCTTCGTAGCGCTGATCCTGAACCATCTGCAAGCCCTGGCGGCGATACAGCTCAAATTGATTGGGACCACAGCCCGTAATGCCGCCAACCGCGAAGCAGAACAACACCACCCACCGGTTGAGATACAGACAGCTGTGGAGTATTTTCATATAATGCATCCTTTACTGTGATATGGTTAATGCTGGAGGTCGCAGATTGCCTCAGTATGTCATTTTACACCATGTCGGTCATGGTCCGGATCATTGGGACCTGATGCTGGAAGGCGACCGCACACTCCTGACCTGGAAATTATATCACGCACCGGAAGAGATACTCAAAAAACAAATACCCTTACAACGTCTGCCCGATCATCGCCTGGACTATCTTGATTATGAAGGTGCTGTTTCAGGCAATCGCGGCGAAGTCCGGCGGGTAGATCGGGGTGAACTGCAGTTGCTCGAATCGCGGGGAAATTATCGCCGCTTCAAATTAACCGGTCGTCTGCTGGTGGGTGAATTTGAGATCGTGCCGCAGAATGAAACTGATTGCTTCTGGCGAATGATTGCTTGATTTCGACTTGGGATCCGATGGACCAATGAGGTGGATATGCAATATAAGTCATTGATTGGCATGGAAATACATGTGCAACTGCTGACGCGCACCAAGCTGTTCTGTGGCTGTGAAGTTCAATTCGGAACTGAGCCCAACACCCGCGTCTGTCCGGTATGCGTGGGATTGCCCGGTTCCCTGCCGGCCATCAATCTACATGCGGTCGAACTGGCGATCCGGGCTGGGTTGGCGTTGCAATGCACAATTGCCGGATTCACCAAGTGGGATCGCAAGAGCTATTACTATCCCGACCTGCCCAAGAATTATCAGATCAGCCAGTATGATCTGCCCATCGCCAGCCAAGGTATTTTGGAATATGAACTTCACGGGGAGCGACGGCCGGTGCGCATTCGCCGCGCCCACCTCGAAGAAGACGCCGGGAAAAATCTACATGATTCGCCCGGCATGACCCAGGTTGATCTGAATCGCACGGGAACCCCGCTGCTGGAGATCGTCACCGAACCGGATCTCCACTCCGCCGAAGAAGCATTTGCGTTTGCTAACGAACTGCATCGCCTCCTCGTTTACCTCGGGGTGACGGAAGGGGTGATGAAGAAAGCCCAGATGCGCTTCGAACCCAACGTCAACGTGATCATTACTCATGAAGGCGTCGAGTATGCCACACCGATCTGTGAAGTGAAAAATCTCAATAGCTTTAAAGCGCTGCGCTCGGCGGTGGATTTTGAATTACAGCGTCAACTGGCCGAGTGGCAGCGGGATCATGACTACACGCTGGCCAGCTGCGGCAAGGAAAATCGCGGCTGGGATGATGATCGCCAGGAAACCGTCTATCAGCGCGGCAAGGAAGAAGCTCACGACTATCGTTATTTTCCCGATCCGGACCTGATCCCGATCGTGGTGGATGATGCCTGGCAGGAGTGTGTACGGAAAGCGCTACCGGAGATGCCACTGGCTCGCCGAAATCGTTTCATGCAGGATTATGGCTTGGGACTAAAAGAAGCGACGCTTTTGATCGAAGATCGACCCACCGCCGACTTGCTGGATGCCGCGGTCAAAGCAGGGGGACCGGGCAATATCCTGGCCAAACATTTCATCAGCTTCTGGCAACAACATGCCAACAGCCGTGAATGCACTATCGCCCAGTTGGGGGTAACTGCTCCACGACTGGCAGAGTTGGCCAACCTCCAGCAGCTAGGCCGCATCAGTTCCAGCGCCGCTGCCACACTCTCGGAAGCACTTTTTAGTAGTGATCAATCACCGGCAGAGATCGCCCGGCAGCGTGGATTGGAGCAGGTGCAGGATCGGGGGGCCATTGAACGACTGGTTGATGACGCGCTCGCTGATAATCCGCAGGCGGTCGAACTGATTCGGCTTCGAGATAAAAAGTGGGAGAAATCACTCGGTTTTCTACAAGGCCAGGTCATGCAGAAATCCAAAGGCTCCGCCAGCCCCATCCTGGTCCGCGAAATATTGATGCAGAAACTGGATTTGAATCAGGGATAACGGGTTGGTCCTTTGTCGGGTAATTTGGACCCTAGGCAGCCTTTCCCGCTCATTTTCTACTTGCTGAGTTTCAAATATTCCAACCCTTGTTCGAAAACAACATCCACTGGAATATTGGCAGAGTTGATCCGCTGCAGGTCGGCTTGGAGTTGTTCCGGCATCCGGCTCATCTCCTCAACAAATTTTTTAGCAGCGTCGTAATTGCCGTCTCCCTGAATCGTAATGAGCTTCTCGGCGAGTGCGGCGACCGCGATGGGCATTTTCTCCAGATCAGCCCGATAACGCCCCGTAGCGGCATCCCGTGAAAATGCGCCCTGTTGGCTGAAGAAATTGAAGGTGATCATATTGGCATTGCCGTGCGCACTTGCCCCTCCGAAGCGCACACTGCGGAAGATACCCACCAGAAAAGTAACATAATTATCCGCCATCTGACCTTCCGTCAGCTGATTCTGCTCGCGCAGCTGAGAGATGAGATACAATCCCAGTATATCCGCTTTACACTCTTCCAGGGCCGAATGTTGCTCTTTCAAAGCTTCACGAACGGTTCCCTTGTTTCCCAGGGTATTCTTTATACCCAGCCCATGCGCGACTTCATGGAACATCACATTCTGGAAAAAAGCATCATAGGTATTCTGCTGCTGTTGAGATGAGTCGATAAGGATATCGGCGATCGGTACCATGATTTTATCATACTTGGCCCGCATGGCGTTTTTGAGTTGCAGCCGGCGGGTACCTTTCTGTAACTGCACCCGTTCATCATTGGGCAGATTAATGGCAATGGTTTTACCGCCCGCATTGCAATCACCGGCATAATAGATGACATCATAGGCGTTGAGGTCCGAGTCGCTGCCCGGTGATTCCTGCTTATAGGCTTCCGGAACCGGCAATTTCTTCTGCAGTTCAGGCAGCAGGGCGGCGTACTTGGCCAGGCGACCGCTCCACTCCTGATCTTTAATCAACACATAGGCTTCATGCGTCGTTTTATAGCCAAACAGCGCATCTTCATAATTTTCAATAGGTCCGATGACGATATCCAGCGTGTTATTCTTCATCTCCATCCAGGCGAGATCGCTTTCGAGGTAATTGCTGGTCAGCAAGGCGACGCTGCGCAATTCGAGATATTTTTTCAAGCCGGAATCTTCCGCTAATTCAGCGGCAGCTTTGAGTTTTTCCGCCGCGATCCGGGTCGGTTCAGCGTAGGCTTGATGATATGGGACTGCCTGCAACTGGCTCAGCGCATCTTTGCGGATCACGGTGTAGGGATTGAGCAGAGCTTCCCGATCATCAGGATGTTGTTGCAGATAGGCTTCGAACATCTCCTTGGTCATTTCCTGCGGGTAGTAGTTAGCGCCGAGCGGCTTGGCGCCATAACCCGGAACGAAGGGCGCGTTATCGCCCAGGCGATCCCATGGGCCGTAATTGATCTCCACCAGGCGACGCATATCGGGGTCCAAAATTGATTTCAACAGGGCCTCCCGATCGCCAAAAGACTCCTGCCAGAAGATCAGATCCATTTGCTGGGCGGCTTCGAGCAGCAGGGGGATCATCTGGCGTTCTTTGTCGGTCAGGCGGCTCAGGTCGGCGGTTAGCTGGACCGGGGCATATTGCTGCACGCGTTCTTTCATCGTGGCGACTTTCTGCTCCTGAGCAAAAAGGGCGAGGGGGATCATCAAAGCTGCGACCACGGGGGTCGACAATACATATAGGCAATTCATTGAATTGGGGAGCATCACCGACTCCTTCTGGAGTTGAAATGGTTACAGCAGAATTTCAGAATGTTAGTAGCAGTGACGTAAAAACACAACTTCCGGTAGGGGTATCAGATGCAAAAAAGCACCAGTCGGCACTGGTGCTGGTAATGAGTCTCCAGGTGATGATACCAATGTGATTCAGTTATTCGTGGCCCTGAACCAGTCGGACCAGATCGCGAACCGTATTTTTCACACAGCCGGCCTGGGCGGACAGTTGTTCTGATGCGGCTGCTGATTGCTCTGCGCTAGCGGCGTTCTGCTGGGTAATCTTGTCCATCTGGGCCATAGCGATATTGATGTGATTCAGACCCTCCGCCTGTTCATGCGAGGCATGAGAGACACTTTTCATCAGCTCTGACACTTTGGAAATATCCGTGGCGATTCCGGTGAGCGAATTAGCCACTTCACGCGTGACTATCGTGCCGGTATTGGCTCGGTCAACTGAGTCCTCGATCAGAGTCGTGGTTTCCTTGGCCGCTTGAGCACTGCGCTGGGCGAGACTACGCACTTCATCTGCGACCACCGCAAAGCCTTTACCATGTTCACCGGCACGGGCGGCTTCAACCGCCGCATTCAGCGCCAGTAAATTGGTCTGGAAAGCAATTTCCTCGATCACCTTGATTATCTTGCGGATATGACCGGCTGATTCATTGATCCCGGACATCGCCTGATTTAACTCATTTATCGTCTGATCGCTGTGACCGGCGGCCTGATGTGCTTTTGTGGCGTATTGATCCGCGTTACTGGCATTGCCGACGTTGGTCTGGGTCATGGCGGAGAGCTCCTCCAGTGCGCTGGAGGTTTCCTGAAGTGAGGCCGCCTGACTGGTAGCCCCTTCAGCCAGATGTTGCGCCGCTTGCGATACTTGCGCGGCAGCATCATTCACCTGGTCGGCTCCGTCATTTAATTCGTAAACGATGTGGTTAATCGGCTGTACCACATTGCGGGTAATCATCCAGTAAAACAGGACGGCGCCCGTGAGTATCAACACCCCGACAATAATGCCGCCATAGGTCATTGCCGAAGCAATCTGTGCATCCGCCTTATCCAGGGACTGGATGACTTCAAACGCGCCATGCATCTCACCGACCTTCCAGTTCTCCATTTTGGTGCCCGTGGGGTCGAGTCCCTGATCGTTGCCCCACAATTGTTGCGATGTGGATGGGTCACCGTGGCAGAGCATGCATTCCTGAGTCAGCTTGATCGGACGAAAATATCGAATGGCATTCTGTTCGGCATCGACCAGATAATATTCTGCCAGCTGCTCTTTTTCGAGTTTCTCCAGAACCTCCGCCTCACGAGCATCAGTCTGATTCTTGGGGTTGCGCAGTTCGAATTTGGGAACGCGGAATTCGTAGCCGCCTTCTTCGGCTTTGGCTTGCGCAGCTCGCCAAGCCGAGACCACCGGTACCGCTGACAAAATCAGATCGACACGTTGGGCATCGGCCCATTGTCGCAGTTGCTCAGCGGTGTGTACGCCATTCTGCCATTTGGCGGCCATTTCTTCACGCGTGGACTCGGTGGTCAGGACCACACTGCGCGCCTTTTCGACATACTGCTGCTGAACATCTTTCCGGGCTTGACGGTAATACAGGCCCAATAGCAGCAGCGCAACAACGCTAAGAAAGCGTGTGAGTAGGTTATCGTTGAGGCCTGGGAAGGGCATGCGCCGGTATCGGCCAATTTCCTCGCGCCGGCTACTCAGAAAAGGTTCAGCGATCGGTGGACGAGTATATATAATCATCATGGGGACAGCGACCCGACGCAGAGCAGAACCGGAGCAGGGGCTGCTGAACGGTTGACCAGCGGCTGGTCAACGACTGACCAAAGGCTGGCGAAGGGTTGACCAGCGGCTGGTCGGTGAACCACCGCTTGCGGACTTCGTCAACAGCGGCGCTGGGACGACGATCCCTATTCCCACACCGCACCACCTTACTCCGTTGCGTTATGATCCACTTCATGATTTATCGACGATAACTGGACCCTGGAACGCTTTTCACACACGCTCTAAGAGTGCGTGTGAGAAGCATGGTTAACCTGGGATCAGCCGATGGATCATGAGGTTGATCATGGCTAAGCGGATCATGGATTCGCTGCTGGGCGGATTGGTTTCGTAGTCCTTGCTCAGCCGTCGATACTTCCCCAGCCAGGCAAAGGTTCGCTCCACGATCCATCGCTTCGGCAGCACCACAAATTTGTGCAGGTCGCTGCGTTTGACGATCTCGATCACCCGGCCATACCAGCGCTGAGCGGTCTGCACCAACTCGCCGGCATAGCCACCGTCGGCCCACAGTGTTTTCAACCGGGTGAAGCGACCGGCGATCTGGCCCAGCAGCATTTCTCCGCCCTCGCGATCCGGCACGTCACCCGCGTGCACGGCCAGATCCACAACCAGACCGAGCGTATCCACGATCAGATGCCGCTTGCGGCCTTTGACCTTTTTGCCCGCGTCGTAGCCGCCGCAGCCCCTTTTTGAGGCGCCGCGGTTTTGATCGACTGGCTGTCGATGATCCCGGCCGAGGGCGTCGGCTTCCGACCGGCCTCACGACGTACTCGTTCACGTAAGCGGTCGTGAAGGTGTTCCCACGTGCCGTCCAACCGAAAGCGGCGATAGTAATAGTGCACCGTGCCCCACGGCGGAAAATCGTGCGGCAACTGCCGCCACGAACAGCCGGTGCGTAATAAATAGATAATGCCGTTGAGCACCTCACGCATGTTCACCGAGCGATGCCGTCCTCCCGGCTCCGCCGGCGGAATCAACCGCTCGATGATCACCCATTGCTCATTCGTCAGGTCCGAAGGATAACGCCTCCTACCCATTCATTCGCCTCCAGGCCACGTTACCTTCACTGATCGGCAAAAAGGAATCCTTCTCACACACTTTCTAAGCTGTATAATCCCGATCAGCACTATTTTCTGACGTAAATTAAAATTCATGTGCGTGACTCCCGGTAATGATGTACGACGTTAGCTTTCCAGAATGCTATCGGCCAGGTGGAGTGTTGATTCACCGTCAGTTGCTGCTGTTCAATAGCTGACGTAATCTGTTTATCTTAGTTGCAGCAATGATTTGTTCGCTGGAAAAAGTCGGCAGTGTTCGCTGATGGTTATGGAGTATACGAGTATATTTGTACTGAAAGCTGGTTATCCTTTGGAGGCCAGGTACCCTCCTGATGGCGTAATGAATAATGTTGACAAACCCAGTTATAAATTGATTGCCCATAATCCAATCCGAAATATCGGGCTTTAAATTCACTACTATCGCGGGAATTGATGACAATCCATTCTGGTGGATGCTGCGCCAGCGCCTGCAGCATTACCGGTTCAGAATAGATAGCCAGTATGCTCGGATCGAAGTTGTAATAAGGAATTGAGCTGGCACGACGTAATAGATAGTTCAGCATGACTCCTTCTGGAAACACGACCAGGCGATCCTGTGCGTGGAGGTTCTCGTTCAGATAGTTTATCGTATGCTGCAGAATCGGGTCACGATTGCTGTTGGCATTGATATAGATGTTATCCTGTGTGCCAAGCAAGGGAACGGATTTCTGATGCCAATAGCGAAGGGAGACACTCAAATGACCAGCGATTATCAGGGCCATGACTGTACAAATGGCCGTGATAGTGGCCCGGGGAATAAATTGATGTTGTCTGAACCACCTCGGCAAGTAAGCGATGAGTATGATCCAGGTCAACAATATGGCAGGTAAAGCCAGCACAAACCCGTAATCATAGAGTACCACGCGTAATATTATTTTTCCCAGCAACAGAAAGGAAAACATCGTCAGTCCGGTCAGTAGAACACTTTTTGCATATTTGCTGCGCTCGGATGTGTTTGTACGATGAAAATGGAACCGGTACATCAATAAGCCTAATAGTATCAGCAGAAATATGGGCAATGGACGCATTATTTGCCATATCAGCGGTGAGCGGATCACATACAATCCTGGAAGTGTGATACTGGCGCCGATTAGCAGGCAAAACCCATGCGGAACCGGTCGATGGTTGATTCGTCGTGATATTAAATCAACGCAGATGAAAATTAACAAGAAAAGCAGTTCCACCGTTCCCACACTCAGCATGATCAACAGATTTCGGAACGGCTGATCCAGCCCCATCATCGACTGATGAAATGGTGCCGACACGACCCCGGTGTGACTGATGGCCATACTGGTGAACGACAAGTTATGCCAAGCCTGGGACCAGCTCATCTGGGTAGCGAGTAAAAAAAGACCAGCAATTGCGGGGGCCAGCAGACCTGACAGGGCAATTACTAAACCAGTGAAGGTGGATCGATCAGTCCGCCTGCTCAGCAGTAGATGCATCAGCCAGATACCCAGAATAGTAATCAATATTGCGAAAAATACTTCCAGCTTGCATAGATAAACCATTCCGGCAGAAAAGTGAGCGATGAGATTGTGGTAAGTCTTGTTAAAATGCAAATATTTATATAAGCACCACAAGGACAGGAGCGACCAGACCAATCCGTGAGTCAGGTTATGCGAATAAGGAGTGATGAAATTGTAGTTACCAACTGCCTGATGATGATTGAGGGCAAACAGCCCCAGGAACAACATGCCCCCCACGGTTGATGCAGCCGGGTCAAGCCAGATACGCTGGAGCCTATAAATTAGCAAGGTTGAGAGTACGACAATCAGAATCTGCGTGATAAACAACTGTGTAAAACCCGTACCGAAGATGCGAAAAATCAGCGCATGAAAATAGGGTGAAAAAGGGCCGTAAATCCAGGCGACATCCTGATAGAGTACATCGCCCAGACTCAGCTGCCAGGGCACATACAATTCGCGTCCGTAATCAATCAGCAGATCAGGCCACCGCCGCCAACTGATAGCTAATAAAAACAACCCCCAGCCGCTCAGACAAACGAGCGGTAACCAACGCAGCCAGCCAGGGCTTGAAGGAGGAGATGCTTTCATCATCAGGCAGCAACAGTACAAGTAGGTTAAGTGGTCATCAGTCGGACCACCCTATGAGAAACTACAGACCGTTGAGTATACTAACGTTATTACCAGAAAGCAGTCCACTGTGTAAGGGAAGAACATGAAAACCGCCGTCGGAGTCAGTCTGGAAGCACTCGCCTATCAGTTGCCTGAGGAAATTATGACCTCGGCCGAACTGGAAGAGCAATTGTCACCGCTTTATAACCGATTCCAGTTGCGCGTCGGTCGCCTGGAATTGATGACCGGTATCCGCGAGCGACGAATCTGGCCAGTCGGTACTTTGCCCAGTACAGCGGCCACACTCGCCGCACGTCGGGCCTTGGATCAAGCTGAGTTGACCGCACGGGATATTGATTATCTGATCTTTACTTCGGTGTCGCGTGATTTTCTGGAACCCGCGACCGCCTCGGTTGTTCATCATCAATTACAATTACCGGATCACGCCGGATATCACGATATATCCAATGCCTGTCTCGGGTTTCTGAATGGTTTGTGGGCCGTGGCGAACCTGATCCGGCTGGGGCAGATTCGCCGGGGACTGGTCGTAGCTGGGGAAAACAGCCGACCACTGGTTGAAAGCACGATTGCTCATCTATTGGCGGATCCCCAGCCTACCAAAGCCAAGCTCAAAGCCGCCTTCGCTTCGCTGACCATCGGTTCGGGAGCAGTGGCCGCAGTGGTAACAAAACAGTCGCTGGTTGATGATTCGCCTAAACTGCTCGGCGGCGTGTTCCGGGCCGCCACTCAGCACAACGATCTATGTCGTGGTCACGGGGATCATCGTTTTGATGCCGAAGCCGAGATGCTCATGGCGACTGATTCGGAAGCGCTGCTGGTGGCCGGTTGTCAACTGGCCGGTGAAACCTGGCCGATATTTCTGGAACAGTTGGGTTGGTCGACAGATCAGGTGGATCGTTGCTACACGCACCAGGTCGGAGTTGCTCATCGCCAGCGATTGTATGAAGTGATCGGTCGTGAGGAACAGCGCGATTTCACGACGGTTGAATTTCTGGGAAATGTCGGTTCCGTCTCCGCGCCTCTGACCATGGCAATGGGATTAGAAAAGAACCTGCCCATTCCGGGAATGCGCCTCGCCCTGCTCGGTATCGGCAGCGGACTAATTTGCGGTATGTTGGGTTGGCAGGTATGACGGCTAGCGTTTAATACTGCGTAAAAATTCCTGCACTTCCGGAATGGCTCCCTGATAAATGAGATAACCATTATAGGGTTCGCGCTCGGTGATTTCATCGTTAATGGAGGTGAGCATTAACCGGCGCACCTCGTTACGGTCAGTGGACTGGCCCAATGCCCAACAGAGTTTCACATAGGCGACTTCGGGCAGCATGTTGGCGGCGGGGATGATCCCCAGTTCCATCAGCTCCCGTCCGGTTTCATAGACATACATCTGCACATAACCCCACAGCGTCTGCACGGTCATGTAGATATGCACACCGGCATCGGTCGCGCGTTTAATCGCGGCGTAGAGAGGTTTGTTCACATGACCCAGACCGGTTCCGGCGATAACGATCCCTTTATAACCCTTCTCCACCAGAGCATCGACCACATCGGGCATCATGTTGGGATAGTAATAGAGAATGGTGACTTTCTCTTCAAAGGCGGAGTTGATGGTCACCTGGCGGTCGGTGCGGCGGTGATGGTAATCCTGCCGCAGGGGTGTGATGCTGTGCGGATCGATCATGGCCAGCGGATTTTCGCCGATGGTTCGGAAAGTCGAGCGATAGCTGGAGTGCATCTTGCGCACGCGCGTACCGCGATGCAGCAGACAATATTGATCCGAAGTGGGACCAAACATGCAGACCATGACTTCAGCGATATCGCCGCAAGCGGCAGCGTTGACGGCGCACATCAGGTTCATGGCGGCGTCGCTGCTGGGGCGGTCGCTCGAACGCTGTGAACCGACCATGACGATGGGGATCGGCGGATTCTGCACCATGAAAGTCAGAATCGCTGCGGTATGGTGCATGGTGTCAGTGCCGTGGCCGATGACGATGCCGTCAACACCCTTGGCTATCTCCTCGCCGATATTCTGGGCCAGTTTGATATATTGCTGAGGCCCCATGTTTTCGCTGAACACACCGAACAATTTTTCCGTTTCCAGATTGCAGATGTCAGCCAATTCCGGTACCGAACCGTACAATTCGCCCGGTGAAAATGCGGGAATCACCGCTCCGGTGCGGTAATCGAGCCGGCTGGCGATCGTGCCGCCGGTGCCCAAAAGCTTGACGCGTGGTTTGGCCGGGTCGAAGGGAAACTGTTTTTCGGGCACCTTGTAGTGCGCTTCGCGACGATCATGGACGACCATGGAGGTGACCTGTTCCGCCGCCACGCCCACGTTATATCCACTGATCAGTTTCAGCACGATATGGCGATCATCAGCGGTTTCCGAGCGCGGCAGCACAATACCGCGAAATCGGCCGCGGGTCGTCTCTACCGTCACATCCGACCAGACGCCCGCCTCATGCCGCTCCAGCACGGTGCGTCCGACGCCACGATAGCCTTTCAGGGAATCATCGCCCATGAGTAATTCTTCCACTTGTGTTGTATGCCGGCATGCCCGGTCAACTGCTCCCGCACCAGTTGGGCTAATTGTCTGCCGGGTAACCGCCCGCGCCATTGTTCCATGAGCCGACCCATTAGGTAGCGAGGCAGATCATCCGGCTGGACAAATAGTTCAATAGGTAATTCCGCAACTGCCCGGACTACAGATTCTCGAACCTGATCAATCGGGATCAGGTTCAAGCGCAATTCATAGATGGCCTTGTTCACCAGTTCCACCGGGGTGAGCGTCTCGATTGAACGGCAGAAATAGCGCAACATGGGCATGACACCCTCTGGAACCAGACGCTGCTGAACCACTGCCGTGAACACTTCGGTCAGTAATGGTTCAGATAAAAATTGAAGTTCACATCCTTCCCGACGCAAACCGATCAGGCTCTCGGTCAGTACGACGGCGAGCCAATTGGGCGACAGCGAGCCGGACGTCATGATCCGGCAGAATAGTTCTCCATACGGGCTACGCAATAATTGCTGCCGCAGTTGGGGCGCTAAACCCCTGATTTCCTGCAGACGCTCATCGAGTTCCCAGACCCGCCGTGGTATTTGAACTGCCAGCCGCTCCAGTCGCGCGCTGTTGATTTCAATCGGGGGGAGATCCGTATCGGGGTACATCCGTTCCGGACCGGGCAATACTCGTTCAAAACCATTGGTGCCATCTTTGTAAGCTTGTCGGGTATCACTCGGTACGCCGATGGTCGCTTCACGGGCCCGCAGAATAATCTCCTGAGCGGCCGTAACCGTATCCGCTTCGTTACCCCACACCAGTAACAACGCATCATCCGCATCGGCCCGCATCTTACGACGCACTTCGCGCCACTCACGGGAACTGAGCGTTTCCGCCGCCAGATCAGAATGAGCGATATTCGGCAGTTGCGTCAGACAGGCGATCACCCGCACGCGATCGGAAAATTCCTTGGCGAAGGTGGTATGTTCCTGCGTCGGGTGGTTGAGCAACCCTTCAAAATGTTTCAGGGCTATCGCTTTAACCAGCAGACCATCTTCGACCGCCTTTCGAATCGGCACGTAGGCGGTGTTGGCCACGGTGCGCGTTACCTCCGCCACGGAAGTCTGCAAGGTTTCGCTGGTGACGCCTCTTTCCCGCAGCAGATCACGGATATGCAGCAAGGCACACTGCCGCATGGCTTCGTTGTAGATCAGATGCGGATTACGCCAGATCTGCGGTGTGCCTTTGATTTCCACACGCGTACCGCCACGCACACTGACATTGACATCCTGACGGGCCGCACCGGAGCCGACGCGCACATGGCGGGTACTATGACACAGCAGGCGGATAATCTCGCCCACTTCCGCCACTTCCTGCGGCGTGTACATCTCCGGCTCGGTGACGACTTCTATGAGCGGCATACCCAGCCGGTCAGTGAGATAAACGCGATCATGGCCAATGTCGGTGACTTCGCGGCAGGAATCTTCTTCGATGGAAAGCTGGCGGACACCGATCCGCCGTCCTTGATAAAATAATTCACCATCGACACCGACGATAGCGGTGCGCTGAAATCCCGTCGGAATCGAGCCGTCGAGGTATTGTTTGCGGGCGATATGCAGCTCGCCAACGATATTCAGTTTGAGCAGCAGGCAGAGTTCCAGAGCGATGTCCAGGGCCTCGTCATCCATGAAAAAGGGCGGGGTATCGTCCATTTCGTAAGTACAGACGGTTTGCTGATTCAGACGATAATAAATGTTTTTTCGAGTTTTTTTCTCCATGAGTGCCGTACCGTCATATTCACCCAGTTCTGAGAGTGTCGGCCTCATGTGGCGCAGCACTTCAGCATGATATTCCTTGCTATAGCGGCCGGCGGGGCAGCGGCAGAAAAGTTTTCGACGGGTGAGCAATTGGCGGTGCACTTCCAGACCGCATTTCAGCTCGATGGCGGCATAATCTTCCGACGTCATTTCAGTGTAAGGTTTGAAGCGAAAGGCACTCACCAGTATGCTCCTGATCGGCTGGGATTGCAAAGTGCATCATTTTATGATTTTTACCGAGAATTGAAAAGCAGAACCATTCTGACCACTCTAATAATCGTAGCAGGAACAATCCACGATGGCCTTTCACAAACAACCAGACGGTGATCGACGATTTGTTTCTCGCGGTGGCGAAAAACTCGACCATGCCCTGGCTGTTTTTGCGCTGGATATTCAGGGCATAATCTGTGCGGACCTGGGTTGCCATGTCGGCGGCTTCACCGATTGTTTGCTGCAACGCGGAGCGGCGCGCGTACATGCCGTGGACACGGGTTATGGGGTGCTGGCATGGAAATTACGCCGCGATTCGCGTGTGGTGGTTCACGAACGCACCAATGCCCTGCATGTGCGACTGTCCGAACAGGCTGATCTGATCGCGATCGATGTCGGATGGACGCGTCAGGAACTGATTCTGCCTGTGGCGGCGGGTTTACTACGACCGGGAGGCAGAATTATCTCGCTCATTAAACCGCACTATGAGGCTCCTGCGGAGTTACTGCAGAAGGGGATTTTACCACCGGAGCATATCGAGGCAGTTGTCTCCGAGGTATTGGCGTTATTACCCCGATTCAATCTTCAGGTGTTTGGGCAGACCCCCAGTCCCATCCGGGGGCATGGCGGTAATAGTGAAATTCTTATTGGACTACAGCCCGCAGGATAAACCAGAGCCTTACCATGAAATTCTTAGCATAATATGATTGCAGCACTGTTTATACCTATCCGATAGATAAAAATCAGTCACGCTTTTTTCCGGCCATAATGTTGTAGGTGAGGTATAGATGATTATGAAATTACGCCATTCTTGTTTTGCAGCCGGTGTTGCGTTAATGTTAATTTGCGGTTGCTCCACTGTTTCGGGCAACAGTCCCTCGGATAATCTCAATCATGATCAAAATCTGAATAACAATGTGAATGATAATCAGGTAACAGATCAGGCCAATGATAATACGGCTGGCAATGATACCAATGCGCTGCCCACGGCCGAGGATATCGATGGTGATGGAGTGGCCAATGAAGCGGATAACTGCCCGGATCTCTCCAACCCGGTACAGGGTGATCTGGATGGCGATGGCGTGGGAAATTCATGCGACAATTGTCCAGATGATGTCAATAGCGATCAGGCCAACGCCGACGGTGATTATCTAGGCAACAGCTGTGATCCACATCCCGATGTGGCGGAATCCGAACTTGATAACGGGAACGATAATCAGGGGGATAATATCAATGATAATTCCGCCTCAGATAATCTGAATGAAAATGGCAACGGTAACGGCAATGAGAATGAAAATACCAATGACAACAGTTCCGACAATGAAAACACCAATGACAACATCGGTGTCGATGTTTTCCTGCTGGAGACCGAAACGATCGAACCGGATAATTATGAAAGCGGAACGGATTTAACGTTCATCAGCGAAAATGTCACGCTCTATACCATGCTCGATGACGGCGATATTGTGCCGCTGTTTGAGATCACCGCATCAGAGGATGATGGGTTCGAATTTGCTCCGACAGGCGTCAAAGTGTTCGGTCATTCGGACATTCCCTTCTTTACCGATATTCGCCGGATGAGGATCAATTTCAACAATCCCGGTCAGGCGATCAGCATTGATTACGCTGGCGGGACCCCGAATGACATTGCGGAAGTCGGTATTCTGCGGGCCTACGATGACCATGATCAACTGCTCGAAGAATATCTCACCCAGCCGCTGCTGGCGGGCGCAGTAGAAACCATGACCATTACGCGCGCGTCTGTCGATATTGCCTGGGTAGAAGCCTACGGCGAGGGGGATGCTTTCGGTCGACTGGATAACCTGGTGATTACCGTGCAGATTCCGGGAAGTGATTAATGAGGTGAATAGCACCTCGTTCAGACGTTTATTTTGGCCATGATATCGTCGGGGATATCGAAATTGGCGGAGACATTCTGCACGTCGTCGTGATCATCCAACGCTTCGACCAGTCTGATCACTTTCTGGGCGGTATCGGCATCATTCAGCACCACATAATTCTGCGGCACCATGGACAAATCGGCGGATTCAAATTTAATACCCGCAGCCTGCAGGCTGTTTTTCAGATTCTGCAGGGCATCCGGAGCGCAGGTCACCTCGAATGAGTTGCCCATATTCTGTACATCATCCGCACCGGCCTCCAGAGCGATATTCATCAGGTTTTCTTCAGTGGTATTGACGGCGGGGATAATAAACAGCCCTTTCTGGTTGAACATCCAGGCGACGCTGTTGGGACCGGCCAGCGAGCCGCCGGCGCGTTCGAATATTTTTTTCACTTCCGGGGCGGTGCGGTTGCGGTTGTCGGTCAGGATTTTGCACATGATAGCGACGCCGTTCGGGCCGTAACCTTCGTAGATCATCTCCTCGAGCGACTCACCTTCCAGTTCGCCGGTGCCTTTCTTGATGGCCCGTTCAATGGTATCGCGGGGCATGTTGGCATCTTTGGCTTTTTCGACCGCCAGACGCAACGAGGCATTTCCGTCTACATCGCCGCCGCCGGCCCGCGCCGCCTGGATAATCATGCGCGCCACCTTGGTCCAGACTTTACCGCGCTTGGCATCCAGCTTGGCTTTTTTATGTTGAATGTTGGCAAAATGTGAATGACCAGCCATAACGACTTAACCTTTCGTAGCAGTAACTGCGGAACCCATCTCCGCGACAGGGGGTTCCAGTCCCTTGTGAACATTCTCAACTTTGATCGGCGTGGTGGCCTGCAGACGAATAAATTCCGGCGTCAACAGTGGATCCTCATTCGACTCCGCCTGTTTTACCGCCCGCTGCCAGAATTGAACAGCTTCTTCTTTTAAGCCCTTTCGCCAAGCCGTATCACCCAGATGATCCAGTATGATCGGGTCCGCATCGCCTCGCCGGGGATCACGCGCCGCCAGCCAATTATACCAGTATTGTTCGCCCTGGAACTGCGGGGCATGGGCGGCCCGCTGCAGCCATTTCCAGGCTTCTTCAAAATCGCCTTGTTTATATTTCACCCACCCCAGACTGTCCAGAAAAGCGGCACTACGCGGATCAGAGGCCAGGGCGAGGCGAATCATTTTCTCCGCCTGGTCGAGATTCATTCCGCGTGTCGCCCAGAGATAACCCAGATCATTGTTGATTCCGGGATTGGCCGGGCTGAGTTGATAAAGTTCTTCCGACTGATGCAAGGCCAGGGCTTCCTGATTATCCAGCTGATAGGTCAGCGACAATAATTCCACCACGGCCCGGCGGATATTGATGTTGGCTGGGTTTTCATTCAACCAACTGATCAGCTCACGCTCCGCCTGATCATATCGGCCAGCGGTGATCAACAGGGAGCACAGTCGATGACGATAGGGGGCCAACTGCTCACCCATCCCGTTCAGCATTCCCTGCGGTGCAGGATTCAGATCATCCATCTGCTTACGTACCAGACGAATGGCTTCATCGTATTCGCCGGCCTGGGAGTAGAGACCGACCAGCAGATTTTCATAATCCGCTCCATGTTCGCGATCCATAACACTGCTGCGCGCGAGGTCAATCGCCGAGGGCAATTGGTCAGCCAGCTCAAAATTTTCGATCAGCGTGCGCGTCGCGTCGACATTTTCGGGATCGATTTCGAGCCAGCTCAAAATCACCACCGCCGCATCGGCATACCACTTCGCCCCCCAGTAGGCATCAATCAGCAGCAACCGTGTGCTGCCGCGCTGATCCAGCACCGATTGCCGGTACCACTGCTCGGCTTCCAATATGGCTGCGGTATACAGTTCCTGCATCTGTAACAACGTGATCAACGTCGAACGATAGGTGGTCTGATCGGGTTCTTCAGCCAGCCATTCACGAAGTTTGCTGGTCGCATCAGGAATCTGATCATTCAGCACCAGGGCCATCATCAGATCGTAACGAAACAGACGCCGATTATCACTGCTGATTTCCGGTCGTGCAGCAAATTCCGCGATTTTCTCCACAGCGCTGTTGAATCGAAAATCGTTCAGCAGGGTGTTGATCAGCAGATGCTGATATTCAAGGCGGTAGGGGAAGCGCTGCTGGAGCCCATCATAAATATCAATCGCCGATTGGAAATTCAGTTCCTGTTCAAATAACCAGGCCTGCAGTTGCAGTCCGACTTCATGATCCGGCTGCCGGGCCAGCAGGTTCGGAATTTCCTCCCGCAGAATATCCACCTGCCCGGCGGTAAACGCCTGGCGAAGCAGTTGCACGCGGAAGTCAATGTCGTCCGGAAATTCTTCCAGCCCCGCCCGCATGGATTTGAAAAACGTTTCAAAATTGCCGTCACGGGCCAATTGCATCAGGGCGGTGCACCGCTTGGCCCGCGCCGCCTCGGCAGAATTCTGCTGCAGACGGGACAGGTACTGTTCGGCGGTGGCTGCATCACGTTCGCCCACTGCAAACATGAATAGCGCTTCCAGCGCCGGTCCATGATCAGCATCCTGTTCCAGAATCATCTGATACTGCCGTTTGGCCTGCAGCATTTTATCGGTAGCCTGATATAGTTCAGCCAGACGCAGCATGGTCACGAGATCCTGACGATCAATCCGCAAGGCCTGATTGTAGGCCTCTACGGCGGCGTCTTTCTGATTAAGTTCGCGTTGCGCGTCTCCCAGCAGGCGTAGGGCATACGCGTCGGTGCTTTCACCGGCAGTCGCTTCCTGCAGAATTTTAACCGCCTCAGCCCAACGATATTGGCGAATAGCGAGTTCGGCGGCGAGCACTTTCGAATCGTAATAAGGCGGTTCGATTACGTGACAAACCGCCAGCGCCTGTTGCACAACCGGCAGATTGTCCAACTTTAACGCCAGCCAGGCGATCAATAGCGCCACCGCCGGATCAGCAGGTTCACGTTTGAGCAGCGGCAGCGCTTGATCCAGCGTGGCCTGTTCCTGTTTGGCGGCGGCAAGGCTCTCCAGCCAGGGTTCAAGAAGTGCCCGATTGGATGCTTGCGGCTGCAGGGCTTGGGCCAGAATTTGTAACGCCTCGCTCCAGCGCTGTTGCTGCTGCAGGATTTCGGTTAACTGCACAACGGCTTGCGGATGGCGGGGGTTATTCTGTAAAAAAACCTCCCAACAACGCTGTGCTTCCACGGGCTGTTGCGCAAGCAGGTGTTGGGTTGCGATGGCCAGTGCCAATTGATAATTCTGAGGCCAGTGCGTCTGCAGTTCCTGCAGGTCGGCCAGATAAGCAGGCAGCGTACCTGCTTCCTGATGAATATCGTGTAATAATTCCCAACCCGTTCCGGAGCGCTGCGCCAATTCCCTGGCCAATTGCCGGGCAGCTTCGTAATTTTTCGAAGTGCGATAAAGTTCGATCAGTTTTTGGCGAAGCGGAAGATTTTCCGGGTCCAATTGAACGGCGGCATCGAGGGCTTGTGCGGCGGCGGGAAAGCGCTTCAATAGCAGCAACTGTTCCGCCATGGCCTGCAGTGCAGGTAATTGATAATTCTGTGCTAAACGCCGATCGGGATCATCTTCCGGAGCCTTGACCAAGCTGGGGAGCAACTCCAGATAGCGCGAATATATTTCGACGGAGGCGGTCGTATAACCCTCTTGGGCAAGCGCCTGGGCTAGATAGTACCGGATCAACGCCTGAGCGCCTGCAGCAGGTTGGGCAGGTGACAGAGCAAAGGCCCGGCGCAGATAATTCAGTGCTGCAGCCGGTTGATTAAGTTCCAGGTCGGCCCGCCCCAGCAGCATTAATGTCGGCAGGTGTTGCGGATCGATCGCCAAAGCGGCTTGTAGATGTTGTTCGGCGCGCGTCGGATTACCCGCCGCCAGTCCGACTCGACCCTGAAGCAGATGCGCTTCCAGACTGTTGGGTGAGTAGCGCAAGGCCCGATCCAGCTTCTGGGCCGCCTCGGTATAACGATCCTCCCGCAACAGCTCCCAGGCAAGCGCGATCTGTTCGCGAGCACGGTCATTGGTATCATCGCCGGGCTGACTCGTCGGCACCGGTAGGGCCGCCAACGGCGGTAATTGGTTAAGGGTGAGTTGAGCGCGTTCCGTGTCAGAGCCGGGATTTCGTTCGAGCGGTTGGTCGGTAGCGGACTGCGCTCGTGGCTGACAAGCCACCAGGTGAGTGATTGTCAGACTGATGATGAAGAGAGACATCCGGCGAGGGGGCAAATTTCGATTCATAAGGGCACCCGCTCAGTTAACTCATTTGGTAGGGTTCGATGAGGGACGATTGGAACGTTTTTTCGCCGCCACTTTGGGCTTCTGGATCTTCGCTGGGCGGGTCGCCATCTTACCCGCAACGGACTTCTGATTCGACAGCGCTTTCAGCACCCCGTAAAACGATCGGGCATCTTTGGCGTTGATCTGCTTCTGGAGCCATTGCTGGACCGTCGCCAGATCGGCATCAGCTTCCACCAGATTCTGTTTCTGTAACAGCTGTAGCATACTCTCATCGAGCGGTATGACATGGTCATTGAATCCCATCAGAAGCGTGCAGGCGACAGCATAGGGACTAAGTGTTCCGAGGCTGGTGAGGTAGTCCTGACGTTCTTTTTTATTCTTGGTTTTCAGTTCGCGGAGTGAAACCTTGTTTTCTTTTTCGTAAAGGGTGTTAAGGGTACGCACCAGCGAGGTGGCCCGGGCCACGCTGTCCCGCACGTCGCGCTGCAGCAATAAGGCCAGTTCAGCGGGAGTTGAAACGCGCAGATCATTCAAATCGACCACGTGGCGATGGAGTCGTTGCAGGGCTTGCAGGCAGCGGTGGGGGAGGCCGTTTTCCGAAAGGATCGCCAGACAAAGATGCTCCAGCGGGTCGTTCAACACCGGCCAAGGCTCTTTCGGCGCCTGTCGTTTGTGTTGGCTGAACCAGCGGGCCAGTTCCGCCGCGCTGCTCGACCTGTTCTTCATACCCTTACTCCTGGTGCCGGTCGGTTAACGACTCCGGTTGTTCCAGCGGGGTTTCATCCTGCTTTAATTCCTGCATGGCCACATCGATCAGTTCCAGTACCTCTTGACCTTTTTTCAGAGATTCATCGAGATGAAAGACGATGTGTGGACACTGCCGCAGCGTCAGTTGCCGGGCAGTCAATGATTGAATGAAGCCGGTCGCATGGTGCAGCGCTGCCATGGTGCGGGTCTGCTCGGTACGACTCCCGAAGACGCTGACATAAATGCGGGCTTGTTCCAGATCGCCGGACAGTTCCACGCGAGTGACAGTTGTGAGCGGCGCGATGCGCGGATCCTGCAGCTTGGTACGGATGGCTGTACTGATGATCTGTTGAAGCTCGCTGCTGACTTTTTCCAGTCGAAAGGGTTTCATGGCACTCCTTCATTATCGCTCGGCCACCGAAGAACGACGACTATAAGAACTCCATATCTGAATTCACCAGCACACTGCCGTGATGCTGTTGCACCAGATTCAAAATCTGCTGTAGGCAACTCTCGACGAAAGGTGTTTCATTGGCGACTACAGCCACCGCCACCACCGCCCGTTGACGGGCTTCCAATGCCTCCACTTCCGCTACCGAGGCATTGAAGCGGGCACTGATTCTGTCTTTCAGGCTTTTGACTACTCGGCGTTTATCTTTAAGAGATAACGCGCCGTAAATAGCCAGCTCCACCCTCAATACGCCAATAACCATCTTCGTTATTGCCAGGGATTTCCGCCGCCGCTACCCTTGGCTGAGCTGATCGTACGGCGGGCTTTCTGCAGCTCTTTCTTTTCCTGTTTGACTTCCGGACTATCCGCCGGACCCTGATCCTCCAGGGCTTTTAATCGACGATCGATGTAGGAAAGACCGCCTTTGGCCTTGGCCCGTACCATGGCCTGCACGATGGCCAACCGGACATCCAGGTCCGGATCATCCAACATCGTCTGCCCTAATGGTTCGATGATCTCGTTGATGACGGCTTCGTCGCAAATTTCCACCAGTGTGGTCCGGATGCGGATTTCCGCGCTTGGCCACAACGTATAGTATTCTCCGCCGCTTAGATACGGACTGATATCGGCGCCGGTCAATTTCTGATTGGCACGAATACGGGCCCGCAATTTTTCAATTACGCTGGCTAAATCTGTCGGCGGGGCTTCACCCGTGGGCGTTGAGGGTGTGGCCCGACCCGCACCGCCGCCCCACGGATTGGTCCCTTTGGTGGGGCCGCTGGGCTGCGGATCGTGATCGAGTTCATCACCACTGGTCAGCATCGATTCCGCTATTTGCCATTCAGTGTTGGAAAATTCACCGGAATCGGCAGTAATCTGGAGCAATTGATATTGTTCGTTTGCCAGCGGATAAACGATCTGTCCGCATCGGGCCAGCAGATCCAGAACCGTATCCAGATCGCTCGACGCAACCTGGGCACTTTCCAGCAATGAACGGACCTGCATCCGGTCAAATTGATATAACTCCACCGTCGGCAGATAACTGAGGGTTTGGTGCAAGTCACCTCCCGGCACGAACAGCGCCGAAACCTGCAGATACTGGTTGGGCTGCAGATCAATGTCGTAATATTTAACGATGCGAGGTTCTACGCCGACCTGATCGACAAACTCCACTGCTGCGGCGCGATCGAGGGCAAAAAAGCGCTGCAGCACCCGCGCATCCCGCTCAAACTCCAGCCGCGAACGCACTTCGTCATAGCCCGGCAGACGCGTCAGATCCTCATCGTCAGCCAACATCACCACCGCCAGTCGATATCGTCCCGGCGCCAGCATCACGATCCGGGGGCCATTGCCTTTGAATTCCGCCTTATCGACCCCCAGCACTTCCCGTTGGTCACGAGCTTCCTCGGAACGGATATAAATGCTGGCCCGGCTGGAAAAAGTTTCGACAAAAACACCCTGCCCATCCGTTCCAAAGGCCTGATTGATACGCCCGCCGGTAAAGGGACGGGCGGGGCTCTGTGGCGTAGTCGCTACATTATTCGTAGGGTGATTTGTCGTACCGGTGGGTAGGGGAGTCGTACTGCCGCCATTTCCCGTATGGGTCGGAATATTACTGACATCGATTGCGGTTCCCTGCGTTGCACCCGTGGTATTGGTGGTCGCCGTAGATTTGGAACCGAAGCCCATAATGGCTTTGCCCGCGAAGACCACAACCACTGCTCCGATGGCCAGATATCCCGCGATCAGAAACCAGCGAAGCACACTCTTCTGGTCAGGCAAGTCGATGTAACTTTCATGGCCTGCTTCGCGCTGGGCGCCGGCGATGGTCATCTGCTGCTGGGCCGGACCTTCACTGCGGGCCAGCGCATTCAGATCGACTTCCTGCAGCAGGAATTCGGCAGCACTTTTTTCCGGTGAAGGTGTTTCCACCTCGCGACCGCAATAAGCACACTTCACGATCTTGCCAGCCAGTTTATCATCTACCTGGACCTTATGACCGCAATCAGCGATGAATTCGATCATGATGGTTCTCCTGCCGCCAGCCGTCATTCGTTAAAGCGTGCGGGCAATCTTCACCACCTCGTATGATTCGATGATGTCACCCGGTTTGACGTCATCAAATCCGTCAATCTTGATACCGCATTCATACCCGCTTTTGACTTCGCGCACATCATCCTTGAACCGTTTCAATGAATGCAGGGTACACTCGTCGCGGATGATGACGCGATCACGAATAATCCGGACCCGGTGGTTCCGCAGGATGAATCCTTCACGCACAAAGCAACCCGCCACCGTACCCACCCGGGTGATCCGGAAGATGTCGCGTACCTCCGCCTGTCCTCGGGTCTCCAGCTTTTCCTCCGGCGCCAACAAACCCTCCAGAGCCTTTTTAATGTCATCCAGCACGTTGTAGATCACCCGGTATAACCGGATATCCACGCCGCGATCTTCCGCCAGGCGTTTTACGCTGGTATCCGCCACTACCTGGAAACCGATGATGATTGCTCCGGAGGCTTCCGCCAGCAGCACGTCGCCATCGACCACCCCGCCCACACCACTGTGCAGGATGTTTAGTTTGACCTCGCTGCTGGGTATTTCGCCCAAAGCCTTCCGCAACACATCAACCGAGCCCTGCATATCCGCTTTCAAAATCACATTCAGTTCCGGAATTTCACCCGCCTGCCGCTGATCAAACAGATCTTCCAGCGTCTTGGGTTTGTTGATGGCGCTGAGTGATTTCCGGCGGACCTCCTGCTTGACCTGCTCGGCGACGGTTTCCGCCTGCTGCAATGAATCAACTACAAACAGCTCATCGCCTGCGCCGGGCAATTCATCCAGTCCGGATATTTCCACCGGTAAGGACGGACCGGCACTGTTTAATTCCTGGTTCTTGTCATCCTTAATGGAGCGGACCTTGCCATATCCGGGTCCGCATACAATAAACTGGCCGCGTAGCAGTGTGCCCTCCTGGATCAGAATACGCGCTACGACACCCACGCCGGGCCTCATCTGCGCTTCGATCACCCGCCCAAAAGCTGGGACGGTCGGATCGGCTCGAAGTTCCAGAATATCACTCAGAGTCGATAAATGCTCCACCAACTCGTTGATTCCGATCCCTTTGGTGGCGGAGGTTTTGATCACGTCGATCGTGCCGCCCCATTCGCTGGGCGTCAATCCCTGCTCGGACAACTGGCCATAAATCTTATTCAGGTCCACACCGGGCAGGTCAATTTTATTCATCGCCACCACGATCGGAACTTTGGCTGCTTTGGCATGGTTGATGGCTTCAACGGTTTGAGGCATCACCCCATCATCCGCCGCCACCACCAGCACGACGACATCCGTCATCTGTGCCCCACGGGCGCGCATTGCGGTAAAAGCCTGATGGCCTGGGGTATCCATAAAAGTCACCGCCAAGCCGTCGCGCCGGACATGATATGAGCCGATGTGTTGCGTAATGCCGCCTGCCTCACCCGTAGCCACGTGAGTTTGACGGATGGCATCAAGGAGACTGGTCTTGCCGTGGTCCACATGGCCCAGGAACGTCACCACCGGAGCGCGACGATCAATATTAGGTCGTGGCCGATTCCGGAATTTCTCACGCATGTCATCCAGAGGATTGCGCGCCGCGACTACATGCAGGTCAATACCAAATTCATTGGCCAGCAACTGGGCCATCTCCCGATCCAGAACCATGTTGATATTGGGCAGAATTTTGAAATCGTTGACCAGCTTGGGGGTGAGTTGCGTCAGGGCCAATCCGGTAGCGGCGCAGAAATCCTTGAGAATAATCGGCTCGGTCACTTCGGCCTCCGTAATGGACCGGGGGGCGAGGGAGGAACGGCCTTCCGTCGCCCGCCGTTTCATGCGTCGACCAGTGGCTCCGCGCAGACGTTCCTGTCGTTCGGCCAGATCCAGGTCACGCCATTCCTTTAGTTTGTCAGTGACATCGGTTCCACCGCGACCTTTACGGGCGGCAGCGCGGCGGCGAGTCTCCGCGGCTTCAGCATCCTCGCTTTGATATGTTTTGGAGCGATTTTTCTTGCCGGCACCGCTTTTGGTGGAGGCATCACCGAGCATGGGTTCAGTTCCAGCCACCGCACCGCCCAACCGGGGACGCGGTGGTCCTCCCACCGCTGGTGCAGGTCGACGGGGACGTTGAGATTCAGGTTCGGGTGCTTCCACTCGAATGACTCGTGGACCCTTTAACTGTACCGGGCGTGGAACGTGTTGCGGACCGACCGGTGCCACGGGAGCCGCCTTCGGAAGTTCCACCACGCCGACAGGGGGTTGGAGCAGCGGCGTCGCCGGCGGTGGCTCGTTCACCGGAGTGGGCAGCGTGATATCAGTGGGAGCTTCGGCAACAGCAACGGCTGGTTCGTGGGTCTCTGGAGTGGTGTACATCTCGTCCGTTTCTTCGGGCAACAATGATTCAGCCTCATCGGGCAAGTACTGATCGTCGTGTGTTTCAGGTTGGTCGTGGGTATCCGGTATGTCCTGTAAATCGGTAGCGATTTCAGTGGCCACCGATGTATCTCCGGCATCTTCCTTGCGGCGCCGGCGACTGCTCTTCCTCCGGACCTGCTCCAGATCAACCGGTTCGGCGGTTTCCAGGGTATTATGAATAGCACTTTCCGAGAACCATTCCCGTATCGTAGCCGCCAGGCCAGCAGAGAGCGTGGTCATGTGGTTCTTGACTTCCAACCCCTCCGCTTCGCATTTGGTGAGGATGGCTTTGCTGTCCACACCCAGCTCTTTTGCCAACTGATGAACGCGTAATTTTTCGGCCAAGGAAAGAAACCTGCCTTTCACCTGCAATTATGACAATTCTTGAGTTCCGTCGGCGGATTCGGTGCTCGCCTGAGCGGTGGCGGCAGTATCCAGTTGTTCCGCAAGGCTCTCCGAGGTATCGCTGACTGAAGCACGGTCAGCATCGTCATCCGATTCCGGCGCCGCGGCGTCATTATCCACACCTGCGGCAGCCTGTTCGGAAGCCAGGGCTGCTGCTGCAGCGGATTCTTCCGCCATTCGCACCGCCGCTGCACTGGCCGCCGAAATGATCCTCTCGGCCAGAGGGGCGTCCACTTCCAATTCGGTCACCAATGGATCGCTGCCGACATCCTCCAGGTCACCTACAGTAATCAGTCCCAGAGCCATGATTTTCTCGACCAGCACATCTTCAACGCCTTCGATGCTCTTAAGTGTTTTCTCAAGAATATCCAGGCCCTTGTTGTATTCGACCGGTGTCAGAATATCGATATCCCAGCCGGTCAGGCGGGCAGCGAGTCGGACATTTTGGCCTCGCTTACCGATGGCCAGGGAAAGCTGGTCATCCGCTACGACCACCGTGGCTCGGCCCAGTTCGAAGCACAAGGCGATCTCCTGCACTTCGGCGGGTTTGAGTGCATTGGCAATCAAAATCTGTGACGATTCGTTCCAGCGCACGATGTCGATTTTCTCTCCGCCCAGTTCGTCGACGATATTGCGGATACGACTGCCGCGAACTCCGACGCAGGCGCCGACGGCATCCACCTTGGAGTCAATGGAGCTGACCGCCACTTTGGTGCGATACCCTGCCTCACGGGCCAGTGCCTTAATTTCGATGATCCGCTCCGCCACTTCGGGCACTTCCAGCTCAAATAGCCGCCGGATAAAGTCGGGATGACTGCGGGTCAGCACGATTTTCACTTGATTGGGGGCTTCACGCACATCGAGGATCATGGCCCGTAAACGCTCTCCAGGGTGGTGTGAAGTTTCACCGGGAATCTGCTCGCTCTTGGGTAGAAACCCCTCCGTTCGGCCCAGGTTGATGATCAGTGCGCCGCCCTCATAGCGAACCACACCGCCGGTGATGATGGTGCCGACCCGTTCGGAATATTCTTCATAAATACTGCCGCGTTCGGCTTCACGGATTTTCTGGATCATGATCTGCTTGGCGGTCTGGGCGGCGATACGTCCCAGATCTTTCATGTCTATGGCTCGGCCATTGTGACTGGCTGTGATCAGACCGGAAATGCGGTCAATACTGACCACGCAATCCTCGGTGATACCGTAGGATTTGTTTGCGGCGGAAATCATGGCCAGTTCCAGATCATGAAATACCGCTTCTTTTTCAATGTTCTTGTCGCGGCTGATCGCATCGACAATTCGCAGCAGTTCAGCATTCATATCCTATTCCTCTTCGCGTGTTCAGCCACTGGCCAGGCGGCAGTGGCTGACTTTCTTAACCTACAAAACAAAAAGGTGGGCAATCTCTGGAACCCACCTTGATCACGACACCGGAGCAACATGGCTGAAAAGCATCAACTCATCGGCTGGCTCCCTTGACCCATACTACGGCTGCGCAGCGCACGCCAGAGATGCTTCGCTCTGACCTACGCGTTCGCATCATAGTTCGCCTGCCTCTGCCTGTTGTTCAAGTACCAAGCTCCGCATACCGCACCCTGGATTCCATGATCAAGTGATCGTCATCGACTCTGTCGGTAACACCACCAGTAATTAAATGAGGGCTACTGACAGACTGTACCCTCTCCGGTTCTGCCACAGCCCGCCGGCTGGCAGCTCATCCGCCCGGCGTGAATTTCCGGAGGGAATCGGGTTACCTGATTTCTTCATTATATTGACATAACTCTTCCCGTCAAACCATTTTAGGTAGGCGATGCGGTTCAAAGCAGCGCCGAACATCATTTTACGTATTCAACTTATGGTTAAATTCTGATTGCATCTGTCGTTCCGTGAGGGTATTGATATAGACCAATTTCGCATTGCGTAGGTTGAATTTTGGCGCGGCAGCATAGACAGTGTGAATCATCCTGATGGTAACGGATTTCCTATTTCATTACTGGGCATTGATTTCCATTTCCTCCACCCTTGTCCTTCTGGTGCTGGTGCCGTGGCTGATTATCCATAAATATATAAAAATTGCGCTGAATATTGTTCGTGACACGATACCACCGCTCAGCCTGGTGCCGCGAGATTTTGTACGTCAGGAAGGAGAAGTGGTTGAATTTCGAGCCTTCGATGGGCTGCGCTTGCAGGGGATGTTTCTCTATGGCCACTCACATCGTCGTCCCAAAGGTATGGTCGTTTTTGCACCGGAATTCATGAGCGACATGTACAGTTGTGCACGTTATTGCCAGGGTATTCTGGAAGCCGGTTACGACGTATTCAGTTTTGATTTTCGTAATCACGGCGGTTCCACTTTTGAAGAGGGCTACAAGCCTCTGCAATGGGCTACGGATCGGGAAGTGAGCGATCTGCTGGGGGCACTCGCCTTTGTCGAGGATTGGCTCGAAAGGCAGGGAAGGCCCCGCGAGGTCGCTCTGTTTGGTGTGTCACGCGGTGGGACAACCTGTCTGCTGGCAGCCCGCCACCACGATGCGATTAAAGCGATCATTACGGATGGCGCCTTCAGCAGTGACAAAGTCATTGAATATTTTATGAAACGCTGGGCCAGTATTTTCGCCAAAGTTCGGCTGGCTTATGAAAATCACCCATCCACCTTCTGGCGATTTCTGCGCTGGTGTCTGCTGCGGGAATGCAAGTGCAAGCTGGGGATTCGCATTCCTTCGGCCCGTAAGGCGCTGCTGGCTATGGACAGCATTCCCATTTTTTTCATTCATGGCCAGCGTGACGGGCATATCCCGGTTGATCAAACGCGAATTCTCTACGCAGCCGCTGGCGATCCGAAATTTTTATGGATCGTACCCAAGGCTAAACATAATCAAAGTGCGATCGTTGCACCGGTCGATTATGCGCTGCGTACCAGTTCATTCCTGGATCGGTATCTGGCTGCGGAGGGTACAAATCTCACACTACTACCGAATATTGCTCATCAGAATGACGATGGTATTTCGGCTCCGGTCCGTAACTGATTTTTTGCTAATTATTCATTTCACCCTTTATTTCCGTATAGAGCCGGGATTAGAATTTCTCTCTTCGGTAATCCGCTCCGTAATGGTCCGTTAATCCGTGCATAACAAACTCTTGACAATTGTTTTTATTAGACTTAGTATAAGAATATGCAGAAGAAGGCCAAGTCCTGACTGGAACTGGTCGCAACAGTTCGCGATTTTTAACAATCTAGTAAAAGGCTGAGGCTGGCAGCTGGCTATCCTTCCCACTCGCGCCGGTTGTTCACATCTAATCTCAGCCGGGAGGTTTATCATGGTGTCGCGTCATGTGCAGGGGCGGCTATGCGCTGCTCGCCCGGGTTTCACATTGATCGAACTGCTGGTTGTGGTCGCCATCATCGCCTTACTGATCTCGATTCTGCTCCCCACTTTAGCTTCCGCTCGTGAACAGGCCAAAGTTGTCAAATGTTCTTCCAATCTGCACGATATCAGTATTGCGGGTCAGATATATTCCAACAATGACGCCAGCGGCTATCTGACTCCGATGCATTCCCGATATCTGGAGATTGCACCTCCCAACGCCAATAGAGCCGCTTTCATTGGGATACAGAACGCATTTGGCGGCAAGAGTGGTCGACATGACTATGCCGTGGGTATTCATGCAATGTACAGTAATGGGTATGCCAGTACCAAGGCGGGTTTTGGTCCGGCGACGAGACCTTTCAATAAGATTCTTCTAAAAGCTAAATTTGAAGATCAATTCTCTGCACCATTGGAACTCGCGCGAAGAGATGAACAGATAATATTGGAGCAGTTTCGCTGCCCATCAGATAGAGGTTGGGCTATCGGTGAAGATGGTCTTAACATGATTCCTGATGCATACAGTACTCAGGTCGGAGGCGGGGCTACAGGCGTAGCGGAAGGGACCAGTACTTATGATATTTATGGTAATAGTTATACAAACATTCCATTTTTCGTATACGGCGGGTCAGCGGGTAACAGCATGCGCAGTATCACGCCCGTACTGCGCGATCAGGTATTAATCCCCACACCGGCGGAGACCGTCTTATTTTATGAAGCTACCGATCGTATGGTGGCCGATTGGAATCACTTCAGTGATGAAGCGGGCACAGCCAACAGCTTTATCATCGGTAATCATGGCGGCTTCAATAACGTGGAAACCGCTTTTGTTGATGGTCATGCCGCCTTTGCCCCGCGCGTGGTCAGAACAGATGTCACCAACCTGGATACTGCCGGCAATGCCATTCACTCGAATAACTGGAAATTACGAGGATCACGCCTGGAATCTGTTGATGTTACCGATGAGGCGGCGGATCCCGATCTCTCCAGAAATGTTCTCTATAATGGCGAATTCTGGACCATGCATTGTTATCCGGCGCCGCCAGTGGTTACGGGTTTGACCTATTCGGCCTCTACACCACCACGGCAATAAGAATCAGCTGAAATAGTGATTAGCTGCACATTGGCCACAGCTTGTGAGAGTGTTCACATGAAAAAATCAATGAAAGTAGTGCTGAGTCTAGCCATCCTTGGTGTGGCGGCGGTGGTCTGGATCTTTCAATCATCGCCCAATGATACTTCCACCGATCCGCAGATCCGTGCCACGATAGAAGCCAACCGGGCGGCTTCACGAAACCCCGCCGCATCTGCTGAACCTCAGCCGAGCGAGCCGGCCGCTGAAGAGGGCGGACGGCTGGAGGAACAGCCGGAGGCACAGGCGGCTGCCGACCCGGCACCGGAAAATCAGTCCCCGGAAAAACCCAGAACCCGATCTCCGCGAAAACCTCGGTCGATTGATGGAGCGGATGATGGTGGTGATTCAACGGAAGAAGGCGAGGAGCAGGTGCCCGTAGCGCCTTCCATGTAGGATCGCAAAAAGATGACGGGAAGGTTGAATCTGGCAGGCCGACGACAGATCGAAGGCCGGTGAACGATTGATATATCTGAATTGACCGGGGTGTATTGTATACCCCGGTTTGGTCCGTGGGCATCGTCAGGTTACACATCAGAAAGCATCACACATGGAGGACGACGAATGTCGACCAGCGTTACCCGCTGCCCCAGAAAATTGCATGGATTTACATTGATTGAGTTGTTGGTTGTGGTCGCCATCATCGCCTTATTAATTTCGATTCTGCTCCCCACCCTGGCCAATGCCCGTGAACAGGCCAAGTTCACCCGTTGCCTGGCCAACATGCATGATATCATCAATACCGCCGTCAGTTATGCGAATTCGGATACGAGCGGTTATCTCATACCGGTTCTACCCAATATCAAGGATTTGTACCATCTGAGCGCCGCCCGGAACGCCTCCATGGGCAAGAGCGGCACCCATGACAAGAATGATTATTCTTCGACCACCGGCCAACCGACCAATGCCATGTTCTGTACTAAAAATGGTTCCGGCCCTGGGCAGCGTCCCCTGAATCGCTACATGTTCAAATCGGTGCCACATGTATTGCCTTGGGCCCAGTTGACCGCGCTGCCGCTGGAAGAAGCTCGCAAAGATGAACAATTGGACTGGAATGTTTTTCGCTGCCCATCGGATACCGGCTATAACCCGACCAAAGATGGTACGACCGGAATTATTCTTGGGGGACGAATTGGTCCAGGTGAGTTCGGACGATATAAGCGCCAGAACAAGGCAGTCTTTGATATTGTGGGCTCGAGTTATGGTACCGACAGCGTCTTTTATGGAGCCGGTTCTGATATCACCACCGGAGGGGCTTTCTTGCGGCCTTATGAATCCATTCAACGACCCAACGTCGTCGTCACCTTTCTGGAAAATAAAGGCTTTTATGGTTGTATGTGGAATAACTTCCTTGCTTCGCAGAATGACCCTGAACTGTACACCACAGGCTGGCATGGTGAATTACGCCAACACAATGTCGCCTTTGCTGACGGGCATGCCGGTGCAGTGAAGTTTTCGATCGCCACGGATGTCGTCAGTATCAGCAACCCGGATGTGGTGAATCATGGCAACTGGGCATTGCGAGGTGGAACCATCGAGAACAACTTCCCCTATACGAGTGATCCTGCCAATCCCAGTTCGCATACTTTCACGCAAGTGGGGCATCTGTTCAAACAGGGCGTCGGCTGGCAGAACCACACTTTCCCGTCTCCGGAATATTATTCCAATGGCCTGTTCGGTGCCCTGCCATAATCGATAACGCCAAGGGAGATCGGATATGTCACATCAACAAAAATCAACCGCGCCAACATCGGGGCGTTCCAATCTGGTGGCGTTAGGTGTGGTGTTGCTGATTTTGGCAGGCTATGCCGGATATCGAAATTTCTTTTCCGGCAGCAATGAATCAGAAGAACCGGTGTTGCCTCAGGGCGCACCGGTGGCTCAATCGATTCCGCAGGAATCTTCACCCGCACCTGACGGCGAGGGGGTGACAACCGATGATAGCGAAGCTCGATTGACGGCTGATGAATCGGGTGAAGATTCGTCGTCTGCTGAACAGCCACAGGATAACACCAACAAACGGCGCCCTCGACGACCTCGCAACACTACGCCCAATCAGGAAGAGACTGGAGAGGAGAATACTGAAGAGGAAAAACCGCCAGCGCAAATGTTTTAAACTGATTATTGGTCAGTAAATTATCACTACAACTGCTATATTCCCCTTAAATTAGCAATCAGGTAATGGCTGTCGGCCTGTAGATTGCTCTTTGGCAGTCGACCTGTTAAATTGCTCATCAGCAGATTTAACGTCAATCACGATTTCCAGGGATGCAGATGAGGCTGACGCTGTTTTGGTTGCCTGGCAGCGTCAGAGATACTGATCGGTACGCGTACTGCAAGAGATATTACGTGTGCTGTTCGACCGGGGATGGACGGCCCGCCTGTTTTTCCGGTTCATTCATGCCGGTAATTGCCAGAATGTTGGCTGTGCTGTAGGGAGTTGTGTAGTTACTGCGTCCAGAATAAGACAGGCAGCATGGTTGTTATTTTGTTTGTTGTTGAATGATAGGATACTGGTTATGACGATGGATCTATCCACTTGGCGGAATCTTGGCGTAATTGCTCATATTGATGCAGGTAAAACCACCACTACCGAACGCATCCTCTACTATACCGGACGGGTACACCGCATGGGGGATGTTGATGATGGTACGACCACAACGGATTTCGATGAAGAAGAACAGCAGCGCGGCATTACCATTTACAGTGCTGCAGTCAGTTGTCCGTGGAAAGGTTATACCATCAACCTGATCGATACGCCGGGGCACGTGGATTTTACCGCTGAAGTGGAACGCTCGTTGCGTGTGCTGGATGGGGCGGTGGTGGTGTTCGATGCCAAAGAAGGGGTGGAGGCCCAGTCGGAGACGGTCTGGCGGCAATGTAATAAATATCACGTGCCGCGCATCTGTTTCATTAACAAAATGGATAAGGTGGGGGCCGATTTTGAAATGGCCTTCAAGTCGATCAAGCAGCGACTGGGAGCTCATCCGCTGGCGATTCAGATCCCCGTCGGTGCTTCGGATTTCTTCGAAGGGTTGATCGATCTGATGACCATGAAAGCGTTTTATTTCCTGCCGGACAAGCAGGGTGCCAAGATCGAAGAACGCGATATTCCGGAGAATCTGCAGGCTGAAGCCCAGCAGTGGCGGCAGAAGATGGTGGAAGAAATCGCTTCGACCAGCGAACCCTTGATGGAAAAATTCATCAGCGATGAGACCATCTCGATTGATGAGCTGAAGGCGGCGCTGCGTCAGGCAGTTATTGCCAACCTGGTCAACCCGGTCATCTGCGGGTCCTCGTTGCGTTATATCGGCGTTCAGAAGATGCTCGATGCGGTCTGCGATTATCTGCCCAGCCCGCTCGATGTGCCTCCCGTGGAAGGTCACCATCCGGATGATGCCGAGAAAACCATCATCCGCAAGCCCAGCAACGATGAGCCGTTTTCCGGCCTGGTATTCAAAATCATTGCCGAAAAGCCGGTGGATCTCTATTTCGTGCGGATTTATTCCGGCGTGCTGAAGTCCGGCACGCGTGTGATGAACAGTAATCTCGACGCCAAGGAAAATATCAGCCGCATGTTCCGCATGTTCGCCAAAAAGCGTGAACAGCTCGAAGAAGCTTATGCGGGTGATATTGTGGCGGTGGCGGGCATGAAAGAATCCCTGACCGGTCACACGATTTGCGAACCCAAGGATCCGGTTGTGTATGAAAGTATCGGCTTCCCGGATACGGTGCTGAGTATGGCCATTGAACCGAAATCCGCCACGGATCGCGATAAACTGGGGTTGGCTTTGGGTGCTTTGATGCGTCAGGATCCAACCTTTCGATCGTCATATGATCATGAAACCGGCCAATCCATCATCAGCGGCATGGGCGAGTTGCATCTGGAGGTACTGCTCAACAAGATTCAGCGCGATATGAAGGTGGAAGTCAATGTTGGTCAGCCGCGTGTTTCATATCGTGAGACCATCACGCAGAAAGCGACTTCCGATCTGACCTTCAAAAAGCAGTCGGGTGGGCGTGGCCAATATGCTCAGGTCAAGATTGAGATCGCCCCAATCCAACCGGCGGAGGGTGAACAGTCGTTGCAGTTTGAAAGCATCATATTCGGCGGGTCCGTCCCCAAGGAATATATCAGGCCTGTGGAAAACGGTTTCCGTGGTGCGGCGAAAAATGGCGTGGTGGCGGGTTATCCCATGACTAACATCAAGTACACCCTGGTCGATGGTAAATACCATGAAGTGGACAGCTCCGAACTCGCCTTTGAGACTGCCGCCAGCATGGCATTTCAGGAAGCAGCCAAGAAAGCAAGACCGGTTCTGATGGAACCGATCATGAAGGTGGAAGTGACTACGCCTGAAGAGTTCTTCGGAAACATCAATGGTGATCTGAACAGCCGCCGGGCGATGATTACCGGTTCCGATGTTCGAGGTACCTATCGGGTTGTACAAGCGCAAGTACCTTTGGCTAATATGTTTGGGTATGCAACACAGCTTCGCAGCCTGTCACAGGGACGGGCCAGCTGGTCAATGGAACCCAGCCACTATGCGGTGGTGCCCAATTCAGTCGCTGAGAAAATACTGGCCAATTTACCGAAGTAATCTTCGGTTAGAGAATCAAGGGGAGCGATTCCAGGAATGTTTTCGTCGCTATTACTGTTGACAAAATCAATAAATTAAGTAATCTTAGGAATTCTTTGAAACCTGCGATCGAGCACCGTAGCTCTGTCGAGCCGAATTATATAAAAACGAGCGAATGATGAGCGGGGAAAAGATCCGTATTCGTATGGAAGCGTATGATCACCGGGCGTTGGATGCTTCCGCCCGGGATATCGTTGATAACGCCAAGAGGACCAACGCCAAGGTGCTGGGACCGATTCCACTGCCGACGCGAATTGAGCGTTATACGGTTTTGCGCAGTCCCCACATTGATAAAAAATCGCGTGAGCAGTTTGAAATGCGCACGCACAAACGTCTGATTGAGATCAGTGAACCGACTGCCCGTACCATAGAGGCGCTGAATCGTCTGGTGGTTCCGGCGGGGGTTTTCGTCAAGATCAAGGCGTGATGTATTTCGGGAGAAGCGAGTCGGGACGGCAATCGTCCTGGCGGTAGCGAAATTCTCCTTTAACCCTCATTCGCAGCACCAAGATCAGGCACATGAGCAGAATCGTGTGCAGGGATTTATGCAGGATTCATCAAAACGATTGATGAACCAGCGGAAGGATGTGCATTGGCAATGATTCCGGCACTGCTCGGCAAAAAAATCGGAATGGCCCAGGTATTCGATACGAATGGCCGGGCGGTTCCAGTTACGCTGGTAAAGGCAGGGCCCTGCACCGTGATGCAGGTGCGCACCACGGAACACGACGGCTACGAAGCGGTGCAGCTGGGGTTTGGTGATGTCAAGCCTCATCGCAGCACCTTGCCGCTGATTGGCCATGCTCTTAAGGCCAATACCACGCCGAAACGCTGGTTACAGGAAATTCGCCTGCAGAAACCAGCGGAACATCAGCCCGGTGATGTCCTCACTGTGGAGTTGTTTGGCAGTGAAGTTCGTTATGTGGATGTGACCGGAATCTCCAAAGGAAAAGGTTTTGCCGGTGCGATGAAGCGGCATGGATTTGGTGGTCAACCCGCTTCGCACGGTACGGAGCGAAAACATCGGAGTCCGGGCAGTATCGCCAGCCATTGTTCGGAACGTGGCCGAGGTGGTAAGCCGGTTAAAGGCAAGCGCATGGCCGGCCATATGGGCCATGTTCGCGTGACGGTTAAGTCGCAGCAATTGATGGGTACGGATCTGGAAAACAACCTGCTGATTATTCGCGGTTCGATTCCGGGCCCGAATGGCAGCGTGGTGATGGTGCGAAAAGCCAAGACCCGCTCATAAGAGGTTGAATTTCACCGCCGTGCCGGTGATCGGAAAAAGTTGAAAGAGACGGCTATGGTCGAAATTCCGGTATTCAGCGTGGCTGGTCAGCAGGTCGGCCAATTATCCATCGACGAGCAGCAGCTCGGCGAGCGGGTACGTCCAGCCTTGTTGAAGCAGGCGGTGGTGATGTATCTGGCCAATCGGCGGATTGCAACGGCCCATACACGCCAGCGGCATGAAGTCGAAGGTTCAACGCGCAAGCTCTATCGCCAGAAGGGCACAGGAAACGCCCGTATGGGTGCGGTACGTACGCCCCAGCGGCGCGGCGGCGGGAGAGCCTTCGGCAAAAAAGCCAAGGATATCCGCCTGGAGATGCCCAAGCGCATGCGGCGTCTGGCTTGTTGTAACGCCGTACTGGCCAAAATTCTCTCCAACGATGTCCTCATTTTCTCCGACCTGAATATCACCCAACCCAAAACCAAGCAGATTCAAACCGCTCTCCTGAACGTCGGGGCGGATCGCGGCTGTGTGCTGGCGGTGGATAGCTACTTGCCGGCCATAGTGAAGAGCAGTCGCAATATTCCCAAGACCGATGTGCGAATGGTGAGTGATCTGAATGCCTATGACATTCTGGCTCGGCGGAAGCTGATCTTTACCCAGGCAGCTTTTGAGAAATTTTCCAAGCGGGTGGCGGAACAATCAGCCAATTAGACGGATCAGATTATGGATATTTATCATATCATCAAACGACCGCTGATTACCGAAAAGGGCACGCATCAATCGAGCGTGACCCATGAGGAAACGCGCTGGAAAGTGGCCCGCGGCGGCTCTTATGCCTTCGAGGTTCATCCCGAAGCATCCAAGCCGATGATTCGAGCGGCCATTGAGCGTATTTACAATGTCAAGGTGTTGAATGTGCGGACCGCGGTTCGTCATGGTAAACGCCGCCGCTACCGTTTCACTTACGGCAACCAGCCGGACTGGAAACGGGCGGTCGTGGTGCTGGAACCGGGCTTTCATATTGATCTCTTCTAGCGAGATATGGCGGTCGCTGCAGAGCGGCCGGTGAGGATGTGACGGCTATGGGGATTCGATCTTACAAACCAACTTCCGCTGCCCGACGCGCCGGCCAGGTAAGCGATTTCGCGGAACTGAGTTCAACGAAATCGAAACCAGTCAAAGCGCTCACCCAGCGGATCGTGCGCAGCGGCGGCCGTAACCACTCCGGAAAAACAACGGTCCGTTTTCGTGGGGGCGGGGCGCGCAAGCTATATCGCGTCATAGATTTCAAACGCAACAAGGATGGCATGGACGCGGTTGTTCAGACGATTGAATATGATCCAAATCGCACCTGCCATATTGCCCTGCTGAAATACACCGATGGCGAATTAAGTTATATTCTGGCTCCTACAGGGTTGAAGGTGGGCATGAAGTTGCGTAATGGCAGCGACGCCGAACCCAATGTCGGCAACTGCATGCCGTTGCGTCATGTGCCGGTCGGTATGGATGTTCACAATGTTGAATTGAATCCCGGCCAGGGCGGTAAACTGGCCCGCAGTGCCGGTATGGTGGCCCGTCTGCTGGCCCGTGAAGGCGACTGGGCAACCCTGGTGATGCCTTCGGGTGAAATGCGGCAGGTCCGCGTGGAATGCCGGGCGACTCTAGGCCAGCTGGGTAATCTCGATCATCAGAATATTTCGATCGGTAAAGCGGGTCGCATGCGCCACATGGGTCGCCGCCCGCATGTTCGTGGGGTGGCTCAGAACCCGGTGGCCCATCCGCTCGGTGGTGGTGAAGGTCGCAGCGGTGGCGGCCGACATCCCTGCAGCCCGACCGGGGTGCTGGCCAAGGGCGGCAAAACACGTAGCCCGCGAAAGAACTCCAACAAGCGTATCCTGCGACGTCGCTTCAGCCGTCGGTATGGCGAAGCGGTGATTCGTCGCAAGTAATAGTAAGACCTGACCGCGACCTAAGCGGAAGGATAAGCAGATGACTCGATCGCAGAAAAAAGGTCCGTATGTAGCCGAAAAGCTCTTCCGGAAGGTGATGATCGCCAAACAGACGAATAACACCATGCCGATCAAGACCTGGTATCGGCGGTGCATGATCGTTCCGGAGTTCGTCGGTCATACTTTTGATGTCCACAACGGCAAGACCTTTAACAAGGTGTTCGTCACCGAGGAGATGGTCGGCCACAAACTGGGTGAGTTCAGTTTTACGCGGATGTTCCGCGGCCATTCCGGTAATCGTAAGGCGGAAGCCGCTGCCAGTTAGAAAGGCGTAAGCCATGGCTAAAGCTACTACTCCATCAGAAATCAGCAACCCGCGACGCTGGCGGGCTTCATGGCGGTTTGCCCGGTTATCACCGCGCAAAGCCCGGCTGGTCATCGCTCTGGTGCGTGGCCGACGCTGCAACGAGGCCATGAATATTCTGCGGTTTAATCCGATGCGTCCCGCAGTGGCGATTGCCAAGGTGCTGAAATCGGCCATGACCAATGCCGATGAAGCCGAAGCCGACATGGGCCGTTTGTTTGTGGCTGAAGCACGCATCGATGCCGGACCGACTTTTCCGCGCTGGCAGCCGAAGGATCGTGGCCGGGCTCATCCGATCATCAAGAAAACGTCACACATTCATATTGTGCTGGCGGAGAAATAATTTCACGACGGGAGTTTGGCGTGGGTCAAAAAACCAACCCAATTGGATTTCGCGCTGGAATCACTGAAGAGTGGCAGTCGCGCTGGTACGCACCAAAGGCCAATTACGGCGAATTTCTGGTCGAAGATCAGAAGATTCGCAATTACGTGGATGAGCGGCTGAATCGCCAGCCTCCCTATGCAGCAGTTTCGCGGGTGCATATTGAACGCAACCGCGATGAAGTGAAGGTGATCCTCTACACCGCCCGCCCAGGTCTGGTGATTGGTCCCAAGGGTGCGGAGGTGGACAAACTAAAGGATGCTCTTGAGGAATTGATCGATCGCAAGATCAATCTGAACATTGTCGAGGTCAAGGCACCGGATCTGAACGCCCAGCTGGTGGGGGAAGCCATCTCCGAACAGCTCAAGAAGCGAACTGCCTTCCGCCGGGCGATGAAGCAGCGTCTGGATGCCACCATGGCCGCCGGTGCCAAGGGTATCAAGATTCAACTTTCCGGACGGCTAGGTGGCCGTGAAATGGCGGCTTGTGAATCGATGCAGCGCGGTTCATTGCCGATGCAGACCTTGCAGGCCCATGTGGATTATGGCTATGCCATCTGCCGCACCACTTATGGCACGATCGGCGTGAAGGTCTGGGTCTACCTGGGGCGCTATGGTGAGGAAATTGAAGCGGTCGTGGTGGATAGTGGTCGCAAACAACGCCGCGGTAAATTGTAACCAGCGACTGGACGTAAGGGAGAACTCGGCTCATGGCATTGATGCCCAAGAGAGTGAAATTTCGTAAGTCGCAGCGCGGGCGAATTAACGGTAAAGCCCAGCGTTCCAATACAGTCTCGTTTGGCGATTACGGGTTACAGGTGCTGGGCAACGGCTGGATCACCGGTCGGCAGATCGAAGCAGGTCGCGTGGCCGCCACGCACTACCTGCATCGTGAAGGTCGGGTTTTCGTCCGCATCTTCCCGCACAAACCGATCTCCGCCAAACCCGTCGAAACCCGTATGGGTAAGGGTAAGGGCGAGCCGGCTCACTGGGTCGCCGTTGTCCGTGAGGGACAGATACTTTATGAAATTGGCGGCGTCGAAATGGGGGTCGCGCGTGAGGCCTTGTCGCGCGTCGCCCACAAAATGCCGTTACGCTGCCGGCTGGTCGCCCGGCGCAGCCGGGTGTCTTGATTATCGGAAGGGTTGCGGAAATGAAAATCGCAGATCTGCGACAATTAAACCAGGAAGAATTGTACGGCGAGTTGGAGCGTCTGCGCCGGCATCTCTTCGACCTGCGTTCCCAGGCAGTAACAGAGAAGCTCGAAAATCCAACGCTGTTGGGTAAGACCAAGAGGGATATCGCCCGGACGCTTACGGTATTGCGCGAACTGGGTGAACAGAATATCGAAGTTCAGGAATTTCACCGCGAAACCGTGGCACAGAAGAAACAGAAACCTGCCAAGGCGGCAAAATAACCAGACAGGACAGAGAGCATGGCTGATATATCAACCCCTACTGCAAAACCTCGCCGGACACGGGCGACACTGCTTGGAAAGGTCACCGCCAATAAGCAGGCCAAGACCATCCGGGTCCAGATGACTTATCGTCGGCCTCACGGCAAGTATGGCAAGTATATGCGTTCACGTACCGTGGTGCAGGCCCACGATGAAAGCGGACAGGCCAAAATAGGTGATTGGGTGGAAGTGATGGAATGTCGGCCGATCTCCAAGACCAAGCATTGGCGGCTGGTGCGGGTGGTCAAACCCGCCGTAACGGTATGATTTATCCGCCGCTGCCCGATCCGGGTGATGGCGCTGATGGTGGACAGGCTCATGATTCAGATGAATTCCGTGGTGGATGTGGCGGACAACACCGGTGCCAAGCAGGTGATGATCTTCCGCGTGTACAAGGGATCGACGGCGCGGACCGGCAAGCGCAAGCTGACCTGGGCCGGGATCGGTGATGTGGTGATGGGAACGGTCAAGAAGGCCCTGCCTACTTCCGATTTTGCCAAAGCCAAGACCCGCAGCGAAAAGAAAAAAGTCCGTATTGTTCGTGGAGTGGTGGTGCGAACCAAATCGCCGACCCGCCGCCCGGATGGTAGTTATGTACGGTTTGATCGCAACGCGATCGTCCTGATCAATGAAAACCAGGAGCCGCGCGGGACGCGTATTTTCGGCGCGGTGGCCCGTGAACTGCGTGATGCCGGTTATATGAAAATTATTTCCCTGGCGGAAGAAGTGGTGTAGTCCGAGGGTAAAGGTGGCAGGATGGCTCGACGGATTAAAAAAGATGATATTGTGCAGGTGATCAGCGGCGAACATGCCGGGCAGCGCGGCAAGGTACTGCGCGTGCTGCTCAAGTCGGATAAAGTGGTGGTTGAAGGGGTCAACATGGTTTATCGCCATGTACGTCCGTCACGCCGCAATCCGCAGGGCGGCCGGTTGCAGAAAGAGGCGCCGTTGCATGTTTCCAACGTGCAGCCCATCGACCCGAAAACGGATCGGCCCAGTCGGGTACGCTTCGAAGTGGAATTGTCGCCGACCGGCCGGGTGACGGCCAAACGCCGGGTGACGCTGCGTGGGGCGGTGCTGCACGAACTACGTCGACCGGAAAAGTAAGCGGTGGGAGTGGTAAGCATCATGGTACGATTACTGGAAAAATACAAAAGTCAGATCATGCCGCAACTACAGGAAGAGTTTAAGTGCGAAAACCCGATGGCCTTGCCACGGCTGGATAAAGTCGTGGTTTCCATGGGCGTTGGCAAGGCTCTGGAGGATAAGAAGCTGATCGATGTCGCGGCCCGAGATCTGGGATTGATCACCGGCCAGAAAGCGGTCATCTGCAAAGCGAAAAAGAGCGTGTCCAACTTCAAGCTGCGGGAAGGTTATCCGATCGGTTGCAAGGTGACGTTGCGCGGGGCCCGGATGTATGAATTCATGGATCGTCTGATGTCGGTGGTTATTCCGCGTATCCGTGACTTTCGGGGATTGAATCCGAAATCATTTGACGGTCGCGGGGCCTATTCGATGGGCCTGGCCGAACAGTCGGTATTTCCGGAAATCGACGTAGCTAATATCGAACATCAGCAGGGTATGAATGTCACTATCGTGACAACGGCAAAAAGTGATGCGGAAGCCCGCCGGCTGCTGACGCTGATGGGCATGCCTTTCCGTAACTAGGGTGCATGAGAGCGAGGAGTTATGGCGACAACCGCGTGGATGAATAAAGCCCGGGCCAAGCCCAAGTTTCTAAGCCGCAAGGTGCGACGGTGTGAGTTGTGTGGCCGCAGCCGGGCGGTTTATCGCAAGTTTCGTATCTGCCGAATCTGTTTCCGCTCGCTGGCCAACGAGGGCAAGATCCCCGGGGTCCGCAAGGCGAGCTGGTAGAGGTGCCGACATGTGGTCTGATCCGATCGCTGATATGTTGACGCGGGTGCGTAACGCGGTGAAGGTGCGGCAGCAGCAGGTGCTGATGCCCTGCTCCAAGCTGAAGGAAGGCGTCGCCCGGGTGCTCAAGGAAGAAGGATTTATCAACGGCTTTGATCTTATTGATGATGGTCAGCAGAAGTTACTGCGGATTGATCTGAAATATGGCAGCCGTGGTGAAGATGTGATTCATGTGATTCGTCGGGTCTCCAAACCCGGCCGGCGGATTTATGCCGGCGTGGAGCAGTTGCCCCGCGTGCTCAATGGGATGGGTATCGCCATCGTCTCGACTTCTTCCGGCGTGATGAGTGATAGGCAGTGTCGAGCCAAGAATCTGGGTGGTGAGTTACTGGGGACGATTTATTAAGCAAGCGGTCAGGACCATTCGCCTGACCCTGGGAGTAAGCGTCAGATGTCACGCATCGGGAAAAAACCAATTACCCTGCCTGCCGGCGTGAAGGTGGAAGCCAAAGCCGGTCAGGTACAGGTGCAGGGGCCCAAGGGCAAACTCTCCTGGACTGCCCCCGCCACCATCACCGTGAACTGTGCCAATAACCAGGTGGTGATTGAACGGGCGGATGACAGCCGGCAAAGCCGTGAACTTCATGGTATGACCCGAGCCATCATCAACAACATGGTCATCGGAGTGGAGAAGGGGTACTCGAAACGTTTGATGATTTACGGAACCGGTTACAGTTGCGACCTGAAAGGCCGGGAACTGCAGATGAATATCGGTTTCATGGGTCGCAGCGTCAACAAGGGTCCGCAATTTACGATTCCGATTCCTGCCGGTGTGGAAGTCGTGGTGGAAGCCAAAGCCGCACGTGGTGAATCGGAACCGGCCAAACTTTTGATTTCCGGCTGTGATAAACAGCTGGTGGGTGAGTTTGCTGCTGAAATCCGCTCCTTGCGAAAAACCGAACCCTACAAAGGCAAGGGTGTGCGATATGAAGGTGAACATGTGATTCGCAAGCAGGGTAAGGCCTTGGCCAGCAGCGGCAGTTGATCGACGTAAGGATATAGAGCCATGCAGATTCAGGTACTCAAACAGATCCGGCGCCAACGACGCAAGCATCATATTCGTCATCGCGTGGTGGGAACCGCGGACAAGCCGCGCATGTCGGTATTTCGCAGCCACCAGAATATTTATGTGCAGTTGATTGATGATGCAACCGGCGTGACGCTCTGTTCTGCCAGCACCCGGGATAAGGACCAGCGTGGCGAGGTCAACTATGGCGGAAATAAAAACGCCGCCGGCAGGATCGGCCAGATCATCGCCAAGCGGGCCGTGGAAAAGGGTATCCAGACGGTGGTGTTCGATCGCAACGGCTATAAATTTCATGGCCGGGTCAAGGCGCTCGCCGATGCCGCCCGGGAAGCAGGGTTGAAATTCTAACTGAGGTTCAGCATGACGACCGAAGCTCCAGTACAACAACAAACTCCCTCGGGCCCGGATCGGGTCTTCGAAGACAGTGTCGTGCGCATTTATCGTTGTGCCACGGTGGTCAAGGGCGGGCAGCGGTTCAGCTTTGCCGCGCTGGTGGTGGTGGGCAATCGCAACGGCCAGGTGGGGATCGGTTATGGCAAAGCCAACGAAGTCCCCTCAGCTGTCGAAAAGGCGATCAAACTGGCCCATCGCAATTTGATTAACGTCAAATTAAAAGGCACTTCGTTGCCCCATCAAACCATCGGGCGGTTCGGCGCCAGCAAGGTCGCACTTATACCGGCCTCGGAAGGTACGGGTGTGATCGCCGGGGCCAGCGTGCGTGCCGTGCTGGAACTGGCCGGTGTTCGGGATGTTCTGACCAAGAGCTACGGCTCGTCCAGCCCGAAAAATCTGGTACGAGCCACCTTTGAAGGTTTGCGGAATTTGATCAGCAAAGAAGAGGTCGAACGCCTTCGCGGCGTGACGATCTCCGACTAATCGGATGACAGTGATGCAACTTGCACAGATCACCAAATTGGCGGGTCCGGACAAAGGGGTCAAGCGGCTGGGTCGTGGTCGCGGCTCCGGTCATGGCAAGACTTCGACGCGCGGCACAAAGGGTATGGGCGCCCGAGCGGGCAGCGGCTGCCGGTTGTTGCGTGAGGGTGGCCAGATGCCTCTGTTCCGGCGGATTCCCAAGCGGGGTTTCAGCAACGCCCGCTTTGAGACCGTTTACCAGGTGGTGAACGTGGCGGTGCTGGAGGCGAGTTTTGAAGCGGGTTCACTGGTGACCAAGAATGTCCTGGCTGATGCCGGGCTGATCGGGACTCATCGTGGGCTGGTAAAGATATTAGGTGATGGCGAGCTGACCAAGAAGCTGACAGTTGAAGCGGATAAATTCAGCAAGAGTGCTCGTGACAAAATCACGGCGGCGGGTGGAACCACCAAAGAGTTGATTCGGCCTGCTGCTGCGGATGCTGCTCAGGGATGATCGAAGCGGATCTGGCGCAGGAATATTGATGTGCTAAAGACTTTTTTGAATATCTTTAAGGTTTCCGAGCTGCGCAACAAAGTGTTGTTTACTTTGTTGATGCTGGCAATTTATCGTATCGGCTACGCGGTGCCGTTGCCGGGCGTGAACCAGGATAAGATGGCCGCTTCACTGCGTGAAGCGCGCGGCGGCGGTGATGCGCTTGGTCAGGCCTTTGAATATTTTGCGATTTTTACCGGCGGTAATCTGCATCAGAGCACCATTTTCGGTCTGGGCATCATGCCCTATATATCCGCCTCGATTATTCTGCAACTGTTATCTTCCGTGGTCCCCGCGCTGGAAAAAATTAAGAAGGAAGGGGCAACCGGGCAGCGGAAAATCAATGAATGGACTCGTTATCTGACAGTACCGGTTTGTATCATTCAGGCGATGTTCTGGATTCGTTATATCAGCGGCCAGGATTTTGTTTATGCGGACATGACCACCAGCTTCGTTTACTGGCTGATGACCATTACCACGCTGGTCAGTGGTACGATATTTCTGATGTGGTTGGGTGAGCAGATTGATGAATATGGTCTGGGTAACGGCATCAGCCTGATCATCATGGCTGGTATTCTAGCCCGTATGCCGCTGGCCATCTGGAGCGTGATTGATCGAGCTTCGCTCAAAGTGGGTGGTGAGGCTGCAGTGGGTTCTTACGGACCGGAAAAACTGCTGTTTCTGGTGGTGGCTTTTGTCGGCGTGGTGGCGGGCTCTATCCTGATTACCCAGGGTCAACGCCGTATTCCCATTCAGCAAGCCAAACATATGCGTGGCCGGCGGGTCTATGGCGGACAGCGCCAATATCTGCCGCTGCGAATCAATCACGGCGGCGTGATGCCGATCATCTTTGCCAGCTCGCTGTTGATTCTGCCCAGTTTCGTTTTTGACTGGGTATATCGCAACTGGAATCTCGGTTTCTTTGGCTCTCTGGGGCAATCCTTCAGACATGGCAGCTATATCTGGGTATTGACTTATATCCTGATGGTTTATCTCTTTGCTTATTTCTGGACCTCGGTCATGTTCCAGCCGAAGGAAATGGCCAACAATCTGCGCGAGAACGGCAGTTTCATACCCGGGTTACGGCCGGGTAAACGGACAGCGGATTATCTTGAAAAAGTGATGGTACGAATTACATACGTCGGTGCGGGATTTTTGGCGCTGATTGCTATCATTCCGACCATCATCGGCGCCTGGTTGAATATTGATTTTATGGTCACTCAGTTTCTGGGTGGTACGGGTTTATTGATCGTGGTCAGTGTGGCCCTCGATATTGTGAACCGAATCGAAGCCAACCTGATTATGCGGAATTATGAGGGCTTTTTAGGCGGGGACACTCCCATTCGAGGTGCCCGTACGTAATCCCTGGGTTGAGCCGGCGATGAAACGTGGCATCATACTAAAAAGCTCGCGCGAAATCGAAGTGATGCGCGCCGCTGGGCGGGTGGTTCACCAGGTTCTGGAACAGGTACGGGCAGCAGCCCGTCCAGGTATGACCACGGCCCAGTTGAATGACGAAGCCGAGCGTTTGATTGCTGAGGCGGGCGGTGTGGCGCTGTTCAAGGGCGTCGAGGCACCGCGAGCCCGGTTTCCGTTTCCTGCAGCATTGTGCACCAGCGTGAATGAAGAAGTGGTGCACGGCGTACCCGGTGATCGGGTCTTGCTGTCGGGAGATGTGCTCAGCGTTGATTGCGGTGTGAAACTGAACGGTTATTGCGGTGATTCGGCGGTGACTCTGCCGATCGGTCCGATTACAGAACCGAATCAGAAGCTTCTGCAGGTGACGCAGGAGACACTGGAACTGGCGATTGCCGAGATTAGGCCCGGTCGCCGCTGGAGCGAGATTGCTCGCCAGATGCAGGAGTATGTCGAGCGGCACGGGTTTACGGTGGTGCGGGAATTTGTAGGTCATGGTATCGGACAGGAAATGCACGAAGATCCGAAAGTGCCCAATTATTATGACCGCTTTCAGGCCCGCAGTGATTTTGAATTGCGTCCCGGATTGGTGCTGGCCATCGAACCGATGGTCAACATGGGCACCTGTGATGTGGAGTATAAGGATCTGGATTTCTGGACCGTCGTGACTCGCGATCGCCGTTGGTCAGCCCATTTTGAACATACGGTGGCGGTGACGGAACAGGGGGCCGCGGTTTTGACCGGCGGCACATAAGGGAGGTCGCGATACCGATGAAAGTACGCAGCAGTGTCAAGCGAATCTGCAGTAATTGCAAAATTGTCCGCCGCAAAGGGGTGGTACGGATCATCTGTACCAATCCTCGACATAAGCAGCGTCAGGGCTGAGAACGAGCGGGTTACTGAGTAAGCACAAAGGATGAGTTATGCCTCGTATTGCAGGTGTGGATTTACCGAATGAGAAGCCGGTGCGAATTGCGCTCGGTTACATTTATGGCATTGGGCTGCATCGCGCCGAACTGGTGCTGAAGGAAGCTGGCATCGAAGGCGACGTCCGATCCAAGGATCTGTCGGAAGCGGATGTTGCCCGCATAGCGGCGATCATTGAAAAGGAATATGTAGTCGAAGGTCAGCTGCGCCGTCAGATTCAACAGAATATAGCGCGGTTGCGGGATATCGGCAGTTATCGTGGTAATCGTCATCGGCGGGGTTTGCCGGCTCGCGGCCAGCGGACGCGAACCAATGCGCGGACCCGCAAAGGACCCAAAAAGACGGTCGCCGGCAAGAAGGGCGTGAAGGAGATGCATCGTGGCTAAAGCAACCGGTAAAAAAAAGGTCCGTCGCAGTCTGCCCCGGGCCATCGCCCACATCAAGGCGACGTTTAATAATACGATGGTGACGATTACCGATCCGAACGGTGAGACGTTGTGCTGGGCGAGTGCCGGTACGGTCGGATTCAAGGGCACACGAAAGAGTACGCCCTTTGCCGCCCAGCGCGCGGCGGAGGCGGCAGCCAATGCAGCGAGAAAATATGGCGTGGTCGAATTGGAAGTGGTTGTCAAAGGACCTGGCAGCGGACGAGAATCCGCGATTACTGCTCTGCAGGCTGCCGGTATGAGGATTCAATCCATCGAGGATGTCACTCCCTTGCCCTTTAATGGTTGCCGACCCAAGAAACGCCGACGGGTCTAAGGTGTTTAGTAGGCGAGCCGAAGGGCTGCTCCGTATTTATTCGAACAGCGCTAATTAGCGGCTGGTTAATAGTTATAGATGAGTTTTATCGAGGAGAGCTGATATGCGAATTCGCTGGAGAGGGTTAGAACTGCCCAGCCAGGTGGTGCGTGATGAACGCGCCAGCACCGATTTCTATGGTCGATTCGTGATTGAGCCATTTGAACGTGGTTTCGGTATCACCATCGGCAACAGTCTGCGGCGTATTCTGCTTTCCAGTCTGGAAGGAGCGGCCGTCTCCCGGGTGAAAATTAAAGGCGCGGCCCACGAGTTCACCTCGTTGCCCGGCGTGCTGGAAGATGTGACCGATATCGTGCTGAACATCAAGAGCCTGGCGATCAACCTGACCGGTGATGATCCGCGCACTATGCGAATCACGCGCACCTCCAAGGGAACCATTACTGCTCGTGATATTCAGGCGGATGCCAATATCCAGATCATTAATCTGGACCAGCATCTGGCTACTTTAACCGCGGACGTGGAATTTAATATCGACATGGTGGTGGAGAAGGGGCGCGGTTGGCGCCCGGCTGAAGAAAATCTGCCGCCTGAATCGGAAATCGGCGTCTTTCCGGTGGATTCATCTTTTTCACCGGTGACCCGTGTGCGCTATAAGACCGAAGAGACACGCGTCGGCCAGCGAACCAATTATGACCGGTTGATACTGGAAGTCTGGACCAACGGCACGGTGCAACCGGAAGATGCTTTGGTCGAAGCCGCCAAGATTCTGCGCCGCCATCTCAATCCATTTGTTTTGTATAACGATATCGGCGAAGAGCAGATCATGTCCGCGTTGCCTTCACGCACGCCGGTGGCCAATCCTCTGGATACCGAATTGCAGAAGAAGCTGGATATGAATATCGCCGAACTGGAATTGTCGGTCCGGGCCAGCAACTGTCTGGAATCGGCACGGATCCGTATGGTTCGCGATCTGGTGCAATGCACGGAAAGCGACCTGTTGATGGTCCGCAGCTTTGGTAAAACGTCGTTGCGTGAAGTCAAGCGTAAGCTGAACGAACTGGGGCTGACCCTGGGCATGAACCTTCAGGAACCGGATGATGATGACGAGCCGGAGATCGAACCACTCAGCACGACTTCTGCCAGTGTGTTACACAGCGTGCTGCCGCCGGTGCCCTTTGCACCGCCCAGTGGTGGGGCGTTTTTCCATCCTCCGGAAACGGATACTAACTAACAGCAGGTGCGGAAATGAGACATCGAATTGCCCATTATCAACTGGGACGAACCCGTGATCATCGCCGGGCTTTGCGGCGGAATCTGGCTCAGAGTCTGTTCGAGCATGGCCAGATTACCTCGACTGTTACCAAGGTGAAAGCGGTTCGGCGTTTTGTCGAACGACTGATCACGCTGGCCAAGCAGGCCCGTTTTGATGAAGACAAGGTACGGCAGTTGTCGGCCCGGCGACGCATTCACCATCTGCTCAGTGAGCGACAATTCATCCCCGCTGAGAATATGACCGAATATCTGGGGCTTTCCGATTCCGAACGGCAGACCGTCCGACAGGCGCGAACCGGGCGTTATCATCGCACCGGTGCCGGTAAAGGGACGTTGACATTTACCGGCCGGATGATCAGCCACCGCCTGATCAATGATTGGGCGGAGCGCTATCAGAATCGTACCGGCGGCTATACCCGGATCATCCGTCTTTCCAAGCGACGGGTCGGTGATCAGGGGGAACAGGCTATCCTTCAGCTGGTGGGAACAGAAGAAGTTCCAACCAATGTTCCCAAGAAGGGTCGCAGCCAGCGGCGGAAAAAAGCTGATTTGCGTTATGCAGCCGTGTTGAAGGGAATCAAGAAATCCAAACCCGTAACGGCTACGACTGAATCCGAAAATTCTGCAACCCCTGACAGCACTTGAAACCGGGCCGGATGCTGGGGATTTTGTAAAGTTCTGACTTTGATCTTACAGGACAGTTATCTGCGGGCAATGTGTAATTGATAGTTTACTGAGGGGTCGCCCGTGAATAATTGTATATTTTGTCGTATCGCTGCCGGTGATATTCCAGCTCACGTAATCTATTCAAATCAGGTCGGCCTGGCATTTCTTGATATCCGTCCGCTGGCGGCGGGCCATACGTTGTGGATTCCGAAGCAACATTATGGGTCCCTTGATGAAATTACCGATCATGCCGCCGTGGAATTATTAAAGGAATTACCTCGTCTGGCGAAAACAGTTCGAGACGTAACGGACTCGGGGGGTTATAATATTCTGTTAAATAACGGCACGGTCGCTGGCCAGGAAGTCGCCCATGTGCACTTCCACATCATCCCACGGCGCGAGGATGATGATTTGGGGTATCGCTGGCTGGCTGGAGAATATCCTGACGGTCAGGCCGAAGCCCTTCAGGAGCGACTGCATCGGGTGCTCATGAATCACGCCTGAGCAGCTCTTGTGGACATCGCCCATGCTTACAGACATTTGGCAGTATCTGCAATATTTCCTTCTGGCCTTATACCTGCTGGTCCTGCTGGTGGTCTGCATATACGGTTTTCATCGCTATGTACTGGTTTATTTATACTACAAGCACAAGCACCTCAGCCCCACGCTGACCAGTTGTTTCCGTGAACTGCCGAAGATCACGATTCAACTACCCATGTTCAACGAGCGTTATGTCGCCAAGCGTGTGATCGAACAGGCCTGTGCGGTGGAATATCCGAGCGATCGACTGGAAATTCAGGTATTGGACGACTCCACCGATGATACCACCGAGATTGCCCGAGAGACGGTTGAACGGATGCGGGCCGAGGGCCATGATATCGTCCTGCTGCACCGGACCAATCGTGTGGGCTTCAAGGCGGGAGCTTTGCAGGAAGGCTTAGCAGTAGCGAAAGGTGAGTTTCTCTGCATCTTTGACGCAGATTTTATCCCGCCTCGTGATGTGTTGCTGGATACGGTTCACCATTTCACTGATGCGCAGGTAGCCATGCTTCAGACCCGCTGGGATCACGTCAATCGTGACCAGTCGGTGTTGACCCAGGCCCAGGCAGTTCTGCTGGATGGTCATTTCGTCATGGAGCATGGGGCGCGAAATCGCTCCGGCCGGTTCATTAATTTTAACGGCACGGCAGGGATCTGGCGGAAGTCAGCCATCGCGGATGCAGGCGGCTGGCAGCATGATACGTTGACCGAGGATCTCGATCTTTCCTACCGGGCTCAGTTGCGTGGCTGGCGCTTTATCTTTCTGGATTCCACCCGGGTGCCGGCGGAATTGCCGCCGGAAATGCTGGCGTTCAAGGCGCAACAGCATCGCTGGACCAAAGGCGGTGCCCAGACCTGTAAAAAATTGCTGCCTACTGTATTGGCGAGCAATTGTCCCTGGCCGGTCAAAGTGGAAGCCTTCTTTCATCTGACCAGTAACGTCGTTTATCTGTTTGTCACCCTGCTGAGCCTGCTGCTGTTTCCGGCCATTTATCTGAAACTGCATATTTTCCCGGAGCAGTCGTGGCAACGCTATGTCGTGGATCTAATGCTGCTGGGGCTGGCGACGTTCTCAGCCAGCACTTTCTACATCGCCAGTCAGCGGGAGTTGCGGCGCGGCTGGTGGGACAGCATCAAGTATATTCCCGCGATTATGAGTCTGGGGATCGGCATCGCCATTAACAACTCCCGGGCCATGCTGCAGGGCTTTTTTGGACAGGTCGGCGAATTTGTCCGCACCCCAAAATATGGAGCCACCGAACAGCAACGTGGTTTGCAGCGGAAGGACCAGATTTATCGCATCAAGAGCGATTTTCACTGGCAGCCCTGGATTGAGCTGTTCATGGGCTTCTATATGATCATGTGCCTGGTTTTGAGTTTGATGGGGCCGGGCGGTTGGTTTGGTGCTCCCTTCCTGTTTCTGTTCGCCGCCGGCTACCTGTATGTCGGATTCAGCTCTCTGCGCAGCGAGTGGCATCGCCATCGACTGGCCCTCGCCGGTGCCAATTCCACGCCGTGATCCACCTTTTTCTAGCGGTTGGCTGGCACGATCTGCATTGAGAGACTATTCTCTGCAAAGTTTGTTGTTCGATGACTATAACAGGGAGGTCTGGCTGCTGTCACAGCAGTGAGATAAGCAGATGGAACCCTCGCGTCGTTTCAAACTGGTGGCGGGTTTTGTTGGGCTGGTGATCGTTCTGGGCCTGGCGGTCTGGTATGTTCAGCAGCAGATGGTCCGTGCGGGCAAGGTCACGGGCACCATCAAAGCAATTGATATCACACTGCGCCAAGCCACCCTGGAATTTACCCATCCCAAAAACGGCACTCGTCAAATACTCAGTGGTGAAGCCGCTCCTGATTGCGTTATCCTGATCGATAATCAACCTGCCGAATTCAGCGATTTGCGGGTGGGAGATGTCGCACAGGTTGAGGGCAATATTCATATGGGACCAAAGCTGATCGCCACCCGTGTGCAGGTTCAACGGGCATCTACTACCTCCTCGGCGCCCAGTAGCTCACCAGCCAGTCAGCCTGTTACTACTACCTCAGCGCCGGCGGAATAGCCATGGTGGATAAGACTGGCTCACCATCTGCAACCCAGCGTACTAATGCTTATTATTCACTGCTGGCCATTTTATTGCTGCTGGCGGGGGCGTTTTATCATTATCTGCTCATCCGCTATGACCACAGCCTCGATCTGTCCGGTGATGAGGCTCATTACTGGGAATGGGCGCGCCGGCCATTGCAGTGGAGTTATTACAGCAAGGGGCCGCTGGTAGCGTATATCATCGCCGCCGGACGATTTCTATTCGGTCACTGGTCGCAGACGGTGATGGGCAATGATCTGCTGGCGGTGCGGCTGCCGGCGATGGTTCTGGGAACACTGACCGGGCTGGGAATTTTTACACTGGCCAGCCAGGTATTGCGTTCCGCACGCCGCGCATTATTCACAGTGTTGTTGACCATGACCGTACCGATCCTCGCCATCGGCTCGGGATTAATGACTATTGACTCGCCGTTTGTCTGCTTGTGGTGCTGGGCGCTGGTGGTGTTTTATCGTGCCTTGCAGAGTGGGCGCTGGTGGTGGCTGCTGGGGGCGTTGCTGATCGCCCTGGGCATCCTGGCTAAGTACACCATGGTGCTGATTTTTGTTTCGGTGGGATTATGTATCCTGTTACAGCCGGTTTGGCGAATATGGTTGAAACGACCCGCGCCCTACCTGGCGGTACTCTTAGCCCTGGTGGTCGGCCTGGGGCCGATTCTTTATTGGAACAGTCAGCATCAATGGGTCAGCTTTCGTCATGTCGCCGGCCAGGCCGGGGTGAGTACCGGCGTTTCGGTGGATGTCGCTGGTGTGCTGGTCTATGTGGGCGGACAGGTGGGGGTTGCGAATCCGATCTGGTTTCTGTTGATGTGGTGGGCCGCCTGGAACTGGCTGCGATCCTGGCGCAACTCTTCGTTGCCTCTCTCGCCGCGTGATCCGGGCAAGGATTTTTTATTCATTAATATGCTGATACCCTGGCTGGTTTTTCTGATCTTCAGTCCGATCACCAAAGTGCAGGTCAATTGGCCGGTCGTGTCGTTGATACCCGGTGTTATCATCCTGGCTGATTTGTTGAGTGAGTGGTGGAGCACACATCGGCAGCGAGCCAGACGTTTTGCCATTGGCGGAGTCGTATTGGGTATATTCATGGTCACCTTCCTGCATCACAGCAGCTGGTTCTTCCCGGTGCTTAAATATCTGGCTGGTCAGCCGACGCCATGGGATTTAACCCCGATGGCCAAGGTTGACCCGGCGGTGCGCTTACGTGGCTGGTCACAATTGGGACGCGAAGTGGGTGAGGTTCTGGAGGCTGAACATCGTGCCGGCCGTGATCCCTTCATCCTGACCGATCATTATCAGGTGGCGAGCGCCATAGCCTTTTATTGTCCAGGCCAGCCGACAGTCTACTGTGCTCAATCAGCAATGGGCCGAAGGAAAAGTCAGTATGACCTCTGGACAAATCCCCTCGATCAGCCGGAGAAATTCATCGGCCGACCGGTTATTTATATCGGTGCCATTCGGCCTGAATTGCATCAGGTTGGTGAGCCGCCCCCGCCACTGCCCGGTTTGTGGGTCATTCGACAGGTCGAACATCGCGTGCAGGGGCAGCTCCTCCAGACCTGGCCGATCGCCTACAGTGACCATTTCCAGGGATTTCGTGTAAAATCTTCAGATCGTCAGTTGTATTAGGATGAATTGTTGGGTGACAGAATCCTCTGAAACTGTCGGCATGGTTGATGTGACGACCGAAGTGGTTAACCAGGAACCATCAGTCGCCGCGCGTCACTTCCTGCGACGCTACTGGGGCTGGATACTCGGGGTGTTACTTCTTTTTGTCGGATTTATGGGGATTGATCGCAGGTTTTATGAGCAGATATCCCTGCATATCAATACAACAGATCGTACGACTTCGACGCGATCGCCCTATTCGCATCCCGATTTTTATCAGCGAACCAGGCTGTTTTGGGAAATATGTCGTTATTGGGCCAAATGGTTTGGAGGTCTCTTGGCCTATTTTCTGGTGTTGATGATTCACCCGCGCGGATTTCGACTAGCTAATGCGGGGCTGCTGGTGGTCGTGTGTGCTGCCGCAACAGCCAGCATTGCCCAGAATGGCTTCAGTCGGATGCGCCCGAATCAGGCTGACTCGCATCTCGCCTTCGACACACCCTTCGCCCGCTGGGTGAATGGTGTGACAGACTCAGGCTATGGCTTTCCGTCTAACGAAGTCGCGACGGCTTTTGCGCTGTCCATGGCCCTTGCGCGTATATTTCCGCGTTGGAGCACATTGTGCTATGTGCCCGCAATATTGGTTTTCATCGCTCGGGTTCTACCTGGTATGCACTATATCAGCGATGCTGCTGCCGGTGGCTTGTTGGGTTCTTTAATCTGCCGCCTGCTGTTTGACCGGCTGGACCGATGGCAGCAACGCCTCTTGCCATCGCCGAACCCGCCAGGCTGATTCGGTATATCAGTTATCGGGTGCAAGGCAAAAAAGCATTTCGCGCACTTTGTAAATAAATCGGACCAGCGATTTCAACGGTTTCCTGCGATCAGATTATTATCAGATCATGTATTTCACCGGTTTTTCTAATTGCCCTATTTTTCCCTGAATACTATGTTGAAAAATAATCACATCTACAGATACACTGTTGAATACGGACATGAAACGGGGTGTATCCAATGACGGGGTGGTCGATTCGAAAAAAAAATCAGGCTGGGATTGTCTCCATTATTCTGCTATGCGGATTGAGGCTGCTGACAGGCTGCGCAGCCGATGTGCCTTTGAATTCCAACGTTACAGGGCCATCGACTCCGGCAGCGGGAACGACCAATCAGAATATCGATTTACCAGCCGATCCATTGTCGGGTGCCGATGACGAAGCCATTCCACCGGCCAGCATCGCCAGCCCATCAACAGAAGAAGCAATCGTATTAGCCGTACGTCTTAGCGACTCGATTACGGTTCACTCAGGAGAACTGGTAGTATTGGCTGGCGAAGTCACCTCGTCAGTTGATAATAATTTGCTGGACTATCGATGGCGGCAGACTGGTGGAAAACCCAAGATTAATCTGATTGGAGCGCTTACCGGCGAACTCAGTTTTGTTGCACCGCATGTGACTCAACCGAAGTCAATCGAACTTGAATTGGCCATCAGCTACCAGCAACAGTCCGCCAGCGATCGGATCATGATCCAGGTGCAGCCGGTAACTGGTGATGGCTCAGGTTCTTCAATCACCGAACCACCTGCAGACAGCGAAGAATTTGAGTCATCCGAAATTACCGATCCTCAAGGTGATATTGAAACTCCCCTTGTGCCGGAATTGCCAGCCGTTCCTCCGGGTGGTGGCGGGGGTGGTGATTCGGGTGGATTTTCGCCTCCGGGGATCGTCCCTCCTCCAGCAGACCCACCGCCGATCGAATGTGATCCGATTGATACGGACGGCGATTTTATCAATGACTGTGAAGATGATTGCCCGACTGATCCCTATAAATCAGCTCCCGGATTCTGCGGGTGCGAGCAGCCGGAATGGCCCGACTGCCAGTCTCCGGCGGGTTCATTTTCAGTAACCACGACGTTTGAAGATAACACCATTCGCATGGTGGATGATCTCACCGGCATCCCGCTCATGGATCCGGATTATTGTCCCGTTGAATCGTGGATGGTAGGCCGGAAATTGTATGTGCACACTGACGGGGGTCTGGGTGATCAGGTAATAGAGCCGGTCATTACCATGCAGGCGGTGCCGACGGGCTATGATCTGACTTACACCTTCACCAACAGCAGTGCAAGTCCCAAATCAATGGGCGCAATTGCCGTTTCCGGGCTGGCATTGGGGCGGACCATTCACTGGAAAGATTTTACTTACGTCGGTTCGGATGTGCAAAGTGTCTTCGACCATTATTACCTGCAATCTCGAAATTATCCGGTTTTCTGGTATTCACCCGTCTGGGTGCTCACCGATGAGCGTTACGCGGTGGGGATTAGCCTGCAATATCCAATGATCGAATATCAGCATGATGTGCGACTGTCGATGTACCCCCGCCACGTGGGCACAGCCGAGGTGGGTGATTGCGGGTCTGATGTTCATAAAGGATGGGAAATCCAGTTTGCTCTGCAGAATTTCGGGTGGGAGGGACAGTGGGATCGGCTGCAATATGGCACGCCGATGGTTCCTCCGGGCGAAACACGGACTTACGTGGTTTCGGTGAGAGTCACCAACAAGCCGGATGAATGGGTTCGTACGCTGGTGCCGTATCGGGATTTCTTCCGCGCTACTTACGGCGAGGTGGCTTATTGTCGTCAGGGCTGGCCGACACGCGTAGAAACCGCCGCGACGATGAGTTCCATTTCCGCCGACAATCCCTATGGATTTACCTACGGTTCGTCCCTGCGTCCGGACCGTTTTGGCTGGGGGCCCTGGGCTAATTATCTGCGGAATCAACTGGATGGTTGGCCTGCGGTGTTGCTCTGGAAATGCTCCGGCCAATACAATCAAAGCATCTACAATATGCCCTTCAAGATCACCTCCCGCTGGAGTGAAGACCCGGATATTCAGGTACGGGCCAATCTGCTGACGGCATACAATACGGATTTAGGCCTGCCGATAGTCGAAGAGACCAAGCAATTCGGTTTATGGTGGGGGTATTCGGCATCGGTACACACGGCTTGGAATCCACGCGACGACCAGGTTTTCTCGCTCGATCCTGATAACCCCGACCTCGCAGCCCGCGCGTTTGCGGAGCTGGATGGGGCTGTGGCGGCAGGGGCTACGATGATTGGTCTGGATACTTATAATCACGCTTTTTGCCCAATCTGGAAGCTTTATCCATGGCTGCTATCCATGCAGACCCGACACCCGGAGGTGACCTTTATCAGTGAACCGCGTGGAGCAGATGTGCTGCATCGCCTGGCACCGACCTTTTTCTATGCCGCGAATTATGCCCCGCTGGATCGTTCGGAAGATCTTCTGGCGATACACGAACCCTTCGTCTATGCCGATTTCTTATTGCCGGGTCACGAGACTTTCGCCTATTTTACTTATGGTGGTAATTTTGTCGCTGCTTTCGGTATGCCGACGGAGCAGCATGTTTATCAGGATATTCGTCGCTGCGCTGCGCTGGGATATAGGCCGATCATCGCCTTGCCCATCCCCATGTATGAATTCACCATGCAGGATGATTACCTGGCCCAGCCGACATGGGAAACTTCTGTGCCGATTGATTTGCAAATCAGCCCGCCGGCGATTTGCTCACCGTGAGGCTGTCGGTGTCGCGTCTGAATGTTGGAATTAGTGAGCATTGCGCTCCTGATCCGGGATGATGCCGGCGGCACTTAGTCCCAGGTCCTCGGATTTGACCAGATCGGCGTAGATGACGAAATAGGGCAGCGGGGCATTTTCATCCCAGCGCACTTCGCGGACATGAAATACCGCCTCAAAGCGTTTGGGCATTTTACCGGGCGGGGCATAGCCGTCCGGCAGCTTCAGGACAATCTTGTGTTTGACTTCAGCAAGCTCATTCTTGAAATCTGATTCCATTCGCTTAATTCGATTGTTAGTCGTCGTGCGACGCTCCTCAGTCTGTTTGATGGTCTTTTCCAGTTGTTCGATACGAGCCTGCCAGCCCGCAGCAGCTTTTTTTCGAGCGGATTTGATCTCATCCCGGTAATCATTAATCTGCTCACCGAATTTTTTAACCTCAACTCGCCACTGCTCGATTTGCTCCTGCAGTTCAGGATAAACGTCCTTCAGCTTCCACTGGTTTTCCAGCCCAGCATCCACTTCGCTCACCAGATAGAGCTGGTTATCCGAGGTTTGATCAGTAGAGGGTCCGGAAGATGCCGTCGGCGCATGCAGATATCCTGCTTTTACTAAATCACTGGCGGTTTGGGAAAACTTGAATGCCATGTCCATAATTGCAGTGCGTTTCTGCAGCGGATGCCCCTCATAGAGAGTGTACGCCGGTGTCCATTTGCGTTTTTTCGGAGTGCGAATGATATGGACAATTTCGCGCGTGATTTGCTTGCCGCTCTTAAGATCATATTCGTTTATTGTTTCCTTTTCCTCGGTCTCGTCATACTCGACGTTGGTTTTGTTGGGACGACTTCTGGCGAGCTGCGCGACCTGCTTCTCGGCTTCACGAATGATTTTACGGGCTTCGGATTTTTCCAGGGCTGGTTGCCGTTCATCCGTCGCATGCTGCCCCCACGGACTATACAGGCCGAAAACTAATATCAGGGAAATCAGCATAACCATCCTTTCACCGTTGCTGCAAACGGGTCTCGTGTGTATTGGGCGAGGCGGGAATTGAACCCGCACGTCCTTTCGGACAGGGGATTTTAAGTCCCCAGCGTCTGCCATTTCGCCACTCGCCCGACCTTGTGCCGCATAGACTTATGGTTATCATAAAAACTGCGTATGCTATAAGTATTTCACTTTATTTTTACTTGCGTTAATTCCATAATAACACCGCCGGGCATTATAAGGGATCACGATATGAGCAGAAAGCGCCGATGCTGGCTGGTCGGGCAGCGGTCCAGAAAACCCGGCAAGCGAATGGGTCGTGGAAAGTACCTGCCCGGATACTATGTCAATTGGCATGAATACGATGCTAATGGCCGTAGGATACTGCACTCTCACTGTTTTGACTCCCTTCAGCACGCCAAGGAATACGTTAAACGGCAGAACGCCAAGTCTGATCTTAAAATGCTGGATGAGGTTATCCCGGAATTAGTATCCAGGGTGTCCGATGAATTTATCGTCGGCCTGTCTGCTCGCCGCCCTGAGACCGCCCGTCAGTATAGCAACTCCATAACCCAGCTCGTAGAGCATTTAGGCAATGTCGAGGTATGTTCCATCGGTCGGGCAGAGATAGATCGATTTATCAGCAACCGCATGGCGTCGGCCAGTGAAGCCACTGCCGCTAAGGATTGCCGTCACCTCAGCCGATTTTTCAACTGGTGCGTCGAGAATAATTATCACACCATGAACCCTATTAAAGTCGCCACCAGCAAACCGAGCAATACCATAGTCAGAAAAAAGCCACGCATCACCGATGAACAATTCGCCAGGCTTATCGACGCACTGGATACGGAAGATCGGAAGATTGCGGTATGGATCGCAGCAACAACTGGATTAGATCGTGGGGTGATTGAAGGATTAACGGTAGATGATGTTGACTTGTGTAATCAGACGTTCGACACCACCCGAATAAAAACTAACCGGCAAGTTTGCCCTGTGATCGTTGACTCGCTCGTTGCACCGCTTCGCTCATGCGTCGCCGGTGCTCAGCCAGGACAACCGCTGTTCCGGGGCTTGTCTCATCAGGGCGACAAGTCCGATTGGTGGAAGCGGGCCGCAACGACGGCGGGCATGCCGAACCTTCGTTTTGTTGACCTTCGCACTTATGCCGTGAATTGGTTGCGGCGGATCGTGGGCGACTTTGACGCGGCAAAGATGGTCGGCCATTCCCGGGCACAGACAACCTACCACCATTATCACCAACTCGATCTTGATAAGCAGCGACAGCTTGCAGCGCAGCCTCTGCCGGGTAACCGAGTAAATGATGAAAAACTGAAAACAAGGAAGGCTTGAATACCCGTTGATTGGATGAGATATACCCCTTCAGTATTCCGGTTCTCATGTATCGCCGCAGCGTGCGCTTGCCTATCCCCGATATGCGGGCAGCTTCAATTATACTGACAGATTCTCGTTTCCCCATTGACATCTTAACTCCAATAACTTTGAAAGGAAGCACGGCGCGCCGCAGCCGCCGCGCGTTGGGTCACATTAGCGGTTGACGTCAGCGGCTTCACGCTTCGTCCTCCTCGTCGCATCGATAATGCCGTCAATAATCTTCCGCCAACTATCACTCCAGCGCATGTCGCTAAGCAGATTACGAATCTTCCATATCAAATCCCATTCGGCATTTGTTCTTTGACTTTGCGGCTTAGCGGTCAGAAGCAGCTCAGCAGCCCGCAGCAGTCGGCACGATTCAGTTATCAGAAATTCGCCATAGGAATCGGTATTTCTTTTCACAGATAACCTCCTGAAGTTTGAAAGTAGGGCACGGCGAGCAACTCACCCGCCGCGCCCTCAACGGAAACCGCCGCGCTACAACAGCGCGTCCTGAATCTCACCCTGTCCAACATATTTCCATTCCGGCAAACTCAGGTCGATCGCGGGTCTGACCAGCTCGTGACTCAGTGACAATCGCTTCGACTCGTCGATGCCAGCAGACAACAATTCTAGCCAGGTGCTTTTTCGAAAAATCGGCACTGGCGTTGAAGGTTCGATGACTTCGGCGCCGTCGTGCAGCCGATACTTTCGACCACCAGCGCGCCAGCGGTCCAGCGCTGCATCATACAGAGTGAACCGCCGATGGTTTTCGTATGCCAGCAGTTCGGCGCGTCGAACCTGTTCATCGTGATAAAGAGAAAAGCCGACTTCGATGAACGGTGCATCCGGGTCATATAAACTCGCGTCGCTGAACGGCATTCCCCCGTGAGTCGGCGTGATGCGGTCTAGATCATCGCTGCGGTTAAACAGCTTCGGATTGGCGGTTTCGAGTCGCTGTGCCTCCAGGAATTCAGACCGAGCGCGCTCGGCGGCGAACTGCGCCGAATGAGCCACGCCTTGCTGCTCAAAAATGTCTCTGCCGAATTTTGCGGACGACTGTTCAGACTTAGCCCGCAATAAGGCTAGGGCTTGAGCAGCTTCGACCGCGGCACGCTCGGCTTTCGTCACGTCAGCGGCGCTGGCCCGACCTGATAGCTCGTGATGGCGCGTCAGCACCGCCAGATGATTTTGATATTGAGCAATATCGACCCGCGCATCATCCATCGCCGAAGCAACCTCCGCAGGTGTAACCTTGCCTCCGGTTGCTTGTTTAGTGACGACCGCCAGGTAGCGGTCCCAGTTGGTTTTCTTCCGCGCGCTGACAGCGTGTTGAATTTCTGCGGTCCCGTTCGTTTTCATGTTATTTCCCCTTTATTGAAAGTTTCCTTTTGGCGCGGTCCGATTGAACCTGTTCTTGCATCAACATTAATTTCTGTTCGCTTGTGCCCGCTACGCGGATCGCGGCGTTTAGTCGCCGCTGACGATCAGCGTCGGCAATGCTTTTCTCCAGCTCCAGAATCATCAGCGTGTTTCCGAATAACGGCATCATCGGCCGCTGGCGAATTTTCGGCGCTGGACGCGATGCTTCTTCCTTAGCCAACTGAATCAACTGAGTGATCGGATCGAGAGTTAGACTCGACATAAAATTTCTCCTTTTGCGTAACGGTTAGATGTTTCCCCTGCAGATTGACTTCGGGCAACGTCGCCGGCGGTGCCGGGTCGTCCGGCTGCGCAGGTTTGCCCGCCGGTGTTGCTTTGGTGGTGGTAACCGCCTTCATCCGTGCCGTGGTCACCCCGCGGTTCTTCCAGTTTTGAAATGGCTGGGCCGGAAGGTCACCGGCTGGCCGGGCGGGTACGCCGTCGAAAAACTCGATCCGCCAGGGTCGGCGTCGCCGGCGGAACAACCACCGGAATAACCTCTTGATCAAACGAATCATCCGAATTCCCCTTAAATGAGTTGCCAGATACTTAACAATTGTTAACAATTAACAAATTCATACTAAACCCGTGAATTTCTGCGTGTCCGGACAAATACGGTTTTCCGTGAAATGCCCCAGAGATTGAACCCGCCTACCCCCTGGTGACGTAAGTACGGCCCGCTTTCAGCAACTCGCGTGAATCAACCACAATCGTCGATGGCTCAGTTGAGTTGGTAGGCATGGCGAATCCTTTCACGTTGCTGGCTGAGCTGTCGCGCCTCGTCTTTTAACCGGCGGAACTCACCGGGCGCTTTGATACCGTTTCGCGCCAGTCGCCAGGCTGCCTGCAATACATTGTTAATCTTGAGTTCGACGATTTCGATCGCGGAGATTCCGCGCGGTGATCTTCCACCCCGTTGCATCTGTGATCCCCTTTTGTTATTTCAAAATGAAAAGTTGAATTAGCCCAGTCCCCACTGGGCGGCATGGTCAGAAATCAACCATCAAGCGGTTGATTTTTCGGCGCAACAAAAAACCCGGCAGAACCGGGTTGAATAGAAGATAAATTTAATTATTCTGGGCTAGCATATGAGAATTCATTTTTACTAATCGATTGTTTCCACTTTGGCCAGGCTCGAACGGTGGAACTGGCTCGCTGTAAACATATGATAAATTCTTTCTTTGATAAAGATTTCGCTTTTTTTGTTGAACTTTTTGCTTTGTAATTTACTGTTCGTTTTTTCATGTGACATCGCCTTTCTCAATTTATTACATCTAAAAATTGGCTGCTCGCTTCAAGTTCTAAATCTAAGTAAGTTATCGGCAACATTCTCAGGCGAAGCTTGCCATCCTCTTGTTTCCAAGCTTTGATCTTGCCGTTTTGTTCTTTTCGAATAAGGGGATAACCAGAACCGAGACGCATTGAAAACAAGTCGAAAAATTGTCTTGGTCCAACCCCCACAAATGGCTCAAATTGCACAAGGGTGTTATTCTTTTGCTGAGTGGAGCCCACGTGAAACCCTAATTGGATAGAGTCTTTATGTAACTGTAATGCTTTAGACTTTGGATAAGGCTCAATAAACACAACACGTTTAACACCAGCGGCCACAATGTGCTTAGCGCAATTGTGGCACGGAAAAGTGGTTACATATAATTCCGAATTTTGTATCGAAATCCCCGAGCGGGCACAAGAAAGTAATGTGTCCATCTCTGCGTGCATAACTCTGCCAAATTCTGTCAAATCTCGGATTCGGCATTTCTCTAAAACTTTACGCAGCTTTTCGCGATTCAATTTTTGGTTTACGCCTTCTGCCACAATCTCATTTATCATTCTTTGTTGTTCAATTTTATTTGGATCACATCCGATGACAAAATCTCTCCCATCATTGTGGATATCAGGTGTTTGTTCCCATGTTTTGTTGTCGCTCCAATATTGACCTCCACCTGCTCTGGGAACGTCATTTGCTCCTGTTGCCAAAATACTCTCGTTCTTGCAAATAACAGCACCAACTTGGCGTGAAAGATCGGCAGAATGTAATGATGCTGAAAATGCCATATACATTGCAAACTCATCGAAAGTTGGTGTTAAGTGTGGATTCCCAAACAATAGGTCTAACACTCGCCATAAACTATATTTTACGCTTTCCACATCACCGTCAAAACGAACAAAGAAATCAGCTAAATGAAACGTATCGGTAACACGCTGTCCATATTCGAGCTGGCCGTCTTGATCGCGGCAAAACAAGTGATCGATACTCTCGCTGGCTGTGATTCTCTTGTCTTCCAGTAACCGCTTGCGTCGGATATCTTCGTCAGAATGGACGCCAATTAAGTAAAAGCCTTGTGGATAGACCGCTCTAAGCTTGTCTACTTCGTCAGGGTGTTTCAATGAACTGATAATGTAAGCATGTGCTTGATTTGGCCCACCTTTTTTTCGTTTGGAGTGTATTACAGCAGCAGCACCAATCGCCAAAATTGCATTGTTCTTGAACTTTTTTCGAGCTTTATCACCAGCATTCATCAATGCTACCAGACGATCGTATTCATCTCTTTTCTTCCATTTAACATCCACTATTCTGGGAATTACGTCTTTTGTGATGTGTATGTAATCAACTGAATAACCAAATACTTGTAACCTTTCCTCGAGTATTTTTCGAACTTGATCAAGGTCAGTACCAACTGCACCTATTAAACCAAGAACTAGTTCAGGGCCACCATCTTTTGCTATGGTTGACTTGTTTATGGCCACTGGTCTAATCCTAACAGAACACGAACAATATATCGCCAAATCACAAGCTTAGGCAATAAACATTTCTTTGGCAAAAAATATTTTTGAATGAATGAGATAAAAGGTCTGTAAAAAATGAACAACTCACAGCCCAATCAGGTTCTAATATCCGTACTCATCCACCGATCTACGTAGACCGCTTGGTCCGTTACCCTACTAAGTTTTCAACGAAAGCCCTGTTTTCGAGGCCAAAAACGGCACTTTCATTGAATTGAAATCATCAGACGGTTAATTGCAGCCGCTTTGACGGTTGCCGACCGCCGATCCAAAGGTAGGTGCTATCCATTATATGCGGAAAGAAATCAGCGTGCTCACGACCCAGCAAAGTTAGGAACGCATAGGAACGCGATCCATCCTACCCATTCCATTTGAGTAGCCATGCCGGGCATAAATCAGGGTCATACCAGCCCAAGCCGTCCGGTCGGGGCAGCGCCACTGCCTCGAAGCGGTCGAATTCGCGGTCGGCGTAGTCAGTGACCGCCGGTGATTCCGTCGCTGGCGGTTGGGTCGGTGGTAGCGGTGGTGTCGGCGGCTTTGCCGGTTGTCCGAATTTCTGGAGTAAAGCAGTCAATGACTCACCGAATTCACCACATTCACCGAGTGTCCTAACTGCGCCCATTATTCTCTTCTCCCTCTATCACTATTCATTTTTGATTTCCACATTTTCCACGCGTGCAATTGGCCGGAATGGTGAATGTGGTGAATGTGGTGACGAAACAAATCATCGCACCACTAATCCGGTATAACACCACGTTTTTCCCGGCCCTATTTGTTTCCGCTCGACATCTGGGAATGTACGCCTTACTTCTTTTCCAAATGCGATTTCACCCAATGGGTGGTATCCATTAGATCGCGACCAGTCAGCATAATTCGCGTAGAGTTCTCCACAGCTCTGGTATCCTGCACCAGTAACGTATCGCTCGGATAAGAACGTGCCACATGGATTGCACTCGATTCGATATTCCGCCAGGGCCTCGCGGCATATCTCCGGCTCGGTAAACCGCCCCTGCTGCCGCAATCGATGTAGTCCAACTATCGCCCATCCGAAGATGCCCGGAAGTTCATCCGCCCAGTAAGCAGACTTATCCATGCCCGTAATCCGTTCATGTTCGGCAATCCTGATTCGCCAGGGCAGCACTATCATTCTCCGCCACAGTCCACTTGTTCGATCGCTAAATCGTGGTCTATTGTTTGTCGCCAACACCAGCCTTGCTGTCGGAAGTGCCTCGATCGGGGCGATGTGTTTTCTGTCGAACATCATGCGATCGCCGCTAGTGAACTGCTTCAAAAACCCCTCGCCAACCTTGTCAAGTTCGCCGATTTCGCTGGCGACGTTGGCTAATTTTCCAATGGTTTGATTGAGCGCGAATCGCTGCGTGAACGCTTCCAAAGGGACATGGCTCACGTTCTCCGCGCCGAGCAAAGCGGTCAGCACCGCACACGCAACAGACTTGCCGTTCGCGCCGTCGCCCTCGAACACGATAAATTTTTGTTGGCTCGTGTCGGGCAGCAGGCAATAGCCGAACCATTCCTGCAATAAACCGATTCGCTCGGCGTCGGCCTCAAGGTTTTTGTTGAGGAACGCCAGCCATTTCGGGCAATCAGCTTGTGGGTTGAATTCATAATTAAGTGCTGTCGGTGAAAACCAACTCGGCGAGTGCGGTAGTAATTCTTTATGACCGCTCAGCAGCGCGTCGATATCAAGGATGCCGTTTCGCAAAGCAAGGCAATTGCGCGGCCCGTCGCTGGTCAACCAGGTGTTTTGTTCAGTGCGGTCATCAATGATCGTTTTCGCAATTATGAAATTCTCTGTGTTGCCGAGCAGATCGCGCTTCACACCAAAAACTTTTGATTCGATCCACCGGGTCAGTTCGGCGCGGAGAGCCTCATCGGTAATAATTGCCCAACGAGCGCCGGTGTACCGCCAGAATTGACCTCGCCAACGGGCGAGCGTGAATAAACCATCGACGGTGTGCATGTCGGACAAAAACATACCGGCCAGTTCCGCCGGGTCGCGGGTGCCGAGATCGCCTGCCTCACCAATAACAGGTTCCACCGGCAGCGGCTCGATCGCTACGGTCATCAGCTCGCGCAGTTCATCGGCGGAGTGTGCGAGCAGATAATCATCCAAGCCTACCTTTTCGCCGTTTGGTCCGGCTGGCAGTCGGACACATCGAACCGTTGCGCCGTGAATTTTCAATTGTGCCGCCAAACGGGATTCGGCAAGATGCACCATTTGGTTTGTAATTATGTCTGAATCGAACGCGATGTATGTTTCACGGTCCTGCCAGGTGATTGCCAACAGGTCAGGGATCAGCGTTTCGGAATCGCCGTTTTTCCAGTTCCAGACACCTGTTAAACCGATACAACAGAAGCCTTCCTGATCGGCTCTCGCGGATTTCTTTTCGCCCTCGGTCAAAATAAGTGGCAGGGTCACATCGTGAATTTTCTCGCGCGTGCCAGGTGGGAAAAACGCGCGGCTCGGTTGACCTTTCGGACTTTCATATTTCGCAGGCTTGTTATTTTTCCCAACTCGCGGGTTGTCTGGTTTCAGCCGGTAATAACCGTTGGAGCCGTCCATTCCGATAAATGGAATGATCAACGCATGCCCCATTTTTTTCGGCCAGCGTGACCAGTTGACGATTCGCGCCAACTCGCTGTATCGGGACTCGCTATAGAAACCGCAAGCGGCGATGGTTTCATCGGTCAGACCAGATTTTCGCAAATCGGCCAGGTGATGCGGTAGTAAATTTTTCATGAGAATTTCCTTCGTTCTACTGGCAGCGTTGTGCCGCAACGGTGGCGCAGATCAAGTTAATCAGGGTTGCGAGAAGAGCTGGGTCAGTTCGCGTGCGGCGTCATCAGAAAAGTAGATTCGATTGTGGCGGAGGGCCTTGATCAGCGCTGGCAGACTTTCGGGTGTGACGAAACGATGACCAGCCCTGAGCGGAAAATCATTTTGATTGAGTGCTCCGGTGTATAAGAGCATCCTCGCTCGGTTGAAATCTGCTCTGTGAATTCCAAGTGCCGTAAGCGCTTCGCTCAAAGCCAATTCGTTTTTAGAGAGTCGGACGCACATAAATAACTCCGTCGTTAAGTGGGTGATGAAACAACAGCAGCGGTACTCTTCCACTACTCTATGGGTAAAAAAAACTGTAGTGCTTGCGGCGCAAGCGGTTACGATATGACGTACCGGGCGACATGGTTTGTCGCGCGGTATTCCCCTTCTATACTATGGCGAAAAAACTGTAGTGCTTGCGGCGCAAGCGGTTACGATATGACGTACCGGGCGACATGGTTTGTCGCGCGGTATTCCCCTTCTATACTATGGCGAAAAAACTGTAGTGCTTGCGGCGCAAGCGGTTAC
>JAJVHX010000019.1:0-3779 GCA_022072405.1 Phycisphaerae bacterium | reverse complement strand
AAAAAACTGTAGTGCTTGCGGCGCAAGCGGTTACGATATGACGTACCGGGCGACATGGTTTGTCGCGCGGTATTCCCCTTCTATACTATGGCGAAAAAACTGTAGTGCTTGCGGCGCAAGCGGTTACGATATGACGTAGCTACCCATCTGGTGCGCGTTCAAGCAAAGGTTTCCGCGCGGCGGCGGTGGTGGCGCGTCCGGGAATTTTTTCGCGATGGAGAGATACAGGTCGTCGATCACATCATGTGCGAGAAGCCCCGCCAGACATAAAATATAATTGCGTTGGCCGTGTGCGACGCTCGCCTCAGTCCCGACCAGACAATCATGCACGCAGCCGACGTTTCTGATGCCGACCATGCCATTCGGATGCGTATGATTAGCCAGGCGGTTTACGGTGTGATGCAGGATTCCGGCATCAAGGGAATGAATAAAATTCGGTGCGTATGCGGCGACAGATTTTTTATCAAGTTGGTCTGTTTTTGCTTTAAGTTTCAAACGAACTTCCTTACCGTACCATCCTAAAGCTTTGAAGCCCTTTGATTCGGTTTTGAAATATCGCTGCCTAACGATAAACCCCGAAGGCGTTGACCATTCCAGGTGTTGTCCTGCATCAAATGATATTTTTGCGACAGCACGGAGCCAATCCATACATTTCTCGGCAGCATCAAATCCAACCATTCTAAAAGCATCATCGATCTTGTCGAGCAGCCATTCCGACGCCTCTCGGTGATCGCCCAGCGCCTCTTTATGCTTGCGTGACTTGTCGATAATCCGCCGGACCCGCGTATTGTTTCCAGCGCCGTAGAAAAAAATCATAATGGGCCTCTTGACCAAACTTCTGCAGTCCAGATCGGACCACACCTTAAGCCATCGCTGGGCCATATCCGAACCGTCGGCGTTTAGCATCTTCGTCAGTTCGCCTGCAACGGTTTGATACACGTCCTGCGGCACAGGATTGTTAATCAAATTCACTAGTCGCGCCGATTGCTCATCTTTTGTCAAAGCCGTCACAATCTGAAGCACCGAACAGGTAGCATCAATGTACATTGGCATGTGAGTCCAATGCACAGCACCTTGCGATGGTCCCCAGTCTTCCTTGTAAGCCAGGTATGATCGACACCAGTTCAGAAATTGAAACGGCTCTTTTGCGTTCTCCCAATCGCGGCATGAATGTGGGTTATAGCAGGACTCGCGAATATTAATCTCTACACGGTCCGGACCCGTGGCCCATTCCAAACGATCACCATAAGCGACGCGCTTGCCGTACATCGTTGCGCCATAGCCAGCCAGAGCGCGTTCGTCGTCCACTTCGTCGGCCTGTGCAAACTCCAGCAGCGCCCGCACGTAGTCAGTACCCTGCGGATTGATCAGCCCCCGATAGTAGATTCGCCCTCGGAAATCCATGAAGGTAGGGAGCCAGAAACGATCATGGTCGGCCAACCAGATCGCCTGCTGCAGCACCGCTTCGACGGTGCCCGATTCCGAGTTGCCGGGTTCTTTTCCGCCAAAAAACAGATCGTTAGATCGTGCAATCAGAAGCTCATCTGAAATATTGAACAGGCATGTGTCACTACTTACAATCGCTCGATATCTATGCTTTTTTCCCCTTCGTCCAGCTTTTTCTGCATCCAATTTTCGGTTGTATGCTGACGCTCCACTATTCCAGATTTGCAAAATGATCTTCAACATAGGCTTATTGATTCGCCACTGCACCGCTTGCAGCCAGTTTACCGCATTAAACACAACTGGCATTTCCTCAGCATTCACGCCTTCGATCTGTTCAGCGTGCAGGCTCTCGTATTCGTCGCCCTCGAGTCGGCCTCGGCTGATCAGCTTCGTGCGGGTTAGTTCGTTGTCCAAGTATCCACCAATCCGCGCATCAAACCACGGGCGTGGTGGGCATAGCATGGGCATATATTTCGGCGTGGGCGCCTGCAGCAAATAATTAATCATATCGCTGCATTGCTCACGAACGGTTGCATTAAATTCAATTATCTTAGCTGGCTGATGCTCCTTGTGTTCTCGGTGTTGTTTTGAGTCAGATTCAATTATGATGCCGGTGGAATGAACTATATCCAGCAGCTTAACTCCGACATTAATACGCTCTTGTTTTCTCCATTGCACCCACCTGATTTCATGCCCTTCTAATTTCTGTTCGACTCGCTGCCTTATTTTTTTGCTTTTATTGCCAACAATATTACTCACGGCTCGCGCCAATTGTGAGTCGATGTTGTTAATTTTGCGGTAATTGAACTCGCCACGGGCTTCATCTTCCAGATCGCGCCCCAAGCGCATTATCAATGCATTTTTCTTGACTTCTTTTCTGGTAATCAACTGAGTAAAAATAGTGTGAATGGTTCGTATGGCGATACAAACGTGATCAACATAAAGAAGCAATTCTGTCGCTTTTCGGGAATATCTATTGACATCAGGATTAGCATCTACCGTGTTTCGTTCCGAGCGTCTGACAAGGGCCCTTGCGCCTTCTTCCAGCATGGTCTTAACTGCGTCTGCCAGGCTTGCGTAATGACTCTTTATAAAGTGGTGTTGCAGAAAATAGGTAGACTGCTCTTCTACAGCCTGTTGGCCAAGTCGCAGCATTTCCAGTTCATTGCCGACTTCCCGCTCATATAACGTGCGTAGGGTTGGCTCGTCAAGGTTGTGCGGGTAATCGCACCGCTTCAGGTCAGCCAAATACTTTTGAAATGCGTTTTCGTCGATCATGTGTGTAACCTTTAATCGGGCGGCTGGTGGGCCTTGAGTGTTACACGACTCAAGACCCAGCCAGGCCAGCGGCGGGAGCTACCCGCCTACCCGACTTTGCACATCCTATAAAATTAAATGGCGTGCATTCAACATTTTTTTTTGAATGGGGGAATTCGGTTCACAATGTCGCCCCCTGATACACCGATCAGATTCCCAACCTGATCTCTCGCTTTGCCTTTTGCTTGTGGAGAGATCTCCACAAGCAAACTCCCGCCTTGACCGCATCGCGTTCGTTCCTTCGCCATTCGGGCATATAGCGCCCGCGCCGCGTGAGCGATTTCCATAAGCAAATCTACCACCACCCATATAGCCGATCATCCGGCGTGATATGGCCATCGCGGAATCGCAGGAATTTGAATTTCCGCTCGGACATCTTCACTTTGAACCAGTCTCGGATAGATAACAGACGGTACGATCCATCACGATAAAATACTGTAATCGTGCAATGCTTGCACCGCGGTCCGCAGCGGTGGTTTTTTGCGACCGTTCGCAGCAAAATCCGCCAGTTGATGCTGACTTACTGATGGTGGTTGCCTGCTGGCCGACTCTGCCCGATGCGATCAAGGCGGGAATATTGGCGATGTTGAAGACCACGCTGCCTGATCTGAAGTGAACGGGAGGATATCGGCGCCGCTGGTGTCGGTGATGGCTGGGAGCATGAATACCATGTCCGCTTATCGGCCCCCCGTCCGGCCCCCGGCGCGATCGGTCCAGGAAGACGAAAGAGCTCATTTTTATCCGGCTCCCTCGTAAAATACCCTTTCCCCTCCGTGGTAAACAGTTAACCAATTTCAATTATCCATCCATCATCGCCACCTCAGCGGTAGTTACCTGCTCCATGTGGGCCGTCATCAATTGCTGAAAATTCGCCCGCTGAGTTCGCTGAGGTTCCGTGAGCATGGCGGTAACGGCGGTTTCATACTGAGCCTTCGCCGTTTCATTCACCTCATCCTGATACCAGTTGCGGGCGTCGAGCAGAACTGTGTCCCGCTGCCGTGTGGCAGCCAGCAGGG
>JAJVHX010000005.1 GCA_022072405.1 Phycisphaerae bacterium | reverse complement strand
CAGTTGGTTGGGTAACTTCCGACGAGTGTTGACCCGCTGGGATCGCAACGCTGAAATTTATAGAACCTTTGTCCATATCGCTTGCGCCATCATCGTTTGCAGGTACTTATGAAATGGCCTCTAGTAACTTAACGACGACGACCGTTTCTCACACTGGCATGCCGGTAATATCGCCTTCAAAGATCATCTTATCTTTGACAAACCCCTGACAGGCGCAGATGACGCGGCGGGGTTTGGCTTCGAGCATTTTGGCGATGATGATGATGCGATCACCGGGAAAAGCGCCCTCGCGGAATTTGAAGTTGTCCAACCCGCCCAGCCCCAGAAAGCGGTCGCCGAAATCGATGATCTGCATGGCGACATAGGAAGCCAGGTGGGCAGCCGTTTCCACGGAGAGGACGCCGGGCATGATCGCCCGCGCGGGAATGTGGCCACGGACCCAGAATTCATCATCGCGCACATCGCGAAAGGCCACGGTGTAGCCCTGGTTCAAATCCAGGTAGAGGATTCCATCGAGCTGCATGAACTCGTAGCGATGCGGCAGACGGCGATACACCTCTTCCTTGGAGATGATCACGCGGCTGAGATCCAGTTGGGTATAGTCAAACAGAATCGGTGGGGGCATGGTTCCAATCCGCTGCCAGGTTACGACCGCGTGCCAATTTCGACGAGCGACGGAGGAGACCCGCAACCCGCGTCAGCCGGTATCGTGGCGGTTATTTAGGTGGTTCGGAACGCAGCTCCAGGATCCGTTTGCGAACATCCTGAGCGGCATTTTTGATATCCTGCATGGTCTTGCGAACCCGGGTGCCAGCGGCTTTATTGCCTCCGATAGCCTTGGCGACATCATCCGCCGCCTGTTCCACCATGTGCTTCAGCTTTTCGTATTCCTCCATCCCCTTACTCCTCAAACCTGAAAACGATGAATAGTGATGATAATAAGATCGTTCGAGGCAGAAAGTCTATCAGACGATCGAGGTTAGTAGCAAGTAAATGCGGCAGGGAGTGCTACTTAAATATGAATTTTTCGCCTGAATTCGAGTTCGATACAGCCAGGAGAGTACTTAGCTGCTTGGGCCGGAATGAGCTAAGTAGAGCTACAAACGGCCAGGATCACTATTACAGTTCTTCTGCAGCTATCGAGAATTGAGTCTTTTTCCACAGGACACCACCGCAACAAGGCATCATTTAACAGGATATGTCGTTTCCGGTTAAAAGCGCCATCAAATTGGCGTGTGGTGGAGTCTTGATTAAATGATTTAATCAAAGGTCGATCGGTGGATTGGTGTTAGGAGTCAGGTTGCAGCGGATTAGTTGAGGAGAGGCGGGGATGTCGGCGGTAAGTCGTGGGCGAGTGGCATAGCGATTGCATGTAATAACATTATGAAGCAGATGGCTTTACAGAAGCCACTGCCTGCCGGGAAAATATCATTCCAGAGAAACAGAAGCTCAAAATAAAACCGTCTGGCGTAGTAGTTGCTGGGGTAAAGAAGTAATTTCCAACAGGGAGAATATTGGTAAATAGCCCCTGTGGCCTAACCTGCTAGATAAAGGAGAAGTGTGTATGTCACGGTTTGTGCAAGACTTCATGGCTGATGTCACCGCCAAGAATCCGGAGCAAAAAGAGTTTCACCAGGCGGTACATGAAGTGGTTGAGTCGGTCGCCCCGGTGCTCGATAAGCATCCGGAGTATCGTAAAGCCAAAATCCTGGAGCGCGTGGTGGAGCCCGAGCGGGTCCTGATGTTCCGCGTGCCCTGGGTAGATGATCGCGGCGAAGTGCATGTGAATCGCGGCATGCGGGTGGAATTCAACAGTGCCATCGGGCCTTACAAGGGCGGCCTGCGGTTTCACCCCTCGGTGAATCTGGGCATTATCAAGTTTCTGGGCTTCGAGCAGATTTTCAAGAACAGCCTGACCACGCTGCCGATGGGCGGCGGCAAGGGTGGAAGCGACTTTGATCCCAAGGGCAAGAGCGATAACGAAGTGATGCGCTTCTGCCAGAGTTTCATGATGGAACTGTTCCGCCATGTCGGTCCGGATACGGATGTACCGGCGGGCGATATCGGCGTGGGCGGTCGCGAGATCGGTTTCCTGTTCGGCATGTACAAGAAACTGCGCAATGAGTTCACCGGCGTGCTGACCGGCAAGGGACTCAACTGGGGCGGCAGCCTGATCCGTCCGGAGGCGACTGGTTATGGCCAGGTCTATTTCGCTGAAGAAATGCTCAAAACCAAAAATGACAGCCTCAAGGGTAAGAGAGTCGTTGTTTCCGGCAGCGGCAACGTGGCCCAGTATGCCGCCGAGAAGTGCATCCAGCTGGGTGCCAAGGTGCTGACCTTCTCCGATTCCAACGGCATGATCATCGACGAAGAAGGCATCGATGATAAGAAGCTGGCGTTTGTGATGGATCTGAAGAATGTCCGTCGCGGCCGGATCAAGGAATATACCGACAAGTATTCCAAAGCCACCTACCAGGCGATCGATCCGAACGGCAAGAGCAATCCGCTGTGGGAAATCAAGTGCGATATCGCTCTGCCGAGTGCGACGCAGAATGAAGTGAATGAGCTGGATGCGACCCATCTGGTGAAGAATGGCTGCAAGTGCGTGAGCGAAGGGGCCAACATGCCCAGCACGCCCGCAGCGGTCAAAGTTTTCCTCGAAAGCAAACTGCTCTACGGGCCGGCCAAGGCAGCCAACGCCGGCGGCGTCGCCACCAGCGGTCTGGAAATGTCGCAGAACTCGATGCGGCTGAGCTGGAGCCGCGAAGAAGTCGATCAGCGGCTGCATAATATCATGAAGAGCATTCACAAGGCCTGCGTCGAAACGGCCGCCACCTACGGCACGCCGGGCAACTATGTGAATGGCGCCAACATCGCCGGCTTCAAGAAAGTCGCCGATGCCATGCTCGATCAGGGCGTCGTATAGCCCTTCGTGACTGGCGACTAGGGATGGGTAAAGTATTATCAGAACCGCGACCGTAAGGGAGCGGAAGGTATCATTCCGAGTTGCGTTCGCTGCGAACGGTTAATCGAGTGATGTGTCAAACGAATACGAGATGGGCTTATCACCCATCTCGTTTTTTTATTTAGCCGAAATGTAGATAATCCCCTCGTTACTCAGTGAAAACCGGTTTTAGAATTCAAGGAACCGCAGACTTCAGCCTGCGTGATGCCCGTATATTCAATTATGAAAACAGTTCTAATCATGTAGCAGAAGAGTCGCTTGAAAAGGTTCGCCAGCTGTTCCGTAATCGCCGCAGATGATTTGTGTGGCGACTGGGTTCATGCAAGTGGTTGGTTCGGGCCAATAACCCAAAAAGCCGCAAAGATCTAAACTGGAGTCGGTAGCTGTTTCCAAGGCCATAAACTCTTCGGTTTCCAGGTCGAAGTATCGGACTTCCGCCTGAAGAGCATTCCCATATAGATCACGATAAACAAACAATAAATCGTCGGAACATGTCCCAGCCACTACATTGCTCACCAACATCGAACATTGCTCGGTCCAGATGGTTATTGTTTCGCTAAATTCTTCAAACTCGGTAATATCGCGCTCTTCACAGGTGGCTGCCAGTAATTCACACTGTGAACGGCAGGGGTCTTCAATCACCAGAAAAGTACACTCCTCAATGCCGAAGCCCCGATTATGAAATGCTGCTTTGATTTGCAGAGTGGTTTCCAGCGCTGCTGTCGGAGTAATGAGGGCTTGATCAGCGTTCGACACCTCCACGGTGGCTTCACCGCTGACGATGGTCCACACTAAATCGGCGTTATAGTTGGTGGCGACTTCTATAGTGATGGGTGTATTGACCAGTACCGGATCAGGAGGACAACCGGTAACAGTGATAGTAGGTAATTCAATACAACCAACGGTAAGCGATGTGAGAACAAATGAGATCCGTATTAATAGCCTGAGTTGGTCTGATTGAGACATGGATGAGGCTCCATGGGGGAGTATTGGTCATTCAATATAAAGGGTACTTTGGCTGAAAACCAGAGCAATCAATATACGCGACGTTGGGTCAGCTTGTGATATAATTCCCGGCGATGAGCCAGATGCCTCATAATCTGATGCCGACGGTGGAGGAAGTGGATTTTCACTTCGGCGGGTTTGCGCAGTTGATGCCTTTCCGGGTGCAGCGGGTGCTGCTGGTATCCAGTCTGTACGAATCATTTATCCTGGAAGAGGATGGCCTGCTGAATGAGCTGATCGTCGGGGAATATCTGAGTATGAACCTGAGCTACGCACCGCGCGTGGTGCGGGTGTCAGGTGCTGAGGAAGCGCTGGAGTATCTGGCGGGCAACGAGGTTGATCTGGTGATCACCATGATGCGGCTGGGTCACCTCAACGTGCGGGATTTCGCCGGTAGAGTCAAGGCGCTCAGGCCGGGACTGGCGGTGGTGGTGTTGGCGACCGAGCCGCATGACCTGGTGCAGTTTCACGAACAGAATGATGCCGTGCAGGCGATGGGCATTGACCGGGTATTCCTGTGGAACGGTGATGCGGCGATTTTCCTGGCGATCATCAAGCTGATCGAAGATCAGGCCAACGTCGAAGAGGACATCCGCGTGGGCAATGTGCGGGTCATCATCCTGGTGGAAAATTCGATTCGTTTTTATTCCACTTACCTGCCGCTGATTTACGCCGAACTGATGAAGCTGACCCAGTCGCTGATGGCGGATGGGATCAACCACGTGCAGCGGATTCTGCGGATGCGGGCCAGGCCTAAGATTCTGCTGGCGGAGACCTTCGAACAGGCGTGGGAGCAGTTTTCGCGCTATCATGACAATGTGCTCGGGGTCATATCGGATGTTCGCTTTCCGCACGCCGGACGGCTGGATGCGGAAGCGGGGCTGGAGCTGGTGCAGCGGATCAAGAGTTATGCGGCGGATATTCCCGTGGTGCTGCAATCGGCGGATGAGCATCAGGCGGAGGTGGCGGCCCGGCTGGGAGCGGGATTCGTCAACAAACGCTCGCGCACGCTGCTGCGGGATCTGCGCCATTTTATTACCGGGTCGATGGGTTTCGGTGATTTCGTGTTCATGCTGCCCAACGGCATGGAGGTGGGGCGGGCGGCGGATCTGCGGGCTTTTGAGGAGTTGCTAGCCAAGATACCGGAAGAGTCGCTGGCCTATCATGCCCAGCACAATCATATCAGCAACTGGCTGATGGCCCGGACGGAATTTGAATTGGCCAGTCTGATCCGGCCCAAGAAAATTTCCGATTTTCCAACCCTGGCGGCGGTGCGGCAGTATGTGCTGGAGACGCTGGCGGAATTCCGCGAGCAGACCCATACCGGGATCATCGCTGATTTTTCACCCCGGACCTTTGATCGGGCCAGCAGTTTCACGCGGCTGGGAGGCGGGTCGATCGGCGGCAAGGCGCGCGGGCTGGCTTTTGTCAATGCGTTGTTGCGCCATCATGATCTGCGCGATGCCTTTCCCGGCGTACGGCTCACGGTGCCCTCCTGCACGGTGATCAGCACGGACATTTTTGAAAGTTTTATGGAGAAGAACCGGCTGTATGAGGTGATCAGCGGCGATCCGGATGATGCCATCGTAGCGCAGGCGTTCCTGGAGGCGCGGATTCCGCGGACGGCGCATCGCAAGCTGGCGGTGCTGGCGGAGAAACTGGATTACCCGCTGGCGGTGCGTTCCAGCAGTCTGCTGGAGGATGGTCAGAACCGGCCTTTTGCGGGCATTTATGTAACCCACATGGTGCCCAATAATCATCCGGATCCCAAGGTGCGTCTCGAACAACTCTGCGCGGCGATCAAGCTGGTTTATGCATCGACTTTTTACCGATCGGCGCGGCGTTATCTGGAGGCGGCGGGACGGCGGAGCGAAGAAGAAGGCATGGGAGTGATCGTGCAGGAGGTGGTGGGCAGCCGCCATGGGTCGCGTTTTTACCCGACATTTTCGGGAGTGGCCCGTTCATACAATTATTATCCGGCGGTGGGGATGCAGCATGATGAAGGTTTGGCCTGTGTGGCGCTGGGACTGGGCAAGATGGTGGTGGAGGGCGGCCAGTATTTCATGTTCTCACCGGTCCGGCCGCAAATTCTGCCCCAGTTCTCCATCGTGAAGGACATCCTGCAGAACTCGCAGCGACGCTTTTATGCGCTGGATCTGAGCCAGTCGGAACGATATCCCGGACCGCACGGTGATGCGCATCTGCTCGAATTGGATCTGGCGACGGCGGAGCAGGATGGCACGCTGGAGGAGATCGGTTCGGTGTATTCGCCGGATAACGATGCGATCTATGACGGGGTGACGCGGCCTGGGGTGCGGCTGGTGAGCTTTGCTCATGTGCTCAAGTATGAGCGGTTTCCGCTGGCGGCGATTTTGCGCAAGCTGCTGGAGCTGGGTAGCCGCGGCATGGCCAGTCCGGTGGAAATCGAATTTGCCGCAGACCTCAGTAAACAGCCGATGGAGTTTGGTTTTCTGCAGATTCGGCCGATTCACGCCGATCGCGAATTTGAAGATGTGTCGCTGGCGGAGGTGCAGCCGGAACAGACCCTCTGTTACAGTCCGGTCGCGTTGGGCAATGGTCGCTTAAATCAGATGCATGATCTGATCTACGTCTGCCCGCAACGATTTGATTCGAGCTACACCCGTGAAATCGCCGCCGAGATCGGCCAGTGGAATGAGCGGCTGCGACAAGCGGGGCGGCAGTGCATCCTGATCGGTCCGGGGCGGTGGGGTACGGCGGATCGCTGGCTGGGCATTCCGGTTACCTGGGATCAGATCTCCACGGCCCGGGCCATCGTGGAAACCGCCCTGCCGGAATTCGTCGTGGCACCTTCGCAGGGGACACATTTTTTTCAGAATCTGACCTCATTGCGGATCGGTTATCTGACCGTGAATCCGGCACTGGAACAGGGGTGTGTCGACTGGGCGTGGTTAGCGGAGCAGCCGGCGATCAGTGAAAGCCGATTTCTCCGCCATCTGCGATTCGAGCAGCCGCTGGTGGTCAAGATTGACGGCCGCTGCCGTTGCGGGGCGATTCTGAAACCCACAGAGGCCATTCGGGCGGGGTAGCACCTCGCTTGACCTGTAAAGCGGCTCCGACTACATTAACGGGTCTGTCGGCCCCATCGTCTAGAGGCCTAGGACACCGGCTTTTCACGCCGGCAACGCGGGTTCGAATCCCGCTGGGGTCATTTCGCCCATCCCTTCAAGCGTTGATGGACCTCAACCACAGACAATCACTTTTATTTATAAACGGTTGAAATCAATACCACGCCATTTTTGTAGCTGCAGCCCATATTATAGGCCGCTGAGAGAGGTTTAATTTTTTGTTCATTCGGTCGAGAGAGTTGTCTATCAGGGGAATATAATCAGTCATACCCAGACTTGAAATGCGTCCGATACGCCGGAAATATTGACGCTCCGGGGGAATGTTCTTAGGCTTAATTGACAGTTTCGGGGTGGGGTGCGACCAGGTCTGGACACGCTTTCTTCGCAGCGCCCCTGTCACGTTTTACGTCATGGCACTTCTGCTCAGTTCCGGTCACGGGGGCGGTGATCAATGTACAGAAAAATAACTGCCTATCGATTATTGCTGATACTGGCGGCTGGGTTGTTTGCCGGTTGCAGCAACAGCCCGCAGCTACCCGGTGAAGAAGGTCTTCCTGTTCAGGACCATTCCACTGAGGCAGTTTCATCGCCAACGAACTCCGACAATGACAATCTGGACAACCCGGTCAACATTGCGGTCGATGAAGAGACGGTAATTGAACCGGTCGCGGTGGAGCCGCCGGTAGCGGCGGCTGGGCCGGATCGGGAAATATCGGCTGGGACGCTGGTAACTTTGCAGGGTGGCGAGAGCTTAGACCCCAATCAATTGCCATTGCAATACCACTGGCAGAAAATCTCCGGGCCTCCGGTGGCGCTGATCGGCAGTGCCACAGAGAAGCTGCGGTTCACTGCGCCAGATGTGATGGAGACGACGGAGCTGATTATTGAACTCGAAGTCAGCAATGGCTTGCTCACGGATCGTGATCAGGTCGTGGTGACGGTGATCGCTGCAGTGATATCGGATACCGGAGAAACTGCTGAATTATCACCGCCGCAAGCGAACGCGGGTGTTGATCAGGTAGTTGCAGAGGGGACGGTGGTCGTGCTTGAGGGTTCGCCCAGCAGCGGGTCCACCTCGCTGGTGTATGAATGGTCGCAGATCAACGGACCCAGTGTCACTATTGTTCAGGAGAATCAGACTGAGGCCAGTTTTGTAGCTCCGGATGTGGATGCAGACGTGGTACTGACTTTTCGGTTGCGGGTGGTGATGGGCAACCTGATGGCAACGGATGATGTGGCGGTCACGGTTCAGAACATCCCGGCAGCCGGCAGTATTATTCCGTCGCCCGGGGGCGGGGCTGTTTCTCCGCCGGGCGGCAGCGCACCGCCGCCAACCGGAGGCGATGTCGATCCAGCGCCGACGCCGGAATTTGTGCTGATGCCTTCCACCGCTCCGGGAACGATGAGCTGGGCGCAATTTCCGGAATTTCACCTGCCAGCGCATTTTTCGATCGTGTATGACGGGCCGATATTTGACAGCGTGACCGTTCCGGCACCGCCACTGGTCAAAGGATTTTCGCATCTGGCTGATGGCAGTGACGCGCAGCGCTGGGCCACCACGCCCCAGCAGCGTGCGACCTTGTGGAGTTCCGTCTCCGGACGTGATGATGCCCATGGCGGTGAGCCGCCGTTGCGCAAATATCGCGTCCCGTGGGGCAACGATCTGGCGGACTGGCAGGACTGGTGGGCAGCTTATCTGAGACATTTTACGAGATGGTTCACCGGGGTTAATCCACCAGCGAACGAACCGCCTCCACCGCCTCAGGTTGATATTCTGGTTTCGGACGTGGAGGCTCATTACACGAGTGACGGATTGATTTTATCCACGCGTAATCAGTTGACGAGTCCGTTCATACCGGACGACATTGAAGCACTACCGGCGGCGGAGTATATCGATCGTTACAAGCGGGACATGTCAGCGGTGCATGTGTTGTCGCACGAATACGCGCGGAGCATTGGTTATACTGGTCGGCTGGGCATGTATGGCGAACCACCTGTTCGCCGAGATTACGGGATTGCGACGCCGGACTGGGCGACTTGGACGACGGACTACAGCCAGCTGAATTATCTACTCATGGATTTCACGGTGGCGGGGCCTGACTGGCTCACGACTTTTCCCGGACCGGTGTATGATACCTACGATACGCTGTTCCCTTCGTGTTATTATTTTTATGGATACCCTGCATCGCGACAGGCGGATCCCAACATGTGGGATACGGCTGGCGGCTATCTCGCCTATCTGGTTTTTTCGATCGAGATTAACCGGTACTGGTCAGCCTTGGCGAATGAAGGTGATTCACTGGAGATAATTCCTTTTGTCTGGTTACGCTATCATCCGAGTGGCATTCCGGGTGGAGAGATGATTTCAACGCACATGGCGGAAGCGACGGCCATCTTCGCCATCATGGCGGGGGCGGATGGAATCTGGCTCTACGATGGTTCCACGCCGGATCCGACCAAGAATTACGCCGTGTATGAATATTTTACTTATGGGCTTTATCGACTCTCTCCATATAGCGATCTGTTGACCGGAGATGTTGAATATTATGCACCGGAAGATGCATCCAGTCTGCAATATAACAAGAAACCGGTGTGGCGGGGCGTGGTCAACAACGGTCAGATGCTGGTGGCGGTGTGCAATCCGTATGCGGCAGCCGGTGAGGTGACGGTGGTGCCCATACACTACTTCGGAACTGCTCTGGGTAGTGTAACGCTGGTCGGGCCGGAGACCGAATTAGTGCTCTATACGCTGCCGTAATGCTACAGCAGATAGATAGACTGCAAACGGTGGTCAACAGATGGTGTATGGAGTGAACACACACCACAATCATTAATCAATACTGAATAATGATCAGATCACGGTATCACATTTCGTTAACAGTATTCTCGCGAGATATAACTACTACTGCTATCAGCGCTGATCCTTTCATAAAATAACTGAAATTCATTGTATAAATTATTTAAAAACTAATCATGCTCATTTCGCGCGATCTTTATTTGATTCCGTGACAATTGGGAATAGATTTGAATAGTCCTTACGCCGTAGGTGTGATGGGGCAGAGACGCATATCAAGATTCACCGGACGGGGATATAGCCGGGGAAACAGTGGGGGGACAGCAGTCGATCCGCCGGGTTGCCAGCCGGGTACGACTTGGCCTGCGGCAGTCATGTGTTAACGACAGCCATTCGGAAGGATGCAACGTACTGATGTCTGAACTTATCCGATCAGTAATGATCCGGCGCTATCGCCTGAAACAAAGGGTGATGCTGGTTCATATTGTGCTGATGGGTGGGGTGATTGGGGGTACGGGGGCCTGTCGACCTGCGGAGAAAAGTGTACCTCTGGCGACGGAACTGCCGGTGATTGGCGGATCCGGTACGCAAACGGGTCATTTCATCGAGCCACGGGCCATTGCGGTTAATCACGAGGGTCAACTCTATGTGATCGATCGATCGGGTCGGCTGCAGCAATTTGATAATACCGGATTGGTATTACAGACCTGGACGATCCCGGACGCGGTGGAGACGCGAGGTAAACCTTCGGGCCTGGGGCTGGATTCCACCGGCCGATTGTATATTGCCGACACCCATAATCACCGGGTGCTGGTCATGAACCAGCAGGGGCAGGAACTGTTGCGGTTTGGTGAGTTGGGCGAAGGGCCTGGTCAATTCTTTTTGCCTACCGATGTGGCCATTGATGAGGAGGGGGCGATTTTCGTCAGCGAATATGGCGGCCATGATCGCATCAGCAAGTTTGATCATCAGGGTCATTTTTTATTCTCCTTCGGTGATCTGGGTGCCGGGAGTGCTGCTTTGCGGCGACCATCGGGCATGAATTTTGATCATCATCAACAACTCTGGGTGGCGGATACGAACAATCACCGCGTGGTCTGCTTCACTCGCCAAGGTGAACTGGTGCGCACCTTTGGAGAAATGGGCACCGCACCGGGTCAACTGCGTTTCCCACGAGATGTAATCGAAACCCAGCCGGGGGTGCTGGCGGTGGTGGAAGAATACAACCATCGAGTCAGTTTCTTCACGACAGCAGGTGAGTATCTATACTGCGTCGGCCAGCCGGGTAACGAGATTGGCCAGTTCAATACCCCATTGAATCTGGCATGGTCGAGCAACTGTCTGTATGTCGTCGACAGCAAGAATCACCGTCTGCAGCGCCTTTGGGTGCCGCAGAAAGTGGCGGCCCGGTCGGCGGTGGATGACTCAGCCATTCATGCGGCGAGAGGAAGATCATGAGAAGTATATTACGACAAGGTACTCTGATCATGGTGCTGCTCATCATCCCGGCTCGGGTGGCTTGGAGCCAGCAGGAATCACCGGCGGCGTCGGCGGCGGATGATTCCGCATCCTCGCCCGTGACTCCGGTGCGGGAGTTGAATGTCGAACAGAAGCAGCTGCTCCGTACGCTGCAGACGATGGTGAATCGCTCACGCCAAATAACGAAGACCGCCGAGCGCCAGAACAAATTGCAGCAAGCCCGGGAGGCGATCGGATTGCAGTTGGCGAATCGCACCGATCAGCCGGCGTTGGAAGTGGAATTAATGTTGCTGCGGGTGCAGATATCGCTGGATGAAGGATTTCCGGAACATGCAGCAACTGCAGCAGACGAACTACTGAATCGCTACGTTACTCTCTTCGGTGAGGAGGGGCTGGAATTGTGGCTGCCCGAGCGGGTGGATCGACTGGTCAATCTGCGCGAGTTTGACAGCGCCGTGGCTCTCTTGCGGGCGGCCAAGGATCGTCAGCCGGAGATGATGATTTCCGCACAACGGGCGATGCGGATGGGCGACATTCTGGTGCAGAAAGCTTATCCGAACGGTCCCTATGATTCGGCGATCAGGGTCTACATGCAAGCCGCAGATCAATATCGTCAGGTCTTTCCGGACCTGGCGGAAGAAATCCGGCTGCGGCAGGCCAAGACGTTGTGGTTGAACGGGCAGATTGATGTTGCCAAAACATTGTTTAACGAACTGGGGCAATCGTCCAACGAGGCCGTGGGGGAGGAAGCTCGCCATATACCCGCCCTGCTGGAGCAGATGGATGCCGCCAAAAAACAAGGGCATGATGTAACTCCGACAACTCAGCCGGTTGATATGAAGGAACAACCCTGATGAATATTCAAGAGATGAATCGCGGGCGACGGTTATTCATAATGAGTGGTGCGTTGCTGACGGGTATCGTGCTGGTTCCGCAAACCGTGCGGGCCAATGGTGAATGCAGCGATATCGATATCACAGTGCAGGAGATCAAGTGGCTGCCGGAGTATCCAGCGCTGCCCACGCAGTTGCAGATCAAGATGCAAGTCACCTATTTCAAATCCTGTAATCACGGTGGTCAGGCACCGGAACCGGCTGATGTGCAGTTTCGCGTGGTGCTGCTGGACTGTGACGGTCAGCCGCTGGGCACCCCTTATCTGGAAGCATTCGAACCGGATTGTGCCACGGTGCAGGTCATTCGTACCGCGACGTTCGATCTGCAGCTGAATCCGCTGCGCTTTCCCAAAAATTACCGGATAGATCTGTATTACGGGTGCAATGGCCAGGATGGCGGTGATCTGGGAGCCTGGCACAATGGAACCCCGACGCCGGTACCCGTTCCCCTCTTTCCCTGTTCCGCCAGCCTTGAACAACTGAATCCCTACATGTGTGGCGCGAAGGGTGTGATCAGTAATGATGCCTTCGGATATTACAAGAGCGGCACCAAGCTCTATACCCTGCCGACCCAGGATCAGACCGGGGCGAATTATGGTGAAGCGGTCAATGGAGAGTTCATCGCACCAGCGCAGCAGACCGGCCAACTGCGCGTCAAAATCGAGGAATTCAGTCCGGCTGTGAGCATAAATGTCAGCGGGGGGCCGAGCCAGCCGGCCTGGCAGGTTCCGCCCAATACCCGGCAGGGCGTGGGCATGGGTTTTGAAGATTGCATGGCGTTGCAGCCTACCCAGTATTATCAGTTCAATCTCCGCACCGACAAGAGCGATTCGCCTTCTCGCTTCAAAGTCCGCTTTAACTGGATTTACTGGGATACCGAGAACTGCTGCCTGCAGAATGATGAAAAAATTCTCGACCTCACCGTGGAGAACATGCGCCCGCAGCTCATGTTTCCGCTGGATGTGCGCTACAACCTGCTCAGCCGGCTGGGTGGCGGACAGGATCGGGAGATGAAGATGCCGGCTTGTGGTACGCCGCAGAATCCCGGCAACATCACCGACTGGTTTGTGATGTGGCCGACCGATGCCGGGCAGGTCATTCAGGATGGTTTCGCCAAGGGCTGGAAGATCGAAGGGAATTACCTGGTCTCTCCGGAACCCGACAGCGTTAAGTATGAGTTTGGTTCATAGGTGTTGCTGATCTCGTAAAATGCGATGAGGGGAAGAAGATGCTGCCGATTAGACGCAGAGCCGGATACTGGTGTGCACTGTTAGTCGGTTTAAGCTTCGGTCCGTCGGTTCAGGCCCAGACGCCTTGCACCTCGGTGGAGACCAATCTGCTGGCCACTGATCAGGCAGGCTCATATGACGAATTCGGCAATGCTCTGCAGATCGAAGAAGAGACAATGATTGTCGGCGCCCAGAGCGATAGTTCCGATCGCGGCAGCGCTTATTTGTATCGGCGGGGCGGGGAGTATGCCCTGCAATCGAATGTCGTGGCGCCCAATCCGAACAGCTACGATTATTTCGGTGCGGCGGTGGCGGTCAACGGCAACACGATGGTGGTGGGGGCTTATCAGGACGATGTGACCTACAGCAACAGCGGAACGGTTTATGTGTTTGAAAAAGTGGTGAATCAGTGGGAGTTTCGTACCCAGTTCCAGGCGGCCCAGCCGCAGAGCAGCGAGAATTTCGGCTACTCGGTCGCCATACAGGGCAATACGATCGTCGTCGGGGCGCCCGGTTACAACAGTAGTCGCGGAGCGGTATATGTCTTCGACTGGAATGGAACGCAATGGGTGCAGACGATCCGCCTGACCGCCAGCGACGGAGCCAGTTCTGACAAACTGGGGTGGGCAGTGGCTTTTGACGGCACCTGGATCGCGGCGGGTGCACCGCTCAACAACACGGCAAGTTTTTCCGATAATGGTTCGGTTTATTTATATGAGAAGGCTCCCACCTGGACGCAACGGGCTCAGATCGTCGCGAGCGATGCGCAGTCCTACGATGAGTTCGGCAGCGCGGTCGCCATCTCCGGCGGAACGGTGGTGGTGGGGGCTTACAAGGATGATCTGCCGAGTAAAGTGGATGCGGGTTCGGCCTATGTCTTCACCGGGTCGGGCAGCAGCTGGACGCAGCAGGCGCAACTCAACTCCAGTGATATCGCAGCAGGGGATTATTTCGGCAGCGCGGTCGCCATTCATCAGAATCGGATCATGATCGGTGCATATAAAGATGATCTGCCCAGCAAGGCGGATGCGGGATCGGTGTATGTCTTCAGTAATGAAGGCGGCAGTTGGAGTCAACAGGCTCAGCTTACGGCCACTGATTCGGCGGCATACGATTATTTCGGTTATGCGGTGGCCATGAATGTCTGGGGAGCGGCGGTGGTGGGGGCATATGGTGAAGATCAGGAAGGCAGCGAGGCGGGGGCGGCCTATCTCTTTCAATACAATGGGAGCAGTTGGGTGCAGCGGACCAAGTTTCTCGATGCCAATTTAACCACGGGTGATAATTTCGGCTACGCCGTGGATATCAGTTCCGATACGGTGGCCATTGGGGCGTGGAAAGATGATACGACCGGTGGTTACGATGGGGGATCGGCTTATGTTTTTCGTCCGACCGGTGAATGGATCGAGCAGCGGATTGTGGCCAGTGATGGGCTGGGTGGTGATGGATTCGGAACGGCGGTGGCTATCAGTGGTGACTGGGCGGTGGTGGGGGCGCCCACGGATGATTATACCAACCCATCGCTCACCGATGCCGGGGCGGCGTATGTGTATCAGTATAACGGCTTGACCTGGACGCAGGTCGCCAAGCTGACCCCTGCCGATCTGGCCAGCTATGATTATTTCGGTCAGGCGGTGGCCATCTGGAGTAATGTCATCGCCGTGAGTTCTTACAAGGATGATGATAATGGGAAAAACGATTCCGGCTCTGTCTATTTGTTTATCTGGAATGGGTCGAGCTGGGTACAGAGCACAAAATTTACTGCTGGGACGGATGCCCAGATCAGCGAATATTTCGGATATTCACTGGCGATGCGGGATGGTCTGATTGCGGTGGGAGCCTATGGAGCCAATAGTCAGCGCGGCGCCGCTTATGTATTCAACACGGCTGGAGCCAAGATCGCTCGCGTGGTAGCGAGTGATGGAGCCTCTTCTGATGAATTCGGTTATTCCGTGGGGATCAGTGAATCGTCAATGATTGTCGGGGCGCCTTACGATAATCTATCCGGAGGGTCGGATCAGGGATCCGCTTATGTATATGTTGGTTCCGGCGGTACCTGGACCCAGCAACAGAAATTGTCGGCAGCGGATTATCTTGCCTCGGACCATTTCGGCTGGTCGGTCGCCATCATCCAGAATTATGCCATCGTTGGTTCACCCGATGACGATCATTTTCAAAACGGGGCCGGCTCCGCGTATCTGTATTTGCGTAACGGATCGACCTGGTCGCAGCGAGCGCGGCTGTACAACAGTACCGCTACCAGCAGTGATGATGGGCTGGGGATCGCCGTTTCCATCAGTGCCGAACTGGCGGTGGCGGGAGCTTATAAATATGAAACCAGCGGCACGGACCGGGGTGAAGTGTACATCTTTTACAACCAGCCTGATGCGGATGGCGATACGGCGCTGGACTATTGCGATAACTGCCCCTCCTCGCCCTCGGGACAGCACATCGACACGGTGGGGTGTGCTGATTCCCAGGTGGATATGGATAGTGATCTGGTGTGCGATCCGGGAGCGCCGGGGGTTGGCCCCTCCGGCTGCAGCGGCAGCGACAACTGCGTAAGCCAGGCTAATCCCGATCAACAGGATGAGGATATCGATGGCGTGGGCGATGTGTGTGATGTCTGTCCGATCGGTCCGGATATCGACGCGGACGGCGATATGGTGGCGGATGGCTGCGATAACTGTGTGGGTGATGTCAATCCCGGCCAGCAGGATGCCGACGGCGACGGTCTGGGGGATGTTTGTGATTACTCGCTCGCCCAGCAGATGAACAAGGTGCGCGACGGCAACAATAATATTCTGGAGACGCTGGAGTATTCCGGCGGAAAACTGAACATCCGCTACCAGGGCACAGCCGGTTCTCATATTGCTCGCACCAATTACTACTACAGTGGGGCGTTGCTGACGCAGATGGTGACCACGCCGACGGATGGCAGTGGTGCGGCGCGGACGATTGATCTGGTTTACGATCCCAATCATCCCACGCGCGTGATCGGCACGCTGCATGGCGGCTGTGGTTGCGGTTCGGGGCAATCGTTCACATATCGTGATGACGCCGGGCGCGTGGTGCGGGTCACCACCGCCGATCTGCCGCCCGGTTCAGCGACGGTGCTGGATGAATATGATTTTGTTAGTGCCACGGATAATCGACTGCTGGAACATCGGCAGCGTAATTTTCAGGGCCAACTGGTTCCGGTGGAAAAATTCAGTTACACCGATCATCCGGAGGGCACGTATGACGTTCTGATCCGCCGGCGTATCGACTCCCAGTGGGAACAGGTGAGCCGTGAATCTTATGATGCCACGGGTCGCCAGGTGGCGATGGGGGAATATGAAGATCTCCTTCCAGCCGGTGCAGCGGTACCCCCGGTAGCCGATTTTGTCACGACTTTCAATCATCAGGCCACAGTCACCGGCGGTCACCTGACCTATGAAGAACATGAAACCATCAGCCCGAGCGGCGTTCGCCAGGTCATCGAAAAACGGCTCTACGGTACGCCCTATGCCCAGAACAGTTACTGGGATGTGCAGCAATATATTACCGATCGTGCGGACCCGGCCGATACGTTCAAACGCAACTGGCATCGCGAACGGCTGACCTATAGCACAACTTATCGTGATTACCAGTTGACGCGTACGACTTTTGCCAGCGGCAAAACAGTCGACTATGTTTATTACACGGCCAATCCGGGCCGCCTCTATACCGAGACTCATTCCGCGCCGGGCGGCATCAGCAGTGTCGGCACGATGACCATTACCTATACCTATGATGCGGCGGGTCGCGTGCAGCGGGTCACGCAACCGACTACGGCCGGTTCGGTGGTGCGCTTTTATGAGTACGATACTCACGGGCGTAAGATTCGCCAGGTGGAGGATGAGGGCGGGCTGAATCTGCGGCTGGAATATCGTTATAACGCATTCGATGAGCTGCTGCTGTCCCGCAATTCCGCCAATCTGGTACATGCCAATATTTATGATGCCGAAGGACAGGTGACCGAACAGTACAGTTGTGAATATACGGGAGCGCTGGACTCCTTCAATCCGCAGTCTCCGCCCGGGCTGCTGCAGCAATCCAAAAAATTCTATCATGACTCTTCCGGCCAACTCACCGAAGAATGGACGGCGGTCACCGAAACGCTGCCCTTTTCAAGGAACAGTGCTCCGTTTGCTGTGAAATCCCATGACTACGACAGCACCGGCGTCTGGAAGCTTGCCACCACGGATCCGGGGATCGCCACGCCGATGGTCTATATTTACGATGATCAGGGCCGGCTGGTGTCAGAGGTATCAGCGGAAGGTGTGGCCCACACTTCGGTTTATGATGGCCGAGGTCTGGTTCGTCACCAAGTCACCGGCGAACTGGGGCTGGATTATCTGATGGTGGAAAATATCTACAATTCCGACGGGCAGATCGAACTGGTGGCCAACCCGGACGGGACTTATGAATATTCAGAATATGATGTTTATGGTCGGCTGGAAATGCAGCAACGGTGCGATCAGGAAAATTGTTCGGGCGAAACCATCGACACTCATTATGAATATACCGACGCCGGTCAGGAGCGGCGGCGATATGTGGTCGGGATCAGTGATGTCACGCGCGATTATGATTACTGGGGACGAGCCTATCGCACCCGGCAACGAGCCACCCTGGGGGGCAACGACGATAATCACGCCGACGGTATTTCGGATCGGGTGCAGCTGGTGGAATTTGATATCGCCGGCAACCAGAAACGTGTGGCGATAAAAATCGACGGCAATCCGGGCGCCATCGTGGAAGGCGTCGACCTGGTCACGAAATTCACTTACGACAAGCTGAACAAACCACTGACCGTCGTGCAGGTCAACTATACTCCGCAGGAGGGTCAGTTTGAGGAGCGGATGCGTCTGGTCTATGACGCCGCCGGGCGCGTGCAGCAACAGATTATGGCGGAGGGTTCGCTCAATCTGGCCACCCGATACAGCTACGATGTTCTGGATCGATTGACCAAGGAGATCGACCCGGAAGGACACTATTCTGATCAATTTTACGATTCGCGTGGCCAGATAATCCGCCAGGTTCACTATGAGGATGGTGATGGTGACGGACTGGTGGGTTGGGCGCGCCTGCAGCAGCGTTACCATTACGACGTGACCAATCGGTTATCTTGGATGGCGGTGATGCAGTCAGCCGTGGCCGGGCCGGGAACGGTGCCCAATGCCGCACTGGATCAACTGGTGATGTACACCTACGATGATGATCATCGCGATCTGACCCAGACGACCTACCACATGCACAGCGCCACGCCACTGGTGACGCAGAAGCATTATGATCCCATCGGCCGGCTGGATCGCATCACCGATGCGGCGGGCAATTCCACCGAAGTGGTTTACGAACCGTTCACCGGCCGAGTGGATTACCGGGTACTGCATGATATCGGCAACCTGCAGCGGCGGCGGACGATCGATCTGATCTATGATTCGCTCTCCCGCGTTCAGCAGGTGGTGGATCGGGGCGAAAGCGGCAGCGCGCCGCTGACCACGCAGTTCTACCATGATGATGCCGATCGGGTTTTCCGCCGAATAGACGCCAATAATACGGAGACGCGCTTTTCATTCGATTTGCTGGGACAGTTGAAAATCACTACCGAAGATTACGGCGGAATGAATCGCATCACCCGATTGAACTACGATCGCGCCGGTCGTCGCAGTGCCCTGATCGCCAATGACGGAACCGCCGATCAGACCACCAGCTATACCTATGATCTGGTCAATCGACCGTTGACGACGCGTTACCCGGACGAGCAGCCCAGCGGGGCGGCCGTGGTGCTGGATTATGATCAGGCCGGGCGGTTGGTGCAGCGTACCGATCCGCGCAACGTCGTGGTGACTTACGACTATGATCGACGAGGCCTGCTGGAAAATCGTTCGTCCGGATCGGGGAGCAGTAATATTACCGATCACTATGAGTATGACGGCCTGGGTCGGTTGCAATTGGCCCGGCGGACGGTGGGTGCGACGCAGATCAGTGAATCGATTATGACTTATAACGATCTGAATCAGCTGGAATCGGAATCGCAGAAACTCTTCAGTGCAGCGCCCAAGTTGTTGAATTACGATTACGATCAGGCGGGCAACCGGACGGCGCTCGACTGTCCGGCCCAGTTGTCCGAATGTCTGAGCTTTGACTACGATTCGCTGGATCGGGTGAATCAGATCGATCGAGGGGCTGGCGGGCAAGTTCTGGCAGATTACGATTACAATGGTTTGTATCTGCGGCAGCGTTCGGTGACTACGTCGGCTGGGGCGCGGGTGAATTATCTGGAGCATTATGATGCCCATCGTCGCCTGGATCAGATCAGCAATCAGCGCATCCCGGCGGGCGGTGGTCCGGCCCAGATACTCGCTCAGTTTGATTATCCGGTGTTTGACGGAGTGGGTAATTTGCTGGCGACGGATGAGAGTGGCAATCCCATTCATAACGATCAGATTGATTACGAGTTGAACCCGCTCGAGCAGCTGGAAACCGCATTTTATAACGCCGGCGAGGAACACTTTAATATCGATCTGCTCGGCAACCGCAACCAGTATCAGGACACCCGCAATGCCCAGACGATTAATTATCAGCCCAACACCGCCGCGAATGAATATACCCGTATCAATAACCAGCTGCTGACCATGGACCGGATCGGCAATGTCACGATTGATGAACGCGGTTATCGGTATGTCTATGATTTTCAGAATCGGCTGATCAAAGTGCAGAAACCTCGCTTCCTGGAATGGAGTGAGTATGGTCGAATCGAGCTGGAGAACGGAGACCCTGCCAGCCAATTCCTCCAGCCCTACCCGCTCGTTGCTCAGGAACTGCTGCCCATAACAGTGACCATTGCCGATTTTGATTATGACGCTCTGGGCCGGAGAATCCGGGAACGGCGATATAACACCAGCGGCTTACTGCTCAGCGATATTCGTTACTACTATGAAGGGGATCGGGTCCTGGCGGAATACAGCGCCTCCGGACAGCGGCTGCGCTACTATGTGAACGGAGCGACCTATGTGGATGAACACATCCTGATCAGTGTTCCGGGAACACTGCTCTATGATCAGCAGGCGCAGGAATATGCGGTTGAGCTGGATAAGGGTGAACCCATGCCGATGATTCCTGGAGTATCGGCGGTTCAGAACGATAGTACGGCGCTCGAAGGTGATCCGGAAGATCGCCAGGAGTTTTCCGGTGATGACCTGACGAGTCTATCGCCGCCGATGGATCTGGATTATCAGGATGCCCAGCCGATGTACAACCAGGAATATTACTATCTGCATCAGGAACAATTCAGTGTGGCGGGACTGGCCAATGCCCAGGGTCAGATCAGGGAGCTGTATGATTATGATGCCTATGGTGCGGTGAAAATCTACAATCAGGCCTACCAGTTATTGGCGGCGTCGGCGATTAGTAATATGTTCGGCTTCACCGGCCAACCGCTGGATCGCCTCGATCAGAACCAACTGGACCTCTATCATTACCGCCGGCGGACGTATCAGCCGCTTCATGGCCGCTTCCAGCAGCGCGACCCTGCCGGTTACGTCGATAGCGGCAATCTGTACGAATATGTTCGCGGCAACCCGCGCAACCTGGCCGACCCCACCGGACGAGTGGTGATCCTGATTCATGGAGTCAACGATCCCGGCGCCGCCTGGATGAACGGCGCGGAATCCTCGTTGATCAAATATTGGAAAGACAAAGGCGAATGTGAGCAGGCGGTGATCAAGTTCAAGTGGGGAGTACCGCGACAGGATCAGTCTTATAGCAGCAATGTATTCTGGTGGAGCCGGGAAAACAGTGGCCAGGGCGGACTACCCTGGTATGCGACGGATGATGTTAATACCACCAGAAGCGGCGGCTGGACCGAATATGAACGGCAGTATATGACCGAAGCGGTGAACCGGCTTAAGTGGGTGATCGACGTGTTGAATCAGTTACGGCAGGATTTGAAGAGCCAGGAACCGATCACGGTCATCGCCCATAGTCAGGGTACAATTCTCACCCTTCGGGCATTGCAGGAAGGTGCCGAGATCGACAATCTTATCATGATGGGCAGCCCGCTGGATATCTGGCAGAGCGGCTGGTGGGGCACCAGTTATACGCCGGACAATGACCTGATCAAAGCCAAAGAACACATCCGTGGCAAAGTCTTTAATTACTGGTCGAATGGTGATGAATGGGCCGGCTTCAAGGGAGGCATCGGCGCAAATGGCAATGATGTTGCTAATCAGAAGGAACTGGACTGGATCAACAACCGGGAATTTGGTCCGGGTAAGGAAGTCAATGGTTATCCCTTGCCGACCAAGGCCGACTGGGCCTGGAGAAAACTGGGTTACGATGATTATGATCACGGTGATTATCTGGATGCCAACTTCTTTTACAATATACATGCCAAAGATGTTCGCCGGGCGTGGGATAATACCGTCTCCATGAATGAACAGCAGATGAAGATTATCAAGGCCCAGGCCCTGGGTGGTTGGAAGTAATCAGAGACGTTACTCCCTCGAGGACTGGTTCTCGGGGGAGTTTGCCTTATGGCAGTATGAATCGTGCCCGAACTGTGGGAGTCAATCCAGAGGTCTTCGAGTGGACTACTCGACTTCGCGGCTGCTGCTGACTTCCGAACTGTTGCCGGACGACGTGGTTGCCATAACGACAAAGTAGCTTGCCGATGAGTTAAATTGACAGGTTACAGCCCCATTCACCATTCCATCCTTATCATTATTACTGCCGTCGGCAACTGAGGTGACGTACACGTCGCAATCCCCATCATAGTCGTTATCTTCGTATATATCGATGGTGGCTCCGGGGTTGAAATCAACCAGGGAGAGGGTGATCACAGTCTGACCGGAGTAGTAGGCATCATCAATCGTCGGTGACATTACATTGCCGTTGGCGCCGTTGACCAGGTCGATGTTGATGTCGCCGTTTTCGTACAGCCGGTTGGCTCGAATGGCGTGCGTGTCCGCCGTATCGATAAAGACACCGGAATCGAGGTTATGAGCGATGATATTGGGTTGCAAAGCCGCCGTACCACCGATAGTGACCACATTGGCGCCGGAATAGCTGCGAATGCCATAGTAATTACCCAGATTGGCATTACTGCCGTTGGTTCCCAGATAGTTATTCTGTATCGTAACGTCGCCGTCGGTAATTTTGATTCCGGCATAGCCGCTGTTATCGTGAAAAGCGATATAATTGGTTGCTCCGCTGACCGATCCGCCGATGGTCGCGGAATCCTCGGTGTCGATGACAATACCGTTTTGTCCGTTACCCAGATCCGCCCAGCTGCTGTTGGTGCCGATGTAATTGCCCTGAATCGTAAGGGTTGATAAGCCACCGTCGCTGGTAGCAAAGACACCATCAAATAGATTTCTGCCGATCGTATTTCCGGCGCCGGCGGCGGTGCCACCGATGGTTGCGCTGCTGGTACCATCGTCAATCAAAATACCGGTATCGTTACCCAGATTAGCCCCGCTGGGGTTGGTGCCGATGTAGTTGCCCTGAATGGTGACTGCTCCACCGTAGGTGAAGATACCACCGCCATTGCCACTTTCATTATGAAAAGCAATGTAGTTGGCAGCGGCAGCCGTGGTACCCCCGATCGTGATCGAGGTACCGCTATCAATCACAATACCACCGGAACCATTACCCAGATCCGCCCAGCTGCTGTTGGTACCGATATAGTTTCCGCGAATCGTGGTGCCCGATGTTCCGCTGCCCGTCTGATACAGGCCATAAACGCTGTTGCTGCTGATCCAGTTGCCCTGACCACTCGTCGTACCGCCAATGGCCGTATTAGCCGTATAGCTGTCGAGCCATACTCCCTGGGTATTGGCGGCGCTGGCGGTGCCGGCCAGATTGGTGCCGATCAGATTGCCTTGGATCAGGTTGGTGCTAGCCGAATTGCCGCTCGTACCGGCAATCAAAATTCCGTAGGCATTACCTGCCAGGCGACAGCCTTCTCCCAGCTGGTTGGCAGCGGATTGGTTGAGAATTCCACCGATCTGATTATTGTCGCCGCTGAGAATATAGATGCCTCGGCCGCCGGCAGCGTCATAATTAATGATCTGCAGACCTTTGATGATGTTGTCGCTTCCGGTAATGCCCAGGCCGGAGGCGTTGGCGCTATTAATTGCATTGCCGTCGATGATCACACCGGCGGGCGGCTGGGAAGCATCGATCGTCGTGCCATCGGCATTGATGGCGGGTAAGGCGCTACCCGTTACAGCGATGGTGGCGGCGTTGCAGCCCGGGAATTCATCCATCGTGAAACGGGTCGTCGATTCCGTCTGGGTTTCCTCGATCTCCACCAAAGCATCACGCAGCGAGCAGTCGCCGTCGCTGCAGGAGCCGTCATTCTCGTCGGTCGTGGTATTGACCCAGTAATCGGCGAATAACGCCTGGTTGATCGGATCAATGTCACTGGCATTGATATATCCATCACCATTGAGATCCGCAGCCAGGGGTACCGTGCAGTATGGGGGATTAACAAAACAAGTGACCCAGGTATCAGAATCACTATATTCGACCATTCGGTCGCCATCCATATCACCCAGCAGAGCGTAAACCTTGAATTCGGCATCACCGCCGGCGGTGTTGTTGCCGCTGGGCAGCGTCCCGCTGTAGGGATCGCTGATTTCACCATCCAAAGCCGCAGCCTGGTAATCCACCAGTTGATAGGCCCCGCTGCCCTTGATAACTACTTTAACAGGTTGGTTGGTATATCCGGTGGTCCAGCTCAGGGTCACCTTGAAGGGCGGGGCCGATGAGCTGTTGGTCACCGACCAGCCGGCAGGGGCGCTCAACTGATTTCCGCAGACATCCTGCAATGCGAAGGTCTCACCGTAGGTGGTGCTGAGGTTGCTCACCTGGCGGTTGAAGTAAAGATTGATCTGCTTGAGTCCGGCGTAGCGGGCCTGAACCAGTCCCGGGCCGGTATATGACTCGCTGCCGTTTTTCAGGCCACCACTGCCCACATCCAGCGCCGTCAGTTTGAGGGTGGGGGAGTCGCTGGCGCGGGCGGTGCCGCCGAAGGCGCCGGCGTTGCGGAAGTTGCCGTGGGCGCCCGTTTCGCTGCCGATGTCGCTGCTGCCCCAGTCGATTGAGGGGCTGTCGGTAGCATCGGTAGCATCACTGCAGATAGCCAGTCCGCTGAAGACCGACTGGGCGGTCATGTCGACGAAGGTGGCGTCGCCCAGCGAACCGCTCCAGACGTTGGCATGACAACTGCCCGCACCGTTGCCGCCACGCGTGGTGGAGAGGAAGTAGTTGTCGTAATAGAGTTCGTAGGCGGTGCCGTCGGCGCCACTGTCGGTGGCGAAGAGCGGGTCCTTGCTGAGGTTGGTGGTGCCGGGGGTGATGCCGCTGCCGTAATTCAGGCTGGTGGTGCCGTTGGTATCCACAAAGCCATAAACATTGTTCATGACAATGGCTGCGGATTGGCCCAGCGAGCCGCTGTCGCCCTGGAAGGCCAGACCATAACCGGTGATGCCCGGCGTGTAATACTTACCGCCGGTGTTGCCGCCGGCGAATCCGCCGCTGCGCACCGTGCTGTCCACGTAGACGATATTCATCGCCACCAGACCATTAAAACCATTTTGAATCTGGATGCCGTAGGTGGCGGCTTTGACTTCGGTGGCTTCGATCACCGTATCCCCGTCGGTGTCCAGGGCGGCGAAGGGATTGACGATGGTGTTATTATACACCAGGCCATTGGTGCCGGTGCGGATGCCCACCCGGGCGCCGATGATCAGGTTGTTGTAGGCCTGCAGATTGCTGCTGTTGCCCTGGAACCAGATGCCTGCTTCGCAGGTGCTGTAGCCCCGCCAGCCGCGGGCATTCTCATAACCCGCTCCGGGCGTACCCCAGCCCGCCCCGCCGTTGACCTCCGGATAGTTGGCATACGCACCCGTCCCCAGCACTGCCCAGAAAGGCCAGCCGCCGATGATGTTGTACCGGGCCGACAGATACTGCACATCCTCATCGACCCAGATCCCCTGGGTGGTGCTGATCAGATTGTTTTCGAGCAGGTGCGGGTGGCTGGAGGAGCCGCCGTTGAGCAGGTAGACCGCCCGCCGCGTGTCGCTGTGATGCAGGTAGCAGTTCTTCAGCTCCAGGTAGCCGTCGGGGGCATTCTGCCAACGGACCAGATCGTCGCGGATGTGCGAGATGCTGATGTTGCTGAGCGTCACCTTTTCATCGACGCCGCTGCCCTTGATCAGGATGCCGTAACCGCTCTCCCGCCCGCCCGCGCCGTAGACACTGCTGCCGCCGGCCCCGTTGTTGAGCTTGCCGCTGATGTTGAAGTTCTGCAGGGTGACCGGCGCGGCGTTGATCTCCACCACCGCTTCCTTGCCCTGGTCCCAGGCCCCGTCGCTCGGCCCGATCCGCGCCACCGTGCTGTCGGAGCAGGCCCCTGAGCAACTGCCGTTGCCGTTGATGGTCAGCGGCTTGTCAATCACCAGATGCTCATCGTAACAGTCCGAGGAAGCTCCCGTATTGCGATAGACCGTGATGGTGGCATCATTGCAGGCGTAGTCAACAGCGCTTTGAATCGTGGAATAAGTTGCATGAGGGCCGACCGTCAGTGCGTTAGTACAGGTCGCATCCTGCGTCAGGGTGGCCAGATAGAGCTTGCCCCTGGTATCAGCTCCGCCGGTGTTATAACCGAAGGCGACTGCGATCTGATTCTGGTAACCATTGATGGAAGCGTAGGCTCCGGAATTGTTCGACGTTGCCAGGGTGCGAATCTCCGAGGCGCTACCAGATGGGCTGCCATCGACGACACCATCACCCGCCGTATGGCCGGTATGGCCATCGTCATACCATAACTTCAGGTCGGTGTTGGTGGCATCGTAGTAAGCAATGGCCAGATAGCCGTTGAGTTGCGTGATAGAAGTATACTGTCCGGTCGTGTTACTGGTATCGATGTTGCGGATTTCGCTGCCGTTGGCGGTGATATCACCCGCCGTTCCACCGGACTTGCCATCATCGACCCACAGCCGCAGATCGCCGCTGGTTCCATAGTAATAGCTGATGGCCAGGTAACCATTCCAGGAAGTGATACTGCTGTATTGCCCGACCGTGTTGGCGCTCTCGATGGTGCGGAGTTCGGAACCATTGGCGATACCGTCACCCGCCGTACCACCGCCGTTGCCATCGTCATACCAGAGTTTCAGAGCGGTGTTGGTCGCATCATAATAGCTGACCGCCAGCCGTTCCTTATGCACGGTAATGGCCGTATAAGTTCCGATACTGTTGGCGCTTTCGAGAGTGCGGATTTCCGAGCCATTGGCGATCCCATCACCGGCCGTTCCGCCGCTGTAGCCGTCATCGATCCACAGTTTTAGATCGGCACCGGTCGCGTAGTAATAGGCGATGGCGAGGCGACCATTGTAGGTGGTAATCGAGGTATAATTACCGACGCTATTGGTACTGTCGATAGTGCGCGTTTCCGTGCCGTTGACCAACCCATCACCAGCGGTTCCACCTCCTCTGCCATCGTCATACCACAACAGAAGATCGGTGTTGTTGCTATCGTAGTAGCTAAGGGCCAGCTGGTTATTTAATACAGTCAATGAGGGGTTGTTGGCCGTTCCGAATCCGCCGATGCTGCTCACGGTTGAATCTTCGCCCGCGTCGTAGCTGTTATTACCGTTGGCGTCATACCAGAGGCTGAGCTGGGCCGGCAGCGAACTAATGGGTCTGCTGACGGCAGCTATTTTACCGTTCCAGCGGGTCATAGCCACGTGGGTACCATTGTTCATAATCTGGGTGCTGGTGGCGGTTTCACCATAAGAGTTCAATGGTGACCAGAGTAGAACCGTGAGTAAAACAGTTAATGCCGAGCAGGCATTATTGGGGACGAAGCTTGAAAACGACTTGGGTATACGCGAATTCATGGTTGATTCAACACGATCGAGTACGTAATTTTGCTTTAACGATGACTGGCTCAAATGACATAACCATGTCACTCAAGCGAATAACAATAACCAGCTCTGGTTTATAGACTGCGATCGAATTGCAGTCCGGCGACAACCGATGTCACCACGTCGATATATAAAATTACACATTAAATGTACGATTTACTCATCGCCGGATAAAAATAATTTACAAAGAGAGTTATTAACAGGTCCGGAATAAATGACTAACACCGTAATGGAAAATTGAGATAGCGGATTATCGGAAGTGAAGGTGCTCGGTTATTATTGACTGGCGTGCGTGCGAGTAAAAGGATCATCGAGCAGGGCTTCTAGTTTGACGCGGATCAGTTGAATCATGCGCAGGCTGACGGCGAGTAATATAGTTCCGAAACCCAGCAGGAAGGTGATCATGCTCAGCCAGCCGTAAGCGTTGAAGGAATCCGCTCCGACCGCCCATAGAATACCACTAAACAGCGCGCAGCCCGCTAATTGCAGCAAGCCGAAATTGGCCAGCGTGCGCGGATGGGTCCAGCGATGTAAAAGCTGTTCTGTCTTTGAGGAGGGTGGTGCCGCCACGATCAAAGCTTTAACGACCTGGTGACCGATCAACGCCACGCCGACGGCAACATAGCTCATCACCGCGACAGTCCAGCCGATGGCCGATGGATTCCAAGCAGAGAACATCGCCAGTGCACCCAGCAGCCAGGTGATGGCCAGTCCGGTAGCGGCACACTTGATCGGGTTATAGAAACAACCGGTCAGCAGGATGATGCTCAGGAAGCGCAGGCCATCGCGCACCACGCTGAGCTTGGAGCGACCGACCCGCTCGGCGTAGGGCACGGGCACTTCGCCGATTTTCAGCCGGCGATCGAGCAGGGCGATACAACTCATCGCCGGGGTGAAATGCAAACCGTCGGGCAGAGGCATCAGATATTTGAGCGAGCTGCGGCGGATGACCCGCATGCCGGACGCACAATCGGTAAGCGGCTGGCCGGAGATAAAACCCAGCAGGCGGGCGAAACCCCAGTTGCCCAGCCGCCGGATCGCCGGCATTTCACTTTCCGGGTTCAGGCGCGCTCCCAGCACCACATCGGCTTGTTCGTCGAATAATTTATTGAGCATGGGAATGAACGACTCGGCGCGCAACGTACCGTCGGCGTCGATGAAGCTGACGATATCGGAGCGATTGGCCTGGAAACCAGCCTTCAGCGCGGCTCCGTAACCGCGATTTTTGACAAAGCGAATCACCCGCACTTCGGAAAAACTTTCGGCGATCTCCTGAGTGCGATCAGTCGAACCGTCATTGACGACCACGACCTCAATATGGCGAATGGGTGTCTGAGCGATGATCGCGGCACGGGCGTTGAGCACGCTGGTCAGTGTCCCGGCGATCGCTTCTTCTTCGTTCAGTGCCGGGATGACGATCGTCAGGCTGGGATGAACAGTGACCGGTTGAGTATCCGGCTGTTCGGAAGTTCTGGGCAGGGGATGGCCCAGAGCTGATTCGAGTGCGTTGTAGAATGCAGCGTTAGAGACGGTGCTCGTACGGGGATGGGCAGTGGGTTGGCTCATAGCAGTTGTCCGATAAGTGTACAGCCTGAGCATCGGAAAAATATGCTGCTTGATGAAGCTGAACTGTCGAAAAAATGCGGCGCAGAATATAGCAAGCAGTTGGCGACCAACCGGGCACTACTGAAAGCGGGTATCGTGGCTGAATTTGTCGGTGAATTGCGAAGCTATGAGTTTCCGGCGGCGAGTAAGCAGGACCGATAAATCTGAAATCGGGTAACGGGAAACAGGGAATGGATAATAAGGTAACCGCGTCGAGGAATGAGTCGTATCGATCAGAGCTGCGAACGCCAGGGTGCGGGCAAACTGGTGATTAAACAATATATTTGATTATTTGTGTGTGACCAGCACGGTGATGGTGACACCGGTCATCAGCAGTGCGGCGAGGATTTTGGCGAGCAGGCCATAGAGTCGGCCGACCATAGCGGCCCAGCCGACTTTCACTCCCTGATTGGCTTGGCCATGGTGGCGATACTCCACCAGCCAGACCGCCGCAAAACAACCGATCATCCCGCCGACAATCGTCCCCACCACGGGTATGGGAATCAATGGGGTGCAGAGCAGCATGCCTCCGAAACCACCCAGCAGGGCGGCCCATCCGGCGCCGGGGCTGGGTTTGGCCCGCTGTACACCGAGTACCGCCGCCAGCAGTTCCATCACTTCCGCAACCGCCGCCAGCCCGCCAATGATCACCAGTCCGGTCACCCCGATGCTATGAAATCCATGGACCCAGTCATAGATTATAGCGCAGAGCAGAATAAACCAGGTGCCGGGCAGTTGCAGCACGGTGAGAAGCAGGCCGACCAGCAGACCCAGACTCAGCAATACCCATCCCAGAATATCCCAGCCCATGATGACTTCTCGCCCGGAAATTGATTGCGGAAGGATTTACATCCATCGTGAAAATGAGCAGAATATAGGCTGGCGATCGAGAATGCTACTGGATCATATCTGCACCCACGGCACACGGAGACTTAATCATGTTGCGCAAAATGTTCGGTTGGTCGCTGGGATTGGTGATGGTGGCAGCCTGGCCGCTGCTGGCGGATGAGAAAACGCCGCCCTGGACGCAGCTCAGCTTGAGCACCTGCGGCGTGGATAAATTCCATAAGGAGAACCCGGAGGTCGATGGCCGGGGCGTGGTCATCGCGGTGCTGGATACCGGGGTGGACATGGGCGTGCCGGGCCTCACCGTGACGCCCGATGGTCAACCCAAGGTGATCGACGTTCAGGATTTCACGGGCGAGGGCGATGTCGCGTTAAGCGAAATCAGTTACGACGTGCAGCGCGACAAGTTGGTCCGGAACGACAACGAGAACAATCCGGTTGAATATGGCTTTACCCCGGCAAACAAGCAGCCGGCGGGTACGCGCTTCTGGTTCGGCCTGTTGCCGGAAAGCCGTTTCGCCAATTCCGAAGTGACTGATCCGAACAACAACGGCCAGACCAGCGACGATTACGCCATCCTCGTGATGGTGCCCCCCGGAGCCGCCGACGACCAGGCGGTGGTGTATGTCGATACCAATTGCAACCGCGACTGGTCTGATGAAAAGGCGCTGCTGAATTATCACGTCAAGCAGGACACGTTTCAGTTTGCCCGTGAGAAAAAGGAAAGCCAGTTTGCGTTGCTCACCTGTGCGGTCAACGTATTTCTGAGTGATAAAAAGGTAATTCTGCATTTCGATGACGGTGGGCATGGTACGCATGTCGCCGGTATCGCAGCTGGTTACCGCATTAATAATCAGCCGAATTTTCATGGCGTGGCTCCCGGCGCCAAAGTGATCAGCCTGAAGATCGGCAACAACACATATTCCGGAGGGGCGACGGTTACTGCCAGCAAGAAAAAGGCCTTTGAATATGCCGCCGAATATGCCCGCAAACATAACGTGCCGGTGGTATGCAACCTGAGCTACGGGATCGGTTCGGAGCGGGATGGCCACTCGGATATCGATACCTTCCTCGATAAATTACTGCGGGAGAATCCTAATCTGGTGGTCTTTACCAGCGCGGGTAATGAAGGGCCGGGCCTCTCATCGGTGGGCACGCCGGCAGCGGCACCGGCGGCGATTACGATTGCCGCTCTGCTGGCGGCCGACAGCGCCCGCGATGTGATGAGTGTGCAGATGGAGGGACCGCAACTGGCGCTCTTCAGTTCGCGTGGTGGAGAACTGGCCAAGCCCGATATCGCCGTTCCCGGTTACGCCACCAGCACCGTACCGCGCTGGAACCGCCGGGGTGATTTCTGGCGGGGCACCAGCATGGCTTCGCCTTATGCCTGCGGCATGGGTGCGGTGATGGTCAGTGCCGCTGTCAAACAGTATCCCGATCATGCGCAGCGTTCGAGCTGGGTTCGGCAGGCGTTGGCCCGCAGTGCCCGGCCGCTGGCGGGGTTCCAGGCGCTCGATTATGGTGCCGGAGTGCCCGAGATGAGCACGGCGGTCGAAGTTTATCTGCAGATGGTCGCCAGTCTGCAGGATGATATTCTCTTTGATTACGACGTGACCACGCCCTCGCCATTGGCGGTGGGTGGGCAGGGTCCGACCGCTTACTGGCGGACGCCCTACTTTCCCAACGACCGCTCGCAGGTTTTTACGGTGCAGCCGCGTTTCACTCCCACCAGCGACGCCGAGCAGGTGGCCAATTTCTCCCGGCAATACACGCTGAAATCCGATGCGGACTGGTGCCAGGTCCGCCAGCAACAGGTTTATTTCCGCGGCGAGCAGTCCGCTACGGTTAATGTTGATTATGACAGCAGCAAACTGAAACAACCCGGTTTGTATGTCGCCACCATTACCGGCGACGCCGAGGGTCAGGTGGGCTTCCGCCTGATCAATACCGTGGTCGTACCCTATACCTTCGACATCACCAACCAGTATCAGACGGCGATTGCGAATCAGAAGGTGGAAGGCTGGAAAGTGCAGCGCTATTTCTTCGCCGTACCGGCGGGGGCGTCGGCGATGCACCTGCAACTGGGCGCAGTGGAGAATCAGCCGGCGGAGCTGGCGATCCGCGAAATCTTCAAGCCCAATGGTGACACGCTGGGCAACGGCCAGTTCCGGCTGGATACCAAAAATCAGTTACTGGAAGCGCAATGGACCATCAGCGGTGATGATTTACAAACTGGAGTTTGGGAACTCTGCACTTATAGCCGCAAACCGGATGAAACTGCGAATTATCAGTTACAGGTCCGTTTCAGCGGTATCACTGCTCAGCCGGCAGCCATTACCAATTGGCGCCACCCCGAAGGCCAGAAACCTTCGGGACAGTTGATCCTGACGCAACTCTGGCCGACCGCCGTGCCGATCAGCGCGTCGGGTACGATTGATGGTTATCGTGCGACGCTGGAGCAGAAGCTGACCCCGGCTGAGGACACGCTGAATCGCAGCATTACCTTCCAGCCGGAAATCAAGGCGGTACGAGTCGATATCGAATACAGCGAGGATGATTTCGCCCGTTTCACGGACGTGCCGGTATGCGTTTATGATGCCAACGGCACCGCCATTGCCAAGGATGGCATGAGCTATCGGCAGCTTTCGCTGCTGGTCAATAATCCGAACCCGACCGGGGCCAACGTCAGTTGCAATCTGGAAGTGCGCCCCGCCTTTGCCCTGACCGATCCGGAGATTTTCGTCAACACGACGGTTAAACTGACCTATCTCTATCGCGATCCGATCCAGGTTTCGATCAGCGGTGCAGATATGCTCTATCCCGGCGTGGCGACGCGGCTGAATTTCAAGCTTTCCGCTACTCCGCCACAGAACCCGACGGATACGGTGACGGTCGGCTCGATTCACCTGACCCATCCGCATACCCAGCAGGAATTGCTGACCCTGCCCATCGAAAAGTAGCCGGATCGATGGGATGGTAACTCATGAGCACTCGGAGCAATCCGGGTGCTTTTTTTATCCATGTTAGCCGACTACTCGGAGCACCCAGCTGATACTACAATAAAGAAATGATTCGGTCCTTAGGCATCATCCTGATTGAGTCGGTGATATTGCTGGGATTGGCGGCGGGTAGCGGCCTGATGTTCAATGTGCTGCGCAGCCAGGGGCTGGAATTGTCGCGCAATTATTTTCCACCCGTTCCACCTTTTGTTAAAACTTCACAGCCGGTTATACCGCTGGCAACTCAGCCAACTTCTGCTGCAGCATCTTCTCTCAGCCAGCCGGCCCTCGAGCCGTCGAAACTCAGCCATCCCTTCAATACGCTGACACTCCAGCAGGTCTATGATTTTTATGTGGCGGGCGACCCAACCGTGTTATTTATCGATGCTCGCGATGATGAACACTTTGCCGATGGTCACATCCTCGGCGCCGTCCAATTCAATTATTATCATCCCGAACTGTATCTGGATAAGGTGCTGGCGGCAGCCGCAACGGCGGAGACGATCATCATTTATTGCAACGGCGGGGATTGCGAAGACAGCATTCTGGCGACCGAATACCTGACCAGTCAGATCACCACTCCGCTGGATGTGAATCGTGTCTACATCTATGAAGGTGGGATTTCGGATTGGAGGGCTGCCGGCTATGACCTGACCGCACCCGGGGAGAGTGAGCCATGATCTCTGCAGCGCGTTCCGGGTGGGCACGATGGGTGGCGACCGGCGTACCCCTGCTGATCGCCCGGTTGTTGCTGGGCGGAATGATGGTCTACGTGAGCATCGGGAAAATTCAGAATCCGGTCGATTTTCTCAAGGCGGTGCGGGAGTACCAGCTTTATTCAGCCGAGCAATATCTGCTGCTGAATCTGACCGCAGTGATCATTCCCTGGATTGAACTGCTGGGCGGAGTTTTTCTTCTGCTGGGGGTGGCGGTGCGTGGAACGGGCGGGGTGATGCTGGTGATGCTGATCTCCTTCACGGTCGCGATCCTGCAGCGCACGGTGCAGATCATGGTGACGAAGCAACTCAGCTTCTGGGCGGTCGAATTCAACTGCGGTTGCGGTACGGGGGTGGATATCATCTGGATCAAAATTTTGGAGAACGGGCTGCTGCTGATGTTGAGTGTGGTGGTGTTGTTCTCCACGACCTGGCGCTGGTGTCTGCGGCCGGTTCTTTGGAAATCCACTTCGACGTCACCCGCCCTATCCAATCAATCCTGATCTCCGATCGGTGGAACCAGGCTACGCCATTGCTGCAATTCCGCCTCGGCTTGTTCCAGCCTTGATTCCAAAGCTTTTTTCTGCGCTTCCAGCGTGGTGCGCTGCGAGTTCAGTTCATCGATCTGGCTCTGGTAAGCGTAATAGAGCGTGCCCGTGGCGACGCAGATGGCTAGAATTGCAACCAGTGAAATAACCAGACTGCCCAGGTTGCGCTTTATGAATTTCCGCAACCGTTTGCCCCAACTGGCCGGCTGACAGCGCAACGGGCGATATTCGCGCCGCCGCCGCAGATCGTCGAGCACCGCCGTAATATTCTGGTAGCGCCTCACCGGGTCCGGCTGCAGGCAGGTGTGCACGATATCCGCCAGGTCGCCATCCACCTGGGCATTCAATTGGCGAAGCGGCACTGGCGGGGTGAATTGTATATATTGCCGATAACGAGCCAGTCGCAGCGCCAGATCAGTGCTGCTGGTCAGGGTCAATTGCAACTCGTCCAGCGGGTGGGGCGGCCTTCCGCTCAGCAGAGTGTACAGGGTCGCTCCCAGGCCGTAAACATCCCAGCTCACCGAGGGGTCCGGCCGATTCTCCTGCATCGGACCCCACTCCGCCTGCTCGGGCGACATGAAGGCGATCGTACCCAGGGCATGAACCGCTTCGCCACGCAGCAGGGCCTGTCCGAAATCCACAACCCGCACCTGGCCTTCTTCATCCAGCAGGATATTGGCCGGTTTCAGATCACAATGTAATAGGCCCTTGCCATGAGCAAATTCCAGCGCCCGGGTGATTTGTTCAAACCAGGTTACCGCCTGCGGTATATCCCGCCACGGTTGGTTGGGCTGGATTCGCTGGGCCAGCGATCCATTGCGTAACAGCATCATGGCGTAAAATGGCGGTTCATTTTGCAAGTTGGCATCGAGCGGTGTGACTATATGCGGATGCTCGGCGACGCGCAGCAGCCGATCCACTTCCCGCTGCAGATAGCGCCAGTCCAAGGGTCCGGTGCGGGTGAAGAGCTTGATCGCCACATCCTGCCCCGAACCGATCTTTACCGCCTGCCAGACCTGGCCATAGGCTCCACGGCCCAGCAATTGGGTCAGCACATATCCTGGAATGGTCCACTGTTCGGATTGCGGGGGCGCCGACGAGGTTGAGGCGTGGTCTTCAGTCCAGGGGACAGCCCCCACTGCTTCAGTAGCGGGCAAGGGTGCAGAAGATGAGGATGATCTCCGCATACGACAAATCCAGTGCAGACCTTGATAACCTGTTTAATTATACACAACCCAAAGGGCGGAATCTGTGGTTTTAATTACGGATAAAAGAGTGTAAAGAACTGAAAAAAAAGATCCAGCTGCCGGAAGCAGCTGGATCCTGATATCAACTCATACCTGTACACGAGCTCAAAAGTCGAAATTACAGACCTTCTACCGGATTGTAATTTTCTTTGACATCGTATGGGGTAATAAAATTCTCCGGAGCATAGAGCGCCGGTACATTGCGTGGGGGGTTGGTACTGGTGAAGGTGATGAATTTACGTGGATAAACCGTTTCTCCCGAAAAATCAGCACGCAGCACATTCACGCCACCATCATTATGCCGACGTTCCGGTATCACCTGATAAGCCGGGTCATAATTGGTACCCGTACCTACGGAACTGTTACGAACGTAAGCAACTGATCCCAAATGGCCGCGAACCCGGCTGCTCGGCGTGGTTCCGGAAGTATAAGAGATATAGGAAGTCGGATCGGGGTTGCCGCCGCCGGACATGTAATCGATATCCCGGCTGGCAGAATTGATCAGCATGACCCGCTGATTGCCGTTATACCCCGAAGGAAGATCATCGCCGCCATCCACCGTCAACACGGTCTGCGATGGTTTGAATACCTTGTCGATATCGCCTTTCAAGCGCGGCTGAGCCAGGTTATTTTCGCCACCCAGTCTATCCTGCGCGAGATCTCCACTAACGCCACTGCCGCCAAAACACTGCGGAACAGGATTGCCACCGCCTGTACTTCGCGCTTCGGCGCCGACGATGTCTTCATTCATGGCATAGCTGAGATCGCCGTAATAATAGCGCTGGGGAGCGAGAACTGTACCTAAAGACTCTTCCTGGGCATTCAGCGTCAGTGATGTCACCATGCGACTGGTGGCTGGGTAACCAGGTGAGCCGATGCGTATTTTATCCGACGGACAGGTGGACCAGCCGATCTTGTCAATTTCCATGGCATTGTTGACCGGGGTACCGCCGACCACCGGGTTACCACCGGCATCAACACCTTCCGCACGAACGCCCCATTTCCAGTTCTTCTTTTCGAAGTTCTGACCAGATGCTTCAGCGTAGGCTACCGGCCAGGCGACCAGTTCATAATTGCGCGGGTTGGCAAAGTAATTAGCCACAGTAATGTTGTAGGGCAGGTTACCAGTCTTCTGTTCTTTGAAGTAGGCATAGGTGCTGCGTTCGGGGTCAACCAGATTGATGGCGGACTCATCCGCGACCAGTTGTAACTTGCTCTTATGATCGTTGGCAAAGGTCGCCGCCGCTTTGCCGATTTCACGTTGATTCGACAGACATTTGGTAGAACGGGCCTGCTCGCGAGCCCGGGCCAGCGAGGGCAGCAGGATGGCGATCAACAGGGCGATGATGCCGATAACCACCAGCAACTCTACCAGGGTAAATCCTTGACGCTTACTCAGCTTCATACCGAATCCTCCTCTGACAGCAAAATTGGTTCAAGCAATATGCATTTCAATATATTCGCAAAACATTGTGCGGCTTACTCGGCCGACGCGACATTTTTAATTCATCAGGAATGAATCTGTGACCGGATGACAGATCCTCATCTTAACCGAATCCCTACACTAAGCCCAACAGCGTGGTTGAGTATTCCCCCAAAGCCTATGTCTCTCATGCTAGTGCGGATGAAAATATAGCAATTATTATACCATATCCCGAAAATGAGATTATTTTTATAACTGTAATAATTGCATATAATTATAGATTTGATTGGTCTAATTTTTCATTTAGGCGTATAATTTAAGTCTCACTAATGGGACACATTGTCCCAATACTGAGAAATAGATAATTTATATGCCAGCAAAAATAATCATATTAAACGGTAAACAAGCCGGATCGTCTTACACACTGAATCCGGCGAGTCAGAACCTGATCGGCCGGGAGGGGAGCTGCGGCTTGGTATTGGAAGACCCAGCCTGTTCACGGGTTCACGCCACCATCTGGAAAGAAGATGAGCAATGGCAGGTCGGCGATCGGGTCAGTGCCAATGGCACTTATCATAACGGGACGCGAGTGACTGCCGCCGAGTTGGCAGATGGTGACAAGTTGCTGATCGGTGGAACCTGGTTGCGCTTCGTAAATGTTCCTGAACCGGTAACCAACGTGGTGACGGGGAGTCCACCCACCTGGATATTGGAAGATAGTGTAAATCCCGAAACGAGTCTGACTGCAGTTTCCAGTCCGCCTTCTGATGAATCCCGGCGTCGAGATTTAAATTGTGTGGAGCTGGTGTCCATTGAGATCGCCCGGCAGACCGATCCGCATGTACTGGCCCAGGTGGTGTTGCAGATTTTATGTGAACACTTGCGGGCTGCGGGCGCCAAAATATTCTGGGCTGCAGGCCGGAACGTATTGGCTGAGTATCAGCGTTCCACTCTGCCGGTGCTGACCGAGCAGACGATTCAACAGGCCATGCAGACCAGCGAAGCCGTTTTGGTGCCCAATCCCGACGGCCAGCCAACCAGTCGCAATATCTTCGCACCGCTGAAATATATGAAGCAGTTGATCGGGGTGATCTGGGTCGCCGAGACCATGGGCCGATCGAGCTTTCGACATGAGGATTTATGTCTGGTAGCCAGCATTGCCCATGTGCTGGCTCCGCCGCTGAAAATGCTGCTGGATATGCAGTTGCTGCAGCGTAAGCACGACAGTCTGGTCGATATCACCACCACGCCGGTGGTCGGCCGCTCGCCGGCAATGCAGCGGGTGTTGCAGATGGTCGCCCGGGTGGCGGACGTGGATCACACGATATTATTACGGGGTGAAAGCGGTGTGGGTAAAGAAGTGATCGCCCGGCTGATCCACGAAACCGGCAGCCGCCGCGAACAACCGATGGTCTGCGTAAATTGTGCTGCTCTGAGCGAAGCGCTGCTGGAGAGCGAGTTGTTTGGACACGAGAAAGGGGCCTTTACCGGGGCATATGAACGTCGTCCGGGCAAGTTTGAAATGGCGGATGGCGGAACTATTTTCCTGGACGAAATCGGCTGTCTGTCGTTAACGGTGCAAGCCAAGTTGCTGCGCATACTCGAAGGCCATTCGTTCGAACGGGTGGGAGGTTATCAGCCGATTCAGGTGAATGTCCGGGTGCTGGCAGCCACGAATGCAAATCTTGAAGAGATGATTGCTGACCTGCGTTTTCGGGAAGATCTGTATCATCGGCTGCGGGTGATCGAGGTGGTCATTCCGCCGCTGCGGGAACGGCTTGAGGATGTCAGCGAATTGGCCCATTATTTTCTCAAGCGTTTCTGCCAGCAGGCGGGGCGACAATTGGTTTGGGCACCCGGGGCGGTGGAGTTACTGAACGAGCAGGATTGGCCGGGCAATGTCCGCCAGTTGCGCAATACCGTAGAGCGCGCAGCCATTCTGTGTCCCGGACCGATCATCGATGAAGCTCACCTCCGCAGTGTGGTGCTGGACAGCGAGGAATCGGATGAAGTATTGCCCATCGATGAAATCACACGCGGTGGAATTGAACGGGCCATCAACCAATCATCCAACGTACCGGCGGCAGCCAGGCTGCTGGGCATGTCCCGATCAGCGCTTTATCGCCACATGAAGAAATTGCGTATCGAACCGCCTCGCCAACGCCGCGATCGACCTGCCGGTCCTGGTGAAGCTCATGATTGAGGGATGTCCGCCGCTCGGCGGATGATGAGGGAGAGACCATGTCGGAGCCTACCGAAGAATTAAAACTGCTGATCCGCTCGCGTCATCCGCTCATCACCATGGAAACGGTGGAGGAAGCCAAGGCCTTCGACCTGATCACGCGGACGGTCCACGCCATGGGTCTGCCGCTGTTCGGCTGGTCCATGGCGAGCGGGATGCAGCGCTATCGGCCGGATCATCAGATGATCGGCAATACGCAGAAACCGCGCGAGGCATTGCGATTCATGCTGGCGGCGGAGTATCCGGCTGTTTTCGTGTTCATGGATTTGGCCAGCCAACTGAATGACGCGGAATTAGCCCGTTTGTTGCGGGAGGGGGCTCAGGGTTGTCGCACCGTTAATCGCGCTATTATTCTGATTGATCCGCTGCAGCAATTGCCTGCCGGATTGAAGACCATGGCGGTTCCTCTCGCCATCGCGTTACCGGATGCAGAACGGTTGGAAGTGATTGTCCGACGCACTTTTCAGGAATTACGCAGTATCTATGACGTGGAAGCGGTGGTCACGCGTGCCGACATGGAGGCGATCGTCCGGAATCTGCGCGGACTGACGGAAGATGAGGTGACCCGGGCGATATCGCGGGCGTTGCTCAATGACGGTCGGCTGGATCAGCAGGATCTGCAACTGCTGTTGGAGATCAAGCAGGAGATCATCCAGGAATCGGGACTGCTGGAATATATCGTGGTGGGAGAACAGTTACGCGATGTGGGTGGGTTGCAGAAGCTGCGTGACTGGCTGGCCAAGCGGGCGCGGGGTTTTTCGGCAGAAGCCAAGGCCTTCGGCATCGAACCGCCGCGCGGGATTCTGCTGCTGGGGGTGCAGGGTTGCGGCAAGAGCCTGATGGCCAAGGTGGTCGCGGCGGAGTGGCGGCTGCCGTTGTTGCGGCTGGACCCCTCCAATCTTTATGACAAATATGTGGGTGAGTCGGAGAAACGCCTGCGGGATGCGATTCGCATGGCGGATAGTATTGCTCCGGTGATTCTGTGGATTGATGAAATCGAAAAGGCCTTTGCTTCGGCGGCGGCCCACTCTACCGATGGCGGATTGTCGCAGCGCATGTTCGGCACACTGCTGAGTTGGCTGCAGGAACGCGACAGCGCCATATTCGTGGTGGCGACTTCCAACGATGTCAGCGCTCTGCCGCCGGAATTGCTGCGCAAGGGCCGATTTGATGAAATATTTTTCGTCGATCTGCCGGATGAAGCCGCACGTCAGGAAATCTTCAGAGTCCATCTGCAACGACGGAAGCGTAAACCGGAAGAGTTTGACCTGTCCGCTTTATCTCTGGTGGCGAAAGGTTTTTCCGGTGCGGAGATAGAGCAGGCGGTGGTCAGCGGTCTTTATACGGCATTCTCAACCGAACAGCAGCTCAGTACGGGAATTTTAATGGCGGAGATGAAGCAGACCCAGCCGCTGAGTGTGACCATGGCGGAGCGGATCGAGTGGTTGCGGGATTGGGCTCGCGGGCGCTGTGTAGCAGCCAATTAAGCGGTAAGGCATTATTGGGTAGCGGTCGGCGTTTCTGCCAACCGTTCCGCGACCAGAGTACTGCGACCAATACGGCGGTCGGCTGGGTATCGATCATTGCACCGAGCGCCAGCAAGGGGAAAAGGATTAGCGAATTCAGAATATCGAATGATGAAATAAGATTTCCGTTTCGTTTTTCATTCGCTATTCATAATTCTCTACCCCGTCACGGGCACTCCGGGCTCTGGAATACGGAAAAAGGGGGCTTGGCAGTGTCAGTCGTGGAAACGCCCTTATCCGGCACGGCTCCCAGAGCCGTGGCACACAGACGATTTTGTAACCAGCTCTAGTTCGATGAACCTGCCGGTTGGGATGTTGGCTGGGTTGAAGGTGATGAAGCGGGCTGGCGGTAACGATCCAGCGCCGCCTGCAGTTCACGTCGAGTCATGCTCTCCTCCGGGACCAGAGCCAGCGCCTGGGTCTGAATAGTGATGGCTTGTTCGATCTGGCCTGATTCAAATAACACGCGGGCGTAGGTATCCAGATGCAGCGGATCCTTCTGTTCTGTTAATTCGCAGGCGAGTTTAGCCCAGTCGAGGGCCGGTGCAAAATATTGGGGATCTTTCTGCGCGGTGGCCAGTTCCCAGGCAATGCTGCCCAGCACATCCGACCGCAACTGGCGGGACATGGTGTTGGTCGGATCAGCGACCGATTCCGCCAGCTTGACAACGGTGTCCCATTGCTTGTTCTGCATGGCGATCATCAAGGGGATGCCGATCGAATTCAGGAATTGCTGATCCGCCAGTTGGGCCGCCTGGGCCTGGGTCGCTTCCGCAACCGTTTTTTCCAGATCAAAAGTACCATTGATCATACTGACCAGGATCGGTTCCATCGACATAGGATGGCCGATCCAGGCGACGCGGCCTTGCTGATCGACGATGAATGCCGTCGGGATGCCGGATTGACCACTCGCGGCCAGATAGGCTTCCGATGTGCGGCCTGCGCGATCCACAGCCAGTCGATAATTGAGCGGAATTTCGGTTTTGGTCAGAAATTCCCGGACGATACCGGCGGGTTCATCGCTGATGCCGACGATGATGACTCCCTGATCCGCATATTTTTTCTGCAACTCGGCGGTGTGAGGCATGGCTTGAATGCAATATCCACACCAGGTCGCCCAGAAATCGAGGACGATAATTTTTCCTTTGACCTCGGCGAGGGTAAGCGGTTCACCTTTCAGCCATTGATCCAGTTCCAGCGCGGGAGCTGGATCACCCAGGTGCAAAGGGGTGGGGCGTACGGGAGCGGTAGTCTGGCCCAGGCCGCCAAGCCACCCCAAACCAAGGACGATCAACATCTGGCTGATCAAGGGCGAATCTCCTGTGGATCGGCGAGCATCGATCCACCGCTCCGGCGAGTGGATTTTATGATGGCGCCGCCGTTGGTTATCATAATGAGGATGAAAATATCCTGCTACTATCATAGCGCAGCCGGGGCGGAATGACGAATCCAGGCGACACCAATAATCGTGAAGCCCGCCGGCGGGTGGATGAATTTCTGCAGATGACGGTGCTGCCGACCGGTCCGCTGACGGATTGTCCCTATCTGCCCGGACGACCAGCGGTGCATGAAGGCTTCAGTAGCGCCCAACTCGATCCGGAAATTTATCATGCGTTGCTGGATCAGGGGTTTCGCCGCAGCGGACAGGCCTTTTATCGACCGCACTGTCCCACCTGTCGGGAGTGCGTCTCGCTGCGGGTGGTGGTGGCCGATTTTAGACATTCTCGTTCCCAGAGGCGGGTGTGGCGGAGTAATCATGATATACGGGTCGAACGGCATCAACCACCGCAGTTTGATGAGGAAAAGGTAGTGCTTTATCAGCGCTATCAGCAGGCCCGGCACCAGGGGCCGATGGGTAGCGAGCCGGATGATCTGTATGCCTTTCTTTATCAGTCACCCGTAGCGACGATGGAATTATGTTATTACCTCGATCGCACCCTGGTGGGAGTCAGCCTGGTGGATCGCTCACAATCGGCCCTGTCCAGCGTCTATATGTTTTTCGATCCGCAGTACGCCCGAAGGCGACTGGGAACCTATTCGATCCTGTGGGAGGTGAATTGGTGTCGCGAGCAGGGGCTGGAGTATTATTATCTCGGCTACTATATCGCCGATTGTACCAAGATGGCATATAAGGCGGATTTTCAACCCCATGAACGGCGGGGTGAAGATGGCAGCTGGCGGAGGCCGACCCCGGACGAGGAGCAGTCGGAGTGATGGATGATCTGCGACAACGTCAGTTTGAACGCATCCTGCTGATCAAGCCCAGTTCGCTGGGCGATGTGATCCACGCCCTGCCGGTGCTGAATGGTCTGCGGCAGCGATATCCGCGCGCTCATTTGGCCTGGCTGATCAATAACCATTACGCGCCGCTGCTGCAGGGTCATCCGCATTTGGATATGGTGATTGGTTTTGATCGGGAGATGTTCCGGTCGCTCGGAGGTGTGGTAAAAGGGTTGCCAAGCGTGCTGAACTGGGCCGGCCGGTTGCGCGAGCAGCACTTTGATCTGGCGATCGATCTGGCGGGGTTGTTTCGCAGTGGATTGCTGGCGGCGCTGAGTGGGGCGGAGGTTCGGCTGGGATTCGATCCGGCGCGCGAGGGGGCGGCCATTTTTTATAATGCGACTATTCCCGTACCGGAAGGGCCGCTGCACGCGGTAGACAAAAATTATCTGGCGGCCCGAACCTTGGGGTTTGACGATATGCCGTTGCGCTTTGAATTGCCGGTCTCACCGAAGGCCGCCGCGCAGGTGGCTGATCGACTGCGTTCTGCGGGGTGGCAGGAGGCCGAACCGCTGGTGGTGGTGTTGCCCGGATCGCGCTGGGAGACGAAGAATTGGCCCGTGGATCATTTTCGCGGCGTGCTGCAGTGGTTGCAGAGTCGCGGGGTGCGGATCGTTCTGGCGGGCGGAGCAGCCGAGGCCGAAATATGCAGCCGCATGGCCTCCGGTTGCGAACCGTGGCTGATCAACTGGTGCGGGGCGACCACGTTGCCGGAAATGGTGGCCCTGGTGGATCGGGCGGCGGTGGTGTTGTGCAATGATTCCGCACCGATGCACATCGCGGCGGCACGGGGTCGGCGGGTGGTGGCGATATTCGGTCCAACCGACCCGCGGCGTACCGGCCCCTACGGACAACTGCAACAGGTCGAGCGTTTGGACTTGGCCTGCAGTCCATGTTACCTTCGGCGTCTGGCCGATTGTCCGCACCAGCATCAGTGTCTGCAGCAACTGCCTGTGGAGCAGGTGGTCCGGGCGATTGAAGCGGTATTACCCCAGCCGGGATCGGGAGCAAGCAACAACCATGCGTGAACCTTTATCCATCGTACTGGCTTCCAACAGCCCGCGCCTCGCCGAGTTGCTGCGGGCCCATGGCATCCGATTTCGCGTGGTGCCGGCGGTGCATGTCGAACCCGAACCGCGCGGCGACGAACAGAATCCCGTCTCCTGGGCGGAAGCACTCAGTTATTTCAAAGCCCGCAGTGCTGCCCAGCAGTTCAGCAGTGGATTTGTGCTGGCGGCGGATACGGTGGTCTGCCTGGAGGGACGGATTTTCGGCAAGCCCGCCGATCTGGATTCCGCCCGTCACATGCTGCGGACGCTTTCGGGTACCACGCATCACGTGGTGACCGGGGTGACGCTGCTGGTGATCGGCGAGGGGCGGCGGCTGATCGGCCACGAAATATCCGAAGTCACCATGCGCGATCTGCCCGAAGCGGTTCTGGAAGGCTATCTGCAGAGCGGTTTGTGGCATGGCAAAGCCGGGGCCTATGGCGTGCAGGATGGCAGTGATGTCAATATCGAGAGTATCAACGGCAGTTATACCAATGTGGTCGGTCTGCCCATGGAACTGGTGGAGCAGATGCTGGCTGAACTGCACATTCTGTCGCAGGTGACCGAATCTGAGTAAAAATAACACGCCCCGATGAAGAGTCTTCACCGGGGCGCTGCTGTTCAATAATCGCTCATCGATCAGGGGGCACAGGCGGGCGTCTGGCCCGGACTACCATATTCATATTTGATACCGGCACCCGGATCGACATCGTTGCTGCGCCAACCGCGATAATCACCGAAACTTGCGGTAGACCAGGCCCACTCATCTATGGATTTATTCGGCTCGGCGATATCATTCAACGTTTTATCCACGAAGCCGTTTTTCAGATACAGGCTGTAGCCTGACTTGCACTTGCTGATGGAGATAGCCTGAACCGCCGTCGTGGGTCCGGCGTAAACATCTGAAATATCCAGCGGGATTACTCCGCCGGCTGCTATTTGACGGTCACTTACGCTGTAGATATCCAGTGAAATTCGATAATCATACGCACTGTAAATCAATCCGCAGGGGGCGCTGTAGTCAACCCGATCCATCAGGTTGCCGTTCAGGTCTTTAATGATCACCGTTCCCGAGGCTGGCGCCATGACCGGCCAATTGGTTACCCGGTGGACATTCAATAAGGTCAGATCATGAGCCGGTAACTGCTGCCAGTTGCTCTTGAAGGTGGCCGGTAACTGTTGCGTCAAAATCAGCACTTCACCCGGCTGGATCACAATACCCACCAGGTTGTTGTCATAGGAACTGGGGTTCATCGTTTTGGACAGCGTTCCCAGGGCCACTGGCGTCGAACCGCAATTCTTCAGTTCGATATATTCGCGGGTATCCGGCCCGACGATCGGGTTCTTCATGATCTCGGTTACCACCAGATCGCAGGCGCCTTCCGCAATCCCGCAGCCGCATAGCCCGGCGATGGTTTTGTTCGGATCGGTGTCGCATTCATCGACGCAATCCATGGTGCCGTCGCCATCGCTGTCCACTTCTTCATTACCGCAGCCGCATTGGCCGGGATCACCCTTTTCGGGATCAGTGGGGCAGCCATCGATACAATCGGGAATATCGTCGCCATCCGTATCGGTATCGGGCGTGCCGCAGCCGCAGGCGCCTGGTACCAGCTTCAGCGGATCGGTATCGCAATCCTCGCAGGCATCACCCGCGCTGTCGCCATCCTGATTTTCCTGCCCGGGATTGGGTACGCTCGGGCAGTTGTCCTGCGGATCAACGACGCCGTCGCCATCCGTATCGGGGAAATCGCAGGCATCACCGATACCATCCTGATCGCTGTCTTCCTGGCCGGGGTTGGCTATGTTCGGGCAGTTGTCCAGATCATCCCGCACACCGTCGCTGTCGCTATCTTCGCAGGCGTCACCTACACCGTTGGTGTTCCAGTCGGCCTGGTCACGGTTGTAGACGCCCGGACAGTTGTCCTGATCTTCATCCGTTCCGTCGCCCGCCATGATCCGCAATCCCCAACCACGAATTTCACCAAATGCGTCGGGTACGATATCGAATGCTTGGAAAGCCCAGGTTCCTCCTGCCGTGCGACCATCCAATGCAATTAAGGAGTCCGGAGCTGGCCGCCAGGAACCAGTAATGGGTTGGTTCCATACACTGGGTGCAAAAGTAATACTTTGTCCTGCTTCATCATCAAACCAGACGTTATAACCGTCCGACATGCCGCCATTAAAAAAGGTGAGTAATAAATCTTGCACAGGTTCGGCATCGTGGCCGATTTCTATGACTATTTCTTCTGCGCTGGTGTGAAAAACATAGGCCTGTACATTCACATCGCAGATCGTGGCCTGTTCAGGATGGGCGATCACCCTGTCATTACTGTCAACCACCCCGTCCAGTAACGTAAATGGAATAATTGCTCCACCTTCCGGGTAACTGTCATCGGGAATCGGCACGTAGGGATCCTGGGGGAAGATAAAATAGATTTCATCGCAATCGCCGCCGCTCATGATATTGCGGCGATTCAGGTCCAGCCCCAGATCATCGGGATCGGGTACGTTGATCAGCTCATTTCGCTCATCGAAGCCTTCGTGAAAAAAACTCTCCGAAAACATCTCATCACAGCCCAGCAAGGGGAATCCGCAGCCATCCTCCCAGAGGTAATTCGTGGTATCGACGGAATTGAGTGGATAGGACAGGTCGCTCACCTGTACATCTCCATTCAATCGGCTGTTACGATTCTGGGCGGATGCGGAGAGCGGCAGGACTTCCGCCATCAACATCACTAACCACATCATTCGGGTACTACTCATGATTGATTCCGCCTGACAGGCTCCTAAGCCTGGGTGTGAGCCGATATACTTCACCGGCTCGGTTAATAAACAGGCAGACGCCGGAACGAACCGTTTTCGCCCAACGTCTGGTAACTTCCGAATTATGTTATGACTGTGATCCGGGCGCTCGCTTCCGACTACACCCGGACCTGCATAAGGTAAAATACGCCCTGTCATCAGGCAAGTTAAGAGCAGATGAAATGGATGAATATTAGATTTTCGGACTCGTAATATTATGGATTGAATGTGGATGAATCTGGTGCAGATTTCCTCCTGTCAAAGCCGCGAGCGTCAGCGAACGAGAATTTCCAATCTGGTTTTCGCGCGTCCATGAGCGGGTGGAATTTTGCTGGTACGAGAACATTTCTCATAATCCACTTGTTGCGGGAATTCTTTACGTTATCCGGTGCGAGAATGGATTCTCGCACCAGCAGAGAATACATTAATGCAGCGCCGGATGGTTGAAATCAATCGGGGCTGGCGCGGCCAGCATGATCAATTGGCTCAGACTGATTTTTGATGATGTATCATCTGGTGATGGATCGGTATCTGGTGCGGGTATAGCTGGATTTGCTCCCAAATATATATTCAAATTTCCGTTGGTGTAGTCGAAAATCCACCCCAGGTTGTGTGTTGATTCGGTATGAGGTCCCCAATGATCGACAGCTCGAGTGGGGGTGGCATATGGCCAAACATCGTTTCTTCGATTGCTGTTCCCGGTCAAATTGTAATATGGATTGGGCGGAAATGGTTTATCTGAAGCGGTTTTTTTTTCAACGCCAGTTCCTTGGCTTCCGAAATACGGACCCAAATTAAATTGTGTACTCGGCGATGCACTATAGTTTCCTTTTTTATCAGTAAACATTGATATTTGGGAAGTGAAGGCTCCATTATCACAAACTCCACCCTGGTCACACCCTGGATAAGCATCATGGTCATGGAAATATTGCTGGGTGGCGGCGTTGATGGCCTGGAGGGTGGCGGCGACGCTTTTGGCCCGGGCTTTTTCGGAGGCCTGGCCGAATTTGGGTACGGTAATGGCTGCGATGATTCCCAGGATCACCAGCACGATGACCAGCTCGACGAGGGTGAAGGCGGCAGATCGTGGATCGTGAATGGTGGATCGTGAATGGTGAATCATGAATGGTGACTCGTCGTTCGTCAATTGTCGTTCGTCAATCGGTACTGGTAAAGTTTGAATCCTATTCGATCACAACATCATGAAGACCGCTCCCTGACGGTTGCGGCTCGGTGAAACTTTACCAGTACCCGTCAATCATACTGCCAGGCTCCGTCAGTGTAATTTCACTTCTGTTATCGGCTGAATAAGACTAACCACTGAGACACAGAGATACGGAGAATACTGAAAATGGTAAATAACAGGAGAAAACCGGCAGTGGTTCAGGTGTGCCACGGCTCTGGGAGCCGTGCCGGAGAGGGGCGTCCACCACGGTGGACATAGCCGTAGCAGACTCAAAGGCTTCTTCGCAGCTCAGAAAAGCTTTACTCATTCAAGCGACGATCGACTCAAAACAGGCTCCGATAATCCTGTTTATCGGATTTACTCATTCTCTGTGTCTCCGTGTCACTGTAGTAAGTATCCCTGATACTGCCGGACAAAGGGTTAGCATACTGCCAATACGACAGCGGAGATTCAGCCGCTTCAGATCATATCTCCAGAGCGAATCTCATCTTATAATTTCCGGAAAGTGGAATAGTGACTGTTACCGTGCATCGGAACCGAGAATCATATAGCAGCCATATAACGGCTGGAGCGGATTAAAAATTTTTATGTACTGGGTCGTCGAGTTGCCACGGTTTCATCAGTAGTGGCCAAAGAGCACACGGCTCACCGAGCCGTGGCACACCGGACGGAACAATTAAAGTTTACTCGCGCTAATGAGTAACGGCTAAGGACTAACCACTAAGGACTATCTTTCCATGCGTTTCGATCGAATGACCATCAAGGCTCAGGAGGCGGTAGCGGGTGCTCAGGAACGGGCTGCCGCGATGCAACATGCTTCGCTCACGCCGCTGCATCTGCTGTCCGCCATGCTGCAGGAGTCGGAGGGCGGCATCATCGCGCCGCTGCTGGAAAAGACCGGCGTGCAGGTCGGGCGTGTGGGGCAGGTGGCGGAAGCGGAACTGAATCGCCAGCCGCGCGTCAGCGGGAGTGTGCAGCTCAGCCTCGATCCGAAAATGCAGGAAGTTTTCAACTCCGCCCAGAAAGAGGCGGATCAACTCAAGGATCAGTACATTTCCACGGAGCATCTGCTGCTGGCGCTGGTCAGCGTCCCATCTGATGCCAAGGAAGTTCTGACCCTGTGCGGTGCGAGTGTCGACGTCATCCGCCAAGCCCTGCGGGAAATCCGCGGCGGGGCGCAGGTGCGCTCGGAAAATCCCGAAGCAACTTATCAAGCCCTGACGCGCTATGGGCGCGACCTGGTTGAATTGGCCCGGCGCGGCAAGATCGATCCGGTGATCGGCCGGGATGATGAAATCCGCCGCTGTATGCAGGTGCTCGCCCGCCGCACCAAGAACAATCCGGTGCTGATCGGCGAACCGGGCGTCGGTAAAACCGCCATCGTCGAAGGTCTGGCCCTTCGTATCGTGCAGGGTGATGTACCTGGAGTACTGGCCAACAAGCGGATTGTGGCACTCGATATGGGGGCGCTGATCGCCGGTGCCAAATATCGCGGCGAATTCGAGGAACGGCTCAAAGCGGTACTGCGCGAGGTGATCGACAGCGCCGGCGAGGTGATCCTTTTTATCGACGAACTGCATACCGTGGTCGGGGCGGGTCGGGCGGAAGGGGCGATGGACGCCGGCAACCTGCTCAAACCAGCGCTGGCCCGCGGCGAACTGCACACCATCGGTGCCACCACACTGGACGAATATCGCAAGCATATCGAAAGCGACCGGGCGCTGGAACGGCGATTCCAGCCGCTTTATGTCGATCAGCCGACCGTCGAGGAAACCATCGCCATCCTGCGCGGTCTGAAACCGCGCTACGACGCCCACCACGGCGTGCGCATTCAGGATGCCGCACTGGTGGCGGCGGCGACGCTCAGTCAGCGCTATATCGCGGATCGCTTTCTGCCCGACAAAGCCATCGATCTGATCGATGAGGCGGCGGCGCGGCTGCGGATCGAAAATGAATCGATGCCCGCCGAACTGGACGAAATCCGCCGCAAAATCCTGCAACTGGAGATCGAACGCGAAGCCCTCCAGCTGGAGAAGGACGAAGGCTCGCGAAATCAACTGGAGAAAGTGCAGCGCGAACTGGCGGAGCTGCAGGAGGACAATACGCGGCTTACCGCCCAGTGGGAGCACGAGAGTAATCTGCTCCGCCACAGCAAGGAACTGCGTGAACAGCTTACCGAGCGTCAGACGGCTCTGGAATACGCCCAGCGCAGCGGCCAGCTCGAAACGGCGGCTCGTATTCAATATGGTGAGCTGCGTGACTTGAACAAGCAGTTGCAGGAGATCGAACTGGAACTGCACAAAATCGAAATTACCGGCCGGGCACTGGTGCACGAGGAAGTGACCGTGGATGACGTGGCCGAGGTGGTGGCCAAGTGGACGTCGATCCCGGTGCATCGACTGCTGGAGGGCGAAAAGGAAAAGCTGCTGCAGATGGAACAGCGGTTGGCGGAACGTGTCGTCGGGCAGGAGGAGGCGGTGCGGGCGGTGAGCGACGCGGTGCGGCGGAGTCGCAGCGGGCTGGGTGATCAGCAGCGGCCGATCGGTTCGTTTCTGTTTCTGGGTCCGACCGGCGTGGGCAAGACGGAATTGTGCCGGGCGCTGGCGGCGCTGCTGTTCGATTCCGAAGCGGCTTTTGTGCGCATCGACATGAGCGAGTTCATGGAGCAGCACAGTGTGGCTCGGCTGATCGGTGCTCCGCCCGGTTATGTGGGTTATGAAGAAGGCGGGCGGCTGACCGAGGCGGTGCATCGCCGGCCCTATTGCGTGGTACTCTTTGACGAAATTGAAAAAGCACATCGCGATGTTTTTAATGTGCTTCTGCAGGTGCTGGACGATGGCCGGCTGACCGATGGTCATGGCCGCGAGGTCAACTTCCGCAACACGCTGATCGTCATGACCAGCAATATCGGCTCGGCCCAGATTCAGCAGATGTCGGAGAACGGTGCGGCTGATTTCGAGATGGAGCTGGCAGTGCGTGATGAGCTCAAGCAGCATTTCCGGCCGGAATTTCTCAACCGCATTGATGAGACGATCATCTTCCATCGGCTGGAGCGCAATCATCTGCGCAAGATCGTTGATATCCAGGCGGGTTTGTTACAGCAACGGCTGGCGGATCAGAAGATCGCCCTGCAACTCACCGACGCTGCCAGGGATAAACTGGCCACTGATGGGTACGATCCGATCTATGGCGCCCGCCCGCTCAAACGGCTGATCCAGCAGCAGATCGAAAATCCGCTTGCTCGCCGGCTCCTCGCCGGCGATTTCCGCGAAGGCGACGACATCCAGGTCACCACCTCCGGCGACCGCTTCGATTTCTCCAAAATCAAACACGAAGTATTGGCAAATAATGATAATTTAGAGCGTGTGTAAAAAGCGTTCCTGGGTCCAGTTATCGTCGATGAATCATGAAGTGGATCATAGCGCAACGGAGTAGGGTGGCGCGTTGTGGGAATAGGGATCATTGTCCCGGCGCCGCTGTTGACGAAGTCGGCAAACGGTGGTTCATCGACCAGCGGCTGGTCAACCCTACGCCAGCCTTTGGTCAGTCGCTGACCAGCCTTTGGTCAGTCGTTGACCAGCCTTTGGTCAGTCGTTGACCAGCCTTTGGTCAGTCGTTGACCAGCCTTTGGTCAGTCGTTGACCAGCCGCTGGTCAACCGTTCAGCAGCCCCTGCTCCGGTTCTGCTCTGCGTCGGGTCGCTGTCCCCATGATGATTATATATACTCGTCCGCCGATCGCTGAACCTTAGCTGAGTAACCGGCGCGAGGAAATTGGCCGAGACAGGATCATTCCCTTCTTAGGCCTCAACGATAACCTACTCACACGCTTTCTTATGGTCGCGGCTCGGTGAGCCATTACCAAGTACCCCAATTCCACATACACTCGCTAGAAAATACCGGATGCGTTAGAGTAGTGGGCATGGATGACGATCGAGACATGCCGAAGCGGATGGGGCTGCAGGAGGGGTATGACCGCTGGGCGACGATCTATGATGACGAAAAGAATCCGCTGGTACTGATCGAAGAGAGCGTGGTGCAGCGCTGGTTGGCCAACGTGCCGGGGCAGATGATCGCCGACGTGGGCTGCGGGACGGGACGCCATAGCTGGTGGCTGGCCCAGCGCGGAGCGCGGATTGACGCCTTTGACGGATCGACCGGTATGTTGGCTATCGCCCGCCGGAAATGTGCCGATTGGCCGGTCACTTTTCATCAACACATGCTGCCCGATCCGCTGCCTGCCGAGGATGACACCTATGACGTGGTGTTGTTGGCGCTGGTGGCCGATCACCTTGATGATCTGATGGGGGCCTGCTGCGAGCTGCAGCGAGTGGCCAAACCGGGCGGCGAGATCATTATCACCATGCTGCACCCGGCCATGAATCTGAAGGGGATCACCGCGCGGTTCACCGATCCCGCCGACGGCAGCGAGGTGCGCGTCGCCGCCTACGAACACACCTTCGGTGATTATGTGATGGCGGCGCTCAATGCGGGATTGATTATCGAGGAGATCGTCGAACGCCGCGCCGATGCCGAACTGGTACAGCAAACCCCCCGGGCGGAAAAATATCTCGGCTGGCCGCTGCTGCTGGCGATGAAGATGCGGAAATAATGGCCGATTATTCGGGTGCAGACTCCGGTATTGGAATCACCATGACATCATCGACCACCGGGCCGGTGAAGCTGGGATCGTCGAGGCTGTAAATTTCCAGCGTGGTTTCCTTGGCGAGCGCGGTAAAGCTGAACGCATGTGTGACATACTCCACTATGGGATTAGCCGCCAGCGGATCAGTGGAGAATTCGAGGGACAAACCCGCCACCTCGACCCCGATCTGCTTGGTAGCAGGTGAGGTCTGGGCATTGCCGGAGAGGGCGAAGGAGACCAGATATTGCTGGCCGACGACGGTAGAGAAGGTCTGAGCAACACCGCCGGCGCCGGGCGTTCCATTCAGATCGACGCAGCGGATACCGTCGGCTGGCGTATAGCCTTGTTCGACGATGTCTATCTGGGCGCGGGTCACCACCCAGCCAGGCAGCGACATATCACCCGGATCGAGGGGTAAGTAATCGGGCGTGGTCTGGCCGGCAAGTGACTGGAAGAGACTGGAATCGGGACCTTCTTCAAAACTGCCGTTGATCAGCAGATTTTCAGCAAGTGATGCGGATACCGTGCAAATTTCACCCGTCAAGCGAATCTGTTGAATAACCTCCAGGGTGAGTCGGACCAGCTGCCGCCGGAAAAATTTGGCAGCCTGCAGCGCGGGGGCGGTGCGAGCAGTGCATACGGCGGGATGGGGCTGGTCCGGGCAACGGGCCAGTTGCTTTTCCAGCGCAGGCACCAGCAGCAATTTCGTGGCGCAGACCGTGGCGGCCATCCGCCGGATTTCCGGCATATCCTGCAGACAACTGATGAAGTTTGCATCGGCAGTGGCGGTGTCAGCGCCGCTGAGCTTCTGTTCGGCGCGGGTGGCGACGGTGGCGATCAGGGCATCGCGGCAATCCTGAACATCCACCGGCTGGACGACGCGGATCTGGCGATCAGCCAGTTCGTCATCAGCAGCGGTGGGTCGAGGCACGTTGAATCCGCTATAGAGCACCGCGTCGCCGCGCTGCACGGAGAAATCGAAGGTGGTTTCATCGTAAGAAAAATCGATGCCGGTATCGTTGATATCTACGCGTTCAATCTGCAACTCGGCGTCGACTTCAGCCTGAAATGTGGTCTCCTCGGTATCGGCTTCGAAGCCGGTCAGGGAAAGTTCACCCGCCTCATCGACCATGCCGTAAAAATTGCCGCCCAGTGCTGATTCATCCTGGGCGATGGCCACTACCTTCAAACCCCCACCGGGGCCAACTTGTGAGTCACTAGTCAGATCCGGAAAACTGACGGAGCTGTCATCCGACTCAGAATCGTCATTATCACTGGATTCGCCGTCGCAACTGCCGCAACTCAGGATCAACGCCATGAACGTTAGCCGCCACCACCCGCAAACACGACTGAATTTCATCGACTATGCTCCCTACCCTTTTTGAGTCATGGGAGCATATTAGCAGAGAAGGTCCGTTCAAGCATAGCCATAGTATTGGATTATGCTGACAACTGTTTTCACGAATGCGTAAGTGTTCAATTTTTCTTAATTAATTCTTCATAGGGAACCACATTGGATTGTCCGCGAATAAAATCCAAGGTGAATAGAAGTTACATACAGTAAAAATTAAGATACTTTTTCCGCACAAATGTGAAAGAGCGCCGTTTCAATGGTCGATAATCATTTATCCCCAATCCTGCTGTTGTCATGGAATGGGTATTGACGATGTGTGAAGTCGGCAATACAAGTAGGAATATCGTCTCCGAAATGCGGGTCAATATTTACGAGTAATTCAATTCATGTGGCTTTGCGGCTGTACATATAGTCCCACCTGGTCGCAGTTTCAGGCGGATTTCCATCTGGCGTTGCAAAAGGGTGCCGATCTGGTGGAACTGCGGCTGGATCTGTTGACGCCGGAAGAGCAGGAGAAATGGCCGCAGTATGAAGCCTGGTTGCGCGAGCATGCGGATAAGCTGCTGATCTGTAATCGCGCCGCCGAGCAGGGCGGCGGCCATGAATCGAGTCTGGTTGACCGCCTGGGGTTGTTGCGGGCCGCCGCGAGCTGTCAGCCGCGCCTGGTCGATTTTGAGTACTCTTACTATCAGACTTCCGACTCCATACGCCAGAAAGTCGAACAACTGGCGACCCGACGGGAAGAACACTGGGAACATCTGCTGCTGAGTGATCACCGAGGCGAAGATTCTACCACTGCGCTGGCCAAACGTTTTCGGGAACTGGCGGAGTGTGGGGCGGAGCGGTTCAAGCTGGTCTGGGCCAATCGGTGGCCCGAAGAAAACTTTCAGGCTTTGGAATGGCAGCGCCAAGCCAACGCTGCGGGAACGATCTTCTGCAGTGGGGCCGATGGCTGGCCGTCACGCATTCTGGGGCGGAAATTCGGAGCCTCCTTAACCTATGCCGCCATCTCCGCTGAACGGCCGACGGCAACAGACCAATTAACGCTGGATGATCTGCTGGAACTTTATCGCTGGCGGCGGATCAACGAAGAAACCGTGGTGTATGGGGTGATCGGCGATCCGGTGACCCAGTCACTGGGTCCGGCGGTGCATAATGCTGCGCTGGTGCATGAAGGTCTTAATGCGGTCTATGTGCCTATTCGTGTGCCGGCAGAGGCGCAGAGTTTCGAGCGGTTTATTGCGGCTGTGCAGCGGCGGCCCTGGTTGCAACTCCGCGGCTTGAGTGTGACCTCGCCGCACAAGGAGTCAGCCTGGCGACTGGTCGGTGATGGGTGCTCCGCCATCGGTCGGCGGGTGGAGGCGCTGAATACGCTGATGATCAACGAAACACAAATCAGCGGAGAGAATACCGATTATCCGGCGGCGGTGGAGTGGCTGCAGTTCGGGTTGCGCTGCAAGACGGCTGATCTGGGAAATTACCGTTACGATCTGATTGGCTGTGGCGGATTCACCCGGACCTTACTGACCATTCTGCGGTTGGCCAAGGCGGAAGTCACGATTTACAGCCGCAGCGGTAATAAGGCGCGTGCTCTGGCGGAAGCGAATAATTGTCGCTGGGGCGTGCTGCCAGTGACGCAACTGACCGGTGATGTGGTGATCAATTGCACATCGGTGGGTATGGGTATACTGGAAAATCAATCGCCGATCGACCCGGCAGCCATTCCCTCGTCATCCCAGGTTTTTGATGCCATCTATAATCCGCCGGAGACGAAGCTGTTATGGGAAGCCCGCCGCCGAGGTTGCGCCACAATGAATGGTCTGGAATTGTTTCTTCGTCAGGCTGCTCGGCAGTTCACCCTTTGGACCGGCCATCAACCACCACTACGCGTCATGCGTGAAGCCGCCCGACGCTGTCTCCCTGCCGTTACCGATCAGACACCGCAAATGACCAGTTGAGAGTATACTGTTTCCTGTATGACGAGGAGGTCGGTGCGCGCTGGCTGACTCAGCTCCGCGCGGACTGAAGCCCGCAGCTCTTATCTGTTCAGCGAGGTTTTTTCAAAAGCAATGTGCGCACTCCGACCCAATCTCATCCTGATCGGCTACCGGGGTAGCGGAAAGACCACAGTGGGTCGTTTGTTGGCGCAGCGACTGGGCTGGTCATTCCTCGACAGCGATGAGTGGATCAGCCGGCGAGCCGGTTGTTCAATCGTGCAGATTTTTCAGCAGCAGGGCGAGGAACGGTTTCGCCAACTCGAAACCGAAATGCTGTCAGCTCAGCAGGCTGCTGAACGGCTGGTGTTCAGTCTGGGCGGCGGGATTATTGAGTCGGCGATAAATCGAACTCTGATTCGCGAACTGGGCCAGGTGATCTGGCTGAGTGCTGAAGAGGCGGAATTACACCGCCGCCTGCTGAAGGATACGGGAAACGATGAACAGCGCCCGCCACTGACCTCGCTATCCCTGCGGGAAGAAATCCAGCAGGTACTCAACCATCGTACCCCTCTATACCAGGAGATGGCCGATCTGCGTCTGGATACCACCCGCTTCTCTCCGGAACAGGTGACGCAACGGATACTCGATTGGTTCGATCATTGTTGAGGAGCTACTAATCTTGCTCCAGTTGCGGAGGTTCCCGGGGTGGCTGGCCGATGGTGTTATCATCGCCATTCACCGGATGCAAAGCTGAATTTTTGGATGCCTCAGCCAAGGTGAGCAGTCTCTTTTCTTCACGGGCTTTGGCGCTTTTGGCGTAGGTGTGCCACAGGAACCAGAGGGCGGCGGCGCTGATCAGGATCAGCACGATGACATGTTCGATTTCGGCCATTTCCGTTTTGAGCTTTTCAAAACTGTGACCGAAAACATATCCCAGGCTGACGAACAGCGGCACGGACCAGATGGCGGCTCCGCCGTTGGCGATCAGAAAGTTGCGGTAACTCATCCCGACCGCACCGGCGGTCATAAAGACCGGCACGCGCATACCGGGCATGAAGCGGGCAATAAACACCGTTTTCATCTGGTGGTTACGAAACTGACGTTTGATGACTACGATGCGTTCGGGGGTGATCAGTCGGCGGGTCAGTCGATGGTCCCACAGGTTGCTCGCCCAGCGGCGACCAATCGTGAAAATCAACAGGTCACCCGTAATTACTCCAAAAACGGCCACCACGATCATGACCGGCAGTTTGGCATAACCGCTGTAACAGAGGTATCCCCCGGTGAGCAAGGCGATATCTTCGGGGATAGGTACACCCAATCCCGCAACCCACAACGCCAGTAGTACACTCAGATAAGCTCCATAATGTCCGTCAAAGTTGAACATAGATCATCATCATCGACCTCATCAGGTGATGGGTATTAGTGGAATGCGGTCAGTTTACGCGAAGGTAATGAGATTAGCCAACGATCAGAGAGGTTTCCTGTCGCTCCAGGACGCGGCCGATCGTTGCGACAGACCAGGGAACGGCGGTACGCAGTTGTTGCAGCAGCGTATCGGCTTGATTGGCAGGGATGCTGATGAGCAAGCCGCCGGAGGTCTGGGCTTCGGCGAGGATAATGAGCAAGGTATCGTTAACGCTAGTTATCTTCAGAGATTGGCTGATCCAATCGAGGTTGCTTTTGTGGGCGCGGGTAGTGCATCCTTGGCGGGCCAGTTCGAGCGTGCCGTCGAGCAAAGGAACGCGGGCGGCATCAATCTGCAACGTGACCTGCGAAGCGGTGGCCATCTCGAAGGCATGGCCCAGCAGTCCATAACCGGTGATGTCGGTAGCCGCATGTACGCCAAACGCAACCATCGCTTCAGCCGCTGCCCGGTTGAGCGTGCGCATCACTTCGATACAGGATTGAAAATCAGCGTCACTGACCAGTTCCTTTTTGGCTGCCGTGGTCCAGTTGCCGCTGCCGATGGGTTTGGTCAGAATCAGTTGATCGCCCGGCTGGGCGCCGGCGTTGGTGACCACTTTGGCAGGGTCGATTAAGCCGGTCACCGCCAGACCATACTTCACCTCACTGTCGCGCACACTGTGGCCACCCAGCAGCACCGCACCCGCCTCGGCGACTTTGTCGGACCCGCCGCGCAGAATTTCCGAGAGAACTTCCAGCGGCAATTCCTTGTCCGGAAAGCCGACGATATTCAGCGCGGTCAGCGGTGCTCCGCCCATGGCGTAGATATCGCTGAGACTGTTGGCGGCGGCGATCTGGCCGAAGATGAACGGATCGTCCACCAGCGGCGGGAAGAAATCGACTGTCTGCACCAGCGCCTGTCGTTCATTCAAACGAAAGACGCCGGCGTCGTCATAGGTCGCCATCCCCACCAGCAGCCGTGGGTCGCTCGTTGCGGGTAATTGGCGCACGACCTGCGCCAGACTGCCCATCGGCAGCTTGCCCGCTCAGCCGGCGCAACTGGCATAACTGGTCAGTCGAATTTTTTTACCGGTGGTCATAAGCTCCTCGGTGCCGGATTGTAACAGGCCTGCTCTTCATAAACCACAAATATATGGGTATTTAGCGATTACAAAAGCGGTTGCGGTTCATAATGGCTGAGCGACTGGCGATGGGGTATATTTCAGTAGAATCTTCAAGCGTAGCTGCACAACTCCAGAGAGGGAACCACCATGCTGGCGCTTTCATTATCACTATATGACCTCTATCTCGCGGCAGTGATTCTGGGCGGCGGGTATGTCATGCTCTCCGCCGTGATGGGCCATCTGCATTTTGGTTACGGCGATCATGGCGGTGATCTGGCTTCCGACAGCGGCGATGTCGGCCATGATGCCGGCGGTCATGATGGTGCGGCGGGTCATCATGATCTGGCCCAGCAGACCCACGGCGTGCTGGATGTCACGGAAGATCAGCGGCCGGTGTTCAGCGCCACCAGTCCGACCACCATCGCCAGTTTTCTGGCGGGATTTGGCGGGGCGGGTCTGGTAACGGCCGAGGGTTACGGCTGGCCGCAGACCTATGCATTGCCGGTGGCGATGTTGAGCGGGCTGCTGGTCGCCAAGCTGATCATGGGGGTATTTAATACGCTGGGTCGTGCTGCCACCGGTTCATCGCACGCCCGCATCGGCGAGTTGATCGGTACCATCGCCCAGGTAATCACCCCGATCAGTGGTGGTGAACCCGGTGAGATCAGCTATGTGCTGCACGGCTCGCGCTATTCGCGCAGCGCCCGCAGTGCGGATGGCCAATCCATCGAACGCGGCACGCGGGTGACGATTGAAGCGCTCGACGGCAGCGAAACGTTCGTGCTACCCGAGACGGATAAGTAGCTTGGCATCTTGTGAAGCAGGTAAGTTGGTCATCTCGAGCAGTTCGCGGGATCCGGCTGTTCGAAACGTTAAATGCAATTGGGCGGGATTCGTTGATCACCCGCCGCAACGGACGTACTCGGAATGACCCGTGTGGGTATAAATGAATAGGATGATCAAATACACAGGAGATAAATCATGATGGCGATGCTGAATCTGGCGGCGGTGAATATTCCGGGGTGGGGTTGGCTGGTCATCGGGATCGGCGGTTTGTTCTTTTTCATTTTTGTGATTTTCGCAGCCCGTTATCGCAAAGCCGGCCCGAATGAAGCCTTGATCATTTACGGTGGATTCGGGCGGTCGGATGATAAGGGCAACAAAATTCCCCGCATTATCAAGGGCGGGGGCGGCATCGTCTGGCCGATCATTGAAAGCTTCCAGATGCTCAGTCTGGAATTAATGACCATTGACGTGCTGGCCAAGAAAATTTACACCATCACCGGCGTGGCGATCAATGTCGATGCGGTGGCCCAGATCAAAGTACGCGGCGATGATATCAGCATCTCGACCGCAGCCGAGCGCTTCTTGTCGATGGGGACCGGCCAAATGATGGAGATCGCCAAGCAGACGCTCGAAGGCCACCTCCGGGCCATCGTCGGCACGCTGACGGTCGAGGAGATTTACAAGGATCGCGACCGCTTCACCAGCAAGGTGCAGGAAGTGGCCGCCGGCGACATGGCCAACATGGGACTGAGTATCGACAGTTTCACCCTTCGGGACATCCAGGATGAGGAAGGTTATCTCGAAGCCCTGGGCCGGCCCCGAATTTCGCAGGTCAAGCGCGATGCCGTCATCGCCGAAGCGGAAGCCAAGCGCGACGCCGACATCAAGAGCGCCCAGGCCCAGCAGTCGGGCAAGGAGGCGGAATTCGTCGCCAATACCAAGATCGCCGAAGCCCAGCGCGATTACGAAAGCAAACGGGCCGACTACCAGGCCGCGGTCAACCTGCGCAAGGCTGAATCGGACCTGGCGTATGAACTGCAGAAGAACAAAACGGCGCAGCTGGTGAAGGCGGAGGAGATCAAGATCGCCATCATCGAGCGTGAAAAGAGCATTGAGCTGCAGGACAAGGAAATCGCCCGCAAGCAGAAGGAACTGGCCGCCACGGTTAACGCAGCAGCCGACGCCGAACGCTATCGCATCGAGGCGATGGCCAAAGCGGCCCAGATGAAACGCGAACTCGAAGCCAAAGCCGAAGCGGCCGCCAGGCAGACGCTCGGCGAAGGCGAAGGCGCCGCGGCTCAGGCGCTGGGTGAAGGTGAAGCAGCGGCCATCCGGGCCCGCGGTATCGCCCAGGCGGATATCGTCGCCGCCACCGGTGCCGCCGAAGCCGAAGCGATGCGGAAGAAAGCCGACGCCTATCAGCAGTACAACCAGGCGGCGGTGCTGCAGATGATCGTGCAGGTTCTGCCGCAGATCGCCAAGGAGGTCGCCAGCCCGCTGACCCGCGTGGACAAGATCAACATCGTCGATCTGGGCGGGAGCAACGGTTCCGCCGGCAGCGGGGCCAGCAAAATCACCCGCGACGTAACCGAGGTGATCGCCCAGTTGCCGCCGATCCTCGAATCGCTCAGCGGTGTGAATCTGCAGGAACTTCTGAAGAAACTGCCGGGGCTGGCCGACGTCGTCAAATCTTCCGGCGACGGCCAAACCTCGCCACCCGCCAAAACCAGTGACGTCAAACGGGTGTAGCATGGTCAATCCCAGGGTGGGTCATCTGACCCACCCTTTTATGGTTTTTATGGGTGTGATCGTTTGCGAATTGAATCGTCCTAGCATGGTTGCTCCAATCAGGCAACCATGCCATCTGCACGGATATTAGAATGAGTATCACGGGAATATGTGAGAAGTGTGGTGAACCGATCTACGAAAGCGGTAAGTGCCGACAGTGCGGCACAATACTCTATCGAGAAGTCCGCCCCACCACGGCTGACAATATCCGGGAAGCATCCGGCATCGAAATGCACATCCTGCTGCTCATTGTCTATCTTATCAGCGCCATGGTGATGCTGGGCATTGGATGGATAGCAGATATCGACCGGTTAATGACCAAGTGTATCGGTGTGAGTACCGGTTTGTTTTTCGTGATCGGCGGGCTTATTTCTATATTCACACGCACCAGCCTGGTCGGACGAACAACACAGGAACGAAAGCGAGATTATAAAAATGCTGAGGACATGGAAACTGAAGACTTATTTGTCCTAACCACCGGCTGGAAAGCTTATGTAGTTGGTGGTGTACAGATGCTAATCGGCCTGAGCATATTAACCATGATTATCCTTGCCGAAATAGGTTATATCAATGCTCCGGCGTGGGATAACTTTACATTGCGGTATCTATTCAGATAGTACCGTAGTGCAGGAGCCACAACTTTCAAGACTGGGTGGTATGTCCGCAGCATTGGGCGGGCATGTGGACAATGATAAGCATGCTCTCGTCCCGGCGCGCCTGGGATGAGCATGGCATACCGCAGACCCTACAGAATGGAGCCAGGCCACACAGATATGAAACACCTGTGAGGATAGCAGATCTATGAGAAGCAGTGAGCTGATCTATGTGGGGCTAAATTCGCGGGTGGCGGCGTTGGCTCGGGCGAGCGGTGAACTGGTGTGGTCGTGGAAGGCCAGTCAGGGAAGAGGATATGTCAGCCTGCTGGTAGAGGACGATCTGCTCATCGTCTCAGTGATGGGCTATACCTATGGCCTGGATCCGCGCACCGGGCAAGAACTGTGGTTCAACAAACTGTCAGGATTTGGTTCCGGAGTGGCGTGTGTTGCTTCAACCCGTGGCCACAGCGGTCATACGCAGGCGATGCAAGCCGCCGATCTCGAAGCCCAGCGCGATGCAGGTTCGTAAATATGCGTCATTGACTACGCAGTTGCGTCAATGATTATCCAAATAGCGGTACTGGTATTGTTTGAAGCAAAATTCAAACACACTATGTTAAAAACCGCTCCCTTACGGTCGCGGCTCGGTGAAACCATACCAGTGCCCGAATTACAGCGCAAGTGAGCCAATCATGACGGGTGGCATGGTTGCCCGCCCTTTCTCCTGAGCGTGGCGAAGGAGGGGCAACCAGGCTCGGACCAGATAATATAACAGGACAATCTATCAACGAGATCGGGCGAGACGATATGGGCAACTATGCCAAAGGAGTCAGTCGTAAAACCTGTCGGCGAATTAACGAGCCGGGCGATGCCCATATGCTCACTTTCAGTTGTTATCGAGGTCAATCCTTTCTTTCTAAAAGACGTACGGCTGACTGGATGATCGAAGCGATCCAGCGCGCCCGATGTAAACATGCTTTTGATCTATGGGCTTATGTGATCATGCCGAACCATGTGCATTTACTGATCTATCCATCAACGGAACCCTATTCCATCAGTGCTATGCTGAAAACTATGAAATTGTCAGTGGCCAACCGGGCGATCAGCTATGTTCGTCGTTATGCGCCATCATTTTTGAACCGCATGCAGGATGCCCAACCGAATGGTCGCCAGCACTATCGCTTCTGGCAACCTGGTGGTGGTTATGACCGGAATCTGGTGAATACCAGATATGTATGGGAAGCCATCGATTACCTGCATACCAACCCAGTTCGAAAGCAATTGGTTGAAAAACCGACTGATTGGCCCTGGTCCAGTGCTCGAGCATTTGCGGGTCTTGAAGAATGTCCGCTAGAAATTGACTGTGAATCGTTACCGTTAGACGAAAGGAATAAATCAGTTATATGATTATCCGAGCATGGTTGCCATCCTTCGACAAGCTCAGGATAAAAGACAGGCAACCATGCCACCCAGACAACTTGGGCGACCAGTCTGGAGGGGAATGATGTGGGGTTGGATTGTTGGCATCATCAGATGGGAGTGGTATCGTCGAGTCAAGGCCCGACACGAGCAAAAAAGCGCGAACTGGAATCCGAAATGTATGTTCAGCAGAGAAAGGCCAGCGATCAAGGCAGCTTGAAGCATCAGTTGTTGAGGGACCTGGAAATGGTCGAAGTTGAATCCGACTCCGGTGATTCGTGATCGCAAGCCGGGTGGGCATCCCGGGGCGGCAGGATGAGGATGTAACGCAAGGTGTGACGGGTGGCATGGTTGCCCTCCGGGGGCAACCATGCTCGGATCTGATGCGAACTGAGCAAATGTATCTTGTTCAGCATATGGATCGTTGCGGACGGAATCGAAACAATGAAAACGGTAAACGCGGCAGATGATAATAACCGGTTAGATTGTTCTTCGAGCATGGTTACTCAAAGCAGTAACCATGCCACCCGACAGTCTGCTGGTGGAGAGTGATCTGCTCATCGTCTCGGTAATGGGCTATACCTATGGCCTGGATCCACGCACCGGGCAGCAATTGTGGTTCAACAAATTATCGGGATTTGGTTTCGGGGTGGCGTGCATTGCTTCAACCAGCGGACACAGCGGTCATACGCAGGCGATGCAAGCCGCCATCCTCGAAGCCCAGCGCGATACCGGTTCGTAAATATGCGTCATTGATTACGCAGTAACGTTAATGGTTATCCAATTTACAGCGCAAGTGAGCCAATCATGAACACGACCCGATTCGAATATTGTTTTGTGCGACTGGGGGAAGGCTGGATGGCGGTAAAACACTCAGTCAGAAATGAATATCAGGAGGTGATCCATCAATATGCCGCCCAAGGCTGGCGACTGGTGCAGATTTTCGCGCCGGGCATCGGCGTCTATGGCGCGGCGAAGTACTACGAGCTGATCTTCGAACGCCCCGTTAACTGAAGCAGGTGGTTGGGTTGGAAAGTAATATCCCGGCACATCAAGCTGCAACGATATATGAATTTATTTCAAAAAATAAAAGCCATGTTCAGCGGCCACAAGCACAAAACAATCAGCCCCAGTCTGGAGTATCCGACACCTCATGATTTATATCTCAAGCTGACAGGTCAGTTGCTGGCCGATGGTAAAGATGCCTGGACCCATTTTGAATGGCAGGGATATGAAAACCCATTCGTGGAAATTGCATTTAATAACGGTAATGAACAGGTACTAAACGTGGGATTGCAGGGGCTTGATGCCCTGCCGCACCTGCCACCTGTTGATCAGAATCGCGGTATCACCATCGAATCACTGGGAGATGGATTGTATCGGATCACCGGACTGGGTGCGGCGCAGTGGGCGGGTGTGATCGAGTCAATCCTGAATCATCACAGACCCGCCGCCGCCACAATGGTAATTGGATGGCTGGAGGAAGCATAAATAGCATTTCGGGGGAATAAGCAATGCAGGCGTGTTATCGGATCTTTGATGCCAGTCTGTTTACCAGCTGGGACATGATGTGCAAAGAAGTGGCGGAGTTTGTGAACGCACTCCGGCCCGAGCAGGTGATTTCCATCTCACATTCAGACAATCATGGACATTCGGTGGCGATCGTCTGGTACTGGAGATCGTGACGCTTTCCGATCATAATAGCCGCAGGTGTAAAGCAATCCGGGAGCGTAACGATGCCGCTGCAGAATCTCGATGCGATGATCGGCCAGGAACATGACCTTGACAGCGTGAACGACGCGCTCCGCCGTTACGTGCAGTTGATGGGTACACGGATGATCGGTGCTATCCAGATCACCTGTTCGGATGAAGCGGAATTGGAATGCCTGAAATCCTTTCATGAGCGATTCTGCCAGTACCTGCTGCCCGATCTGAAGATGTTTCACCGTATGGCGATGAACACCGCCAACCTGGGGGCGCGATATGAGCGGGCATCGCTGTGGATCACCACGCAACATTTTTCCACCGGTGATAACCCCAATCAGCCGCTGGTGATCGTGGCCCGCATCAACAGCCACGTCGGCAAGGAGAACACGCCGGAGGGTTTGCGCTTCGGCCTGCTGCATCGATATGGTCAGGAATCGACCGCCTGTGGAGCACTGAACATCCTGCTGCAAGGCCAATCCAATGCGGAATATATCCATGAACTCGAAGAGCAGCTGCGCATGGATAATCTGGATCGGATTGCACTTTTGCGCGACCCGAACAAGGTCTGCCCGGAGTATCGCAGTCTTTATGCAGCCATAACCAACGCCGTGATTCAATCCCGTCGGGTGTTGCACGACGCCGAAACACTCGATCTACATCGCCAGACCAGTTTTCTGATCCTGGCCAGCGTAACACTCAATAGCACCGCTCCCGATACCGATCTGGTTTGCGGCTATCATCATCTGCAAGTGACTCCTGCTGGCCGGCAACATACCTATCACGGGTTAGGCGACAACCCTGCCCGCTATCAGCTCACCCAACGCGATGGCAAATTGCTGGTCTTCGAAAATCAGAAGTCCATCAGCAACACTGTGAATATCTGAACAAACTGTTTCGCCATTTTCCTATTGGCAACGGTCTGGATACCGGATATCTTCACGCCCTTTTGTTGCGCAGAAGAAAGAAGCCTATGCCCCGCTACCTTCCCAAATCAATAGTCTGTTTGCGCGAAGGCTATACACGAGCAACGCTGGTCAGTGATTTACTGGCCGGCTTGACGGTCGGCGTGATCGCCCTGCCGCTGGCGATTGCTTTTGGGATTGCCTCGATTCCGGAAGCGGTGGCGAGCAGTTCCGGAATCAGCCCTCCGGCACTGGGATTAATTACGGCGGTGGTGGCGGGATTTTTGATTTCAGCGCTGGGCGGTAGTCGCGTGCAGATCGGCGGACCCACCGGTGCATTCATCGTCATCATCTACCACGTCGCGCAGGAATTTGGTTATGACGGCTTGTTGCTGACCACCCTGATGGCCGGCGTGATTGTCATCATCATGGGTTTGGCCCGTTTCGGCTCCATGATCAAATTCATTCCCTACCCGGTGACGACCGGATTTACTTCTGGGATCGCGATTATCATTGCTGTGGCACAGGTCAAGGATTTTCTCGGGCTGCAGATGGGTTCGGTACCGGCGGAGTTTATTCCGAAAATTCAGGCTTACACACAGAATATCCTGTCGGTGCAATGGCCGACAGTGGCGGTGGGGATGGGCAGTCTGCTGCTGATGATGGCGTCGCGACGCTGGGTACCCCGCCTGCCGGCGGCGATCTTCACCGTGATTGTCGCAGCGGTGGTGGTGTGGGTTTTCAAGCTGCCGGTGGATACGATCAGTTCGCGCTTCGGAGCCATACCCCACAGTTTTCCGATGCCGTCGCTGCCCGAAATATCCTGGAGCCGCATTCAGGAACTGGTACCTTCGGCGACAACGGTGGCGCTGCTGATTGCCATTGAATCGTTGCTGTCGGCGGTGGTAGCGGACGGTATGACCGGTAGGCGGCATAAGGCGGATTGCGAGTTAGTGGGCCAGGGAGTGGCTAATATCGCTTCGGCGCTATTCGGTGGTTTGCCGGCCACCGGAGCCATCGCCCGAACGGCAGCCAATATAAAAAACGGGGCCCGCACGCCGCTCTCGGGCATCATTCATGCGGTTACGTTGCTGTTGTGCATGCTGGTAGCCGCCAGCTGGGCTGAGAAAATTCCGCTGACCACGCTTGCGGCGATTCTGTTCATGGTCGCCTGGAACATGAGCGAGCTGGATCATTTCCGCTACCTGTTGCGTGCACCGGCCAGCGATCGGGCCGTGTTGCTGACCACCTTCGGATTGACCGTTTTCATGGACCTGACCGTGGCGGTCGGGGTGGGCATGATTCTGGCGTCGCTGCTGTTCATGAAGCGGATGTCGGAGTTGTCGGGAGTGGCGCCGGTGGGGAATGGCGGTGAAGAAGGGGATGAGGAACGGCCTGATCCCAATGCCATTCAATCGCGTCAGGTGCCACCTGGTGTGGAAGTATATGAGATCAACGGACCGTTCTTTTTCGGGGTGGCGGATCGGTTGAAGGATATCCTGCGGGGGATGGAACAGACACCGAAAGTTTTTATTCTACGGGTGCGCAGCGTGCCCTACATTGATGCCAGTGGCATGCACGCCCTCGAGGAATTTTATGAAAAATGTCATCGGCAGAATACCACGCTGCTGCTCTCCGGAGTGCATGCCCACCTGCTGTTCATGTTCGCCAAATCCGGATTTGATCGGGTGATCGGCGAACAGAACATGCTGGGGAACATCGATAGCGCCCTGAACCGGGCGCGGGAGATACTGGGATTGCTTCCGCAGGCGCCGCCCGCCCAACATCAACCGGAAGTGGCTCGGGAGCGCTGAACCTCCCTTTTTCCGCAAGGGTCAATCAGCGTTTACTGGATGTTTCCGGGAACAGGGCTGGCTATAATGCTTCCCGGGAGGTTCTACATGTCCAAACGTCGCTCTGCTGCCTGGATATTCGGTTTATTCCTGCTGGTGAGTCCGGTCTGGTGTCTGGCTGATGAGCCGAAAATCAACGGCCGGCTGGAAACGCGCGACGGGGCGCGCATTTTGACGGTGTGGGGCAGCGATTACGAACGAGGTTATGCTCACGGCTATCTGCTGGCCGAGGGCATGGTGGAGTTTGCCGGGCGGGCTTTGGTGGAAGTGCAGCCCATGAATTCCCGCGTGCTGTATGAGGAGCGCGTGGTTAAGGGCATTTTGAAATATATGAAGTTCGAGCCGCGTTACGAACAGGAGCTGCAGGGTTTATATGACGGGCTGAAGACCAAAGTCGGGCAGGATGGCATGATGTGTGTTGCGTTGCAGCGGCCACTGACGCTCGACGATCTCAAGGCGGTGAACACCCTGGCGGATTGGTATGCCTTTTTCTGTTCGAGCTTTTCTGCCTGGGGCAGCCTGACACCGGATGGTAATGTGATTACGGCCCGCAATCTGGATTTTCTGAAATTGCCCGGCGTGGCGGAGCAGCAGTTGATCATCGTCCATCTGCTCGACGATCCGACCCGGAAGAAATGGGTGTCGGTCGGCTGGGCTGGTCTGATCGGGTGTTACACGGGGATGAACGAAAATGGCCTAACACTCAGCGTGCATGATTGTTTTGTCAAAGCCAAGCCCGAACAGCCCCGCCAGTTTATCCCGCGCAGCTTCGCCCTGCGCGATGCCATTGAAACCGCCGGTTCGGAACATCCGCTGGATGATGTCGAAAAAACCCTGCGCGCCTGTCCTACGCTTTTTGGCAATAATATTCATGTCAGTTGTCCTTCGGAGGGGGCAGAAATCCCTGCCGCCATCTTTGAATACGACGGTAAGCTGAATGACAATCAGGGGGTCACCCGGCGGACGCCTGAACAGAATGCGGCGGATCTGCCGAATAACGTGCTGTTCTGTACCAACTTCCATTGTCTGCGTCAGGAACCCTCGCCTTGCTTCCGTTTTCAGGCATTGCATGATTGGTTGTTACAGGTTAGTCGCAGCGAACAGAAAATTACCCGCGAATCGGCTTGGGAAATCATGGGCAAAATCGGCAACTGGTCACCACACCTCTTTACCACCCACACGGTTTATTTCCTGCCCAATCAACGCGAAATGTGGGTCAGCCTGGCGAAATCTGCTGATGAAGGTGCACCCAATGACCAACTGATTGATCTGAAGCTCAGCGATCTATTAGTTAAGAATCCGTAAAGATCGTTTGCACAGTACTAACCTTATCTATATCGTAAGCATTGATTTAGTATTAGAGCCTTTCAAACGTTCGCGCAACTATTGCCGAATTTAATAAATTCTTTCAAGCAATACTGGACATGGATGGGGCGGTCCACTATATATTGCCGATAGGATTATCAGTCAGTCAGATGACTGAACAGGGATGGCGATCGAGATCGGGGCATCATCGAACACGATGGAGTAAGAAGGCAGTCAGGCTGGTAGACATCGGTCTTGGCTTGGTCACCGACCGTTCGCTGTCACAGGGAAGTTAAATAAAAATCAAGGATGATTCTTATGAGTATGCTGCTGCAACGGCCGACCGCGCCGATTAAATACACTTCGCAACCCATTGCTCCACTGCGCATCGACGCCCACCATCTGTACCGGATTGTCGAGCAATATCATGCTGATCTGACCCGATTGTGGGAGCATCGCGGCGATACGTCGGGAATTGCCGAGCAGGAAGCCGACCATTCGCTGGAGGAACTGGTCACGCTTTTTAATGCTCTGGTGGATCGTACCATCGAATTCGCCAATATTCATCTGCCGCCGCGCTCGACGCATACGCGCTGGCTGCGACAGATTCGGGTTCCCGTGGTGGGACCGAAATCACCCAGCCGCTCAACTGATGTCAGTACGCTATTGACCCGCAGCGGCCAGTTGAAGGCTTTTCTGGAAAGTCATCTCAAGCCCCATGACCCCCCGGCTCCGGCAGGCTGGTGGCCGATGCTGTTCCTGGGTGGCAGCGTTATCCTGTTGAGCTGGATTGCAGTTTTCTTCTTCAAACTCCTGACGCACTGAATGACTCCCGCTGCGTCCTACAGGAATATTCCGCCAGAAAAAAAGCGGTCGACCGAAAAGTCGACCGCTTCAGTTGATAATTAAAATCGTTGAGCCAGGTATCAAGGCTTGATCAGCGGTTTGTCGGTAGTCCAGTTGGCTGGGCACAAGCCGCCCGACTGCAATCCTTCCAGCACGCGCAACACTTCATCGACACTGCGGCCGACGTTCAGATTATGCACCACCTGGTACTGTAAAATGCCTTCGGGATCGACGATGAATAAACCCCGCAGGGCGATGCCTTTTTCCTCCAGCAGCACGCCATAAGCCTGGCTGCAGCGAAGATTGGTATCGGCTGCCAGCGGGAACTTCAGCTCGCCCAGTCCGCCTTCCTTGCGCGGCTGCTTCATCCAGGCGCGATGCGAATAGGCGCTATCAGTGGAGACACCCAGCACTTCCGCTTTCATTTTGCGGAAATCGTCCAGGCGATCGCTGAAAGCGGTGATTTCGGTCGGACAGACGAAGGTGAAATCAAGCGGGTAGAAAAACATCACCAGCCATTTGCCGCGATAATCGGTGAGTTTGACGGGTTCCTTGAGAGTTTCAATATTCTTGGTCGAACCCATCTCAAAAGATGGGGCCGGCTTGCCGACTTGCAAGGTCATTTCCATACGATAACCATCCTTTCTTATTATCAGGGTGTAAATTTCAGAAGATACGGTTAATCCAAATCGGAGGTCCATTATAGCAATTTTCGTTATCGGCGTTGAACCCCGGATATCAATATTTCAACAGTATCAGTCGGTTCAGGGTTCGGGAATAATCCGAGCAAGTCGCTTCAGTAACTGCTCAGCCGATATCCCCCTGATCAGGATGGATTTACGCGGCTGTGTAACTCCACGCCAGATCTGCATCGTGGAGGGGGTCAGCCCCAGCTCCTGGGCAAGGAGTGCGAGCAGGGCGGCGTTGGCTTTTCCTTTTTCCGGTGCGGTGGTGAGTTGAACTTTGAGTGACTCCCCCAGCCAGCCGCTGATGCGATCTCGACTGCTGCCTGGCACCACTTTGACGGCGAGCAGCAGCCCTTCCGGATGGATGCTGATTTTCATAAAGGGGTCGCGTCGGGTGCCGTAGCCGGGACCAACTCCAGATTGCGGAGCAGCGGTTGCTGCAGGATGAAACTCTCCTCACGCTGGACCATGACCCTCACCACCAGCCATTCCGCCGCCGGTAGCGATTCGGTGATGGCGGGATGGTAGGCGATCACCACGCCCTGATCACCGACATGCAAATCAGAAAGGCTGGCAGCGACACCATTGATGAGTATCTCGGTGTCGCGCGTGAAGCGGCCGCTGAAGGTTCGCTGCTCACCGTTTTTATCATTGGTCCAGTTCATCTCCACCAGCCCCAACCGCAGATCGATGTGGCGAGCTTCACCGATCACCGCCTGATAGGAACGCTCCACGGTTTTCTGCTGGCAGCCGCCCAACAGCAAACCGAGCGCAACACATCCGACGGTGGAGATCATCCGTATCATTGGGGATTTTCCGCATGCATAAAAAAACAAGCTGTAGAGCAGGCTCAGATCCGTCCGAACCCGCCCCGTCAGCTTGGTTGATACCCGAAAAGGCGATTGGCCGCCAGCGTGGGTCGTTTACTTGGAAGCCCACAGAGAAGGATCGGCGGCGTAGAATTCAACGCGACGATTCTTGGCTTTTCCGTCACTGCTACCGTTGGATGCGACCGGTTTGTGCTCGCCCCAGCCGCAGGCTACCAGCCGCGCTGCCGGCACACCCTGTGTTGCCAGATAGCGGCAGACCGCCATAGCGCGCTCGGCGGACAGCTCACGGTTATCTTTCCAGCTGCTATGCTTGATCGGGTCGGTGTCGGTGTGGCCGACGATATAGATATCCTTGTCGCTGAAGGTTCCGCTGATTTCAGAAGCCACCTTATTGAGCACTGATTTGGCGCTTTCCTTCAACTCCACCTTGCCGGGGTCAAAGAGCACCTGGCCATCGATGGTCATGGTTGCACCGCCCGGAGTTGGTTTCCAGTCGCCGGGCAGCTGCGGTTTATTGCGCAGGTCAGTCAGTTCGCTGTTCAAGCCATCGACCGTCTGCTGCATCGCCAACAGATCGGCCAGACACTGTTCACGATCACGGCGGATCTGGGCCATTTCCTGCTGCAGGCGATCCCGCTCGGCAAGCAGGCCGCGATTTTCTTCTTCCAGTTGAGCGATCCGTTGCTTGGGATCATCGCATCCGGTGAAACCCATCAACAAGCCCAACGTCATTAGCATCATTCCGATTCGATGTTTTGTCGGCATAAGCCCTCCTTCAGTGCAGTATGCGCAAGGGGTTTGAGGTTGGAACACACCCGCTGACGAGGCACTGGATTGGGGATACAGCAACTGAAATAATTTGCCTGTTCCCGGTAATAACAAGCCATGCCGTGTGACAGCGTTAATCTTATAAAATAAAAACCACAGCGTCGGTTTGCAATGGCGCCGATCACCGCAGAGGACAGTTTTATTGTGAATTAATTGTGAGTTTTACGGCAACAGGCTTGTCAGCAAGTGTTTAACCGGAGCGATGAATCGTTCGATCGCCGGATCGCGCAGCAGCACGGCGATCAGTATCGCAAGACTCAGCCAGGGGCCCATGGGCAGAGCATGACCTTGTTTGAATGGCCGGGTGCAGACCCACCCACCCAGCGCCAGAAAAGTGGAAAGGAAAAATCCAACCAGCACCACTTCCCAGCCCACCACCGCACCGGCAGCAGCCATGATGTGAATGTCGCCGGAGCCGAATGATTCCTTGCCCAGAACCAGCGTGAAAAAGATGCGCACACTCCAACCGATAGCGGCGGAGATGATAAAGCCGCTGGCGGCGGTTCCCAACCCTGACAGCGGCTGCCAGGAGGAACTACCTGCTGAATTCCACCAGCGTTCCCACTGACCATGGAGCGGGCCTGTCGCTCCGACCAGCCACCAGCCCAGCATAAAGCAGCCAATGGTTGGCAGAAAACTGAGCAGCTCACCCACCACCATACCGCGGGCGCTGTGCCGTTCCGCTTCCAGGGATTCCTCTATCTGCATATCACTGGGGCGGGGGATCATGCCGCTGATCACCATGGCCCCCCAGATAAAGAGCAGCCCCGGCAAGACCCGCCACCAGAACGCAGGATCGACCGGCTGACTCACGGAAGGGTCCGTGCTGAGATGTTTCCAGGGGATGGTATGATTTTCGGTCGCAGGCCAGTAGGCCAGTGTCACCACCCAACCGGCCAGACATCCATACAACACCAGCCCCGCCAGCCACGCCGTCGCCGGAAAGTAGCGTCCTTCCTGCTGCTCGATGGCCGGCGGTGCGATCAGAGGTTCAGCCGCAAGCGTACTGGCTTCGGGGGTCGGGGATGTCGTTGCCAGTGGCTGATCAATCGTCGAATCAGAGGTTGCTTCTGTTGCGGGGGCAGATGGCAGTTCGGGCGGCGGGGAGGTGCGGGTCCGCTGGCGAAAATAATTCATGACCAGGTGGGTCAAAATCGCGGCGATCGTGGCCAGCAGGGCTGCGGCACCCAGCTGCCGTTCCGGTCGAGGCCAGGCGGTGGAACTTGTCGGCGTCCAGAGCGCATGAAAGAAAAATCCGCAGAACGCCGCCAGGTGCGTGAAGCGGATATCCACCCAGTAATGTTCCAGGTCGATCACCGACATGGCCAGCAGGATGGCAAAGAGCAGTGCGGTGGCGGCGAAGATCGGCCAGTCACTGTAAAATCGATAGCTTACGCTCCACATTTCACCGGTAATGCCCTGCAGCACGTGGCCCATGAAAAACGCATCAAAGAGGATCAGAAAGATGAGGATGCTGATGGTTTCGACAATCGGATAACGGGGGGATATGGGGCCACGACAATGGCGGCAACGGGCGTGCAGCAGAAAATAGCTGATCACGGGGATGTTGTCATACCAGCGGATGGTGACGTGACAGTGGGGGCAGAATGACCAGCGCGGGGAGTTAAGTCCCAGGCCGCGCGGCAGCCGGTAGATGACCACGTTGGCGAAGCTGCCCAGAAACCCGCCGAACCCGGTCACCAGAATGATGCACCATACAGACCACCAGAAATCGCTACTAGACCAATCAGGCATGCCATCCATCCGGGTATTGACTAACCACTGCACCAGCCGACGAGTGGCCCATTGTAATTGTTATATCCGGATCGCACCACGGCGCCGCAGGTACGGGTTCCCGCACCACGTAACTTTTACCCACTGTCTGTTACCGGTCTCCCGCTTTACCCCCAGTTCCAGGCGAAGCGGTGTTTGAGGTGGAAGTAATAGAGACCGATTGCCCGCATGGCCACGAGGTTGATGTAGAGGCCAACCACCTGACCGACCATCTGCAAAACGATGGTATCATCCATTTCCAGCTTTTCACCTTTGGAGAGGGCGTGGCTGGTGGCGGCATTAATCCCTTCAGCTGCCAGCACTGACCCGAAGACCAGCACGACCACCAGAATATAGCCGGGTAGAGTGCGGATGATAGTGCGAATAATCAGATCAATCCGGGCCAGGCTGGCGAAACCGCCTATGGCAATGCAGAGAATCGCCATAGGCCAGAAAAACATGCCCCCAAAGCCCAGGACCAGTAATACCGGATCATAGTCACTGATGCCCAGTGGCCCGGTTAGGTTTTTCAATAATCCGAACGGCCCACCTCCCGTACCGGCCTGGGGTACCAATATCAAATAGACCAAGGCCGGGGCCAGCACCACCAGCCAACTGCCGATCATGCGCAATGCCGGCAAAAGAACACCCTCCCACAAGCCATCACTGATTTCCAACGCCGGCAGTTCCGGTTCACCGTTCGCACTGGATTCCACCACCTGGAAAAGATAAGCGGCGTAACAGCCCGTGATGAAGATTAATCCGATCATTCCAAGACAAGCCGCAAAGCGCAGGAAAACACTGAATGCCAGGATGACAGCAATAATCAGGAAGTTAATGATATTCGATTTATGAACCGGGAAGATCAGGGCTTTTCCGAGGCTGGCGAGGTAGGTGCCCATGGCGCTGGCGGCTGCACCGGCGGCGTGGAAGGCGCGGCCGATTTGCGGGGCGTGGGCCGCTGCGGCTGGGGCCGCGATCGTGGCGGCGGTGCCGCTGATCACGACGGGTTCTTCGGGCACCAGTTCCAGTTCGCCTTCATCTTCGGTGGTAATCTCGAAGATATGGCCGCATTGTCTGCATTTGGCTTTCTTGCCGATCACGGAATCTGGAAAACGAAACTTAGCCCCACAGGTGCAGGTGACATTGGGCATGGGTCAGCTCCTTCCCTTGATGTGATTCGCTTATAGTAGAAGTGTACCCGACGGGCAGATATGAACTGATTATAAATTGATTAAAAATATCAATCCAGTGGAACGGCGGGGTTATGCTTAACCGGAAATAATCAGTTTGGATTATTTCAGCGCAGCGCCGCAGGAAGAGCAGAATCGAGCGATAGTGGAATTAATAGCCTGACATTGGGGGCAGGGTCGGCCCTGCGTTTCGGCCAGCGGCAGTGAGATACTGTCGCGAACAAAGCTGAAGGCCACAATCGGATTCAGGACGCGCATGATCCAGTCGTAGAGAGATCCCAGTCGATAGAAATTCAGCAGATAGTCCCATGGACCATTGGGCAATACATAGATGAACAGCTCAGCGATAAGCGTACCGACAAAAGCACTGACGATAGCGATGATGGCTATGATGCGGGTTGGGCGGGTGCAGATTTTATTGATCGCGTATCCGACGGTAAAACCGACTACGGGCATCAGTAAGCCTATGGTCAGGATCACGCGGGTGAGCAGCACGCCCGCGACGATGCCGATCACCGCGGTGACCAGCGCCAGCGGCAGTTGCGGTAACCCGGCGGGTTGATCCGGTTTGGAGTAGTGCGAGGGTGCCGGGGGAGAGTTCATCGGGAGGGTTCCATGCGTTTCAGGGCCGCGAGTCCCTGGTTCAGATCGGGGTACAGTTCGAACATCCGGCCCAGCTTGGTAATCGCAAATATTTCCTGCAGCTTGGCGTGGACATGGCAAAGGGCCAGCCGCCCGCCCCGCTGTTGCAGAATTTCGGTGGTATGGACCAACGCCCCGAGCAATTGCGAGGAGATGGCCTGCACCTGGTTAAAGTCGATGATCAGCCGGTGGTGGGGGGTTTCCATGGCCAGGCGGACCAGTTCCGACTCGATGTGTCGGATTTCGGAGGTATCCAGCAGAATGCGATCGCGGAAGGTGACGATGGTCGTGCCTTCAGTTTCGCGGATGTGCAATGCCGATGGTGAATGAGTCATGACGAAGCCTGTCGCAAAGTCCAGCAGATGATATGCCGCATCATCACGCCCATGCCATGTTAATCAATGGCGCAGGCGATGGTCATTACACGATATTCGCCCTTCTGCCCGTTGAAATCAATTTCCACCGTGCTGCCCAGTTCGGCGCCCATCAATTTCTGGCTTAAAGGAGCCTGATAGTTGAGAATAAAGCGGCTCAGGTCCGCTTCCCACGGCCCCAGGAAAGTGAGTTGCAGCGGCGGGGCGCCGTTCAGAGATTCCAGATCCACGCGGCAGCCGATACTCACCCGGTCGGTCGGAACATCTTTGCGATCCATCACCTGGGCAATGGCCAACTGGTTCTGAATTTCCGCCATGCGGGCCCGCAACAGATCGCGCTCTTCCAAAGCAAACTTGTATTCGGAATTTTCACTGAGATCACCGCGAGCCGCCGCTTCACCGATGGCGATGGCGTTTTCCTTCATTTTGACATTCACGATCTCGCTCAGTTCCGATTCGCGTTGCCGATAGCCCTGGCGTGTGCAGAAGATGATGTTGGTATCCTGCCAGGGGAGCACTTCCACGGTGTCGGTCATCCACAATTTGGGGAAGGTGCGGCGGAGCAATGTAAGCAGGTCGGATTTCTGGGCGTCGGTGAGGCCGGTGGTGCGCTGAATCGAAGTTTTGAAGGAGTCGGCCATGTCCGGCTGAATCTGGTCGAGACACTCGATAAAACGCTGATATTTGCGCAGACTGACCACGTTGCGCACTTTCTGGCGGATGTCGCGGGCCTGAGCAACCTTGATGGTGGTCGAGGTTTGCACCTGATCCAGCACTCCCATCAGACGGCTGAGCAGGGTGGCCAATTGCGGCGGCTCCAGACCGGTCGTGTCCTTCGGGCCGTTATAGAGCCAGCACAAACCATTGAGGTAGGTGATCGGGTCGCTGAGGATGGTCGTGGTTATGCCCTTGAGCAATTCCGGACGTTCGCGACGCAAGGTGGCGCTCAGTTCATCCGCCCACGCCGGCGGTGCGACCGGCAGCAGGTTGGCATAATCTTCCAGCCAGGTATCCGGGTGCAGTTGGCGAAGACAGTCCAGCGCCCGCTTCCAGCAGTAATCGGCTTCGAGGTAATAACAGGCGGCGCGGATCGAGCTGGCGTGTTGCAGCAGGCGGATGAGCGGCTGATTGTCGGGGGCTTCGCCGGCGAGAATCGCAAGCTCATTCACCGTGATCCAGGCGGACAGGGTGCGAGCGTGGCCGGCTTTTTCCAACGCGGCGGCTTCCACGCGGGCGGCATCCCGCAACTTGTGCAGAAAGGCATTCTTGGCGGGCTGCTGCCGTTCCTTGCAGAGACGGAGGTATTCCGTACCGAGGTCGAGCCAGCTTTTCGGGTCAGAGTGCGGTTCAAACTTAGGCCAGACTTCGTCTTCGATTGCTGGTTCGGTGGTGTCGTAAGTCACGGTAACCGGATTGCGGCCGTCGAAGCGGACCTGGTGATTTTTCTTCAGTGCAGTCCGGGCCCGGGTCCACCATTTCGGCCACTCCGTCGCTGAAAGCGGAGAGGGTGTCAGCAGCATCTCCAGTTGGTCGGAAGTGATCCGCCCCTGATGACTGCGTAACAGGGAGAGGATGATATTTTCCGGCTCGCTGTTTAATTTTCCGGCGAGCTGCTCGGGGTAAAATTGTTTGAGAATGCGGAAATCATCCGCCACGGTACGTTCATATTGATCACCCAGGGTGACGGGATCAAACAGTTCCTCGCCGTGGCTGGTGCGCAGGCGCACATTCCAGGACTGGGAGTCGATGGCCTGTACCTGCACCGCGGCGCCGTCGCCCTTGGGCACCAGGTAATCATCGGGGGCCAGTTGCAGACAAAGATCGAGAGTTTGCAGCGCCCGGCGAATGGGTTTGCCGCCGCGCAGCCCGGAAATATCCAGCAACTGTTCCAGACCGGTGGCTTCGGGGTATGCGGCGCGGTAGAGTTTTTCGGCGTGTGTGCGAAAGGCTTCGTTCTTCGAAAAGAGTCGCAACACTTCTCCGCTGGGTTGTAGCGCTGCGGCGCTGCCCAGGCGCTGCTCCAGCGCTTCCAGCAGCGCCCAGGCGATGGTTTCGTCGAACTGCTCCTTTTTGACTCTGACCAACCCTTCCAGAACGGGCGTCCAGCGGGTGAGATTTTCCTCGCGATTGTCGATGGCCCGCAGAAGTGCATCCTCGGCACCGCGCAGATCGCCGGTTTGCACCTTGCCCAATGCTTCAGCAGCCGAGACTCCCAAAATATATACCTCCCAAATGCCGATGAATGCCTGAAGAATGACCGGAATCTATCATTGTGACATGAAGCCGGCAGGATGTCGAGCATCCGGGGTCGGCGTCTCAATTTTGGGATACTTCTAATTATTCGGTAATGACTTGGTTACCGGCAATATATGCTCGACTCCGCCGTAATAAGCGACTAGGATTTTTTGTCATCTTTATCCATCCAGTCGCCGGTTATTTGAAAAAACGGGTCGTTTGCATAGTTTCTCCGCCACAAGAGGATATTTTATGAGCAGGTTCTCCGGTTCCCTGGCGATCGGGTTGTGTTGCGGGTGGGTTCTAGCTGCCGCCTACGCCGAAGAGCCTGCTGTGCAGCCTGCCGCCAATTCACCCCAGCGAGCGGAACGCCCCCAGTCAACATCGACTCCGAAGAAATCTTCCCCAACGCCAAAGGATTCACGTGTTGAAAAAGAGCGCCGCCGGACGGTCGAGATCCTGCGCACGCTTCAGCTGCCGGTGGCTGAAGTGGAATTTATCGAAACACCCCTCGCCGAGGTGATGGAATACTTCAAGGAACAGGGGCTGAATAACCTGGTGATTCAGTGGCGCGTACTGGAAGATGCCGGAGTCGCCAATCGCGAAACCAGCATTACGCTCGCCTTTGAAAATGTCACACTGGGGGCGGTGCTGGAGACGGTCTTGGCACAGGCTTCATTGGCAGCGCCGCTTCCCGAACAGCAACTGACTTTTCATATTTACAACGGCATCCTGCATATTTCGACGCGGGCTGATTTCAACCGCACCATCGTCACACGAACCTATGAAGTTGAACATCTGCTCTATCCCATCAACCTGAATGTTCTGCTGCCCTATCTGCAGGTGGGCTACCAGAAAACCTTTCTGACTCAGATCAATCCGGTGCCGATTCCCGGCGCCGGGCCGGGCGGATCGGGCGGCGGGGGAATTATCGGTGGTGGGGGCGAAGTGATCAATTTCGGAACCATCTGGGGGCCGGGACACCCTGATTACGGCCGGCCGGCTTTCAAACTGATCCGCGAAACGGAACTGACCAAGCTGATCGAACTGCTCAAGACCATTCATCCCGAAAGCTGGCAGGAAAATGGCGGTGTGGGGGTGGTGCATTCGGTCGGTGCCAAACTGGTGATCACGCAGAATGTTGAGATGCATGAGCTGATCGGCGGTACCTTTTCGCAGATCGCGGAGTTGCAGAAGAATAATCCGGCGGAATGAGGAACGTGCTGATGAGTCGAAATGAACAATATATGGCGGGTGTAGTCGTGGGGCTGCTGACCACGCTGGTCCTGGCGGAAGGGCCGGTCGCCACCACGCAACCGGCGGGGCGCACTGAACAAAAGGTGACGGCAACCACGACGGGTCAGCCGGTCAGCGATCCCAATATTAATATTCTGGCTAAGCTGCAGCGAACGGTGGTGCAGGTGAATTTTACAGAAGAACCGCTCGAAGAGGTGATCCTCTGGTTTCGGGAGCAGGGGTTGAAGAACTGTTATGTCCATTGGAATTATCTGGAGGAGCAGGCGCTGGTTGATCGGCAGACACCGGTGACGTTGTCGATGACTGAGGTCACCTTGGCGGAAGTGCTGGATCAGGTGCTGGCCGAGGTGTCTCAGAATATCGCTTTTCCGGATGATCGGCTGACCTACCAGATCCGCCAGGGCATGGTGCATATTTCCGCTCGACGTGAATTCAATCAGCAAGTGGTGGTGCGGACTTATTACGTCGAGGACTTGTTGCGGAAGCTGCTTTTTTTTGACGATGCTCCGGAACTATCGGTAAAAGGGGGTGGCGGTGGAGGTCGTACAGGGGGGGTGGTGGAGGACAGGGCGGCGCGGGCGGTGGGCGCGGTGGAGCGGGTGGCGGTACCGGCGGAGGTACGGGTGGCGGCGCGGGCGGTGGACGTGGCGGGGCAGGGGGTGGTTCGGGCGGTGGAAGCGAGTTAATCGACCACGAGAGCAACCGGGCTGCTGAATTGGTGAAATTGATCGCCGGCATCAAACAGATACGTCCGGAGAGTTGGCGGGAAAATGGCGGTTGGGGCACCATCACTGAATATCAGGGTAAGCTGGTCATCAGCCAGACTATTGAAATTCACGAAATCATCGGCGGTACCTTTCACGAAGATGTCGGCAAGTAGAATTACCGGTTCACTACTCACATCGCAGCAGTTCTTTCATTTACTGATTAACAGGCACGGGTAAACGCTTGGCTACCGGTTCTCGGGGCCGGACTCCCTTTGGCAGCGGTGAAGGGTTGGTCTATAATGTTCCCCTCTACCCGGTTTGAGTGACTTTATTATTGTGGGAAGATGCTTATGAAACGAACCTGCTGGTGGGTCGGTCTGGGATGCTTATTACTCATGGGTTGTAATGGCGGCAATCGCCAGTCCGAACCTTTCGGTAAGACCTATTTTCTGGATGGGGCAGGCAACTGGGGTTTTGGCACCGCCGAGGTGCCCAAAGGGCTGCGAAACGCCGGTTATCGCGGCGATGTCGAAGTCTTCATCTGGACCAGCTCGCTCAATCCCCTGATTGACCAGTTGAATATCCTTGGCGCCGCCGAAGGAGCGGGCAAACGGCTGGCGGAAAAAATTCGCGACTACAAAACGCGTTATCCCGACAAACCGGTCAATGTCATTGCTTTGTCGGCGGGCACGGGCGTGGCGGTCTGGGCCTGTGAACGGCTGGATGACGAGAGCCGCATCGACAACCTGGTGCTGCTGGGATCGTCGATTTCCAACGATTACGACATGAGTCGCGCCCTGCACCATATCGACGGCAAGGTCTATGTTTACTATTCACCCACTGATTCAGTGCTCTCCACGGTGGAAGTGGTGGGGACGATCGATCGCAAGACCGGCGTGAAGTCCGCCGGGCAGATCGGCCTCCATCCGCCGCGCGGTGACAATGGTAAAATCGTCAATGTCCCCTGGTCGGAAAGCTGGCGAAAACTGGGTTGGAACGGCGGCCATACCGATGCCACAAACGAACGCTTCGTGCAGTACGAAATCGCCAAACGCATTCTGGAGCAATCGGTCGCTTTCCTGTTCTCACCGATACACCGGGGCATTCAATTCATCTGCCAAATAAAAAGCACCCGGGACTGGCCGGGTGCGGTGTGGATTACTCGATTGTAAACATTCGGCTCAGGTTGCCTGAAAGGGCAACAGTCCCATGAAGCGGGCATGTTTGACAGCCCGTTTGATGGCCCGCTGTTCGGCGGCGCTGGTGCCGGCCCGTTTCCGCGACATCAGCTTGTTGCTGGCGGTCAGAAACTTCCGCAGCAGGTCGATCTCTTTATAATCAACCAGCGGCCCCTGCCATTCCGGTTCGGCACGTTCCGGGAAACGAGCTTTGGTATGATAGCCGCGATCTTTCTTCTTGCTGTTGGCTGAGCGACTATTGCCGCGTGCTCCGCCCCTGGACGACTCGTTTGAATTCTTCCGCATCGATCACCTCCGACTCATCAATCAGCAGATTAGGAATCCCATCAATAATCCGATAGCGACGGCGGGTGGCCGGATCGGTGGAGTAGAGATAGTCTCCCTCCTGGATCAGCGGGGCCTTTGACTCCGGACAAGCCAGTATCTTCAGCAACCACTCATCGAGCTGTACGGCCACGGCGACCTCCGTCGAGCCCTTAAGTATAAAGTATGCCACGGGTTAATACAATGGGGGTTCCGGGCGATCGGTACTGGCATCGTTTACACCCGATTCACGCATCAGAAAATGAAGACCCCTCCCTTGCGGTTGCGGCGCGGTGAAACGATACCCGTACCGGGCGCTTCGCTGCCGGCGACCTGACAAACCCAGTTACTGACTTGATTTAGTATTGCGAGTGATAGATGATAAGAGGCTGCGCAGGACTCAGCCGGACGGCTGCTTCTGCGACAGATTATGGTGGGTGTAGCTCAAGTGGTTAGAGCACTAGGTTGTGGTCCTAGGGGTTGCGGGTTCGAGTCCCGTCATCCACCCTTCACGTTGTCCAGCCGGATTGTTCCTACCTATGCAGAAATAAATTGCTCGCTGTAGAATCATTATTTATGATTACGTAGATGAGTACAGAAGTTATCAAGGAGCTTCTGGATCGCGAACCATTTGAGCCATTTCGAATCGTGCTATCCAGCGGGGAATGTTACGAGGTTCATGACCCTCATACGGTGGCCCTGATGAAGCGAAAGGTTTTTATCGCATTACCTGATGGGGAGCGATCGGTCATATTGCCTTATATTCATATCGCAGCAATAGAAACTCTGCACGCTGCTTAAGGTGTACTTGTTTCTGTAAATGGTCGTGAATTCTCTTTATTGACCACGATTATTGTGCGTTTGACTATCCTCCTCGCTTTTCTCATTTTCTATTTTGTGGCGATTACGGACGGCCTCGCGTAGGATGAATTCGATCTGGCCGTTCAGACTGCGCAGCTCATCCTGGGCCAGGCGGTTGAGCGCTTCCCACAGATCGGGCGGCAGTCGCAGCAAAAATGATTTTTTGTCGGCCATTCGTGTGCCTCAACCTGCCCTCAGCAATACTGGTATATCTCACTTGGGGATCATGATCACCACTTTGCATCTCCCTGACTCAGTCAGATGCTTACTGATAGAGCGTGCCGGTATTAACCACCGGTTGGGCGGCTGATTCGCCGCACAACACCACCAGCAGATTGCTGACCATCGCGGCTTTGCGTTCCTCGTCCAGTTCCACGGTTTTATGGGCCTGCAGTTTTTCCAGAGCGATTTCCACCATGCCGACGGCACCATCCACGATGCGTCGGCGGGCGGCGACCACCGCTTCCGCCTGCTGCCGGCGGAGCATGGCTTCGGCGATTTCCGGCGCATAGGCCAGGTGGCTCAGACGTGCTTCGATCACCTCCACACCGGCATGCGATAGCCGCGCCGCCAGTTCCTTCTGCAGATCACCCGACACTTCATCAATGCTACCGCGCAGCGACAGTTCCTGTTCGTTTTCCATCGTGTCATAGGGGTACTTGCTGGCGAGATGACGCAAAGCCGACTCACTCTGAATTTCCACATAGTTATGATAATTCTCGACATCGAACAGCGCCTGCGCTGAATCACTCACCCGCCAGACAATCACCGCCGCAATCTCAATGGGATTGCCCATCTTGTCGTTGACTTTGATGCGGGCGCCGTTGAGGTTGTTGGCTCGGAGCGAAATTTTCTTTTTGGTCAGGAAGGGGTTGGCCCAGAAAAAGCCGCTGTCGCGTACCGTTCCTTTATAACTGCCAAAAAGCAGCAGCGCCGCCGCCTGATTGGGTTCGAGCTTGAAAAAACCAAACAAGCCAATGAACCAGAGAACAAATACACCGCCCATGGCAAAGATCAGATTGATCGATACCGCACCGCTCTGTTGATCAAGTCGAATAATGCGCTGTAGCAAAAAGAGAAAACACGCCGGCCAAATGATGATTTCCATAAACAGCATGAACCAACCCGACCAGGCTGATTTGCGAATTTCCCGTGTCATCTGAAACTCCTTTTATCAAGAATATATAATAAATATATCATTATAATATCAAAAATCAAATCTGGAATATTTATTTATATAACTAGTTGTATATTATATAGATATGATTATTGGAAAAGTGGTCTACGTCATAGTAATATCATAACTGGACATACTCGATCTCAATTTGGAGGCTGGTTTCATGAAAACAACCATAATGGGGATGGTTGTGGGTATGGTGGTATCAATTCTGGGTTGTAATCAGCCGTCGTCGAATCAGGTGGAAGTGGCTGCTGAGCATCAACCGGCAGCCGTGCAGCTAGCGACTTCCTTTACAATCGATCTACAACGTGGTGACTGGAAATATCAACGGTTGCTCGCCCAACCGGCTACGCGGGGATTGCACAGCGGGTTGGTGAAACTCAAACCCGGTGAGGAGTGTGGCCGGCATAACACTGAAATTTATGAGGAGATGCTGGTAATACTGCAGGGTGAGGGCGAGGCGGTTAATATCAGTACGGGTACCCGATTCAACCTTCGTGTGGATCAGATCGTTTATATTCCGCCTCATACGGAGCACAATATCCGTAACGTGGGAGAAGGTCCATTGCATTACATATATATTGTTTCTCCGACCGAGCCGTTACCGCCGATGGAAGATCATCCATCAGGTGGCGAGCATTGAGCGGATGCGTTTGAGCAGTTGATATTGGAGCGGATCGGCGAAATCGAGCGGGTCGCAATAGAAGACGGCAGGTAGAGAAGTGCGGCCTTCGCCCAGGCGGTAGATCATCATCTGCAAACGCTGAATGCAGAGGTCCACCACATGCGATCGGCCACCGACCGCGGTGTTGATGAGAATCACATCGCTTTCAATCAAGCCGTGATAAGCGGGCTGCAACTGAATGCGCGAGGCGATCTCCGCCCCCAGGGGTGACATCATAAATCGGCGCATCTGGGTCGGGGAAATATCGAGCCGTTCTTCAGCCACTCCGCTGCGATCGCGCGTCCGTTGGTAGCTCACTCCTTCATCTTCGTCGCTATCGGGATTGAACAGGCCGAACATTTCCGAAGCGAAGGCAGCAGTGTCATCCATCACTTCGCGCAGGGCCTGGGCGGCTTCAGCCGGCGAACGGAAGACCTCTTCCATCAGCCGGGGCGCGGGCATGATGAACAGCCGGTGATCATACGGATAGGCAAAACGCAGATTGGGATCGGCGTCGGATTCGATCAGGACGTGGCGGGAAGTGCGCATCTCGGCGATTTCATTGAGCACTTCGGGCAGGAACTCGAAGATATGGTCGGCGTCGTAATTGACCCGTCGCCAGGAGGAGAGTCCGGCAGCTTTGAGGTCGCCCAGCAGGGTCAGGCGCGGAGCATCTTCCGGGTCGACCGGAACTAGGCGCAGATAGTGGGGTTGATCGGGGCAGAGGCGCGCGGCGATCATGCGCAGCAGCGTGCTTTTACCACTGAAGCGCGGGCCGGAAATCAGCAGCACATTCATCGTCATCGCCAGCAAACCCCCAGCAAGAGCGGTTAAATAATAATAGAGGCTGATGGGCGCCGGGGCTACTGCGAAATTTCAACATATCGGACGAAGAGGGCATGAAGAAAAATCAGCAAGGCGCGGGTTAAAAGCCGCGGGTCAATAGTAGAACAGGGTCAGGTGCGCGGTCGCAGGGCGAGAATCAATTCAATTTCACCGGTGGATTGGCCGGTCTGGCCGGCAATATCTACAGCCGACAAACCCTGGTCTGCCAGCGCGTAGATGTGTTGTCGGGCTGGATCGGCTGGTTCTGGAGGTGTGGTCGAATCACCAGTTTCAACCGGCATACTCTTCGGTAAAGTGGATTCGTAAGGGTCGGTCGTTGCGGCGCTCTCAAGGGGAGACGGGGTTTCCGCGTGGAGCAACTGCTGCAGGCGGGCAATGCGCAGATCCGCATCGCGGATGGCGATCTCCAGCTTGGTGAACTTGGTGTCGATCTGGCCATTGATCTGGCGGGCGAGTTCTTGAATCTGCACCAGCAGTTCTTCCATGTCACTGCGTAGACCCGGCTGGTGCTTGAGGCGGGTGATCTGCTCTTGGGCGAAGGCAGACGGGTCCGCACCCGGCAACTCCTGCCGTCGAGCCATGCGCCGGGTGATGGTGACAAAAATGACCACCATGGCCAGCAGCAGGAGCAACACTTGCATGGTGGTGGAAGCGAGCAGAATCATGATCAAGTCCCGCGTTTATTCCAGGCCGCCAGGGCGTCCGCCATGATGTTACGCAGCGGCTGACCGGACTGTTCGGCGAGGCGGCGGCAATCTTCATATTCCGGAGCAGCGGTGAGCAGGTACCCTTCACGTTCGCCGAGTTTGATGCGTACCGTACCGCCCGCCAGTTCGACGGTATCATAACGACGCTGCAATACCCGCCGCTGAACTATCTGGCGACGCAGACCTAAGGTCGTGGTTTCGGCGAAGATCAACTCCTCGAAAGTCTCCATTTCGCTGGGCCGGCAGAGCAGTGTCAGCAGGATGCCGGACCGACCCTTTTTCATATAGATCGGCTGAGTGTAGGCGTCGAGTGCACCCTGTTGTAAAAATCGTTCAACGGCGTAGGCGATAGTTTCGGGGGTCTGGTCGTCGATCGCCGCTTCGAGCTGGGCGACGGTATCGCCATCGGCTGCGGAGTTGGCTTGGCCCATGAGCACCCGCAACAGATTGGGCTGATGAACGCCGTCGCGCGAACCGGCGCCATAACCGATCTGCTCCAGCTGCATGGCCGGCAGCGGGCCGAATTCGTGACACAACGTGGTCAGAATGGCGGCACCGGTGGGAGTGGTCATTTCGGTGGTTTCGGGTCCGGCGTAGATCGGGCAATTTTTCAACAGGGCCGCCGTGCCCGGTGCGGGTACGGGCATCACTCCGTGGGCGCAGCGTATCGTGCCGCTGCCGGTGGGAATCGGCGAACAGGCGATCCGGTTGGGTTGAAGCTCAGCGATGGCCAGGCAGGCGGCGGTGATGTCGATGATGGCGTCGATGGCGCCAACTTCGTGGAAGTGCACTTTTTCAATCGTGCTGTTATGGGCGGCAGCTTCCGCTTCCGCCAGCCGGGTGAATATCTGCCGGGCGTTATCGAGCACCGCCGGAGGCAATTGCCCCTCGCTGAGAATTTTCAATACATGGTGCAGGTGGCGATGAGCCTGATCTTGCCCCGCCTGCACGTGAAAGCGGGTGGCGCCGAAATTTTGTTTGCGGATTTTTTCGGCAGTGAGCTGATAACCCTGGATGGGCAGGCGGGCGAGCTGCTGCTGGAGGCGGTCGAAAGAGGCTCCGGCGTCGAGCAGGGCGCCGACGATCATGTCGCCGCTCGCTCCACTGAAACAATCGAAGTATAACGTTTTCATGGTACACTCTTGATTACAGTATGCCCTGTCATGGTCGGTAAGAAGCTCGCGCGGGCCAAAACCTGCGGATCATTCATCAACCTGGATACCGCCGCAGGGTATCATAGACGGGAACGATGAAGCGCGACAAGAAAAGATCAGTGCAACGTTATCACGATCGTGTGGCCCACCGCTACGACGCCATCTATGACGATCGTTATTGGCAGTGGCATGATGCATTGACCTGGGATTACCTCAAGCCGCACCTGCCGACTGATCTGGCGGTACCATTGCTGGATATGGGTTGCGGTACGGGAAAGTGGGGACTCAAACTGGCCCAGAGCGGGTTTCGGGTCACCTGTGTGGATATTTCGCTGCAGATGGTCGAAACGGTGCGGCGGAAGATCGCGGAACTGGGGCTGGAGCAGCGGGTCGAAGCCGTGCAGGCGGATGTGGAGGATTTGTCGGCTCTGCCGCGTGATCATTTCGGTGTGGTGACAGCCTTTGGCGAACCTCTGGGCAGTGTGCAGTCACCGGCGCGGGCGGTGGGGCAATTATGCCTGGTGCTGCGACCGGGCGGGTTGCTGATCGGGACAATTGATAATCAGTTGGCGGCGCTCGACTATTACCTTCAGAAGCAGGATGTGGCGGGGTTGGAAAAATTTGTGCAGGATGGCCGGACCCACTGGCTGACGCGGGCCGCCGCGGAGCAGTTTGAACTGCACACCTTCAGCCCGCTATCCTGGAGTCGCCTGTTGGAAAAATGCGGTTACGAGGTTGTTGAGTTACGTGGCAAGAGCGTGCTGCCGATCAGACAGTATGCGGAATTGCTGGAAGATCGGGAGGGTTATCGCCGTTTGCTGCAGATCGAAGAAAAACTGAGTCGCCTGCCCGATGCCGTCGGGCGGGCGGCGCATCTCCAGTTCGTCGCCCGTAAAATATAATTCAGTTCGTGGAAATGTAAGGTAAGTACCCGCTCGCTATCGCTCGCGGCTCTGATCAGAGTGCGCGTTATGTACTAAATCCACCCAGTAACCATCTGGCGGAAGGCATCGCCGCGTTCTTCATAGTTGGCGAATTCGTCGTAGCTGGGATGGCCGGGGGAGAGCAGGACGATTTCGCCCGGTTTGGCCAGGCGCCGGGCCAGGTTGATTCCGCCGCGGAAATCGTGCACCGTTTTGATAGTGGGCAGCATCCGCCGGCCTTCCAGCTCGCGCAGGCTCTGCTGCATGGCGGAGCGGCATTCCCCGAAGAAGATAACCGCGCGGGTGTGGTCGCAGATGGCTTCGGAAAGCCGGGTAAAATCGAAATTCTTGTTATAACCGCCGGCCAGCAATACCAACCGATGGCGGTAGTCTTCGAGTGCCTGAAGGGCGGTGATCACTGCTTCGGGCGTGGTGGCTTTGGAATCGTCATAATAGCGCACCCCCTCATATTCGCGGATGAATTCCAGGCGGTGCGGCAGGCCGCGAAATTTCTTCAGCTCCGCAGCGCAGGTGGTCTCATCCAGGCCGAGAATCCTTCCGACGGTCAGGGCGGCGGCGGCGTTGGCGAGGTTGTGCGAGCCCAGTACCGCCAGTTGGCCGGCGAGCTGATCGGCGAGGGCGTAAGTGTGCATCTGAGGGATCGGGCGATGTTCGGTGCGATGTTGCGGATAGAGCGTATCGAAGCCTTCCTTTTCCAGTTCCGACCAGGCTGATTCGCTGACCACGGCGTAATCAGCAGCGGTCTGGTGGGTGAAAATCTTGAGCTTGGTGCGGATGTAGCTGTGATAAGTGCCGTGGCGATCGAGGTGCTGGGGCATAAGATAGGTCAGCACCGCCAGGAAGGGGCTACGCGGGATGGCGTCGAGGTCGTCGAGCTGAAAACTGGAAAGTTCCAACACCACCAGGTCCTGCGGAGTGATGTCAGGCAGATCGCTGAGCAACGAGACGCCGATGTTACCGCCCAGCCAGATGTTCGGCGGCTGATTGGGAAGAGTGGGGCGGAGAGCGTGGAGCATGTCGAAGATCATGGCGGTCGAAGTGCTCTTGCCGAGGCTGCCGGTGATACCGATGATCCGGGCCGGGCAGCGTTCAAAAAAAAGATTCATCTCGGAGCTGATGGGGATGCGGCGGCGGCGAGCAGCTTCGACGAAGGGGGCTTTGCTCTTATCCACCGCCGGGCTGACCACCAGCAATTGAGCATCATCGAGCAATGATTCCGGATGGCTGCCGAGATGGTACTCGATCTGCAAGCCTTCGAGTTTGGCCATCGACTTCTGCAACTGCTCGGCGGGTGACAGGTCGGTGACGACCACCTTGGCGCCCTGTTCCGCCAGCCAGCGGGTCACACCGACACCACCACCGAACCGACCTAAGCCCATCACCACGACATGTTGATTTCGAAAGTCGCTCATGGTGGCGGATTGTAACGTGGTCAGAGTATTTTTTGAACTTCGCCCGCGAAATCGCGGCAGGCGGATTCGACGCATTTTTCCCACTGGTCGCCATGCCGGGCCTGGTAACGGGGCGAAGCGTGAGCGAAGATGACACTGCGGGAAGCGGTGATCAGTGCCCCACGGCCATCAGCGTTAAAACAGGGCCGAACATCATCGGCCGTCGCACCCTGGGCACCATAACCCGGAACCAGGAAGATGGAACGAGGCATCAACTCGCGCAGACGGCGGGTCAGTTCCGGTTGTTTCGGTGCAACTACGGCACCTAGCGCGCTATAACCACTCACACCGATCAGGCCTTCCGCACTCGCCCAGCGGTCGAGCAACTGGGCGACATGTTCCGCCAGAGTGATCCCAGCGGCGTTCGTGAAATTCTGAATTTCACCGGCGGAAGGGTTGCTGGTCTGAATCAGCGCAAAAATACCTTTGCCCTGTGTGCGGGCGACTTGCAAAAACGGTAGCAGGCCATCCAGACCCAGATAGGTATGCAAGGTGACCGCATCGGGTGCGACCCAACGACCGCCCTTGTCGAAATCGCGATCAGCCAGTTGGGCGGAGGCGTATTGTTCGGCGGTGTGGCCGACGTCACCGCGTTTACAATCACCGATGACGATGAGCTGGTGGCGGACCGCTTCCTTGACCAGTTCGAAATAGCCATCGATACCCGCGCCGTAATAGCGCTCGAAGTAAGCCGTGTTGATTTTGATGGCGGGCGCGATAGGGGCAATGATGGCGATGATTCGCCGGCAGAATTCAAGAATCGCCATGATCTCAGCTTCATGTTCAGAGGCACATTGCTGCCGGGCAGCGGCCACCAGGCTGGGCGGGAGTTTTTCGTAGACGGGATCGAGTCCGACGCAGATTGGGGCGGATTTGTCGGCGATGGCTCGGAGCAGGCGATCGGTGAAATGGACAGACATCATGTTGTCCCGGTTAATAAATCGCCAATTATAGAATGGCGATATATCTAAAGAGCTATTACCAAACTCAATAAACTGATCTTCGGATTTTCAGCCCGCGCCCGTGAGAAAGCGGTGGAGAAAGCAACCACTTAGATTTCCACTCCCTGACGGTCGCAGCGCAGTGATAAGTTTGCATAGCTCCTAAAGTATTCTGGAAGACATCTCAACATCATTTCGAAGAATCGCGCGGGCTGAAGCCCGCGGCTCCCCGCGGTTCTTTGACCATGATAAGATGATTGACAAGGTCAATTCTATTTTATTTTCTTACTCGACACCAGCCGCAGAGATCGGTGAAGATATGTATTAACAGTTGATCAATTCACGATGCGGACCGGGTGGTTGATGGCGAGTCAGATGGATAATCCGAAAGAAAATGGGCCTGACCGGGGCAAGAAGGTGCGGGTCGATTTTCGTCGCAAGCGTAATCAACCGCGCCGGGACAAGAACTGGACCCAGAAATATGTTGAAGGCCAGTTGGAAGAGACGCCGCAACGGGAGACGCTCATTCCCAAAGGGGAGATGTCTCGGAAGCGGACGATCAAGGCGGGCGATCAGCAGTTCGATGGGCTGCCCACCGGTCGAGTGATTGCGATGCGCGGGCTGATCGCCGAAGTGGATGACGGTCAGCAGGTCTGGCCCTGCACCATCCGGCGGATTCTGCGGACACTGCGCATCCGCGACCGCCATCCGGTCGCGGTGGGCGATGTGGTCACCTTCAGCATCGAAGCGGATGAACCGGGTTTAGAGAAGAGCGGGGTCATCATCCAGGTGCAGCCGCGACGGAGTCGGCTGGTGCGACGATATGCGGATCGGGTGCAGGTAATCGCCGCCAACGTAGATCGTGTAGTCATTGTGGCCAGTGTCGCTGAACCGCCGCTTAAGCCGCACCTGATCGATCGTTACCTGGTGGCGGCCCATGCGGGGAACATCGAGCCGGTGATCTGCATCAACAAAGTGGATTTGAGCGATGATCAGTTCGCCGGCGACATGGCCGAGATGTATCGACGCATCGGATATACCGTGATATTAGCTTGTGCGTTGCGGGGCGTGGGGGTGGAGGAGTTGGCGGCCTGTCTGCCGGGCAAGACCACGGTCTTTGCAGGGCAGAGCGGCGTGGGCAAGAGTTCGCTGCTCAACGCCCTGCAGCCGGAATTGAAACTGGCGACCGCTGTGGTTTCCGAAAGCACCAGCAAGGGGCGACATACCACAACCACAGCGGTGTTGCATCGTCTGCCGAGCAGTGGTTATGTGGTGGATACGCCCGGGGTGAGATCCTATGAACTGGCGGACGTGGATGCCCATGAGTATGAAATGCATTTTGTGGAGTTTCAGCCCTATATTCCCAATTGCAAGTTTCCCAACTGTCTGCACACGCACGAAGAGGGTTGTGCGGTGAAGGCGGCGGTGGAGACAGGCGCCATCGATCCGCGTCGTTACGAAAGTTACGTCCGGCTGTATGAGGAGGGGCTGAGCTGAGCGAGCGACGAGTGGAATCAAAGCTGGGTCTGGAGTCGCTGCTGGCGCTGGTGGTGGGGTGCGGACTGGTGGCGGGCGGGTTGATTGGTTTCACATCAGCGGTAGCCCTTTTTTATGTGCTGACCGACGGCGTGCTGGCGGCGGGGATCATCCTGATCGCGACGTTATTCGGTTTATGGTTAGTGGATCTGGCGGCGGGGGTGCAGATCGGTTCCGCCAAAAACGAGTTCGCGCGGGCTGAAGACCGCGGCTCCTTAAATTTGCCACTGGGGTGGCAGTTGCTGCTGGGATTGGGGCTGGGTTTGGGGTTTTTGGCGCTGGCCATGCTCGGTCTGGGAATGCTGGGTTGGTTGCAGCGCGGACCGGTGATCGGGTTGCTGCTGATGATGGGTTTGACGGGTCTAGGGCGGCTGGGCTGGTGGGTCAAAGCCACTGAACCGTCACAGCTTGACCGAGTCGCATCGAAGGAGATGGAACAAACCAGTACACGCATTGAGGCTGCGAAAGCAGAGCAGCGCGAAGTGCATCAGCATGACGGGTTGCAGTGGCGCGAGCTGGTGCGGCGGGCGTGGATACTCGGTTTGATGCCCTTTCTGGCGTGGGGGTTATTGGGGGCAACCGTGCCGCCCGGACTGCTCTGGGCGGAAGAGAGTCGCGGATACGATGTACTGGAATATCACCTGCAGGTACCCAAGGAATATTACCAGACCGGCCGGATCAGTTATCTGCCCCACAATGTCTATGCCAATTTCCCGATGAACGCAGAGATGTTTTACCTGCTCGCCATGGTGGTGAAGGATAATGCGTACGAAGCGACCATGCTGGCGCAGCTGCTGAATACGATGTTCGCTGTGATGCTGGTGGTGGCGGCGTGGTGGTGGGGGCGTTCGTTGCATCGTTGGGGAGGAGCGGTGGCGGGGTTGCTGGCGGGCAGTTGGCCTTGGCTGGTCTACCTGTCGGGTATCGCGTATGTCGAGAATGCCATGCTGTTGTTCGGTCTGCTGGCCTTGTTGTGTTGGCTGCAGTATGAATCGACCGGCCGATCGAGCGGCTGCTATCCATGGCGCTGGATGCTGCTCAGCGGATTGCTGGCGGGGCTGTCGGGCGGATGCAAATACACTGCCGTGATCATGACTATCGGGGGGATTGGCGGGGCGTTACTGGTACGAGTCATGTTGTCGAGGGGGCGGAGCTGGAAAGCGCTGCTGGTGTATGGGTTTGGAGCAGCGGTAACGCTGGCCCCCTGGCTGGCGAAGAATTACGCCTATACCGGCAATCCGGTTTTTCCGCTGGGTTATGGCATTTTGGGGGCGGATCCGCAGGTGTGGAGTGCGGAGCAGTCTGCACAATGGGGCAAAGCACATCAAGTATCAGATGGGGATCGCTCCTGGCGAAAACGACTGGATAGATTGCAGGAAAGGGTGCTGCTGGATCCGCGTATGGCGGCGGTGATGGGCTTGCTTGTAGTAACGCGGTTGTTCAGCCGGAAGCGGGAACGGGCGGATGAATTGCTCCTGTTGATGTGGCTCGGGCAGGTGGTCGTCTGGCTGACGGCGACCCATCTGTATGCTCGTTTCGCGGTATCGCTGCTGTTGCCGATGTTGCTGTTGGCGGTGCGATCACTGGTCTTTGAACCTCGGCGGATGGTGCAGTGGACCCTGGTCGGACTCATGGTGCTGATCTGGGCGGCCAATCTACGCACAGCATACAGGCTGTATCAGGACGAGATCGTACCGGTGCGGTCGATCATGGGGGTGACCAATTATGCCTTGATTGATCCGGAGGCGAGCAATCCCTGGGCGTTTGTCTGGCAGTTTATTCCTCCACAGGAACGACTGCTGATGATTGCCGAAGCCCGGGCCTTCTACATGCCGCACAATGTGGATTACTTCGTGACGTTCAACCGTCAGCCGCTGGCCAGGATTATTCGAGAAACTACCAACGACGAAGAAATTATCCGCTGGCTCAATCAGCAGCACTATCGCCATCTGCTGGTGAATTGGGACGAAATGGATCGGCTGCGCCGGACCTATGGCCTGGAACCGGAATTCACTCGCGAACTATTCCACCGCCTGGAGAACGAGCATCTCGCCCTCATCCACCATTTTACCTATTCCTCCGGCGCGATCTTTGCCACACTCTACGAAGTTCGTAATTATGAGTGAAAACCACAGCAAAGATTAACCGCCGGTACTCCACCCGCCTCGCCCTGTTCTGATAAAAATCGAGAGGGAAGCCACGACCAGCCTCCCTCTCGACGGAAAACCTGCCGCTGTATGGAGCAGCCACAGCGGCACGTAAACTGTGCGGTCAGTGCACTAGTTGATAATCGTGGAAATCGAATATGACACCGCCGCACTGGTGGCGGCGCTGCCTATCGCACTGCCGATGGCGCTACTGGCACCGGATACAAATGAGGTAGCGGCCCCGGAAACTGCACCCGAGCCACCCGCCGAGCCAATAGCGCTGATAATGGCCGATGATTTACCCAGAGCCGAAGCAGCCTTGGGGGCGCAGTAAATGTACGAACCATCCAGGCTCCAGAGTAACGCCCCGTTGGCCTGCGTCAGATCATGATTATCCAGCACGCGCACCGTTTCCCGATGTAGAATCAATTTACCCTTTGATTTTGAACCCATGATCAAACTCCTTATAGTAATAATAACTTTTCAGACAACTATCAATTTAAACCACCCCAATGTGCATCCGATACGATCAGTTGATAATGGTCGTGACTGAGTATGAGATCGCTGCACTGGTCGCACGGCTCGTTACGTAACTGACGACGCCGGATACAGCAGAGGAGGCCGGGGAGGTTTCGAGCGTGGTAGCGATGGAGGCTCCCGCAGAAGCAACTCCACTCACACCCGCCGATACTTTACCAGAAGCGGAAGCGGCCCCCGGAGCACAATAGATGTAGGAACCGTCCAGGCTCCAGAGCAGTGCACCGTTGGCTCGGGCCAGATCATCCGCATTCAGCATGCGCACCGTTTCCCGGGTGATCTGCAGTTTACGTGTTGGTTTTGAGGACATGGTTTCGTTCTCCTTTCTGAAATTGTGATCTACAATAGGCGCAGAACATCCCCCGTTGGTGTTGGCTGCACCGTTGACAATAAATCCCTGTTCGATAGCAAATTAGACAGAAGAGTTATTCACGTACTTGCTAGTTCATCCCTGAATGAATAACTGTTTATCCAACCCCATTCTTCTGTCGTACTAAATGAACTCGATATTGAATATGCCACAGAAATGCAACATTGCAAATGATTCAGCGATATTATCTGACTGTATTAGTACTGTATAATCGTTCCTGGTTTAGCAATGATATTACGTATATAGATGCAACTGAAATAAAATCGTAATGTATAATTCATGCGAAATGAGATAATGATTCTGTGCATATATAAAAAAAGGAGGTGAACTCTGTTCACCTCCTGGCTATCAAATTCTTGGATATTTAACTATAGTCTGCGTTAATTGAACGTGGTGGAAAGAACAAATGACACTTTGGCGCTTTGCACGGCGCTGACGACCGCGCTTTTAACGATAGAAGAGACTGATGTGGTGGTCGTTGTGACGGCGCTGCTGACGGCGCTTTCCACTGCGGAGACCACCGCGGAAGCGGGCGGTGTGGCGGGATTACAATAAATAGCTGATGTGTCCAGGCTCCAGGACAACGCACCGTTGGCCTGGGCGAGATCCTGGGGATTCAGCGTTCGAATCGTTTCGCGACGAATTTCCAGCCGGCGAACAGATGACTGACCCATGAGCTTAACTCCTGTATAACAATAGGATAATTGCGGCGCAGCGCATGACCCCATGCGCATTGATCTTCCGCAAGTGACAAGTCAGAAATAACCATACAAATAGTCAGCCGATCAAGCGGATGACATGATGTAAACACGGGGCGGATGAACGAGATGAAACGTGTAGTAAATGACTCCGCCCGTATTCGAACTGAATAAGTCCACTATTGATTATGCGCTGAGAACGGTCCAGTGCAAATTAATCCGATCTAATAGAGGGGTTGTCAGGCGTATATTAGAAATGACGATCGGCTGGATATCATTATAAGTCAATATACTGAGGAATCTGCAAACAGCACAGGGTAGCTGGTATATGGGTATTGGTACAGTTTGAATCATATTCGATCAAAAAATCATGAAGACCGCTCCCTGACGGTCGCGGCTCGGTGAAACTTTACCAGTATCGGTAGACGCAACCACCAGCCACTCTGAAGAAAATTGCAGGATGGGCGGCGGAACGGGGGCTCAGGCATGATAGCCTTCCACAATGACGTTTGTACTGCCTTCAGACCGGTAGAAAGCGCATCCGTTTCCATTTGATCTGCTCCCGTATAATATAAATTTGGTCTATTGCCGACCCCGATATATCATAAACAGCGATGAAATGGCCTATCTGGGTTCATGCGGTTAGATTTTCCTCATGCGGATTTATATTGCTGGCGATGACGGGCTGGGTGTCCAGCTATTATCAGCTGGCCTATAACGGATCATGTTCGATTCTGCTGTGTGGCTGGGGTCAGATCAGTTATTACCATTATGCCACACTGGTGATTGCACCGGAAGATCGCGGTTGGTCCATATCCGGCTTTATCGGCTGGCGGACCCACTGGTGGTGGATGTGGAGTACGAATTCGTGGGGGGACTGGATGATCGCAATGCCCTGGTGGATGATGTTCCTGCCGGGTTTAGGGTTGTGGTGGGTAGCGGGTCAGCCGGAACGACGTGGCCGGCGCCGGCAGAAGTTGGGGTTATGCGTGCAATGTGGTTATGATTTGCGCGGCACGCCGGGACACTGTCCGGAATGTGGAAGGTCGAGTGAGATGGCTATCGTATTCAATCAGTCAAACACGATTGGAGAATAGCTGGATAGTTCAGATACAGAGCAACCCGCTCGCGGCTCTGATGGTCGCCCAGGTCAGTCGGCCCAGGGCAAGAGCACCACTTTGCCGCGGACCCGGCGTTGCTCGATATATTCATGGGCCCGGGCGGCTTCGCGGAGCGGGAAGGTTCGATCCAGCAGGGGTCGTAATCGACCCAGGCGCACCTGCTCCAAACCCCAGAGCAATTCCACCGTTGTTCCCATCATGGATCCATGGAAGTGGACCTGTTTGTAAAAGATCAGGGGGAAGACCAGTTCCGCCGTTCGTCCGCCGACCATGCCGAAGTTGACAAAATGACCGTCGCGTTTGAGTGAACGGATGTTGTCGGCAAAGACGCTGCCGCCGACGTTATCGATCACCGCATCCACACCGGCGCCGTGGGTCCAGTCGCGCAACATCTCGAAGACATTCTCCCGCCGGTAATTGATCACCAGCTCCGCGCCCAGTTCCCGGACATAATCATTCTTTTCGTCGCTGCCTACAGTGACCGCCACGTTGGCCCCCAATAACCGGGCGACCTGCAGGCACATGGCTCCGCTGCCGCTGGCGCCGGCCTGGATCAATATTTTCTGTTCGCGGCTGACCTGGGCCAGCGTCTTGACGGCATGAACCGCCGTGGTCACCACCAGCGGGAGGGTCGCCAGCTCATTGTCCGGCAGGTTGGGCAGAGCGGTGTAGGTGTAGATGGCAGGTGCAGTGAGGTATTGAGCATAGCCTCCCCAGATCGCCCCACCCAGTACGCTGTAGGTACGGGTCAGGTTGATCGGTTCGACACCATGCTCCTTGAAATCGATCGGGAATCCCGGAGCCACGATGACCCGTTGGCCGACCCGCCGGTCGGTCACTTCATTGCCGATCTGCACAATTTCACCAACCACATCCGCACCCATCACGTGCGGCAGGTGAAGTCGCGGGTTGGCTTCGCCTCGCCGGCAGAAGATGTCATAGTGGTTGATGCCGCAGGCCAGCACCTTGACCAGCACTTCGTTGGAGCGCGGCTGAGGAGTTTCCACGTCGGTGAATCCGAACACTTCCGTGCCGCCAAAACTGCGAATCACGCTGGCTTTCATGTTATCAACCCCGTCGAAGGTGCTGTTCGCCGTCCGATAAGCGCCCTCTCAGTATAACAGGACCTGAACCGGTCGTCAGGAGCAGGCGGCGGGCGTATGATTAATAATGGAGAGGATGGTATTCGCAGAGGAGAAAGAAGCGATGGATGCATTGGCGTTTTTCGATCGCGCCGATCAACGATTGGCGCGCCGCCTGCTGACGGCCATGGTGACCCTGTCGATCACGCTGGTGATCTATGGATCGTGGCTGCCGCTCCGGTTTGATATTGAAAAACTCAACCACGCCGACTGGACCACGCTGCAGCTCACCCTGACGCCCACCACTTTTCAGGATGCCACCACGAACCTGCTGATCTATGTTGCTGTAGGATTGTTTCTGGCGATGCGGTTGCAGCTTACCCGATGGAGTCTGTGGATTCGCGTTCCGCTGGTGTTGCTGGCTGCCGTGCTGACGGCGCTGCTCGCCGAGCTGGGGCAACTCTTCGTGCCCGGTCGTTACGCTTCGGGTACTGATTTGCTCTGTAATGGTCTGGGAACACTTTGCGGTATAGGGTTGGCTCCGGTGGCAGCGACGGGATTGTGGCGGCTGGTGCATCAGTTCAAGATCGTGCTGGTCCATCGGCCGATGCTGGCGCTTTACTGGATCGCGCTGGGGCTGGTGTTGCTGGCCAAGCTGGCCCCCTTTGATTTGGCCATTCTGCCGGGTCAATTGGAGGCGTCACTGGCGGCGGCCGACTGGTCTCCTTTCTCGACTCCCGATCAGCCGCCTGGTGCGATGCTGCCGCGCATGGTGGAGATGGCGGGCAGCTTCTGCGCTTTTGCGCTGCTGGGCATTCTGGGGGCGCTGGCCTGGCGGGAAAATCACTATCGCAAAGTGGATAGCGTGGTCAATGCGGTGGCCCATCTGATTCTGCTGGGGGCCTTGATCGAGTTACTGCAGTTGCTGATCGTGTCCCACGTGTGCGATGCCACCGACTGGCTGATTTATGTTTATGGTGCGGTGGTAGGAGCGGTGCTGGGGGTGGTGGCGGTGGAGCGTGAGTGGTTGCGACGTGAACCGCACACGCGCAGCACGGCTGGGCAGGTGATGCTGATGGTGGCTCTGGTGGTGCAGGTCTCGATGATCGTCGCGGCAGCGCTGCCGCCCGATGGCCGCTGGGTGCAGCCGACCGATGACTCATTCCAGTGGATTCCGTTTTACGCCCAGTTTCGCCTCTCGTTTGCCACTGCCGTCGGCACGATGGTTTCCTCATTCCTCTGGTATATGGCCCTGGCCGTGATTGCCGCAGTGATGATCCCGGTCCGCCGAACCGCCACTTCATCTGCGTTGACACTGTTGTTGACGGTAGGGGTGGTCTCGCTGACCGAATTGATGCACGCTTTCAATCTTGGTCATCAGGCGGACATCACCCAGCCAATCCTGGCGATCGTGGCGGCACTGGTCGCAGTGCGTGCTATTATCTGGGTGGAACATTATCGTCTGGTTCATGCCCAGACGCTCGCTACGCCGATCCCGGAGTTTAAATTCGTCCCATGAGTATTAGAATGATGACAATGAATAGGATCAGACCCAGACCGCTGGTGGGGTAGTAACCCCAGTTACGACTATAAGGCCAGCTGGGCAACGCACCGAGCAGCAGCAGGATCAGAACGACAATAAGGATTGTTGATAGCATCGATTTTTCTCCATTTTTTTAATTATAGCTGGCTTGGTTTTATGCCGGATATGGCGATTATCCGCGATGGTTTTACGGATGAATCCTTATAGACAGCATAGCCAAGCATGTTTTTCGATTAATTGACTTTCCGGGAAGGCCTTCGTAGCATGATAAAGTTCATACGGGGCGTAGCTCAGCCTGGCTAGAGTGCTTGGTTCGGGACCAAGAGGTCGCAGGTTCAAATCCTGTCGCCCCGATTGCCGATCGAACGCCCGTGAGCGGCCAGCTCGCGGGCGTTGTCGTTGAAGCAACGATCGCGAGAGAGTATGCCGCGAAGGTACTGGTCGGTTTTCAATCCAGCAGACTAATTAATTCTTCCGGCGTCCAACGATGATCCGCTAATCCAGCAGCCATAGCTGGCGTTTTTCCTTTTAGGCTCTGATGCGGACGGCAGTAATTATAATACATGAAAAACAAAGCAATTGCGTGTCCGTGATTTTCGATTTTCTTGGAGTGGCCATTGGTCAATCGAGTAAATCGACGCATTGACATGCGGATAGTCAGGTTATGCCGTTCGACGATCCCGCGGGCTTTGAGGGGACGCCGGAAGGCAGGCTGGAGAAGTTTCGTGCGGTGCGCGATCAGTTTCGCGCCCAGATTCAAACGTGGCTCGCCGGAATGGCCCTGCCCGGCTCTTCGAGGTGATCAATGGCTGGTATTGCCAAACGACTGTCGTTCCTGGACCGCTACCTCACGCTCTGGATTTTCCTAGCGATGGGTGTCGGCGTCGGTCTGGGCTATCTGGTGCCCGGATCGCAAGGCTTCATCCATCGCTTCGAGTTCGGCACGACCAATGTGCCGATCGCCATTGGCCTTATCCTCATGATGTACCCACCGCTTGCCAAGGTGCGCTATGAGGAACTCGGCGACGTGTTCTGCAACGTCAAGGTGCTTGGCCTGTCGCTGGTGCAGAACTGGATCATCGGCCCCATCCTCATGTTTGCCCTGGCGGCCGTGTTCCTACACGGTCACCCAGAGTTCATGATCGGCTTGATCATAATCGGGCTGGCCCGATGCATTGCAATGGTTATCGTGTGGAACGATCTCGCTAAAGGCGACACCGAGTACGCTGCCGGGTTGGTAGCCTTTAATTCGATCTTTCAAGTATCGTTTTCTCGATCTACGCATGGTTCTTTATCACGATCCTGCCATCATTACTTGGCCTTCAAGGAGCTGCGGTTGAAGTAACAATCGGCCAGATTTCGGGACAGTTTACGAATATCTGGCACGAATCCATTGATTTTACCTAAACTAACAACTTCAAGATAAGACAAGCTCTGTAGTTTCACAAAAATGTATCCTTTGGGTTAATCGCGAATTCATTTTATGCAGAACTCACTGATTGACATTCCTGCTAAATCATAATGGATCGATACCATTACGCTTTTCCAGTTGGAAATGATTCTTGTACATACCCAACTTCCAAAGCCATTCTTTCAGCAGGCAGTAGCTGACCGGTACAGTAAAGAGTGTAATCAATTCCAAGGTCATACCCCAAAAACCAGGCAGTGCCATTGGAATCATCACATCAGCACCACGGCCTGTATTGGTGATGACGGGCAGCAGCGCCAGGACGGTGGTCGTAGTAGTCATCAGGCAAGGCCGAACTCGACGGTTACCCGCTTCGATTACGTGGGCGCGGATATCGTCAATGCTCCTGGTAGGTTTTCGTTTGAAGATATGATTCAGATAAGTGGTGATGACGACGCCATCATCGGTAGCAATGCCAAACAAGGCAATGAATCCAATCCATACCGCAGTGCTAAGGTTGTAGACCCGCATGTTAAACACTTCACGGACATTGCGCCCGAGCACGTCAAAATCCAAAAACCAGGGTTGAGCGGTCAGCCACAGGCCGATGAACCCGCCCGACCACACCACCGCGATGGCCAAAAACACCAGCAAGCTCACCGGCACGGACCGAAACTGAAAATACAGGATCAAGAAAATCAAAAACAGCGAGGTCGGCAACATGATGAGCAGTTCCTTCTGAAAGCGAAGTTGGCCTTCGTAGGAACCTGAAAAAGCATAGTGGACTCCCTCCGGAAGAATCAATTCTTTATTGCTTATCTTATTTTTCAACACACGGTCAGCCTCCTCAACGACATTCACCTCGGCCCATCCGGGTGTCTTGTCAAAGAGCACATACGAAACCAGAAAATTGTCCTCGGTTTTGATCTCCTGCGGGCCGCGGACATATTCAATCCGAGCCAGTTGGGCAAGTGGAATCTGTTCACCACTGACACCGGGAACCAAGATTCGCTCCATAGCTTCAACGTTGTCACGGATTTCCCGCAAATAACGCACCCGCACGGGATATCGCTCTCGTCCTTCAACAGTTGTTGTGGCCCGGATGCCGCCCAGGGCGATCTCGATGACATCCTGAATGTCACGGATGTTCACGCCGTAGCGGGCGATTTTCTCCCGATCAATATTGATTTCCAGATAGGGCTTGCCCACCACCCGATCCGGAATCACCGCATCCGCTGCAATGGACGGAACCGTCTTGAGCGCCTCAGCGATTTGATAACCGGCCTGTTCAATATCTTCCAGCTTGTTGCCGTAGACCTTTACACCCATTGAGGCGCGCATGCCCGATTGCAACATGACCAGGCGGGCGGCAATGGGTTGAAGGTGAGGAGCGCCGGTTGCTCCGGGAAATTCGGCTGCCTTTTGAATTTCCGACCAGATGTCCTTGGGAGACTTGATATGTTCACGCCACTGTCGAATGGGTTGATCGTTTTCATCCAGCACCAGTTCGCCCGTGACCGTGTCCCGCTGATACTCCGGTTTATATTGAATGATGGTCTCGATCATGGAAATGGGGGCCGGGTCGATGGCGGTTTCGGCACGACCGATCTTGCCGACCACGTTTTCCACTTCGGGAATCGCTCGAATGGCCTGATCCATGGCTGAGACGGCTTCCAGCGTCGGACCGATGCCCGCGTGCGGCATCAATGTGGGCATGTACAAAAATGACCCTTCATCCAATGGGGGCATGAACTCGCGTCCCATTCCCGGAAAAGTGTGCACACCGGCAGCATAAACTTTTTGATAGATCGTCTGCGTGTTGTTGTTTTGTGTTGTCGAAGGGGTTGGCAGCCAGGCAAACACATTACCGAATCCCAGCCAAATGCAGCCACCCAGTATCAACATACTCAACGGCACCGAGAGGAACAGGGCCTTGTGACGCAGGAAAAGGCTTAGGAAATAGGGATAAAAATCGATAAATATCAATCGTAGAGACAGCCACAATATGTTCAACACAAAGACGAAGATCAGGTTTTTGATCAGCCCTGCCCCCAATCCCAGCGGCATCCAATGCAACGTGAGCAGATAAAGTACACCGGCAGCGGCAGCATAGCTCGATACATAGGTGCCCAGTTTTTTCGCTCTTGCCGACGTAAACGGTTCAACAACTGCCCAAATCGCATAAACCACCAACGGCCAGGCAGCGGGAGTCAGATAGAGTCCGCCCAGAGCTCCAGATACAAACAACACGATTCGCCAAATCCACCAACCCGCCAAACGCCAGGGTTGAACATGCTCCTGCTTTTTCTCGAAGATCAGATGGGCCAGCGCGGGCAGGATGGTCAGGGCCACCACCACCGAAGCCAGCAGGCAAAACGTTTTTGTATAAGCCAGCGGCCTGAACAGTTTGCCTTCCGGCCCGACCATGGCGAACACCGGCAAAAACGAAATCACTGTGGTGGCAATCGCCGTCACCACGGCACTGCCTACTTCGCTGCTGGCGCGATAAATGGTTTCGATCACGGGTTCTTCTCTGGGTGATTCATCCAGATGCCGAATGATGTTTTCACACAAAATGATGCCCATGTCCACCATCGTACCGATGGCGATGGCTATTCCACCCAGGCTCATCAGGTTGGAATCAATCTTAAAGACCTTCATCAGAATAAATGCCATCATGATCGCGACGGGAAGGTTGAGGCAGATGAGAAAGGCACTGCGAAAATGCATGATGAAAATGATCACCACGAACATGGTGATCAGAATTTCATCAATCAGCGCATGATGGAGCGTGCCCAGTGTTTGATCAATCAACACGGTACGATCATAAAATGGAACAATCTGCACTTGAGAGGTTGTGCCATCCTGTAAAATTTTCTGCGGTAAATTGGCCGAGATTTCAAGAATTCTCTCTTTCACGCGTTCGATCACTTCCATCGGATTGGCGCCGTAGCGAACCAGAACCACGCCGCCGACCGCTTCTAGGCCTTCTTTATCGAGCAGGCCTCTGCGCAACGCCGGTCCAATCTGGACCTGAGCCACATTCTTGACATAGATGGGCACATTGTCGGTAACGCGCAGGACGATGTTTTCCACATCCACGGTACCTTTGATGAATCCCCGGCCTCGAACAATATATTCCACGCCATTGAATTCGATGGTTTCAGCGCCAACATCGATATTGGCCCGCTGAACGGCCATGAAGATGTCCTGCAGCTTGATCTGGTGGGCGCGCATGGCGTCGGGATCAACATCGATCTGGTATTCGCGTACATATCCACCAACGCTGGCCACTTCACTAACACCAGGAATTGATTGGAGCGCGTAGCGGACATACCAATCCTGTACGCTTCGAAGCTCCATCAAATCGAATCCACCTTGCGAACCTTCCAGCGTGTACCAATAAACCTGCCCAAGTCCGGTGGCATCAGGCCCCAGCTGCGGTGTAACCTCCGGCGGAAGAATTTGTTGAGCAACGTTGAGTTTTTCGAGAATCCGCGAGCGACACCAGTAAAAGTCATAATGTTCGTCAAAAATGACATAGATTATCGAAAAGCCAAACATGGAAAAAGCCCGGACCGTTTTGAAACCGGGTGTTCCCTGGAGCAGCGTTGTCAGTGGATAGGTCACCTGGTCTTCAACATCCTGTGGGCTGCGACCGGGCCAATCGGTAAAGACAATCTGCTGGTTCTCGCCGATATCGGGAAAGGCGTCCACGGGGATCGGATCGCGCGGAATGATCGGATCGGGAGTGCGAAAAGGCATGACCCGGTAACCCCACAAAACAATGAATCCCAGCAGCAGAAAGACGACCAGCTTGTTTTCGAGGCAAAATCGAATGATTCGGTCCACCCTGCCCGGAGACTCTTGTACCACCGAGGAATTCTTCATGATTATTCCTCCTGTCCGTTCTGTTGGATGTTTCCGGCGTAGACTCCGCAGCTAAGCATCTGTGCCCCGAAATACGGATTGCGAACGTGCGATTGTATTTGCAGCCAATCGGCTCCTTGATTATCCATGGCCATTGGACAATGCATAATCAGAATAGGATCATCCATGTTGTGTCCAAACCGACGGAGATATTGAATCATGGCCTGGGTCAGCGCGGGCAATCTCTGTCGTATCTGTTCGATCGAGCCATCATCCGAATTTGGAATTGTCGTGGAAATGGTGTTGATAAGCGATTTGAAATCCCGATCGACATCGGTCTGAAGATTCATCGATTGTGCATGGACAATCGCCTGTTGCAATTGTGAGATCGCTTGCCGGGAACGTTGCAGATCATCATCGGCCAGTGAATCTACCAATTCGAAATAGGCGGCCATCACAGGTTGAGTATGTGGATGGTAATCGTGATGCGGGGTCTGAGTCTGAGCCTGCGTTTTTGATGAAGGTTCATCGGCGGCATTCATCATGCTGGGCTTGGCGTGGATCTGCATGACGGAATCGATCATCAGCGCACCATGCGTGACGATCTGCTCGCCTTCGCTCAAGCCCGAAAGCACAACATAGTAATCACCTGCCGGAGGCCCCAGTTCGATTTCTCTTCCTTCATAGCGAATTATTTCTTCATCCTGATGCTCTATGTAAACAACCGCGCGCCGGCCGGTCAGGAGTACGGCAGTTTTAGGAATGGCCAGCACCTGGGCCGCCGGTGTGTCCACACTGACATAGCCAAGCGATTCGGAGGTTACCAGGTCCATTCCACATAAATTGCAGGTTCCCAATTGATCCTTGATGATTTCCGGGTGCATGGGACAGATCCATTTACCCAGAAGCGAATTTTCGATCACCTTGCCTTCGGCACCGATATGCACAATCAGTTGTCCACGCACAAACATTCCCGGCCGTAGCTTCAAATCTGTATTGGGAACGTTGACGCGTACTTTTACCGTCCGCGTGTTCTCATTCAAAATGGGATCAAGATAGGCAATACGACCAGTGAACGTTTCTCCGGCATAGGATTCACTTTCAAATGAGATCGTTTGACCGATCCGCAGGAATGGAACATCGAGTTCGTAGGCATCCAACAGAACCCACACAGACCGCAGGTCGGCAACGGTAAAGAGTCGCGTACCGGTTTCAACGTACATGCCCTGGTAGCTCTGACGATCCAGTACCCAGCCTTCCAGAGGAGAGTCGATACGCATATGGTCTGAGGGTTGATGCTTTGCAATAAGGGTGGTGATTTCGTCCGCAGGGATACCCCACAGTTCTAACTTACGTCGGGCCGCTTCAGCAACAGTCAGAGCCGAGTCGATCATCATTGCATCAGCGCTCGAATCTTTCCTTACTTCTTCAAGTGAATCCAGTGCCACCAGGAATTCCCGCTGGGCCACCAATAGTTCCGGGCTGTAAATTTCGGTCAGATGATCTCCCTTGCGTACAAAAATCCCGGTATAATCCACAAACAACCGATCGATCCGACCTGGAATGTAGCTGCTGATATACGTGATTCGGGTTTCGTCCGCCAACACTTTTCCCACCATACGAATTTCATGGATTAACTCTCGCAGTTGAACTGGGGTCGTTTCCACTTTGGCCAATGTGCGCGCCCGGGCAGATAGTGTCAAAACAGCGGCTTCCGAATCGTCCTCACCACTACGAACGGGAATCAGGTCCATGAAGCAAATCGGGCATTGGCCTTTTTCCGGCAGTTTGATGTGTGGGTGCATAGAACAGGTCCAATACTTGATATTGCTTTCATGGGTTGCAGCTGCAGCATCTGATTTTTGATCGTGATGGCTATGATTGTCACCGATCACAAAAGAGGCTATCCAGCCCAGAATGAAAATGAATATCGCAATAGAGACAACGATCGTCATCCGAACGACTCGTAGTTTCCACGTACGATAAATCAGTTCTTTAGGCCAGGCATTTCCGCCTATGGTGGTGGTATTATTCGATGCATTGTTTTTAGTCATGGTTAACCTCGGTTTCTAAATCCGACTGTGCCGGGGCCGATTCCGTTGGCGGTATGTTTTCAATTTGTTTGAGTATCATTGAGCCGCCTACCGCCCGTTCCAGTTCCGCCCGGCTGAGCAGGTAATCTCTGGTAAACGTCAGTGCTTCGAGTCGGGTCTTGATCAGGTCTTCCTGCACCAGCAAATAAACGGTCAAATCCACCTGGCCTGCGGTATAAGACTGACGAGCCAGTTTCAGGTTGCTTTCGACTTCAGGAAGGATCGATTGTCGGTACAATTCAACTTGTTCATAATCCTGTTGCTGTTGAACAGATGTCCGGCGAACATTTTCGACCACACTCTGCTGTAACGCTTCGAATTCAGCAACATTTTGGTTGTATTCATGAATTGCCTTGGCGATCTGGGCCTGATTCTGATCGAAAATTGGGATCTCCATATCCAACATAGGACCCGACATGAAATCAATCACATTGGGCTGAGCCGAGAAAGGCATAATTTCCGGTACCGACATCAGCGGCATCCCCGCTGCGCTTCGAAGGGCATTATTGGCCAGAATATTGCCAACTTTTCCAGGAACCCTCACGTCGGACGATCGTGGCGCCGGTCCGCGTTCAAAAGTAAATCCGATCGCCACATGATCAAGAACCGATCGCTTCATCAGATTGATACGCGCCTGGGCAGCCTGCACTCCCCAATGGGCAGCCAGCAGATCGATTCGTTGCTCAAGGGCTAGGGCCAACAATTCATTTTCATCGTGTGCCGGGTCGACTTCCTGCTTGAGTTCGTCAAGCGGGTCGACTTTCCAATCCGCATTGGCCTGAGCGAATCCCATGAGCGTAAGCAGTTCACGTTTGGCCATCGCCATTTCAGATTGATGTTGAATTAATTCAGACTGCAATCGCTGTTGTCGTATCCGAGAGAGATTGACATCCACCTGGCCGGCTTTTCCGGCGGACTGCTGCGTTTGAATGATCTTGGTGGATTGCTCCACGATTCTCATGTTGGCCTGAATCAACTCTACCGCACGTTGAAAATACTGAATTCGGGCATACTTCTTTTTTGCTTCCGCAGCCAGATCAATGGCGCTTTGGGCCACATTCAGAATGGCTTTCTGCAATTCCAGCCCGGCAGCGTCTTTTCGGGCCGGAATCAGCCATAAATCCGATAAGGCCTGCATCGGGAAACCACCACTGCGAAGCATGGAACGGCCCCCGCCTTCTGGAAACATGATCATGAAATTGAGCGTCGGATTCTGTAACAATCCCGCCTGCACCAGGTCAGCATTAGCCTGACCGATCATTTCCAGCTGACCTCGCAACGTTCGATTGTTCCGGAGTGAGAGTACAACGGCAGTATCCAGTTCGAGTGCCGAACGGCCATCCCACAGAGGTGAATCACCATCCCACGGAACGTGCCATTCAGGTTCGTATCCGGTTCGCGCCTCGGTCAGTCTGACTGATTCATCAAGTTTGGCTGACGAATCGACTGTCACACAACCGCATATAAAAAGAGTCGTCCAAAGGCACGTATATTTCCAATATGGAAAAACATCATGACTCTGTTTCGTCATGTGTGGACTCCTGTATCAATGATTCACCGTACGATCATCAGTTGATGAACGACTTGGTTCAGAATCAAGAGGGCCGTAATCAGCGCAGAACAGCCCAGCTCATGTAATTGAGTGAATCAAATCAGGAGAATTGAGGAATGGATGATGTCAAGCGTTTGGGGTGGACCGTGATATAAATTTTGCAAAGGCGCGAGTTTGTGTTGCTCGCCAGTTGGGATTAGATGTCGGACGACTTCGAAAAAGTTTGTGTTTTCATTCGGTGCAGATGTATATGAGGGTGGAAGCTGGTCAGGCAGATTGCAGGTACAAATAGAAATCTGCCACGGCGCATCGTTTGAACTACTTGTCGACTGGCTCTGACAACCACAGTAACAGGTTTGATCAGTGACGCAGCAGCCGCACGGGTTCTCGGTGACAACGTAACTCGTTCTTGCCTCAATCGAGAACGACCCTATTGTCGTCGATACAACATAAGCGGCAGTAAACATTAATTGCAGGAAAGATCGAAGCATAACCTGTTTAATTTCTCAAATTTCGACTGAAAGGTCAATTATTGACTTATAGTGTTTTTACTTTAGTTATTCAACAAAAATGGCGCATCGATTAAGTGGGGTTGGGTAGCTGCTTTTCATTTGTACACTCAATATCAAGCGAAAATCAGTTCTATCGTGTCAAAACGGCGGATATTTTCCATCTTTTGGGGTTCAACACGGGTCGCCCCGATTGCCGATCGAACGCCCGTGAGCGGCCAGCTCGCGGGCGTTGTCGTTGAAGCAACGATCGCGAGAGAGTATGCCGCGAAGGTCACCATTGCATCTTGAAGAATCATCGTCTACCGTTGAAAGCGATTCACTTGCTGCTCGGGAGGCGTTTGCGTGGACGATTGGATGCTCGAACTTTGTGTCATTTACCAAGACCTTCCTAACTAGATCGAGCTAGAAACGCGAGTTCGCGCGGGTGAATGGTCTGCTTGCTCGCGGGCATATTGCTCTCCGGATTTCCTTGGCAACGATGCCAGGCAACTCATCGCATGGTCAAACAATCCAAAGGGGCACTTTCGCCTTGAGGCCGGCGCTGACACGGGCATCGGCTGGCTTGTGTTGGAGTTCTACACCATCGATCTGGCAGCTCACACACGGTGTGCGGTCACCCTCGCTACAGGCTGCACGCCAAAAGATGCCCGCGTCCCGGAAACCTGGCGTTTCGCCGCCAAGCTGAAAACCGAGCCTGGATTGATTGAACAGTTCGGCCGAGAGTGCTTGGCACTTGGACGCGATTACTCAGGCAAAGCGAGGCTGCGTCACCTTCCTCAATGACCCGCTTGTGCAGGTAGATGATTCACCACGGGTCGCCACCAGACTGCATAGCTCATCTGGCCACACCCTAACGCCCTCCAAGAAAAGTTCTATTGGTGTACTGTCGTCCCGATTGCGTTTTACGTTTACGTCATTTCGCAGCAATAAGACCGACCGGTGACCGGCACGCCTGAGGGCGTTGCACCAGCCCGACGAGACTCGCCCGTCTCCTCAAGCCCACCAATCCCGAAACTGAAAGTGAACAACGCCGGGTTCCGGTATGTAGTGAAGCGGACCGCCGTGTGCTGGTACGTACAGAGGCGGATAAGCGGGGGAGAATGCCGTACTGAATGCGGCTGCGGTTTACGCCTTCTGAGGAATCTGCTTGATCGCCCAGAAGAAGAAGTTGGTATTCAATTGCTCGATCCCCACCCTCGCCTTACACTGTCCGCCATCATGAAAAGCAAAGCCACCACCGTCGCGGAGTACCTGGATTCACTCCCGTCCGGCCCCCATAATCGCCGGGAGGCGATCCGGACCGTGCGCCGGGTGATCCTGGACAATCTCGACAAAGACTTGCGGGAGTGCATGCAGTACGGCGTGATCGGCTATTGTGTGCCGCACAGCGTCTGGCCGCACGGCACCCGCACCCGCCCGGAGCTCCCGCTCATGTACATGGGGCTGTCGTCGCAGAAAAACGACATGGTCGTGTATATGCTTTTCCTCTACCAGAACGAGCGCGAGCGTGCGTGGTTCGACAAAGCGTGGAAAGCCACCGGGAAGAAACTCCACATGGAGGTCGCCGCAATGGCGTGCTGCCTGCGGTTCAAGAAGGTCGAGGATCTCTCGCTCGACGTGATCGCCGAGGCGATGCGCCGCATGCCCGTAAAAAAATACCTGGAGGACCACATCGCCATGCTGGCGCGGATGGGCAAGGGACCGGATGGCCAGCCGCTCATGAAGAGCGGCGGGGGCGCAAAGGTGAAAAGGAAGATGGCCAAGAAAAAAAACACCGCGAAACGCGGATAAGAGCTGGTACCGTGAAATCACCGACCAACATATTCGACGAGGCACGTTTCACCATGTGAAACCGCTGCAACAAGCCGATACGGAGTACCTCGATGAGCACAACGGGGAACCCCAACCATTCAAGTGGACCGCCAAAACCGACGCCATTCTTGAAAAAGTACGACGGGCAGGAACCGTACGGGAAAAGATGAATACAAGTGAATCACGACACGAGAGCGGGTTTCCAAATCGCCAATCGGGACTTCGCGCGGGCTAAAGCCCGCGGCGCTTTGAATTTTGAAACCACTTCGAGATCAGTGATAAGTCATCAGACTAAAATATCAATTCATCAGGCCAGTGCCAGAATGACGCTGATCAGGATGAAGCAGGGTATTAAAATGACAACACTGTAGAGCATGTAACCGAAAAAGCTGGGCATTTTAATGTTGCTCTGTTCGGAGATGCTCTTGAACATGGAATTGGGGCCAATACCAATATAAGTATTCACCCCCATGAAGACCGCTCACTTACGTTCACGGCGAGGTGAAACGAAACCGGTACCAGGGTTGTTGCTACATTAATGTTAATGTTACGTATGCGCCAAATTTAAATGTCATTCATAAAAAAAACTCAAAGTTTATGAACCACCTCTGCCATAGCATGTGGTAGCGAATTATGAAGTATTGGAAAGTTGAATGCACTTTATTGCAGAAATAAGTGATAAGCTCCCAACGCATACAAGTAATTTTCTTATATTTATACCTTACTTGGTAATGGCCGTTATTAACTTTTATCTTATTTCAAGATTCAGGTATATGGGTATTCTGTTGGGGATTGCTTCACTTTATTTAGCCTGGGATGAGGCAACTTATATCTTATCATCACAGGAGTGGAATTTTAAACTTGCAATTCTAAATGAACTTGGAATTCTGTATTTTCTGCAATATTGTTTTGGTTCATATCTACCAATGATAGGAGTGGTAATAGGATTGCTGGCTAACAAGCGATTACGCTATTCGTACAGATTTAACGAAATTTGCTGCACAAATTGTGGATATTGTCTAAAAGGCAATAACTCATGTTGTTGTCCAGAATGTGGTACGGCATTCGATCCTGTGTTGTTGAACAAACTGCAAATTGAGGAACCGGTAGAGAGACGTTGATAGTGCGGCATAATGTGTGTAAATGGGCATTGTGTTGATGCCATAAAAAAAAGCGGTTCGCCTTGTGACTTTTTGATATAAGACTGGTGTTGAACGGTCTTAATCAAGAACAAGGAGAACCACAT
>JAJVHX010000004.1 GCA_022072405.1 Phycisphaerae bacterium | reverse complement strand
CCACCTGCCGGAGCTGCCGGTCCATAAGCGTCAGGTCGGCCATACGCGGGTGCTGGCGCCGCAATTCCGGACTCTGCCGCTGGCCCATGATATTCTGATCCGGCTGACCCACAAGGCGGCAGCGCGACTTCGTCATTATCGTTACTGGGCGCGGCAGTTGTCGGTATTCGTGCGGTTTATGGATGGGGCTTCGTGGCAGGATCAGGCTTACCTTGGTCCGGCGCAGGATACTTCAACCATCGTGGAGGCGATCAACCGCTTATGGCCGCACTGCCCGACGAATCATAAACCCCTGCAGGTGGGGCTGGCGTTATTTGATCTGGTGACCGAAAAGTCAGCCACCCTGCCGCTGCTGGAGGCCGATCAGCGGCGGACCCGTTTGTGGCAGACGGTGGACCAGATCAACCGGCGTTATGGAACGATGGCCGCGTTTCTGGGCGGGGCGTTTCATGCCCAGGAAATGGCGCCGGTGAAAATCGCCTTCAGCCAGATACCCGAACTGGACCTGAGCGGTTGATTGGGGAGCAAGGGGAATTTTACGAGGGGGCCGGATAGAAATGAGCTCTTTCGTCTACCTGAACCGACCGCGCCGGGGGCCGAACGGGGGGCCGATTGGCGGGCACGGTATTCATGCTCCCGGCCATCACCGACACAAGCGGCACCGATATCCTCCCGTTCACTTCAGATCAGGCAGCGTGGCCTTCAACATCGCCAATATTCCCGCCTTGATCGCATCGGGCAGAGTCGGCCAGCGGTCGATGATTACCTGTAGTTCGGGGTCAATTTCGGGCGAATCCGGTAAGCATTCCGGTAAGCACGAATGAGCATCATCGTAACTCGTTGGCGAATCAACTTGTTCGGAATGTGAGCAACGGACTGAAAATCCGTGTGTCGCCGGTTCAACTCCGGCCCTGACCAGTTCATTTTCCCACCGCTGCCAATGTATAAGTATTACACCAGACAAAACATGAATCCGAACGTAGATTGGTTTTTTTAAACAACCTGGCGATAAGCAGATCTTCAATAACCCTGTAATATTATTTTTGACAAATAGTTAGGAACAATCAACCATTCATTACAGATCGGTTGTTAAATCAAACATTTTGTTGATGGGCCCGAACGTCAAAATATCTTTGCAGATTAAATAATCGGCGTGCACTGGACGCAATACAATGTCGATATGATCGCGTTGTCACAATTTATTTCTGATCATTTGCCTGAATTCATTGCTGTTCTCGGATACCTGCTCACGTTTTCATTCATCCCGGTCGTACTGCTACGCAAACGACAGCCCTCCTCTGCCATTGCCTGGTGTCTGACCATCATATTTCTACCCTATTTAGGAACTTTTTTATTTTTGATCATTGGTATCCCGCACGTCAATCGTCCGCTGCGAAAAAAGCAGAGGCAACGATCTAGATTCGTCAAGCAGTGGATTGAAACAACGGCTGACCAACCCCACTACCCACAAATGCCCGAAAAAGCCTTGCCGGGCAAGGAATGGAACAACCTTGACCGACTGGCCTGCATTGTGGGCGGGGTTAAGGTTAGCGAGAGCAATGAAATGAAAATATATCATGAAGGAACCCGATTGTTCGAGGATAAACTGCAGGCTATTCGCAACGCCACTCAACATATTCATGCCGAATATTATATCTTGCGTGCTGATCAGGCTGGCCACACATTTGTTGAATTACTTTGCCAGAAAGCGAAACAAGGTATCGAAGTTCGGTTGCTCGTTGATGCCTATGGTTCATATGAAGCCTGGCGATTGTTACATAAATTACGAGCTAGTGGCGGCAAAGCCTGTACTTTTTTACCCATCATGCTCTGGCGACGGCGTTTTGTGCTCAATCTTCGCAACCATCGTAAAATACTGATATGTGATGGAAAAGTTGCTTTTACCGGAGGGGTAAATATTGGTGATGAATATCTGGGCCGGTCTGAGATTTTCGGTTTCTGGAGAGATACTCAACTTAAAATTGTGGGGCCGGCCGTCCTGGCTTTACAACGCGTGTTTGTGGAAGACTGGGATTTTGCAGCCCAGGAATTCATTTCGGGGCAAAAATATTTTCCCAAGCCCGTTGCTGATGGTTCCAGCCGACTCCAAATCGTCTGGTCGGGCCCCGACCTAAGTCATAATGCCATACGGGAGATATTCTTCACCGTGATCAATCAGGTTCAGGAACAGTTATGGATATCAACGCCCTACCTGGTTCCAGATTCCGCGCTCTTAAACTCCCTGACCAACGCCGCACTCCGTGGGGTAGAAGTCCATATCATCACCCAAGGATCGCCCCCCGACAGCTGGATCACCTATTTTGCCGCGCGCTACTATTGGCCTGAACTGATCAACGCGGGAGTGAAAATATATCGATATGAGAAAGGCATGCTGCATGCCAAAATCATGATCGCCGATCGTGCGTGGGCATCGGTTGGATCAGCAAATCTCGACGTTCGCAGCCTGCGGCTGAATTTCGAGGCCGACTGCCTGATTTATTCACAAAAGGATATCGATGAACTTATAACTCAATTCGAGCAGGATCAGAAAGATGCCCAGCTCGTCACTTCCGACGAACTCACCAATCAACCCCTGCACATCCGCCTGGCCGAAAATGTTTCCCGACTGCTCACGCCGATTCTATAGGAATTTATAAAATAATCCCCTGCACGCTCTGATCCAACTCAGCCGTCCCCAGTTTTGTTAATGTACTGGTCGGTTTTGAGTCAAAGTTAATTGCTGAACCCGAATTTCGCTCTCACGGTCGCGGCTTAATGAATTTCATCCCGTATGTTTTTTACTTGAATATTGCCAGCGTGGTTGGCCAAATTCCAGTTGATATCACCAACCGGGCAGGGTCGACGTTGTATTCGGTATACGCAGTTCAGTTGAATCATTATTCGAGTACAATATAATTCTATACTTTGAAACCGGAAGAACCCATCCATCCTCTCCAAGCCAGGAGTTCCGAACAAACCCCTGGAACAGTGCTTCGTGTAGCCACGCTGAACCTGGCCCATGGCCGCGGACTGGCCCGGATTCGTCTGGGTAAACCCCGGAGCGTTTTCAAACGCAATCTTGACAGCATCGCCAAAGTGCTCCACCGCGAAAAGCCCGATGTGCTCGCTTTACAGGAAGCCGACGGCATCAATGCCCTCAGTGGCGCTTTTGATCACCTCTTTCACTTGAAAACGGCCGCCGAATACGACCATCATATGCACGGCTCCCACGTGAAGGTCGGGATACGAATACCCGCGCTTCATCACGGCACTGCCATTTTGTCGCGTTACGAACTGTTCGAGAGCCGATCGCACGCGTTTCGCGTGGATCCGACCGACACCAAAGGCTACGTCTGCGCAGAAATCGGGTTCGCCGGCCGGCGCGTGCTGGTGGTATCCGTGCATCTGGATTTCAAATTCGCGCGTCTGCGTCGCCGCCAGGTCCGAAGCATCTGCAAAACAATCGAGCACGCCGGCAAACCCCTGATCATCATGGGCGATCTCAACTGCGACTGGCACCAGGATGATGCCATACGCCTGCTGGTCAATCAGTTTAATCTTGATGCCTGGCAACCGGATTCGCGCGAATTGATGACCTATCGCAGCAACCGCCCGCATCGGCGGATCGACTGGATATTGATTTCCCGTGAAATGACCTTCATCTCCCACACCGTCTGGCCTGACCACCTTTCCGATCATCTAGCAGTTGCTGCCGAGCTTCATTGGAAGTAACCCAACGCGCCGAGCACGAACGACCCCAGCTCAATGTCAGACACCACGGTCGTGATCAACGTTTTTTGACTTCACCGGATGAACCCGCGGGGGACGAGTCCATACGGTTCTGCTGGATATCCAGATAGGTGAGCGGTTCGACGCCATACTCCAGGAACGATGCTTCGGTGGGCGTGTAGAGAAAGGCGATGCGGGCCTGTTGCCCCGCACGATTTTTCAGCAGGTAGAGATAGAGCGATCGGGTTTCACCTTTGGTCAGATCGGAGCTGGGGCTGTTCCACAGTACACCCGCGACATCGGCGTGATATTCCACCTGCCACTGCTCATCAAATACCGGCCACCCGGGTTTGATGTTGGCTTGATAGGTTGAACGAGTTTGGGCCGCCAGCACGACCACCGGACAACGCAACGATCGGGCCACACGGCGTAGCTCTGATAATTGGCCCGCCACTCCAGATCCGGCCGCCGTCGTCGCCGAGGGCATCGCCGTGAGGGAATCAATCACGATGAGCAGGTTCTGGGCCTGGATCTGCTGCCGGAGTTGTGCGCCCAATTGCTGAATGGCGGCGGGATCAAGGTGCTGATCGGCTTCGACAATAAATATGCGGCTGGCGATGCGGGCATAGGTCTGAATCGACCGATCGAGTCGTTCGCGCTGACTGATGGCTGGACCACTCGACAAGGTCTCCACCGGAACATTGCTACCCCCTCGATTGACGATCCGCGTATTCATCTGCGCCAAACGAGCCAACGAGAGCAGGCGCAGCTCCGCCGCACTCTGTTCATACGTAATAAATAATACGACAACCTGATTCAGATCCGCCACCTGGTCGGCGAGTTGTTTGGCAAAGGCGGTTTTGCCGCAAGCCGGCGGGCCAGCCAGAACGATCAATCCGCTCTGTAAGCCGTCGAGCATTTCAGTCAGCTGGGCAAAGCCGGTATCCAACCCCAGCCATTCTGCCGTACCGCACTCGCGCCGTAATTCACTGGTGAATGAATCCAGCAGTTCCTGCTCGGAGGGCAAATGCAATGACGAGGGCAATCCTGGCGGGTTCATCAAATGTGCTCCTTTCCCTATTGAAAATCGACTACTCGGCTGCTGGTGCGAGTGATCCCTGATCCAGGCGATGTCGAACGATCTGACCGGTAATCATGAAAATCACTTCTTCGGCAATGTTGGTGGCATGATCCGCCATGCGTTCCAGGTTCTTGGCTATGGACAGCAGATCCAGGTAAGTGGCGGTACGCTCCGGATGGGAGGCTGTTGCGGCGATGATGGCTTCAACCATTTCGACATAATAACGATCAATCGGTGCATCTTCGCGCAACACCTGCTGGGCCTGCCGGACATCTCTATGAAGATAGGCTTGTACGGCATGATTGAGGATCGTGCGGGTGTGATGCGCCATAGCCCGCAGGATCGGCCAATCATCCGCACGAATTCGCCCCACCAGATGTTGAGCCCGCTGGGCCAGGTTCACCGCCCCATCGGCGATTCGTTCAAAATCATGATTGGCTTTCAGAATGGCGCAAAGCAGGCGAATGTCCGATCCGGTGGGCTGATAGAGAGCCATCAGGCGAATCACTTCACTTTCCACAGTGACTTCCGCCCGATCCACTTCGGCGTCGCGTTCCACGATGCGTAGTGCCAGAGCGCCATCCGGCTGCAGAATCACCGCGCAGGCCTCTTCGACTACATCCTGCACCAGGTTGGCCATGGCGTAGACATGCTGCTGCAGTTCGGTCAGCTGGTTGATAAATTGCTGGCTCACAGCATCATTCTAACCAAATCGGCCGGTGATGTAATCATTGGTCAATTTCTGGCTGGGGTTGGTAAAAAGGCGCTGGGTCTGATCAAATTCCACCAGATCACCAAGAAACATGAAGCCGGTAAAGTCGGAAACTCGGGCAGCCTGCTGCATATTGTGGGTCACGATCAGAATAGTGACCCGATGTTTCAGCTCGGCAATCAGGTCTTCGATCTTGGCGGTGGCCACTGGATCAAGAGCCGAAGTCGGTTCATCAAAGAGAATCATTTCCGGATCGGTAGCCAATGCCCGGGCGATGCACAAGCGCTGTTGTTGCCCGCCCGACAGACTGAAGGCCAGGTCGCGCTGGCGATCGGCGGTCTCATCCCACAAGGCAGCGTTCCTCAGGGCCTGCTCCACGCGCCCCTGCAATTCCGAACCCCGCACCCCGCGCAAGCGCAATCCGAAGGCCACATTTTCAAATATCGACTTGGGGTAGGGATTGGGCTTCTGAAAGACCATGCCGATGCGCATGCGCATTTCCACCGGATCGGTCTGAGGGTGAATGATATTGACCCCGTCAGGATGGAGCATGATCTGGCCCTCGTAGCGGTTACCGGGATAGAGATCATGCATCCGATTAAAGCAGCGCAGCAGCGTGGTCTTCCCGCAACCCGACGGGCCGATCAGGGCGGTCACCCGGTGCTGGAAAAAGGTAACATTGATGTTTTTCAGTACCTGCTTAGGCCCGTAGAAAAAATTCAGGGCGCGGACCTCGGCCTTGGGCGGGTTCGCCGAAGGCGGCGCTTCAGCAGATACCGTGCTGCTAACTCTGGGCAAGGTCAGCGGCTCAACGGGAGAAAGGGCATTCGGCTGATTCAGATGCGAATTCATTTTCACTGATCCTTCCATACCGATTAACCCCCCTACCACTTGATGCGCCGGCGGATGCGATAGCGCAGCACAATAGCCACCGCGTTCAAGGACAAAGTGACCACCAGCAGCACCAACCCCGTCGCCGCTGCATTCAGATGAAATTCCTTCTGCGGACGCGAGACCCAGTTGAACATCTGAATCGGCAGAACCGTGAATTCCGACCTCAGCCACGACATCGAATTATACGGCGATTCTGGATGAACCGGCGAGGGCGGCAGAAACGCGATATAGGTTAGTGCTCCGATCGTGATCAGCGGAGCGGTTTCGCCGATGGCGCGGGACAGGGCAATGATCACCCCGGTAGCGATACCGCCCATCGAATAGGGCAGCAGATGAAACCAGACGGTCTGCCAGCGAGTCGCGCCCTGGGCATAGGCGGCTTCGCGGATTTCCTGAGGAATGGCCCGGAGTGCTTCGCGGGTGGCTACAATGATAATCGGCAGAATCAGTATGGCGAGAGTCAGCCCCGCCGTCTGGATGCTGTGTCCCAGATTGAACTGATACACGAACAGCCCCAAGGCCATCAACCCATAAATAATCGAGGGTACGCCGGCCAGATTGGCGATATTGATTTCGATAATCTCCGTGAACCAGCTCCGCCGGGCATATTCCTCCAGATAAATACCCGCTGCCACTCCCAGGGGCACCGCCGTACTCGCGGTCACCACCATTACACAGAGCGTACCCACCCAGGCGCTGAGAATGCCGGCTTTTTCCGGATGGCGGGACGGAAACGAAGTGAGAAAACCCCAGTGCAACCGTCCGAATCCATCGCGGCTGAGATCCAGCAGCAGGGCGAGCAGGGTAATCATACCCAGCAATGTCGCCAGCACACCCACGATGATAAACATCTGATCGCGGAGGCGACTGCGGCGGATGATGGTCGTCAGCGAAGTCATTTTCAGCAGCACTTCCTGTCAATAGACCTGGCGATAACGTTTGCGCAACCAGTGACCGAGAATGTTAAAAACCAGCGTCATCAGCATCAGCGTCACGCCGGCGGCAAAAATCGATTGATAGCCGATGCTGCCGTGGGGCAGATCACCCAGGCAGACCTGCACTATAAAAGCGCTGATCGTCGCCGCCTGCTGTGTCGGGTCGATGGTCAGATTGGGCTGCTGGCCGGCGGCGATGGCGACGATCATGGTCTCACCGATGGCCCGCGAGATGGCCAGTATGTAGGCTGCCCCGATCCCGGACAGTGCCGCCGGATAAACGACGCGCAACGCCGTCGTCAGCCGGCTGGCCCCCATCGCATAAGCCCCTTCCCGCAACAGCATGGGTACCGCACGCATGGCATCTTCGCTCAGTGAACTGACGTAGGGAATGATCATGATGCCCATCACCAGCCCCGCCGATAACATGTTGAAGCCGGGCAGTCCGGGCATGAGCCTCTGCAGCAGCGGCGTGACGAAGAGCAGGGCAAAATAACCGTAGACCACGGTGGGGACGGCGCTGAGCAGCTCCAGCACCGGCTTGAGAATTTCCCGCACCGCCACCGGTGCATATTCGCTCAGATAGATCGCCACCACCGTGCCGACCGGCAAAGCCACCAGCAGCGCGACCAGCGTGGTCACCAGGGTGCCCATCACCAGCGGCAGGATGCCATAGTGTGGATTGGCAAAGAGCGGCGTCCAGTGCGTATCGGTAAGAAATTCCCCGATAGACACCTGTTTGAAAAACGGCAGCGATTCAGTGATTAAAACCGTGACGATTCCCAGGGTGATCAGCACCGAGGAGACCGCCGCCACCCGCAGCAGCCAGCGCATGATTACGTCCATCAATCGACTGCCCCAGCTACGGGTCACCCGCAGTGTCACCGACTTGTGCGGCGCTTCGGGGCTGCCCAAGGTGTGGGGTATGACGGACATCACCAACTCCATCCACTCTGAAAACCAAGTGAGCCGCTATCGACAGTGACAGAATCCCGACACGAATCGATGGCGGCTCAGCCTGGGCGTGTTATGGCCAAAATATCAATTCTTCAATTCACGTCTGAACAGTTCATCAATATGCACGCCGGTTTCCGAATGGCCACCGAATGCGGTTCCGGTCTGCCGACTGCCCACCCGCTCCACACACTTCTGATAGGTGTCTGCCGGCAGCGGAACATATTTCACTTCCTTGGCCAGGGTGCTGACATTCTTCAGGTAGAAATCGACGAACTGCTGCACTTCCGTCCGTTCCAGCGCCTTGACGTTGATATAAATAAAAATCGGGCGGGAGAGCGGATAGTAGGTCGCATCCAGGACGGTCTGCTCCGAAGGGGCTACCGGGCCTTTGCCCGCGTCGATCGGCACAGCTTTGAGCTTGTCCTGGTTTTCCACGTAGTAAGCGTAGCCGAAAAAGCCGAGGGCGTTCTTATCCTGGGAAATGCCCTGTACCAGCACGTTGTCATCTTCGCTGGCGGTGAAATCACCGCGGCTGCTTTTGGCCTTGCCCACAATTGCTTCGGTGAAATAATCGAACGTGCCCGAGTCGGCACCGGCTCCAAACAGCGTGAGCGGTGCATCCGGGAAGGTTGACCGGACCTGATTCCAGCTGGTGATTTTACCCTGGGCGGCGGGTTCCCAGATTTTCTTCAGCTCTTCAACGGTCAGATGATCGACCCAGGTATTTTGCGGATTGACCATGACCGTCAGCGCATCGAAGGCAATCGGCAGCTCGATATATTCGATACCATTTTTGCGGGCTTCTTCCATTTCCTTTTCCGAGATCGGCCGCGAGGCATCGGCGATATCAATTTCACCGCGTGTGAATTTTTTAAATCCCCCGCCGGTTCCGGAAATGCCGACTGTCACTTTGATCTTGCCGCTGTTGGCATTCTGAAATTCCTCTGCTACTGCTTCGGTAACTGGATAGACCGTACTCGAGCCATCGATCCGGACAATGTTTGCATCCTGTGCTTGAAGTGCAGCAGCCCAGACTGATAATACCGAGAACATCGCCAACCCATGAATGGCCTTCATGTATGATTTCCTTTCTGAACTGATATGGGAATCAGGAACTTCTGAATCGGCTCTATTATCCAACAGTTAGATTAGAACAATATTTACATCATGTTAGAATCAGGTAAAGACTGGTGGGCTGCATTTCTCGCCCACATCTTAACTTGTTCATAAACAATGGTTAATATCATCAACGGTTGATACCACTGCAAACTCTAATATCTGCTATTATTAATGACGATCGGGTGTGAATTAGACAGACTCTGTTCCAGCCAAAATTCTTGCATGCCACCCCAGACTACTGCACCTGAAAATGCATCAACGATCTGAATCGAACATATTGCAGCTAATTCTTCCACGACCACACAACAGATCGCGTTTAGAAATTATTAAAAATAGTACTTCACGATCAATCATCCAGATCACGCTATGTTAACGGTGGCGGAAACAGTAAGATTCGACACCAGCAAAGAACTCAATTTCCCAGCATAAATATTTCAGATGGGGAGTGTGTCCATGAGTCTGTTGAGTAATCGGAAAATGTGTATACGGATTTGTGCTGCAGTCGGCCTGATTTATCTGAGCACTCCGCAAGCGGCTCAAGCCTTTCGCATCGTCAACTACAACCTGTTGAACTACAGTTCCGGGCGAATCGCCGAGTATCAGACGATTCTGAATCAGATTCAACCCGATATCATCGTGTCCCAGGAAGTCGTCTCGCTCAGCGGGGCCAATTACTTTCTGAATAATGTGCTGAACGCCAGCGGCGGGCCGGGCGGCTATACACTGGCCACCTTCCATGCCAACGGTTCGCTCAATAACGCCTGTTTCTTCCGCTCGTCCGTGGTCACGCTGGTCGGCCATACCTGGCTGGATACTGCCCCGCGCGACACGGATCGCTGGCAATTCCGTCCCGTCGGTTACAGCGGCACCGGCGCCGACTTTTATATCTACTCCATGCACCTGCACTCCTCCGATGCTACTTCGCGTGCGAATCAGACACTGATCGTACGCAACAATGCCAACCTCTTCCCCGCCGGTACCCATTTTATTTATACCGGTGATTTCAATATCGACAGCAGCAATGAGCAATCCTATCAGAACCTGATTGGCTCGCAGGCAGATAACGACGGCCGGGGGTTTGATCCGATCAATATGCCGGGCACCTGGCACAACAGCTTTGCTTTCCGCTTTATTCATACGCAATCGCCGCACAGTGACAATCCCGGAGCCCCGCCCGGAGCCGCTACCGGTGGGGTGGATGACCGTTTCGATTTTCAACTGGTGTCGGCCGTGCTGGATGATAGCCAGGGGTTATCCTACGTCGATGGCACCTATCATGCCTTCGGCAACGACGGGTTACACTTCAATCTCGATATCAATGATGCTCCGACCATTCCGGAAGGCAGTGTGGTAGCCAATGCGTTGCATGGGGCGTCCGATCATCTGCCGGTGGTGGCTGATTATCAGGTACCGGCGGTAATACTTGCTGATGAAGTGCTGGCCTTCGGTACAGTCATTGTTGGCGCCGCTTCACCGACGGAAATTCTGACGGTCGAAAACATCGGCAATTATCCGCTGTTTGAATATGTGGATGAGCTGAACTATTCACTCGCAGCACCGGCGGGTTTTCAGGCTCCTGTCGGCAATTTCGTACTGGAAGCCACCGATCCCGCCGCTCAGCATCAAATTACCCTGAACACCACTACATCGGGATCGTTCTCCGGGAACCTGGTCATCAATTCCGATGCGGTGGAGGATCCGCAGTGGAATGTCCAGCTCAGCGGCGTGGTTCTCCGCCACGCGCAACCATCCTGGTCTGATATTTCGATCGTGACTGACACGACAGCCGATTTTGGACCACACGCAACGGGCGAGTTCACTTCACTGATTCTCCCTATTTACAACTATCAGTTTGACGCTCTGCAAGCCCAACTGGAAGTATACGATGCGCAGATCACCGGACCGGATGCCGCCCACTTTTCGATTTCCGGCGGATTCCAGCCGATGACCATCGGTGCGGTACCACAGAACATCACTCTGCAGTTTGACGACAGCGGTCCGGCGGGCACTTACACCGCGAACCTCATCCTCTGGACACGCGATCCGCAGGGTATACCTGGCACGACGGAACTGACGCCCTTGCAGGTTGATTTAAGCGCAGAACTGGCTGCGGCAGGTTATGTGTTAAATCTGACTGATTTCCCGTTCTATCATGCGATCGGCGATACGTTAATAGATCAACAATATCAAGCCGGGCCGGCGGTAACGGAGATGATTCTCGATTACCTCTGGTGGGACAGCGACGTGGACTCGACACCACCGCAACTGCCGCAACATGCCCAGAACCTGCTCTACGCCGAACTGCCCAGTCGCAACGGCAATCCCGCTCTGCCCTATATTGATGCCGTCGGCGTCCGCAATACTCTGCAAGCTCTGCGGCCATTGCCCTATGGCCAATATGGCTACAATTTCTCCATCAGCAGTAATCTCGACGCGCTGGTGTTGCTCAAGACCATCAGCCAATGGATTGATTATCCGATCGGAACCTACGGGGGTCATGAACCAGGCCATCCGCTGCATGTTCCAGCCGCCGTGCCGGCGTATGGCGATTATTCGAACTGGATGGCGATCCGCGGCATTCATACTGATCAGCCCGCCTATCCGCTACCTCCAGCGCTGATCGTCCATGGCTTCTGGATCAACGATCCGGTGCCGGGCGGCATCGGTGAAAATAGTTACAAGACCGCGGCACAATTCCTCAGCAGTTATTATCTGCCGCTGAATCAACCGGGCGACCCATATCATGGTAAATATCTCGCTATTGTAGAGCCACCGGATATTGATGACGCTACCACGCTGCAACTGGGCACAGCCGCAGCGCAATGGTCCGTAGTTGAACAACTGGCCGTGGCAGACTGGGCCATCGATCAATCACCTGGAGACGAATACGCGGCAGTACCCTTGGCTGCAGATCGCAGCGTTACGGAAAATCCGCAGGTTGATGACTTAGTGATTCGGGCGGCCATCATGGGTGCTCAGCAGGAGCTAGGCGAAGTGGATGAGGAATTTGCCAAATTACTAGCCGACTCCCAGCCCGGCCAGCCCTGGCTGGTCAGCAGCCTGACCGGGTCAGACTATTTTATTGTGCCCATGATCGTGCGTCAGCATATAACGAAGCCGATCACCGCCGCCCGGGCAGTGAATAATCCTCAACAGCAGCAGGCTGATACCGTCATTGTGATACTGATCGATGCCCAGGATGGCCATTTCCTCGAAGCCGCCTGGAACCAGCCTCCCGTGGTTTATCCACCGATCACCGCGCCTCAAGCCCAGCAACGGGTGCGGGAATTGGCCCGTAAAAAAGGCATCCCGCTGAACGGGAATTCGTTGCCGGACATGACCTGCGTCTATACTTCCGGAAATCCTTATTATCCCCAGTGGTGGATGCGGGCGGCTGGTTATTTATGGATTGTTGAACAGGATGGGATGATCACGATTGTTCCGGAGACGAAAAACTGAAGCAAGCTGCAGGATAAGAACTGTGGCCATACGGTCGTTCCGAGTGAGTCCGCCCCGACAGACGATCGAGGGAGCCAGATGGAACCAGGTTTATGGGGATAAAGGATGCGAGTGCCCTACTTCAACACTTGATCCTTGTTTCCTCTTATCCTTGACTCTGTTTAATGCCGGATTCCTCGCGCAGCCCGGAACGCCGGCAAAAATCTGTGCCCAAATCTAGAGCGGATTCGTGTTAATCATTTCGTGGTGTGGGAGTTGAGTGTACCACGGGGTCTCTATCAGGCGGACCGATAAAAATGAACCGCTCTAAACATCGAGACCATTCGCCGAGGTATTATCAATCCGCCGGGCCGCGATCTTCTTCTTTTTCGGCGAAAGCGGCTTCGAACGGGGCGACGGTCTGCAGTAACTGACCCCAGGCCCCTTCCAGCCAGGAACCGGTAGCGGAGATCACTGATCCCGCGAGCGTGGTTTGTATCTCCTGAGCATCCCAGTAGACCCAGTAATTGCAGCCGGCAGCGGGCAGCAGTGAACCCATCACGCCAACCAGTAACCCGATATTTCGTCTGCGTGGCCGAATAGGCATGCGTTTCTCCTCAATTCAATCGTTAAAAATCAAACGCCAGGCGCATCTGGTAAATATGAGCATTGCCGAAATCTTCGGTATCGGCATAGATATAATTGAACATCACCCGCATGTTGGGATTGAGATACCAGTTTAAACCGAAGGTGAGATCATTCAGCCGATCGCCGTCGATATGGGCATCGTGCAGATCGGTCATGGAGTACCGCCCGGCCACTTCCCAGGCGCCCCAGCCGCCATCTTCGCGGAAATTTTTCAGTGGTTTGACCCGGCCGATCAGTCCGGTTTCTTTTTCATAAGGCCGATGCTCACCGGTCAGGAAATAACTGGCCTGTACATAGAAGCCGTAAAAGCTGGGTTCGGCGGTCTGCCATTCCCAGGTGCCTTCAACCCAGTCATGGAAATATTCACCCTGCAGCGAAAAGGGTCCGTGGGTCCAGACCGCTTCCGCGCCGAGAATATTGGCAGCATTGGCATAAAACGGACCCGTATCAATGAACCGCTGGGCCAGATGTGATTCCGGTCGGGACCGGAATCGGGCCAGATGATCCCCTTCGCGGCGATCGCCCTGATAATATTTGCGACTGTAGGACAGGCCCAGATGCACGTAGCGTCGGCCTTCATCTTCATAAAATGGCAAGGCGGTCAGGCGACCGGTCACATTGCGGCCATCTCGAAACTGCCCGTCACCAAAATTATCGGTTTCCACAAAACCACCCAACGCCCAGGTAGCCCGTTGATCCAGAAAAGTATTGGAGACCTGTACACCGGTATTGCGATTGGGGGCAAAAGATTCCGTGGGAGTAGCCCGTTCCATGAAAGTGAGATAATTGGCGTTGGTGAGCATTTCCAACCCCATCGGCTCACGGAAGTGGCCAGCCTGGATCCGTCCCAGCCAGGGAACATCCTTGATGCCCATGTATACATCCAGAAAATCAGTGTCCCCCTGGGCGAGATCATATTCCAGTTTGAAGAAGGCATTTTTGTACATATCGCCCGAAAAGACGATCCAGGCCCGACGAAATTCAACACCATCTTCCAGATCGCCCAGACCGCGTTCTTCGGCGTTATCATCCGCATCCATGATCGCCCCATCCAGATGAACGCGCCCGCCGACCTTCAGCTTGAACATCCCATCCTTGGATTCAAGACGCAACCCCTCCTTCCAGAAAACATCGACAGGGTTGGGGTGCTGGTTGGATTGTTCTTCGAGTTTGGCGATGCGACTTTCCAGATCGCCAGCCGGCTGCGAGGTGGGCGTGCCGGAAGATGAGTTCTCCACCGCGCCAGCAGTGTTACCGTTCTGGGCTTGTTCGAGCGCCTGTTGGGTTTCGCTCAAGCGCTTTTCCAACGCGTCGACGCGATTGGCTAAATCACGCACCAGTGCTTCCAGCTCTGCTTCCCGATCCGTGGGTTGCGAGGCGGGTGGTTGTTGAGCGGCCAGTGGTGCAGCGGTGAAGATGATCCCGAATAGCCAGCCGAACACCAGGCAATTGCGTTTCATTCACAGCCCTCCAGGTGAGCCGGTCATTCTCAAGCAACATAGCGAACTACCAAGTTTTTTGTTGATGGCGTGAAGATTTCATTACATCCTGATGACCAGCACATTGGCTCTTACATCGGATAAACGTCACAGAAATCAGAAGATGAAATTAAGGCGTTTGCTCGCATTGCGTGAGCACTGGGCTAATTGGTGGAGACATCCATATAAGAAAGCGTGTGATGAGGTATTCGTTGAGGCCTGGGAAGGGAATGAGCCTGTCTCGGTCAATTTCCTCGCGCCGGCTACTCAGCTAAGGTTCAGCGATCGGTGGACGAGTATATATAATCATCGTGGCGACAGCAACCCGACGAAGAGCAGAACCGGAGCAGGGGCTGCTGAACGGTTGACCAGCGGCTGGTCAACGACTGACCAAAGGCTGGTCAACGACTGACCAAAGGCTGGTCAACGACTGACCAAAGGCTGGTCAACGACTGACCAAAGGCTGGCGTAGGGTTGACCAGCGGCTGGTCGGTGAACCACCGCTTGCGGACTTCGTCAACAGCGGCGCCGGGACGACAATCCCTATTCCCACACCGCAACACCCTACGCCGTTGCGTTATGATCCACTTCATGATTCCTCGACGATAACTGGACCCAGAAACGCTTTTCACACACGCTCTTAGGAATCTGGTAACGTTAGAACCCAATTCATACACCTGATGGTGAAGACCGTTCCCTTGCGGTCGCCGGCCTGTACGAGCCCGCACGCATTCAACGGCTTAGTGAAACGAGATCAATACCCATATCAGTAATGACTTGCTTGCCGGTCGGCTGGTGTTAAGATGTGGAATTCCTTGTCGTGCGGAAACAGCTGCCTTCCGCCGCCTTCTCCGCAAGATGACCATAATTTATTTGTTATCAATGTGTTACGGAGTGACGCAGTGAATTATAAAGAGACGGTGCTGACCCCCAAGACTGACTTTGCAATGCGGGCTAATCTGGTACAGAGAGAGCCGGATCAGCAGACCCGCTGGGCCCAGCAGCAGATTTACGCGCAGATTCGCACCGCCCGCCAAGGCCGACCGCAGTGGGTGCTGCATGATGGACCGCCCTACGCCAACGGCGATATTCACATGGGCCACGTACTCAACAAAGTGCTCAAAGATATCATCGTCAAGTTTCGCACCATGCAGGGCTTTGATGTGCCCTATGTTCCGGGATGGGATTGTCATGGACTGCCCATCGAGCACAAGGTGATGACCGAACTGGGGCCGCGCATCCGCGATATGTCCGCCAGCCAGATTCGCGAGCGTTGCCATGAGCATGCCCAGCGCTACATCGATATTCAGAGCAAGCAGTTTCAACGCCTGGGAATTTTCGGCCAGTTCGACAAGCCTTATCTGACCATGAACCCCAGCTATGAAGCCGACGTGCTGGAAGTTTTTGCCAAACTGGTTGAACAGGGACTGGTTTATCGCCAGCTCAAACCGGTGCACTGGTGCGCCGAATGCGTCACTTCGCTGGCCGAAGCGGAATTGGAGTATCAGGATCGCAAGGATACCAGCATTTTCGTTAATTTCGAGGTAACCTCCGAAAGCCGGACCAGATTGGGTCATCTGCCCACGGGTGCGACCGTCAGCTTGATGATCTGGACCACGACTCCGTGGACGCTGCCCGCGAACATGGCCATCGCCGTCCATCCCGATTTTGAATATCGACTGGTCAGTTACACGCAGCAGGACCAACCACGCGTCAGCATCATTGCGGAGGGTCTGGTCGATTACGCCATGACGGCTGGTGGGATTACCGATTATAAAAAACTGCACTCCTTCACCGGACAGCAACTCGCGGGCTGCACTTATCACCATGCCTTTATCGAGCGTATAAACCCGGTGGTCACGGCGGATTATGTGACTTTGCGCGATGATAAAGGTAATCCTGCGGGCACCGGTCTGGTCCATACCGCACCCGGCCACGGTCTCGAGGATTATCACACCGGCTTGCAGAACAAGATAGAGATTTATTCACCGGTGAAAAATGACGGGACGTTTGATGAGACGACTCCCGACTGGCTGCAGGGTAAAACGGTCTGGGCCGGCAACAAGCTGGTCTGTGAGCGGCTCAGCCAAACCGGCCACATGTTCCACCAGCATGAATTTCTCCATAGTTATCCGCATTGCTGGCGGAGCAAAACCCCGACGGTCTTCCGCTGTACCGAACAGTGGTTCATCAGTGTGGATCAAGCCTTGCCCGCAACCGGTCAATCACTCCGCCAGATGGCCATGACACATGTGCAAGAGGTACAGTGGATTCCCGGCTGGGGCCAGACTCGCATCGAGGGCATGCTCAGCGCCCGACCGGACTGGTGTATCAGTCGCCAACGGGCCTGGGGTTTGCCTATCCCGGCCTTTTTCGATCCACAAGGCCGCAGCATCATTACGCCGGAATTGGTTCGCGCGGTGTCAACCCATTTTCGAAATAAGGGCAGCAACAGCTGGTTTACCGATTCGCCGGAGCAGATTCTCGGTAATTGTCCGCTGCCGGACGGACTGCACGCCCAACAGCTCACCAAACAGAAAGACATTTTCGATGTCTGGTTCGAATCGGGCAGCAGCTGGGCGGCGGTGTGCGTGGCGGAAGGTTACCAGATGCCGGTTCAACTTTACCTCGAAGGCAGCGATCAGCACCGCGGCTGGTTCCAGCTTTCGCTGCTGCCGGCGCTGGGCGCCATTTACAAACCACCCTTCAAATCGGTGCTCACCCATGGTTTCATCGTGGATGAGACCGGTCGCAAGATGAGTAAATCATTGGGCAACGTGGTTGATCCGCAAAAGGAAATTGATAAATACGGAGCCGACATCATCCGCCTGTGGGTGGCCAGCATCGACTACCAGGATGACATCCGCTGCAGCGATAACCTGATCAACAAGCTCTCCGACGAGTATCGCAAGGTACGCAATACGATTCGATATGCGCTGGGAGCGCTGTATGATTCCCTGCCGAATTACGGCGTGGATCATCAGTTTGATCCGCAGCGGGATAGCGTGTCCGTGGACCAGAATTCCATCGATGCCTGGGCCCGCCTGCGCCTGCACCAGATGATCGGAGAAGTAACCCGCCTGAATGATCAATATGCCTTCTACAAGGTGTTCAAGAAGATTCATGATTTCTGCAATATCGATCTGTCGCAGATTTATTTTGTGGCGTTAAAGGACCGGCTCTATTGCGACGCGGCCAATTCCCGCCGCCGCCGCCGGGCCCAGACCGTGCTCTATGAAATTGCTGATCATCTGATCCGGCTGATCGCCCCGATTCTGGTGCACACGGCGGAAGAAGCCTGGCAGCTGCTGCCCGGCGCACGCCCCACCCTCAGCGTGCACCTGGCCCCTTTTCCCAAGCCTGATCTGCAGGCGCTGAACAAAACGGTCGAGCAGGACTGGGAGCTGATTCTGCAGCTGCGCGAGTCGGCCATGCAACAACTGGAGCAGCTAAAACGCGACCAGGGACTCAATAATCCGCTGGATGCCATGGCCATCTATCATGTCAATGAAACTCAGCGCGACATGTTGATCCGCTACGATGACGGGCCGGCGGATGTTCTGGGCGTCGGTTCACATCGCATCGAATTGACCAACGATGATCCCCATATTGTCATCGCGGATGTTCGCGAAAAGTATCAACGTTGCGCCCGCTGCTGGAAACGACGCGAAGATGTCGGCAGCGACCCGGAATATCCCGACCTGAGCCGCCGCGATTCCCAGGTGATCAGGCAATTGTCAGCGAAATAACGACTGGTACTTATTTGAGTCTGGTCGCGCGGAGTGTATCTATTGGCCGGTATCACCCCATCTCTTCCCATTGCGGTGCTGTTATCCGGTGACGGAACAACGCTGCAGAATTTCATCAAGCTGCAGCGCAACGGAAAACTGCCCATCGACATTCGCCTGGTGATCAGTTCACGGCCGGGCGTCAAGGGTCTGAAGCGTGCGGCCGCCGCCAATATCTTCACGCGGGTCATTCAGCGTCCGCGTCCCAACTTGCCCGGGGTTGAGGGCTTCAGCCCGCGCGGAGTCACTGATGAGGCGAATCTCTTCAGCAAACAGATCACTGACGCGGTACACGAATGCGGTGCGGAGCTGGTCTGTATGGCGGGTTTTCTGAATATGTGGAGTATTCCGCCCGACTTTGAAGGACGAACCATGAATGTCCATCCCGCCCTGTTGCCGATGTTCGGCGGGAAGGGCTTTTACGGGGATCGTGTGCACGAAGCCGTGCTGGCGGCGGGCTGCAAGGTAAGCGGCTGTTCAATCCATTTTGCGGATAATCAATACGACAACGGCCCGATCATTCTGCAGCGCGCCGTACCGGTAAAAGAATCAGACACACCCCACTCGCTCGGCCAGCGTGTCCGCCGCGCCGAACGGCTGCTCTATCCCGAAGCCATCCGCCTCTTTGCCGCCGGCCGCTTGCAGATCATCAATCGCCGCGTCCGCATTCTCCCTGAGTAACCAGAACCTGCTAATAACCCAGCGCACAACCATCCTTGCGCGATTCCGATGCGCCATAATAGATATTCTGTTTGGCGTCGTACCAGATGGCCTGATATCCGCCATAGATGCCGGGCTGGGGATTCAGGCGATGGCCGCGCTGCAGCAACTCCTTGACCACTGCTTCCGGAATCGCCGATTCGAGCGAAATAAATCCGCCGTTACTGATCGTTTCACCCGTCGGTTCACTGCTGCCGCCGTGGTACCAGCGCGGGGCATCGCCAGCCTGCTGCAGGTTCATACCGAAATCAATAATGTTGCAGAGAATCTGTACCTGGCCTTGCGGCTGCATGTCGCCGCCCATGACGCCAAAGCTCATCAAGGGCTGCCCGTCACGAGTAACGAATCCGGGAATTATCGTGTGGAATGGCCGCTTGTTGGGTGCATATTCATTGGCGTGTCCAGCCTGCAGGCTGAACAGCGCCCCGCGATCCTGCAGACAAAAGCCCAGCCCATCGGGTACCAATCCGCTGCCGAAGCCACGATAATTGCTCTGAATGAGTGAGACCATATTATGGTCACGGTCCGCCACGGTGAGATAAATCGTGTCGCTGGTGATCAGCGCCGGATCGCCGGCGTCATATTGAGCAGCGGCTCGCTGCGGATTCAGCAGTGTCCGGCGCTGCTGGGCATACTCCTTCGATAACAGATCCTGCAATGGAAGCTTAGCAAACTGCGGATCAGCATAGTATTTCGCCCTATCTTCATAAACGATTTTTTTAACTTCGATCATGGTGTGCAGGTAGTCTGCGGAATTAAAACCCATGGCCTGGAGGTTAAAGGTCTCCAGCAGATTGAGCATCTGCAAAACCGCTGCCCCCTGGGTATTGGGCGGCAGTTGCCACACCTCATAACCTCGATAATTCGTGCTGATCGGTTCCACCCATTCCGAATGATGGGCGACCAGATCCTCTTTCCTGAGAAAACAACCGACCCGCTGGCTGAACGAATCCAGCACATCAGCCAGCTCGCCTTCATAAAAAGCATCACGGCCTTTATCAGCCAGTATCTCATAGGTCCGGGCTAAAAGCGGATTGCGGAATATTTCCCCTTTCGCCGGCGCCCGTCCCTCCGGCAGATAAGTGGTCGCAAAGTTGGGATACGCCTTCAATCGTTCACCGCCGATCCGCCAGTAATGAGCTATCAATTCACTGACTGGGAACCCCTCTTTCGCATATCGGATCGCCGGCGCCAGTACATCCTTCATCGGTAATTTTCCGAAGCGCTCGTGCAGCATAAACCAGCCATCCACACAACCTGGAACCGTTACTGGTATTGGTCCAAAATTGGGCATCTGGGTGATTTTCTGTTCATCAAAATAGGCACGGGTGAGTGATTTCGGCGAACGGCCACTCCCATTTAAGCCGTAAAGTTTTTGACTCCCGCTATCCCATACCAGCACGAAGATATCACCGCCGATCCCGCAACTGGTCGGTTCCATGAGTCCCAGTACCGCATTGGCAGCGATCGCCGCATCGATGGCGTTGCCCCCCTGTCGCAGGATATCGATGGCTACCTGCGTCGCCAGCGGCTGGCTGGTCGCAGCCATGCCGTGTTGAGCAATGACTTCGGAACGACTCACCCAGGGTTCGCCGCTGTAACGATCACCAGCCCGCACACTGCCGACGTCAAGGTATCCCAACAGCAATCCCAACGCGGTGAGAATGTTTTTCATAAAAAGGCTCCATAAAAAAACCCGCGAAGGATTGCTTCGCGGGCGTTGATATTGCAGATGATTTCCACTCTTTAGCGCTTGGAGAACTGGAACCGGCGACGAGCACCGGGCTGACCCGGCTTCTTCCGTTCCACCATACGGGCATCACGAGTGAGAAAACCGCCATCCCGTAAAATCGGCAGATATTCTTCATTGGCGCGGAGCAGCGCCCGGGCCAAACCCAGTTTAATGGCTCCGGCCTGGCCGGAAGTGCCGCCGCCATGAACGTTGACATGGACATCCACCTTGCCGGTGGTGCCGGTGGATTTCAGCGGAGATACCGCGTCTTCCTGATCGCGCGGACCGGTAAAGAAATGATCCAGCGCGCGTTCATTGATGATATATTTGCCGGTGCCGGGCTTGATCCGCACCCGGGCCACCGCGGTTTTTCGGCGACCGGTACCCCAGAACCAGTGCTTCGTCGGCTGGGGAATGGTGGCGGATGGTTTTGCGGATTCGGCTGGCTTATTGACCGCGCTGCGGGGCGCTGCCCCTTCCCGACTCTCGCGATGTTCCCGAGTTTCACGATTCGTTTCGCTCACGATGCCTACTCCAGAAAATGAACTCTTCACCCGCTAATTTACCACACTGACCGGATGCTGGGCCTGGTGCGGATGATCGGCCCCGCGGTAGAGCTTCAGCTTGCTGAGCAATCGGTTACCCATGCCGTTCTTCGGCAGCATGCGCTTGACCGCAATCTGCAACAAACGCTCCGGCCGTTCCCGATAGACTTTGGCCCAGGGTATACGCTTCAGCCCGCTGGGATATTCAGAAAAACGCTGATGTTCGCGCTGTTCAAGTTTGTGACCGGTAATCCGCAACTTTGAACAATTGGTGACCACCACAAAATCGCCGGTGTCCACGTGTGGTGTGTAGGTCGCTTTATGCTTGCCCATCAGGTAAGTGGCGATGCGGGTCGCCAGGCGTCCAAGCACCTGGTCGGTCGCGTCCACATGCAGCCAGTTCCGTTCCGCGGTCTGCGGGGTGAGCAGGGTGGTTTTGGTATGCAGGGCCATGACACTCTTCCTCAAGCTAAGTCAGAACTTCATCCCGGCCGGGATGCTCCGCTCCTTGCGTTTCATCAGGCCGTGTGCAGAACATACTAACCGGGATTTCCCGCTACTGGGGAATTCATTAGTATATCCTTTAACCTTATTATTTCAAGACCCTTGCGTAACCCCGCCGGACGGTGAATCAGCGGGGTGGTCCGCAAGTCAGCTATTTGCATAACCTGCCGAAATTAACGAAAATAGCTTCATTAGCAGACCACAAATTCAGTAGGATCATCGCCATGCGAATTCATGAATACCAGGCTCGAGGATTGTTAGCTGAAGTCGGCGTTCCCGTACCCGCCTCCCAGGTGGTTACCACCGTCCAGGAAGCCATCGAGGCTTTTCACCTGATCGATACCACCGTGGTGATCAAAGCCCAGGTTTTTGCCGGAGGACGGGGCAAGGCGGGGTTTGTCAAACTCTGCTCCACGGAAGCCGAAGTAAAGGCCGCAGCCCAGTTCATGTTAACCAACCGCATGATCAGCCCGCAGACCGGTCCCGAAGGTATCCCGGTCGGCAAACTGTTGATCGCTGCCAGCGTCGATATCGAAAGCGAATATTATCTCGGCATGGTGGTGGATCGCAGCCGCCATGTACCGGTGATGATGGTCAGCCGTGAGGGTGGTGTCGAGATCGAAGAGGTGGCGGCGAGAAATCCACAGGCGATTGTCAAAGAATGGTTGCACCCGCACCTGGGCCTGATGCCCTACCAGGTGGGCAAACTGGTTGATGTGCTGGGCTTTACCCAGAAGCAGCAGATCAGCGATGCCCGCAAAGCTATTTCCGGGCTGGCTACCGTTTTCCTTAAAGAGGACGCCACCCTGGCGGAGATCAATCCGCTGGTGCGGACTAAAGATGGCCGCATCCTGGCGCTGGATGCCAAGATGACCTTCGACGACAACGCTCTCTTCCGCCACAAGCGGCTGCAGGACATGCACGACCCCACTGAAGAAAATCCCGCCGAACTGCGGGCCAAACAACATGAACTTTCTTACATCGCCCTCGATGGCAACATCGGCTGCCTGGTGAATGGCGCCGGTCTGGCCATGGCCACAATGGATATCATCAAGCTGCATGGCGGCCAGCCGGCCAACTTCCTCGATGTCGGCGGCGGGGTCACCACCGAACGGGCCATTGAAGCCTTCAAAATTATTCTCAGCGACCCCCAGGTGCGTGGAATTCTGGTTAATATTTTCGGCGGTATCGCCAAGTGTGATGTCATTGCCGGAGCCTTGATCGCCGCAGCACAGGAGATCGGTTTCCGCGTGCCGGTGGTGGTCCGCCTCGAAGGCACCAACGTGGATAAGGCCCGCCAGATGCTGAAAGAAGCCAATATTCAACAACTGGTCTCCGCCGGTGACCTGACCGATGCCGCGAAAAAAGTCTGCGCCGCCGTTTAACTAGAAATGGTTTCAAAAATCAAAGAGCCGCGGGCTTTAGCCCGCGCGAAGTCCCTATTGGCGATATTGAAAACAGATCTAGTAATATTCGATCATTCGACTGGTTAATGATCCGCAGGGCTTTAGCCCGCGCGGAAATCACTTCACCATCAACATTGGATATTATGTTCGAGCCCGTGTTACCCATTTCGCAATGTCCGCCGGGAACCATTCAACGGGCAGAACTTCATCAGCGGCCACTGGCGGTGTATCACCTGCTCAAACCCGATTGTTTCATGGTCAGCGACGCCCCCTGCCCCCACGCCGGCGCCCACTTGGCTGATGGTCAACTGATCGGCGCGAACGTCATCTGCCCGGTGCATCACTGGAAAATGGATTTAGCGACCGGCCACTGCCTCGGTGTCGATCGCGTCTACCTGCGGCGTTATGCCTGCATTGTGGAACAAGGCCTGCTTAAAGTCGATCTCGATCAGCCCCTGCCGGTTCCCCCACCGGCGAAATATCACTTCTAAGAAATTCGCCGCAGAAATTGCAGTGTGTGCCGCTGATCAGAATTTACTCAATGGGCTCTGCAGTCAGTTTTGGGGTTCAGCAATGAGCGGGATGATGCGGGGTGAATTTCTGCATTTCCCCCAAAAACTGCTGATGGCGCTGAAGGATACGGTGCAGGAGGTCTCGGCAGGCATGGTCCTCGGTAAGCAACGACATGGCCTGCTGATAGGCGGAAATGATCTGTTCCTGGCTGACCAGCAGATACGACCACGCCACCTGTAACTCCACATAGTGCAGGCTGGCGGTGCGGGTGTTGTAGTGGCCGGGTGTGGGGGTCTCACCTAGTTCATCCATCCGCTGCGTCAGCCAGGCGATATGTTCATCGCTCACCTGAATCATGCGCTGCAGCAGGTCATACTCTGCAGCACCGGCCCAGGAGACGAAGCAACCCGCCTCGCGCAAGCACTGGGCCATACCCGCCTGTTCGGCGTGGATGAGCTTATTGAGTATCGATCCGCTCTCTTGACCGTCCATCGAGCTGGTTCCCTGAAATATTTTGCGGTTGATTCACCTGTACTATTGAGGCTGGCGACTGGCCGAATATATGATCGGTATATCGACCCACCTTCTGACGGATCGGATTCACCAGCAGCGTCCCGGAGAGCAGGAGTAGCAGCGCACAGACGTTGATCAGCACCACTCCGCCAGCCGGAACCTTCAGTCCCGGACGGTCATCGTTAACCAGGTACATCTGCCGAATAACCCGTAAATAGTAGAATAGACTCAACAGCGTATTGAACGAAGCCCACAGCAACAGCGCCCACAACCACCAGTGCATCTGCTGCATGGCTGCCTGACCGAGTGCCCAGAGCAGCCACCACTTGGCGATGAACCCGCCCAGCGGTGGAATGCCCACCAGACTAAAGAGACAGATCGCCAGCCCCGCAGCCAGCGCCGGAGCCCGCCGCCCCAGCCCGGTGAAATTTTCCAGTTGATCACTGCCTGTCTGCCCAATCACCAACGCCGTCGCACCGAAAGCACCGAGATTCATCAGCAGATACATCACCAGATAAATGACGACCGTCTGCCAGACCAGTTGCGTGACATCACCGGTCAGTACGATCGCACCGAGCATCAGCATGTAGCCGGCATGGGCGATCGAGGAATAGGCAAGCAATCGCTTGACGCTTTGCTGACGATACGCCGCCAGATTGCCCAGCAGGCAGGTAACCGCCGCCACCACCGCTACCACGCCCGTAACCACCTGCAGGTAGAAAGCAGCGCTGAATCCATGGCCGCTGGCGTGGGCTGAACCGGCCAGCACCTGCAACAACCGCAACAGCAAACATAACCCGGCCGCTTTGCTGGCCACACTCAGCCAGGTAGTCACTTCGATCTTGGCACCCTGGAAGACATCGGGACACCAGAAATGAAACGGCACTGCGGAAATTTTGAAGGCGATGCCCGCCCCCATAGCCAGCAGGGCCAATCCCAGAAGCGCCAGCTTGCTCGCCGGCACCTGGGCGAGGTTCTCGAAAATCTCCACCAGTTGCGGAGCAATGCGGGTAAAATCCAGCGTGCCGAATACCCCGAACAACAACGACACGCCATACATCATGATGGCGGCACAGGTTCCGCCGAAGATGACATACTTGATGGCGGCTTCCGCCCCCGGCCGGTTGCGCTTATCAAACGCCACCAGGGCATAACTCGGCAGCGAAGCGAGTTCAATGGCCATCACCATCAGCAGCAGATTCATCGTGCTGACCATCAGCGACATGCCCAGCATGCTGCCCAGCAGCAGAATATAAAATTCCGGAGCGTTGCGCTCGGTGGCTGCGGAGCCGACCATCCACAACACTGTCACCCCCAGCAGAAAGAGCAGCAGGAAAAATTTGAAGAAGATGCTGAAATTATCGACCAGCAGCATATGACCCGCCGCCGGAGCAAGTCCGCTTACCGGACCGGTCACCACCTGATTCATGACCAGCAGGTTAGCTACCACCGCCGCCACCATCCCCACCACCACCATGACCAGCGTCGCCCCGGAACCGCGCCCGGCGATTAGTGGCCCGATCAGCAGCAACAGCAGCGTGGCTACCAGTACCAGCTCTGGAGCAAAATAACTCAGCTCCGTCAGCGTCGGCTGCCAGATCTGCCCCTCAGCAACTTGTCCGAGAATATTGATCATGGAAATACAACATCACATTCCAGCGGCGGAAGCCAGCGGCTGAATCATGGATTGCAGAATCTGCTGATGAGCGCTGTTCAGATGGCCCACCAGTTGATTCAGCGTACCATTCATAAAATTGAACACCGTCTGCTGCGGCAGCACACCCATTACGATGCACAACAATCCCAACGGTGCCAGAATACTCAATTCGGTACGGGTCGCCTGCGGATAGTGGCGATATTCTTCGCGGGCCGGGCCCAGATAAACCCGCTGAATCATCCACAATATATATCCCGCGGTCAGGATCGCACCCGTGGCTGCCAGAATCGCCATCGGCACTGCCCAGTCGAAGCTCTCTTTCGCCCGGAACGTACCCAGCACCACAAACGCTTCACCGATAAACCCGCACAACGCCGGTAACCCCAGCGAAGCAAAAAAGCCCAGTGTCGCCATCGAACCATAGGTCGGCATGGTCAGCCACAATCCGCCCAGCCGGTTGATCTCCCGATGGTGGGCTCGCTCGTAAATCACGCCGACGAGGAAGAAACACATCGGCGAGCTGATGCCGTGAGCCAGCACCTGGAACATCGCTCCCTGAAAACCGGTGGGGCTGAGTATCGCCAGGCCCAGCATGACATAGCCCATATGGCTGATGGAACTGTAGGCCACCAGTTTTTTGAAATCGGTCTGGGCCATGGCACACAACGCACCATAGATAATACTGACCACCCCCACCAGCCCGATCCAGAAGGCCCAGTCATGTACAATGGTGGGGAAAAGCGGATAGGCAATGCGGAAGAATCCATACGCCCCCATCTTCAGCAACACCCCTGCCAGGATCATGCTGATCGGCGTCGGTGCTTCGACATGGGCATCGGGCAACCAGGTGTGAAACGGCACGGTCGGCACCTTGATCGCAAATCCCACCGCCAGGAACAGGAAGATCATCGAGCCGAAGCGATAACCCGCCAGCGTGGTCGCGGGATCATTGAAATACTTGAGAATTGTTGGGTTGGTGCTCAGGGCGATGATGTCAAACGTTCCGCCCGGTTCTCCCAAAGCCCGCCCGCTGAAGAAAAAGCAGGCGACGATCGCCACCAGCAGGAAGACCGACCCCGCCAGGGTGAAGAGGAAAAACTTGATGGCTGCATATTCCTTGCGGGCGCCACCCCACACCCCGATCAGAAAATACATCGGCAGCAGCATCACTTCCCAGAAGACGAAGAACAGGAAGAAATCGAGCGCCAGGAACACGCCCAGCATGCCGGTTTCCAGCAACAGAAAGAGAACATAATAGCCCTTGTGGGCTTTCTTGATGGTAAAGCTGGCCCAGCAGGCCAGAAAGCTAATCAGCACCGTCAGCACCACCAACGGGAAACTCAGTCCGTCGACTCCCAGGTAATATTCAATCTTGAAATTGGTTCCACTGATCCAGGTCACACGTTCCACATGTTTGAGAGCCTCCGCCGAGCCGTAGCTCGAACCGAAGACCTGCCGCTGGACGGTGGGATCCGGTGAACCGCCTGGCAGATAATCTCTGAACAACAGCACGCCCAGCAGCAGCGCCGCGATCGTCGAGAGCATCGCGATCCGCCGGGATAGCTGCCCCGGCAGGATCAGGCACAGAACCGCCCCGATCGTCGGTGTGAAGATCAACCAGCTTAAATGACCACTCATCGCACTTATCCTAAAGAACCGCGGGTTTTATACCCGCGTGAATACGTGACCGCCGATTACGGTTACCACCACACCATCACACTGATGACCACCGCCAGCGTGGCGGCAGTATAAATCACGTAATTACGTATCCGGCCGGTCTGCACCGCCCGGAATAAATCACCGATGCGGAAAGCGGTTCGGCCCAGATTTTCCGCCACCTGATCGATGCCGCCCGCATCCAGCCGCTGACCGGAAAAGAACGCCAGACCCTTGACCACCCGGGCGCAGCCTTCGACCAGCACAAAATCAACCACCCATTTATCAAACCAGCCGCAGATCCGCGAAAACAGAATGGTTCCCGCCAGAACCAGCTTGTTGTAGGCTTCGTCAAAGTAAAACTTCTGCCACAGAATCCAGTAAAACTGCTCCACCACCGGCAGGTCGATAATCCGCTCTGCCAGTTTCAACCCTCGGCGATAGATGAAGAACGCCGCGATGAAGCCCACGATGAACGCCGGCCAGACGAGTTTATTGAGGGCCGGCCCGGAAAAAGCATGAATCAGATGTTCATGGCCGTCGAGTGGTACGACGAGCTTGCTGATGTGAGCGACGTGTTGGGCGGCATCAACGATCAGACCGCGGAACAGGAACCAACTGGCAGCAAAGGTTCCGATCGCCAGAATGACCAGCGGAATATACATCCCCGGCGATTCGTGAGCGTGATGATAGACAGGTTCGTCTCGCGGCTTGCCCATGAAGGTCAGCCACCAGACTCGCATCATATAGAACGGCGTAATCCAGGCGGTGATGATCGCCAGCCAGACCAGCCACTTGGGTATCCAGGGTTGCAGACTGGCATCGCTCTTCAACCCCGAGGCGGTCTCCAATCCGGCATGGGCCGTCTGATGCTGGCCTTCTTCAGCAGAATATCCTGCCAGGATCACTGAATCATAACCGTGCGCGTTCGTGAGCGGATCGGTCGCTCTCTCTCGAAAATTGCCGGCATGGTGACCATCGGATGCGGCGGACAAGCCATAGGTCTGGAACCAGGCTACCGCCAGAATCTCATCTTTGCTGTAATAACCGCCCAATCCGAAAAAGGGCGTAGTGTTCTTTCCCGGCCAGCCCACGCCGGAAATCGCCAATACGCCGACCAGGAAAGTGAACGCGGTCACCGGCATCTTGCGCCACAAGCCGCCCATCTTGCGCATATCCTGCTCATGGTGGCAGCCTTCGATCACCTGCCCGCTGCCGAGGAAAAGCATGGCTTTGAAGAAGGCGTGAGTGATCAGGTGGAACAGCGCCCCCACCCAAGCCCCCATGCCCATGCCAAAAACCATGTATCCCAGTTGCGATAAAGTTGAATAGGCGAGTGCCTTTTTGATATCCGTCTGGACGATGGCCATCAAGGCCGCGAGGATCAGTGTCACTCCGCCGACCATGGCGACAACGGCCTGAGCCCCCGGAGTCAGCAAGGGGAATATCCGGGCCACCAGGTAAACGCCCGCCGCCACCATTGTGGCTGCGTGGATCAATGCACTGACCGGTGTGGGACCCGCCATCGCATCCGGCAACCACACCTGCAGAGGCACCTGGGCGCTCTTACCGATGCAACCGCAAAATAGAAACACGCCCATCAACGTGGCAACAATATCCCCGCGCACATACCAGCCAAACAGATTGATAGCCGTGTCACGGGCGAACAGGCCGGTCTCCCCGGAGCTTTGGCTTTGAAAGGCGGCGATCGCACCACCGATCGATAAATCCTTCAGAAACAACGCCACCAGCCCCAGCCCGATGATAAATCCGAAATCGCCCACGCGGTTGACGACGAAGGCCTTGATGGCGGCGTTGCTGGCATATTTGCGGTCGAAGTAATATCCGATCAACAGGTAGCTGCACAACCCCACCAGTTCCCAGAAGATAAACAGAAAGAGCAGGCTGTCGCTGATGACCAACCCCAGCATACTAAAGGCGAAGAGCGACAGGTAGGCGAAGAAGCGATGATATTTGCTGACGCCGTCCACCTCATCACTGTGACCCGACATGTAGCCGCGTGAGAAGATGAAAATACAACTGGAGACCAGGGTGACCATGAAATACATGGCGATGGTCAGCGAATCGAGCTGCACACCAAAGCGAATGGGGATGTCCCCCAGTACGACCCAAGGCCAGGAATATGCAGAGGCCGCCGCTTCGACCCGCTCATCGTCGGTGAGCACATACCACCAGCGCTGCAGTGCCAGCGCGGCACAACCGAAACTGACCAGGATGCCGAAAATGGCGGGGAATGAAGCAAAGGGCTTGCCCAGTCTTGGCCCCAGAAACGCCAGCAGCACAAACATCAGCAGCGGAACTACCGCCCCGATAATGAGTAATCCACTGATCTGCTGTCCGGCATCCATCTCTGTTCCCTGTTCCCGATCCTCTGCACCCTGTCCCTTAATACCCTAATTCTTCATCGTCGCTGCTTTATCGACATCCACGCTCATGAAATTCTTATAGAGGTTGACCACGATGGCGATGGCTATCGCCGCCTCGGCTGCCGCCAGCACAATGACAAAGAGGGCAATCAGGTGGCCATTCATGCCGCCCGTACTGTAGCGGGCAAATGCCAGCAGGTTGATATTGCTGGCATTGAGGATCAGTTCCACGCCGATCAGCACACCGATCGCGTTGCGCTTACTGGCCATCACCCATAAGCCGATGCAGAACAGCATCGCCGCCAGCAGTAAATAATGAGTTAATCCAATCGCCGTAAACATCTTTTAATTTCTTTAAAGAGCCCCGGGCTTCAGCCGGCGCGGATCTCCTGCACCGGGACATTTTTTCGCTATCAGCGTTTTTCCTGCCGCGCGAGGTACGCTGCGCCCACCATCACTACCAGCAGGACAACACCAGCGAGTTCAAAGGGCACCAGGTAATCGGTCAACAATCCGCGGCCCAGCTCATTCATACTGACGGGCAACTGCGGACCGGTCGTCGACCAGGGAGCGTGATAAAGCACATGACCGAGCACCATGAAGAGCAGCAGACTCACCAGCCCGGTGGTAGCCAGCTCCATACGCGGTACCTGATAGCGAACATGCGGCGAGCTGGAGGTCAGCATGATGCCGAACACCACCAGCACGAGGATGCCGCCGACATAGACGATGAGCTGCACGACACCCAGAAAGTAGGCTTGCAGCAGGAAAAACAGCAGAGCGACCCCACCGAAGCTGAAGAATAACCCCACCGCCATACGCACCACACTGCCGGTCAGAGCAATCCACAGCGCCGAACCGATAATCATGATGGCCAGCACCCAGAAAAAGATCACTTCCAGCGGGCCGCTTGCCGGCACGATCGCCGCAGCCGCCGCAGATTCCTGGGCCAGCGCCGTCTGCCCGCCGCAAAGCAGAACAGCACTGCTGACCAGCAAAATTACCCAAATGTAATATTTGAAATTCATGGAAGATGATGAATCAGCCGTAACTATTCTTCCGGGCTGATATATATGCTTTCACCATTCACTATTCTCAATTCGTATAATTCTTCATGCTCCCGGCAGGGCATCAATGGCCAAATAACCGACCAGTTGCCGACGACGCAGATAACCCATCACCGCCGCCACCTTGAACGAGAGCACCAGTACCGCGCCAATTACACCCAACACAAAACGGTTGATATCATAAACCGGATGATTCGTGGGAACCAGCAAGACCCAGAGCGTTTGCCCCAACAGCAGCACCATCAACAGCGGCAAGAGCACCTGGATGCAGGCATAGAGCAGTTGATCGATGCGGATTCGCGGTAAGGTCCAGCGGACCCACATCTGCACATAGATCAGCGTGACGCTTTTGAAGATGAACCAGAGCGGTCCGCCGGAAAGCACCCCTTCAAAAGCGTTTCGCCACACCCCCCCCAGGCCCAGCGACGTCGCCCAGCCAGTCACCCACTCTGCCGGCAGCGGTGAATACCAGCCGCCGAAAAAGAGCAGCGTGGCCAGTCCGCTGACCACAAACATCGCGCAATATTCACCGAAAAAAAACATCGACCAGCGGAAACCGGAATACTCGGTTAGAAAACCGGCCACCAGCTCGCTCTCCGCTTCCGCCATATCGAACGGGGCACGCTTCACACTGGCCAGTGAGGTGATGAAATAGACCAGCGCCGTCGCAAACATCAGCGGGCTGCTGAAGACCAGCCAGTTGAACCAGCCGCCGGACTGCGACTCGCCGATGCGGCTCAGATCAAGCGTGCCCATGGTGAGCACCGGCAGCATCAACGCCATCCCCATCGGAATCTCATAAGAAACCATCTGGGCGGCTTCCCGCATCCCGCCATACATACTCCATTTATTGTTGCTCGCCCAGCCGGCCACGATCACGCTCATTACTTCAACACCCAGCATGGCCAGTACCAGCAGCAATCCCAGTTCCGTATTCCGAAAAACCCACAACGTACCGAAGGGCAGAAAGATGAAGGCGGCGATGCTGGGAACGAAAGCCAGATAGGGAGCGAGTCGAAAGAGCGGGCCGTCACCATACGGCGGAATGAAATCCTCTTTGGCGATCAGCTTGACCCCATCCGCCAGCGACTGCGTCCAGCCATGCCAGCCACCGACGCGCATCGGCCCCAGGCGATTCTGAATATGGGCACTGACCTTGCGCTCCCACCAGATGGTGAAGAGCGGAATCATCGAGACGATGCCCAGAATTCCACCCAGCCCGACCAGGTCACGGATCAACTCGTGACCCAGCGGATAAAGCGGGTAGGCGATCCAGCCGGCGGACTGCCCCACCAGCGGCTGCAGACCGCGTTGAATTTCAGCCAGACTCAGTTCCCCGCCGAACCAGGAATGTTCCTGCACGAGATTAATTGATGGATTATTCAGATACGAATTCATCAGGTTGAGCAGTTCTGCGTGGACCCAGACCAGCAGCACCGCCAGCGCAGCCAGACCCCAGAAAATCATATTAGGAAAACGCCGGAACAGCGCGGCACAAAACAGTGGAATCGCCCAGACCACCGCCTTGGCGCCTTTCAATTGAAAGCGTTCCGGATTCTCCCGCCATGGCACCCAGAATGAACTCACGATCGAGACTCCTGACGATCATTTTCTTCCAGTTCACGCAACTCTTTGAGCAATCGTCGAGAGGAATTCGCACCGCTCGCCTGTGCCCGCTGAGCTTCCAGTTGCGTTTTCAAATTCTGCTGGATTTCGCGTTGCCTTTCCTTGGCATTAAAAAATTGAAATATTCGGATAAAGCGAAACAAAGCCCACATGACAGATCCCTTGAGTAACTATCGGTCGACTTCACCCATGACGACGTCGATGCTGCCGACGATGGCGGGCACGTCGGCCAGCAGGCAGTTCCGGCAGACATGATCGAGAATCGACAGGTTGCAGAAGCTCGGTCCACGGGCTTTGACCCGGGCGGGGATGGCGAAACCATCACCCACCACCAGAAAGCCCAGTTGGCCGCGGGCGCCCTCGCCTTCGAAATAAACCTCCGCCGCCGGCAATTTCATGTTTTTGGGTACTTTGCCGATGATGTCGCCCGGGGCCAGCCGATCCAGCGCCTGCCGCACGATCAAGGCGGACCAGTACATTTCCACCACGCGCATCGCATAACGATTCCAGCTGTCACCCACCACCACTGATTCCGGCACGACAGTATCAGGCCAACCGGCCGGCACCGCCATCTTCCCGCCGGCGGACATGCCCACGGGCACCTCAAACTCATATTGTTCATAGCCCTCGTAGGGCAGATTTTTCCGCAGATCCCACTGCACGCCACTGCCGCGCAGCACGGGTCCGGTCAGGCCCCAGGCAATGGCATCGGCGGCGGAGATCACGCCGACATTCGCCGTGCGCTTGATGAATATATGGTTGTAGCTGAGCAGGTCGTTATATTCGGCGATTTTGGGCATGAAATAATCGAGAAACTCGTAGCAGCGCTCCACGAAGCCCTCCGGCAGATCGACCATCACCCCGCCGGGAGTGATATAGCTGTAGGTCAGCCGCGCCCCGCAGACCATCTCGAACAGATCAAGGATCATCTCCCGTTCGCGAAAAGCATAGAGAAACGGCGTGAAGGCGCCCATGTCCAGACCATAGGTTCCGAAGGCGACCAGGTGCGAGGCGAGGCGGTTCAGCTCCGCCATGATGACCCGAATCTGCCGGGCCCGTTCGGGCACCTGCAGACCGGCCAGTTTTTCGACGGCGATGCTGAAAATCTGGTTGTTGTTCATCGCCGCCAGGTAATCCATCCGGTCGGTCTTGGGGACATATTGATAGGGCTGGAGATTCTCGCCGATCTTCTCGGCACAGCGATGCAGATATCCGATGTGCGGGACCGCCTCCAGCACATATTCGCCATCGGTCCGTAATACCACCCGCAACACACCGTGCGTCGCCGGATGCTGCGGGCCCATGTTGACCAGCATCTCCTCGGTCTGCAGATCCTGCTGCAACTCCGAGTCGAAATAAATATCCGGCTGGGATTCGAGTATCAGATTCTTCATTTCATCACTTACAACATACGTCTGACGACTGACTACTTACGACTATCCTCTAATGCTTCGGTGAAGTCAGTTCATATTCGGTCGTTCCGGGAATGCCATGATATTCCAGCGGGTAGAGATAGTCCTTGCGGAGCGGATAGCCTTCCCAGTCATCGGGGCAAAGTATCCGCCGAGGATGCGTCCCGTCATGGTCGCTCACCTCATCAGGATGCTGATCGAAGCGGATGCCCATCAGGTCGTAGGCTTCGCGTTCGTGCCAGTCCGCCGCCGGCCAGACCGCCGCCACGCTCGGAATATGCGGATTGGCCCGCTCCACCTCGATCCGCACCGCGAAGATATGTAAACAGGCATAATCCAAGCCGCCGCCGTCATCGGCGACCGATCCCGTCTGTTCGCTGGCTCTTCCTTGTTCCCTGTTTCCGGCAGCCCATTTGTCGTGCATAGCGACCAGATCATATACCGCCGCCAGCTTATTATCCGCCACCAGATCAAGGGCTGTAATGCAGCGTAGCATGTTGAAACGCAATTGCGGATCATCGCGTAAGAACCTGGCCACCACCAACCAGTCCACTGCCCTGACTACCGCGCACGGATGGGGTGTATCAGCGGCCGTGGCTACGATGGCTTCACCGAACCGCTTTTTCAATAAATTACATATCGCTTCGGGGCTCATTTTAGTATCTGGTCGTTAGTAATTAGTCACAATGTTCTACATAACCCAACGAGCCGCAGGCTTTAAGCCTGCGCGAATTTAATTTCCAGTATCCGTTATCGTTCACTCAACATTTGACTACCCATCACGCGCTCGCTTTTTTCGCGATCGAGCTGTTGCGGATTTTATCCTGCAAACGCATCAGCCCTTCGATCAGCGCTTCCGGCCGGGGCGGACAACCGGGCACGTAAATATCCACCGGCACGACCAGGTCCACACCTTTGACCACATGATAACCATGCTTGAAATAAGGCCCGCCGCCGATCGTGCAGGCCCCCATGGCCATCACATATTTCGGTTCGGGCATCTGGTTGTAGAGCCGCTTCAACCGGCTGGCCATCTTGTAGGTCACTGTCCCAGCCACGATCATCAGATCGCTCTGCCGGGGAGTCGCCCGGAAAGCGCCCGCCCCGAAGCGATCCAGATCGAAGCGGCTGGCGCCGGTGGCCATCATCTCGATCGCGCAACACGCCAAACCGAAGGTCATCGGCCAGATGCTGCTCGTTTTTCCCCAATTGAGAAACCAATCGAGCGAGGTCACGATCACCCCTTCTTCAAATCGGTTCTCAATCCAGCTCATAAAATCATTCCTCGATTATTGAGCCGCGGGTGTTTCGCCCGCGCAGAGCAGATTCATCACCGGTCTTACTGATTAACTCATCGCCTTCGCCGTCGCGCTTAACCGTCGCGACTCGGTGCTGGTCACCGGCGGTTCATCCGCCTGCCCGCCGCTGCCGCGCACCCATTCCAGATAACCACATTTCCATTCATAGATAAAAGGAATGGCGATCAACAGGAAAAATATCAGGAACGGCCAGAAGGCCGCCAAGCCGATCTCCTTATAAACCACCGCCCACGGCCACAACAGCACAATTTCCACATCAAACACAATAAAGACCAGGGCGACGGTGTAAAAGCGCAGATCATACTGCACCCAGCTCGAGCCGACCGGCGGCTCGCCGCATTCATAGGGTGTGTCCTTTTCCGGATGGCTAACGGCCGGCCGCACCAGTTTGCCGATCACCAGTACGACAAAGGCCATCAGAAACCCGACCACCAGAATCAGCATCAGCCCATACATGAACTCGGTGCTGGTATTTCCGCGTGCAGTATCAGCGATAAGTAATGTCGAAGTCATTCTATTAACCCGCAGTCTGAAGTCAGCAGCTTATTCCGCGGCCTTCTCCGCTTTCTCAGCCTTCGCCGCCGGAGCCGCCTTCTTTTCCTTATCCTTATCCGCCCGTTGCTTCATCACTTCCTGATCCATCGCCAACCGCATCTCCTCCAACACCGGAGCAGCCCGCTGCTGCCACTCGCTCTTCATCTGCCTGGCCCAGGCGGGCTGTTCCTTTTTCTGCATCCAGAGCGGTTCGGGTGTCTGCAACCCCTTTTTGGCCAGTTCGGTGAATTCCACCAGCATGCTCTCGCGATCATATCCCGACATATCATGCAGATTGCCCATGTGGATGCAATCCGTCGGGCAGGGATAAGTGCACAACGCACAGAACATGCACTTGGAATAATCAATGGCGTAGCGGATCATCGCCCCGCCGATGGCTACTCCGGTCGCCTTGTCGATTTTTCGGGCCCCGCTCTTCTCAATATATATACAGTCAACCGGGCAGGCCTTGGCGCACATGTCACAGGCGATACACTTCTCGATCTCGTAATAGTGAATCCCGCGAAACCGCTTCTGCAGCGTGGGAGCCATGTCCGGATATTGCACCGTGATCGGCTTGGCGTACGCATATTTCAGCGTGATGCGCATGCCGATGTAGATACTCTTGAGGGTCTGAAAGATGTTGCGGAAATAGGCGCCCACCAGCAGGCTCCAACTTCATGCCGGACCGATGCTTATAAATCCTCGGCCGCTACGGAGTCGCCGCATTGTAACGACACCGGCCCACGAGTTCAATCGGCACTGCATCGATCCTCAATCCTCTAACACGTTCCCTGCCAGATGATGATCATTTCTGGTACATTCTAAAAAAGTGTTCCGTAATATCGCGTTCAGTAAACATTGAAACGTGAATTGTAAACCATAACGAACCGAGAGCTTTAGCCCGCGCGTATTGAATATTCAGGAAACTGCGCCGAGGTTTCTCCTGACATGAAACCTGCGTGGAGTTGATCTTAAAGGAGTCTTCATGAAATTCTTTCTGGATACCGCCAACATTGATCAGATCAAAGCCGCTAACGATATGGGAATTCTCGACGGGGTCACCACCAACCCCTCACTGGTGGCCAGGGAAGGCAAAGACTTCAGAACGCTGGTCGAGCAGATCTGCCGGATCACCAGCGGGCCGGTTTCTGCCGAAGTAGTCAGCACCGAGTGTCGCGCCATGATGACCGAAGCTCGCGAACTGCGCCAGATCGCCCCCAACGTCATCATCAAGCTGCCCACCATCGCCGAGGGTATCAAAGCGTTAAAAATATGTGTGGCTGAGGAAATTCCGGTGAACATGACACTGGTGTTTCAGCCCCTGCAAGCATTGATCGTCGCCAAGGTGGGCGCCAAATTCTGCAGTCCCTTCCTCGGTCGGCTGGACGATATCGGCGAGGATGGCATGAAGCTGATCCACGATATGCGGCAGATTTACGACAATTACATGTTCGAGACCGAAATCCTGGCCGCCAGCTTACGTCACCCCTTCCACGTGCTCGAAGCCGCCAAAGCCGGCGCCGACATCGGCACCATGCCCTACTCCGTCTTTGAGCAACTCTGGAAACATCCCCTCACCGACCTCGGCCTCGAAAAATTCCTGAGCGACTGGAAAAAATTAAAATAGATCGCCACCGGCTGATGCTCTACGTGATTAAATACTGATACGCTTCACCGGTACCGGCGGCGTCTCCGCCCAGAGATCACAGACAATCTCAGGCAACGGCCGACGTGGAGGTCGTCTGCTGCTTTCTTTTAGCGCGGTTAAATTTTATCTGAATCGTTAGGTGTGCCACGGCTCAGTGAGCCATGCGATGTGTGACCACTGCAGATAACGTAGTGGCCTACCACAACCCGATGCAAAAAAATTTACTGCTATAGAAACGTACTAGCCGATGGTGTTGAGTTGCAGTTCCTGGCGGCGCTGTTCACGCTCGACCAGTGTGGAACCATCCTGCCCGCCGCGATGAGCAATAATATGGGGATATTCCGCGAGACGGCGCCGGGTATATTCGAGTCGTTCCCGGATCTGCTCCGCAGGCAACAGTGGCAGGTTCATCCGGGCGATCGGGGTATGCGGGTGCAATTCAAAGCCGAAATAAGCCACCTCATCAAAATGGGCAATCACCAGATCGAGCGTCTTTTCCAGTTCCTCGTCCGTTTCGGTGGGGAATCCAATAATCAGGTCCGTTCTCAAATAGAGCTTCGGGTTGGCTTGTTTGAGCGCACGCACCACCGGCCACAATTCATCGATGCGTTCATCACGGCCCATCAGCTTGAGCAGTCGTGAACTCGCGCTTTGGATGGGCGTCTTGAGGTCGCGGATGCGGGGATGGGCGAGCACGCTGACCGCCCGATCGGCATAATGGATCATCCAGTTGGCACCGAACTGCCCGAGGTGCAGGTCAAATTTTTCCGGCCAATGCAACATCGGTTCGAGCAGATCGAAATAGGTCTGCGGCGGTTCAAGATCCGTACCCCATGATCCGCTATCCATCCCCTCGATAAAAAGCGTATGGGCGCCCTCCCGCAGGGCCAGCCGCGACTGCCGCCAGATTTCCGCCGCCGGTCGGCTGATCTGAGGCCCCATGCCGATCTTGTGCGGACAATATACGCAACCGGCATTACAACCGGTCTGCACGACGATAAAGCGCTTACCGGTATCATAATGACGGTAATCCTGCCGTCGGAAACAACCATTATCCGTGATCTGCTCCCAGCGAACGGCAGCACCGGGTAACAGGCACTCGATTTTTTCCGGTTGTTCGGGCGGAATATAGAGATCCACTTCCAGCGGAGTTCCACGATACTGTTCCGGTGTCACTTTCGGCAGACAACCATAAACCGCAACCCGGGCAGTCGTGCCGGAGAGGGTGGCAGATTTTTGCAGAAAATCGTCGATCTGGGTCATGAAACTGGCGCAGGCCCCGATCAGCAGCCAATCCGCAGCCTCCGGATCATCTACCAGACGAGCGTTGTTCGCCAGCAGCCAGTCTTCAAAGCGCTTGAAGACCAGCGTGTAGGTGATGCACATATTATTCTGCCACAGGTAGACGCGTGGTGGAGCAGATTTCATTGGATCACCCTTCTTCTGGCGTCCAGTATTATTCCAGAATGGCGTAGGACAGACCGGTTTCATAGATGCAGCGCTGGATGCGCAGGGCGCGGATACCGACCGTCTCCAGCACCGCCATGGTTTCACCCGGATAGCCCGGCTGATTGATCTCATCGAACATGATCAGCGCTCCGCGCGGCATACGCGGCAGAAAGGTCTGCAGCGCCACCTGCGTCGCCTCAAAGACATCCATGTCCAGGTGCAACAGACTGACGATCAGATGGGGATTGTCCTTGACATAACGGGGCATGGTCTCGCGGACATCGCCCTTGACCAGTTCAATTTTGGGTACGTGGCCCAGGTTGCGGTTGTGATCGAAGATGGCCGCCGCCCGCCGAATATCCTGGTCGTACCCTTCGGCGGCAAAACCACCGCTACAGACGTGGGCCGAGGTGTGGGCGCTCTGGTCTTTGGCGTGAATATCGGGAATACCGGTAAAGGTGTCAAAGCCGATGATCCGGCGGGTGTAATTGACCGGCTCGAAAATCGCACTGAGCTGGGCAAAGGTCATCAGTGAACAGCCGGCATTGACCCCACCGTCAATCACCGAACCATGCACATTGAGAATCATCCGGAACAGATCGGCCCGGGCCAGAAACTTGGAGAGCGCCTGCCGCCGCACATGTTTGGGAAAATTCTCCAGCTTGGAGATGGTCGTACCCAGTCCGCTTTCAAAATATGCACCCAGCTCGGCGAAGGAATCACGTTCCGTGGTGGTCTGGTTCTTCCACTCATGCATCAGCGTGGTATCTTTTTCCAGCGCCATGGCGTACTCCCATCGTTCATCATTTCAACCGGCTGTTCCGGCCAACTGTTCGGCGGGAACTTCCAGCAGTTCCCCACCCGACAGAACCATGATCTTGCCCGCAAACTGGAACTGCTCGCGCAACTGACGGGTAATCTCATCCTTATAAGCCAGGGCGGTGATAATCACCGTATCAACTGGTTCGTGACGCAGCCGTTCGGGTGAATGCACCTGCAGATGCGAGACCGGCGTGTAGCGGTTGTGCTTGACCGGATCGAGATCGACCAGGTAAGCCACCGCCGAACTATTCACCAGGGCCAGCGTCAATACGCCTTTCGCTCCGGCGCCCCAGATGGCCACCCGACGATGAGCGCGACCTTCCGCGGTGAGGAACAGATCGAAATTGCGGGAAATGGTATCAGCGGCCTGCTGCACCTCGGCCAGCGAGACCGGCTCAGCCCGGCGGAACCAGACCTCGTTATATTCGCCATCCATGGCCCGTTGCAGTTGAACCACTTCATACTGGTTGCGGGCGAAGAGATAATTCAACACCGGTTGTGAAAAATAAGAAAGATGGTCGGGGAAAAAATCAAAGAAGCGGCGATGTTCCAGGGCCTGCTCCAGGGCGGGAATTTCAATCAGTCCCGCGCCGTGCGGTTTAAGCAGCTGCCGCAGCCCCTGCAGAAAATCGTTGGGGTCGGGCACATGCTCCATCACCTGGCGGGACACAACCGCATCAAAAGTGCCGTGCAGTTCGGGGAAGGTACCGCGACCCACATAACCCCCCACGGCGTTCAGGCCTTTGGCCTGGCAGGCCCGCAATGCTTTCTGGCTGGGTTCGTTGGCCACCACTTCGCAACCCATTTCCTGCAGAATCAGACTGAACTGCCCGTCGCCGCAACCCGCTTCAAAAATGCGGGCTCCGTCCAGTTGAAAATGCTGCAGAAAGGCGCGAGCCTGGCGGCGTTGAAAATCCTGCATCTTGCGGGCGTGGCTGTGCGACATCAGATAGTCTTCGTAATAATCATCCTGCAGCGTCACCGGCAGTTGTACATGACCGCACCAGCCGCAACGCACGACGTTCAGCTCGACTGCGCGATCGCGGTCAAACTGATCCGCCTCCAGCAACCGTTCGATATTGCTGGGCGCCCGGTCGTAATGCAGCACGGGAGTCAATTGCGTTTCGCCACATACCCGACAACGATGGTCACTCATGGTCAATCCTCATGTGTAATTAAACTCAAAAATTCATACGCTCGCGCCCGCGATGGCCGGTGTGGTTCCATAAAGAATTTCACGGACTTTCGCCTGCTGCACCTCGGTCAGCTCCGGGCGCTGCTGGGTCAGATCCTTACCCGGCAAAACCTTGGGATAGGGTGACCAGCCGAGATCAACGGCCAGTTCCAGAATCGCCGGCCCGTCCTGTTCGATCAGCCAGGATCCGCCGCGGTAAACCTGCGCATCTTGTTCGATGCGTTGTGCTGGTATGCTAAAAGCCGCCGCCACCTTGGTGATATCCGGCACGCTGTAACGGTCCTGCGTGGCGGGATGGCGGCCGTTGAAATTCTCATCCTGGAAATTCCTCATCAGCCCCAGAATCGTATTGTTGACCACCACGATTTTGACCGGTACGTTGAACTCACGAATGGTCTGCAGTTCGGGCAGCGACATCTGGAAACCACCGTCGCCGACGATGGCCACCAGCGGGCGATCCGGCGCCGCAAAATGAGCTCCGATAGCCGCGGGCAGGGCATAACCCATGGTGCCCAATCCGCCCGAACAGAGCAGCCGGTCATGCTGTTTGAACACGCCGCACTGCGCGGTCCACATCTGATGGCTGCCGACATCGACCGTATAAATCGTGCCGTCCGGCAGGAAGCGGGTGAAATCGCGCAGGAACTGTTTGGGATTGAGTCGGCTGCCTTCCGGCGGTGAATCGTCGGGGAGAAAATCCTGCAGTTGGTGAATGGCCGTCAACCAGTTCGCCGGCGTCCGCCAATTCAGCGGCCGGCTCAGTTCACGATTCAGTAACTGCTCGAAGAAATCCGCCAGGTTCATGTGCAAGGCCAGCGTCGGCTGCACCGTGCTGCCCAGTACATCCGGATCGATATCGACGTGAATGATCTGCTTGTTCTCGGTGAATTTCTGCACGTTGGCGGTCTGGCGGGAATCGATGCGGCTGCCCAGAGCGATCACCACATCCGCCGCCGCCAGCACCTGGTTAGCCACCCGGTTGCCATAGGCCCCGATATAGCCCACGTACAGCGCATCATTGTTTGGAAAGGCATCTTTGCCCAGCAGACTGCTGACCACCGGGAGGTGATAACGCCGGGCGAAGGCCAACAATGCCGCCGAGGTATCGGATAATTGTATACCCCCACCCGCCAGGATCACGGGTCGCCGGCTGCTGTGCAGAATGCGCCCGAAGGCTTCGTAGTCCACATCCGCCAGATAGCTGCTCCGACGCGGTTCGACCAGCGGCACAGCCATTTCGCTCGCATTAATTTCTTCCTTCTGCGTATCGAAGGGAATGTCATAGAGGCAGGGACCGAAGCGCGGGGTGAGACATTTACGCAAGGCTTCACGCAGCACCGTGGCGACACGATCACCGCGATCGACGAAATAGGCCGCCTTGGTGATGGGCCGAACGATCGAAACGATATCCGTTTCCTGATAACCCAGCTGCCGCAGCGGGCGATCATATTTATAGGTTCCCGTGGCGACATTGCCCGTCAGGAAAAATACCGGTGAGGAATCAAAATAGGATTGCGCGATACCCGTGACCATGTTGGTGGCCCCCGGCCCGGACATGGCCAGTGCACAACCCAGGCTGCGCTTGATCCGGGCATAACCATCCGCCGCCAGCGCCGCATTTTCCTCATGACGCATGGGCACAATCGTCAGCCCGCCATGCCGCACCATGGCATCCATCAGCATGGCGTTAGTCCCGCCGGCATAGGTGAAGACATGACCGATACCGGCCACTTCATTCAGATATTTAACGATAAAATCGCACGCCTTCATAGCTGAACATCCTTTCACCGAGCGGCTGCGGTGGAACGCGCCGCCGCCATCGTGTTGCGGACAACCGGGTTCGACCCGGTGCGAAACATCATCGTTTCTTCTTCCGGAATCTCGATATTCAACGTATTGTCAACCAGCCAGAGTGGCCGGCGTTTGGTTTCAATGAAAATGGTGCTGATATATTCGCCCAGCGTGCCAAAGCCCAACGCCATGACACCCAGATTGGCGAGCAGCAACAGATAAGTGGTGGTGAAACCCTGTACCTGTGCACCCCAGAACAGATAAGCCGCCAGGTAACCCATCGCCAGCAATATCGCCACGAGCAGCGCGACTCCGCCCAACAGCTGAAACGCCCGTAGTGGATAGACCGAATAACTGGTGATCGCCTGCAGCGCGTATGGAATCATGAACAATAAGGGTGCTTTGCTGCGCCCCGCACGGCGTGGCCGACGTTCATAAGACACCGCACAACTCTTAAAACCCATCCAGTGCAGAATGCCCCTGGTATATCTGGCCCGCTCATCCATGCGGTTGAAGACATTGACCACGCGGCGCGAGAGTAACCGGAAATTACCCGCATTGCGCGGAATATGCACCTCGGAACAGAAATGCATGAAGCGGTAATAAAGCCCGATGAGCGCATTCCGCCACGCCGGATCGCCATTCCGCCGCGTATGGACACCGTAAACCTGGTCATACCCCTCTTCCCACTTGGCGAGCAGATCGGGAATCCGTTCGGGAGGATCCTGCAGATCGCTGAACAACGTGATCACCGCCTCACCCCGGGCATAACGCAGACCGGCGGCCAGCGAGATCTCGGCTCCAAAATTACGACTGAATCGAAGGTATCGCCAGCGCGTATCGGTGCGGCAGATTTCTCCAGCGAGGGCCGCCGTGCCGTCATCGCTGGCATTATCAATGAGCAGAACCTCGTAATCGTAATTCAGGCTGCTCAACACCGCCGTCACTTCATCGTAGGCGACGGGCAGCATCTCCTCCTCGTTGCACACCGGCATAACGACGCTGATCAGCCGTCGCGCGGCGGCGGAAACGGGTGGTTGCTGCGGTGGAGCAGTCGTCGGATATGTCGTCAGCATGACGAATTCTCAGGGGCGGATAATCAGAACCGTCGGGCTCGCATGGCCCTCCACGGGGCACGACTCCATGAAATATCGGTATCACAGGAAATCGATTCGATATAAATCCAGTGAAAAAGGACGGAATTCAGTCATTCACTGGTCAGCTGGTTGACGAGGCTGGCAGGAAGATTATTTGTGGCAATTGCAGCATTTATCGGACGCCTGCGAACAGCGGCGCTGCTGGGGTAGCTGCCGGAAGACGCTGAGCATGTAATCCAGCTGGGTCTGCTCCAATCCGGGATAAACCCCCACCCAGAAAGCCTGGCGCATGATGCGATCCGTCACCGTCAGATCGCCCATTACGCGATGGGCTACGCCCTCCATGGCGGGATGGCGCAATATGTTCCCGGCAAAAAGCAACCGGGTCTGGATTTTGTGACTTTCGAGATGCTGGATTACTGTCGGTCGATCAAGCGGGGCATCGTCGCGCACGATCATTAGAAAACCGAACCAGCTTGGCTCGCTGTGCGGGGTGGCGGTCGGCAATTGAAATAAGTGTTCCATCGACTCCAGCCCGCGGCGCAGGTAATTCCAGTTCTCCCGTCGACGCCGGGTAAATTCATCTACCTTGTCAAGCTGGGTACAGCCGATGGCGGCCTGCAGATCGGTCACCTTCAAGTTATAGCCGAGGTGGCGGTAGATATACTTGTGATCAAAACCCGCCGGCAATTCGCCCAGTTGCCAGTTGAATCGTTGGCCGCAGGTGTTGTCCACACCGGGCGGGCACCAGCAGTCCCGCCCCCAGTCGCGAAAACTATTTACCGCACGGTTGAGTTGTTCGTCATTGGTCAGTACCGCTCCGCCCTCGCCCATGGTGATATGATGGGCGGGATAAAAACTGAGCGTGGCCAGGTGGCCGAAGGTTCCGGTCAGCCGGCCGCGATAGGTCGAACCGTTGGCGTCGCAATTATCCTCGATTACCCAGAGCTGATGCTCGCGTGCGAGTTCCATCACCAGGTCCAGTTCAAAGGGATTACCCAGCGTGTGAGCAAGGATGATCGCCCTGGTGCGCGGAGTGATCGCTGCCCGCAAGGCTTGTGCTTTGGGACTGAGCGTGACGGGATCGACATCAACAAAAACAGGAATTGCTCGGTTCTGCACGATCGGCGCCACCGTCGTCGGAAAGGCCAGCGCGGTGGTAATCACTTCATCGCCCGGCTGCAGGCGGCGTTCACCAAGCAATGGACTGGTTAGCGCCGATACCGCCAATAGATTGGCCGATGAACCGCTGTTGGTCAGGCTGCAATACTCAAGTCCAAACCGCCGGGCACATTTTTTTTCAAACTCCCGCGAATAGCGACCGGCGGTCAACCAGCCCTCCAGAGAGGCCTCCACCAGCGCCTGCAGATCTCGTCCATCCAGCACCCGACCGGCACACCCGACTCGCGTCCGGCCGGGAACAAAGGGGCTTTCTTCGGCAGCGCGAGCCGCCTGGTATCGCCCGACCAGTTCCAATATCTGTTGCCGCAGGTCGGCTGCTGATAATGATTCAGTGGGAAGGGGTGTCATGTTCGTCATTGCTCAATAAGTTGGTATACCAGCGGATCGATTCCCGCAAACCCAGCTCCAGATCATATTTCGGCTGCCACTGCAATCGCTCCCGGGCCTTGCGACTGCTCAGAAACTGTTCGGGAATTTCATGACCCGCTTGATTCAGAATGGTCAGCGGGAGATCGGTGCGATTCATCAAGTGCAGAATGCGCTGGACCAGCTCCACCACGGTCTGCGGCTGTTCGTTGGAAAAATTGAATGCTTCGCCCGCCAGTTCGCGCTGCTGGGCCAAAGCTTCCGCCACTCGCATATAGGCCAGCGCCCCGTCATCGACATAGAGATAATCGCGCACGAACTGGCCGTTGGAACGAATGATCGGCGACTGGTTGCGCAGCACGCTGCGAACGGTTCCCGGCACAATGCGATTCCAGTTCAGATCCCCCGGCCCATAGAGATTGCCGCAGCGCGTCACACACACCGGACTGGCGAAGGTGACGGCATAGCAGCGGCAGATCAGGTCGGCGCAGCTCTTGCTGCAATCGTAGGGATGAACTCCCTGCAGCGGCATGCGTTCGTCATAGGGCAGGACACTCTGCTGGCCATAGGCTTTGTCGGAACTGGCTACGATGATCTGGCGGACGCGCGGACTCAGACGGCAGGCTTCCAGCAGGTTCCACGTGCCTTCTATATTGCTGCGGAAAGTGCTGAGCGGCTGGCGATTCGCCACTCCGACGATGGTCTGGGCGCCAAGGTGGAATACTGTATCAATTTCATATTCGCCCAGCACCCGCTCGATACAGCTCAGATCGGTCACATCACCGCGCACTACTTTGATGCGCTCCAGCAGGCCGCTGCGCACCAGTTCGCTGGTCGGCACCCAGTCGCGGAGCAGCGCCACCACGTCCGCCCGGGCGGCACACAAATAGCGCACCAGCGCTGAACCCAGCAGGCCACTGGCTCCGGTCACCAGTACCGGACGATCCTGCCAGAATGAATTCTGATTCCCCATATTCTTATACCAGCAGTTGTTGGGGTTGATAGGCGTCGCTGGGTGGCGGCAGTTCCACATTCAGCATCGGCGCCGAACGCTGCCAGACTGCCCAGGGAGCGGTGCCATTCACCCACGCCTGGTTCAACTCCACATATTCGCGATAGGTGTCCATGCACTGCCAGAAACCATTGTGCTGATAGGCCATCAATTGCCCCGCGCCAGCCAGCTGCTCCAGCGGAGCCCGTTCCAGCACGCATTGATCATCCGTCAGATAATCGAGCAGGCCATACTTGAAAATGAAAAAGCCGCCCGAAATCCGCCGCTCCACTTCATTTTCCGGCTTTTCCGCAAAACGATCGATCATCTGTTGCGGATTGATATTCAATTCACCGAAACGTCCATGCGGGCTGACCGCGCTGAGCGTCGCGAGCCGCTGGTGAGAACGATGAAATTTCAACAGTTCCTGCAGATCGATGTCCGCCAAGCCATCGCCATAAGTCACCATGAAATCTTCACCTGGCGTCAGATATTTGGCGATCCGCTTGATTCGCCCACCGGTCATGGTTTTCAGGCCGGTCTCCGCCAGTGTGACCGTCCAATTCTCTGCATCCGGTTGGTTGTAAAAATCGATTGCTCGATCAAACCCCAGCTGCACGCGAAAATCACTGTTCATCGTCCGGTAATTGAGGAAATACTCTTTGATGTCCCACCCACGATAGCCCAGGCATAGAACGAAATCTGAAAAGCCCTGGCTGGCGTAGAGCTTCATGATATGCCACAGGATTGGTCTGTTTCCGATGGGCACCATCGGCTTGGGGCGAAACTCGGTCTCTTCCTTGAGCCGGGTGCCTTCTCCGCCGCATAGTATGACGACTTTCATACCGAGCTCCTGTTATCTCAGGTCGCTCATTTAATCGGACGCCATTTGGCCTTTGAACATATAAAAACATTTTTTCCCGTAACTCAATTCATGAGTTTAAGAAATATCCCGATAGCTTAATTGTGGGTATAAGATATCTTTTTAATAGTCCTGTCTTGGTGCTGATTGTGAATTAATTACACGTATGTCATTACAACGCATAGCATTACCATTGCTGCTTCTTTTGGCCCTTCTGGCGCATTTACCCAGCTCGCCAGCTTTTCGCCCGGTTCCGTTCCGAGACGAAGGCCAATACGCATATATCAGTCAGGTCATGTATGAAGGGGATCTACCCTATCGAGATGCCTGGGAATGCAAACCGCCACTGATCTACATGATCGGGGAGGCGGGGCTGCATCTTACAGGTGGCTCCTTCTGGGGTATCTGGTTGATGGGCTTGATTTCACTCAGCACCGCAGCCCTGTTGGGTTACTGGGTAATGAAGCGAGAGTTCGGTCCCTGGCCCGCGCTATTCGGTTCTATTATCTGGCTGATCAGTCTGACTCTGCTCGAAGAACATGGCAATTACAACGAGCAATACGCGCTATCCCTCCATTTTGCGGCGCTGGCTCTTTTCCTTCTATTATTACGTTCAACTGGTTGGCGATTGGGATTTGCCCTCGGGATGATCTTCGGCCTGCTGTCGGCGCTGCGACCGAATCTGATGGGGGTCGGTTTTTCGATCGGATTATTCACGATCCTGTGTGGTCTGCAACGCAACCGCTGGCGACTGGGAATGGCCCGTCTGGCCGCCATGGGTACGGGCGGTGCGCTGATCTGGGCCTTGATTTATGGCTGGGCCAGTTACCATGGCATCTGGGCGGATCTATGGGACCAATCCTTCGGCTGGAATTCCCGATATATCCAGGTGGAGCTGATTCAACGGATCCGAAATTTTCTGAGCGGAATCGAACTGTTTTCCAAGTCGGGCCTGTTCATGTTCGCCCTGGTCGCCTGGATCGCGGGAATAGGCACCTGGATTCAGCACCACCGGCAAGGCCTCTCCTTCAATCGACTCTACGCTCTCTGCCTGCTGGATCTGCCGATACAATGGTCACTCGCCTGTCTCAGTCCCTATCCGGCTTCTCATTATTATATCATCTGGTTGCCCACCATGGCGGTGATCAGTGCAGCATGGTTCGGATATCTTGCACAACTGGTCAGCATGGTGACCCCAACTGCTACCGGACGCAGCCTGATCCGGGTATTCACATGCGCATTGATCGTTGCATCCTGTTTATTGCCTCTGCGTGTTTTGAGCTGGAGGCTGCAGAAATACCAGCCCAACTACACCCACCCGCTGGTCAGCTACATTCAATCCCATACGCAGCCCAGCGACACGGTGTTATTGTGGGGCGCGGAGGCTCATTTTAACTTTCTCAGCAATCGCCGTTCGCCCAGCCAGATGTGTGCACAATACCCGTTGTTCTATGTCGGTTACACAAACGGTGACAAGATTCGTACCTTTATGCAGGAGCTACAGTCGCATCAGCCGGTGCTGATCATCGATACCTTCAACCGGAGTCAGCCGCCGCTCGATCCGGTACGACGGTCCCAGTGGTCCTGGCAAAATTCCGACTCCATCATGCGCGCTCCCCCGCTGCAGGAAATGGATTTGTTTTTCACTTACGTCACCAACCATTATGAACGTGTCACCCGGATCGACAGTTATGATGTCTATCAATTAAAGAAAAATCAGCGGTCCATCACGCTGACAGAAATTACCGGAATACCCACGCCCTGGACTCCTGCCTTCGGCGCAATGTATGTCACGGAAGGTCATGCAGCGCCATTCGAAAATCATTCATGGTCTAAGAATTAGAGCCATCACCCTATCCGGGTTGATGGATAGTTGCATCGCATCACCCATCTTGGGGTAATACCATAATCTGTCATGGGACTATCACGCAGAGAAAAACAGATAAATAATATTCGTCTACTACTATTTTAAACCTATGGCCAGACTAATCCTCGATAAACCACCTCTCTTATCTGAATCAGTCCGTTTTATTTATGGACTGATTATTATTAAATAGCACTATTTTTGTATTGCATAATTGATCGTCTTGGTTGAAGGTATACACCAACGATGAACAACCATCAGTAACCCAATCATCAGTGAGAGGATTTATTGCTATGCCCTCATTACCCGTGGTTCAGGACGAGCAGGACATTCAGCGTCAAGTAGCCCAGGAACGTGAGCGTCTGTTACGGCAGGCGGGTCTGCAGCGCGATGAAGTACAGCACTTCCGCCGCCCCACCGAACGAGCCTTCACCAAATCCGAACGTGAGCAGGTGACGATTCTCCTGGGCGGCTTGACTACGCGCCACGAGGAAATGATCCACGCCGGACTGGAAGGCTTGGGTTACAAGATTGCGCTGGTTCCCACGCCGGTCAAAGCGGATTTTCAAGCCGGCAAGGAATATGGCAACAATGGGCAGTGCAATCCGACCTACTTCACGGTTGGGGCGCTGGTGAATTACCTCAAGGACCTGCGCGACAAGCAGGGGCTGCCCACCGAGCAGATTCTCAGTAATTACGTTTTCCTGACCGCGGGGGCCTGCGGGCCTTGCCGCTTCGGGATGTACGAGGCGGAATATCGATTAGCACTGCGGAACAGTGGTTTTGACGGTTTCCGGGTGATGCTCTTCCAGCAGAAGGGCGGGTTGGATCAGGCCAGCGTTGAAGCCGGCCTGGAAATGGACCTCAACTTTTTCCTGACCATTCTCAATGCCATCTTTATCGGCGATCTGCTCAACGAGCTGGCTTACCAGATTCGGCCGTACGAAGTGGTTCCGGGGCAGACCGACGCCGTGTTCGCCCGCTGCATGGTCATCATGCAGAAACTCATCCGACAAAAAAACTATAACGAGATCACCGGCGGCTTTGTGGCCCACCTGATGGCCAAGGTCGCCCCGGTGGCCAATGCCAACGACGCGGAAAAATTCCTCGATCAACTGCGCAGCGACTATTTCATTGACGGACTGCGCGAATGTCTGGAGCTGATCCAGAGCGAGATCGAAGTGGATTTCACCCGCCCCAAGCCGATTGTCAAGGTAACCGGTGAATTCTGGGCCCAGACCACCGAAGGCGACGGCAACTTCCGCATGTTCCCCTTCCTCGAAGGACAGGGAGCGGAAGTGCTGGTCGAACCGGTGACGACCTGGATTCTTTATCTGCTCAATCAGGCGCGGATGTATGCCGGTGATAGTCGCGGTCTGGTGAATGATCAGCCGATTCCCACCTGGAATCTCAAGCAGCGCCTCACTCATGAGTTCGCCTATCGCAAAAAAATGTTCACGCTGGAACTGGCCAAAAAAATCATTCTGCGAGAATACAATCGCTTGCGCGACGCGCTGGGCGGAACGACCCATGCTCAGATCGACCAGCTCGAATTGCAGCGGATGGGTCATCCCTATTACAACGCCCGCTCGGCCGGCGGTGAAGGCCATCTCGAAGTCGCCAAAAATATCTACTACACCAGCAAGGGTTATTGCCACATGGTGCTGAGCTTAAAGCCGTTCGGTTGCATGCCCAGTACGCAATCGGACGGGGCCCAGGCGGCGGTGATCAACCATTTCCCCGACATGATCTATATTCCGATTGAAACCTCCGGCGAGGGCGACATCAACGCCCACTCGCGGGTGCAGATGGCTTTGGGTGAAGCCAAGGCCAAGTGCAAAGAAGAATTCCACCAGGCGGTCGAGCGCAGCGGCTACACCCTGGAGCAGATTCGTTCCTATGTGGCTCGGCGACCGGAGCTGCGCCGACCGGTTCAAAACCTGGGTCACCACGAGGGTATCGCCGGTAAAGCGGCTCAATTCATCCTGCAGGTCAGCGAGCAGATGAAAAAAGAAGAAACCCGTGTCCAGGGTCAGGTAAAAGAACTAACCGGTTCTGCTAACCACGGTTAGACTGCCGATGAGGAATCGATGACTTCATCCCGGAACGGCTCAGATTCGACTTCTATGTGTGATGGAGAACCATCATGACGTCGTTCGCAAAGAACACGGTTTGTCTTTGGTATGAACGCGATGCCGAGGCGGCGGCGCGATTCTATGCCAAAACCTTTCCCGATTCGTTCGTCGGCCCGGTGCATCGCGCGCCGGGCGACTATCCGTCGGGCAAGCAAGGGGACGTATTGACAGTCGAGTTCACCGTGATGGGCATTCCCTGCCTGGGGCTGAACGGTGGGCCCGCGTTCAAGCAAAATGAAGCGTTTTCGTTCCAGGTTGCCACGAAAGATCAGGCTGAGACCGATCGATATTGGAGCGCGATCGTCGACAACGGTGGCCAGGAGAGCGAGTGCGGTTGGTGCAAAGACAAGTGGGGCGTCTCCTGGCAAATTACGCCAATCGCGCTGACCCGGGCATATACCAGCCCGGATCTCGCCGCCGCCAAGCGGGCGTTCGATGCCATGATGACGATGAAAAAAATAAACATCGCCGTGATCGAGGCGGCGGTTCGTGGCTAGAAGCCGGCAGTCTAACAACAGCAGGCAGCGGACGTCGCTGTGCGCCGCAACTGATGATGGGCGATGGGCTGACCAAGCCACCCATAAATTGACGACTTTTAATGAGGATGTATTTTGTGATTGCACATAACGAATCGTTTGAGAATTCCAAGTCAAAAAGTCTGCCGTTGATGAAGAGCGGTTCCGGGGGCGGTTGCAGCAGCGGCGGCTGTGGATCAGGAGCTGCCGAAGAACCGAAAGTGATTCAACTCAATCTCGGGACGCTCAAGCTGGAAAAAACTCGCCCGGCTCAGCAGAACGTCGAGTTCGCCGGCACCGATCAATATCCTCAGGGTCTGATGGTGGGTCTCGACGTCGGTTCAACCACCGTGAAGTATGTGGTGGTCGATCCGATCACTGATCAGATTCTGGCCAAGGATTATCAGCGTCACGACACCAAGCAGCCCGAAAAATGTCTCGACATGCTGACGGCGATGCAGCAGCAGCTTCCCGATGTGCCGCAGAATGCCTTTCGGATATTCATGACCGGTTCGGGCGGCACGTCGATCGGTCGGCGTATCGGCGCCCAGTTTGTGCAGGAAGTAAACGCCGTCAGTCTGGCCGTCGAAAAACTCTATCCGCAGGTGCAATCCGTCATCGAGCTGGGCGGCCAGGATGCCAAAATCATCGTCTTCAAACCCGATGAGGAAACCGGCAAGAAGAAAAAAATCCCCTCGATGAACGACAAGTGCGCCGGCGGCACCGGGGCGGTTATCGACAAGATCAACGCCAAGCTGAAGATCCCCGCCACGCAGCTCAGCCAGATGGGTTATTTCGATATCCGCCTCCATCCGGTGGCGGGCAAGTGCGGCGTTTTTGCCGAGACTGACATCAACGGTCTGCAGAAACAGGGCATTCCAGCGGACGAACTGATGGCTTCGCTGTTTGAATCGATCGTGATGCAGAACCTCTCCGTGCTGACCCGCGGGCACACCCTGCGACCGGTCGTGCTACTCTTGGGCGGACCCAATACCTATATCAAAGGTATGCAGGATTGCTGGCGACACAATATTCCCATCATCTGGGAAGAACGTAAAGTTGAACTTCCGCCGGGCAAGAGCGTTGAAGAATTGATCATCGTGCCCGACAACGCCCAGTATTTCGCCGCACTGGGGGCGGTGGAATTCGGCAAGAGCGAAGTGGAAGACAATACTAATCTGGGTGTTTATCGCGGCCTGGATGAGCTGCGCTGGTATCTGGAGGTCGGGCGCGGTGAGGAGAAAAAGGCGGCGGGATCGCGCGGTCTGAGCCGCGATGCTGACGATCTCGAACATTTCCGGCAGCGCTATCTGCCCCACCAGTGGACGCCGGTCCCCTTCCCCGCCGGCACGCATATCGAAGCATTCATCGGCATCGATGGTGGATCAACCTCGACCAAGGGCGTGCTGGTGGATAAGCAGCGGCGGGTTATCGCCAAAGCGTATCAGCTCTCCAAAGGCAATCCCATCGAAGATACAATGGACATCTTCGCACTGCTGGAAAAGCAGATTACCGATCAGGGTTGCACGCTGGACGTGCTCGGCGTGGGCACCACCGGTTATGCGAAAGATATCCTCAAGGATGTGCTGCAAGCTGATGTGGCCCTGGTAGAGACGGTGGCCCACACGCAGAGCGGTCTGCACTTCTTCCCGGGTACGGACGTGATCGTCGATGTCGGCGGGCAGGATATCAAGCTGATCATGCTCAAGCATGGCCAGGTGAAAGATTTCAAACTCAATACCCAATGCAGCGCGGGTAACGGCTATTTCCTGCAATCGACCGCCCAGACCTTCGGCTACAAAGTGACTGACTACGCCGATCTCGCCTTCAGCGCCGAAGCCATGCCGGAGTTCGGTTATGGATGTGCGGTTTTCATGCAGTCGGATATCGTTGATTTTCAGCGTCAGGGCTGGCAGCCGAACGAGATCATGGCTGGACTGGCGGCGGTGCTGCCCAAAAATATCTGGCTCTATGTCTCACAGATTCCCAACCTCGCCAAACTGGGCACCAAGTTCCTGCTCCAGGGCGGTACGCAGCACAACCTCGCCGCCGTCAAATCACAGGTGGATTTCATCGAATCACGCTTTGTGGGATCCGGAGTCACTCCCGAGGTGATCGTTCATCCCCATTGCGGTGAAGCGGGGGCGATCGGCTGCGGACTGGAAGCCCAGCGGATGTGGGCCGAGAGAGGCCACCGCACCAGCTTCATCGGTCTGGCGGCGGTGCAACGGATCATGTATCGCACCACTCGCAGCGAAGAGACCCGCTGCTATTTCTGCAAAAATAAATGTCTGCGCACCTTCATCGATGTACGCACCGATGCCGAGAAAAAACCGACGCTGGACCTGAGCAGCATGGTGCTCAAGCAGGGGCCTGAAGCAGGCCACGCGGTCCGCGTCCGCCAGAACGAACCGGCGCAACCTTTCCCGGTTCAGGAGAAAAACACCAAGGTGCCGCTCTTCGTCGGCGAGCAACGGCTGATCATCGCCACCTGCGAAAAAGGCACGGTGGAGGATGTCGCCGACATGCGCGAGATCAAGAAGGGTCTCGACGCCATGAAAAAAGCCAACCCCAATATGGTCGATATCTCGTCGCGCGAAGTGTTCAAACCGGTCAAGGTGGAAGCGGTGGCGGACGAACCGCCGCGCGTGACGATCATGAATTTTCTGAATCGCCAGAAGATCGAGGAACGGGCCGCCCGCATCGCCCGCCGCACGGAACTGCGCATCGGCATCCCCCGGGTGCTCAATATGTACAGTCACACGCCCTTCTTCATGGGGTTCTTCCAGTCACTGGGACTGGACGCCAAGCAGATCGTTTTTTCCGACTATACCAGCGAAGAACTTTATAAGGCGGGCGCCAAGCGCGGCGCAATTGACCCCTGCTTTCCCAGTAAGGTGGGCATCCCGCACGTCCACAACCTGATCTATGAAAAACATCACAAGGAGCCGCTGACCCACATCTTCTTTCCGATGGTGGATTCGTTCCCCACCTGGCTGAAGGGTGTGCAGGCTTCGCGGGCCTGCCCCACGGTGGTCGGCACCACGGAATCGGTCCACGCCGCTTTCACCAAGGAACATGATCTGTTCGCGGAAAACCAGATCGTGTTCAAGAAAACCTTTCTGAATATCGACCGGCCGAACCTGTGCGCACGGCAGATGTTCCTCGACTGGGGGGATGAACTGGGACTGACCGAAGAGGAATCGCGCCGGGCGGTGCTGCAGGGACTCAAGGCCTTGGAAGAATATGACGCCGCCCGCCGAAGTGAAGCCCGCGCCATCCTCGAACAGTTGGAACGCGACCAGAAGATCGGCATCGTACTGCTCGCCCGGCCCTACCATAATGATCCGGGACTGAACCACGAGATTCTGGATGAGCTGCAGAAACTCGGCTACCCGGTCTTTACGCAGGATACCCTGCCGATTGATGCGGATATTCTGGAGCGTCTATTCGGCGATGAAGTTCGTCGGGGAGATTTCGCCGATAATTGCAGCATTGAGGATGTCTGGAAAAATTCCTACAGTGAGAACACCTCGCGTAAGATCTGGGCGGCCAAATATACCGCCCGTCATCCCAACCTGGTGGCGCTGGAACTTTCCAGTTTCAAGTGCGGCCACGATGCTCCGATCTACTCCGTTATCGAGGAGATCATCGAAAACAGCGGCACGCCCTACTTCTGCTTCAAGGATATTGACGAAAACAAACCGACCGGCAGCATCAAAATCCGGCTGGAAACGATCAACTACTTCCTCAGTCGATATCGTGAAAAACTGGCCGATCAGTCCGCCAAACGTTCTGAGATTGAGCGGCAACTGCACGAGTATGAACAACAACTGCGGGAGGAGATTGGCCAACTGGTGACCGTATGATAAACTGACCCCCTGTCCGGGAATGAAGTCATTCGTTTGGCGGTGAGTTTATGATCGCTGATAAAACCATGTTTGAAATTTATCGCGAGGGGGGTGGTGATCGCCGTTATCGGGTGGTCTATTTCACCGAGCTCGATGAACATAATAAGCATGCGGAGATTAATCGGGCGCTCTCCGGTGAACATATCTTCGATGGTTTTCTGCATGATCATTCCCTGGCCGACGCCAAGCAGATCATTCAGGACATTCTCACCAGCCTGAATTCATCCACCGCGGCGGACCCCAGCACTATCCGCGACCGGCTGCAGACCCACCTGGCCTGAGCGCGACTGATTCCAGAATTGGCTGACACTTATAATCGACAAATGCACTCCTTCGCGCATACACTTGCCTACCATGCAGATACAACTGCTGCGGCGCACTTATAAAAGCGGATGCCGTCTCCTTTGATTATCTGGGGTGAGTCATTTATAGTCCCTACTGACACATCCATAAAAAGGCAGGTGCAAAATGATCCTCGGAAAATTCTGGCATGCATTGAAGGCTCAGATCAACAAACTGGCCAATCTGTTCTGGACGGCCGACCCCATTGCCCAGATGCAATATGAATATGATGTCGCGGTGAACCAGCTCAAGGAGGGACGTGAAGGGCTGGAGCAGTATCGGGCGCTGGTGGAGCGGGTGACGACGCAGGTAACGCGTGATCGCAGCCACGTGCGGAATCTGGAAGCCAAGGTCAAAGCCTATCTGCAGGCGGGCGATCGTGACTCGGCGGCGAAGTTCGCCCTCGAGTTGAACAAGGCTAAGGAATCACTGGCGGAGAACGAAGGGCAACTCAAGATGCACGAGGAAGCCTATGGCAATAATCTCACCAAGATCAAGCACGCCGCCGGCAAGTTGCAGAAAGTCAGGGAGAAGATCGCTCAATATGATGCCGACCTGAAGATGAGCAAGGCGGAAGCAGAGATGGCCAAACTGGCCAATTCCTTCGACTTCAATATCACCACCGATTTCGGACAGATTGAAAACGTCATTCAGGAGAAGATCAGCCTGAACCGGGCCAAGGTGCGCGTCGCCGCCGATATGTCCACCGATGGCGTGGTCGATGTGCAGCGCGAACAGGCCATGGAAAAGGCGCTCGCCGACCAGGCCTTGCGCGATTTTGAAGTACAGCTGGGCCTGGTGACGCCGGAAACCGCCGTCGTTCCGGAAACCACCAAGGACCTCGGTCCCAAAACGAAACAGACCCAAAGCACATGACCACGACCACCACCATGCCCATGCTCAGCACCCCGTTGCCTGGTTGGTATCCATCCTGGGCCCGGGAGTTGGCTGATCTATATTTCTCCGGAACCACCTGCGTCTTCGTACTGCATGGTAATGTGCATGACCTGGTTGCCAACGCTCCGGGAGAGGAACCGGCCTATTGCAACCTGGCCGAGTTTCTGGCCAATCAGATTTTCGGCCGCTGGGATATCGTGGTGCAATATGATCTGGGCCGCGGATTGCGGGCCTTGGCAGGCAGCGATGGCTCGCGGTTGCAACCCATGATGCAATATCTGGCCGCGCGCCTGGGCGAACCCGGCGCCTGGCCACGCGATCCGGAGAGTGCGCTATTGCTGCTGGATCGGCTTATTGAACGCAATCTGCTGGAAGATGACGCCAACCGGCAAAAGCGTATGGCCATCGTGCTGGATTACGCCCAATACCTCACCCCCGCCGCCGATCTGAGCACCCTGGCTCGTAACCAGAGCGCCAATCTGATTCGTCTGCTGAGCTGGGCGCAAAACCCCTACATCAAACGGCTCAACATGGCGGTGATCCTGATTGCGGATAAACTGGCCGACCTCAACCCGCGACTGGTGCAGAATCCCTACGTGGCGACGCTGGAGATACCGCTACCCGATCGAGCCGCGCGCGAAGGATTCTGCCAATCGTTGACACCACAACAGGATTTTGCGCAATGGGCGGATTTTACGGTGGGCCAACTCGCCGAACTGTCCGCTGGTCTGAATCTGATCAATCTCAACGTCGTCCTCGCCCAGGCCCAGCGTAACCAGCAACGCATCACCGAGCAGCAGTTCAAACGCCTGAAGAAAGAGCTGATCGAACGCCAGTGTCACGGGCTGGTCGAATTTGTCGAGCCGAACTACACGCTCGATCTGGTGGTGGGACAGGATTCAGCCAAAGCACGTCTGCAGGAAGATGCCCGCCTGCTGCTGCAAGACCACCTGCAGGCCGCCCCGATGGGTTATCTGCTCAGTGGTCCGGTCGGTACCGGCAAGACGTTTCTGGCGGAATGTTATGCCGGATCGATCGGCATCCCCTGCATCAAACTGCGCAATTTCCGCTCCAAATATGTCGGCGAGACGGAGGGCAACCTGGAACAGGTGCTCAACGTTCTGCGTTCGCTTGGACCGGTGATGGTCATTATTGACGAAGCCGACGCCGCCCTCGGCAATCGCTCGAGCGAAGGGGACAGCGGCACCAGCAGCCGGGTCTTTTCCATGATCGCCAGCCAGATGGGCGATACGCGCTATCGCGGAAAAATTCTCTGGATGCTGCTGACCTGCCGACCCGACCTGCTGCCGATTGATCTGAAGCGCCAAGGCCGGGCGGAAGTGCATATCCCCCTCTTTTATCCCCAATCCGCCGCGGAGCGCCAGACGATGTTCGAAGTGATGGCCAGGAAAAATAAAATCGCCTTTACCGGCGGGATGGTTCCGCAGTTCACCACCGATCTGCAACTCAGCGGTGCGGACATCGAAAGCGTCGCCCTGATCGCCCAGCGGCTGGCACTTACTGCTGGCCAGACTGCCGTCAGCAGCGAGTATGTTCAGCAGGCTACCCGTGAATTTTTGCCCTCGGTTCAGGGACTGGAAAAAGAGCTGCAGGAGCTGGCGGCGGTGCTGGATTGTACGCAATTGAATTTTCTGCCGGCGCATTGGCAGGAAATGATCAGAAAGCCCAACGGTCGTGCCGAATTGCAGCAGCGGCTGACCGCGCTTCGCCAGATCATCGAAGAAGCAGGTTAACCTACAGAGCCGCGAGCACCAGCGCGCGGGTAAGTTCTAGACCACGAATAATCAGGATATTTTCGATGAAGAAGAAAACCAAAAAGGTGATGAAGAAGAGCACGAAGCCCGCTGCCCGGAGCAAACCCGCCGCCAAGCCGGCAGCGAAAAAGGGTAAGCGGGTCAGCTGGCTGTCTCCCAAAACCGACAAGCCGTTGATCGACGGTTACACCCGGCAACTCAGTTCATTCATCGCCGCCATGGCGGACGGGGTGGTGGATGAGAGCGAAGTGGCCGGTCAGGAGAAGCAGCTGGTTCAACTGATGAAACAGATTGAACCGCTGCTGGATGATGAGCAGCACGCCCTGATCACCCGGCTATTGTGCGAGATCACCGCTTACGACATCATGCGGCTGCTGCACGAGATGCACCGTAATCGGCCGAAGGTCAAATTCCGCGGATAAAGCGCTGTTTCAGCCCGGTGTGGGCCGGTTTAGAAAATCAGCGGCGGGTTATAATCGCCCCCTCATGCAGAACGGCGCATAATGAATATCGGCGGTCGATGACCGCTGCTATTCGAAGGAGCATCATGAGCATGATCCTGTTTTCCCGTAACTCGCGCCGCTCCGGCAAGCCGATCGGGGTCATCATCTTTATTATTATCATTCTGATCGTGTCGCGCTCCTCTCGCAGAAACACTCCCTCCACGAATTCCAACACCAGCCGCCAGACACCCACCGCCCAGACGGCCGCTTCACCGAAACAAATTGACCTGCCGCAGGCCGAGCAGCGGTTATGCACGGCGGTGATGATATTACTGGATACTTCCGGCAGCATGGAAAACAGCGTGTCAGCCGCCGGCGGCGAGCAGGGTGCCAAATCAGAATTCGCCCGCCAGGCATTGAAGCAGATATTCGACTATACCGCCACCTGGCAAAAATCCCATCCGGATAAAGTGCTGCTGGTGGGTTTAAGCACATTTTCCAGCGCGGTTACCACTCAATATGCCTTGCAGGAATTCAGTGGTGTGGAAACCAACCAGATTCTCGCGCAGGTGCCCCGTCCGGCAGGTGGAACCGCCATCGGCCTGGCTTTGCAGAGTGGTTACGAGGCCCTGTACCAGTCGGGCTGCGTCCGTAAACATATCATCTGCATCACGGATGGCGAGAACACTTCCGGCCCGGCGCCAGCGCGAGTGGCCCGACAACTTTACCAGCAAACGGGTGGTGAGGTGGAGTTGCACTTCATCGCCTTTGATATCTCTGCCCGTTATTTCAGCTTTGTACCGGAGGTCAGCGGCCATGTGGTCGAAGCAGCCAGCGGTGCGATACTGCAGCAACAATTGTCCTATATTTATGAAAAGCAGATTCTGGCTGAAGCCCAGGTGGAATCCAGTAATTAGTCATCCGTAGTCGGTGCCGGTCGTTTAACATATACTGAGCACCAACCCTAATCGTAAAGAGGAGTTTACTCATGCCCGGACAACCCAAAGCACCCTTTTTCGCAGTGCTGGCCGTCGTCGTGCTCGGACTGATCGGTTTTGCCGTTTATCGCAGCGACATCTTCGCCCCCAAGGCCAAGGAAGGCGGCACCTCCACGGAACCGATTGCCAATCAGACACCGGCCAATAACAACACCGCGCAGCCTAAAGCGGACAGCAGCGGCGAACAGCCGGCGGAAGATTCCAGCAACCCGACCGGCATCACTACCGTCAAGGAATACAATTTTGTTCCTTCCGAACGGCTGCCGGCGGTCAAGGGGACCAGCGGCTACAAACCGATGGAAAATAACACGGTCCGCTTCGCCCTGAACGTCTGGGCCGGCTGGGCACCGATCATCCTGGCCAACGAAGGTTTCAAGGCGGGCAAAGTCTGGAAAACGGCCGATGGAAAAGAATTCAAAGTCGAGCTGGTATTGATCGACAACCCGGTGGCCATGCGCGACGCCTACGCCGCCGGTGACTTGCACATCGGCTGGGCCACGCTCGACATGGTGCCCCTGTTCATGGAAGGCTTTGTCGATTCCTCCGGTAAGCCGCGCGACAGCCGGGTCATGCCCCGCATTTATCAGCAGGTGGACTGGTCCAACGGCGGTGACGGGATTGCGGTCCGGGAAAATATCAAAACCGTGGCCGACCTGCGCGGCAAAAAAATTGCACTGGCGCAGAATTCTCCGTCGCAATATTTCGCACTGAACATGCTGGTGGCGGGCGGACTGCAACCGACGGAAGTCCAGTGGGTCTACACCGAAGATGCCTTTCAGGCGGCAGCCGCATTTAACGCCCAGAAGGATATTGCGGCGGCGGTTTCCTGGGCGCCGGATATTTACAACCTCGAAAAAGTCAAGGGCAACCGCCTGCTGGTCACGACGGCCACTGCCAACAAACTGATCGCCGATGTGTGGTTCGCCCGGGCCGACTTCGCCAAAGACCACCCCGCCATTATCGAAGCCCTGGTGCGCGGTATCTTTGATGCCATGATCGATCTGAAGGATCAGACCAAAAGGCAGCACGCTGCCGAACTGATGGCCGCCGGCTATAACATTCCGGCGAGTGATACGCTGGCGATGTTCGGCGACGCCCACAGCACCAACTGGGCGGAGAATTTCGAGTTCTTCGTCAATCAGAACAATCCGGCCAACTTTGAGCGCGTCTGGAATCAGGCCTATTATCTCTATCGCCGCATTGGTTCGATCACTCATCAGCCGGTGCCCTTCGACCAGGTGATGGATTTTTCGATCATCACCAAACTGGGCGCCGAAGCGAAATATTCATCGCAGAAGGATGAGTACAAGATGCAGTTTGCACCCAGCTCGGCGGTAACGATCAAGGCTGAGGAGGAAATTCTCACCAACACCGCTTACATCCACTTCTTCCCCAACAGCTGGGACCTGACCAAAAAGGTGTCCAAGAAAGTGGACGGCAAGGATGTTGAAGAGCTGTATGACCCCAACGTGGATTTTGTGCTGGAAGATATCGCCAAGCTGACCGGTCAGTTCGGTGCGGCACGGATCATCATTCAAGGCCACACGGATGGCTCGATGCGCGGACAGGTGCCCGCCAGCCTGGTGAAGGAACTCTCGCTCCACCGGGCCAACGCCGTCAAGGAAGCGCTGGTGCAAAAGTACAAGCTCGATCCCAATCAGTTTGCCGTGGAGGGCATGGGCTGGGACAAACCGGCGGACTCGAACGATCCCGACAACCATGCCAAGAATCGTCGCGTGGAGGTCAAAATCTATCCGGCGGAGAAGCAGTGAACGAGCAACCGGCTACACAACCCACGTCACCAGCCGCTCCCCCCGTCAGCCGGCAGGAAGTGCAGTTCTCGCTGTGGCGGAAAATGTGGACCCTGCGGCGGGGCTTACCCTGGTGGGCTTCGCTGGCCATCGGCATCGCCTGTGTCACCCTGGTAATGAGTTTATGGTGGTTCGCAACTCGCGGCGAAGCAGAAGCACGTCTGATTAGGCCATCAGTGCTGCCCAGCCCGGCGGAGACTATCGCCACCTTTAAGAGTTTGTGGTTTGACCGGGCTTTGACGCGCAACATCTGGGCCAGTCTGAAGCGGGTCGTTTATGGATTCGGGTTGGCGACTCTCATCGGCGTGCCGTTGGGTATGTTTTGCGGTTGTTTTTCGTTCGCTCAGGCGTTCATGTCGCCGATCACCATCTTCGGCCGCAATATCCCCATCGCCGCACTGATCCCGCTGACCTTTTCGCTGTTCGGAATTGGTGAATTGCAGAAAGTGATGTTCATTTTCATCGCCTGCGTGGCCTTCATCATCTCGGATTCATCGCGTGCCATTCAGGATGTGCATGAACGCTATATTGACACCGCTTATACACTGGGTTCGGGGCGCTGGCAGACGATCATCAAGGTGCTGGTGCCATTGGCCATGCCGGATATTTTCAATTCGCTGCGGCTGCTGTTCGGCTTGGCATTTGGATACATTATGCTGGCGGAATTGGTTAAGATCGGTACTGAATCGGGCGGGTTGGGTGATATTATTATCATGTCCCAGCGCCGCGGACTGAAGGAACATATTCTGCTGGTGCTGATGATCATCCCACTGGTGGCGCTGGCCATCGATCGGCTGCTTTACTGGATGCAGGTTCAGTTATTCCCCTATCGTTATGGCGGTGGAGGCTGGCTGCATCACGGACTGCGACTGGTCGTTCATCGGTGGGAATCACTCAAGGCGCTGTTCTTCAAACCGCATCCTGCGGCGGCACGGCTGATGCCCACCGCAGCGGCAGTTCCCCGCCAGGATAAATCCGCATGAGTACCACATCACTGCCGCCCATGCCCCCCTATCCGCTGCTGCCGAAAAAGCCGATCGGTATGGGTGCGGAACTGAACGAAGTGCGACCGGCCAGTGTGCTGGCCAACCCGCCGGTGGTGGAATTTCGGCAAGTCACTAAAACTTACTTTCCCGGTCAGGCCAATCAATTTACCGCCATTCGTGACGTGAATTTTGTGGTTGAGGATTTACCGGATAAAGGCGAATTTGTCTGTGTGCTGGGGCCCAGCGGCTGCGGCAAGAGCACGATCCTGCGGCTGATCGCCGGGCTGGAACCCCAACACCCCACCACCAGCGGAGCAGTACATGTGCTGGGTCAGCCGGTGATCGGTCCCGGCTCCGATCGTGGCATGGTTTTTCAGGATTACACCAGCTTTGATCACCGCTCGGTACTCGATAACGTCACTTTCGGATTGGAATGTCTGGGCGTTCCGCGAAAAGTTCGCGATGAACTGGGCCGGCAGTGGATCGAGCGGGTAGGCTTGAACGTCGTTGTGGATCAGAATAAATACCCGCATCAGCTTTCCGGCGGCATGCGCCAGCGCGTAGCCATTGCCCGCAGCCTGATCCTCAAACCGCGCATTATGCTTATGGATGAACCCTTCGGGGCTCTCGATCCGCAAACCCGTATGAATATGCAGGACCTGCTGCTGCGACTGTGGCGGGAAGTGCAAGCCACTGTCTTTTTTATCACCCATTCGATCGAGGAAGCGGTTTTTCTGGGCGACCGAATCTACGTGATGAGTAATTCGCCGGGGACGATCCTGCGGGAACTAGAGATCGAACCGTCCAACAAGCCGTCGAAAGATATGCAGCGGGATCCGCGATTTCAGGAAACGGTCGGCTATATCCGCGACCTGATCGCCCAACTGGAAGAAAATCATCGGCCAGAGTAAAACTACAACTCTGATTTTACTCAAGAAGCGGTGGGCTTAGCGCCCTCGCGGGCTGGCGAAGTGAGAACGGAATTCCATCGTGGGATTGTTGAAATATATCAAGGTGGCTTTCAAGAACCGCTGGAACCTGCTCTTATTTCTGGGTGGGATGGGGTTTGCCCTGCTCAGCGGGCGTTTCGATATCTGGGCGCCGATCGTGGTGGCGGGCGAGGTGACATTTCTGGGACTGCTGGGCAGCCATCCGAAATTTCAATCTTACGTCGAAGCTCAGGAGGCACAGCAACGCCGCGGTCTGGATTCCGCACCCGCCGGCCGAATCTCCCTGCTGCAGGAAATGGTCGAGCGCATCCTCGATGCGTTGCCGCAGGCTATGGTGCAGCGTTTTGACAGTCTGCGCGAACGTTGTCGCGAATTGCGGCAGTTAACCCGGGCCTTGCGTGACCCGCACGCGTTCAGTTCCCCGCCCGCACCCCTGGAAGAAATGCACCTCGCCGGCCTGGATCGCCTGCTCTGGTTTTATCTCCGGCTGCTTTACACCCGCTATTCGCTCGAACAGTTTTTGAGCAAAACCGATGAACGGAAGATCGAAAACGACATCATCACCACCCAGCAGCGACTGAAGGAAATCCCTACCGAAACATCCGAGCTGCACAAGCAGAAATTTCGCAAGGTGCTGGAGGATAATCTGACTACATCGCAAAACCGGCTGACCAATTTCCGTCAGGCCCGTGACAATTTCGAACTGGTCGGATTGGAGCTGGAGAGCTTGGAGAATAAAATCCGTTCGATCAGCGAACAGGCTATCAACCGGCAGGAGCCGGAGTTCATCAGCGGCCAGGTGGATCAGATCGTCAGCCACATGGCCCAGACCGAACAGACCATGTCGGAACTGCAATTCCTCACCGGACTGGAAACCACCGAAGAAAACGTTCCTCAACTGCTCGAACGTGAAACCGCCTGACCCACCGCCGGTGCAGGTATTTTCCAATTGTGCGTGCCTATTGCACCGGGTAACCGGCGGAATTCCAGGCCTGGACCGCAGCCGCCCGCTGATTCTCACGGACCAGCAGATAATCGGTGTCAAACGTACCGATGACCAATACGCTGATTCTTGCCGCCTTAAGCGCCGCCGTCAAACCCGCCACCACACCCACCAACGAGAAATCGAGCACCCCGCTGACTCGAAAAAGGCAGAAGCCACGTTCCGCCAGCACACCGGCGGGCAGCTGTTCTTCACTACATACAACGGACAACTCATCTGCAGTACGAGTCAGCGAGAAAAAAGAATTTGCATCTGCTGGAAAATACCAGGGCTCGCGTGTTGCCGAGCGAGCGACTGCGTATTGGCCGGGAACCTGTTCCAGTTTAATCGGAGTCATGCACTCTCCTATGCATATTTTGGCATATTATCCAATCATCAACCCTGTGTATCATTAGAGACGTTTTAATCTCCGGCGTCCGTTAATGCTCAATTTCATCGCTGCCGGATCGGTTCTGATTAGATTATCCATATTTAGTTTGCAGTCTGAAGAGGCAAAATTGTAGATTGGAATCTGGACACGGCGGGGTGTGGCTGGTCGATTCCATCATTTCACTTTCGGACAGCTCACCAAGCCCAGCGATTGAAGTCAATTTTGACCGGGCGCGAATTCTGAACAGGGTTTTTCGCACGGTCAGGGTTTCGGCGGCACTTACGCCAGCACCTGGGAGGGTGAGAGACTATGACGATTCAACGGGGTCACGATGCGCTCGCGCAGGATGAATCTGGTTATTATTGGCCACACCACCCGCATCGATTTCTGTTACTGATCTTCTGCGTGACTTTGCTGCTATGGGCTGTGCCGGTGTGGGGCCAGCGTGGTAAACCGACCACCCCGCCACCCCCTCCACCACCCTCTGCTGAAGTGTTGGCCCGGCTGCAACTGCCCGCCCCGGAATTGAATGAGTTTATCTTACGCGGCACGATTCCAGTACCGGCGGGCACGTTCCCGCGACCGGACAAGCAGTCTCCATTCAGCATTCAGCTGGCAAATGGATCGCTGATCCCCGCACAAACCGAGGTCGTGACGCGCCGGCCCGGTGCGGGAGTGGATGCAGATGTCGTGGAAATTCTCGCCCGTGTCCCGCGGCCGTCAGGAGTGGCGGCGGGTGAGATGATCGATTATGACGTGGTGCTGGCTCCACACGATGAACCGGCTATGAAGCTGACGGACGCGGTGGCCCATCTGGCCGGCAATCCGGGTAAATTGATGGTGTCCGCCCGGGATATCTTCGGTAATGTCTACCTCCTGGACCTGCTCCATCAGAACAATGAGTTTCAGGTTCTTCGCCAAGGATCAACCGCCATACAAATCTGTTCCTATGGCACGATGCTGCCGATTCAACCCAAGAGCGGACCGACCGCCACGCTGCCTCATCTGTTCGGTGTCCATGCCTACATGACTGCTTATCTGAATGAAAACGTGGTGCTGCTCGATTTGCGCTTCAACAATGGCCCCAGCGGTGCCGACACGACGACGACTATTGATGATCCACTGGGTAAAATGTACTTCCTCGATCTCTACCTGATTGTGCCCGCCAACTGGAATGCCCACCTGGATGTGACCGACCCGCAACTGGGCGCGCCGTGGACTTACCAGAATCTCAAGGCTATTCCCCTAGTCAAACCCAACGACGACGGCACCAGCCAGGTCATCGGCGCCCAGGGACAATTTCACCGACGCATGGTCCTCGCCCCGGCATCAGCCACGGCCAGTGCTCAAGCTTACGCACGTCAGGAAGGATTGGGATTCGCCGGCTGGGGTTTCAATAACCAAGGCCAGGAACTCTACTCATGGTGGAATCCGGAAACGGCCCGTTACTTCGGCCAGAAGCATACGCTGCCCTCGCTGGATTATTATGGAGCGACCAAATTATGGGATGAACTATCCGGTGACTGGGCCTGGGCGCAGGAGATTGTCGAATCCGGTGGCATGGGGTATCCCATCAACGTACCCAATTTAGGTTGGGCCCATCCCTGGGGTTCTGCTTATGGCGGCATGACCGGCGGTGAAGGCATAACGCTGTATGATGGTGTTAAGCTGGCCTATAGTGCCAATCCGGACGGTTACCTCTATTTCCAGCTGGCCCATCGGATGCATACTGATCGGCAGCCGATTGTGCTTTACAATGCTGATGGGCACCCGGCTCGACTGGCGCAGTTTCTGAAAACCGACAGCAAAGGCAATCTATATTTTCCGGGTGAATTTTTCCAGACGCCCAGCAGCAAGGGTGATCCATTCGGCTATAAGACGGCACCAAAATTTCAGGCGGACTACGCCGCCGCTGCCGGTCTGCAACCGGCCTACGAAGCGGAACTGCTGGAATTCCAACCGCACGATTTTCAGCATTATTGCCGCTATACGACCAATGCCAAGGTGCTGGTTTATCTGGGCAATGACGCCCTGGCCAAGGACGACCTGCGCATGAGCGCCGAGGCCTTCCGCTTCTCATATCATCAATATTTCAATACCGCTTATCAGGGTGCTCAGGGATATAGTATAAAAGCGGGCCTGCAGTTTGCAGCTCAATATCCCGGGATGGGACTGGACTTCGGTCGCGGTCAGGCCTGGGGACTGGATGCGATGAACATGGCCTATGCGCTGAATGATGATGAATGGCGTGACGAAGCGCAACCCTGGTTTGAATTGATGGTCGACATGCTGGCCGATGTCCAGATTCCCTGCAACGGAGTGATCCACACCAATGTTTACAGCAAACTCTTCGATAACAAGTACCGGGCCCGCCAGACCTGGGAGGATGTGCTGACCCAGAGCAGCCTGATGGGTACCTATCACACGGTCTTTGAAGATTCCGGTACTGCCGAAGAATCGCTCCTGCAACAGATCATCACGGATTCCTTCTACTCGATCATAAATCCACTCTACTGGCCGGCGGGCCAGGGCGGATATGTGATCCATCACGCCGTCGGGCCGCTCGATCTGAATCAGCCGCTGTACTGCGATGCCTTACCGGCCGATGGAACGGAAGGCGGAATCGACAACTTCTATATGTGGTCCAATCTGGCTTATGCTTATGAATGGACCGGGGACAAGACTTTTCTGCAGAAAGCAGTGGAAGCCGGCGGCGGAACGATGGCAGGACTGAAGTCCAAACTCTACTACACCGGTTATACGCAAAACATTTACAATCAGGCCGCCTTGACGGCGCTGATGCAGGATCTCAACTGGGTACTTCCATGAACGAGTTTATATCTGGAGAATCAGGATAGCCAGCGATGACTGACGTTGCGAGCACCCTGGTTCGAAATACATTGAATCGTTCAGGGATCGGATCGAGGCGGGTCCTTATGCTGTAACTCAAGAGCTACGAGATGTTGCGTGGGCAGGAGCGGATGATCCGGGTTCGGCGGACACTCAATCGTACCATCTGCTTGTTCGATAGCGACCACTTGTACACCAAAAGCACGCCGAAAATCTAATTCCCGCAACGAGGAGCCCAAAGCTTCCATTGGCACTGTCTGGCGCAGCAATCTGTAGGGCGGTGCTTCGGCAATTCCGCGTACCAGCCGTTGAAAATCATCGGCTTCATCAACCAAAGTCAGAGCATCATGCTCCGCCAGCAGGTGTTCCCGCAGATCACCGAGCCTCTGCTGCAATGCCTGTTGAATGGCGTGACGTGTGATCATGCCTTCAAAGCGACCTTGGTAATCGGACGATATCACCGGTAACGAAGAATGCTTCACCTGGGCCATCCGACTGATGGCATAGTAGGCATCGTCCTCTGAGGTGACGGACACATACTGTTCCTGCATCAGATCCACAGCAATTATCCAGTTGGACAATCCCGGTTCGGACATGACCCGCTCCAGATCAGTCAAATGGATCACCCCCAGCAAACGTCCTTTTTCAACCACAGCAAAGAGAGGTTGTGTTCCTGGTTTGGCCAAGGCGATAAGCTCCGCCGGACCGGCGGAGGGCGGAACGGTCTGCTCCCAGGTGCGCTGCATTAATTCACCCACTGACCAGCTCTCCAGCAGGTGTACAATGGCATCTCCAGCATGAGCAGGCGATGCGGACATATTGCGCAACTGTTCGTGATTCAGCCCCCAACGCCGACCGAGCAGATAGGCACTGACACAAACCAGCATGGATGGCGTGATCAACCCGAAGCTGCCGGTCATCTCCGTGACCATCACAATCGCCGCCAACGGTGTGCGCATCGCCGCCGCCAGCACCCCCGCCATCCCCACCGGAATCAACGCCTGACGAACGGACACATCAACAAGGTTAGGTGCAAGCGCTTCGACAAAAGCTCCCACCATGGCTCCTGCTGCTCCACCAATAAACACACTCGGTCCCAGTACCCCGCCCGATGCCCCCGAACCCACCGTACAAGCCGTGGCCAGAGCCTTGGCAATCGCTACCGCTCCGAAAAATAACGCCCACCGCCACATGGGTTGATCCAGCGGAGTGAATAACTCGCCATCCAGTATCCTTTGCAGAAAATGATACTGCCCGTCCATGACCTGCGGAAAAATGCAGGCGATCAAACCGGTTAACGCCCCACCGACTGCCGGAATAGCCCACAACGGTAACCGCTTACGCAACCGTCCAACCAGATGCCGCTCAATCCACTGCAAGCACCAGTTGAGCAGCAGGCAAGCCAGTGCACAGATTGGTGCCAACAGCACATACGGGATCAGTTCCCAGGGTGATGAAAAAACCAGTTGATCAACCTGCTGCAGCAGGTGCGGACTTTGACCTAGGCACAACAAAACGGTTGAATAACCACAAACTGAGGCGAAGAAGGCTGGTACCAAAGCATCGGTCTCAAAATCCGGCTCCCGATACAGTACACCGGCGGCAAAAAGCGCCCCGCCCAAAGGACACTGGAAAATCGCACCGATACCAGCTCCACAACCCGCGACCAGCATGATCCGACGTTCACGTGGTGTCAGTCCGAACCACTTGCCGACTGCGGAGCCGATAGCAGCTCCCCACGCCGCCATAGGCCCTTCCGGACCCGCCGATCCCCCACAACTGATCACCCCCAACACAGCGGTGGCCTTTACACTGGGGCCGCGCAGAGGCAACACGCCGCCCCGGTGATGAAATGCATACACCAGAATATCCGTACCATGTCCCCACGGTTCGCGAAACCAGCGATAGACAATCAACCCGGACGCCAGACAGCCGAGGGTTGGCAGGAGTAGCAAGCCCCAATGAAATGAACCTCCCCCCGCCCGACCGGGATCAACGAGGGTACCGATGATGTGGCGACTACCCCAGTCCAATCCGCCCTTCAGCACGGCGGCAGCCAATCCCGACAGAATACCCACCACTACCGCTACAACAAACAACCTCGCCCAGCGCGTAGCCGGTCGTGAAAAACGCAGCCATTGTTGTATGTGGTGTATGATTGAAATAATCTTGATCCGTACTTGCATGATCACTCTTGCTGCCGACGGCAATATCTCACGGCATCAGCACAATCCGGCAGTTGCAGGCAGATCAATGGATGATTCCAGGATTATAAACCGCTGGGAGTGTAGATAAAGGATTTTTAGGAAATAAATATATAAACATCCACGGAATTGACTATTTTCTACAGGGCTGAAAATAGCCGCCCTCAAGCCAGAACAGTGATACGACAGACATCAGGATGCTTTCAGTTCCATCCGCACTTCGACGCGATCAGTTCCGTCAAGCTGTATCACCTTGAAGCCCAGTTTGCGAATCAGGTTCAACATCGGCTCATTATCGCGGAGCACCTGGCCCACGATTTCAGCTGTGCCACGCTCGCGACAATAGCGGATGATTTTCTCCATCATCAGCTGACCCAGCCCCAGATGCTTCAGATCGGACCGCACCATCACGGCAAAATCGGCCCGGGAATTATCAGACTGGGTCATGGTGCGGACCACGGCGAGAGTCTGCGGCGAAGTGGTGTCTGATGTTGTGGCGATGAAAGCCATTTCGCGGTCATAATCGATCTGCACCAGTCGGGCCATTTCGCTGGTCGGCACATCACGAATAACACCCAGGAATCGAAATCGCAGATCCTCCGGTAAGAGGCGCGAAATGAACTCGGCGTGGGCCGGCTGATCTTCCGGACGAATCGGGCGGATCAGCACCTCCTGTCCATCATGCAGATAGACTGTTTCTTCCAATCCTTGTGGATAAGGACGAATGGCCAAACGACTCGGCCCGCCTTGAGGAGCAGGTGCGATGCGCATGCGGGCATCGAGTGCCAGCACCCCCTGATGATCCGCAAAGAGCGGGTTGATATCCAGTTCGACGATCTCGGGCCGATCAATGATCAGTTGCGATACCTGCACCAGCGCCAGGGCAATCGCATCCAGATCAGCCGGCGGGCGATCACGATATCCCTGAAGTAGTTTGAAAATTTCCGTACGGGTAATGGTATAGCGCGCCAGACTCATGTTCATCGGTGGCAGGGCAATGGTTCGATCACCGATCACCTCCACCGCCGTACCCCCCTGCCCGAAAACCAGTACCGGCCCGAAAACCTCATCGGTAGTCATACCGATGATCAGTTCATGCGCCGCCGGCCGCGAAGCCATCTGCTGCACGGTGAAACCTGAAATGTGCGCCTGCGGAAATTTTTTACTGATCCGCTGGAGCATGGTCTGGGCCGCCGTCTGCACTTCTTCCAGACTTTCCAGCCCCAACGCCACCCCGCCCACATCGGATTTATGCGTAATATCCGCCGAAAGGATTTTCAAGGCGACCGGCAGACCGATGGCTCGAGCCTGCTCGACCGCGTCGGCTACATCCGTCGCAATGCGCGTCTCCACCACCGTCAGGCCATAGGCCGCCAGAACCTCTTTGGCTTCCGGTTCACTGAGAAATTGGCGATTCTCCGCGAGGGCATTATCGATCACCACCTTGGCGACTCCGGGCCAGGGCGAAAAATCCGTCGGCATGCTGGGCGGCACCTGGTTCAGAATATCCTGGTTGCGATGATAGCGCACCATGTGCATGAAGGCTCGTACCGCCTGTTCGGGTGTGTTATAGGTGGGTATCTGAGCGGCGGCGAAAACCTGCCGGGCTTGTTGAGCAGCTTCACCCCCCAGCCAACTGGTCAGTATCGGGCGATCCGCCTGCTGCACCAGCTCGACCACCCCGCGAGCGGCCGCCACCGGCGGGGCCAGGGCACTGGGCGCGTTCAGCACCAGCACCGCATCCACACCCTCATCCTGCAGCAGAATCTGCAGCGAATCGCGATAGGTCTGAGCATCCGCATCACCGATCATGTCCACCGGATTGCCGTGCGACCAGGTGCCGGGTAACCGTTCATTCAATTTCTTCAGCGTCATCCCCGACAGTTCCGCGAGCTGCCCCCCTTCCGCAATCAGGGCATCGGTGGCGATCACACCCGGCCCGCCACCATTGGTCAGAATCGCCAGTCGATTACCGCGCAGCGGTTTGGACCGGGCCAGCGTCTCCACCGCATCGAACAATTCATCTATGGTATTCACGCGGAGAATACCGGCCCGACGCAGCGCCGCCGCATAAACATTGTCAGCACCGGCGAGTGCTCCGGTGTGTGAAAAGGCCGCCTTGGCCGCCGCCGGACTGCGACCGGCCTTGATAGCCAGCACGGGCTTATTGCGTGACGCGGCCCGCGCCGCCGACATGAACTTGCGGGCTTCGTGCCGACCGATTGATTCCATATAGAGCAGGATGGCACTGGTCTGAGCATCACTGGCCAGATAGTCCAGCACATCGCCGAAATCCACATCTGCGCTGTTACCCAGTGAAATAAAATAGGAAAAACCGATACCCCGGGAGCGTGCCCAGTCGAGAGTCGCGGTACAAAATCCACCCGATTGCGACACAAACGCGATGGAGCCCGCATCAATTCCGGTATGGGCAAATGTCGCGTTCAACCCCAGCGTCGGGATCAGCAGCCCGACGCAATTCGGTCCGAGAATACGCAGACAGTGGGGTTTGGCTGCTGCCAGCATCGCCTCCTGCAGCGTAATACCCTCGCTGGTCTTTTGTTCAGATAAGCCGGCGGTGATCACCACCGCAGCTCGGGTTCCGCGAACCCCCAACTGATGAATCAATCCCGGAACCATGACCGGCGGCGTACAGAGTATGGCGACATCCGGGGCCAGCGGCAAACTGGGAACGTCGGGATAGGTCAGAATCCCCGCGACGGCCTGATACCGGGGATTCACCGGCATGATCGGGCCGTTAAAACCCCCGCGCAGCATATTGCGAAGAATGATACCGCCGATATTGCCCGGTTTGTTCGAGGGGCCGATCACCGCCACCGAGGTCGGCCGCATCATCCATTCCAGGTTACGAATGCTCATGAAATCCTCCAGTGTGCTTCATAGTGTAGAGACAAAGCCAGTGATGTGCCACACGCCGGTTGAAGAAAACAATCGACCCGACCGTACTCGGTATACAGCACCGTCGGGTCGAAGTCATCATCAATTATTTTCTGCAATTAAAGTGAAATTTTCAGGGCCAAGGGTGGGGATCGAATATCGGATAGATATCCGTGTGAGCGATTATTTCATGAACTGGTATTGTTTCAACCCAAATCAGTTTAGAATATTCGTAGGCGCCCAGATCGACCCGTGCACCTGGAATCGTATCCCCGTTGACGATGCGTGAGCGGCCGTCGAGGTCCGGCAGCACTTCGTTCAACCGGCGATCACCATCCAGATCAAAGGAATCGTAACCGACTTCAGCGTTATTGCCGCGATCAATCGCCGGTGACGTTTTCCGTAACCGGAAATTATTGTTGTTTGAATCCACAAAAAGTGGATCAGCGCTGAAATTGAGCAATCCGCCGCCGCAATATTCCGAACCACAGCCCTGAATCAGCGATTCATTCACCTCCACTTCAGCCGAACCAAAGCTATCATCCTCGTAAATCTGGCTGGTTTCCGTCTGCCCGTTGATATCGCTGTTCTGCCAGAAGATGCAATTGCGCAGACGACTAGGCTGTCCGGCTGATTTATACCATCCACCTCCCAGATAGCCGGATGTGTTACGAGCCACCGTGACATTCGCCGCCTCGATACCACCGTATGTCAGATCATTCACGGCCGTACCCTGATTGTCGAATATGGCCGTATTATATATATAGGCGCTGGGCAGCTCTGGATCGGCGTAGTACCTGCTTAAAACAGTCAGTGCCGCTCCATAGGTTCCCATTTGCGAATTATCGCGGAAGAGGCAATTCTGAATCGTGACCGGCAGATCCGGTTCCACAATAACAGGACCGAAATACCCGCCGGTATTATTGATAAAACTTGATTTGGCGATTAAGTGCGGTCCGCCACCGCCGGTGAGATAAAGGGCACTGGCGTATCCAAAGTCGGTCGCATTATTCTCCACCACGGTATCACGAATTACCACCCGGCCGCGCGTGATTTCGATCGCCGGCCCGCCATTGTTGCGGATGATACAGCGGCGGATCGTCACTTCATTGGAGGCGGAACTGAACTGTGCGGCGATACCGATGGCCGTCGACTGAGCCTGCTCCAGGGTGAACCCGTCCAGCTCGAAAAACCACAAACCGTCCGTCCCGAAAATGTGGTAGTGGTTGTCTTCTCCCGGGGTGGCATGAACCGCACTGAGTATGGTGTTGTTGGTGGCCGGATTGCTGTTGCGTTGATTTCGTGCCGTCTCGTTGCCAGTGAAGCCGCCAAACAGTCGCGAACGCACCGTCGGGAAGGCGGCATCGCGATACACCTCACCACCTCCACCACCGACCGAGCGATAGGTACCCCGGGCGACCCAGTATTCCTGGTCGCAGGGAGTCGGATCCCATCGGCGTTCGTTGATCGCTTCTTCCAGATGGGTGTAGGCATTGGCCCAGCTGGAACCATCGCCGTTGCCGCCCACCACGTTCACATTGACATGGACGACCGATTGGCCGGGGTATTGATCGCAATCGTTGGGCACGCCATCCGTGTCGCAATCATATTCGCAACTGTCCGGCAGCCAGTCACTATCGCAATCCGCCTCCGTCCGATCATCGATACCATTCATATTGCAATCCAGAAAACATTCCGTCGGGTTAAGAAATTCACACAAGGCTTCCAGGAAGAATGCGCGATACTCCGGCAATTCACTGAAACAACGATAAACGCCCACCGGCTGTAGTGAAGTAAAGGTGGACGAACCTGGTGCGTTGGCGATCTGCATCAATTCATCAATCACCCGCCGCCAGGCAGTGTATTGCTGCAAATAACCGCAATTGTAATTGATCATACCGGTGGAAATTTTGGCCGGGTTGCTCATCGTCCGAAGCTGCACTGCACGCTGAATGGCCGGATAAGGATCCGACAAGCCCCCATCGGTGGTCACCACCACAAACCGATCAGCCAGAGGATTACTCGCCGAAAAAATATCCTGCGCCTCAATCAGTCCGGTGGACAGATTGGTCAAACCCTCCATCTGCACAATATTCGCCACCGCATTGGCTACGGAAATTGCTGTCGCCGGGGAATTGATCACCGTCAGCGTCACTTCGCTCCGCGCAAAACTGGAAAACTGCACGACCGCCACAGCCGCGGACCCGTTGGCTGGTATGATACTATTCGGACCGGTGAGCGCTTCCTGAATGGCTTGTTTCTGTTTATCGAAATCATACCCATCAATACTGCCCGAGCCATCGATCACAAAAACGATATCCGCCTGCTGGGGAACCGCCAACTCACTACGCTCCGCGGTTACCGTGCTTGCCATGTCGAATACTGGCGGCAGCGCTCTGAGATAGGCTTCCTGATCCGGCGTCAGCGGCGTTTCCTGAGCAGGCAATTCGCGTTCATCCACCGTTGATTCCTGGCCGAACGCTGACGAAACCAGCGGCGGGGTCAACCACATCATCAATAACAGGGTACAGACATACTTGCGCACTAAAGCCATAAAATACTCCTGGGCTAGTAGGATGAATGCTATCGAGATCGAAAAGATTAGATGACGCTGACCCCGGTAATTTTCGATAGCCGAACCTACTATAAGGGTTGCCGAGCAGATGTGTTATTAATAGCTGGTTAACTTAGATGTTTTTAATGATAACGCGGTCGTAATGTTATTTTTTTATGCCTGAATCGCTTAAACCGGCTATGCAGCTACCCAAAATAAACGAGACCCGCATCTTATCGGGCCTCGTTATGGTGAGCGGAGCTATCAGATGTCTATCAGGGTTTGATGGTCGGGCGATAACCCGTATTCGTAGGGGTCCACATGGGTGGATAAGGCACCACGGGTGAAAGTATATTCGATTTCACAACGCTGAAGGATAATTGTGCCGCACCACCGGCTTCGCCATCCCCGCTGGGCCAGCCAGCCGGCTTATGCATCGCCTGATATTCACCATCCAGCGCCATGCCGGAATCCACCGCCTCCACCGAGTCACGTATGGTCAACGTGTAACGATCCGGACGCAGCGGTTTGTATGGAGTCAGCGTGACCGTAAAAGTAACCGGGTTGTAGCTCTGCCTGCAGGGAATCACGCCGCTGCTTTTGCCGCGCAGTTCAAAATCTGCCGCCACCACCTGCACATTTTTATGAAAAGTCACCTGCAACGGACGTACCTTGTATATGGGGATTGAGCTCTTCGGCAATGGCCAGGTACTGACCACTTTAGGCGGTCCCGCCACCATCGGTACTTCCTGTGTTGTCCAGCGTAATATCCAGTGATTCGGATCAAATTCCAGATCATCGGCAGCCTCGTCCACCGGCCAGAGCAGATATTCGGTCGCAGCATCATTCCACACGGTTTCCGATTCATCACCGGCAGCACTGGCCGTCAGGATTTCAATGGGCATGGTAAAGATCGGCCAGGTCGGATGAGCCGTCTGCTGTGTCTGGTTGAGATACAGTTCAACATAATTCTGTGAACCCACGGTATGCGTGGTCCAGCCATATTGATATTGTGGCGCTCCGGGCTGATATAACCACTCCTCAAAAAACCACTCGAACGGTTCACCGGTCTGCTGCTCGACAATTTCCTGCAGATCGTCGGTGATCGCACTGCCGTATGCATAAGCCTTCCGATATTCCGCCAGCATCTCGAAGAACGCTTCATCTCCCAGCACACCGCGCAATTGATGCAGCACCCAGCCACCCTTCTTATAGGTGAGGTTACTGTCAAAGATTTGATTCAGGCTGCTGAGATCATAGACATAAACCGTACCGTCCACATTGCTCGGCCAGCGCGAACTCAGCATATAATTGATGCGCGCCTGCGGATCCGGCTGAGGTCCTTTGAACTCATACCATAACGCTTCCGAATAGGTCGCAAAACCTTCATTCAGCCAGATATCATGCCACGTTCCACAGGTCACCATGTCACCCCACCACTGATGGGACAGTTCATGGGCTGTGACATGTTCCCAGAATCCACCCTGCGTGGTCAGCGTCTGATGTTCCATTCCTCCGCTCCACCCAAACTGGGCCATGCCATATTTCTCATCAATAAAGGGATATAAACCATACAAGTCGCTGAACACGCCCAGCATGTCGATCATCTTCCACCAGGCGTTGCGATTGGAGAGATTGTCACTCTGCGGATAGATGTACATCACTACCGGCATCTCGCCGCCGTCAAAACTGAACACATCCGCATAATAGTGATAATTGGTCAGCGCAAAGCAATATAGATAGGTCGCTGTGGGATAGCTGGTCTGCCAGTGATAGCGCAATTTGTTTCCGGGCACCACTTCGGTTTCCTGCAACAGCCCGTTGGAAGCTACCACCAGATTATTGGGCACCGTGAAGCGCATATTCGCGGTGGCTTTGTCGGTGTTGTCATCTTTGGCTGGCCACCAGGTATAAGCGTAGGAGGTTTCACTGAGCGTATAGACCGCCGGTTGCCCGCCCTGCGTCGTAAAAGTAATCGAACCAAAACCAAGCGACACCGGGTAACCGTTGTATTCAATATAAACCGTAAATTCTTCGCCGGCGTTGATGGGTGCGGGCAGTGGAATTTCCAGCGTCGGCGTGTCGATGCGAACCGGTGTCACCGTTACACCATTGACCTGCACCAGCGGTGTGGAGAAATTGCTACGAATTCGAATACGGAAGGTCGTCAGCCCGTCGACCAGCGACCGCACCTGAATGGTGTTAGAGCCGCCCAGCCAGTGCGTGGCCGGGTTGATCTCGATATTCAGATCATAATGCAAGACATCCGTATCGCTGCTGGCCTCCATACTATGTCGATGCCCCAACAGAGCAGGATCAGGCAACTGGCCGGTTTCTTCCCACACCCGCCGGGCCCATTCCGCCTTACCGCAACCGTCGTCAGGGGCCGGGTCGCTCGCCTTAGTTGTCGATATCGCTGCGAAACATAATGACCAAACCATGATGAAGTACAGTAGCGTTCGAGGTGACATGGGATGTCCTTTCAGACTTGCTCACGAAAGTCACGGGGTGTATCTACTTCTGCATGATACTCATCCACTTGCGCAGCGTAAACCCTGAAAGCTCACTGAACTCCCCTCGTCGCATCCTTCTTTTTTGGCTGAATATTGCACCTATCTATTTGAATTTATATCAGTTATGCACCATTTACCCACTCGATTCACCTGGTATTAATTGTGGACTATCAATATCCTCTTGAATCCATTAATTGTTAGTGTATACTTACTGCTGATTGCTGTTGGAGGCCCCATGCCGGATCGATCCACACTATTACCGATATTGGCCAGTGCCTTCAGTGAGTTGGGTTATCGTCGAGCGACGACGGCGGCGCTCGCCCAGCGCTGCCAGGTACAGGAGACCATCCTCTATCGAATTTGGCCCGACAAGAAAGCCATGTTCGTTGAGGCGATCGATTTCGTGGGCGAAAATAATGTCCGCATCTATCGTGAAGTACTCGGTCGCCTTTCTGCAACAACCAATCCGGCTCAGGCGATTATTGATTACGAATCTGGCCATATCGGCGAATTCCGTAATTATCGCATCGTCTTCTCAGCCCTGGCGGAAGCAGCCGACCCCGACGTCAGCCACGCCCTGCAGCGCATGTATACGCGGATTCACGCCTTCGCCGTTGAAGTGATCGCCCGGAGCAGTCCTTTGTTTCAACTGGATGCGGTGCAGGTGGCCTGGGGACTGATCGGCCTGGGCACTATGGTGAATATTCTGGATGAACTGCAACTGCTGACCAGCCAAAACCGCCAGGAACTCTTCCACTATGTCAGTCGCCGACTCATCGATAAAACCGATAGTAAACACTAACATCCAGGAGTCAAAAAATGAAATCACCCCGTCACCTGATATGGCTCATGCTGCTCAGCGTCTCCCTGACTGGTTGCCATGAAAAGAGTCGTAATGACCAGAATAATAATAAGTTAGAAAAGCAAGGCTCAGGGACGGATGTGGCGATTGGCTTTTATGATTCGCGCGCGGTAGCAGTGGCTTTTGCAGGCACCAATCGGCACGAAGGCCAACTCCAGCCGCTGATCGAAACTTATCAACAGGCCAAGTCGGCAGGAGATCAACAGAAAATGGCTGCGGCCGAACAGCAACTGGAACTGGCTCAGCAGCGCTTTCATCGCCAGGGTTTTGGCATCGCACCGGTGGAAGACATCCTCGCGCTCTACAGTGTGGAACTGCCCGAGGTACTGAAAAAATATCAGGTCGAGCGGATCATATCCAAATGGGATGAAGCCACCCTGCAGCAATTTCCCCAAGCCCGGCTCATCGATGTAACGCCCGGACTGATCGACATGATCGGCCCGAATGAGCGGCAGCGGAAATTCGCTATAGAAATCCAACAGAAACCGCCGGTCAGCAATGAAGAGCTGGATCACATGAAGCATTAACGATCAGATAACCAAGTATTAGACTGCGACAGCGATCACTGCTTAGAAGAACGTGGGGTACGAAGCTGGTACATCCTGGGGCCGCCGGGTACGGGTCGGTCATCGAGGTCCAAGTTCAATTGCAGCCGGGCCGCCGGACTCATTCGCTCACGACTCCAGGGCGGATCCCAGACCAGTTCGACCTGCACATCGGTGACACCGGCTACCTGGCGCACCTGATCGGCGACCGTAGCCGGCAGCGAACCGGCGACCGGACAATTCGGCGTCGTCAGCGTCATGCGTATCCGCACCGCACCACCAGCATCAATTTCCAGACCATAGATCAGCCCCAGATCATAAATGTTGACCGGCAGTTCCGGATCATAGACCCGGCGTAGAGCGGCCTGTACAGGTTCCCGCAGTGCATTGCCACCTGTGGCAGAATCAGCCATCGCTGCAGCCTCACGAAAAATTATTCCGTGGAAATGACTCCGTCCGACTGTTGGTCAATCGCGGAGTTCAGGGTATGCCAAGCCAGAGAAGCACATTTGACCCGGGCGGGATAATGACAGACATTGGAAAAGACCTCGAGCTTGCCCAAGCCAGGCCCGTCGCTGCTCTCCTTCACTTCACCGGTGATCATCTGATGAAATTTGCGAAACAACTGCTTGGCTTCTTCCAGCGTTTTACCCTTGATGCTCTCGGTCAGCAGCGACGCTGAGGCAGTGGAAATGGCACATCCCTTCCCCTCAAATGCCGCTTCCGTCACCACATTATCCTTCAGCTTCAAAAAAATCGTAACCCGGTCGCCGCAAAGAGGATTAAAACCTTCTGCCTTTTTGTCCGCATCGGGCAGTTCGCGGCGGTTGCGCGGATGATGATTATGATCCAGGATCAATTGCTGGTAGAGATCGTGCAGATCAGACATTAGCGAAACACCTTGATCACCTTCTGCAGGCCGTGCACTAAGCAATCCACTTCGTCGCGGGTATTATACAATCCAAAGGAGGCCCGCACGGTCGCTGGTATATTATAGCGATCCATGACCGGTTGTGCACAATGGTGGCCGGTGCGGACGGCGATGCCCTCGTGATCAAGGAAGGTCCCAATATCATGCGGATGAATGTCATCAAAATGCCAGGAGAGCACCGCTGCCTTGTCCGATGCTGTACCAATGAAGCGCAATCCGGGCAGCTCCGCTAAAGCAGCCGTCGCATATTCGAGCAGCGCCTGTTCATAGGCAGCGATATGCTCCAGTCCGATATCCTGCAGATAATCGATGGCGGAGGCTAGGGCCACCGCACCGGAAATATGCGGAGTTCCCGCCTCGAAGCGGTGCGGCGGATCATTGTAGGTAGTGTGTTCCAGAGTAACCGTGCGAATCATCTCCCCTCCGCCCTGATAAGGCGGCATGGCCCGCAACAGATCCGATCGACCGTAGAGTACGCCCACTCCGCTGGGACCATACATCTTGTGGCCGGAAAGCACATAAAAATCACATTGCAATTCGCGGACATCGATGGGCAGATGCGGTGCCGCCTGGGCTCCATCCACCAGCACGACCGCCCCGACCGCATGCGCCGCGGGGATCATCTCCCGCAGTGGATTAATCGTTCCCAAGGCATTGGAAATATGAGTCACCGCCACGATGCGCGTGCGCGGAGTGAGCAGGCGGTGATATTCATCCATCAGCAACTCGCCGCGATCATTAATAGGAACCACGCGCAGGTGGGCACCGGTCTGCTCACAGACCATCTGCCAGGGGACAATATTGGAGTGATGTTCCATGTGCGTGATCAGCACTTCATCACCGTCATACAACTGCGACCGGCCATAGGACTGGGCGACCAGATTGACTCCTTCGGTGGCCCCGCGCACGAAAATGATTTCCTCGGAACGGCCGGCGTTGAGAAAGCGCTGCACCTTCAGCCGGGCCTGCTCATAGGCGGCGGTGGCTCGAACGCTCAGCTCATGTACTCCGCGATGGACGTTGGCGTTGTCCTGTTCATAATAATGTTGAATGGCCCGCAGGACCACCTGCGGCTTCTGGGTGGTGGCGGCGTTATCGAGATAGACCAGCGGATGGCCATGAACCTGTTGGGACAGGATGGGGAAGTCGCGGCGATATTGTTCAACATGATAAGGGGTCGAGGCGCTGCGGGGTGACTGTGTGATCGGGGTCACATCTCAACTCCAGCAAGTTCCGGAGCCTGCAGGCGCTGCACCAGTTCCCTTTCGACCAGTACGGCGACGGCCCGCCATTTCATCTGCTGCAGTATTTCGTTGGCGAAGGCAAAGACCAGCAGATGGCGGGCCTGCACTTCGCTCAACCCGCGGGAGCGCAGATAAAAGAGCGCCTCGGGGTCGATCTGGCCGATGGTGGCTCCGTGGGTGCATTTTACGTCATCGGCAAATATTTCCAACTGCGGCTTGCTGTCCACCAGGGCCTGGTCCGACAGCAGCAGATTCATGTTGGTCTGCTTGGCGTCGGTTTTCTGGGCTCCGGGGTAGACGTGAATACAACCGGCAAAGACGCCGTGGGCGTGATCGTCATAGACGCCCTTGAAATATTCCCAGCTGTGGCAGTGGGGCTGGGTGTGTTCCACCCAGAGATGGTGATCCGTGTGTTGGCGGTTATGCAGCACGGTCAGGCCATTCAGCACACAATCGGCACCTTCGCCGGCCAGAGTGGCCGACAGATCGTTGCGCACCAGCCGCCCGCCCAGATTCAACAAGGTCGCCGTGATGGTGCTGTTGCGGCCTTGATGCAAACCCAGCGTCGAGAGCTGATAGGCGGCTTCATTTTCCTGCACCAGGCGGTAATAATCGAGCACCGCCAGATCAGCGACTACCACTTCGGTTACCACATTGTTCAGATAAACCGTTTCACTCGTGCCGACGAAATGTTCCATCAGTCGTAACTGGCTGTTGGCTTCGAGGACGACCAGCGTGCGCGGCTGAATCAGCAATGGCTGCTTCGCACCCTGCTGACAATATATTATCTGGATGGGTTGTTCGATCACCTGGCCGGCAGCAAGATGAATGAATACACCATCTTCAAACAGCGCGGTATTGAGTTGTGCCAGTGGTGAAGGGAATCGGCCCAGATAGTGATGCAGATGAGCCTGCACCACGGGGTCGCTCGATTGCAGCGCCGCTCCGAGGCTGCCGATGCGTAACCCGCGCGGCAGGCGGTCGAGCGTCGAGGCGTCGGCATGCAGTCGGCCGTTGACGACCACCACCCGTAACACTGCCGAGTCTGACAGTGTGGAGCGTAACCGTGATTGATCCAGAGGCTGTTGCGGCTGCTCTACTGCCAGCTGAAACGGAATCGCCGCAAGGTCCTGCAAACGCGTAAACCGCCACTGTTCATGCTGTGTGGTTGGCCAACCTTCCTGCTCAAAACGTACCCAGGCAGCTTGCCGGACCGCACTAAACCAATTCTGCTGACCGCCGGTTAGCTGCCCGGCCCGGCGCTGATAAAGTGCTTGATAGTGATCCAATTGCTGTTCGACAGTAGCCATATTCATCGCTGAAATTCCCGCTGCCAAAATCTGCTCGGCCCCAATCCATCAGACCCCGACTCCGGCTTCATAGTTGGCGTAACCATGCTGCTCCAGCTCCAGGGCCAATTCCTTGCCGCCGCTGCGCACGATCCGCCCGTCGATCAGCACATGCACGAAATCGGGCACGATGTAATTGAGCAGCCGCTGGTAATGGGTGATCACCAGGAAGGCTCGATCCGCCCCCCGCAAGCGATTCACCCCATCAGCCACGATTCGCAGGGCGTCGATATCCAGACCGGAATCGGTTTCATCCAGCACGGCCAGCCGCGGTTCCAGCACCGCCATCTGGAACACCTCGTTGCGTTTTTTTTCACCACCGGAAAAACCTTCGTTAAGCGCACGGTTCAGGAAGCGTTCATCCATATCCACGAGCGCCAGTTTCTCTTTAATCCGTTCCAGAAAATCCACGGCATCGAGTTCATCCTGCCCGCGATATTTCCGCACCGCGTTAACCGCCGCCTTCAGAAAATATTGCGTGCTGACACCGGGGATTTCCACCGGATACTGAAAGGCCAGGAATAGCCCCACGCATGCCCGTTCCTCCGGATCCAGCTCGAGCAGATTTTTCCCTTCCATCCAGACTTCGCCTGCGGTCACTTCGTAGGTTTCCCGACCGGCCAGCACCTGGGCGAGCGTGCTTTTGCCCGAACCGTTCGGCCCCATGATCGAATGAACCTCACCCGAATGAATGGTCAGGTTGATGCCCTTTAAAATCTCATGCCCCTCTACCCGGGCATGCAGATCACGGATTTCCAGTAGCGGATTGCTCATGTTGTCGCTTCTTCCTCGTATGGGTAAATGTCCTAAATCTTCAAGGAGCCGCGGGCTTTAGCTCGTGCGGTGTGGATACGCAACCAGACAACAACTCCCCTGATGGCGTCTACCCCACGCTGCCTTCGAGGCTGACTTCCAGCAGTTTCTGAGCTTCAACCGCAAATTCCATGGGCAGCTCCCGCAGCACTTCGCGGCAGAAACCATTGACGATCATGTTCACCGCATCCTCGTTGCTGATGCCCCGCTGATTGCAATAAAACAATTGGTCTTCGCCGATTTTGCTGGTGGTGGCTTCATGCTCCATGCGGGCGGTACTGTTTTTGACTTCGATATAGGGGAAGGTGTGGGCGCCGCACTGCTCGCCCATCAGCATGGAATCGCACTGGGTGTAATTGCGGGCATTTTCCGCAGCTTTGAGAATCTTCACCTGGCCGCGATAGGTATTCTGGCCGAATCCGGCGGAGATGCCCTTTGAAACAATCGTGCTGCTGGTGTCCCGGCCAATGTGAATCATCTTCGTGCCGGTATCCGCCTGTTGATAATGGTTGGTCAGGGCCACCGAGTAAAATTCTCCCACCGAGCCATCACCCTGCAGAATACAACTCGGATATTTCCAGGTGATGGCGGAACCGGTCTCCACCTGCGTCCAGCTGATGTGCGAATTCCGCCCCTGGCACTTCCCCCGCTTGGTGACGAAATTGTAAATCCCGCCCTTGCCTTCCTTGTCGCCGGGGTACCAGTTCTGAATCGTGGAATATTTGATGGTCGCATCATCCAGCGCCAACAGTTCCACGACAGCGGCGTGCAATTGATTCTCATCGCGCATCGGGGCGGTGCAGCCTTCGAGGTAACTTACAAAACTGCCCGCCTCGGCGACGATCAGCGTCCGCTCGAACTGGCCGGTCGCCATTGCATTGATGCGGAAATAGGTGGACAGCTCCATCGGGCAGCGGACCCCCCTGGGTACATACACAAACGAGCCATCGGTAAAAACCGCTGAATTCAAAGTGGCAAAAAAGTTATCGCTATAGGGCACCACCGAACCGAGATACTCGCGCACCAGATCGGGATATTGATGCACCGCCTCGGAGATGGAGCAGAAAATAATGCCCTGTTCCGCCAGCTTGCCCTTAAAGGTCGTCGCCACTGAAACGCTGTCAAACACCGCATCGACCGCCACACCAGCGAGAATCTCGCGTTCATGCAGCGGAATACCCAGTTTCTCATAAGTCCGCAGCAGTTCCGGATCGACCTCGTCGAGGCTCTGGGGCTGTTTTTTTATTTTTGGCGCGGAGTAATAGCTGATGGCCTGGTAGTCGATCGGCGGATAGTGGAGATTGGGCCATTGCGGCTCGGTCATGGTCAGCCAGTGGTGATAGGCCTTGAGCCGCCAATCGAGCAGCCATTGCGGCTCCTGCTTCTTGGCGGAGATCAGCCGGATCACATCTTCATTCAGACCCGGGGGGACGGTTTCCGTCTCGATATCAGTATAAAACCCATATTTATATTCGGATTGTGACCACTGCTGCAGTGGGTCATGCTCCGTAGGCGTTAGCGATTGTTCCTGTTGGCTGACCATAATATAGAGTCGTTTAAGTTATTAGTGGTTAGTAATCCGTCTCGTACCATCCACGGTTCACATTCTTAAACTGAGAAACTGCTGCCGCATCCGCAGGTGCCGCTGGCATTGGGATTATTGAACACAAATCCACGGCCCATGACACTGTCCTTGAAGTCCACTGTCACGCCATCCAGATAAAGGGCGCTCTTCTGGTCGCACACCACCTTGACGCCATGCACATCCCATTCTTCGTCCTGCTCCGATTTTGCTTCAGTCAGGTCCAGCGCGTAACTGAAACCACTGCATCCACCGCCCTTGACCCCCATCCGCAGATAGGTTTTGTCCGCAGGCAACTGGTTCTGCTCGATGATGGTTTTCACTTCCTGAGCGGCACGTTCCGTGAGGGCAATAGCCATAAATACACTCTCCTCTTTTACAAACGGTTAACCCGCTGCTGCCACCAGCGGATCAGATTCATTAGGTTGAATATTGGCGACCCGGACCAGCATGGGCACCTGATCCGCCAACAAGTCGGCGAGGGTGATCTGGCCTAGAAATATCTGTAGGTAATTGTTCACCTTACGCAAAGGCTCAGCCGCTGGGCAACTCTGGCGACGATCACACATATCCGCCTCTGCACCCTCGACTGCAGCACTATGCTCCTCACAGCAATTCACCAGTCGAATCGGACCTTCCGACGCTTCCACGATCTGGCCCAGCGTGATCTGTTCTGCCGCACGCGTCAGCCGGTAACCACCATTAATTCCGCGTAACGAATTCACCAGCCCGCCGGCCAGTAACTCCTTCAAAATGTTCATCAACATCGCCAGCGGCAACTTATGTTCCTCAGCAATCTGCCGGGCACTCATCAGGCCGGGATACTTCTTGGCCAATGCCACCATCGCTACCAGAGCGTAATCTGTTTTGCGACTCAATGACAACATCTTTGTTCCTCGGATCACAATGTTTCAAGAGCGCCGGAACGCAACCAACCTAAACCATATAATTATAGTACTATATTAATCCAATCAGGACCAATTGGCAACCATTTCATATCTCAATAAATATCAATATATTATGTAAATTTATGGTTTACTGCATTCAGGAAAGTAGCTTCAATACTCTATCAGTAAACTAATAACTGGTAATTCAGCGTATCAATCCAAGTCAGTGGTTAATCGAGATCAAATAGCCGCATGATGGTTGCTGAAGCGGTTTGATAAATAGCACTAGAGTAGTATGCGCAACCTTCGTATTATGTGGGCCAATATCACCTGAGGCTGGAAGCAAGATGCGAAAAATCCTTGATTTATATCAGACGACAATTGGAAAAAAGCTGGTCATGGCATCGACGGGCGTCGTGTTGTTGCTCTTCGTGCTCGGCCATATGTTCGGTAATCTCAAAATTTTCTACGGCGAAGAGAAATTCAATCATTATGCCGAATGGTTGCGGGTCATGGGTGCACCCCTACTTGGACCGACGCAGGGGCTATGGTTGGCTCGGCTCGTTCTGCTTGGATGCGTACTGCTGCACATGTTCACCGCCTTGCAACTGACGATTCTCAGTTATCAAGCCCGCGAAGTCGGTTACCAGAAACAGCACCGTATCACCTTCAGCTACGCATCCACCACGATGCGCTGGGGCGGCGTGGTGATACTAGCCTTTGTCATTTTTCATCTCCTGCATCTGACTTTCGGCAGCGTTCACCCGAAATTTGTGGCGGGTTCGGTCTATGCCAACGTGATCAACGGCTTCAAGGTCTGGCCGGTGGCGGTGGGTTACCTGGTGGCTCAGGCGGCACTTGGTTTTCATCTCTATCATGGCGTATGGAGCGGATTGCAGACGTTCGGGATCGCTGGGGATCGTCGTCAGGGAGACTGGCGCCGCCCGCTGTCCGTGGTGACGGCCCTGATCGTGGTGGTGGGATATTCCGCGCTGCCGATTTCGGTAATGGCGGGATGGCTGAAGTAAGTGAAGCACCTGAGCAGTAAATCGCGCGGCTATAACCCGCGGTTCGATAAAAATCTCAATACGATAGGTCGGCAGAATATAAAGGCGCGTGTATGGAATTGAATGCGAAGATACCGGGCGGCTCGATTCAGGAAAAATGGGACCGCTATCGCTTTGATCTCAAGCTGGTCAACGCCGCCAATAAACGTAAATACAGCGTCATCATGGTGGGCACCGGGCTGGCGGGAGCTTCGGGTGCGGCGTCACTCGCGGAGCTGGGCTACCAGGTCTACTGCTACTCCTATCATGATTCACCCCGCCGGGCCCACAGTATCGCCGCGCAGGGGGGTATTAATGCTGCCAAGAATTATCAGAATGACGGCGACAGTATTTACCGGTTGTTTTATGACACGGTGAAAGGCGGTGATTTCCGGGCCCGCGAAGCCAATGTCTACCGTCTCTCTCAGATCAGCCTCAATATCATTGATCAATGCGTCGCCCAGGGTGTGCCCTTCGCCCGCGAATATAGCGGTTATCTCTCCAATCGCTCCTTCGGCGGGGCACAGGTTTCTCGAACTTTCTATGCTCGTGGACAAACCGGCCAGCAATTGCTGCTGGGTGCTTACCAGGCGCTGGCTCGGCAGATCGGCCTGGGCACGGTGCAGATGTTCCCGCGAACCGAGATGCTCGATATGATCCTGGTCAACGGTCGGGCCAGGGGCATCGTGACTCGGAACCTGGTTACGGGTGAAGTCCGCTCCCATCTGGCCGATGCCGTGGTGCTGGCGACCGGCGGCTACTCCAACGTTTTCTATCTCTCGACCAATGCCAAAGCCTGCAATACGACGGCGATCTGGCGGGCCTATCGCCGTGGGGCCGGCTTTGCCAATCCCTGTTATACGCAGATTCACCCCACCTGCATTCCCCAAAGCGGTGATTATCAATCCAAGCTGACGCTGATGAGCGAATCGCTGCGCAATGACGGACGCATCTGGGTTCCGAAGCAGCCGGGTGACACCCGCACGCCGCCGCAGATACCCGAATCAGAACGCGACTATTACCTGGAACGCATTTATCCCAGTTACGGCAATCTCTCGCCGCGTGACATCGCCAGCCGCCGGGCCAAGGAAGCAGTCGATCAGGGTCGCGGAGTCGGCGAGATGAAAAACGGTGTTTATCTGGATTTCGCCGAGGCGCTCAAACGGCTGGGTAATACAGTCATCGGTGAGCGCTATGGCAACCTCTTTGAAATGTATGAGCGGATCACCGGTGAAAATCCTTACGAAGTGCCGATGCGTATCTACCCGGCACCGCATTACACCATGGGCGGCTTGTGGGTGGATTACAATCTGATGTCCACGATTCCGGGGCTCTACGTGATCGGTGAAGCCAATTTCTCCGACCACGGAGCCAACCGCCTCGGTGCCAGTGCCCTGATGCAGGGGTTGGCGGATGGATACTTCATCCTGCCGTACACGATTGGTGATTACCTGGCCCAAGGCAAGTTTGAAAGGATCGACTCCGGCCACGCTGAGGTTCGCGCCGTCGAAGATGAAACCCGGCAACGCTATCAGAAGCTGCTGAGCATTAACGGCAAGCGAACCGTCGATTCATTGCATCGTGAACTGGGCAAGATCGTCTGGGATTATTGCGGGATGGGCCGCAACGACGCCGGTTTGAAAAAGGCGCTGGAGCAGATTCCGAAACTGCGCGACGAATTCTGGCACAATGTCCGCGTGCCCGGCAGCGGCGATTCACTCAACCAGGCGCTGGAAAAGGCCGGCCGTGTGGCGGACTTCTTTGAGATGGCGGAGTTGTTGTGCCGCGATGCCCTGGCCCGCGAAGAGTCCTGCGGCGGCCACTTCCGGGAAGAATCGCAGACTGAAGATGGCGAAGCCAGGCGTGACGATGCCCGCTTCGCGCATGCGGCGGTGTGGGAATTCACCGGCGTGGATAAAGCCCCAACCCGCCACGTCGAACCGCTGAATTTTGAATATGTCAAACCAGCCACTCGGAGCTACAAATAATGTTGATCAATCTCACCCTGCACGTCTGGCGACAAAAAGGCCCGAAGGATAACGGCCGGTTCGTGACCTATCCCGCACTGCAGATCAACACGCACATGTCCTTCCTGGAGATGCTGGATGTGGTCAACGAGCAGCTGATGGAAAAAGGCGAAGAACCCATCGCCTTCGAGCATGATTGCCGCGAAGGTATCTGCGGATCGTGCGGCGTGATGATCAACGGGTTACCCCACGGCCCTAATCCAATGACGGCCACCTGCCAGTTGCACATGCGCTATTTCAAGGACGGTGATGAAATCTGGATCGAGCCGTGGCGGGCTAAAGCGTTTCCGGTGCTGCGCGATCTGGTGGTGGATCGCAGCGCCTTCGATCGAATTATCCAGTCGGGCGGATTCATCAGTGCCAACACGGGCAACGCCCCCGAAGCCAACGCCATGCCGATCCCCAAGCAGATCGCCGATCGCTCCATGGATGCGGCGGTGTGCATTGGTTGCGGGGCTTGCGTGGCGGCTTGCCCGAATGCCTCCGCCATGCTCTTTACATCGGCGAAAGTAACGCACCTGGGTCTGCTGCCGCAAGGCCAGCCGGAACGCTATGAACGCGTACAGCGAATGATCGCCCGGATGGATCAGGAAGGCTTTGGCAATTGCAGCAATCACGGCTCGTGCGAAGCCGCCTGCCCGGTGGGTATCAAGGTTGATTTTATCGCCCGGCTGAACCGCGACCTGCTCAAGGCTAAACTATGCGGAGCAGGTACACCTTCGGCAGTATAATTAAGCTGGTTTCATAATTGCTGGATGGGCAACGCGCGGGCCAAAGCCCACCTGACCGCGCCTATCGGTGTGCAACGTACAGGTCGGTGAAGCAGCAGACCCGCGACTCTTATTGCATTTAGAAACCGCTTTTCATTTGCGCCGCGAGCACCTGCGAGTGGGTTGTCAGGATATAATATGCCAGATTCCTCGCAGTGTTCGAAATGACCTGTAGACAGGTCGGACTGACGTATAATTCAACATTCGCTATGCACATTTTCTTTAGATTGAGGAGCAGCCTCATGAGTTTCCCGATCGAACGTCCCCGGCGGGTGCGGTCCAATCCGATTCTGCGCAATATGGTGCGCGAAACCCGCCTGTCGAAGGAGTGTCTGATATATCCGCTCTTTGCCTGTCCGGGGAAGGGAGTGAAAAAAGAGATCAGCTCCATGCCCGGCCAGTATCAGATGTCGATCGATCAGATCGTGGAGGAAAGTTGCCGCGTGCAGGATCTGGGGCTGCCCGCGGTGCTGCTCTTCGGACTGCCGGAACACAAGGATGCCAAGGGTTCGGAGGGCTTCGCTGCCGACGGCATTGTGCCGCGGGCGATTGCAGCCATCAAGGAAAAGTGCAGCGGGCTGGCGGTGATGGCGGATGCCTGCCTGTGCGAATATACCGATCACGGTCACTGCGGAATCATCACCCGCACACCGGGCAAGGGAGTGGTCGATAACGATCCCTCGCTCGAACTGCTGGCCGCTGAAGCAGTCGCCTATGCCCAGGCGGGTGTCGATCTGGTGGCACCTTCGGCGATGATGGATGGACAGGTGCAGGCGATTCGCAGCGCATTGGATAGTCAGGGTTTTGAACATCTGCCGATCATGGCCTATGCCGCCAAATATGCGAGCTGCTTCTACGGCCCATTCCGTGAGGCGGCGGAGAGCGCTCCACAATTCGGAGATCGTCGCGGTTATCAGATGGACCCGGCCAACAGCGATGAAGCGTTGCGCGAAACAGCCCTCGATATCGAAGAGGGCGCTGATATCGTCATGGTCAAACCGGCCATTCATTTCCTGGATATTATCTATCGGGTCAAGCATGAATTCGGCATGCCGACGGCTGCTTATTTCGTCAGCGGTGAATTTGCACAGATCAAAGCAGCGGTGCAACGTGGCTGGCTGGATGAACCGCGCACTGCGATTGAGTCTCATTTAGCAATTCGTCGCGCCGGTGCTGACATGATTATCACCTATTACGCCAAAGAATTACTGCAGTGGTTGTAGTCATTGGGGACTACGACGCATCGGCCTGTTAACTGCTCTCAGCAAATCGCATTACTCAGATGGGTATTAGCGGAAATCGCCTATCGCGTAAATCGTACTCTAGGGGTGCCATACTATCATTTTCTGATAATTACCCGTGCAGCAGTTTTTCCGTCGATGTATACTATGTAACCAATGTCAAAGCCGATATTCATATCGATACTGACCCGCAGCCGGATCGGACGATTAATTGCACAGCATGGTTTGATGGTGCGACGATCAATATGGCTGTTATTGCTGTTGAGTCATACGCCTGCATTGCTGCAGATTGCCGGTAAGCTGCTGAGCGGTCAGTCGGCAGAGATCAATCTGATCAGCACGGTCGGCCTGATACTCGCCTCCTGCTTTTTCCTGCTGAAAATCATGGATGTGCCCTGGCTGCGCTTCAGGACCGATCGACGCTCGGTGGTGACGCTGCTCGTACTGATGCTGCTGCTGCATGTGCATGCTTTTATGCCCATCGAAACCGTACTGACACCTGATACCTTACTTCTGCAGATCAGCAATCTGGTTAATGTCTGTAATACTATTCTGCTGATCATCACTTTACTGTGGTCCATTCGTTTCCTGCTGAATCACCGCCCACTGCATTCCACCACCGCTCGGTGCACCTGGTGGGAATTCAAACTAATAAAAGCGATCAATGGCTACCGTACCTGTCTGAGCCGGCGCGGACCACCTTTCCTCATCTCCTAACGGCGTAGATTTAGAGCGGCCGATGCTGAATGCTGAATATCAGCCAAGCCCATAATCAACCCAACGCCGTCCGCCGTTCCGCACGTTTTATCGATCAAGTCTGAAAATGGTGGAGTTGGAAGCGATGTACAATCTACCTCTGGCAAGTGCCTCCGTCGCCAGCCCGATGCGGGATGAATTCTATCAGACAGCTACCTGTCGCAAGGGTGTGCTGCTGCTCAATGTGGGCACACCCAGTGGTTGTGACCCCGAATCGGTTCGCCGCTATCTCGCCGAATTCCTGAGTGATCCGCATGTCATCAAGTTACCCAGAGGCCTGGGCTGGATGAATCCGCTGCTGGGCCACCTGATCGCTTTCTTCCGGTCCAAAAAGAGCGCCGCACTCTATCGTAATATCTGGACCCCGGAAGGTTCTCCGCTGATGACCATCTCGCAGCGGCAGGCTGCTCAGCTGGAAAATATGTTGCCGCCCGGATGGCGGGTATTTCTGGCGATGCGCTATGGCCAGCCCAGTATCCGCGATGTTGTAAAACAAATCCGCAACGCGGGCATTACCGAGCTGGTGGTCGTACCGATGTATCCGCACTACAGCGGGCCGACGACCCACACTGCCCTGGAAGCCTTCTACCGCGAAGCACCCGAAGCCGGCCTCGACGCCAGCATTATCGTTCGGACCGCCTGGTACGATGACGCCGCCTACATCGCCGCCCAAGCCAAAGTGATCAATGATTTCATGCAAGAGCGGAATCTGACTCCGCAAAACAGTTTTCTGCTCTTTTCCACCCACAGCATGCCCAAATCCTACATCACCCATGGTGATCCTTATCTGCGACACATCGCCAGTTCGGTGGTGCTCTTGAGCCGCAAGCTGGAGTGGCCGGCCGGTCGCAAAGCCATCGGCTTTCAGAGCAAGCTCGGACCGGTGCCCTGGCTCAGCCCCAGCACCGATGAGATGCTCACCCGACTGGCGCAGCGTGGTGAAAAGAAAGTGATTATCTGCCCGATCAGCTTCACCGCCGACTGCCTCGAAACGCTGGAGGAAATCGGCATGCGCTCCCGGGAATTGTTCACCCATCTGGGCGGTGAACTGCACCTCTGCCCGGCGCTGAATGATCATGAGGCGTTCATGGTGGCGTTGCGGAATCTGGTCTTACGCGGGCCGCAACACCTGCCGCTCTCACTGGGAGCGCGGATGCAGATCGAAACACCGCCAGCCAGCCAAATCGAGCCGGCCCGTCTCTTCATGTTCGGTGTCTCGGTGCCCAATCGGATCGGTTGCGGCCACGGTCCGAAACTGCAATATGAAGATGCCGAAACGCTGCGTTCCATCAAGCTCAGCAGTGAGGAAACCACTGCATTTCTGCACAATCTGCGGCAGGATGGGTTGTTCGACGAAGTATTTGTCTGGAACACCTGCAATCGCTTTGAATGTTACGGCTGGATCAAACAGGCCCATCAGCAATCGGATCATGAGGCGGTCTTGTTCCAGACCCTGCAGCGCATCTTCGGTCAGCACGATCTGCAGGAGCTTTCGTTTAACGTATTGCGCGACCGCGACGCTGTGCATCATATATTGCGCACGTCGTGCGGCTTGAACAGTGAACTACCCGGCGAAAAAGATATTGCCCAGCAGTTGCTGGCAGCGTTACGGGTGGCGCGCAGTGCGGGCACCAGCGGCCCACTCACCGAGACACTGCTGACCAAGGTGACTTTGAATGAACATGAGCTGCGCGAACATACGGACTGGGGCCGGTTTTCGCCCTCCTACTGCTCGGCACTGCTGAACCAGCTTGATCAATCGGCGCGCGCCTGGCGGGATCATCCGATCACCATTATCGGTCGCTCGACCACGGCCATGTCCATGCTGCAGCTGCTGATCGAGGAGCTGAAAATCCCCACGCAGCAGATCACGTTTATACATAAAGGCAGCCGGCGGGACGGCCAGATCAAGCAGATGCGCCGCCTGGTGACCGATGGCCGCAAGATTCGCGTCGACTCCTACGCCGATCCCCTGGTGGCCCGGATCGTCGCAGAATCGGGGTTGACGGTGTATTGCATTGACACTCCGCAACCGGTGCTGGATGGCCGGCAATTGCGACCGATGCTGAATCTTTGCCCGGCCCAGAGACTGATCGTCGATTTCAACACTTTCGGCTCGACCATGAATCTGGAAGAGGTTCCGGAAGTGCAATTGTGGGATGCCCGCCGCGTGCAACAGGAAGTAACCCGCAGCGCCGATCAGATGTGTCTGTCCACTCATTTCTGGGAAACCGCCGACTACATCGAGCAACGACTCCGCGTGCAAGCCGCCAATCTGGCGGAACTGTACCACATGCGTCATGAAGCCCAACGCCCGGCGACGCTGTCAATCAGTGCCGCCCCGCGGATTCTTTCCCCGGTCATGGGAGGAGGTAACTGACATGCGTCCCCAAGCTTCGCAACATCTTTATATCCGCGCCCAGCAGGTTCTGCCCGGCGGAGTCAATTCACCGGTACGCAGCGCCTATCAGCGGGTGTTCGAGCTAGATCCGATTTACGTCGCCTCGGGTTATGGAGCCTATATTCAACTGACTGATGGCCGGATGCTGATCGATTACTGTCTGGGTTACGGTCCGCTGATTCTCGGCCACGCGCATCCTGAGATTGTGCAGACCATCGCCGATACCGCCGAAACGGGCACCTGTTTCGGTATGACCTGTGAAAAAGAAGTACAACTGGCCGAGGTGATCAGCAGCCGCCTGCCCGGGTTTCAGAAAATGCGCTTCCTGAATTCCGGTACAGAGGCAGCGATGCTGGCGATCCGCCTGGCCCGGGCAGCGACCGGACGGCAGAAAATCGTCAAATTCGACGGTTGTTATCATGGCCATGCAGATCCCCTGCTGGTGCAGGCGGGCAGCGGAGTCGCCACGCTGGGTTTGCCCAACAGCCCGGGCGTTCCTCCCGCCACGGTCGCCGATACGCTGGTTATGCCCTATAACGATCTGACTGCCGTACAGAATCTCATGCAGACGCGCGGGACGGAGATCGCCGCCATTCTGGTGGAGCCGGTGCTGGGCAATGTCGGTTGCATACCTCCGAGGGATGGATTCCTGGCCGGCTTGCGCCACCTCTGCGATCAGTCGGGCAGCCTGCTGGTCTTTGATGAAGTAATGACCGGTTTCCGCATCGGCCCCAGCGGGGCGCTGGGCCGATTCCATGTCCGACCCGACTTGATTATTCTTGGCAAAGTGATCGGTGGCGGCTTGCCGATCGGTGCCTGTTGCGGATCAGCAAGCCTGATGGATCTGATCGCCCCCGCCGGTCCTGTCTACCAGGCAGGCACGTTCAGCGGCAATCCGCTGGCCATGGCCGCTGGTTTGAAAACACTGGAGATTCTGCAGCGCGATGATGCCTTCACGCAACTGAATGAAAACAGCGAACGGTTGGCGGCTGGATTGCGCCGGGCGGGCGAAAAGGTGGGCGTGCCCCTGCAGGTGAACCAGATCGGAGCGATGCTCAGTCTCTATTTCTGTGACCGGCCGGTCACCGATTACACCATCGCCAAAACCGCCAATCAGGAACTGTTTAAGCGTTATTATCGAAAACTGATTGATCTGGGTGTGCATCTGGCCCCCAGTGCTTTTGAGAGCAGTTTCCTCAGCATCGCCCATACGCAGGAGGTGATCGAGGAAACCGTCGCCGCCCACGAGGAGGCCCTGCGGGCACTATAAGCAGCCGGCATGTAATAACCCGCGAGGGGACTTCTACCCATGCGGTGTCTTTTAAGGATCCGTTGATGAACCTACTCGCCCAGGAAGAGATTAATCTCGAGGTCTTCAGGCGCTATGCCGGTCTGAGTCTGCCGCGGCATGTTTCCTATCCGATGCCGACCGGCTGGAATCCGATGATCGGCGATGATTTCGTAAAGATGCTGCAGACCAGCCAGCAGCGTTTTCCGCAGCGTCATTGGTCGCTCTATCTGCACATCCCCTTCTGCGAAGCGCTGTGCAAATTCTGCGCCTGTAACCGCATCATCCTGCCCAAGAAATATGGCGATACCTGGCAGGAGCCGACCCGCCAATATGTTGATATTCTGCTGGCTGATCTGCATCGCCTGGCCGGTGTGGTGAACAGCGGGCGACAGTTACGCCAGATTCACTGGGGCGGCGGCAGCCCGACTTTTCTGCCGTTGGAGCAAATTGAGCAGATCAGTAACACCATCCGCCAACAATTCAACCTGGCTGACGATGCGGAAATATCGATGGAGATTGATCCGCGACATACCAGTCCCGAACTGCTGCAACTGTTGAGACGCCTGGGCTTCAACCGTCTTTCGATGGGTATTCAGGATTTCGATGCCCAGGCCCAGGAGCATGTGAAACGGGTCCAGCCGTTCGAGATGGTGCGCGCCGTCGTCCAACACGCACGGTCCAACGGCTTTGACAGCATCAACTTTGATCTGATTTATGGCATGCCCTACCAGACGGTGGAGACCATCCGCAACACCGTGGAACTCGCCATTCAGTTGCACCCCGACCGCGTCGCCTACTATCACTATGCCCAGATTCCACACAAGATTGCCACACAACGCGGTATGGATTACACCCGTTTGCCGACCAGCGAAGAAAAACTGCAGATGTTTATCGTTGGCCACCGGCTCTTTACCCGTGCGGGTTATGATTTTATCGGCTTGGATCATTTCGCCCGGCAGTCCGAAGGACTGGCTCACGCCGCAGAAGAAGGAACACTGCAGCGGAATTTTCAGGGGATGACGACCGGCGGCGGGCTGGACCTGATCGGTGTGGGAGTTTCTGCCATCAGCCACTTTCTGGAGGTCGGCTTCACCCAGAACGAAAAAGAGGTGGAGAAGTATCAGCAGATGGCCGGTGAAAAGCGCTGGACGGTCGATCGCGGCAAGTGGTTCACCCCCGACGATCTGATCCGCCAGGCGGTGATTCATGATATTTATTGTTCTGCCGAAATAGTGCCGCAACGCGTTGAGCAACGTTTCGGCATCAATTTCGATGATTATTTCGCCCGTGAACGCTCGGCGCTGGAAGTGGTGGCCCAGGATGGTCTGCTGCTGGCGGAACCCGATGGCCGCTGGCTGATCACTTATCCGTTGGGCCGGGTGCTGATGCGCAACGTGGCGGCAATCTTCGATGCCTATCTCGACCCCGAAGCTTATCGTCAGGGTGACCGCGACTATTTTTCCGCCAACGCCTGAGGATGTGCATTTGAACGACACGCCCCTTCCGTCGGTTCCGAAAAACGATCTGCTGCTGCGGGCGGCCCGCCGGGAACGCACTTCGCGCACGCCGGTCTGGTTGATGCGGCAAGCCGGACGCACTGACCCGGAGTATGTCCGCTTACGCGAACGCTGCGGTCTGCCGCTCCATGACATGTTTCGCCACGCCGACCTGGCCACCGAGGTGTCGCTGCTGCCCCGGCGGATGGGGGTCGATGCCCTGATTTTCTTTCAGGATATCCTCACCCCGCTCGCTCCCCTGGGCGCACCGTTTGAATTCGTCCCCGGCCCGGTATTCGCCGAACCGATCCGTTCTGCCAGCCAGGTTCAGCGGCTCCAATTCTATGATATTGCGGATGAGTTGCCGTTTGTCGGCCGGATTCTGCAGAATCTGCGTCGTGAAGCTGGGGCGGAACTGCCGATCCTGGGTTTCGCCGGAGCGCCGCTGACGCTGGCGTTTTTCATGATCGAAGGCCAAAGCCCCGGTAGTGATCCAACCGTCGCCCGACGATTCATGCATGAACAACCCCAACTGCTCCATCGGCTGCTCGAAAAACTCAGCCGCCTGACCGTCGATTATCTCAATTATCAGATCGCCAGCGGCGCCCACGCCGTACAGTTGTTTGAATCGTGCGCCGACCTGCTCACCCCCGACGAGTACCGCGAATTTGCACATCCCTACCAGCAGCAGATTTTCGCCACCATGCGCCAGGACGTCCCGCGCATTCTTTTCGCCAAAGAACAGCCCGATGTCGGCTTGATGATCCAGACCGGCGCTGAAGTGATCAGTGTGGGTAATTGTGTGGACCTGGCTACTGCACGTCACCAGTTCGGTGATCGCGTTGCCCTGCAGGGTAATGTGGACAATCAGTTGCTGGTGGCTGGCCCGCTGGAGGCGATCGATCGGGCCGTTAGCGTGTGCATCACCGCCGGCGACCACACCGGCCATATCCTCAACCTGAATCATGGCCTGTTACGCAACACCCCCTACGATCACATCCTGCAACTGATTCATTCCTGCCGTCAGACGATCGTAAATCGGTAGTGGGTTATGATGGTATCGCCAATCGGCGCGAACGGAAAAGGCAGATGCCAGCCAGCAGAAGAACAGCGCCCAGATCGATACTGCTGAGCAGCGTCATATAGTGCACGACAGCGCCGGTGCCGAAGCCGTAACTGTGCAGTCCGATGCCCAGCACAAAATTCACACCGACATAAGTCATGATGATCATCCAGAAGGCGATGATGCTCTTGAGCGCCGCCGCAAGGGGTCCGCGCGACATAACAAAAAGCACCATCAGCACGAGGGTGGCGACGGCCAGTAATATCGCCGGCAACAAATCAGCAAGTCCCCGGGCACCGTGCGGAATCAGGAAGGGAGTAATGATGCTGAGCAGCACCAATGCAAACACCACCGCCAGAACATTCATCCAGCGCGGCGTGTGTTCATGATCGACGCGTACGTGCAGAATGGCCAGATAGCCCAGGCAGGCGATCAGCGACCAGACTTCCTTCGGATCCCAACCCCAATAGCGCCCCCATGAACTGGCGGCCCACATGCTGCCCGTAGCGATGCCTGCAAACAGCAACAGCGCCCCGACATGCATATACCAATAGTGCAAGCCGTCGATGGTTTTGATCCAGGGTGAATCCCGCCAGCCGCCCGCCAGCAGCACCACCAGTATATGAGCAAACAAAACCGCCAGCGCCAGCACCGAATAGGAAACCATAATGATCGGCACATGGATCGACATCCAGATGGTATCGAGCAGCACCGGCACGATCGGCCGCACGAAATAATCAAGCGGCAGAACATCCGCCAGCAACAGCGCCAGCGCCCCCATCGCCGAGGCGGTCAGCGGCACAATGCGCTGCCGCTGCACTAGCATGGCCAGTATGGCAAACGCCGTCATTCCCCAGCTTAAAAACAGCAGTGATTCATACATATTGGCGGCAGGTATTCTCCCCGCCACCTGCCAGCGCAGCCACAAACCATAGCTCATCAACCCGAATCCGCCCAGCATGGCCAGCACACCGAACAGATCAAACCACCTCCGCCGGATCAGCAGCCCGGCCGCCCCCAGCACCGCCCCTGCCACCAGCACCTGCCAAGCCCGATGAAAGGGTTTGAACTGGTTATAGTGCAGTTCGGTAAAAATATAATTCAACGACGGTCGATAGGCGGCAGGTAATTGATCCAAAGCCAGCACCAGTTCCTGAGTGGCCTGTTGAAAAACCGGCCCGTGGCCTTGACGAAAAGATTCTTCCAGCTTGTTCCAGTGTTGAACGATCGGCTGCAGGGTGGGCGAGGAGAATTGGCGGATATCCGCCAACGATGCCCAGGTGCCGTCCGTCTGACGCGGATCGGGTATCAACCGCAAAACCGCCCCGGAAAAAATCGCCTCCAGCTGATTGAGCTTTTCATGTATATCGCTGACTTTCGATTCCAGCGGGTTCATTTTCCGCTCGCCGGACCGATGGGCCAGCCCCTCGAAGAGAGCTTGCAGCGGTTGATGATCGACCAGCTGTTGGTAGGAAAAAACCTGCTGATCAGCGGGCAGCTGTAATTCGGCGCGGAGTTCGGCGTTGCGGATGGGGATGAGCGGTTCCTGAATCCAGCCGGGTGAATCAATCGTCCAGGCTAGAAACATCACTACCGGATCACAACCCTGAAAATACTCGGTGCCGGTGATGCCCTCCACCATATCCCTGGCCAGCGTATCCAGCGGCATCCAGCGGCCATCATGCTGCACCACCAGCCGGCGAATCGAATCGAGCGGTAACTGCTGCGGCAGCGTCGGTGGGGCAGCCGGCAGCAGCCAGGTACAGCAGACTAACATGATTGGCCAATTCGTAATCATCCGGGCCTCACCTCCTCCGCCGGTGCATGTGGCCGTACCAACCGTTGAGCCAATACCCAGAGCATGCCCAGCAACGTGACCGCGTAGCCTGCAAACACCACCCACTGACCTGGGTCGCGCGACACGCTGAGCACGCTTACCGTCGGCCCCATACCCATCTGATAACTCGACTGGAAAAAGGTGAATCCGCCATAAGAGGTCGGGTGATTCATGCTGATCAGACGCTCCTGAGAACCGGACGTCACACCGTCCTCAATCGTCACGCGACTTTCAAAGGTGCGCGGCCGGCGCGATCCGGGATAAGTGCCCAGCCGAAAAGCATTGAGCTTGATCGAGAATCCCAGCGGCAGATTTTGATCAGCATAAGTCAGATCATGCACTCCATTGTTCAGTTGAACCGCGGTCGGATGATATTTTTCCAGCCAGACACGTTGGTGTGCCGAGCCCTCCGTCAGCTCCACCAGGAGGGCGGGATTGCGTATTTGACGCACCGGCAGTACTGCTTCGGCCTGCCATTCGGAGCGGGCTTTCGTAAAGGCCTGCTGGATGGTCAGGGTCACTCCTTCCATTACCGGAACCGGCTGATTCAACTGGGCCTCAGCTACTTTGGTGGGCAGACCAGCCGTCTGTTGACGAATTGCCCACGTTCCCGCCGGACCCTGAATAATCTCCAGAGTTGCAGCGCCGTTGGTTTGGCCTTTATATTCAAATTGCACCTGTACACCGGGAAACTGTTTCTGCTCATGCATCGATTCAAAATCGGGGAAGCGTGCGAAGGCGATACGCGTTTCCTTCGCATCGTCGTTGAACACTTCCACCTCGACAGCGGGATTGGTCGGCTGATCATCGATATTCTGCAACTGGTTGCCTGCTCCTACCGTGGCATGCGGCAGGTAGCGTAACAGGCGTACCTGGTAGCCGCTGCTGCCCAGCTCCGCCGGCTTACTTTGCAGTTGTTCGACAGTAAAGCGGAACTCCTCATCCTGACATTTGATGATCACTTCGCCGACAGACCCACCCCCGCCACCACCCGCCAGCAACTGTTGATATTCCGCTGGGTCCGTCGCCACACGATAGGCCAGGAGTTCGCCGGCTCGATCCGGAGGTGGCTGAGCGTAAATCAGCCGTTGCTGTGTTTCACCATTGATTGTTAATTCCACCTGCACCGCCGGATTGGATTGTGCTGCATCGTTACTCACCACTTCCCGCCAGCGCAGGTCGGGCAGATACTGCAGAACCTGCAATTCGGTCTGGTTCAACCGCAGAGTTTGTTTCAGGGGTCGATCGACGGCCTCAAAGCCGCCAATAGTTTCCGGTGAGAGTTCAACAGTAAAATTGGTTTGATCAGACCTTCTCTGCCAGTTGATGATCTCCTGATCGGTGCGGATGGAATTGGCGCTTTTTCCTTCGTTAAGTGCCAACTGGCCATTGATGGCCCAGCGATTGGAGATCCACGCCCCCAGTAAAATCATCAGCAAGCCGACATGGGTCAGTACAAAACCGATCTGCCGAGATCCGAAAGGCCACCGCCCTAACAGTGAGGCCAGCAAGTTGACGCCGAACAGGGCCAGCAGCAGTTTGAACCAGTGGGCATGATAAAACGACCGCAAGGCCTGCTCGGTGCCCTGTTGGCTTTCATAAACCGTGGCCGACCCCATCGCCACCATCAGCAGCACCAGCAGTAAGACCGCCAGCCGCAGCGAACCGATAATTTTCAGCACTGCTTTCATCTTCCCGATATTCCGTGAAAACCACCAGTATACGCTGTTTCCGCAAGTTGACAATTGATACCCATCAACTGGTACTGGTATCGTTTGAACCCAAATTAAAACCCACCCTGTTGAAGACCGCTCCCTTACGGTCGCGGCTCGGTGAAATGATACCATTACCCATCAACTGTTCACCGCCACACGGATAGCCTGCACGATACCTGTCTGATCAGCCCGTTCCGCTTCGACCAGCGCTCCGCCAAAAAACTCCCGGACCGCCGCACTGGTCCGCGGACCGATAGTCACCAGGGTTGCCTGAGGCGGAATCGTGGCGGGTGAAATCCGGCTGAAGAAATGACGAACCGCGCTGGGACTGGTCAAGACAATGACATCCACACGCTGCTGTACAAGTGCCTGCTGCAGGGGTTGCAGGTCCAGTCGTTCCGGCGGCTGGTTGCGATAGACCACCAGCAGATCAACGCACGCTCCAGCCGCGCGAAGTGGATCTGCCGATGCGGACTCAACCAGGTCGCCGCAGGGATAAAGCATAGCCTGACCGATTAAGTCAAACTGGCGCAGCAACTCGGTACATAGCGCGGCAAAGTGATGCTGAGAGGGCAGAAAGTGAACATGGCCGCCCAGGCGAGTGATTTTCGTACCGGTACCCGGGCCGACGACGGCGATCTGATAACGCGATAAAACGGCCGCCGCTTCACCCGCCAAGGCCTGTCCGATGGCTTCGACCGCCTGTCCGCTGGTCAGCAATAACCATTGATAGGTCCCACTGCACAAGGCCTGTTTCAAAGGCTGGAGATCATTCACCAGTTGTAGTTCAATCATCGGGCAGGATATGACCCGCCCCCGGCAGGATTCCAACTCCTGTTGCAGTTCGGCATTCTGTTCAGCGGAGCGGGTCAGTACGATGGTGCGGCCAGCCAGCGGGTAATCCTTCATGGTGGTTACTCATTCGGAGTTACGAGACGTAGCCGAGGCCATCCCTCTTTTAGGGCGATCCGAAGTTCAGCAGTTCGCGGGCGCCTTGGTTTAGCAGTTCTCTGGCCAGTGCTTCGCCGATTTCTACCGCAGCATCCAGCGCCCCGCACTCTTCCGCGCGAATGATCCGAAGCCCATCCGGCGCCGCCACCAGCCCGCGCAGTCGCAGCCGCCCCTCGACCACCACACCATGTGCAGCGATGGGTACATGACACCCGCCGCCCAAAGCAGCCAGCATGGCCCGTTCGGCACAGACCGCCTGACAGGTCGCGGGGTCATTGATTTTGGTCAGCAGGCTTTGTACCTCGACATCATGACAGCGACCGGCCACCGCCAGCGCCCCCTGCCCCACCGCCGGTAAAATATCGTATTGATCCAGATATTCGGTCACGCGTTCCTCCAGCCCCAGGCGCCGCAATCCAGCCCCAGCCAGAATGATCGCTTCATATTGGCTGCTGTCGAGTTTACGCAATCGCGTATCCACGTTTCCGCGAATATCGTGAAATTCCAATTCCGGTCGCTGATAACGCAGCTGCGCTAATCTTCTCAGGCTGCCCGTTCCGATCCGCGACCCCTTCGGCAATTCCCGGAATTTCTGACCTTCTCGGCTGATCAATGCATCGGCAGTCGTCTCACGTGCCGGTACTGCCAGTACGGCAATTCCTGCCGTCACCTCCGTCGGCAGATCCTTCATGCTGTGAACGGCAATGTCGATCTCACCCGCCAACAGCCCCTCGTCCAGCTCCTGCGTAAACAGCCCCTTACCGCCGATCTCCGGCAGAGATTTGACCTGGTCCACATCACCGGCGGTGCGAATGATCTTGAGCTCCACCGTCAATCCAGGATAGACTTCCTGCAGACGATCCGCCACCCACTGCGACTGGGTCCGGGCCAGCAGGCTGCCACGCGTTCCTAATATCAGTCGGCTCTTCATCCCCACAGGATATCGCGTTATCATGCCTGCTCGCAAGCAGTCAGCATGACGTGATGAGTTATTTCATGAGTGAACATATAGTAGTCATTGGCGGCGGTATCAGCGGGCTGACCGCAGCGTGGCACATGCAACGGGCCGGGCGACGTGTGACATTGCTCGAGTCGGAAGCAACTGTCGGTGGTGTCACGCGCACGATAGCGCAGCAGGGTTTTCTGCTCGAGCAGGGACCGTTCAACGTCCTGGTACGCGACCCGGCGTTTGAAGAATTGCTGACTGAACTGGCAGGTTCGATCGAGGTGGTCACGGCTGGGAAGGCCGCCAAGCTTCGTTACATCTACCGCGGCGGCCGATTGCTCGCCGTACCGACCAACCCGTTGGCGATGCTGACTACGCCTCTGATCAGTTTCCCAGCCAAACTACGCGTGCTGCTCGAGCCGTTTATGGCTCGGCGACCGCACACCCCTGAACCCACCCTGGCTGACTTTGTTAACCGCCACGTCGGCCGGGAAATGACCGATCATGTTTTCGGGGCGGTGATATCCGGCATTTTCGGCGGTGATGTTTATCAACTCAGCCTGCCGGCTTGTTTCCCGACGATTGCCGAAATCGACCAGAAGCATCGTTCGTTGCTGCTTTATGGTTTGAGCCGCCCCTTCGCCAAACGCACCGCCCCGAAAAAATCCCGCCGAAAATGGAAAGGAATGGTCAGCATCACCGGTGGTTTGGGGGCGCTGACCTCAGCCATCGGTAAACATCTCGGCGATGGGTTGCAGGTCAACAGCCGTGTGACCGGTTGGCAATCAACCGGCCAAATGATTGAAGTGAATTATGAATCGGCGGGAAGACAACTGGTACTCGCAGCCGATCGACTCATTTTCGCCACTGCTCACCACACCACCGCACAGCTATTGGAGAATAGCGCGAATCCTGCCGCCCGGACCATCGCCGCCGAATTGCAGAAAATCGTCAGCGTACCGCTGGTGGTGCTGAACCTCGGTTTTCGCAGCAGCAACCTCGGTCACCCGTTGCATGGGTTCGGTTATCTGGTGCCGCCCAGCGAACGGGATTATCCCCTGATGGGGGTCTTGTGGGCTGATTCGATTTTTCCACAGCACGCTCCGCCCGGCCATCGACTGCTGCGGGTCTTTATCGGCGGCAGTCGCCATCCGCAACTCACCCAGCAGACCGATCAGGAACTGGTCGAGCTGGCTCTGAACACCTTGCGGAATCTGCTGCAGATCAAAGGCCAACCGGTTATCGCCAACTCAGTCCGCTACCCTCATGCCATTCCGCAATATCACCTCGGCCATCCGGAGCGCGTCCGCCGCATCGAAGCGCTGCTGCCCCGGTTACCCCGCGTACACCTGGTGGGAAATTATCTGCATGGCGTGTCGCTTAACGATTGTATCCGCGAAGCAAAAAAAACCACTCAAGTGATTCTCAACATAAACCATTAATGGATGTTTCGGAACCACTAGCGCCATCGAGCGGGCAGGATCGCAGGATCCTACGTGGATTATTCTCTAACGGCGAACAGGGTGAGTCTGTTGCCGGTCAGGCTGGTGACCCAGAAAAAGAGCGTTGGTTCAAAATCGGGGGGCAGTCGTTTATACAGCGAGGGTGTGATGGTGCTGCTGACCGCGAGGCCGTTGGGCATGGGTGTGATCGACGGAACAGCACCCGGCCCGCCGACCACCAGCAGCAACCGACCCCGGCTGTCAAAGATGTGCACGCAACCAAACTGCGCATCGCTGATCATTACCAGTCCACTGCTGCTCAAGGCGACGGCGCGTGGTTCTCCGAGGCTGCCAAAACGATTGCCCGGATGGCCGATTGAGCGGACATAGTGGCCTTCCGCGTCGAGCAACTGGACACGATGATTCATCCGATCAGCAACGTAGATCAACCCGTCCGGCCCGACCGCCAGACCGGCGGGATAGGAGAATTGTCCCTTACCCGACCCGGCTGAACCCACTGTTCCCAGATAGGCATCTGTCTGCAGATCGTAGCGATGCAGCAGGTGGCGGCGACTGTCGCTGACCCACAGGGTCCGGCCATGAATGGCCAGGCCGATCGGCAGCACCGCTTCGCCCGGCGGCTGCAGGTCGCGGAGTTTTTCACCGCCGGCCGAAAAAATCACCACGCGCTGGCGTTGGGCATCAGCGACATAAATACGGCCGTCGTCATCCACCGCCAGCCCGACCGGTTGCTTCAGGCTGCCATCATCTCCCATCCGCCGTGACGTACCATCGTGCAGATTCCAGACCCACACCACATTCTGATCGCTGTCGAGAAGATAAAGCAGATCGTTGCGTTGCACCACCGCCGTCGGAGCAGCCAGCCACGGACTCGCCGGCCGACCACGAAAAATTTCCACCCAGTTACCCTTCCGTGGATGCAGATCGGTCAACCGCTGAGCGGACAGCACCCGCACCACGCGGGCTTCATCCGGTGGAGCGGGATAATAAATCCACTGCGGCTGAGGCGGAGTGGATGCACAACCGGACAATAATGAGAAAAATAAAAAGGTAAATGGAAAAAGAAAAATGGAAGATTGACCACTCTTCCGGCATTTCTGAAGATTCAATATCCCGTTCTTCATTTTCTATTTATTTCTTGTGGCAGGTAAGACAGAGGGCGCTGCGTTCATTGCTTCGGACCAGCATGTAGGGCCGACCGGCTTCATTATGCGGATCGTGGCAGGAGGTGCACTCGACCTGGCCGTTGGGCAGCGGCACGCCATCAGCGATGACCTGATGCTGCGGCCGGAAATCCTCGTCAAACTGCGGATAGGCGATTCCCACCGGATGATTGGTGCCGCCGTGGCTGGTGGAGGAGAGACCCGCGTGGCGTTTATGGTTCGCCGATGTACCGGTCAGGCCGCCGAACATATCCCCCGCCATCGTTCCGTCATGGCAGCGCATGCAGGTCATCGTACCCGGGCCGGGCAGATCGCCCCGCGCTCGCCCGGGCTGCAGGGCATCGGCAAACGTGCGATTGAAATCCGCCGAGGGGTTCCATAACGGAGCCTCAGCCGGAAATTCACTTCGGTCCTGCGCATGACAGGCGATGCACAGATCACCGCCGCTCCACTGTTGACTGCTGAAATCATGAGCCGAACCGCTCAACCCCACCACGGGCAGTTTCGCATGCGGGGCATCGGTCGCCCCGACCACCGTGAGCGTCGCACTACCGACCAGCAGCAACAAGGCCGACAACCAATAACGACTCTTCCTCATCAGCGATCCCCCCCCAGCGTCGTATTGGATTGTTGACCGGCTCGATTACCCTGATAGGGAAAGTTGACATGGTTGAAACTGTGGCAGGTCAGCGTGCAACTGCCGGAGAACCGGCCGGTATCCTGATATTCGATCCGCGAACCGGTCGGGGTGGTCGCCGGCGTTACGATCTCCAGATCAAAATTAATCAGACTGCCGTGATCTGACACGCCAGCCGATCCGCGATAAACCCCGTGGGAATCATGGCACGCCGAACAGGGTGTGCGCAGATCAACGATGTGGCGGCGATGCAGCGGGAAGCTGTCATCGTTGAGGATGCTGTCGCGGTTGTGACAGCCGTAGCAGAGATCATACGATTGAGCACTTTCAATGGTGAAATCGTCCGTCGAGTAGTTACGTACCAGCAAAGGATCAAACAACGAACCATGCGGGCCGTTGGCCCCGGTTCCGCCGGCGGAGCGGGCGTTATCACTGTTGTGACAATCGGTGCAGGTGATCATGCTGCCGACCCGCAGCGGCGGGATGAGGCTGACCACATCGTTATTGCGTCGCGGACCCGCCACCGGGTGGAACGAGGGATTGGTGGTCTGGAACTGCAACCGCGCGTTGGTCTGCGTCACCTGGCGGCTGATCGCCTGGCGGGAGCGGCTCAGGCTGTCACTGTGGCACTTGAGACAGATCTCGTACTCAAAGCGGGATTCCTCCACTTCGCGGCCATGAATGGAGATGCCCTTGACACCCAGCAGCGGGCCATTGACCAGCCGCCCCTGCGTCCCCTGCACCACGCCAAAGGGATCCGCTTTGACTGCGTGGGGGTTGTGGCAATCGGCACACTCCACGTGACGTTTCATGCTGAAAACATCTTCATCCGGATCGTGGCGATCGTTGGTCACATCCACCCGGTGGGCAGAGCGTTTGCGAATATCCGCCATGATGTTCGCCGTGCTGGTACTGCCGTCATGACAATTGAGGCAGTTATCTTCCTCGCGCGTGAAACGCAACAACCGTTCCCGTTCCGGGGCGGAGTGAACCTTGTGGCAGGTGGTGCAGCCGTTTTCACGAATGGAATGATACTTGAGCGGTTCGGTCGGATCGACGCTGCGGCCGAGCGTCGGCTTGGGACTGGCTGCGTGCGAGCTGTGTTCCCAGCCATTCATATCATGACAGCTCAGGCAGATGGCGGAATACTTATCTGACACCCGTAAAAAATCACCCTGCTCATTGTTGTGCGGATCATGGCAGGTGGTGCAATGAACTTCGTTATGGATGCCCAGCGGCAGCTCCCGGCTGATCAGTTCCGGTGCTTTAATCTGCGGATCAACATTGGAGAGCGCCCGATCATAGCGGAATCCGATCGGGTGATCATCTGACAAATCGTTGGTCAGGTCCGCTTCCCCCGGCGGGATGGTACGTGCCGTCATCACAATCGGATGGGTTTCCGGCCGGCTCAGTACATTGCCCAGCGCCATCGATCCATCGTGACAGCTCAGACACATTTTCGAGGGGCCGCTGGGCTGATCAATGCGGGCATCAGTGGTTGAGCTTTCATAAATGCGATAGTAAACCCGCGGATTCTCCCGATTCCACAACGGTGTTTGGGGAGCGGCGTTGTGCGGGGTGTGACAGAAAATACAGACCTCATCTTCGCTGACGGCGCGGATCGGGCCGGGGCCCTGGGCTGAGAGATCATGCTTGGAATTCACCACCGATTCATCCGCCCAGACCGCCAGCGACCAGCCGCCTGCCAGCACCACCACCGGCAACAGCAATCCAGCGCCCTGCTTCCAGCTCAATTGTCGCCCTCGTATTCTCATCAGTTCAATCCACGCCCTGCTGCGCAACCAGTGCCGCCTCGTTCACCCGATCAGCCTGAATCTCAAATACCTGCAGGCGACGATTCGCGGAGTCCGCCACCCAGATACGATTATTATGGTCGATAAATATACCCGCCGGGAGCGAAAATTGCCCCAACCCGACGCCTTCTTCACCGACCGCCAGCAGCAGCCGCCCCTGACGATCGAATATCTGGAAATTTTCAAACTGAGCGTCAACCACATACAGTCGACCGGCGGAATCGAAGGCCACCCCTTTGGGCAGAGCAAAGTCGCCCGCCCCATCGCCTTTCCGGCCGATGGATGCCAGCAGTTCACCCCGGCGATTAAACAATTGCACTCGGAAATTTCCGGAATCCGCTACCGCCAGGCGATCCTCTCCATCAAAGGCGATATGGGTCGGAAAATTAAGTTCACCCGCCCCGCTGCCACGCTGGCCGAAGGAACGCACCAATTCACCGGTTGAACCGCGCAGGACTTTAATGGTATGGGTTCCGCCGTCAACGACATATAGCTCATCGCCGGTGGCATCGTAGGCCATACCGACCGGTCGCACCAGCATTGTTTCACCAAATCGCCGCAGCAATCGGCCGGTACGTTCAAACTCGAACATCTCATGCCGCTGACCATCGCTGACCAGCAGGTGTTCACCCATCCAGACGACCCCGACCGGCGCCGCCAGCCGGGCTTCCTCACTGCCATAAGTAACCGTGTGGGTGCGCTGCCGCAGATCGATGATATGCACCGCACCCGCGCCGCTGTCGGTAATAGCCAGCAGAACATCGCCAAGTAAAGCGACTCCGTGCGGCCCCGCCAAAGTAATCGGCGGGCGCGGGCCACGCAGCGCAGCCTTGAATATCTCCGACGACGATTGCTCCGCTTTCAGATCACGGCTGTCGCTGAGCGTACCCACCAGTCGGATGCGCGTCGCTTCGGGCGGCGCCGGCCAGACAACCGCCGGTTCGATCACCGGAAATATCTCCCCCGCCGGTTGCTGACAACCGGTAACCAGCAGAAGCATGGCAATAATCAATACCCGCTGCTTCATTCACCGATTCCAAACAGGTTGGGAAAATCCCGCCGCAACTTCAGCCACACACCGAAACCATCCTCACGCGAATCGGGCAGATCGAGCAGGTCATAATCAGCGGATAATTCAACCGTCATGTCTCCCCACAGATATTCCAGCCCGGTGGAAAGATCAACACCATTGGTCAGCCCCGCCACCGTATCATCCTGCCAGCGATAAACCGCCCGGTTGTTCGTGGAAAGTTTATCATTGATCAACCAGCGATGACTCAGCTCCAGATCGATCTGGGTCACGTTGCGTTTATCCAGCCCGCCCTCGAAGAAAAATCGCGACAGCCGCGCCGCCGTCTGCAGCGAATGTTCGCTGCCCTGCAGCAGATCATAGCGTCCGTCAAAGTGAATGGCATTGTAGGGTTCGATGGTATCGTCGAAAATCTCCAGTTCCGCTCCGAGGTAATACCGCTCCTGATCATACTTCACGCCGAGATGGTGATGATCGGTGCGATCCGCTTCCACGGGAAATCCATCGGAATAATCCACATCCTGATTGCGGTAGGCAAAGCGATAATAGGGCGTAATGCCGTTATTGAAGCGCTGCTCCACCCCGACATCGACCCGCTGTGAATCGACCCGGCCATTGGTGGGGATGCGGTATTTATAATCGATCAACACCGTCTCGCCATCCGCAATCCGCCCGGTGGGGATGCGTACCAGCCGGGTCCACTCCCCCTGGCGAATAATAAAAAAGTCCACGTTGCGGGCGTAGAGCCGCCGGTTGGTCGCATCCGTGACAAAAATCGTATGGCGGAGCACGTTGCGTTGCCGCAGCACCACGGTCAGCGGATCATGAAACGTGGCGCTCTCATTGAGCACCGCCCGCAAGCCGTCATCACCCTGCAGATGTTCCTGATCAAAACCCAGCGCCAGGTTGCTCAGAAACTGGCCATAGGGATTGTTGCGGTTGTACTGCCAGTCCACACTGGCGCCATATTGATAGGTCTCGGCATCGTCGGCGATTTTTTCATACAACCCGAATACATTGCCCGTCGTGGTCAGGTTGCTGTAGAGCTGGTGGACGAACTGCCAGTCCAGCCGCTGCTGATCGATCTGCAGCCGTTCATATTCCTCGGAAAGATACTGATACTTATACATCGTCTGGAACTGGTCGGAGTGTTTCAGGGTCAGTTGCGGACCGATCTCGAAGAGGTCACGGGCCAGGTCGCCGCTTTCCTCCTGCCAATGGACCAGCGTCCGCAGTTCATGCTGATGGTTCCCGCCGAATTCAACCTGATGTTCCAGCGTGAACAGGTCGCGTTGCGTCTCGAACCAGTCGCGGATGCCCTGGTATTCCTGTTTGTTGCTGGAATGGTCGTAGGCCAGCTTGAACCGGTGATAATCGGTGATATTCCAGGTGGCCCCGTAGTGCAGATTGCTGTCCTGGAATTTTTCATCATCTTCACGATCACGATTGCCGGTGCGGTCGGTCTCCAGGTAATCGTAGCTCAACTCCATGGGCAGCGTTTCATCGGCCCAGGTCCAGCTGGTGCCGAAACCGGTGCGGGTCTGGTCGAGGGTCGGCTGAAAGCGGCGGTTGATCCGATCATCCTGCCGCAATCCGTAGACCGAACCGGAAAATTTCTTCCCCTCAAAAATATTGATGCGGAAATCATATTCCAGCAGGTGGCCCCAGTCGCTGTCCGACTGCTGACCCAGCAGGCTGTCCTGCTCGTCGTAGTGATCCTGCGACAAACCGAAAACAAAATTACCCGCAAAATTCATGAAGGTCGGATCAACCAGATAACCAGCCAGATCAAAACCCAGTTTCTCCTGCAGGCTCCAGTCACGATTCTGAATTTCCCGGTCACGGCCCAGGAAACGCGGGTTGTCATATTTCACCCGGCTCTGGTCATATTGCGATTCAAATTCCACAAAGCCGTCAAATCGTCGCAAGCCGAACCAGGGCTTCTCGCCGCCCTGTTCACTGGCTTCCAGTTCCGTCGCGGCGGGTTGTGTAGCTGTCGGCTCAACGGTGGGGGTCTCAACATCCGCTGCGGCGGGATTGTCGGCAGGTTGAGTTTCCTGGCCCTGTACGGGCAAGGCCACCGACAGGCTCAATACCAAGACTGCGCCCCACACCCATAACCGGGTGCCGTCGGTAAGCCAGAACCGAGATGATTGGGCTGCGTGATGCAATACTTCGAGTCCACTCGATATGAGTTTGAACGCCGAATGGTGCTGGCAATATAAACCACCATCCCCTCAGCGTAAACAACCTGCCGATGATTTTCATCGCCGGGTAGTCTTTTGCGGCCTTTCGAAAAATTATTCACAATCAGGACTAAACTAGTCGCCGTTATATCGCCCTGCCAGATCCCGTGGATCAGCATTGATTATTCAACAAAGGTGGTTAAGGTATAGGGCACATGTCGTCGCCCAAGCAGATCAACTTGACGAAACGTCGGAAAGGCTGGCTGATGGCCACACTGCTGGTCATTGCGCTGGGCTGTTCACCACAGACGCGTGATCGGCTGATGAATTTCTTTTTTGAGATTCCGGCGGAAACTCCACCGGCGGAGGCCTCGCCCGCTTCACAGCCGGCGCTGGCCGCCTTACCCAATGAGGTGCGTGAACCGGCCCTGTTCCGCCCTGCCGTTGAACAGCCGCTCTCCCGCCATCGCCCTGTTCTGGAGCAGCAATGTTCCCGATGCCATTCCGCCGACCAGCAGATGAAAGCGGATGAAACCCTGATGATGAACTCCTGCCGAGAATGTCATCCCAAATTCTTTACGTCCGAAGCGGCCCATCCACCGGTAGCGGATGGTAACTGCACCGGCTGCCACACACTACACCGCAGCCAGCAGCCAGCCCTGCTGCTGAAACCAATATTGGATACCTGTGCGGAATGCCACGACGAGCCAGCGGACCTCAGCCCGGAGGCTCATGGCGGAGCCGATGCAGCCCAATGTACCCGCTGCCACGATCCCCATTTCGGCGAGGGCTTTTTCCTGAAACCTGGTATTACTGCCCCGGCGGCGGAAGAGAAATAATAACCACGACTAAGGCACGGAGACACGGACCCGATTATTATTAAGAAGTGTTTTCAAAATTCAATGAGCCGCGTGCTTTAGTCCGCGCGAAGCCTCAATGGGTGATTTTGAAACCAGCATTAGTTAAGAAATTACCAACCGTAATGTATGCTGTTTTCTTTCGTCCGGCGTTACTGGTACATTGCACATTTGATGAGGTTGACTATGTTCCTGCACAACATCACTAACCGATTCGCCTTGTTGGCCATGATCACTCTTCTGACCTGCACCGGCTGCGGAGCTTTCGGTGACGCCGCCTTCCAGACCGGTGAAGCCGGCCTGCGCACGCTGGTCGATCTGCTGCTGACCGAATTCGCCAACAATACCCTCGATGCCATCGGCGATGATGATGCCACCGATGAGGGTGATGATACGGGCGACAACGGGGATGATAATGGTGATGAGGATGGGGATACGGATGACGGAGATGATGGCGACACTGATGACGGCGAAACCGGTGGCGATACGGGTGGTGGAACAGATGACGCCGTCACCCGTGGTGAACAGATTCTGGCGGACAACTGCGCTGCCTGTCACGGCGCCGATGGAGCCAGCGGCTTCGCTCCCAATATCCAGGGCCAAACCGCAGAGGTGATCACAGCCACGATTGGCGGTGAAGGTGGCCACAGCGTCTATGAACTAACTGCTGACCAGATCGCCGATCTCACTGCCTATCTGAATTCCTTTTAGAACAGAGGTCTGTGGAAATCCGCCTCGGCTCCTGTTGATTGGCCCTTTAGATTCCTTAAAAAGCACCCGGTAATTACCGGGTGCTTTTATTGTCTATACTTGAACTGCTCAATTGAATCAATTACCTGGTATTCTCTACCCTGCCAAACCAATATTCCGGTTGTGCTGTCAAATGTCCCTGTGGATTCCAATCCCGTTTTCGTCACCCGTAGTATTTCACCATCGGAGCAGATGAAATTTCCCGTATTTACCACATCAGTATAGTTCCATGTGTAGTGTCCGTCTTCAAAATAAATGGTCCAGTGACCAGGCACCGGACCATCTGGCCCCAGACCAAGGTCATAAATTTCTACTGACCTGAAAGCAGCTTCACTCAGATTTTCACAATCCATATCAGAACCACAACCGAATAATGTGATTACCCCTAGTAAAGTAAATAGATAATAATAATGTTGCATTCTCAGCATATTCCGACCTCCTCTATATTTATAAGAAAGCGTGTGAGTAGGTTATCGTTGAGGCCTGGGAAGGGCATGCGCCTGTATCGGCCAATTTCCTGGCGCCTGCTACTCAGCTAAGGTTCAGCGATCGGTGGACGAGTATATATAATCATCACGGTGACAGCGACCCGACGCAGAGCAGAACCGGAGCAGGGGCTGCTGAACGGTTGACCAGCGGCTGGTCAACGACTGACCAAAGGCTGGTCAACGACTGACCAAAGGCTGGTGAACGGTTGACCAAAGGCTGGTCAACGACTGACCAAAGGCTGGTGAACGGTTGACCAAAGGCTGGTCAACGACTGACCAAAGGCTGGCGTAGGGTTGACCAGCCGCTGGTCGGTGAACCACCGCTTGCGGACTTCGTCAACAGCGGTGCTGGGACGACGATCCCTATTCCCACAACGCGCCACCTTACTCCGTTGCGTTATGATCCACTTCATGATTTATCGACGATAACTGGACCCTGGAACGCTTTTCACACACGCTCTAAGAGCAAAATATCAATTTGTTGACAAGTTAGGCAGTCCAATTCGATGATAAAATCAACTCTCAAGCTAATGGCCGAATCGGATGCTTGGCGATGCGATTTCGTGAGTATTTCTCAGCCGCTGTCGAGTAATATTGCTTAGATCATGATTACGATATACTCCATTGACAACAAGGTTTATGCGGTATCACTGAAAAACAGTTCCATGGCGGATCACTCTGACTATCCCCGCCAACGTTCACTTTGAAAATTCAACCCGACTCTACCTAATGGCATGCCGAATGCTAGTTCATTTACAGTTTTCATCGGTCTGGTAAATCGGCACCCCTTGATCGGGACAAGTAGATAGTGGAGGTCCATGCATGAGCTGCAGTCGTCGCGATGTTCTGCGCTCCGCCGGTGTCGGTCTGGTCACTTTGACCATCAGCGGTCACTCCGCACTGGCCAGCGGACCTGCTGCCGATCCGGGCAAGGTCAACGGTGTGCTGGTCGATATCACCAAGTGCATCGGCTGTCGGAGATGCGAGTTCGCCTGTCAGGAATCAGCCGGCTTTGAAGTTCCGCCGATCGAATCGTTTGAAGACAAGTCGGTCATGACGGAACCGCGCCGACCCAGCCCCGGCTCATACACCATTATCAATCAATATTCCAATCCGCGCGATCCCGCCCTGCCGGTTTATGCCAAATTCAACTGCCTGCACTGCAACGACCCGGCTTGCATGTCCGCCTGCCTGGTGCATGCCTTCACCAAACAAGCCGATGGGGCCGTGATCTACGACCCCTGGAAGTGCATGGGCTGTCGCTATTGCATGGTCGCCTGCCCCTTCCAGATACCGACCTATGACTATGAGAATCCGCTCACGCCGCAGGTGCGCAAGTGCAACCTGTGCGCCCATCGCGTCCCGAACGAACTCCCGGTGCCCGCCTGCGTGAAAATCTGCCCCGCCGACGTGATGACCTACGGACCGCGCCACGAACTGATCCAGCTCGCCCATGATAACATCGCCCGCTATCCCGACCGCTACGTGGATCAGGTCTACGGCGAGCATGAAGTGGGCGGGACGTCATGGTTGTATATCGCCGGTCAACCCTTCGACCAGATCGGGTTTCTCAATCTACCGCCTGAAGCACCGCCCCGCCTCACCGAAACAATTCAGCACGGCGTGTTCAAGAAATTCGTTCCGCCGCTGGCCTGGTTTGGTCTGCTGGGAGCCATCATGCATTTGGCCCGGCCGGCAACCGCAAAAGAGTCTACTCCAGGAAATCAGCCATGAACAGCATATCGGTAAATCCTGTGCATACGGAACACCACACTCCGTTACCCGCCCATCGCCCGCTGCTCACCCCCGGCGTGTGGGTGCTGCTATTCCTGATGGTCATCGGCGCGGCCTTTTATTTTTATCGTTTCATTTTTGGGCTGAAGAGCGTCACCCATCTCGATCAGCAGCATCCCTGGGGGCTGTGGATCGCCGTTGATGTCGCGACCGGAGTCGCTCTTGCTGCCGGCGGATTCACCACTTCCGCACTCGCCCATATTTTCCATCGTGAACATTATCACGCGATCACCCGCCCGGCGCTGCTCACCGCCATGCTCGGTTATACGTTTGTCGTGCTGGGTCTACTCGCCGATCTGGGTCGCTATTACAACATCTGGCACCCGCTCTGGCCGACCATGTGGCAGGGCAACAGCGTCCTCTTCGAAGTCGGCATCTGCGTCACCATCTACCTCAACGTGCTCTATATCGAATTCATGCCCATTTTCTGTGAACGCTTCATCGGTAGCCAGCGTTATCCCCGCCTCGCCCAACTGTGCGGCTTTCTTTATCGTCATCTCAACCAGGTGATGTGGTTGTTTATCATCGCCGGCGTGGTGCTCAGCAGCCTGCATCAGTCCTCACTGGGCAATCTCATGGTCATCGCCCCCTCGAAAATGCACCCGCTCTGGTACACGCCGATCCTCTCGTTATTGTTCCTGCTATCTGCCGTGATGGTCGGCTTCCCGATGGTTATTTTTGAATCGATCTACGCTTCCTGGTCACTGGGCATCAAGGCGGAAGTGGAGATTCTAGGCCCGCTCTCGCGTTATATTCCCATCACCGCTGGTCTGTATCTGGCCTTCAAGATGGGTGATCTGGTGATGCGAAATTCTTATGTTCATCTCTGGCCGATGGATGGGCCCGTGGTCATGTTCCTGCTGGAGATGGCCTTACCCGCCATCGCGCTGGTGATGCTGCTCTCCAATCGTCATCGCCACAACGCCCGCTGGTTGTTCATAGCTGCGCTGCTGGTGGTTCTGAGCGTGGTACTTAATCGGGTTAATGTATTCCTGATCGCCTATCAACCCCCCTACGCCACGAAAGCTTATGTCCCCGCCTTCGGTGAGTTTGCCGTAACTATCGGCCTGATCGCCGCACTGATCTTCTGTTATCGAGTCATCGTTAACTACTTCCCGGTGATTACCCATCCGGAATTGTCGAGGCGTTCATGAATAAGTACAGCCATCGAGCAGATATTGTGTTGCCGATACTGCCTGTCGGTCTGGTCTGGTTGATGCTCTGGGCCCCTGCAGCCCTGGGGCAGGCTTCGTCGTCGCAACCGGCATCACAGCCTGCTGCTCAAGATAAAGCCGCTGCCGATGAAATCATGGGACAGGATTGTCGCAGTTGCCATACTTGTGACCAGCCGACTCACGACCAACTGTGCCTGAACACCTGTTCGCGCGAGCTTAATCCGCGCGATCCAAAAATGTATTCGCTCAAGGGACCGGAGCTGGTTCTGCTGGATGAGCTGTCGGATCGTTATTTACCGGTGCCCTTCGACCATAAGGGCCACTCCGAAATGGCCGCCATGACTTCCGGCTGCAATCTCTGCCACCATTACACTCCTGAAGGCTGGGAACATCCGGCATGCAGAACGTGTCATGAAATTTCTCCGGCCCGTGAAGACCTGCATAAACCCAGTCTTAAAGGCGCATATCACCGCCAATGTTTGAACTGTCACCGGGAATGGAGCCACGAAACCAAGTGCAGCCTCTGCCATCTGCCCCGCACCGGTACGGAAAACGGCAGCACGCCATCCGCCATACCCAGTAAAGATGATATCATCGGCTCCATGCACCCGCCGATCCCCGAACCCGAACTGCTGACTTATCAATCAAAGTACATGATCAACCCCAGCGCCCAGCAAACCCAGATCACTTTCCGCCATAAGGAGCACATTGATCGTTTCGGCTTCAAGTGCGTGGAATGCCATCGTGAGGAAAACTGCAGCCGCTGTCACGAACCGCAGGAAGCTCGCACCAATACGCCCAAGGAACATCATCAGCCCTGCTCGAGTTGCCATCAGACCGAACCCCTGGCCAATGATACTGAGCAGTCTGCCTGCCGCCATTGCCATCAGCCCATCGGCGAAGTCACGCAGCCGTTTGACCACGCCGCCACCGGCTGGTCGCTCAATCGCTTTCACCAGAAGCTCGCCTGTCGCGCCTGCCATAACAGCGTCCCCTTCACGGCCCCGGTTGAGAAACCCACCTGTACGGTGTGTCACGGCAACTGGAGCCCGGAGACATTCAACCACGGCGTCACCGGCCAGACACTCAATGAACAGCATCAGGAAATCGATTGCGCCGACTGCCATACAGATCGCCGCTTTGATCAGCCACCGGTCTGCACCGAATGCCACGAAGAAGAGGAAATCAAATTCCCCGATAAACGCCCCGGAGAATTTTCACCGCCGGAAACATTAGTTCCGAAAGTCGATTCAACCACGCCATAATTTATAAATGCCCTGAAGAAGTGCTATTTCACGATTTTTTCCGACTACGGCTGGATAGTCTTCCGTAAATGAGTATGTTTTACGTGGACAGGAGAATGAACCATGCACGAGGATCGCCCTGAAACGACAACACCAGCCCACCCCGCTGCTGCGAAGTCGACTGATGATCGGCTCACGCTCTGGAACAATCCGCTATCCATGCTGGGGTTCATGTGTGTATTCATTTCCATGCTGCTGTTGATCACCTTCGGACTGTTCAGTCTGGTGACCCCCATTCACAATCAGTATTTCAATATTGTGGGCTTTATGGTTCTGCCGGGTGTCTTGATGTTCGGCCTGATCATCACGCCGTTTGGGGCCTATCTGCGAATCCGGCACCTGCGCCGCCGCTATCCCGATTATCATCCCTCGCGCTGGCTGCCAAAGCTGGACCTGGCTGACCCCCGTCAGCGCCGCTCGATCAAAATCTTCGTTTCGATCAATCTGCTGTTGCTGCCGGTGCTGGGGGTCAGTGGTTATCAGGGCTATCACTACACCGACTCGGTCCAGTTCTGCGCCCAGGCCTGCCATCAGGTCATGGAACCCCAAGCCACCACCTTCGCTCGCTCTTCACACGCCCGCGTCGCCTGTGCAGAGTGCCATATCGGTGAAGGGGCGGACTGGTTCGTGAAATCAAAACTCTCGGGCGTTCGCCAGGTGCTGGCGGTCTGGCAGAACAGTTTTTCCCGGCCGATACCACCGGCGATCCATCATTTGCGCCCGGCCCGCGAAACCTGTGAACATTGCCACTGGCCCGAACAATTTTACGGTGCGCAACTCAAATCCATTACCCATTTCGGTACGGATGAATCCAATTCGCGCCGTGATTTTCATCTGCTGCTGAAAGTGGGCGGCGGCACGCAGGAACGGGTGGAAGGTATCCACAAACACGTCGCCCATCTCGGCAAGCTGGAATACGTGGCCCGCGACGCGCATCTGCAGGATATCGTCTGGGTACGCTGGCATGATCCCAACGGGCAGGAGCAGATCTACCGCTCGGACGGCTTGCCGGCAACCGACCCGCCGCCCACCGGCCAGCTCCGCCAGCTCGACTGCATGGATTGCCACAATCGCGCCGCCCACTACTTCGAACCGCCTCATACCATGCTGAACAACGCACTGCTGGCCGGTCAACTCGATCCTGCCATACCCTTTATCAAGCGTGAAGCACTGCGCCTGCTATCACAGGATTATGACTCGGTGGAGCAGGCGGATCAGCAGATCGCCGCAGAACTGACTGATTTTTACACCGCCCACTATCAATCGTTAGCCGCTTCGCAACCGGCTGCTTTAACGCGATCCATCCAGAGTGTACAGCAGTTATACCGTCAGAATGTATTCCCCTACATGCACGTCAACTGGACCACCTATCCCAGTAACGTCGGCCATCTGTATTCACCCGGTTGTTTTCGCTGCCACGACGGCCTGCACGTGAATCAAGAGGGCAAACCCATCAGCCACGAATGCCGCAACTGCCATACTTTTCTCAATCCGACCCTGATGGAGAACGGCGAAAATTCGCTCAAAGAAGGCGAATTCATTCATCCTTATGAGCGGGTGGGCCGGCATAATGCGCTGCGCTGCGACCAGTGCCACAGCGGTGCGGAAACACCGGCGGTGACCTGCAATGGCTGTCATCAGGCTACCGACGGTCTGTTCACCGCTGCGGAGCGCTGGAAGACTTATGCCCTCTCCGCCAGTGCGATGGCGGGTGTTGTGGAATGCGATGGTTGCCACAATCTCGAAGAACCGCTCAGCATCAAGTCGATCGATGAAGCCTGCGTCGATTGCCATGAGGGTGAGGAAAAATATGTCGGCCTGCTGGAACGCTGGCAGCAGCAGGTGAGCGCCGCCCGCGAAAAAACACTGGCGGACTTGAATCGTCTGGCTCAATCTCCGGCAGCCGGCTCGGCCGGACTGCAGCAGCAGATCAGCCGCTGGCGGAGCACGCTTCAGGAGTTGGACCAGGCGGGCCCCTTGCACAATCCCGATGCCGCCCTGCTGATTTACCAGGCTGTACAGAACGAGATGCAGTCTTTCTCCACCGGCATGGCGGCTGGTTCCTGAGAAGTGATTTTGTTACAGGATGTCTGAGATGAAACACGGTTACCGAATAATCTGTATGCTACTCGTACCGGGTTGGGCACACTGGGCCACACCAACTGCACTGCTCGGCCAATCGCAACCCGCTCCCACCAGCTGCACCGATTGCCATGGAAAGGCAGCCGACGTACTTCCCAACCAGCCTGATGTGGTCGGCCAACTGGCTGACTCCATCCATGCCGGCCAGGAATGCACCGCCTGCCATGAATCCATCAGCATGGATGATGTCGACCCCACCGCGAAAATCCCCCATTCCAAACCCGAACCGGTGAATTGCGGTGAATGCCATGAGGACGCGGCCGAACAATATCTGATGCATGGCCGACTCAAGGTAGGGAGCGATCCTGATCTGCCCAAATGCTGGAGTTGCCACGGAACCCATGACATTCTTTCACCATCCGATCGGCAATCACATGTGCATCCGGCCAATCTGCCTGATACCTGTCGTTCCTGCCACACCAACCTCGACCTGGTCAAACGTCACGATGTGCTCAAGAATGCGCCGATCGAACTGTATCAGAACAGCATCCACGGGACAGCCAGCCGCATCGGACTCTACGCCGCCGCCACCTGCAATGACTGCCACTCCGTCCCGGGTGAAGATGGCCATCGCACCGCCCACCAGATTCTCAGCCCGGCGGACAGTAACTCCCCGATTTTTCATTTCAATATCCCCAAGACCTGCGGCCAATGCCACGAACCGATCCTCAAGGATTACACCGAAGGCATCCATGGTCAGATGTTGGCCCGTGGCGCGATCGATGCCCCGGTCTGTACCACCTGCCACGGTGAGCATGGCATACTCGCACCGGATGATCCACGCTCACCCGTCAGTGCCGCAAAACTGGCGGAACAGACCTGTGCGCCCTGCCACGAATCAGCGGTGCTGAACGAGAAATATGGATTGACCGGCGGGCGGCTGGCTTCCTACATCGACAGCTATCACGGCCTGAAGAGCAAAGCCGGCGACCGTACCGTCGCCAATTGCGCCAGCTGCCACGGCGGCCACCGTATCCTGCCCTCAACAGACCCGACTTCGTCCATTTATCCAATTAACCTGCGCGCCACCTGCGGGGAATGTCATCCCGGCATCAGTGAGCAACTGGCCCAGACGCCGATTCACGCCACCGCCACCGGGTTGTATACCGGCTGGCCGGAATTCTTCCGCCAACTTTATATTGTCCTGATCATCGCGGTGATCGGCGGCATGGTCCTGCACAACGCTGCAGATTATCTCCGTTATGTCAAAATCATGGGTCGCCAGGCTTATGTGCAGCGCCTGACCTTTAATGAAGTGATGCAGCACTGGGTACTGATGATCTCGTTCACCGTGCTGGTCATCACTGGTTTCTCCCTGCGGTTTTCGGAAGCCGGCTGGGTCAAACTACTCTTCGGCTGGCAGGGCGGATTCGAATTGCGCGGCCTGATCCATCGTGCGTCGGCGGTCGTGATGATCTTCGGTGCGGTCTGGCACCTGTTCTATCTCATGGGGAACCGGGGCCGCCACTGGCTGCGTGATATGATTGCCGGCCTGACGGATATCCGCCATGTCTGGCAGAACCTGATGTTCTTCTTCGGCCGCCGGGAACATCCACCCCGCTTCGGACGTTTCACTTACATGGAAAAAGCCGAATACTGGGCTTTGGCCTGGGGCACCCTCATTATGAGTGTCACCGGATTGGCACTGTGGTTTGACAACCTGGTGGTCCAGTGGGTCCCCAAGGGTGTGCTCGATGTCTTCCTGGTGATCCACTACTACGAAGCGTGGCTGGCTTTTCTCGCCATCCTGGTCTGGCATATCTACGGCACGGTGTTCCGCCCGCCGGTTTATCCGATGAACCCCGCCTGGATCAGCGGCCGCATGCCCGCCCACATGTACCACGAGGAGCATCCCGAAGGTCCGCGTTTGAAAGCACATCAGATGCAGTCGGACGAGGATGAAGAACTGGAATCCAACCACCAGTCATGATGCACCGAAAAAAAAAGCCGTGGGATAAAACCCACGGCTATTGATTATCAAACCGTTAAGAGTTTCAGGAGTTCATCCTTCGCGTTGCTTGAGCGCTTCATGCTCATGCACGCCGGCTTTCTTCATTTCTTCAAAATCAAATTTCTTGGCTGGATCGTGAGTCGGGCTTTGGTCGTTGTGACAGGTGGTGCAGGTGGCTTCGGTCGGAACTACCAGACCGACGGCGGTCAGCTCTTCGGTCTTGTACATCCGCTTCGATTTCATAATTTCGGCGAAGACCTTGGCATATTCTTCGCTGGGACCATGGCAGGATTCGCATCCGACGCCAGCCAGCTTTTCAGCTTCTTTCACGGCTTTGGCATCAGCGGCATCGGGAATCGCATAGCCACCCTTATGGCCCAAACCCACCGTGTGGCACTTCAGGCAGGTTTCATCGGTGGTGTAATCCTTCGCCGGATCGAGCTTGAATTTTTCCTTGGCTTCTTTGGCTTCGCCGGGCTTTAGAGTGTTCAGGGCCGTCGCATGCTTCGATCCTTCCCATGACTTATAAGTCGCGCTGTGGCATTTCTTGCAGGATTTGTTGCCTTCGTAGCCATATTTGTCGGCCGCGGCGCCAGCATCCTGCGCATAGGCTGTCCAGGTTGGTCCGGTCACTACCAACACCCCCGCCACTAACACCAGCCCTAGTACCATCCCTCCCAACAACTGCTTGTGATTCATTGGATCTCCTCGCCATTATGACTACAGTGTGATTCTCAGTTGCGAAGCTACGCACCAACGCTCGTAGACTCCTGCGAATATTCTACCGCATTGTTTCACTTCCACAGCGGCGTCAGGAACTATTTTTTGCAAACTAACTCAACATTTTTTATAAAAAAGTGGCAACAATATCCGCACTGAATTACTGCGAAAATCAAACGGGTAAACCGCCAATTAATCATGATGCATACAGGCTCTTGTTGTTGAACAACTTAATCGTTTCATTCTCTGTTTATTGCGAATCATTCTCAATTAGTTTCTGCCTATAAAAGTTTAATCTCGACAATACTGCTCTTATCAGTCTTATATAACATATTGTCATTTCAACATTTTGTGACCTTTTTAACCTTGTGATGTCGATAGCCTCGTCATAGAATCACCGCAACTTGATGCACGGATTTTTGAACCGATAGTGTCAGTTGGTTCTATCAAACAGCACTTCTGCTACGGATCGATTTGTTTTGTTTGAGAATGGACACAGCCCAGATGCGTTTCAGAAGCCAATGAACAGACGAGTACTAATCCGGTTCAGTTTGGGTTTCTGATCCGGACGGAATTCATCTATAAGGAGAGCGATGATGTTCAGGTGCGGATTATCAAGGACATGGGTGCTGGTTGTGGTGGGCACCGTGTGGACCTTCGCTGGTTGCGGCCCAGGAGGTGGAAACGACAATATCGATAACACCAATGATAATGTCGTTGATAACACCAACGATAACGTCGTGGATAATACCAACGACAATGTCGTTGATAACACCAATGATAACGAGGAACCGCTTGGTGAAAGAGCCTTTGTTGGTGCTGCAGCCTGCGCCGCCTGCCACCCAGGCACGCATGATGACTGGGCGGGTACGATCCACTCGACGGCTCTGGAATCTCTCAAGGAAATCGGCCAGGACACCAACGCCGAGTGTCTCCCCTGCCATACCGTGGGTTTTGAAGCGGATGGTTATGTGGATGAAGAACGCACACCGGAATTCGCCGGCGTTCAGTGCGAAAATTGCCACGGATCGGCCAAGGAACACATCGCCAGTCCAGCCACAGTGAAACCGACCGTTAGCCTGGCGGCCGATGTCTGCGGCGCCTGTCATACCGGTGAACACCATCCCAATTTTGAGCAATGGCAACAAGCCGGTCACGCCACCATTCAGCAGGCTGTAATCGATGACCTGACCATTGAGGGCGGCAGCACCACCAACACCTGCGGCATCTGCCACGTGGGCGACGTATTCGTTGCGGTGGCGGTTAAGGACGAGGTCGTGGAAGAAACCGCTTTTGTCGGCCTGACCGGTGAAGACCTAACCCCGATCAGCTGCGCCGTTTGCCATAATCCTCATGCCCAGACTGGTAATGCAGTTAATCCGACGGAAGGTCGTGATTATCAGTTGCGCTTCCCGCAAGTTGCCAATCCGGAACCGTCCAATGAAGTGGATGTGGTTACCAGCCGAGATCGCATGAACGCCTGCGGCCAGTGCCATCACAGTCGCGGTCGCGTCTGGACGGCGACAACCCGTGGCCCGCACCACAGCGAACAAGGCAATATCTACATTGGCGAAATGGCCACACCCGATGACTCCGAACCACTGGTTGAAAACACCGCCTCGGTTCATGCCGGTGTGCCCTCGCAATGCACCACCTGCCACATGTATCGCAAGGATTTCGAGAGCGAAGAAGCTCCGACCATCAGCGGCCACCTCTTCTCCGTCAATACCGAAGCCTGCGTGATGTGCCATGGCACTCCAGAAGCCGCGCAGGCGTTGCTGGATGATCTGTCCGCTGAAGTGGACGCCGCCCTGCTGGATATTGAAACGCGGCTGGGCGACCCGCTGACCTGGCAATACAGTGCTGAAGGCGGCCCGCCCGAAGAAGCGGATGCTGCCGAGGGTGAATTCTCCCAGGCGGATGTCTCCGACGAGATCAAGCAGGTTCGGTTCCTCTGGGCACTGGTCGAAGCCGATGGCAGCAAGGGAACGCACAATCCGGAATATGTCCGTTCTATTCTGGCAAAGGCGGATGAATTGCTGGATGGTTTGGGAATGTAACCGCTACGGTTATTTCCAGAAAAACAATGCTGGTATATTGTGGGGAGTGAATCAGGGCGATTCACTCCCCTTTTTTTAATGCAAAGTAACATCGATATGCGATTAATCATCAGAGGTGAATAACCTGATTCAGCAGCTATTGGTAGTATTACTCCGAGCCGTAACCATAATGGAATGGTAAACATGACGTGGTGAATGAATGGGATGCAGACGTTTCCAGTCCCATGCAACCGCTTTACCTTGACCCTGCCCGTTAATACTGCTAGATTTCTTAACCGCTTTGTAGAATACCGCTGGATGTCTGCTTAAGAGCCTATTGGTTTTTTCAGCAACAAGAGGAGCGATGTGATGAGTGGTCGATATGTTATGTTGATGGTGGCTGTCATGCTGCTGGTCGGTGGTTGCAAGGAACAATCCGGTTCATCATCGAAATCATCGGGAACCTCCAATACCGCTCAGCCCGCAACGCCTGCACCGGCAGCATCCGCTGCCAGTCAGCCAGCCAATCCCATGGCGAACACCCGAACCGAATTGCCGGCCGGTCATCCGCCGATCAATAATCACCCTCCGATGCAGACGCCGACGAACACCAGCCAGCCCACCGGCTCACAACCGGTCTCTGAGTTGCCCCAGCCTTGGGTGGGTGATGAACTGGCCTGGGTGGTTCCTGCAGGGTGGTCGATGGAGTTGGCCTCCGGCATGCGCTTCGCTTCGATCAAGAACAGCAACGCAGCCGAGCCGATCGAAATCGCCGTCAGCCGTTTTCCGGGCGATGTCGGCGGTATGCTGGCCAATGTCAATCGCTGGCGGGGACAGATCGGAATGCCGGCAGTGACCGAAGCGGAACTGCCCCAGATGAATTCGCCCCTGCCGGTCGGAGATATCGCCGCCACGCTGACCGATATCACCAACACCCAGTTGCCGCCGCAACAGATGTTAAGCGTCACCATCCCGCACGCCGGCCAGACCTGGTTCATCAAGATGGTCGGACCGGCGGAGCGCGTCGCCCAATATCGAACTGATTTCCTGACCTTCTCCCAATCGATCCGCTTCAGCAAATAATGCGGGGTTCTCACTTAGATCGCTGCAGGACATTTGAATTTTTAGCACTTCGGTTTAGCATTCCCGCATTCCGAGCAGACCTCTTCTGAAAAGCGCAGGTCGTAGCCACAGTATAGACACAGCCCGTTTTTGAAACGAAAACGTAACCGCCTTCTGTAAACCCCCAGATAATAAGTCGAAATGCTGAAAAAAAGTGTCGGAATCCACAGGGGCAGCACAATACGAAAACCGGGATTGAATTGAACTCCTGGCCGGAGAGTGATTTTCAGGTCGAATGATCCCGAACGCTTCCAACCATGGACCTGCGGAATCGAAGGAATCATCGTCGACTTTGTCGAATTCAGAATTTGCCTGCCTGATTGAATCAACTCGTCCAGTTTTTCAATATCCTCAGCTTGATTAATCGATTCTTCTTCCCTTAGAGCTTCCAATTGCTTTATCTGATCTTCAAGAATTTTTAACTCTTCAATACTGTCCTGAAAATCTGAAACACCATTTCCACAGATATAGTACGTATACGGCCATTCCACCGCGCCGGATTCGACCAGGAGATGATATTTCGGATGGTAATAGCCAAGACAGGATGCCAGCCCCGTCGACAGACTGGTCATTAAGCCCACCACCGAGAACGTGAGCAGGATCCTGTAATACATACCCCAATAATACTTCAATGACATGCAGTACAACAAACGAGAACTGGTTAGAACGAATTAAGCAACGGATGCACCTGATACGAACCGAGTGGCGGCGGTTGCTTTTCCGAATGGCATCGGTGCTAAGAAGTAAACAGCCGGAGTCGAGGCATGCGGGAAGGATCTCGACCCCGGCTGTCAGGGTTGGCACGGTTACGTTGCCGATCGTCTTATTCGATCAACCCCAGAGACTGCAACTGTTCATCCGTGAGCGGGGTTGCATAGAGCATATTGCTGCCGTCGATCGTATTCTTGAGAAAGACCCAGTCCGCTGCGTCTTCCTGACCAACCGGCGTGGTAATGTCACCGATATAATCCACGAAATCAAAAAGGAACACATCCAGATAATTTTCCGGGATCGGAATGATACCGGTCGTCGGCGCCAGCCGGGCAGGGCCTTCAGCCGTGTCATCCCAGGTTACGATGGTCATAAAACCGGTATCGACAAATTCATCCATGGCGGGATTACTGGCTCCAAAATTCAAGTGACAATCACTGCAGGTGCGGGCCTCTTCCTTGGTCATGATGGTATGTGCAAAACTGGGGCCGAAGCCGACGAAGGTCCGCTGATCATCCGACTGACCTTCCACGTTGTAGGTCAACGATTGATATCCCGCCGGATGCACCTTCATTCCTTCATCGCCACGATCCCGATTCAGCAGCATCACAAAACCGCTGCGCGGCGGGCTGAAGAAGCGTTTGTTGCCTGCTTCTTCGCTGGGGAAGTGACAACTGAAGCAGGTGATGCTGGTCTGCATGTGGCAACTGGCACAATCAATCTTACCACTATGGCCATCGTGTCCCTCTTCAATCTGCGGTGCACTGGGATTCTCACCATTCTTATGGCAGTTTTCGCAGCGGGTATCCATCGCCCCCGGCTCAAACATCGAGGCATACTCCGTCCCATCGCCGTGCATTTCACGCAGGCTGTGGCAATCGGCGCATTCCATCCCCGCCGTGCGGTGTACGTCGGGAATCTGCAGGGCGTTGATCACCACGTTTTCACGGGAATGGCATCCCAGACAGGTCGCCTGGGCTACCGGGGTCTCACCGGGAGTACCGACGTGACAATCAGCACAGGTGGGTTCGTAAGGATCGGAGACCGGAGTCACATCATCCGCCAGCAGATTGTCTGACGGGTGACATTTCAGACAGTTCAGCTCGCTCATCGGAATTCCGGTGAACGTCTCAAAGCCATCATTCTCGGCGCTATAAAATGTTGTCTTGCCGGTGCGGAGATAGTGCAGACTGGTCGGAAAGGTATCCGCCGGACCAGGTACTGTATTATCGTTGGTGTTATCCACGACATTATCATTGTTGTTGTCAACAATATTGTCATTACTGTTATCGATCACGTTATCATTGCCGCCGGTCGGGCCACAACCCCATACCACCACCAGCACGCTGATCGACAGCAGATAACATCGCAGATAGGAGCGATTCATACCTCTACCTCCTGTAGGTAACCCTTCATCTTTAACCAGCCTGAACTTCAAACTGGACAATCAGTACTTGACCAAGCAATCGGCGGACCAGAAAAAACCGATAACTATATATATTACAGCCAGATACAAACTGAAAATCCGTACAGATCAGGTTAGAATTGAACCTGCAGCGAAGCTCACAAGTCGTATATAAATGGTTCTGTACCGAACGATGAAACTAAACGATTAGCCGACAAGGATCATCATCGATGATATATGGCTGGTGTTGAATATGTCCGCCACTGAACCGAAGGCTTGCGACCCAAATCACCGGCGATGTGTCACCATGGGAATCGTCCAGTGAGTAGTATCTTTTTGGAGTGGCGTCGTAACCGATTGAGGAAATTAGCACCGTTGATAGTATTTATCCCCGACCCGCAGCCCACCGCTTCGTCTGGCACGATACAGGTTATTAACGCAGTTTCATATCATCTGCATCGTTTGATGTGCCACGGCTCTGCGAGCCGTGCGGTGTTTGACTACTGCTGATACCATAGTAGTCCACCACCACCCGCTACAAAAAAATTAAACTGCCTTAGGTTCCCGGTGGCGCTGATTTTTTCAACGGTAATGGGCGGGCGGCGTCGGTGGCGGCGTTGATCTTCAGGGCGTAACTGCTGCGCTGGGCGATATCCTCATCAGTGATCAGGCAGACATCGAGCAGCCCAGCCGTGCGATAACCGGTCCGCAGATAATTCTGTTCGCTCAGGCTCAGACTCCAGCCTTCCAGCCAGCCGGTAAGATCATGGCGCTGGGATTCGCTGCCACAGAAATGGATGAGCAGATCAATATCGCTGGCGGGTCCGGCGGTGGCGTTTTTGGTGCTGCCGAAAATATAAAGTGCGGTTACGCCGAAACGCTCGCCATCCAGTTGAGCGGCGATGGCTTCGGCCATGCGCATCCGCCATGACCAGTGCTGTTCACCGCTGGGCGCCACAGCACTCTGCAACTGATCCATCGAATCGATCTGGGCGTGGGGAGCAAACAGCACCCCCAGTGCTTCATTGGTTTCCGCGTTCATCAGCACATGCAGCAACTGGCCATGGGTAATCCGCGAAACATCCAGCACATAAATAACGGAAGCCAGATGGCTGTAATCCGGCAACAGATCACACAACATGTTGGAGGAATGACGTAGAAAGGTTTCATTGAACACCACACCGCGTTCATCCGGGTACAACGGCAGGTAACGGATCGACGATTCCACCAGGTCCTGGAAAAAATGAGTGCCGAACGACAAGTCCGGCGTATAGTCGCCTTTCTGCCGGGCGATCTCGATCAGCATGGCGGTGTTGTTGATATCGGAGTAGGTGACGCGGACGCCCAACTTGATATCACCGCGACTGCCCCAGCGTCCCGGCCCCATCAGGATGAACTGCCGCTTGGGCAGCATCTTGTTCAACTTACCCACCGCGCGCCCGACTGCGGTTAATTCCTCGAGACTGCCCAGCCGGCTGTAGGCATCGGGGTCGACATAAACGATATGCGAGATATTGGCCACCGTGCCGTTGGATATATAACGGTGCGCCGAGAAGATCACCCGTTCGGCGGGAATATCGCGCGGAATGGGTGCGGGACCGCTATCTTTGCCCGGATTCTGCGTGCGACACTGCAACAGATAGAGATGACGGCCGTCGGAGGCAAATTCAATATCCACCGGCCAGCCCAGTTTCTTCTCCAGCACCTGCAACAGGGCGTGAATCTGTTTGATGAAGGGTGTCTGGCTGAACAATCCCTCGAAGGTCACCACCAGATCACTCTGAGCGGAATCGAGCTGCCCGAACATCGGCTGGCGGAGCATGCCCTGCTGATAAACCGAGACCAGCCGTTCCATGCCCGGAATCTGCCCGCCCCAGCGATGGAGAAATTCCGCTACCGGCACGGTCTCGAATCCGCGTCCCGCCAGATTGATCACATCCATAAATCGTGGAGCGTAGCGGATGGCTTCTTCGACGGAGGCGTTGACGCGTAAGCCCGGTTGGCCCGGTGCCACCAGCACCGGGTAATCATCGCCCAGTCGATCCACCGCCCTCGTACCCAGTCCGGGCACCAGCCGGATCAAACCATCCTCGCGGCGGATGCGCGGCGACCAGCGCAGCTCGTTGCGACTGAAGGCAACGCCGGCGAAGTGCGGTAGAAAATAATGGCCGACGCGCGTACCCACCACCTCCTGGATCATCACCGCCATGCCTTCCTGAAAATCCAGCAACCCGCGCTCCGCCCGATACTCGATCGGATCGGGACTGAAGGTGGAGGCGTAGACTTCGGCGATGGCATCCATCAGGGCGTTAAGCCGCTGCTGCTTGGTGCCCTGATTGGCGACGAAAAGACTTTTGTATTTCCCGGAAAACGCCGCCCCGAAGCGATCTTCCAGCAGACTGGAGCTGCGCACAATCAGCGGCCGGTCGCCCAGATCATCCAGAGCGACACTCAACCCCTTGATCACTTCCGAGGAAAAATGGGAATGTTTGAAGACCTGCACGATATCCGGATATTCCTGCCGGACTTCACTGATCTCCTTGTATTTCTGGGTAAATACATCTTCGAGGTGATTGCAATACACAAAATCATACAACCCGTCGGAGGAGATATGCCAGGTTCGCGGCACGCGCAGACCATGCAGCAGATCATTTTCGCGCTGGCTGCGGCGGACGATCTGACTGGCCAGCAGCAACCCGGCACTTTTACCGCCGATCTTGCCGTGGCCTTTGGCGGGGTAAATCATGCGCTGAATCAGTTCATGAAAATCCCGGATATCCACGAAATTCTTGGCAACATTCACATATTCCAACTGATCGCTCAGAAACCGCCGGACCAGTGAGACGCGCAAGCCCTTAAGCGTCGACGCCGTCAACTCCACCTCGCCGTGGGTGGCATGTTGATAGCGGTGCAGGGCGTCGGCCACTTCGGAAAGGGACGTATGATAATTTTCCAGCGAGTTCACCAGATAACTGGCTCGATCCTGTTTGATCCATTTGTGGATGCAGGCCACCAGTTCATCGTCGCTCAGATGGGCCGCCGCCATCTCGAAAACGCGATCCACCATGGCCTGCAACGCCGGCAAGCCGCCGCGATCCAGCGGCTGGTTGGATTCCATCAGCACTTCCTGCTGGCCGTCGCCTCCCCGCCATCCGAAATGGCGCAGAAACACATCCGCATCCTTCACCCCGCTCCAGCAGAGGTGGTTGATCATCTTGCGGGCGATGCGCATCAGCAGGCTGTGATCGGTCCGCCGCAGCAGTTCCAGAATCACCTGCCATTCACTGCTGGAGCGATTGGTTAGCGCCTGCTGGGCCGTCCGCCACCGGCGCATCGCGTCCATGAGCTGGCGATGGGTGATCCAGTTGCTCAGTCGATCGGCCACCGTGTCGATCAGCTTGCGTTCTTCCTTCAGGAACGGCCCTTCATCGGCGGCGGGCATCTCCTGGGTATAGACCACTTCCACTGTTCCGACCGGATCACCCTGCACCACCAATGCTGCGTTCTGCATCCAGGGGGTGCGAATAAAACCAGGCGTGCGATAAACCGCTCCGCCGAGCGTGATCCGTGCCTGGCAGATTTCGGGATATTGCCAGCCACGCGGCAACGCCTTGATCACTCCGTGGAAAATATCTTCCACCGGAGCATCGGTATCAATCAGCAGTTCCTCCACCGCGTAGATGCAGTCCAGTTCCTTGGCCCGCTCCCGCAGGTCGCGCAGAATACTCTCGACGGTTTTTCCGTGATCAAACATGAAACACTCTCAGAAACGGCTGGAGGTGATTTTCACAGATACGCCGACGCTCCGTGATCGGGTTTCCTATTTTTCTATCCACAGTATTCGCGCTACGTCCGGCGGATCACACCGCAGCGGTTGCGGCCATCCACTTTAACCAGCAGCGGCCGATCAAACCGTACCCAGTGCACCTGGCCGGAGGAGGCGATTTCCGGAGCGGAGCGGAGGGTGGTCCAGTCGATGGGCTGATGGATGCCGTGACGAACCGTCAGATAGTGTACCCGAAAACTGAGCATGTTATGAAAGAAGTGTGAGCCCTGGCTAGCTTCGGTATTCATTTCCGGCGTGGTGGCTTCAACAATGACGCGGGCATTGCAGATCATCGGCCAGGTTACCGGTATTCCCAGCCAGGAATCACTGCTGCCCCACCGTCCGAAACCGATCAGCACAAAATGGCGCCCCTCGTCCAGCATCTGCCGGTTAAATTGATCGATCTGGGCGGCGATGGCCGGCGTCAGGCGGGCTTCAAATGCTTCCGGCTCGACATAGATCACGTCGCACAACTGATCATAACAGCCATGCCCCATGACCAGATCGGTCGCCACCAGGGTCGCGGGATCAGCCAGCTCGTCGGCGGTAATCTCCACCGCTTCCTGGCTGACCATCATCGGCCGCATCTGCAGCAACCCGACCCGCGCCGGTAATCCCTCTTCCCGATTGAAAGTCACCGCCAGTTCCAGCTCCACATCGGATCCTGTCACCTCCCGACAGATCGCGGCCAGTTTTTCGATCACCCGATTCAAGGGAACATCTTCCAGATCCAGAGTCGGAGCGAAATTCAAGACCCGCGGACCGGCGACCCCCATGCCCATGACCAGCCGGTCCCGCTGTACATCGTAGGTACTGGCGAGATATTTCAGCATGCCATCCTGCTCCGCTTCCGAAAGAGACGCTTCCACCAGATATTCCGCCTCATTGATGGGATCATAAACCGGAGGCGGCGCCAAGTTCACCGCCCAGAAGCGGGTTTGCGTGTTCTGCAACTGGTCGCGCACCGACCCAAAAGGCGGAACGTGCCGCGGATAACGTGGGCTGTAAGTCCAGCTCACTCCGCCATCGACGATCGATTTCCCCAGCCCCAACGCCAGATTGACCACACCATCTTCCGGGGCAGCCGGCCCGGTCGGATAATAATTGTAAGTCCGTACCACGGCGGACAGGGTCGGGTAAAACCGTTCTCCGCAGCGTTGCCCGACCACTTCCTGAATAATTACTGCCATACGTTCTTCATCACTCCGCCGCCCGATGGAGCGCATGTAATTGCGGGCGCCGCGGAAAAATGTGGAGGCATAGATCAGCTTGATCGCCTCGACCAGACGGTGGAAACGTGTCTGGGCGTCGATCTGATTGTTGGGAATCATCTTGGTTTCATAGGTACCGGCGAAGGGATGATGCAGCTGATCTTCCAGCAGGCTCGATGAACGCACCGCCAACGGGGTATGCATCCGCGAGATCAGCGCCCATAAATCACCCACCAGCAGGGTCGGCAACTCAGCCTCCTGAAAGGCGTGAGCAATTCGTTCATCCGGCGCTCCGGAAAGCGCCACCTTGTAAAGATCATTCTGCAGCATGAACTGCTCAAACAGCTCAGTCGTGATCACCGTCAGCCGGGGGATGCTGATCTCCACATCGCGAACGAAATTGCTGGGCCAGTGGTCGCTGATGATCTGGTGAATATAAGCCAGACCAGTGGCTTTACCGCCGATGGAACCGCCACCGATGACTGAAAAATCCGCATCCGATTCGAAGAATCGCCGATCAAATGCGGGAAAAATCTGTCTATCAAGACTACTCATGAGCGCGCCACTCTAACACTTTTGGTGTATAACGCCTATTCAGTACAGAATGCCTTGGGCTGTTGAGAGCATCTGGTTTATATTACCGGATAGAGATTAATTTCCGCAGCACACCGGGTGCCAGAATCACCCTAAGTGCTTGGCATATAAATTGCTACATAGTTTCATGATTCGTTTATCTGGTGCTGGATAAACCCGGGAAGAGCGCAGCTGGATCAGACGGGATAATATTGGCCCGCTGTCCGGCTCTTGCATATTTTCATCTGCTGCTGCATCCTCAGGGGCTTATCACGCCATGCCGGTTGGTAAATGTTCCGGCATCCGCTTAAGGAGTTTTGCTCATGGCTTCTGTGTCTTCCAAACCGTTCAATCCATTCGCAATGGCCCAGGCCCAATTTGATCGGGTGGCGGAGATGATCAATCTCGATCACCCTACGCGCGAACTGCTCCGCCAACCGTTGCGCGAATTTCACTTCGCGCTGCCCATCCGCATGGACGACGGCAGCTTCAAGGTCTTTCGCGGTTTCCGCGTCCAGCACAACGACGCTCGCGGCCCGCATAAGGGCGGCATTCGCTTCCACCCGCAGGAGACCATCGACACGGTACGGGCCCTGGGCATGTGGATGACTTGGAAATGTGCCGTGGTCAATATTCCCCTCGGCGGCGGCAAGGGTGGGGTGGTGTGTGACCCGCACAACCTGAGCATGCGTGAGCAGGAGGCGCTCTGCCGGGCTTATGTCCGCCAGATCGCCCGCGCGGTCGGGCCGTTGCAGGACGTTCCCGCTCCCGACGTGATGACCAATGCCCAGCATATGCTCTGGATGCTCGATGAGTTTGAACGCATTCATGGTGCAAAATATCCCGGCTTCATCACCGGTAAGCCGGTGGGCATGGGCGGCTCCGTTGGTCGTACCGAAGCCACCGGTTACGGGGTGGTCTTCACCATCCGCGAAGCACTCAAGGAGCTGAACCTCCGCGCCAAAGATACCCTGGCCAGCGTGCAGGGCTTCGGCAATGTGGCCCAGTACGCGATCGAACTCTATCAGCAGATTGGCGGGACGGTGGTCTGCGTTTCCTGCTGGGATCAGGAAGACCAGACGTCGCATGCTTTCTATAAAGCCGACGGCATCGATCTGGCGGCGTTACGCGGCATCTGCGACCGCTTCGGCGGTATCGACAAGAAGAAAGCGGTGTCGCTGGGCTACAAGATTTTGCCCGGTGACGCCTGGATCGAGCAGGAGGTCGATATTCTGATTCCGGCTGCTCTGGAAAATTCGATCACCGGCGACAATGCCGGAAAAATTTCCCGCCGGGTCAAGCTGCTGGCGGAAGGAGCCAACGGCCCGACCACTCCGGATGCGGATCATATTCTGCAGGAGCGTGGTATCTTCGTAATACCCGATTTCCTGGCCAACGCCGGCGGAGTCACCTGCAGCTATCTCGAACAGGTGCAGAGCAATATCAACTATTATTGGGAAAAAGATGAAGTGCTGGGCAAGCTGGATGTGAAAATGACCTCGGCGTTTATCGATGTCAGCGAACTGGCCAAGAAAAATAAACTCTTCATGCGCGACGCCGCCTACATCATCGCCATTTCACGCGTCGCCCAGGCCTGTCGCGATCGCGGCTGGGTATGAGGAAAGCGATATTGGGTATTGGGTATTGGGTATTGGAAATATAGAATGAGACCTCTGAACAACCGGAGTATTCGGCGGAAGAATGCTTAAACAGCGGTGATTGAATCGTGTGAGCAGGAGGTTAGCCTCTGTAATCTCTGAATAACCATCTTTTTTGTTCTCAATGCTCCGAT
>JAJVHX010000017.1 GCA_022072405.1 Phycisphaerae bacterium | reverse complement strand
CAGAACAACGATCACCCCTAAAATCGAGGCTTTCCACAAAAACCTTGGGTGAATGAAATCAGTCATTGAAACACCTCCCGCGCCATGCGCAATAAAAAACGGAAATCGCTAACCCGATGCGATCCCCGCCAAGCAGGCTCGTTACAGCCCATCAGTCGGTTCACGCACCGGGCAAGTGATCTCCGTAATAGGATCACCGCCCAGTACGCCTCGACTGATGCAAGCCCGAACAAAGTTCGGGGTAACGATTTGCTTGGCAAGGCGAATTCTGGAACGTCCAGAAAGCTAAATTGTCGCGATCAGTTCAGTTCGACCTCCGCAGTTTGATAAATCATCGCCAATACACGCTCATCATATCCCGGATACCCCAATTCGATCAATAATAAGATTGCGACCGCTTGCTGCTCCGTACTAAAATTGTGCAGATCGGGCTGCGGGTTGCATTCTGCCCAATCAGCCTGACCGAGGGACGGGAACCACCAATCGCCTATCCTTCGGTCCGGCTGACCCGATAGAAAAGGATCGGTGGGTATGCGAAAACAGCCACAGAATATTGCTGATGCAATTAAAGCTCTTGCAACGGAAGGTATAAAATTATTCAATGAGTGGGCAGCGGAGTATCGCAGGAAAGCCACAGCAGGAACATGGAATCCAGATACTGATACCAAAGCGCTTCAAGATCGGATGCTTGAATTGTACAATAAGACGCTATTCCCAAAGCTTCAGGAACTATCACCTGACAGTCAATTATGGATTCAGGAATTGAAAAAGATTCGCCCAGCTGCCGTGTCTTGGGGATTGAAAAATGAACATTACCCAACGACTAACTTGTTCCTTAATCTCGAAGCACGAATTGATAAACTTATTGAGATTGCCCACCGACCTGTAAACCAATCTAGAACTGTCCACAATAAAAAGCGAGGGCCAAAGCTAAAGTCCGATCTCAAGTTTGACCAACGTTGTTATTCTGCTTGGCAGGACAACAACTGCAGTACATATGCTGAATGCGCCCAGCTCCTTAAAATTCCTGTAGGTGATTTCAAGCTTGCCGTAGATCGGCAGAGAAAGCGTGCCGGGAATATCCGTCAAGCCCAATAAATATTCCAGCCGTAATTTATGCATATCGTAACTCTTTGTTTTGTCTTAAATTGCCGCGCCGCAGCAAAAATACGCGATGGAATAATTCATGAATAATTATTCCTTCCTAACCTCCGCTCATAATTGAGGCGGAGGTTGTCCAATGTCGAGGTGGCTCAAAGCATCCAATAAGCACCCCTGCCCGATTTGCGGCAAGCATGATTGGTGTGCCCGTTGCCCAGATGGAGCGAAGTGGAAATGCGAACGCAGCGCAAAAGCCCCCGATGGATGGGAACTGCTGTCACCCAGTAACAGTGGCGGTATTTTTCAGCCGCTTGCAGCGATTTCCGGTTATCGGCACTCTGGTGGCAATAACCATACGGTTGCACCTGCTCAGCCACCAACACGCGACTGGAAGGCGCTTGTAGCGAAGTATTCTGCGGCAATCACACCCGAACAAATTGTAGAATTGGGCGAACAACTGGGCGTCAACTCAGATTCCCTCGTAACCGTAAGTGTCGGCTGGGCGAGTCGGGCCGAACTTATGGGCATCCGGGCTGGTTTTTCCGACCAGAACGATAACTATCCTGACGGTGCTTATGCCTTCCCGGAGCGCGATGGAGGCGGTCGAATTGTCGGCATATCTCTGCGAGCGGTGGATGGGCGCAAGGGTTTCCCATGCGGAGCCAAGCGGGGCCTGATCATTCCCTCGAATTTGGATCGCAGTCAAACTGTTTTGATAGTCGAGGGCGCATCCGACGTGGCCGCGTGCATCACGTTAGGGCTTCAGGCAGTCGGTCGCCCTAGCAACTCTGGAGGTGCTGATTTTCTCGCCGAACTTCTGGAAGATAGTGACGCTCTGGTACTTGGCGAAAACGACGCAAAGCCGGACGGGTCTTGGCCGGGACGCAAAGGGGCGAAATCAGTAGCTCAACGATTGGCGGCGAAATGGGATTGCCCGGTTCGATGGGCGCTGCCTGTGAATGAAGTAAAGGACCTCCGTGAGTGGCTGAATACGAAAATATCTTCCGGTCTCGACCTGAATGACGCTGAGGCATGCCAGGCTGCCGGGCAGGAATTACTCGCGGAGCTTAACAAATCCGCGCGCGAAGTCAGGGCCGAGCGAAAATCCCAGGCCGATGCCTTAGTTGACCTCGCGCACGAAATATTCCGCCTGGGCCGATCCGACGCCGACGAACCATTTGCGGTTGCTCAGGATGGCCCCAACATCGCCATTATGTTCCGGGGATCGAGAGAGGCGCTCCGAGCGACATTGGCGCGCGAATATCGTAGGCGCGCAGGAAAAGTTCCCAGCGCTGCTGCATTGGGGGACGCGCTATTGGCACTCATGGGCGAAGCTCAGGAACTTGAACCGGAACAACTATATCTCCGACTAGCCATGCACGATGAGACAGTCCTGATCGATCTGGCTGATACTACTGGCCGTGTAATTATTGTTAAATCAGGTCAGTGGCAAATCATCGATCAATCACCTGTTTTATTTCGCCGAACCGCACTTACGGCAATTATCCCAGAACCCACTACTGGCGGTAGCCTAGATGATTTCCGGCTGCTCTGTAATGTCACGGAAAAAGCATGGCCCCTAGTGCTGGGCTGGATGGTGGCGGCACTGCTTCCTGATATAGCACACCCAATTATGCTCCTTACCGGCCTGCAGGGAACTGGAAAATCCACGTTTGCCCGCATGATTGTCGAACTGCTCGACCCATCACCGGCGACTTTGCGCAGCCAACCGAAGGACGACCATGACTGGGCCGTGGCTGCATCGGGTTCAACGATCGTCACTATCGATAATATCAGCTTCATTCCTGCATGGTGGTCAGACGCTCTTTGCAGGGCGGTATCGGGCGATGGCTGGGTCGCTCGAAAACTGTACACGGACGCAGACATCGCCGTACTTAATTTCCGACGTTCGATCATCCTGACTTCGATTGATCCTGGGGCGCTTCGGGGCGATCTGGGCGATCGACTGCTATTGATTTCTCTTGAGCAGATCATGGACTGCAACCGTCGATCGGAAGCTGAATTAGAGGAAGCGTTCCAACGATTGCGTCCCAGCATCACAGGTGCTGTATATGATCTTCTTTCAAAAGTCCTCGAAGTGCTACCGACGGTAAATCCATCCCTGGGACGTATGGCAGATTTTTGCCGAGTTCTGGCCGCCGTGGATCAAGTGCTCGGTACAGACGCGTTAAAGACCTATCATAATCAGCGAGATGAGATTGCAGAGGACGTGATTGAGAGTGATCCCGTAGGGGTTGCTCTTACGAAAATGAGCCTACCTTGGTTCGGCACAGCGGGCCAGCTACTTGAGCAACTACGGCCAGACAAAGCCGGATCGGAATGGCCTAAGACAGCGCAAGGAATGTCCGGGTGTGTGAGGCGGTTAGTACCAGCGATGCTCTGCGCCGGGGTCAGAATCGTACCGCCAAAGGGAAGCGACAAGCGTCGGATGTACCGCATAGAAAGGGTAGGCGAACAAACGCCCGAAACGCCCATATCGCCCACCGATGGCGAAAAACTGGATTTCGAGGCAAATAATCGAGGTTTAGGTTTGGGCGATCCTAGGGCGATCTCTGCTGATCAACACCTATCGAACGCCCGGCATACGCCCCCGAGGAAACCACATTCTGAGCAAAACAATCAAGGTTTGGGCGTTGAGGGCGATCTGGGCGATTCAATTCCTATTCTTTCAGAATCCCTTCCCGGATGTCAGGATGATGATGTGGTTCCACCACGCACTGACGATGACGCTGAATCAGCATTGGCAACGGAGGATTACGAATGGTAACTGCGCGACAATTATTGGAGCAACTACAAAGGCAGGGTGTTCGCTTTTCGGTACATTGCAATAAGTTGCGAGCTAATGCACCGACAGGGATTCTAACTACTGAAGTCAAAACCGCCATCGGGCACCTGAAGCCGCAACTGATCACCATGTTGACGCCGATCCACGCGATCAACCACCCCGACCAGCTACCGGAACATTGGCGAGAGTTATATGAGGAACGTGCGGGGATTATGGAATACGACGCGAACATGAATCGACAAGACGCCGAAGATTTTGCGTTGATTGAGATTACCGACTTGATGAATCGAGGAAAACAAGCATGAAGTGGACCCATGAAACAAATGAATCTCCCCTGCTGTTGCGACCGAAGGAAGCGGCGCGGATGCTGGCGATCAGCCCGCGCAGCTTGTGGGCACTGACCAAGGCGGGTAAGGTTCCTCACGTCTGCCTGAATCAAACGGCGGGTACGTGCAGTAACCGGAAAACAATCCGCTATCCGCTGGACGGATTAAAATTGTGGATTGCTCAACAATCTGCTGGACAGGCGTCTTAAAATGCGCTACACTGTTTTCAGGTGACCTGATGGAATCGTTCCGGGATATCATTATCCGTGAAGCCCAGCGGCAGAGCTTATCTTGCTACGCCATCGGTAAGCTGACCCAACCGATAGTCAGGATGCGGGCGATTCAAAAATACTTCGCCGGTGATGCGGACCTGTCCGGTGAGCGATTACAGGCCGTCTGCAGGGTGCTGGGCTTGGAGTTGCGAGTCAAACGGAGCGTTCGGAATCGAGGTTGAATCATGGCATCGTTAATTCGATTGAGTAGCAAGCGGAAACCCGGCTGGGCGGTGCAGTTCACCAACTCTGAAGGTGAGCGGCGAACGATTCGGCTGGGAACGTGCGGGCTGGACCTGGCCAGTGAAACCAAACGCAAGATTGAGAAGCTGCAGGCGCTCAAAGCTGCCAATGAACCACCCGATGCGGCCATAGCCAACTGGCTGGCTGGTCTGCCGGATATGGTCTATGATCGGCTGGCCCGCGTGGAACTGGTGAAAGCCCGTGAGAGCGTCCAACTGGGTGCATGGCTGGAGCGGTATATTGCTGGACGTACAGACCTGAAACCTTCCAGCCGTGCAAAGTTTGAACAGGTAAGAACCAAGCTGCTGGGCTTTTTCCCCACCAATACGCCGATTCGCAGCATCACACCTGATCGGGCATTGGATTGGCAGGCATGGCTACGAATGGTGGTAATTTCCACATCCGATGATGGTAAAAAGCGTCTGCTGTCTGAAGCCAGTATCCGGGGGCTGTGCAAGGATGCGAAAACCATCTTCAACGAAGCGGTTTACCGGGAGTTATTACATCGCAATCCATTCAAACGGCTGGTATCGACAGCGATACCTGCTGAACGCGATCGGTTCGTCACCACCGCAGAGATTGAACAAATCATCGCCGCCTGCCCGAATCAGGGCTGGCGGACATTATTTGCACTGGCCCGCTATGCCGGGGTGCGGGTTCCCAGCGAATCGCACCTGCTGACGTGGGACTCAGTGGACTGGGAACGTGGGCGGCTATTGGTTCGATCACCGAAAACCGAGCGGTACGTTGGCAAGGATCAGCGGCTGGTCCCGATCATTCCCCCACTCATGCGAATGTTGCAGGATGCATTCGATTCGGCGGCAGACGGAGAAACCCGGCTCGTCCCAATGAGTGACAACAACCTCCGCCGTAACGGGCGAGCCATTATCCAACGGGCTGGTCTAGTCCCGTGGGGGCGAGTTTTTCAGGTGTTGCGGCAATCGGCGGTGAGTGACTTCAGAGAGAAATTCCCCAGCCATGCAGTCAGCCAATGGATGGGCCACAGCGAGCGAATAGAGGACCGCCATTACACGATAGTAGCCGATCACCTATTCGACCACGCGGCGGGAATAAATGCCCGCTCAAAGGAGGCTGAAGAGTTCAGCGAAAAAAGCGCTGCAAAAAGCGCTGCATTTAGCGCTGCAGTAGCGACAAGTAACAGGGTGCAAACAGTCGCAAACAATGAAAATGGAGAATCGCTAGAATTGGAGGAAACAGCCAATTGCACAGGTTTTAATGCGAAATACGTCGATGAGGATGCTGGGACTCGAACCCAGGACCCACGGCTTAAAAGGCCGATGCTCTACCAACTGAGCTACATCCTCGTGGTGGCTGATAGCGTTAAAGTGATCGAGTAGTGGCCGATGTCGGGAACAACACCACCTACCCCAGGAGACTCGCCGCCAACAATCACGAGCCACGCATTATAAATAATCGTACAGAATTTCTCAATCCAATTCATCACTGCAGGTACGGGTACTATTTGAAACCATTCAGTCGGCAAGATGGTGAGATCCGCTTTATTACGGTCGCAGCTCTTTTAAAACTTTCCAGTACCCCACCGTGTAATCCGCTTACTCGTCAGCGGGCGGAGGCGGGGAATCGACGGATTCGATAGTCGGGGAATCAGATTCTGTCGATTCCGTACCATTCGCACCATTCTCGTTGCCTTCATTGACCGGCTGATCACGCACCGCTTCGACCGGCGTGCCTTCAGTCAATTGGCGGATACGCTCAACCGCAAAACGCAAATTCGATTTATTTTCTGTCTCCGCCGCAATCGTGTTTCGATAAAGTTCCAGAGCCTTGTCCCGCTGGTGCAGTCGAAAATCATAAATGACGGCAGCTTGAAAACGTACTGGATGGGGAGTGGCGGGGTCCCACGTCCAGGCCAGTTCATACCAGCGTACCGCAATTGACTCTTCACCTTCAAAATATTCCTTGTGCAATTCACCGCAATAGAAGGCGGCATCGTCGATCTTATCGCTGGATGGATATTCACGGATCAATTGCTTGAAGAGTTCCAGCGACCGGCTCATTTTTTCACGGTTATACAGGCCGGGTAAATTCAGACCCCCATCCTTGGCGGTCTGTAAGGCCTGCTCATAAAGCTGATCGGCAGCTGGAATCCGATCCGTGGCCTGCAGGTCAAGTCGAGGCAGTTCGCTGTCCAACAGATAATGATAAGGCCGGACCCGACTGAGCGCATCTTCCAGTTCATTCTGGGCCCATCGGGCTTTTTCGGCGTTTCCCCGTTCCTGATAATGTTTCTGTAACTGCTCCAGAGTCTGTTTGTACATGGTGCGGTAATAAAGCAATTGCTCGACGATATCCACTTCGTTCTTATCTGCCAGATTGAGCGGCGAGCGGCGAGCGATTTCGATCGACTCAAACGCGGTGACCGGTGCTCCACGAACCGCCCCCCTGCCTACCAATGGGTCGGTCTGGCAGCCATATAACAGCGTCACTGCGAGCAATAGTCCCATCCTGAGGATCGCATTCATGGTTTCGACTCCTTTTACGTTCCCTATCCACTTCCAGCTTGATTAAAATTGCCGCATTACCACTGGGCTTCCTCAAACGCACCCAATCCTGCCGTACGAGGTTTGGGCCGCGATTTCAATATGGCCTTCGCCAGTAACAGATCGCCCGGAAAGGTAATTTTGATATTACTGAAGTCCGACGGCACAACGGTCACCGCTTCGCCGATGGCTTCGACTACGGCCGCATCATCAGTAATTGCCGCGCCATCCGTCAACTGCCCATAAGCACGTTGGATCAGTTCCTTGCGGAAAACCTGCGGAGTCTGCGCCTCCCAAAGCCCTTCGCGGGAGATCGTTTCTTCGATCACCTGCTGGCTGGTAGCCCGTTTGATGGTTCCTGTCAGCGGTGCCGCCAGTATCGCCGCACCGCTCTTGGCAGCCTCGGCAAATACCCGTTGAATCATCTCTTCGGTGGTACAGACCCGCACGGCATCGTGGATCACTACATACTCCGCATCGTCGCGGATCTGGTCCAGGGCGGCCTGGACGGTGAGATAACGTTCCGCTCCGCCCCCCACCAGTTGGATACCCATGAAACCCAGATTGGCTCCATACTTGGTCTTGACCTCATCCACATCTTCCGGATCAACCGCCAGCAAAACCTGGCACACTTCGGCACGATTGATGAATAACTCTGCCGCTCGAAGCAGCAGCGGGCGATCGTCAATTTTCACGAACGCCTTTTTCTCGTTGCCGCCGAAACGCTGACCTTTGCCGGCGGCAACCACAATCACAGCATATTTGGCCACGAGATCACTCCTGGCGATTGCGCCGTTCATTCGTTCGCGGCTCCACGGTTACGATTGCGATCGCCCCGGGAATCGGAAAAATCATCGGCCCGGCCAAAGATCATCCGCCCGGCAGACGTCTGCAACACGCTGGTGACGGTAATGCTGATTTCCTCGCTGATATGCGGCCGACCGCCGCTGACCACCACCATCGTTCCATCTTCCAGATAACCGACCCCCTGATCCGCTTCTTCACCGGGTTTGACGATACGCACCTGCATACGTTCCCCGGGTAGAAATACCGGTTTGAGGGCGTTGGCCAGGTCGTTGATATTAACCACATCCACGCCGCGCAGCTGAGCCACTTTATTCAAATTGTAATCATTGGTCATGATCCGGCCGTCGATCTGCTGGGCCAGGCTGACCAACATACCGTCAACGCCTTCCGCCGTCGTTTCCGCAGAAAATTCCACATCCAGAATTTTGATATCCAACCGGGGGTTGGACTGCATTTTATTGAGCATATCGAGACCTCTGCGGCCGCGATTCCGCTTCATCTTATCGGCGCTGTCTGCAATGTTTTGCAGTTCCAGCAGGACAAAGCGGGGAATAATATATTCACTTTCAATAATACGCGTGTCGGCGATATCGGCGACGCGGCCTTCGATGATCACCGAGGTGTCGAGGATGATGGGCCGGCCACCTTTTTTCTGCTTGGAGAATTCGACGTAGGGAATGATAAAGCGGATATCGTCCTTGGTCTGGATTACGAAAGTGACGGCGAAATAGCAGCAGATAATACCCACCACCAGTTTGATCGTCGTGATCAACACCGGATCGGGCGGCGGCGTGGACGCCATCACCAGTTCAATGACCAGTCCCAGTCCATAGGCCCCAACCATCCCCACCAGCAAACCAAAAAACACGCCCGACAGGACGACGAGTGATTTGCGGGTGATCAGAATGTCGATCACCGCCACCACCAGCCCGATCAGCAAAAACAACGGGATGACCCACACCGTGGGCAACCATTCCGGCCGAACCTGGGAATCCATGAAGCGGCTGCCAACGCCGGCCAGCAGCAAGACAAATATGACGCGAATCACATGGTAGATCATGGCACACCTGGGGTGGAGATAAACCCAAGTCGGCTAGTATACCAAGCGCGAAGCCCTGAGCAATCATCAGGGCAACTGATTGCTAGAGCGGTTAATATTTAAGTGTATTCAGTGGCAGGATGAATGAAGGCGCGTTACGGCTCTGCGTACGTGCGAACCATCGTTAATTTTCGACGGCTGATATAACCGGGGCACGCCTCATGGCTCGGTATACGCAAGCAAGCAAAACTGCGATAAACGGAAAAAGCGGCCCCCCGCAGGGTAACCGCTTTTTCGCTGCTGAACGCGAATCGGAGAAATCAGGAAACTCAATTGGCTGGAATGGCCCCAATGGCCGGCACGGAGGCCATCTGCTGGATCGTATCCAGCATCACCTGAGCTACCTGATCGTCTTCTTCAATGCTTAGGGCTTGGCTGAAGGCATTCTGCGCCTGGGCATAGTTACGGCTGAAATACTGTACAAATCCCAGCACGAACCAGGCATCACCATTTTTCGGCTGGCTTTTCAGAACAGTCTCCAACTGGGTTACTTGTTCACGCAGGTTTTCCGGCGAACCGTAAAAGGCCGTCAGGTCGAACGGCTGATCGATCACTTCCGGCATGAGCGTCAACCCTTTCCGCAATGATCTCGCTGCCGTGCGATAATCGCGATTGACGAAGTTGACCAGGCCATAACCGATGCGGGCGGCACCGTTGTTGATATCTTCAAGCATGACCGCGGTGAAGTGCTGCTTGGCGGTGAGATAATCACCCTGGGAGAAAGCCGTTTCCGCCTGGGACAAACGCTCGCCCAGATAATCTTCCCGATCAGCAGCCGCTTCTGCCGGAGCAGATTTCGGTTCCACAGCCGTCGTGCCGGATTGGCTGGTGACCAGTGGTTGATTCCCGATCGCCAGGTCCACCATAGCCGGATTTAACCTAGCCCCATCTTCGGCTTCAATCTCAATCTCCAGTTCATCGTCATCCCAATCATATTCAATTTCATACTCACCGCTGCTGGCCGGTTGATAGAGCAGCGTCGTCTCGATGGCAGGCACGGTTTCATAATAAGAGACTGTCGTATAACTTGGAATCGAGCAGGGGATATAATTGGTCACCACCTGCGGATAACCCACCACGGGTACGAAATTCGTTTCGTATATTACTGTGCTGGGCCAGGGATCCCACCAGCCGAGTCCCAGGGCAAAATCATCATCACTATAATAGAAGCTGAATCCACTGGAACGGTAGTAGCTGTAGCTGGGCCACCACCCACTGTAGCTTGGATAGCAGGGCGATACCCTTGGATACCAACAACTGCTGTAGGTCGGCCAGCTTCGCCATCCATAGAAACGGGTTCCACAATGGCCGCTCGGATAACCACGATAATAATGGTCGTCGCCGCCGAAATGGAGATCCACGTCAATATTCACATCATTGGAATGGCGGTTACCCACATAACTGGCATGATGGCCGTTGTGCTGGGAATTGCCGTAATATCCACTGGAGCCGCTGCGCGTTTTGAATTCCTTCAGTCCGTTCAGATTGGATGACGAACCGCTCCTCTGTTGATTCAACTGGCCAGGCGCCGGCTTGCCGGGCTTGCGTGTCAGACCAGCCGGTGATTGGGTTGCCCCTTTACCGCCCGATTGCGGTTGGAGAAGACGGTTGCCCTTGATGCTGCTACCTGAAGGACGCAACGTCCGGTTCTTGTCTAACAGTGGCTGGAGCACGCCACGGCGAGATACCTGGCTTTGATCCTGGCCACGATAGAGCGGCCGCTGAGTAACCTTAGGAGTCGCCTGATTGATCGTCGATTTATTCGGCACCGTTCGCTCTAAACGTGAACTGGGCGTAGCGACTCCCGGACTACGTTTAATGCCCGAAGGAGCCAGTATTCGCTGACGGCTCACACTGGAATCAACGGATCGGCCGCCTGGGCTGAATCGACGGGATTCAGTAGTACCCGTGGAACCTTGCGGGGTACTTTCTGGCTGACGGATTGGCGCGGAGCGTCGAACCGAGGACTGTCCGTTGTTGCGTGACTGCGCTGATGAATTATTCGCCGGCGCGACCGAGCGACCCGGCGATGGCTTTCGCTGAATACCCTGCCCCGTGGAGTTGCTACGCGGTGCAGTCGATTCTGATCGCGGCGTCACCTTGGGACGGGATACGGTCGGCTGACCTTTGCGTGCCGAAGGCTGACCAGAACGCTGGATCGGCCGAGCCGCTGCGGGCGACGACCGTTGTGCAGCTGATGCTTTGGGACTGCTGGCCGGCCGCGAACGTTGCGGACTAGCCGATCTGTGGCTGGGACTTACTCGCCGAGTTTGCGGTCGGCTGCTGCGTTGCGGCTTATCCTTGCTATCTTTCGCCAACAGGACATTGCTGCCCAGTGTTAAGCTGGTAATCAAAACCAGCAGAAGTACTGTTCGTAATTTACTGATTCCTTTCATGATCCATCCTCCACTTTCCGTGTCAGCAGTGTCGAGGTAGCTGCTATACGGATTGTAGTGCCAACTCTCTTGCGCCTATTTTAGTTAGCACGTGTTAATTATATACCACACAAAATCATCGGCAACCGAATTTTACGATTTCTTCCAACTCCAGTAATGAGCTGACTCTACGATCTGGGGCACTCCTTCCGATATCGCTGATACGCCCGTCGCGTTCGATCCAAACTGCGGTAATTCCAACCGCCCTGGCTCCGCCAATATCACTATGCAGAGAATCGCCCACATGCAATGCTCGCTGTGGTGCCACCTGGGTCTGGGCGAGCGCCTGCTCAAAAATACGCCGGTCCGGCTTGTAGGAACGAGCCGCTTCCGAACTGACCCAATCGGTGAACGGTAACGCATGATGGCGTATCGCCGCCTGCAGGTCTTCCTCGTCAATATTGGAGATGCAGCAGATAGGTACACCCAGTTCGACCAGCCGATTCATGGCCGGCTGGGCATCGCTGTGCAATGGCGGCTGGCGGAAATAATCGCGCATCGGCCGCACATAATCCGCCGGAGCGAGGGTCACTTGATAGTGTTGCAGGGTGTTGATCAAGCTTAGGCACTCACACTCAAAAAGGTTACGGAATTGCTGATGATTACTCTCATCAGCCACACGGAAGAATTCACGGCCCCAATGATCTGCCAGCTCCCGTGCGGTAATGGACATTTCCTGATCGCGGATCACCCGCTCACAGGTCTGCTCTACTATGTGACGATCTCCCGCCGCCACCGTTCCATAAAAATCCATAAACACCACATCGAATTGCCGGCCAGACATTTAGATTACCTCTGCTGCTGAGTTGATTTCTTCTTTTTCTTTGTTAAAACAGCATCGGGTTGCTGTGCGGAAGGACACAATTCAAGCAGCGGACACCGCAGGCAGTCCGGTCGCCGGGCCTGACAGATTTTTCGACCATGCCAGATCAGGGCGTGGCTGATGAAGGTCCACTCCGCTTGTGGAAGTATTTTTTGCAGGTCGCGCTCGATTTTCACCGCATCCTTCGTGTCTCGACTGTTCCAGGTCATAGCCAAGCGGTGAGCAATCCGCCCGACATGCGTATCAACTACGATTCCGACATTTTGCTTGAACCATGTTCCCAATATGACATTGGCGGTCTTGCGAGCTACACCGGGTAGCAGAATTAGCTGTTCCAGATCAGCAGGTACTTCACCGCCGTGTTGATCCATGATGATCCGGCTGCTGTTGATGATATGTCGTGCTTTCTGTCGAAAAAATCCCGTTGCATAAATCAGTTTTTCAACTTCAGCAGTCTCCGCCTGACTGAGCGCCGCCGGTGAAGGAAATCGCCGAAATAACCGGGGTGTGACTCGATTGACGGTTTCGTCGGTGGATTGCGCCGACAGTATGGTGGCGATCAATAGTTGCCACGCAGAACGGTGTTGCAGAGCACAGTCGGCATCGGGATAGTGATCATGTAGCAGATTTAGAATCTGACCGGCCCGTATTGTTTTTTTGGCAAGTGATTCGCGCACGCGCCGCCTCGACTGGCTTTGATCAGGATTCAATACTGATCGTCGGCAAGGAAATCTTCTTCATGTTCTTGACGCTGATCCGTCCCGCCAGGTTACGCACCACCTGCGTAATTGCGCTGCTGATGTAATCTTCCGATTGATCGAAATTCTGCACGGGAGATCCGGCATCGCCGCTTTGGCGGATAGTGATGTTCAACGGTATCTCGCCTAAGTACGGAACGCCCAGCTCCTCCGCAGCCCGCTCCGCCCCGCCGTGAGCGAAGATTTCGTCACGATGGCCGCAATGGGGGCAGAGATAGTAGCTCATGTTTTCTATGATACCCAGACAGGGCACGTTCAGTTGCTGATACATCCGCACCGCCCGCGTCGCATCAAGCAGGGCTACATCCTGCGGCGTGCAGACCACCACCGAACCCGTCATGGGTATGCTCTGGGCCAACGTCAAAGGCACATCGCCGGTGCCGGGTGGCAGATCGACGATCAGGTAATCCAGTTCACCCCAGTCCACCTGTTCCAGAAATTGTTTCACCGCCCCATGCACCATCGGTCCGCGCCAGATCACCGCCCGCTGCCGATCGATCAGAAACCCCATGCTCATGATCTTCACGCCCCACCGCTCGATCGGCTTGATGGTGCTGCCTTGTAACTGGGGGCGCTCTTCTTCCACTCCCATCATTTTGGGAATTGACGGACCATAAACATCAGCATCCATCAGACCGACCCGGGCGCCATCGCGGGCTAATCCCACCGCCACCAGCACCGCCGCGGTACTTTTGCCCACGCCCCCCTTACCGGCACCGATGGCCACCACGTTCCGCACTTCGCGCAGAGCATTGGCGGTCTGGGGCATGGCGCGAACCCGGGCACTCCACTCCAGCACCACCTGGTGAACACCGGGTAATTGCTTCACCACGCGGGTGACATCCTGGCTGATGGTCTCTTTGAGCGGGCAAGCCGGAGTGGTCAATTCGATGTGCACCTTGACCAGTCCATCGCAAACCGCCACATTCTTCACCATGTTCAGGCTGACCAGATCCCGATGCAACTCCGGATCATTGACCAGCCGCAATTGATCGATAACCATTTCTTTGGTTAATTCTGACATTACCATCACTCCGCTCGCGCCGCACGGGTTTAGAAAACGTAAAGCAGTATCATACTGTAATTCACTACACTACCCAATCAGCATCGGATTATGAGTACTGGTAAAGTTTCACCGAGCCGCGACCGTAAGGGAGCAATCTTTAGCAGGGTGGGTTTGGGTTCAAACGATACCAGTACCGGATTATAGAGGTGAGCGAGTAATAGATTGCGTGAATAGTAATCGGGCGGGTTCGCTTCAGGCGGTGATGTTATTTGCCGTGGCGATATCGCGCAGCCGTTGCTGATGATCGAAACCTTCGCTTGCCAGTTCGCGGAAAATTTTACAGATTTGCTCGATCTCCATCCGTGACCACATCTGATCATAGAATCGGGCGGTTTTACCTTCCGACTCAATGGCGACGCGTAAGGCCTGTTCGTAACCACCTTGATCGGTAATCTGTGCCGGACGCACACCGCTTTCCACCAGCTCCTTTTCCACCGGAGTCAGCACATAGTGTGTGTCAGGAAAATAACGATCCATCATCGTCTGTAATCGGTCACGATGTTCTTGTTCCTCGGTGATCATATCACGAAACTGCTCGCGATCCTCTTCACGCGGTGCTTTTTCAGAGAGCAGCACATAACCATAGGCTGCAACATCCTCACCATATATTCCCAGCGCCAGCGCCTTGGCGGGAGTCAATTGTTCAATCAACTGTTTATCCGAGGTGCTCATGCCATCTATTATCCAGATATCTATCGTTTCGCCAAGTCCATCAGGGATTTCGCTGGCTCTACTGCCGGCCGCGTGAGGGTCCCGCCTGATCCAGTAAATCCAGAACCAGTTGGGTCTGGCCGATCAGATTCTCCGGTAACTTAATGAACTGGCTGGGTTGGTTAGCAGGCACAATGATATTCAACGGCACGCTGATGCCGCCACACGCGATGATTTCCGCCTGCATATCATCAGGTGTGGCAGTGAAGTCAGCGTGGACGGGAACAATTCCCAACGCCGCGAACTTATCGCGTACCGTCTGCGATTCCAGCACCGCTTCCTTGTTGGCGATGCAATTCGGGCACCACACCGCCGTGTAATCGACATAGACAGTGTACCCTTGTTCCGCCAGTCGTCGGGCAATGTCGGGCTGCCAGGGTATCCAGGGCATTTTTCGGGAAAAATCCAGGCTGGCGAGCAGGTCCGATTGAACAGCAGAGTCACTTTTTCTGTTGAGCACATCATCCAGGCTTTGGGAAGTTGCTGAACCAGCCAGGACTGTTTCGTCCGTGCTAATAGCCAGTGCGTTTTCTCGATGCACGAACGATTGCCACCCACCCGCCAGGACAACAAAGACGGCGATGGCCCAGATGCTTAACTGTCGCGCCATCGACATGGTGAGTTTAATCTGGCCGATGATCCAAAGTCCCAGCCCCAGCACGCACAGGAATATTAGTGTCCAGGTCAGATCAGCGTCGGAAACCAGGTGGGCAAGAATGCTCAGAAACCAAACCACGGTGCCCATCAGTACAAAGCCCATCAATTGCTTGAACTGCACCATCCAGTTACCGGGCTTCGGCAAAAACTTCAGCCAGATGGGCTGAGCAGCCAACATCAAGTAGGGCAGCGCCATTCCCACCCCCATCACCCCGAGAACCAGTATCAGGATAGAACCAGGCTGCGTAAAGGCCCAGGTGATGGCTACTCCCATGAAAGGCGCCAGGCAGGGGGTGCCCAGTATCGTCGCCAGGACACCTTTACCAAATGATCCGACGACGCCTTCGCGCGATTCCATGCCGGATAACTGAGCTACCGCCGTGCCGGGAATGTTGAATTCAAACACGCCGAACAGACTCAGTGCGAAAATAAAAATCAGACTGGCCATCGTCACCACCAGTGGTGGGCGTGAAAACATTTCACCCCACGTTACCGCCACTCCCCCACTCTTTAATAATGCAAAAGCAGCTCCCAGCATGATAAACGAACTGATAATGCCCGCCGCAAAAGCCAGCCCCAGTACCAGCACGCGACGTCGATCTTCCCCTGCCTGTTGCACAAAACTCAATATTTTGATCGATATGACTGGCAAGACGCAGGGCATAATGTTGAGGATTAATCCCCCCATGAATGCCAAACCAAGAGCCGTCAGCAGAGACATGGAGGGGCCATTACTTGTGGTCATCGCCGATTCAATCGGGGATGTTGGCTGCTGCTTCGATTCAGCGGCAGCTTCAACCGGTTGATCAGGTGCTGTTGTATCTGCTGGCTGGTCAGGATCATTCATCGATACGCCGGAAAAATATTTCTGGTTCTGCGGATGGATTTCCTCCCCTTCCGCAACTACCGGTACCAAGATTTCCCAGGCCACATTCTCTGGGGCAAAGCACTGCCCCTTTTCGTTACAGGCTTGATAACGCAGCACACCTGCCAGTCGGGTCTGACCGATTGGCAGGGCTTTCTGTGTTTCCACCGGCACATTAATAACCAGCTCACCCTTAAATTCAGCCAGCTTCAAATCGGCTTGCTGGCGGACCTCCGCTGCGGGGTATTGCGGCTCGCCGGTCTTCAAATCATCCACATGTTCTAGAAACAACTCGGTGGCGATCAGATATTTTTCGAGAGGAGCGTTAGATTGAATATGAAAACCGTTTTTTATATCGACCACCAGGGCCAATTGGAATGTATCGCCAGGTCGAATGCGGTCCACATTCAGCAACGGTTGGATGGTCGTATATTGCGCATCAGCAGGCCGCAACGGATGAGTCTTTTTGACTTTCGTAAAGGTGTCTATGTTAGCGGGTTGAATTTCTTTGACGTTGTGAATTACCGGCAATTTGAGCGACAGGTTTTTTTCCTGAATAACACAGGATTCTTGGCAAACCAGGTAACGCAAATCACCCTTGATCTCCACTTCTTGAACATCAGCCGCTATCGTTCCGGGTGTAATCGTAGCAGTCAGTATCGGATCGCCTTCGTGAATGAAAGTCGTCAAGCCAATACTGTCCACATGACGGATAGGTACCGGGTAGGATAAATTAGAAACATGCCAACCCTCCGGCAACTCCCACTTCACGCCAGGTGAAAATCCAGAATCGCCGCTATTCTGCCAATATATGTGCCAATTTTTTTGGATAACGAATTGAAGTGCAACTTCAAATGGTTGGCCAGGTGATACGCCACTGACCGCTGGGATTAACTGCACATCTACCTGAGGAGCTACTGACTGTGCATTTGCAGAAGCTATCGCAAACGTCGTCAAAATGAGGCAGGACTGAGATAATCTAATAGTGGACATATAGACTCCAGCAACTTCAAGGTCATCTCGGGATTAAAGCTTATTGTATCTCAAAGTCAATAAAAAGGTTACATCATATTCTGATACACACCATTCAGGAGGGTAACATTCATAACTTATTTGCTGAACATGATTTTGATATATTCCGCCTCGTTTATACTATTGACACATTGTTATATTTTCCTAATATGGTACTTATTCCGTTCTTTTGAACGGTTTATATATAAATGTCAGATTAAGGACATTCTATTTCAGCAATAGTTGGGTGGATTGTCTTTGTTTGACGAGTATGGGTGTTCAGGACAACACCAGATTGACTCAGGTATTTTGGGTACATCTCCGCTTGCTGAGTTGTTCTATCAGTAGCGCTGACTGTAAACGTATGATTTTGGCGTACGATACAATTGATTGGCGATTGAAACCGGTCATTCGGCTGCTTATCAGGCTGGACCGAGAAGACTCGGTTTTAATCGTGTAGATTATTTATCTATTTATACGCCAGATAGTTATCGTTTTACCTGCCTGAGTATGCACTCTGGTCTCCGACCCCTATCGCCCAATTTAATATTTTATTCGATCGAATGGCTGTTGGCCAATCACGCATCCTTCAGAGTTAGATGGATGCAATGCTGGCAGCGCAATAGATCGGTAACCCTCGGAGGATGACCACAGTGGAACCCATGCTAGCTGTAACGGGTTCGGAAATTGTCTGGCTTATCCTCGGTCTGGTGGTGGGAACCGCAGCAACTTGCGGTGTCATTTTTTGGCTTGGACGATCTCGGCTGGAAGCCCGGCGTCGGGAAGCGGAATCGATTACCGCCGATGCTCAGCGGACCAGCGAGCAGTTGATTCATGATGCTCGGGTGCAAGCCAAGGAAGAACTTCTCAAGATGCAGGAGCAGTTCAAGGCCGAGTCTGCCGAAACCCGTACCGAATTACGTGAAATTGAAAAACGACTGACCAAACGCGAAGACAGTCTCGAAGCCAAGCTCGATACGCTCAATACCAAAGAGCGTAAAATCGATCAGCAGGAAAAGCAAATGATCGAACGGGCCAGGCAGGTTGAACAGAAGGAAGAGCAGGCCCAGCAGCTGGTTGATGCCCAGCGCGAAAAACTGACACAAATCAGCGGCATGAGTATGGAAATTGCCCAGCAGACTCTGCTGAGCAATCTTGAACAGGAAATGAGCCAGGAATGCGGCCAGCTGATTGACAAGATGATCAACGATGCTCGTGAACACGCTGAGGAAAAGTCGCGGGAAATTCTCATCACCGCCATCCAGCGCTACGCGGCTGCACATACTTCCAGCAGCACGGTGCGCACGGTTGATATTCCGTCTGATGAAATGAAAGGCCGGGTCATCGGTCGCGAAGGCCGCAACATACGGGCCTTTGAAAAAGCCACCGGTGTTGATGTCATTGTCGACGATACTCCCGGCGTAGTGGTCGTTTCGTCGTTTGACCCGGTGCGCAGCGAAGTGGCCCGCCTGTCACTCGAAAAGTTGATACAGGATGGTCGGATACACCCCGCCCGGATTGAGGAAGTGGTTGAAGAAACCCGCCAGCAGGTTGAAAAGCAAATCCTCGACTGGGGCAATAAAGCCTCCATGGAAGCCAACGTCGGCAAACTGCACAAGAAGCAGATTGATCTGCTGGGTCGCCTGCATTATCGCACCAGTTATGGGCAGAATGTGCTCGATCATAGCGTCGAAGTAGCCTACCTGTGCCAGGTCATCGCCGATGAACTGGGACTGGATGGTGCGTTAGCGCGGCGCTGCGGATTGCTCCATGATATAGGCAAAGCGGTCGATCACGAGGTGGAGGGCGGACATCCCCAGATCGGTGCGGATATCTGCAAGCGCTTCAACGAACGTCCCGAAGTACTCAACGCTATCGCCGGTCATCATGGCGATATTCCTTCGATCAGTCCCTACACCCCGATTGTTACCGCAGCGGATGCGATCAGTGCGTCACGTCCCGGCAGTCGGCGGGAATCGCTGGAACATTACATCAAGCGGCTGGAACAGCTCGAATCCTTGGCCAGTAGTTTTCAGGGCGTGCGGCAGGCTTATGCCATTCAAGCCGGACGTGAGGTGCGCGTGATTGTCGATGCCAACCGCGTGGATGACGGCACCGCAATGAAATTTGCCCGCGATATCGCCAAGCGGATCGAAGAGGAAATGACTTATCCCGGTGAAATTCGCGTAACGGTGCTCCGCGAAATTCGGGCAGTGGAATACGCCCGCTAGAAAGCATTTGTGGCGCTGAATATTTTATGTATCGGTGATGTGGTGGGGCGCCCCGGCCGCCACGCGATCAGCCAGTTGTTGCCCCGACTGGTTGACCAGTATGGTATTCAGTGCGTTATCGCCAATGTCGAGAACGCTGCAGCGGGGTCCGGGCTTACTCCCCCACTCTATGAAAAATTCGTTCGTTACGGCGTTCATCTGATGTCGCTGGGTGATCACATCTACAAGCGGCGGGAGATTTATCCCACGCTGGAGAAGAATCACAATATCGTTAAACCGGTAAATCTGCCGCCAGCCGGTCCGGGCCGGAACTACGCGATCTATCAGACCGCCCAAGGCCATCGGGTGGCTCTGGCGAGTGTGCTGGGCCAGTTGTTCATGAACGTCCGGCCGGACTCGCCGTTTAATACTTTGGATCAGGTGCTGGGAGGATTGCCGCGCGATCTGCACGCCATCGTGGTCGATGTTCATGCGGAAGCGACGAGCGAAAAGGTGGCGTTGGGTTGGCATCTGGATGGCAGAGTGAGTTGCGTCTTCGGTACCCACACACATATTCAGACCGCTGATGAGCAGATCTTGCCGCAAGGGACCGCTTATATCACGGACCTGGGCATGACCGGTCCCTATGATTCAGTACTGGGGCGGCGTCGCGACCGGGTGGTGGAAACGATGCGTACCGGCATACCCAGCCATTTCGATGTGGCGACCGGCTGGCCGCGATTATGCGGCGTGCTGGTTGAAATCGATCCGGAGACTCATCTGGCTCGAAAGATCACGCGACTGTCACTGGCGGCGGATGAACTGCCTCCTGACAGTGCCGATATGGATTAGCTTCTATGGCTGCCCCTCGTCGATCAGAACACCAGAACGAATTATTCGCTCAACCGGCTCCGGTGGCGACGATCTACACCGTCACCCAGTTTACCCTGGAAATGCGTGATGCGTTACGCCGACAATTTCCTCAACGCATCGGCGTGAGCGGCGAGATCAGTAATTTCAAAAAGCACACCAACGGCCATTGCTACTTTACGCTGAAGGATGATCGTTCCGAATTGCCCTGCGTCATGTGGCGATCTGCGGCGACTCATCTCAAGTTTCAGCCCCAGGATGGTCTGGCGGTAACAGCCTGGGGCGAAATTGATCTTTATGAACGGCAGGGAAAATATCAGCTTTACGTACAGCGTTTGCAGCCATCCGGAACCGGTGCACTGGAATTGGCTTTTCGTCAGCTTTATGAAAAGCTCAGGCAGGAGGGTTTGTTTGATCCCGGTAGAAAACGGCCATTGCCCCCTTACCCGCAACATATCGCGGTATTAACCAGCCCAACCGGTGCAGTAATACAGGATATCATTCAGACGCTTCGTCGACGTTACCCGCCGGCGCTGGTCAGCATTTTACCCATCATGGTGCAGGGTCCGCAGGCTGTAGCCCAGATCGTGGAAGCCTTGAAAAAAATCAACACGTTAATAGTTCCGGGCGATCCCGTCGAACTGATTATCCTGGCCCGCGGTGGTGGGTCGCTGGAGGATTTGTGGGCATTCAATGAAGAACCTGTCGTGCGGGCGATTCATCAGAGTCGCCTGCCGGTAGTCAGTGCGATTGGCCATGAAGTGGATATAACCCTGAGCGACCTGGTGGCCGATCTTCGGGCGGCTACACCAACTGCCGCTGCTGAAATGATCGCTCCGCATCGCGATGAAATCGCCCATCGGCTTAACCAGCGCCAACATCATCTGCATCAACTACTGCAACATAAATTGAACCAGTCTCGTCAGCGATTGGATCATCTGGCTGAACGTGATCTGACGCGGCAATGGTGGAACACTCAACAGCGCCGCTATCATCAGGTGCAACAACTTGCCAGCCGCGAGCGGCAAAGTCTGATGATACAATTACATCGCGGGCGCATACGACTGGAAAATTTCCATCGTGCTTTACAAGCCCTGGAGCCGCATCGTTATCTGACCACGCGCCGGGAGCGCTTGTATCAATTGGAACAGCGACTTACCACGTCCGTGCGGCAGAACAGCCAAAAGCGGCACAAAATAATAATGACGTTGCAGCACCGCTTCGATACCCACCATCCCCGGCAATTACTGCAGCATCACCAATGGCAGTGGAGAACGACATCACAGGATATATCTCGGGCGATTCTGCAACTGGGTGAAAAACAGAGATTGCGCCTGGATCATCTGCATGATAAACTACAAGCCACCAGCTATAAACGTACGCTGCAGCGCGGTTATTCCGTCACTCGCCGCGCAAGCGATGAAAAATTAATACGGAAACTTGATGATCTGGCGGAGGGTGAACTGATCCGAACAGAGTTGGTTGACGGACGTTTAGACAGTATCGTAAAAGAGATCATTCCAGGAATCAGCGAGGGGGAAAATGACTAGTCAGGAAATGAATTTCGAACAGTCTATTGCCCGTCTGGAAGAACTGGTGCGAAAGGTCGAACAGGGCAAAATCGGGCTGGAGGAATCGATTCAAAGTTATGAAGAGGGCATGCGTCTGTTAAACCACTGCCGGCAGATACTCCAAAAAGCGGAATTGCGCGTACAGCAGTTACAACAGGCCGACGAAACCCAATTTCGGTCTCAACCCTATCCCGACGATTCCTCACCCACTGGAAAAGCCAGCCCGTCGGAGTAATCATCTGCACAGCATGATAAAATGGGTGGGTAGATTTTCATTGTTCTGATCCGATTGCTGGATTATTATTAACACTTCGTTAGCGGAATTGCTATCCGTATAACCGTAATGTTTATTGGTAGTTAGATCAAGATGCCGGTTATGGTGCCTGACATTCAACAACAATTGGCTGATTATTCGGCGACGCTGAATAACCAATTGGCACCCCTTCTTAGCGCGTCGAAGATCAATGTTCCGGAGCCACTGCATACTGCGGTTCTCTATTCACTGCAGGCACCAGGCAAGCGGCTCAGGCCATATCTGGTCGAACGGTCCTATGCGCTCGCCGGTGGTCGTCACTATTCACCTCATTCGATTGCTTGGGCCGTTGAATGTGCTCATGTTTTTACTCTGATCCACGATGATCTGCCCTGCATGGATGATGCGCAATTACGCCGCGGCCAACCTGCGAATCATCGAGTATTCGGTGAGGCCATGGCGGTGCTGGCGGGTGATGCCCTGCTGGCATTGGCGTTTGAACTTCTTGCTCGGCAGGAATGGAGTCGAAATCGAGAGATGACCGCTGAATTGGCCGGAGCGATTGGTTGGTCGGGAGTAATTGGCGGACAGGTAGCGGATCTACAGGGCGAACGACAAGCGCCTGCACTTGATCTGGTTAACTATATACATCAACAGAAAACCGCCCGTCTGATTGTCTGTGCCCTGCGACTGGGAGCCTTGGCGGCTGATGCCCCGGTTCAAGTTTTCAATAAGCTTGAAGAATATGGCTGGGCACTTGGCATGGCATTTCAGATTACCGATGATTTACTGGATGAAACCGGTGCCCCCGGCGCGTTGGGCAAGGATACCCGTCGGGATGCAGCCAGAGCCAAACAGACTTACCCGGCCGTCATGGGTCGTGAAGCCAGCATTCACCAGGGTCAGGAATTGATTCAGCAGGCGACGCTGGCGCTGGCTGATTTTGGTCCGGAGGCTGAGGATTTGCGAAGCCTGGCCCAGTATATAATGAACCGCACGAACTGAATTTTCGTAGAGGTGAACAGCAGGATATGAGTGGAACAACACATTATCCCCTGTTGGATACCATTCGCAGCCCGATCGATCTACGCGAGTTGCCCGTGGCCGAATTGCCTAAACTGGCCCTGGAAATTCGCCAGCGGATCATCGAGGTGGTGTCGCGAAACGGCGGCCATCTGGCCAGTAACCTGGGCGTCGCCGAGCTGACGATCGCCCTGCACTATGTCTTCGATTTTCGTCAGGATCGCCTGCTATGGGATGTCGGTCATCAGTGCTATCCCCACAAACTGCTTACCGGTCGACATGCGCGTTTTGATCAATTGCGCAAAGCGGGCGGCGTCAGCGGATTCCCAGCCCCCTCGGAAAGCGAATATGACCTGTTTGCCACCGGCCACGCGGGGACAGCCATTTCCACCGCCGTAGGATTGGCCCGCGCTGATCTGCTCACAAACACACTTCGTCGCGTGGTTGCACTGGTCGGTGATGCCAGTATCGTCAACGGACTGGCTTTCGAGGGCTTGAATCAGGCAGGGCTTCTCAAGCGCCAGATGCTGGTGATACTGAATGATAATCAATGGGGCATTTCACCAACCCAGGGCGGCATGGCTGAATACCTGGCCAAGTTCCGGGTCAGCAATATTTATGAGGATGTGAAACAACGTGCCAAGCAACTGCTACCCAAATTGCCGGTCGTCGGCAAGTCCATGTTCAACGTTCTGAATCATGTCAAAGAAGGGATCAAGGCGACGGTCTCACCGCATCAGATTTTTGAACAGATGGGTTATATTTATGTGGGGCCGACCGATGGCCACGATATTGCCCACCTGATTGAACTGCTGACCGCGCTGCGTGATGTAGACCATCCGGTACTGTTGCACGTGCACACCGAAAAAGGCAAAGGGGCCAGCTGGGCCTGTGCTGAACCCGGCAAATTTCACAGCCCCAAACCATTTACGCTTCGCGATGGTAAGGCCGAGATCATCAAAGGACAGGGCAAAAGCTGGACCAGCGCCTTCGCGGATACACTCTGTGCCAAAGCAGCCACGGATCGTCGCATTTTTGCGCTGACCGCCGGAATGGCTGACGGTACGGGACTGAGCCGCTACCAGAAAGAATACCCCGACCGTTTTCTGGATGTGGGTATTGCCGAAAGTTGCACGGTGGATATCGCCGCCGGAATGGCCAAGAATGGCTTACGACCGGTCTGCGCCATTTATTCCACTTTTCTGCAGCGGGCGCTGGACCAGGTCTTTCAGGAAGTGGTACTACAGAAACTGCCGGTGATGTTCTGCATTGATCGTGCCGGACTGGTGGGCGGCGATGGTGCGGTGCATCATGGGTTTATGGATTTGGCGTATCTGCGCAGTTTGCCCGGCATGGTGCTGATGTCTCCTGCGGATGAAGCGGAACTCAGCGCCGCCATGGAACTGGCTTTACATCTTGAACAACCCTGTGCGATTCGTTATCCCCGCGACAATGTTCCCGATCCGGGTTATGGCGTCTCCCCGCCGTTTGTGACCGGGGTTTCCCGCTTGATGCGGGAGGGCCATGATGCCACCATTATCGCCTATGGTTCCGCCGTAGCAGCCGTTCTGGATGCTGCCGATTTACTGCAAACGCAGCAGCTCTCGATTCGAGTGATCAATGGCCGCTTTGCCCGGCCGGTCGATCTCGACATGTTGCGCGAAATACTGGTGCCCGGCCATGTCACTCTGACCGTCGAAGATCACAGCCGTGATGGCGGCTTCGGAAGCGCGGTACTCGAAGCCGCCCAGGACGCCCAATTGCCCACCAACGATCTGCATCGTCTGGGATTGCCCGCCGACTACTTCATTGCTCAGGGATCACGCAGCGGCCAACTGGCGGAGGCGGGTATCGACGCGGCGGGTATTGCCCGGCAATTATTTGATCTGCTGTCGAATCCAACCGCAGTGCCACGCCAGCAGCCATTCGCCACAGCTCCCCGGATCAGGTAAACTGTAGTTATGGCCCGATCCAGGGTAATCATCATCGCCAATCCCGCCAAAGAGCAGGCCCCTGCCGCCATAGACAAAATACAACAAAGTATCAGCCAACAGGCTGACGTGATTGCAACCGTGATGGGGACGTCGGCTGCGGAACTGGATCATATCGCTGCTGATTACGCACTGGTTCTGGGCGGTGACGGCACATTGCTGGCTGCAGCTCGTACCCTCGGTCAGCGGGAAATCCCCCTGATCGGCATCAATCTCGGCAAGCTCGGATATCTTGCCGAATTTTCCGTAGATGAAATAATCAATCACTTCGCCGAGGTTGTTAAGACTCCCGGGCTGATTACCGCTCATATGATGCTTAACAGCATCGTGGAACGCACCTCCGGGATCACGGACTTCACCAATCTGATCATCAATGATGCGAGTATCATTGCCGGGCCGGAATTTCGCATGATCGATCTGGAGATCAGTATTGACGAGCGGAGGCTGTCGAGGATTTACGGTGATGGAGTGATTGTCAGCACTCCCACCGGGTCGACCGCTTACAACATGTCTGTCGGCGGGCCGATTCTGCTTCTCGGTGTGCAGGGTATCGCTATTTCACCCATCGCGCCACACTCGTTGACTCTCCGGCCAATCGTTATCGATAGTGAGGCGCGGATTACGATCCGGCTGCTGAAGGTCAATCGCGGAACAACGCTGGTCATTGACGGTCAGTTGAACACGCCTCTGGCTCAGGGCGATGTTCTGCATCTGGTCAAATCGCCCCACTGTTTTCGCCTGGTACATAATCCGCTTTACCCACCCTGGCACACACTGGTCACGAAGCTCGGCTGGGGGCTGACACCCAGTTACAATAATGCTACTGATTGATGTTGGCTGACAGGCTGGTGGTCGCCCGTTCTGCAGGCTGGGATTCCCGCTGCCAGGTGCGGATATCCGTAATTTCGTATTCTGCCTGCAAATCTCCAGGGTCGGTGCGACAATCCTGCAGTGCAATCTGTCGCGTCGCTCCGGGCATGAGCGGTCCGGGAATATCTCGCTCTGCCGCAAAGGGTGTAGCCAGGTAGCTGACGCAATCCTGAACCGGTTGATGATTCTGATTGTTCAGAACAACCATGCGCATACTCAGGAACGTGACCATCTCCGTGCCGTTATTCTGAATGGTCATGACCGGCACGGTCTGCTGGGGATGGTGTGGATCACTGGCCAGAGTGACACTGACCTGCAATTGTTTTAGGTAATCGGGTTGGCGTTGATCATTGAGAACATCTGCCACGATTGGAATGGAACGGGTGACTGCCGGAAGATCAGCACCGATTTCGCGAACAAAGGCTATGACACCATCCGTCTTATGGTCGGCCACATGCAGCACGTAGACCACCAAACCCACCGTTGACAATATGGTGATGATCAACAGTGAACAGATGCCCCAGACCAGCGAACTTAAAAATGACATACGCTTATGAACGATCATATTTCCTTCGGGCCGAGTCATGGCGGATCCTCCATCTTTCCGGTGGTAGTCAAACCAGTGCCATCCCATGTTGAGGTATTCGCAAGACTCAGGGTGATATTTGCTGGAAATCATTTTACCTTGACCGAAGGGTTATGATGAACCAGATTATGCCGTAACATCATGGCTGGCTTAACATAACGAAACCAAGGCGGACAGACTGTCTGGTGTTGTTGTATTTCCAGGTTAGTTAAGTCTGCACAGTCAACAACCTCTAAATATTAGGTACTGGTAAAGTTTCACCGAGCCGCGACCGTAAGGGAGCGGTTTTCAATATGGTGGGTTTGAATTTTGGTTCAAACTTTACCTGTACCAAATATTGTGTTGTCAGTCATCATCTGTTCGGGTTTAATCAGACTTTCAACAGCCCGTTGGTCAGCAGAAGGCAGAAAAGCTGAAACCGGATTGCGGCTGCGGTTCTCCTGACGACGATACAGTTAATAATTGAAAGGCGGATACCCATGTCCTCATCAACCATCGTTCATGTCGAAGCCCTGGAAATACTTGATTCACGCGGAAACCCGACGCTCGAAGCCACGGTCGTGCTGGAAGACGGCAACACGGGTCTGGCTGCGGTACCTTCGGGGGCATCTACGGGCGAGCATGAAGCAGTGGAGTTGCGCGATGGCGATGTTAAGCGCTACGGAGGAAAAGGCGTCCGCCAGGCGGTGCATAATGCCAATGGCGAGCTGTTTGAAGTCGTCATGGGGATGGACGCGATCGATCAACGCGAACTCGATCTGGCCATGATCGAAGCGGACGGCACGCCGAATAAAGCACGTCTCGGAGCCAATGCCATATTGGCCATTTCTCTGGCTGCTGCCAAAGCGGCCGCCTCTTCTCATGGCTTGCCCTTATATCGTTATCTCGGTGGTCCGGGAGCCCACGTACTGCCGGTGCCGATGATGAACATTCTTAATGGCGGACGCCACGCGGATAATAATGTCGACTTTCAGGAATTCATGATTCAACCCTGGGGAGCAAGCAATTATACCGAAGCTCTGCGTATGGGAGTGGAATGTTTTCATGCTTTGAAAAAAGTGCTGTCCAAGAAAGGCTATCATACCGCTGTGGGTGATGAAGGCGGTTTTGCCCCGCACCTTAAAAGCAACGAAGAAGCTCTGGAGCTGATTTCCGAAGCGGTGGCTGCCGCCGGTTATAAGCTGGGCAAGGATATATTTATTGCGCTCGATCCCGCGACCAGTGAGATGTATGATAAAGCCAGCGGGCAATACACCTTCTTCAAATCCGACCCGCACCGCAAAGTATCCAGTGACGAGATGATCGGTTACTGGCAGAAGTGGGTGGAAAAATATCCGATCCGCTCGATTGAAGATGGACTGGCGGAGGACGACTGGAGCGGTTGGAACAAGCTTACGACCACCATGGGAGCGAAGGTCCAGCTGGTTGGAGACGATCTCTTTGCCACCAATACGCAGCGCTTGGCCCGGGGCATAAAGGAACGCAGTGCCAACGCCATTCTGATTAAAGTAAACCAGATCGGTACTTTGACGGAGACGCTCGAGGCGATTCAGATGGCCTCCCGTAACGGATGGAGTAGTGTGATTTCGCACCGCAGCGGTGAAACGGAAGACAGCACCATTGCCGATATCGCCGTCGCGACCAACGCCGGCCAGATCAAGACCGGTAGTCTGTGCCGCTCGGACCGTGTCGCCAAATACAATCAATTATTGCGGATCGAGAAAGACCTGGGCGACCAGGCCGTGTATGGCGGATCACTCTGGAACAAATAACCGGAGGCGCAAGGAGTCAGGGATGACTGACAAGGTCGCGGTGGAACCGATTTCGCACGTGCTGATGTTCTGGCTGCTGGCGGGCATGGGTGTGGCGGTCGCTTTACCCTGCTTCCTGGTGCCGCCCATTAACGCGCTGGGGCAACTGGCCGCCGTGGAGCGCCGTGAACAGATGCGCACCGCCGAGCTGGAACAACAGATTACCCAGCAACACAAATTACTGGAAGCATTACGCAGTGATCCATTACTGAACGCTCGTCTGGCCCAGCGTGAATTAGGCTATCAAATGCCCGGCGAGGTGCGGGTGGTTGGTCAGGCTTTACCGGTCGTTCCGCCTGCAGCTCAAAACTCGATGCCATCCATTCCGGACACGTTTCCGCAGTGGGTGCGAACCATTTATCCGGCAGAACTGGCGCATGTCTACAGCAACAACACCTCACGCCAGTTGCTGGCGATCATTTCCATCAGTCTGATTATTTTCGCGATTTTGACCTTTGCCCGGAAAGCTGCGGGCGTCAGCAATGAATCCGTAGTTCAATCTTCCACCGCCTGAATCTCCGCCAGCATACTGCCCTGACAACGAGCGATGCGCCAATCTCGGCCATAAGCATGAATCTGATCACGCTTAAATTCGGCGCGTTCCAGCGTCGTGGTGTCGAGGATGACCCGACCGGTGTGATCCACTTCATAAGCCAGTTGATAGGCCATTTCCCGGGCATAACCAAACAACCGCCGCACCATCTCCATCACGTAATCATAAGTATGATCATCGTCATTAACGAGGATCACCTGATAGCGCGGTTGTTTTCGCGATTGTTGAGCCTGCGCCGGTTCAGCAGCATACGCGCTAGCACTACCCATATATGATTCCTCGTTCAATGGTTCAATGTTTGAGGGTCAGCGGTGTCAGCAGCGATGAGGTGACTGGCCCTGTTTGCATAGTCGCGTGCAGGGTCAACGCCGTGCTGCCGATGATCTGCACCTTGAACAGCTGCCCGATCAACTCCGGGCCGCCGGGAAAAACCACGATATGATCACCGCGCGTCCGTCCGACCAGCTGATCGCTGCGTCGCCAGCCCACCTCTGCACCACGCGACTGCTCGGATTCCTGTGCCTTGCGAGCGGCTTTGCTGTAACCTTCTACCAGGACTTCAACCGTTCGACCCAGAAACTGATGGTTGTTGCGGGCGGCAATTTTTTCCTGAACCCGGAGCAGTTCCACGTTACGACGACGCTTCAATTCGTCGGGTACATCATCCGGCAGATTGCGGGCTGCCGCTGTGCCCGGTCGTTCAGAATACTTGAAACAGAAAATGTTTTTATATTGCACGTGCTGAACCAGTTTAACCGACTCCGCATACTCAGCGTCGGATTCACCGCTGAACCCGACGATGAAATCCCCCGCCAGTTGAATATCGGGTACATACTCGCGGGCCCGATGAACCAGATCGATATATTCCTCAATACAATATTGCCGCTTCATCCGCTGCAGCACGGAATTTGATCCGCTCTGTGCCGGTAAATGCAGATATTCGCACATTCTGGGCAGATCACGCATGACCTGCAGAATGTCATCCCCGAAATCACCGGGATGGCTGGTGACGAAGCGCAACCGTTGCAATCCGGGGATATCATGAATCCGTGACAGCAGTTCACTGAAAGTCACTCGCCGGTCATCTTCCTGATGGGCATAACTGTTAACGGTCTGGCCCAGCAGGGTAATCTCGACCGTACCCTGATCGATCAGGCGGCGGGCTTCATCAACCAGGACCGCAGGAGGACGGCTGCGCTCCGGACCGCGGGTAAAGGGCACCACGCAGAACGTGCAGAACTTATCGCAGCCTCGTTGAACACGAATATAGGCTTGCAGCCTGTTGGTTCCGGGTTGCAGTTGACGGGCCAGGTCCAGAGCTTCCAGCGAATCATATTGCTGCAGGGAGCGCTGTGCAGGATCGAGTTTGCGGGAATGTTCCCGGCCAACCAGGGTCTGAGGTTCGCGCGTCTCTTCAACCGCCTGCAGCATGGCCGGTATATGGTTCAATTGTCCTGGTCCGCAGATCAGATCGACGTGCGGCATCAGCCGGGTTATCCCCTGCGGATCCCTTTCCGCCATACAGCCGATCACGCCGACGATCATTTCAGGACGCTGCTGCTTGGCCTGTTTGAGTTGACCCAGTCTGGAAAGCACTTTGTCTTCAGCATGCTCGCGCACACTGCAGGTGTTGAACAGTACCACGTCAGCCTGCTGGGCGCTGGCGGCGGGTTGATAACCCAGTTTGACCAGTTGGCCGAGCACCAGCTCGCTGTCCAGCACGTTCATCTGGCAGCCGATGGTTTCGAGATAGAGGGATTTGGTTTTCATGGCTTGGATGTGGGAGTCGGTTGCAGAAGTTGCTCCAGACGATGAAATTCACCGGCAATCGCTGCCCCCCCCAATTCCGGATAAAGATATTCCTTCTGTTTCAATAGACTATAAAGAGTATCCGGCGGCGATTTCAGATGCAACCGGCATTCAATGTCGCGCAGAAACGCCCGCCACCATAAATCGGTGTTTTCCACCGATTCCTGAAATATACGACTGTATAACTTCAAGGCCGGTTCATACTGCTGCAAGGCAAAATGAGCATCAGCCAGTCCCATCAAAGCCCGGCCATTCCGACATCGGCCATCGGGTTGGTTTTTTTCTTCAACGCTGACTATCGACTGTAACAGATTAAGGGCTTCTTGTGCATCGGTTGAACTGGTGGTTCGTAGCAAAGCCTCGGCCAGCTCGAGCCGAAAGGCAACCCGGGCGCTCTCCTCCAAAGAGACTGTTGGTTGATTGGCCCATTCAGCAAGTTGTCGGGCGACAAGCAAAGCGTCCGCTGCCTTGGTCCGAGATAGTTCCGTATCAGCCTTCGCGAGAGATTGCTGGTGTTCTTTCTTCAGCGTTTCGAGCAGGCTGGATAAAGTCGCCCCGGCAGACTGTGGGTCGCGTTGCACATACTCAGGAATGATGCGGGCGGCTTCCTCTGACTGTCCCAACGCCTGCAAAGCCAGAATTTGCAAACGCAACGAACGGCCCAGAAGCGCCAGATGTTCCTGGCTGTCGGTATTCATCTGGTCCAGCATGGTTATTGTTTGCGCGGGTTCTGCCGGGGTTTTGAGCAAGTACGCTTCCGCGCTGATCAGCAGCGATTCCTCTTTTAACGTCGAACCAGCAGGCAATTTGATCGTGGTCAATTTGTCGCGGAAGCGTTGTGCGCCATCCAGCGTCAACCGGGCCTGGTTGATGATCTCCGCACCAACTCCTTGAGTAACTTTCTGACGTAGTACTTCCAGATCACACTCCGGAATACGATACAGACTTTCTACGTACTGCGGATCGTCCGGGTTGACGCGACTGTATTGCTGTGCGGCTTCCGTAAAATTGCCGGCTTCCTGTAAGGCCCGGGCGAAGGCAAAACGATGTTGTTGAGCAATATCCGTTGTGGGGAATCGTTCCAGCAGCGTTTGTAGCGCCAACAGATAATGGGGACGCAACTGGTTGCGCAACGGATCCTGACTGGGCAAATAAATGGATTCAGCCAGCCGAACGGCATATTGAGCCGCCATTTCGCTGCGCTCAAAATCCGGGTGTTCATTGGCGACACGGGCAAAATCAGTAATCGCTGCAATCGTTTCATCCAGCTCATAATGGCAAACGGCCAGATTAAACCGTACCTCCGGGCGAATTTCACGGGCCAAGGGAGTATCTTCGTTCAACAGGAGTTCGGCCGTCCGGCGGGCCCTGGTGATCAGATCGCGCTTGGAGGTATTCAATTTGTCCTTAACCGCCGAGGCCTCACCGGCAGTATTAATTTGATTCTGCAGGTCATGGGCCTGACGCAGCAGACCGGAAATATAAATATTCTTTTCAAAAGAATCGAGTCTGGATGGGTCGGTAATATTTCCCAGCAAGTCATAGAGTGTATCGTAAATCTGATCCTGATATTTCGGAAAGGCACGAGCCAGAGCAATCAGAGGAGCACGTGACTGCAACAATAACTGCTGTCGTTGCTGAGTATCACTGTCGGGCAGAGCAGCCGCCTGGGCTGAGTAAACGGTTCCTTCCAATAAAGCCAGGGCGAAGCGCACGGCAAAGCCACTCGCCGTGTCCTTGGGCAACTCTTCCCGCTGACGGGTGACCAGTTGCAGGGCTTGATCATAACGGCCGTTATCCCGAAAGTTCTTAATTCGCTCCAGACCCGCCAGCACCTGAACCCAGCGGAGATTATAGCGTTCGGCAAAATCGGGAAGATTGCTGACGATATTGGCCGCCTGCGACAGATATTGTTCCGTCTGATCAACGTTATTCAGCAGTCGAGAAGTCATGCCCGCCAGCAGCAATGACTGGGCCTGATAGTGCGAGGTTTCATGTTCGATCGTGGTCAGCTTGGACTCATCCTGCAGGTAGAGGAGCACCTGCTGCAGAATATTGGCTCGTTCCGGATCGTCTGCAGACAGGGTCAGGGCATGGTAATAGCGGGCCCAGCAATGGAAGTAGCGCGTTTTGGGCAATAGATTTTCGACTTGTTCGATGTAGCCAATCTTGGCCAGTCGTTCAAATTCCTGAATCGACAAGTCATCAATACCCGCGACCGCCCTGGTCAGTTCGGCGATCAGTCGGTCGTAAATCGCCAGCGCCGCCGTGGTCAACTGTCGTAACTGCTCGCGGTCGGCACTGCTGCCTCCACGATAGAGAATATTGTTATAAAAGGGTTCGGCCTGACGATCGATCAAATCACGGGCCAGATCCAACTGCCAGGTATAGCGTTGAGGATGATCGGGGTTGGCCTGGAGCAATTGCTGCAGGAGCGCATGGGCTTCGCGGGCGGCGGTCATTCGTTCGGCAGCCGGAACCGACGGATCCGCGTAAATATTCAACTTCAGCTCACGGGCCAGGAGCGCCGCTTCGATCGGATCCCCGGGCGGAAACTGCTGAACATAATAATCCAGTAGATCATTCAGCCCATACTGCTTCAACCCGCGGCGAAAGGTGTCATTGGGCAGGCGATCATTTTCCGGTTCGCCTGCCGCCAGCACCAGACTACAACCAATAACCATCAACATTCCCACTATGCACGATCCTACAAGGTACCTATGGCAAAAGAGATGTTCTTGAATCCTTCTTCTCCCGGCAGACTCCAGCGCACCCGGCGAATGGCATTGAAACAGTTGACCACATGGTTCCAACGCACTTTTTTCTCGGCGTAGATGATCACCGGTGTGTCCCGGTTAAAACCGGGTTTGTTCAGAAAATCCTCCAGGATGACGGTCAGTTCTTCAAAACTTTCCGGCGGTTGTCGCCATTGATCGATGCGTAACTGGTAATCGCCCGGCCCGTCACCCACCTGCTTCAATCGAATTTTAATCGGGCTGACCGGCAGCGGAGTAGCCTGCACTACCCCTTCTACGCTGGGCAAGGCAGAAGGCAATAATCCCTCAACTTTGGCGAACGTAGTGCCGACCACGAAAAAAATCAGCAGATTGAAGGTGATATCGATCGCTGGCGTCAGGTTGACCGACATCGAAGCTTCTTCCTTGGCACGCTTTTTGCGCGGGGCTTCGTAGTGAACGGTTTCATCAGGATGGTGTTGGCCGGTAGGTGTCATTGTCGTTCCGCCAGCTCCGCTGCAATATTCATATTCTTGATATTGGCTTTGGCAATGCACATCATGGCATCGCGAATATATTGATATTCCAGGCGACGATCGGCACGCACCACAATCTGCACATCCGGTCGATCCTGCCGGATTTGCTGCAGACGAGCCTGTAAATCATCCAGATCAGTAATGATGGTCGCACCCAGCTGATAATGCACAGTACCGGTATTTCCATCTTCTGAGTCGGGGATGAACTGGCAGTTCAATACGGTACGATCCGGCAGTTCGATCGGCTGGGCCAGGCTATATTGCGGATTGGGGAGAACAATGTTGATATTCTCCGCCGAAATATAACGACTGACGGTTACAAAAAAAATGATCAATAAAAATACACAATCAATCATCGGGGTCAGATTGACCTGCAGAGAGCCTTTATTAGACGATTGGCTGGGTGCTTTCAATGCCATTATTCAGCGCAGCTCCTGATTCAGGAGTAAACATCATGCAGGCGAATTGGCGGAAGGTGTTCCGCTCTGGCCGACCAGTCCGCTCGGTTCGGCAGCCGCCGGCTTTTTGGGTGTTTCCTTGACGGGAGTCAATCCTCCGCGACCCATCGGCCGGAAGACCTGCAGCAATTGCTCGGCCTCTTCGGCACATTCCGCCAGCAGCGCATCAATTCGATTGCGCATGATGTGGAAGATCGACAACGCTGGAATGGCGATCAGCAAACCCCAAAACGTCGTAATCAGAGCAACAGCGATACCCCCCGCCAGTTCAACCGCATCCGGCTGGCCACCCATTTGTTTAATCGTGCTGAAGACCTGAATCATGCCGACCACGGTTCCGAACAGTCCAATCATCGGGCTGACATTGGCGATGACATTCAGATACTCTATATGACGAAACAATACCGCAGCACGGAGTTCCAGCACTTCTTCCATGGCCCGTTCCATGGCAGCCAGTCCGGAGTTGGCTTGCGTTAAACCCGCGTGAATAACCCCAGCCAGCATACTGGGATGCTGCGCAGTCGTCTCGACCACTTCTTTGTACCGCCGCTCCTGTATCAACTGCACCAGCGAAGCCTTCAGTTCATCCGGCATCAGCGTGCCCCGCCGAATATTGAGAAAATGCTCAATACTCAGTCCGGTCATCAGGAATGAAAGCGGTATCAGCACGAAATAGGTGATCCAGCCGCCGCCGGTCACATATTGATCAAAAGCGCTGGTTTTAAGTTCTTTTTTCTGGAGCGGATTGGCCGGTGGATTGTTCTGAGCCATCGCGGGCAGCACAAAACAACCAGCCCAGCCCAGCAGCAAGCTGCACAAGAATAAACGCCTTCGTCGTGATATTGTTGCGAACATGCATCCTCCCATGGCGGCTCAGGGCCGTTCCGAGCCGCTGATATCTGTTCTATGGCCGCAGTCGACTCAAAGCCTCCTGGGCTTGTTTTTTGATGGATTCGTCTGCTCCGGCGATCTCCAGGCACGCCTGGTATAGTTCCACCGCTTTCGCAGGCCGTTCAATTTTTTCATGCACCTGTCCCGTCCAGTACAGACTGGGAGCTGCAAAGCGACTCTTGGGAAAATGAATGGTGACGCGCATAAATACCAGACCGGCCTGATAATAATCATTCCGATCTTTGGCTAGCGCGAAGACACACTGTCCCTTTTGAAAAAGCAATTCCGGCAAATATCGATCCTCCACCGCCGGAATCAATTCATTAATGTGATCACGGGCGGAGGCATATTGCTGGTGCTTCATCTCCACCTGGACGACCAGGATCATGGGGCGATATTGAGTTGTCACCTGCCCGTCGCGCCGAGCCTTCTCGAAGATCTCATTAGCGATGCGTCCGGCCTCCTTGCTGTCCACTTCCTCCAGAATCGTCAATCGCAGCGTTTCCAGTTCCCAGTAGACGTTACTGTTTGCGGCTTTGGCCAGTTCCTCAGCCAGCAGATTCAACGCCTTCTGACGGACTTCCGGAGTGGCCCCTGTAATATTTACCGGAATCAGTGCCGATGCTTTTTCCGGCAGCGCGTTGAGCAGAAAAAGGAAGGCTTCCACCGCCTGATCCAGTTGCCCCGCCCGCTCGCTGGCCTGCAGATAGCGCGCCCAGCACAGATTTTTCCAGAACCCACGGGCGCGCCCCAGTGATTGTTTGTATTGTGTAGCCGCCTCGGAATATTTCTTGTCAAAAAAGTGTTTTTCACCGCGATTAAAATTATCCAGACCATCCGTGCTGTCGACTATGAGCTGCTGTATATCGGTAATTCTCGCTGCCTGGGCTTCGCCGGCGGCGTTGTTATAAATGACAAATTCGCCATCAAATCCGCGGATCGTGGCGCGACGGAATTCTCCCTCGCTGGAGCGAATATCATCGGCCTGCACTGATGCAACGCCCCAGCCGCCGGCCAGTACCGCCAAACTCAATGCCCGTATCAACGGCTTAATATAAATCTTCTTCCGAAACACTGCGAAAGTCTCCACTATTCTCGCGGGCGATCTGCCGTAACAGGGCTTCCGGATCACTGCCCAGATAACCCATATTGCTGGTTTTGAAAAATATCGTGTAGATGCGCACCTTTTTATCTTTATTCCAAACGTGCAGCTTCTCGATCAGTTCAGGAGAAAATTCACCGTCGGTCAGGAAATAGATAAGATCCGGTTTGGCATAAAACGCCCTGCTCATCGCCTGGATCGGATCAGTGCTGCCGCCTGGCTCGATTTTGTCGATGAACTCGAAGGCCCGATCCTTGTACTGCTTATGGGCTAATACGAACTGACCGGGGGGCACTTCAATGGGCGGACCGTTGCTGAAGAAGAGCACCATAAACTGCTGCACCCGATGTAGCCGATCTATGGAGCGTTTGATTTCTTCTTTCAAACCATCAATCACGTCCGTCATCGAACCGGAACGATCAACAACATAAGCAACCTTTTTGATGTTGGTGGCGCCGCGGCCTAGTCCGAAAAATGAAGGTCCATCACCCTGTCCGCTGCCGGCGCCGAAATCAGCAAAGTCGCCGCCGGTTGAGCCGGCACCGATTCCGATGATGGAAAGATCCCCTTCGCCGCTCATGCCCACTTCGCGCAATAAATCGAGCTGTTGATTGGAAACGCTCTGGGCACTGACCGGAACGTTGTTCTGGGTAACCTTCAGATCCGGATTTTCCGAACCCCCCATCATGTTTTCATCGAACAGATCCTCGACTCCGGCGGTGGGAATCGGCAGGGGCTTATCCATACCGGTTACCTGCACCACCCAGACCACGAGAAACATCAATAGAAAAAGAAACACATGGGTTAGCAGAGATATACCCCAGGGTAACATCTTGTTCAGCAGCTCACCGGGATCCTGGAAAATCGATTCCTCTTTTTTCGCTGCTAATCCGGCGTGAACCGGTGGTGTTGCTCCAGGCGACGCCGGTTGGCCATCAGCTTTAATCTGGGATGGTTTGGGCAGCTGACTCATCTGGTCGTCCTGTGAAGCCGGAGCAGCAGTCCTGATTCTCTGAAAAATCAGTTCGAGGTACGAACTCCTGTTGTCTCGTTCCAGTCGGTCTTAATTTAACATTAGTGTAGGCTAGATAACTGTTTAGGTCAAACCGTCAGAGCCAGTAAACCGACAGAGTCACCCCGGAAGAGACGGCATCACCCATAGTATACGCGTTGCAATCGCTTCAGTCAGTTCGTACTCTTGGCGAATTCTAGAAAAGGAGTTGAACATGTCCGTCATTTTATTGGCCGGTATGTTATTTTCAGTCCTGCTCCAGCAACCAGCCACGGAATCTCAGCCAACTGAACCTGCCACTCAAGCTGTGACCAGCCGGCCTGCTGTACCGCACCCGCTATTAAGTACATCCAATTATCCACCGACTTTTACCTCAGAAGAACAATACCAGGCCTATCTGGATGAGGAGTATCGGCGCGTAGAACTGCTGCTTCAATCCTCCTCAACTCCTGATCCGAGTCAAGTACTGGCCTTGGCCAACTGGAATCTGAGTGTCCGGGCTGAACCAATGATCAGCAGCATTCTGCAGCAGATCAATACCAAAGCAGAACTTAATGAACTGCAGAAACTGCTGCTGCAGACGCGCACTCTGCTTGATAAATCCGCCTCAGAGGATGACCTGAATAAGGACCAAGCTCAATTCCTGCGACTGATGACTGACGTTTTGGAGGCTTGGAGCCAGGCGCAGGATGGCCAACGTGACGCCGCACGATTGGATTCACTGGCCAATACACTCGCCGTTTGGCTTGATGATGATCGCGCCGAAATTTCCGATTACGCCTTATTCTGGCAAAGCCTGATCTATGCAGCCAATGAACGCTGGGATCGGGCCTTGGCTACTCTGCCCGAAGCAATGCGCCTCTCATCTGAACAACCGATCAGTCTGTACCTGGCCGGTGAACGATGCCGGATTCTCGCCCGCCGGCAACAACCGGATTTAGCTGTTGCCTTACTGCTCAAGCTCGAAGAATCCACTGCTCAAGCTTATTCTTCCGAAGCTCAAGGTCAGCAGGCGCGCTGTACGTTGATCTGGTGGCGATGGCAGATTCTGCAGCACTGGCCCGCCACTACTCAGCCGGTTACCCAGGAGCTGCAGCAGGAAATGTCCGAACAGGCCGCTGCAGAACTTCAGGATCAGGACGTTTCCTGCTCTTTACTACGCCTCCTCCCCGCGATCCCGGTAGTGACCGATATTCCGAATGACTGGAAATTGTGGGGATCAAACACATCAGCCGATGAATCGACCCATAACGGTGAAGGCAACTAGTGCTGGTATCATCATCACCAATTGAGGCATCGCGCGGGCTAGAACCTGCGGCTCTTTGAATTTTTGAGACCCTGTCTAATAAAAAAACCCGTGGATGGAATCCCATCCACGGGCATGGTTATGTAAGCAAACAACAACTATTTAGAGACGGCGGCGACGGAAATTCATCCGTACACCGAGCAACCCGATCAGTGTCGCCAACAGCTGTCCGGCACCCATCGGACCGCAACCCGCACCGCATGCTCCGTTGGCGTCATCCGGATTCGGCTGCGTGACGGTGTTATCGTTACCCAGACCACCACCTCCTCCCGGTGGGGTTAGTGGGCTGGAAACTTCAATCGTCACGGTCGCCGTTCCCACCGCACCCCCATCATCAGCCGACAAGGTTACCACATAAGTACCCGCTGACTGGTATGTGTAATTGACGGTGGTCCCGGTACCCTGTGCTCCATTGCCGAATTCCCAACTGAAGGTCAGCGCCTGACCTTCCGGATCAACGGAGCCGGAAGCGTCGAACGAGATGGTCAGCGGAGCCTCACCTTCCAGAACATTTGCATCAATCGCCGCGATCGGCGTGCCGGAATCGTTCACCGTAATCGCAATACCGTCTGAACGGGTTTCCGAACCACCCTGGCCTACCGTGAATGAATAGGCCGTAAAGGTACCCACCGAATGATAAGTATGAGGTACAAGTGTACCCGGCAGAACGTTTACCGGCATCGACCCGTCTCCGAACTCGATTCGACAGGTAACCGGCGTACCATCCAATGCCTCTGAACCGGTGGTATTAAAGGTGATCGCCAGCGGAGCATTGCCGGAAGCGCTGCCCTCTTCAATGAAAAACTCAGCGATCAGATTAGGATCAAACGGACCGTCGTCGTCACCCGAGCCACCAGGTGGATAGACAGTAATCTGCTTGGTAGCGGTTTTCTGCGTTCCGGCATCGTCCTGCACCAGCACGGAGACCGTTCGCACAATCTGCTGCGAGCCGGCATTCGTGAAGGTGTGAGATACCGTCTTGCCGAAAGCATCCGCGGAACCATCGCCAAAGCTCCAGGTGTAATCCAGCGGCGAACCGTTGGATGAGGTGGCATTGGCGGTGAAGTTCACCGCAAGCGGTGAAGCTCCGGATGACTTGGAAGCAACAATCGACACGGTAATCACGTTCGGTTCGCCCAATGTGGTTTGAACCTGAACAGAGGCAGAATCGGATGCTCCATCCGGATCAGTGACCACCAATGTCACCAGGAATGTACCAACTGCACTGAACGTATGGGTGGCCTGCGGACCGGTGGCATCGGGAATGCCCGATTGCAAAGCCGCCGCACTGAAGAACCACGCGTAGGTCAGCGCATCAAGATCCGGGTCTGTAGAAACGGCACCGTTGAAATTCAGTGTGAACGGAACAGTTCCGATCAACGGCAGCGGGTCATTTCCATTAATAGTCCGACTGCCGGCACTGAAGATCGCATTGGGCGGCAGGTTGCCGGCGTTGATTTCGACCACCACCGTACGACTGTCACCGGATACATCGGTAACGCGAACCGCCGCCAGTCCGTTATACACCGTCGAATAAATATGCGTGGTGTTGACCGCGCCTTGGCTCGTATTCATCGTGAAATCAGCCGCAAAATCATCTATGTCGAAATCATCCATCGTACCCGGCATCTGCCAATCAAATTCATACTTGCTGATGGCATCGCCATCTGGGTCGCTGGCTTGAACACCAAACTGCACCGACAACGGTAAAGCACCCTGCGCCGGGTTCGGTGTCGTGGACAGAATCACCGTCGGTGGATTGCTGAGCACCACGACATAACCTTCACGCACTTTCGTCCCCGTCTGCCCGAGGCAGTTGGTGACAACCAGGGTGATGTCGTAGGTACCGGATTCATCAAACGTATGAGTCGGCATGGCCTGCGTCGAACTGCCGCCATCGCCGAAATCCCAGTCGTAATCCAGCGGATCACCCACACACAAGCCGGCGCTGGGATCGGTGGATAACGTGCCGTCAAATTGAACCTGCAACGGACGCGGTCCAACCGTCGGATCCAGTGCTTCGAAGTCGGCCAACGGATGAGGGCCGACCGCATGATCTTCCACCTGGATCATGGACGAATAAGGAGTCCAGCCAGGCGTCGTAAAGGTAAAGTAATCCCCATCCTTGAAGTCAATCGAGCCGCGATGTATCGTCAGCTTGATCGCCCCAGCCGGGTTTGCCGACGTATAAAGTACGTTCGTGGTCGCTTGAGTCGCCTGCAGACCGGATCGGGTTCCGACCACGCTCCATTTTTCAGCACCGGGTATCGCATCATCCACTACTGTCAGCGTCCAGCTCTCCACCTTGACCGAATTCACATTGGCTGGATCCAGACGAACATCTGCCGGATTGATGGTTACATTTCCGTTACCCACATTATTAATGAACGGACGTACCGGACTGACCTTCGGCTCCGAACCGGTTGGTTCGAGGAATGCGTAGAAGTAAGCCGGACCATCATCGAAACAGTTCAGATCGACATCAAAAATACCCTGGACATCCTTCGGTCCCGGTCCGGTCGGCGCCTTCTTGAGGAAAGGCGTGGTATCAGACAAAGGCGAAGGCGGACATGAAGGTATGGCTACACCGTTGAAGCCGGTGCTGTCCGTATCCTTGAACATATGGATGCGGGTAAATCCGGCGACATCATAAGCACGGTAATTCAATGGGAACATCGAACCGCTGCTGACTGTGGAATCCACATTCAGCCAGGTCAGCGAAGCGGTGTCGCGCGGTTGCCAGAAGAATTCCACCCGCGAGGAACCGAAACCGGTATTCGGGTTCACACCCAGGTTTTCGGAATTATGGATTTCAATGCCACTGACGCCCGCTTCCGGTGCCCACCAGCGTGTGTGCGGGTAGGACAACGGAGTCCAGAGGGTATTGTTACAGGTTCCGGGGTAGTAATCACCATTGTCCCCGCCGTTGCCAATAGCGAAATTGGCCATCAGATCATCATCCCCGTCCGCCTGCAGTATCAGATAATTGACATGGCTGGGATCAATCTGTTGTGCAGGAATACCCAGTGAATCAGCTTCCACATCCAGATGCATGATCAATACGCCGCCATCCGGTTCGTCGCCAGACGGATCTTCACCGCTGTCACATTCATCAGCCCGACGATTCAGTGTTATGATACCATCTGGTTCGGAGCCGAGACCGTAATCAATCTCTTCGTCACCCCAGGGATATTCGTTTCCGAATTTGGGTTCCGATCCGATATTGTCACGTGTATCGCTGATGTGCCAGAAATCAAATCGTTCAACATTCACCAGCTGGCCGCCGCCCACATACTGATTGGGGAAGAAGTAGTACGATTGCGGTGAGAATGGTGAGCCCTGACCCGCACCGGGATTGGGGGCTTCACTGCCGATAATAGTGATTTCCTTGGATATGCCCGGAGTCAGCACGGTGGTCAGATCAACCGGATCGATCCAGCCGGACCACTGTTTGTGCCATGCAGCAGTATGAACCTTCGGCAGGAGACCGATGGCCCGGTCACCCGCCATGATATCAAACCCGCCCACCGGTGCTTCTTCCACAGACGGCACGTCGGGCAGAGTATCGTAATCATAGAAGTCGACCCATCCCTCCCAGATGTGGCCATATTCGTGGGCCGCAAAGGTAATTTTGAACTTACCTTCTGTCGCCTGCTGCACATCCATCGGATGGCCTCGATCCAAAGCGATGGCCATGCTGTTGGCGGAGACATAAGCCTGCATCAGCCGCCACGGCGTAGGCACCAACGTACAATCAGCCCCATCCGGACAAGGCACCGTACCATCATACGGTCCGGCCTGAACCATCACATCATTCACCGGCATGGCATTGAAACCTGCCGCTGGAACCGAAAAAACACTGTTATCAACTTCGTGAGAGAAGGTACCGTCACTACCGGTTTCACCACCCATACTGCCCGGTAGCAGCGTAATGCCGCTGACACCCCAGGAGTCGATCAATCCAGCCATGTTGTGGATCGAATCAATATACCCAATGATATCTTCGATCATGCGATCGCGATTATAGGGGTAATCCGTAAACGTACCGTTATTCATACCGCCGGTGCCGATACGGCCATCTACTGCATAGGATTCGACGCCGTAATAGGAATCCAGCGTCCCGTCATCATCAGTATCGCGATAACCGAAAGTCACACCTTCACCGAGATCAAGTAAGCCATCCATATCGAAATCGGCGAAACCGATGGCATCCTCACCGGTTCGGAAATCAAATCCCATGCCCATCGATCCGGCACTCTGGCCCACAACATTGCCCGTATCCTGACTAAAGGGCAAGGCGCGGGGATCTTCAAGTTTGCGGACCCAGGTCATTAATTCCAGGGTCATGACGTTTCCGCCATCCGCCAGCTTGCAACCGTGAACCGGAATGGCTTTACCATACGGGCCGGGATTACCTTCTTCAAATGTCGGGAAGAAAACATCGCCGCCGGCCAGAGGACCCGCCGGAACGATGTAACCATCCGGGAACAGAATCTCCAGCGAAGTGGTAAATGGTGAAGTCCCGCGATCTGCACCTCGGTTAGTTCGATTCGATTGGAAGTATGGATCCGAAGAGGTGGTTTCGCCAAATGTCGTATCTCCACCGTAGTCCAGCATGATGGGTATGAATTGAGCGATATCTCCCGCATCACAATCAATACAATCATCACAGATTTCTTCGCCTTCCAGATCGATCGGACAGCCATCTTCGTTGGTCAGTGGAATGTATCGTGCATGATAGATGGATGAAGGCGAATCATAATATTCCTTCGGTCCGTTGTAATTCTGTTGTGGTGTGGGATAAATCGGTGAACCGGGATCAGTGGGATCTTCCGGGTTGACCCAGGTGCCATCACCGCAGCCATCCTCCGCCAGCGGCTGCCAGGGGCTGTCCGCAACACCACAGAATGTATCGGGTGAGAAACCAACCGGCTGACCAATCGCTTCCTGGTCACCGGCTGTTCCATATCCCTTCCGACCGCCTTTGTTCGATTGATAGTTGATCTCGAACGGATAAGTATATCCGGCAACATCCTCAGCCGGGAAATATTGCAGATCGCGAATGAGGCCTTCATCGGGCCATGCCGGTGGCACATCAGCCGGACCTTCCGGAACAAAAGTTGATTTCCAGAAATCTTCATACCAGCTGGGCTGGGGAGTGGCCGCGATATCTCCCTGGAACTCGGTCAACTCCAGATTACGTTCCAGGTTACCCTGATCATTGGTCGGATTTGCAAAATCTCCCGTCCCGCGTACATAACCGCCATCTTCCGTATACGGTTCCCAGGCTTCCGGAGAATCATAAACATTGTTATCAGCCAGCGTCTGCAGCGTTTCCCAATCACCCGGATAGTTGGCTTGTATATAATCAGCGGGCACTGGCTGATACGGATTGTCCGATGGAGGAGAACCACCGTTGGTGATATCGCCCGCCCGATCCCGGAAAATCAGATAATCCTCAAATGGTTCAGGAAGGTTGCGCTCATCGTCATTGCCGGATTCAAAATAATCTTCTATGTCGCATCCCTGCACCAGACAGGTGCCGCCGCCTTCGGGACATTCCTGCGCGATACACTCGGCATCATCCGCCACAAAGCCAGGGTCGAGAACGCATTCCGCCGGTGGATCCCAGGTGCATTCCGTATCTAATTCGCACTGTGTTTGCGTCAATTTGGCTGGACATTGCGGGGCACCGGTACAGGCAGGAATCCACTCACAGCCTTCGTCACCCTGACAGGATGTCTGATCCCCGTGAGAGGGGCAGTTCGGAAGCGTACCGGGATCCCAGGTACAACCGGCATCTTCACAGGCCATCTGGCCAGCTTCCGTTTCTGGACATTCGGCAGTCAACAATTCATTGGTCTGTTCGATGCAATCCTCCAGATTGCCACTACCAGGAACAGGATTCCCTGCCAGATCCATCAAGGTGAAATCACCGCCATACTTCAAGGCATCCAGATCATTACCGGCATAATTACAGATGCAATTCTCGTTGATATCCTGGGTGCTGTAGGGTTCAAACAAGGAGTCGTAACGATTATCACCATCCAGGTCCATGAAGCGCTCACCGGGCGTGAAGGCGCCGTCTTCCAAGGCGTGAATGGATGGCTGAGTCGTGCCATCGAGAGGCAAATCCTGTCCACTGAAATCTGTGTAAAACATAACGGTTCCATCGGTGAACCGCTCACCTCGGCCATAGGTGTAAGGACCGGCATTATCGAGATCGATGTGATCTTCAGCAGATAATTCCAGATGATTCTTGGGAGAGACAGGCCAGGGCAGATCGAACCAGCCGAAGGTATGAACGTTAATATCCGAACCTTCAATGATCACGTTGCCATAAGAAACTTCAAACCACCACTCCTTGAAAGAGTCGATCCGCGCTTGCGGCGGAACGCCGTTCCGGGTGTAGTCGAAGTACCATTTGTCGATGTCACCCGGGTTGGGCATCATCGTACCATCCGCCGGCTGCCCACCAGCATCGGAGGACATATCACTACCCATCGGCTGGTCTTGTGGAATCCATTGGGCCCGCGGATTGGCCAGAAATACGTTGAACTTGCGGGTTTCAGCTTGGCTTTCGGCGACCGCCAGCCAGAGAGGCAAACTGAAAACCAGGACTTGGGCGGCCCGCCAGGCCGCTTGACATGTGGTGGACATTTGACGGGTGCTCATGAACCTTCTCCTCCAGTGGAGCATTTGCACGTGGACGACCTTGATTTACTGTTAACCATGAAAATAACAGCAACTGCCCCGTTGGCCGCCATACGACCGCGCAACGAGTCCAGTACTGTTTATGGTGAGAGCTTCCCCAAGCTCCCGCTACAGGTCTCAGCTAATTTGGACGACCACGCTCACCAAGTGCTTTCCGGTGATGAAATTGATCCTGCCCGATAAATTGTGGTGCTGCCCAAGTGACCAGCAAGACCTGTCAGCTGATTTGCAGGAAGACCACCCTCCTCATAGATAGTGATACTCAAGCCCGAAAGCGATGTCAATCATAATCTTAAGTTTAACAATAGACGACCGATAATCATAGAATTTTCCCGATTTTTCAGAAAAAAATTGACCGGGTCAACTTAAATCGAGATCGGTATATTACTGTGCAGGAAAACTTCTTGCAAAGTGAGGAATAATTTCATGGCTGATGGCATAGCCGTCACAAGCCATTGGTTGAGCAATAATTAATGTAATTTGGTATCTTCAATGATTATGATTATTCTGCCTGAGATTGAATTAGCGCGAGTGGCGGAATTGGCAGACGCGCAGGATTTAGGTTCCTGTACCGCAAGGTGTGGGAGTTCGATTCTCCCCTCGCGCAATCCCCGTGAATTTTAACGCCAATGGCGATTAATTCTGGACAATTAGTGCCATTGCACGGGTTGTTTGATTAACCAGGATTGGCGATCAGTTGTTCAAGACAGTGGCTGTCCAGCGGGTCGGATTTTGTCTTGCCGGCGTTATGGTAGACCACTTCTAACAGCGCTGAGCGGACAATTGGTTTGGTAATGTAAGCATCGCAACCCACCTGTAAGCAACGTTTTTTTTCTTCATCCAAGGCATGTACAGTAAGTGCAATGATGGCGCCTTGATAGCCGCAGGAGCGCAAATGATGAACCGCTGTATAGCCATCCATCAACGGCATTTGCATATCCATCAATATCACAGCGTATGGAATTGAATCGTCCTGGGCTTGTTTGATCCGAACCAGGGCCTGCAAACCATTAACGGCGCTATCCACCTGCAGATCCGACTTGCCTAAAATGTGGCTGAACAGTCGTTGGATGTCTTCTGAATCTTCCACCAGTAGGAGCGTGTGTGAAAAGCGTTCCTGGGTCCAGTTATCGTCGAGGAATCATGAAGTGGATCATAACGCTACGGAGCAGGGTGGTGCGGTGTGGGAATAGGGATTGTCGTCCCGGCGCCGCTGTTGACGAAGTCCGCAAGTGGTGGTTCACCGACCAGCCGCTGGTCAGCCCTACGCCAGCCTTTGGTCAATCGTTGACCAGCCGCTGGTCAACCGTTCACCAGCCCCTGCTCCGGTTCTGCTCTACGACGGGTCGCTGTCGCCATGATGATTATATATACTCGACCACCGATCGCTGAACCTTAGCTGAGTAGCCGGCGCCAGGAAATTGGCCGATATTGGCTCATTACCTTCCCAGGCCTCAACGAAAACCTCATCACACGCTTTCTAATACACGAAAATTGGCAGGTGCAGCCGACGGCCCTGCGGGGCTATTCCGATAGGCACAGTCATCGGCCTGGGGAATAAACTGAGTCGGCAACTCTTCGGCGACGGGATATTCGATATTGAAGGTGCTGCCCTGCCCCAATTTGCTCGACACACTGATAGTGCCGCCCATTGATAACAGCAGAGAGCGGGCAATTGCCAACCCCAGACCGGTTCCCCCATATCGTCGGGTCATCGACGCATCGGCCTGACGGAATTTATCAAAGATCGAATCGAGCTTATCTTCGGGTATACCGATACCAGTATCGCTGATCAGAATTTCGAACCAGCGTGCAGTTACCGAGCTGTGACAAGTCAGGTTGATTCGGACTTCGCCCTGATCGGTAAATTTGAGGGCATTATTCACGATATTAAGCAGTATCTGGCGCATGCGCAGGGGATCCACTTCCAATAAAGGTCCGCCGGCGCCTGATCTTCCACGGTCAGGGCAATATTTTTTTTCTGCGCCTGATCTTGAACGATCTCGACAATTTCCTGCAGGAGCCTGGAGGGATGATGTGACTGCCAGTCGAACTCCAGTTGGCCCGCTTCGATACGTGACAGATCCAGAATCTGGTTGATCAACTCCAGCAGGTGAGTTCCGTTCCGGCGCATAATCTGTACATACTTCTGGGTGTGTTGTTCACCGAATTGACACGTCTGGGCACAGCCATCACCGAGTAAATCGAGATATCCGAGAATGGCCGTCATTGGGGTTCGAATTTCGTGACTCATATTGGCCAAAAACTGGCTCTTATGGGTATTGGCTGTTTCAACCGACTGAATCAGACGCTGGGACTCATCGACGGCATCCTGCAGTAATTGCTGTGTCAAAGTATTTCGGTCGAGCATCCGGTTTATTTCAAGGGCCAGCATGCCCAACTCATCCTGGCCTGGAATGACTATGGCGTTACGGTCCTGGGTGGTGGCATGAAGTTCGTGAACTTGGTCGATCAATGATTTGACCCGGCTGACTATCTGCCTGTCCACCAGATAATAAGTCAGGCAGGTCATCAGTATGACCACTCCGGTTAGACTCCATATCAGATGATTCACGGTGGCCAGTCCATACTGATATACCGTACGATTCGACTGCTGACGTAGCCGCAATGCCGGCTGGCCTGATTCATCTCTCAATATCAAGTTGCCAATCAGACTCTGGGATGTCGTCTCGATCCGTGTGTCATTGAATTGCTTGGGCGATGTCTCCATGGCCTCGCTTCCGAGCGGGGCGAAATCGTTCTGTTTCCCCCAGTCGGAAATTTCCACTTTCATATTTAGCATGTCACTCAGTCGCTCGGCGATACGATCATTGATTGGTCGTCCAAATATGAGCGTACCGCGCGGGGGTCCCTGGCGTTCGCTGGTTAAAATGGGATAAGCGGATATAAACATCGGCCCTTGTTTCAGGCTCAGTATTCCGCTAAAGGGCTTATTCGAACGGGGTGCTACATAGTTGGGCAGGCTGGTTTGTAATATTTGCCAGGTCTCATCCGGTATTGTTGCATGTCTTTGACTGAAAGAATCGACTGCACAACTAAATATCACTTGGTTTTCGATATCCAGCACCGCCAGCAGATTCAGTTTCAGGTTGGCGAGCATCGTGGGTGAGAAGTTGGAGGACTCAAACTGGACGTTACGTCGGTCAACATACTCATACATGTCTGACCACCAGGCCCATTCGCGTGCATAATCATCCAATTCCTGTTGAACTACCGCCATGCCATGTTTCATCTGGGCCAGATTGTGGCGCATCCATTGCTGTTCCAGCTCCGAAAAATGTTCTTCTACGACCCATCGTTCTACGACAGCCAAGGTCACCATCAATAGACCGGTGACGATTCCGATAATCAGAATGAATCGATATTGAATACTCATGGTTTACGTTGTCTGTATATCTTGCTTGGTGTTTGACAATAAATGGTAGATCACATGGCCTGTAGGGTTGATCGACTCATTCTTGATGTAACGATGCAACTCAGCAAGTGAACAGATCGATTCGAGTAAGTAATACCCTAAGCTGCCTAGGATAAATCCATTAAGATCTGCCATTATCAGATCGTCAAGTTTACTTAGGTTCAGAAATCGTTTGAATTCAGCGTATGCGCAATAGGGTTAAGAGCGATCCCTTACGGTCACCGATCGTTGAACATGACCAGATATCTGAATTTGCACTCCGATTTTCACTACAAGTATGAGCCATTGATTTTGTAGAAATAGCGGTTAATATAATGAGAGTGAGTCTCAGTATCTTATATTAATTCAGCTCACGGAATGATCGTGAAGGTAACAGACGGGTGATACCCGGGCAGGAATCGAATTTATGACCAAGATAATTTTATTGTTGTTTGTCAATCTGTTACCCATGACCGAACCGCTACAGGATGCAGAATCTCCCGACTCGCCGTCGGATAAAATCAGCACAGTGTCAAATTCCCCGACTACCCAGCCGGCGTTACCACCCGCACCGGAGGAAGAATCATATCAAGCGCTCCTATTGCCGGAGGGAGTGATCATCGATGCCGGCTATGTGGCCATCTGATCACAGAACTTTCAAGGTGGGCAAAATGTCAACGAAGCAGAAGCCTATCGCGGGGCCTTCAATCTGGGGTTGACTCTGAATACTGAAGAACTGCGACTCTGGCCGGGCGGTCAATTTTATTTTGAGTTTCAGAATATTCATGGGCGCAGCCTGACGGATGAACACGTCGGCGATCTGCTGGGCATCAATGAATATGACAGCCCGGATCGCACGCAACTGTCGCAATTCTGGTGGCAGCAAACGCTCTGGTCTGATCATGTCACCTTTCGTATCGGTAAACTCGATAGTAATGCCCATCTGGCCAATACCCTTAATGGGGCTGATTTTCTGCATAGCGTGGCGGTAGCCATTCCCAATATGCCGCAACCCACCTATCCGGATTGTGCTTTCGGCTCCGAACTCTATATTGAACCCCTGCCCTGGTTGTATTTGTCGGGCGGAATATATGATGGCGAAGGCATCGGTGACCATAGCCCTTTTCACACCGCATTTCATGGCAACAATGATTCATTCACACTGGTCGAGCTGGGATTGATGCCCGAGTGGTCCATTGCTGAAACGACCCTGCCGGGACTTTATCGAATCGGCGGCTGGTATCACAGTGGTGACTGGGAGATTTATTTTAATGATCTGCAAGGCCGGCGTCGCCCGCGCTTCCACGAAGGGAATTCTGGGTGGTATCTCAGCCTGGATCAACAAATTACACGGGAAAACCCCGATCAGGCTGACAGTATAGAAGGGTTAGGTCTCTTTTTCATGTATGGCTGGGCCCCGTCGGCATACAACGAGATTTCCCAGAGTTATGTCGGGGGCTGGCAATATACCGGATTACTTCCAACGCGCGATGAAGACGTGTTCGGGATGGGAATATTTCACGGCCAGATCAGTGAAGAAATCCAACGCCTGGAGCAGCGTTTTGACGAAATGGCGTTGGAGTGTTTTTATAAGTGTCAGCTGACCCCCCATCTCAGTGTACAGCCTGTTGTGCAATACGTAATCGACCCCGGCGGAGATGGTCGGGACGCGTTGGTGGGATCACTCATGATGACCTTCAATTTGTAATTTCAGGAGCATTTCGTATGAACGGGTATCGATGTCACATGAAAAAATGGTGGTGGATCGGGTTTCTGCTCATTTCCGGCTGCACCAGCAGCGATTTCCAGGATGCAGCGACCATCGGTTTATTTGATTTTATCAGCGGAACGATCACCGATAGTCTGACCGCACTGCTGCCGGTGGCGGATGCCCTGAGCGGCAGCTAGGCAGACGGCGGCGGGCGGATCCGGGCGATTCGACAGCCCATCCAGGCAGCGAAGCCGCCCCACCATCCCCCCGCCCAGCAATCGGTCGTCCAGTGCCAGGCTTCAATGATTCGACTTAAGCCACAGCCCATCGCCAGGCACCAGCAGACCCATCGCGCCCGGGGATAGTAAATCGATAATACGATCGCCAATGTCCAGGCGGAAGCGGTATGGCCGGAGGGGAATGAGCGAATGGCTTCACCGGATAAAGTACGGTGTGCCTGTGACCACGTTTCCATCCAGGTATCGATCTGGTGATTTTTTACAATCTCTGAATTCGGTCGCAAGCGTGGAACAAAACGCTTCAATGAAGAATAGCCTGCCCACGAAATAAAAATAGACAAGAGCAGACTGGAGAGTAACAGCCGTCGACGAGTTTCAAACAACGCAATAATCAGAATCACACCCGCCCAGGTGGAAAATTCTCCAAACAGTCGAAAAATAACCAGCATGTAATGAAGGGGATGGGCAGCATTGGGAGGTGCCCAGCTCTGCAATTGGCGAGCGAGCGGCAGATCAAAAGGAATTAGCAAGCCGAATACAATAATCACCCCCATAATCAGCAGGATGCCATTAAACCAATTATTACGCCGTGCGGAAGTATTGCCGGCAGATATTTCGCTGTGCGTCATAGTCAGACAGCATAACGGCTAACACCACAAGCACAACTTACCCCTACTAGCGGATACTGGTACAGTTTGAATCATATTCGATCAAAAAATCTTGAAGACCGCTCCCTGACAGTCGCGGCTCGGTGAAACTTTACCAGTACCTACAAGCGAGCCTACTGGAAAGCATGGACCGCAAAGTAGGCTCTGCAAAAAAACGGGCAGTCTTCGAGACTGCCCGTCGTCGCCAGCAATCAAATGATCAGTTATTTTCCGGCTGCGTGGGTTCGGCAGGTTCCTCATTGGGAGGCGTTTCATCCCCGGGTTCTGTCGGTTCCTGCGGTTGCTCGGGTTGCTCAGCTTCATCGCCTTCGACGCGTACCGCGGTCACCTGCATATAATGAAGACCGCTTTTTTCATACAGAAGCCCGCGGACTTCAATATCCTGATTAGCCATTTGCAGTACTTTGGCCTTGGGGATTTTGCGGTCCCAGCCGACAACAACCAATCCTTCCTTGGTTTCGATCGCCGCCGGAATACCCTCACGCAGATTGGATTGAATCATCCGAACCAGCTCGTCTCCTTCCAGCTCTTCGCTCATATAACTCTTCAAATCGACCAGCTTCCCGGACATCACGGTGGCTTCTTCATCGCGATGCTGACGGCGAGGCGGCCCGGCGTAAGCAGTAAGCCATGTTAACCCGACCGCCATCATGACCAACCATAATCCGATCTGTTTCCAGGCAGAACGCATTACATATACCTCCAAAATTTCCGGGAACGACAGGCAACGGCAATATTATGGTAACGGTGGCTGTGTATTGTCACGCTCCCGTACCAACCAGGACGCCATTATACCGATCGTAATCATGATGCAAATCACAGCCAGCGACACTTCCGACGGAATCGGGTATGTCTTGCTGAGCAACATTTTCACACCCACATAGGCGAGAACGAACACGATGCTGGTCTTCAGGTAACGGAACTGCTTCATCATGCTGGCCAGAGCAAAGTACAGAGATCGCAACCCCAGAATGGCGAATACATTAGAAGTAAACACCAGAAACGGGTCACGGGTGACGGCGAAAATTGCCGGGATGGAGTCGATGGCAAAAATCACATCCGAACTTTCAACAGTGAGAAGTACGATAAAGAGGGGTGTGTAGAAGCGACGGCCATCAATCCGGGTTACAAAATGTGCCCCATCGTATTCATTCGATATGGGCAGAAAACGCCTGGCCAAGCGTATTAACGGATTTGTTTGAGGATCAAAATCTTCTTCTCGCGATACAAGCATTTTATAAGCGGAGTAAATGAGTATCATCCCGAACAGGTAAATTACCCATTCGAAATGAGATATCAGGGCTACTCCGATACCGATCATCAATCCTCTCAGGATCAACGCTCCCAAAATTCCCCAGAATAAGACACGATGCTGGAATAGCAGCGGGACACGGAAATAAGCAAAGATCATGGCGAAAACAAAGATGTTATCCAGGCTTAATGATTCTTCAATGATATAACCCGTCAGGAACTGGATGGCGGCATCTTTTCCACTGATCGAGTGGCCAACATTTAAACCAATTCCCAACCAATGGTGGTTGTAGGCAAAATAAACAAATACCGTAAAAAGCAATGCCAGGCTGATGCAGGCAGCGGTCCAGATCAAAGCTTCACGGGTATGAATCTCGTGCATCTGTCGGTGAAAAATTCCCAGATCCAATGCCAGAATAATTAAAACCAGAGCGATAAAACCAACCCAGAACCAGATCATCGTGCTTCAACCCCTCATTTACCATCCAGGCGGACCACGCTCTACGAAATATTCAGAGTGACGATCATAGTGTAGTATAGTTATCTTGGCCAGTAATTCATGACTTGATATACCATATCACCGGAGAGCTACCACTATGAAATATGTCATCATTCTACCGGATGGCGCCGCTGATTTCCCGGTTCCACAACTGAGTAATCAGACACCCCTGCAAGCAGCCGGGAAACCGAATATGAATTGGGTGGCCACCCATGGACGACTGGGCCTGGTCCAGACTGTGCCGGATGGGTTTATTCCCGGCACCGATGTCGCCAGTCTGACATTATTTGGTTACGAACCGCAACGCTATTATACCGGCCGCGCTCCTATTGAAGCTGCAGCGCGGCAAATTCCGGTCGGGCCCGGCGAGATGGTTTTTCGCTCCAATTTTGTGACCATACTGGACGGGCGTATGACCGACTTCACGGCCGATCATATCCACCAGCCGGAAGCTGATCGACTGATTGCCGATCTGAACCAGCTATTCAGAGAACAGGGTTGCCAATTTTATAGTGGAGTCTCCTATCGGAATCTGCTGGTTTTGAAAGATACCGATCACATGCAGGTCAAATGCCAGCCACCGCATGACATTCCCGATCAACCGGTAGATGATTACTGGCCAAGCGGCGCGGGGGCCGAGCGATTACGTGACATCATGCAGCAGGCGGCGCAACTATTACAAAACCACGAAGTCAATCGCTGGCGGCGGCAGCAAGGTCGTATTCCGGTAACCCATATCTGGTTGTGGGGTCAGGGACGCCCGGTATCCATGCCCACGCTGTGGGAACGCTATGGCCTGCGCGGAGCGGTGATTACCGCCGTGGACATCATTCATGGATTGGGAGCGATGATGGGACTGGAGTATATTGACGTTCCGGGCATCACTGGCTATCTGGATACGAATTTTGCAGGTAAGGGACAGTACGCTGTAGATGCTCTGGACCGCTTCGACCTGGTGGTGGTCCATGTCGAAGCTCCGGACGAAGCGGGCCATCGTGGGTTAGCCCATGAAAAAGTCAAAGCCCTGGAAGAGATAGATCGTCATGTTGTCGGTCCGCTGCGGGAAGCTTTACGCTCCTATCCGGAATGGAGGATGTTGATTGCTCCGGATCATTATACACCCGTCAGCACACGGGCCCATGATGCCACTCCCCCGCCGTATTGTTATTGTGGTACTGATATACCAGCCTCCGGAGCCTCAGGTTTCCATGAAGCCGCAGCGGCTCAGCAGAATAATTATGCCCCGAAGGGCGAACTACTCATTCAGGAATTTATCAATAAAAAGGCCCAGTGAAATTTTCACTGGGCCTGAAAGTAACACGATTAACATCACCAATCAGGTGATAATGGTGCTGATTGATTCACTGATTACACCACTTAAATCGTAAGAACTCTTGGCACTGGCTCCACCTGACACCGAAGCAGCGGCACTGGTTACAACCACAGAAGTAACGGAGGACGATTCGCTGACGATTATTGTCGTTTCTGCAGAAATAACCACGCTGGTTGCCACACTCACAGAACCGCTGGATACACCACTGATTACTTTGCTGACGGTATCAGATACTTTGGCGCTTCCTTTCCAGCACCAGAACCAGGACCACAATACCGCACCGTGACTCTGGCGAAGATCATTTTCAGACAATACACGAACTGTTTCTTTGCTTAATACCAGTTTTTTCCCGTTCTGCCCCATGTTCTACTCCTTTTTCGTAAAATATATTATGCGCATACTGCTACTGTGCGACATGCCATGACAACAGCGCATAGCATGTCTGCTGAATTTACTACATACTTACACTGTGCAATCGTATTCAGATACGGCGATTAACGGACATGATCCCGAAACGATTCAAATGAGTTACATATATGATTTTTCTCACCAGATGTTTGAATTATTTGAAACATACCCCGAGATCAATGATATGCAACTGAATTTGTCTTAATAGTTATTACTATTATTAAGCTCTAATCCAGCAACACAATTCTTTACTACATGCTAGCGCATTCTATCGATGGGCAGTTGTGATCCGGGTATTCAGACGATTCAGGGCCTGGTCCAGATCAGCCATGATATCGTGCGGATGTTCGCCGCCGACACAGAGCCGTACCAGATTGGGAGGAATGTGCGCAAGCTTGCGACCTGCTTCACCCTGCTGCTGGTGAGTGGAGATGGCGGGAATCGTGGCCACACTCTTGATGCGTCCCAGGTCGGTCGCCCGCCAAATGCGCTGCAAACCGTCAAAGAACTTTCGAGCTGCTTCCGCTCCACCGCGCACACAGAAGGACATGAGGTGGCCATAACGATTGACCGGCTGGCGATATTGCGGGTCGTGCTCAGCATCAACCAGCCACATATACTTGCTGGCCAGTTCATGTCGAGGATGATTGGGCAGCCCCAGATATTCCACGCTTTCAATCATCGGGTGGGTCGCCAGAAATTCAGCGATCTGCTGGGTGTTGCGGCTGAGCATATCCATCTTGGAGCGCAGCGTGCGCATATCGTTCAGGGTCATGATGGCCTGCAGCGGATGTAGATTGGGGCCATAGTCCCGATTAGGCAAATATTTGATATAGAGAGCGAAGTCCCGCCGCAACTCGTCATTATCGATATTGGTCATGAGGTTTTTGCGTGCAATGACCGCTCCGCAAACCCCAAAGCCGCTGGTAGTCAGACTTTTCGTAGCGGACTGAACTACAATATCAGCTCCGTGAGTGATCGGGCGCAATAACGCCGGCGTCGCTACTGTGCTGTCGCAGATCAGAGGCAACTGATGACTGTGGGCTAGATCGGCCACCGCCTGAATATCAAAGAAACCCTGCTGCGGATTGCTGGGCAACTCGCCATATAAGAAGCGTGTATTCTTATCGATCAGCCTGGCCCATTCCTCGATGTTGGTCGGGTCGGTTACCCAGCGGCACTCGATATCCCGTTCTTCCATCAAGCGGACGCTGAATTGCTGAAAAGTGCCGCCATAACACTGGGCGGTGGCGATGAAATTACGCGGTTCGTGGTGATGGTGCTCCTTATGCACCAGGAAAGGCTGGACGGCGGTCATAATCGCAGCCATGCCCGATGAAGTTGAACAAGCGGAAGTATCACCGCTAAAACCATAACCCTCCAGCAGAGCGAGGGTCCACTCATAGTAATAGGTGGACGGATTAGCGATACGTGAATAGCACCAGGTGGGAATCAGATAGGCCAGCGCCGCCGCCATTTCATCCGAATCGCGGTAGGCCTGGGCACTGCTCATGAAGATCGGTTCGATGATGGCGCCCTGATAGTCTTCGATGGCTTCCTCGACGGAATAAAGCCCATGAACCGCGATGGTATCAAATTTCCAGTGCTTGACGACGTCGCGAATATATTGGTCGCGTTTGGCGAGATAGGCTTGGTTGCGATCGATGTAGTGCTGCATGCCGGGGGTAATACCAACCTGGCTGTTATACATAACCGTCTCCCGTGCGGAAGTTGGCTTCCCCCCAGATCGACCTGCAGATAGCTTACCTTATTCGTTACTGTTCGCCAATCCGCTCCCGTACTCCGCTCTTGAACTTCATTGGCGAATAACGCATGATAACGAGGCCATGAACAGACCCCTTCGCTACTACAGCACCAATCGACGGGTGCCACCCGTCTCACTTGCCGAAGCCTTGTTGCAGGGTCAGGCCGCCGATCGCGGGTTATTCATGCCCGATCATTTACCGCAACTGGATTGGTCCCGCCTGAGCGAATTTCAACAAGCTTCTTATCCGGAAGTCGCCGAATATGTCCTGCAACATTTCACCGCTGAATTAGCGACACCTGAACAATTACGAAGCTGGTGCCGCGAAGCCTACAGCTTTCAGGTGCCCCTGGAACGGGTCACCCAACGTCACTACCTGTTGCGACTGGATCGCGGACCGACTGCTTCGTTCAAGGATTTTGCCGCACGCATGATGGCCCGCTGGATGAGCCACCTGATGCAACAACAAGCTGAGGAACTGATCATTTTAACTGCGACATCCGGTGATACGGGTAGCGCGGTAGCGCATGCTTTTCATCGGGTCCCGCGTATTCGAGTGGTGGTGCTGTTTCCGCAGGCGGAAGTTTCCGATCGGCAGCGCCGCCAGATGACGACGCTGGGTGATAATATCACCACCTGGGCGGTAGCGGGGAAATTTGACGACTGCCAGGCACTGGTCAAGGAAGCCTTCGCCGATCCCGATTTTCGGAAATACCACTTATCGTCAGCCAACTCTATCAATATCGGAAGGCTGCTGCCGCAGAGTGTGTATTATGTGTATGCCTATCTGCAGTTGGCGGAGGTCGCCCAGCGGGAACCAATTACCTTTTCCATACCCAGCGGTAATTTCGGCGATATGATGGGCGCGATGCTGGCCTGGAAGATGGGCCTGCCGATTAATAAACTGATTATTGCGACCAATGTGAATGATGAATTTCCGCGTTTTCTGCAAAGTGGGCAATATCAGAAAATTGTGCCGTCGCATGTGGGATTATCGAATGCGATGAATGTTGGCCACCCTTCGAATCTGGCCAGACTGATAGACCTCTATGGTGGCTGGCTGGATGAGACCGGTTTGATGCGGGAGCCGGCAGATATGGTCGCCATGCGCCGCGACCTCTTCGCAACCCCTGTTTCTGATGAGCGCACCCGACATACAATTCGTGAGACTTATCAACGACACCAGGTATTACTTGAACCGCACGGCGCCGTCGGCTGGGCTGGTGTAATGGATTATGTGCATCAGCATCCGGACGCTGAGCACCAGTTAGTGGTGAGTCTGGAGACGGCCCATCCCGCCAAATTTCCGGAAGAAATTCGTCAGATTCTGCAGATCGATCCCCCCCTGCCGCCCAGCCTGTCGGGACTTGATGAACGAACGGAACAGTATTCCACGCTCCCGGCTGATTATGCGACCTTCAAGCGGCAATTACGCCAACATCTCGCCTGAAACAAAATCAATCACCCTCGGCTGCCATCTGCTCAGCCAGTCGAGCCTGGGGCGAATTTCCCGGATATCGATGATAGACCGTCTGATGCGGGAAAGGAATCTCAATGCCCAGTTGGTCAAAGCGTATCTTGATCCGCCGCAGCATCTCCCGCCGCACCAGCCACTGTTTGAGCGGTCGTGTTTTAATCAGAAACTTGACGATCACCGCCGAATTGCCAAATTCATCCAGGCCGAGCATTTCCGGATCATCCAGAATCAGATCACGATATTCGGGATCACGGCGTAATTCCCGCCCCAGATCGGTCAAAACTTTCATGACCTCATCGATATCTTCCTTGTAGGCCACCCCGATGTCGAACAGGGCGCGAGACCAGCCATGAGTCATGTTACTGACTTTGGAAATTTCTCCATTGGGCACAAAATGAACCGTGCCATCCAATCCGCGCAGCACCGTCAAGCGCAGCGTGATGCGCTCCACCTGGCCGGAAATATCGCCGACCTTGATCACATCGTTGATCATGTACTGGTTTTCCAGCAGGATCATAAAACCGTAGAAAAAATCGCGAATGAGATTCTGGGCACCGAAAGCCACCGCCAAACCCAGAACGGCAGCACCTCCAAGCAAGGGAGCGATGTTCACATTCAATTCCGTAAGCAGCATCAGCATACCGCCGATGATGATGACCAGACGTGCCGCACTGCGAAATACCGAAGCCAGCGTGTGGGCGCGGTTCTGACGATCTTCCATGCTGCCGCGATCATTGCGCCCGGCGAGCAGTTTGATCAGATAGCCCTCCCCATTACGAGCCATCCACAATAACAGCATCATGCACAGAATAATGCCGACAATCCGAACTCCGTGCGTCAGTAGCCAGATTCGAATATTCCCCAGAGCAAAGGGACTTTCCAGGCGGGCGACTTCCTTGGCGGCAGTCTGCGCTTCCTGTTGTTTCTCATCCGCCTTTCCCTGGGCGGCTAATCGTTCGCTCAACAGCGAATTCAATTCATTCTGCAACTGATTCAAACGAGAATTGTGGGAATTAATTTCCGTCTGCGCCACTTGCAGCCGTTCACGCACACTGCTCAATTCGTCGCGCAGCTTGGTCCGCTGCTCGGCGGTCATTTCCTGTTCCCAGCTGTTCTTGAACTGGTCATAAAGAGTGCGTTCAGTATCCTGTTCATTTGTGGCCCGCTGTTGAGCGGTTTCCAATAATTTTCTTTCGTTTTCAATGGCGGTATTCAAAGCCGCCAGGCGTTCTTCAATCGTTTGGACATCCTGAGCCGCTTCATGGGCTTCGGCGGCCTTGATCTCCGCTTCCTGGCGAGCCTTGAGCACCTCTTCGCGCGGCGGCTGGACGGGTGTATTTCCCCGGGCTGGCTCAGCCGACGATACCGGAGCGGATATCGTCTGGTTTTCTGGTTTTGCTTCCACTGCTGGGACAATCGCTGGCTGAGTGGCTGAAACAATGCTCGTCACGGGAGCTGTTTCCTGGCTTATACCCTCCGTCGCCGGGGCAGAAGTTGTGCCCTGCAGCTTGTTCAACGCCACCTGATCTTTCTCAATTTTCTTCTCCAGAGCGGTCAATTGTTCTTGTTGAGTTTTGCGCTCCTGTATCGCCAGATCAAAGCGTTTACGGGCCAGTTCCCATTTGACATCCAACTGTTTGATTTCGGCATCCAGCTGCTCAGCAGAGGCGGTATCACCGACTGCTCGAAACTGCTTTAAATCCACCATTTTTTCAGAGATCAATTGATCAATCTGTGAAAAGTCAGCTTCGGCCAGTGCATATTCCGACTGCGGGTCGGCTAATTGGACCTGAATCTCGCTGATGCGTTTCTGGGCATCCTGGATGGCCCGTTGCAAGCGAGCAATTTTTTCGGCATCGGTAACGGGAACTTCATTGAAATCTGCAAAGGGACGAAACGGCTGAGATTCCGGTGGCACAGAGGGTGTAGATTGGGCTGAACCTTGCTGAGCAGATAAATCCGCTGTCATAACTGCCAGAAAGATTATGACGCCGGCAATCCAGCGAATAATCCCGCAAATGTGAGGATACAATAAAACAGTAGAATAGACCTGCATACAAGATACATGTCTACGGAACTCTGTAGTAACTGGTCGCTCAAGCACGCTTTGGTCCCTCAATTTAGGCATTTGAATAATAATGGATGAGTTTATTACCCTAGCAGCTATTCTAACCCAATCCGTCAGCCGATGCCGTATCATTGTCCGAGTTTTATTAACAGGTTGTAATGGCATCCGAAGCTGTAGCATGGTAATGAGTTACAATATCGACAGCTTACGTGACAAAAGAGTTTAACATCCTCATTCCTTAGACCTTTTCATAATCAGAACATGTTGCTGTCTGCTGATCGGTAGACTACTTCAGCGAGTCTCAGTTCCAGATCATTACATAAATTTTACGCGTTGTCCGTAACTATTAACAACATTCTGATCTGCAACGCGATATATTCCCAATATTATTGGCTGGTAAATAATGTCGTTTAGAAAGTCGCTCAATTTGTGTACTGAATTAAATTTGGCTTTGTCCCATGCATGCAAAATACTGATGCATCAAGCTGGCTTACTATGAAATTGCATCAGACGGGTTGTTGAAGTACCTGAACTTCCCTTTGCTACCGTTGAGATGAAAATAAACTATCAATAAGAACGATGATCAGTAGTAATTTCCCCGAACGATATCATGAATATTTTTCTACTATGATTGAGTCTGCTACTCTGAATACGCTTGCGATGTCAATAAGCAATATATAGAATGCCGACGTTTCGAATCCATCATTTAAGGAGCACAAGGATGCACAAGTTTAAGTCAAATTGGAGCCTGTGGTTAGTGAGTGTTTTATGTCTGGTCAGCGGAGTCGGCTGCACGCTGGATAACTTCTGGGCGGTCCAGGCGGATAACGTCGGCACTGCGGCGGTATCAGGGATAGCCATTTCTTTATTGAATGCGGTCTGGGGATCGATTTCCGGTGGCTTGGCTATTTAGAAATTGGCTTTTGCTATTTTAGGAAACAGCATCATGTCACTGAGTAAAACTATCACACTGGGTCTGGTGCTATCGGGTTGGTGGATGGTTCATGGTGCCTTGGCCCAGAACACTGATTCCGGAACAACCTCACCGCAATTGACCAGTTTCCGACTGCAGGCCGATGAGCAACCCGCTCCCCCGCCTGACCAGCCGGCGCTGGATTCGGCCGATGCCCCGGCCCCGACGGCGGCGGAAGAAGGTGCCAGCAATCCATTGACGTTCAGTATTCGTTATGCCCTGTTCAGCGATTATATCTTCCGAGGTATAAACTTTTCCGATTTTCCCGCGGAGGGCGACGAAGATGTCAATCATCAGATGTCAACGTCGGTCAGTTACAGTTTCGGCGAATGGGGCACATTTGGATTTGATACCTGGTTCGAGTGGTATGCCGCCCAGGATGAGATTAACCCCTACGCTGATTCGGATCTTCAGGAGGTGGACTTAACGGTCTGGTATTCCCACCCGATTGATCCGATCGCTACCAATTTCAAAGTAGGCTGGACACATTTCAATTATCCCGGTTTATCGCGGCCACTAAACCTGGACCGGGATCCCAGTAACAATCACAATAACCACACCCATGAATGGTGGTTTCGTCTGGACCACAATGATGCGTGGATGTGGAAGTGGTTATGGCCGGATAATGAAGAGGGCATCTTGAATCCGAGCTTTTTTTATGCCATGGATTGTGGCATCGGCAGCGGCACTGCGCAATGGATGGAAGTGGGCTTAAGCCATAAATTTGCCCTGACCGAGGATCTCTCCCTCACCCCCAGCTGGACGCTGGGTATTGATCACAATTACTACAAGTATTTCACGGCGGTGCGTGACGGCGATCATACGACCCGTCTGGCGACGATGGTCTGGGGTTTGGACCTGACTTATGACCTGACCAAGCTCCTGCAGATTCCTGACCCGTGGGGTTCGATCGCCCTTTCCGGATTGCTCTATTACAGCGATGCGCTGGGTAATGCGTACGATAATGGAACAATCAAGGATGAATTTTATGGTGGCTTCGCCGTGACCTATAGTTTCGGTGGATGACAACATCACTTTATGAGCTATGTTCGGGATGAAATTTATACCCACCCGAAACAAATACCAAAGTCACATCATTTTTTTAACAGCCGGTCGCCTCTCGGGGCCGGCTGATTTTTTTATATGTAATGTGCACATGGATCCAGAATACAATGCTTTTACGGACCACGCAGCGATAGGCAAAGCTATTGTAGATTATGACCGGTTGAACAGCAGAAGCGGGGTGGGTTATACACCTTTATCAGTTTTACGAAATGGGTGATGGTGTGCAAGCACACCTTACATAATCTCATGAATCAGATTGACGTCGCTTTTGCGCCACGAGCAGGGGCATGCAAAATAACAACAGCGCACCAGCCAGACAGATCATTCCGGCAGATTGATACGGCAACATTTGGTTATAACCAAATTTCTCGCCCCCCGCCCAGGCAACGCGCACCAATATCGGCATCTCCGAACCCTCGACAGACGACCGGGATGTCGGCAACTGATTCTGTTCGAGGTATTCGGCAACATATTTCTGGGCCTGTGTTCCAACCATACGGCTGGTCTGGTAACGGGTGTTGGCGAAAGTCAGCAGATTACTGCCCGCGATGATCAGCATTACGATGCAGACTTTCCGCAGCATTCGTGTATCCTTGATCAGCCCGGCAACCAGCGGACGTTGGGCTTGCGGGCAGCGCCCACTTCATCGGCGCGGCTGATCGGTGTGTGGTGCGGAGCGTTCTTGACCACTTCGGGAGTTTCGCGGGCTTCGCGGGCGATCTTCAGCATGGTGTCGGCGAAATAATCTAGCGTGCGGAGCGACTCCGTTTCGGTCGGTTCGATCATCAGGCAATGATGCACCGGCCAGCTCATGGTCGGCGGATGGATACCGTGATCGATCAGCCGCTTGGCGACGTCGATTTCTGTGACGCCGGTCTCTTCAAATTTCGGTACCAGAATAAACTCATGAGCATAGGGTCCGGGAATCGGGAAGTGATAGGCTTTCTCCAGGCGCTTGGCCAGATAATTGGCGGAGAGCACCGCCTTATCGCTGACATTCCGTAACCCTTCCGTACCCAGCGAGCGGATGTAAGTATAACAGCGCACCAGCACGCCCACCTGCCCGAAGAAGGCCCGCACCTTACCGATACTCTTGGGCCGGTTGTGATCCAGCTCGAATGTAGCGTCCGTTTTTTTGATCACCTGTGGGATCGGCAGAAAAGGGCGTAGTTTCTCAGCGACCGCCACCGGGCCGGAACCAGGCCCGCCGCCACCGTGTGGCGTGCTGAAGGTTTTGTGGGTGTTGAAATGCATGACATCAACGCCGAAATCTCCCGGTCGCATGATGCCCAGCATGGCGTTCATGTTGGCCCCATCCATGTACAACAGCGCCCCCTGCTCGTGCAGTATTTCGGCGAGGTCACCGATCTGCTCATCAAATACCCCGACGGTGTTGGGGTTGGTAATCATCAGAGCCGCGGTGTGGCGGTCCACTTTTTTCCTCAGGTCGTCCAGATCGACTTTGCCATCCGGGCGCGATTTGACGGTAATGGCTGTGCGGCTGCACACGGTGCAGGTTGCAGGATTGGTGCCATGGGCCGAGTCCGGAACGAGTACGTTCAGGCGCTGTTCTCCGCGATCACGGTGATAAGCGTTGACCAGCATCAGACCGGTCATTTCGCCATGGGCCCCCGCCGCCGGCTGGAGGCAGACTTCGGGCAAACCGCTGATTTCCTGCAGAAACTCGCGCACTGCGTAGAGTAATTCCAACAGCCCCTGAATTTGATCCACCGGCTGATAAGGATGCAGATTAGCAAACCCGGGCAGAGCGGCGGCGCGTTCATTGATGCGCGGGTTATATTTCATGGTGCAGGAACCGAGTGGATAGAAATTGGCATCCACACTGAACGCCCGATGAGCCAGACGCGTAAAGTGTCGCACCAGATCCATCTCGGCGATTTCCGGCAATGGCGGACTATCATCAGCCACCAGTTCCGCCGGCAGCATTTTTCGTACATCCTGCTGTGGGACATCCGACTTGCTCAACGAAACCGCACAACTACCCGGTGAACCCTCTTCAAACAACAACGGGATAGTGACATCTACATCCGCGACACCATGATTCTGGGTCATCACTGTACATTCCTTAATATCTCAACCAGGCGGTCTATTTCCGCCCGGGTGCGTTTTTCAGTTACGGTCATCATGAAACAATCGTTCATCTCAGCGAACCAGCAGTCCAGGGGAACGCCGGCCAATACGCCATGTGCTTGAGCATGGTGCAGCAGTTTTTTAACGTCGTGTCTGGTACGAATCACGAATTCCTTGAAGAAAGATTGTTTCGGAAAAGCCAGTTCGTAACCCGGTAACTGAGCGATCTGCCGGGCAGCGTAGTGGGCTTTATCGAAACATTGCTGGGCGACCTGACGAAGGCCCTGTCGACCCATTGTCGCCATATAAACGGTGGCCCGCATGGCCATCAGCCCCTGATTGGTGCAGACGTTGCTGCTGGCTTTTTCGCGGCGGATATGCTGTTCACGGGCCTGTAACGTCAGGCAAAACGCCCGCCGCCCTTCCTTGTCGACGGTCATGCCCACCAGGCGACCGGGTATTTTACGCATGTACTCATTTCGCGTGGCGAGCAGGCCAAGAGCAGGTCCGCCGAATTGCTGCGGAATGCCCAGCGCCTGCCCTTCCGCAACGGCGATGTCCGTTCCGTAATCTCCCGGCGGTTTGAGCAAACCGCAACTGATCGGATCAACGGCGGTGATCAGGAGCGCACCAGACTGATGCACAATGTCGGCGATCTGCGGCTGCGCTTCCAGATTGCCGAAAAAGTTGGGATGCTGCATGACGACGGCGCAAGTCTCCGGATCGATCTGACTGCGCAACGCGGTGAGCGACGTGATACCATCCGTTATTGGCAGAACGGCGATCTGCGTCTCCGCATTGTTGGAGGCATAGGTGCGCAGGACCGCGAGTAAATCAGGATGAGCCGCACCGCTGATCAGTACCTTCCTGCGGCCATTAATATCACGGGCCATCAGCATCGCTTCCGCCGCTGCTGAGGTCATCTCATACAACGAGGCGTTGGAGACATCCATACCGAACAACTGACAAACCATGGTTTGAAATTCGTAGAAGGCCTGCAACGTGCCCTGGGAAGCTTCGGCTTGATAGGGTGTGTAGGCGGTGACGAATTCGCTCTGGTGGGCGAGAGCATCAACCAGCGTGGGGATAAAATGGTCATAGATGCCCGCCCCCAGAAAACTGATCTGCTGATCGGTGGACTTGTTCCTGCTCGCCAGACGCTGCAGATCAGCCAGCATTTCCGGCTCAGACAGTCCGGCGGGGATCTTCAGCCCGCTCGGCACGCGATGCCGGGCATCAATACCGGAAAACAAGTTATCAACGGAAGAAATCCCGATGGTCTGCAGCATCCGCTGCACATCGTTCGACGTTAATTGTGTGTAATCCATGGACTCACTCTCAGCAGTGCCAATGCACCTCAATCATACATATCGATGTTTTTCCGCATACGCAGGACACTCGTCAAGCTCGAGCGGCATGATTAGCGACCTGCCAACTGGAAGCTCTCCAGGCAAGCCTTGAATTCCGCTTCGTATTTCGGATATTCGGTTGGCGGCGCGGCGGCAGTCAGCAGATAAACCTTATCCGTATCGATCACCGCCAGCGCCAGAAAACGCAGATCAATCGAATCCTGTACGCCCTGATAATCCCACAGCAGCGCATCCCGTCCGGACACCTTGAAAGTTCTCTCGCTGTTGATGCTGAACTTGGCGGTTTTGAACTCATCGCGCGTGAGTTGTGCATATTGATCAGCCGTCACCGTCTGGGCCTGGATCATGACATGCATATTGGGACAGAACCCATTGACCTGCGGAGCAAAGGTCATGATCGGTATAACCGTTTCACCGGTGGGTACGGCGGGATAGTTCGGGGTCTGAATAGTGAAGCCATAGCGGGCGTCGTTATAGGTTCCACGACCGTTCCCCGGTTCGCCGGCTCCGATCATGAATCCGGCGATCAGTCCCGCCACACCGATTGTCAGTACATAACGCAGTTTCATACTCTCACTCCATCCTGTTTAAGGTTTATCAATTGCCATCGGGCACCACATCACGTTTATATAACTTGGTTTCCAAAGCCGGCAGATAAGCGGTCCAGTTGGATTCTTCGTCATTATCCGCCGCGATGATTTTGAGCGCCTGCTGCAGTTTGGCGTCCAGATTGTCCAGGTAATGAACGGCAATCGCTTCCGGAGTGGCCGGCAATTTGGGGCTGCCATATTCATATTGCCCATGATGCGACAATACGAGATGCTGCAAGGCCCACTTCTTTTCGTCAGGGAACTTCCGACCGGTGATTTTTTCCGCCTGGCGGACCTTCTCTTCGATCCACATCACGCTCATGACAATGTGTCCGACCAGCTGCCCCTGATCGGAATAGCTGAAGTTGGTGTCATACTTCAACTCCTGCGTCTTGCCGATATCATGCAGAAACAATCCAGCCAGAACCAGATCCAGGCTCAACTCCGGATAACGCGGGATCACCAGTTGGGCCAATTCCAGCAGATTGAGCGTGTGCTCCAGCAGGCCACCGACGTAGGCATGATGCATGGTAATCGCCGCTGGGGAGCGCTGAAAATTGGCGGCGAGCTGGGGATCATCGATAAAACACTTCACCAAAGCCAGTAGATCGTGATCCTTGATGCTTTCCATTATCGTCCGGACCTTGGTCCACATTTCCGGAATATTGCGTTCGGTCGTGGGCAGGAAATCAGCCACGTTGACATCTTTTTCATTGATGACATTGATGCCTTCAATGATGAATTGCAGATGACCTTTGTAGCTCTCCGTCCGCCCGCGCAGCTGCACAAAGCCGCCTTCCGGCAGCAGTTTGTAATGGCTCTCGGTCGCCTGCCACATCCGCGCGGGAATCTGGCCGGTCTTGTCGGCCAAAACAGTGTGAATGTACAGCGATCCATTGCTGGTCGTACGCAGGTCTTTCGAAGCGATCATAAAAACCTGATTGATCACCGTCTCACCGGGCCCCATATCATTGATATATCGATGTGTCATACCGCCCCTTGGTTGGAAGTATATTAACGTGCCGATCGATGTCGACGGCCAACGCGAGAATTCAGAAATTCAGACAGACTATTTTATCGATTTTGGCCTGCTCAAACCAGCACCCCGACAGCCAAGTATGCATCCGGCTTGCATTTTGTCACGCGGGCCGGTATTGATTACCCTCTATTATGCACTGGAATAACTATTTTATCCCGACCACTCGTGAAACCCCCGCCGAAGCCATCGTTCCTTCACACCAGTTAATGCTGCGTGCCGGCCTGGTCAAGCAGTTGGTGGCAGGCGCTTACATCTACCTCCCGCTGGGGTATCGCGTCCTGCAGAAAATCACGAATATCGTACGCGAGGAAATGAACCGCGCGGGAGCGATCGAACTGCATATGCCCGCCATGCATCCGGTGGAGTTATGGATGGAGACCGGCCGGGTCGAAGCCATGGGTGATACGCTCATACATTTGCCCGATCAGGAATGGCGCAGCGGAACGGTGCTGGGGCCGACACATGAGGAGATCATCACGCATATCGTCCGCAGCTTCGTCAACAGCTACAAGCAGTTACCGATCAACCTCTACCAGATTCAGACGAAATTCCGCGACGAAAAGCGGCCTAAGAGCGGAGTCCTGCGGACGCGCGAATTTCTAATGAAGGATGCCTACTCATTCCACACCTCCTGGGTGGATCTGGATCGTGAGTACCGCAGTATGTACGACACCTATTGCCGCATTTACAAGCGCTGCGGCTTGCCCTACGTTGCGGTCGAGGCGGAAAGCGGTGCCATGGGCGGCGATGCCTCCCATGAATTCATGGTCGCCACCGACGCCGGCGAGGATATCCTGGTCCGTACCGGCGACAGTTCGTACGCCGCCAACCTGGAACGTGCTGCCATCGCTCCACCCTCAACACGTTCATCCACGGCATCACCACTGGAATCCTTACAGGAAGTTCATACTCCGCATGTCGGTTCCGTTGAACAAGTCAGCCGCTTTCTGGGTTGTCAGCCCGCTGACCTGATCAAGACCATTATTTTTGTCGCCGATGATCAGCCGCTGGTGGCGCTCGTCCGCGGCGACCATGAGGTGAACGAAGCCAAGCTGCGTAAGGCAGCCCAGGTTCGGAGCCTGGTGGCGGCGGATCCAGAAACTATCCGCAAGGTGACTTGTGCGGAGGTTGGTTTTGCCGGGCCAGTAGGTTTGCAGGTCCGGATTATTGTCGACCAGGCCGTTCCGCAGATGCAAAACGCAGTCACGGGTGCGAATAAAACGGATTACCATCTGAAAGGGGTTAATCCGGGGCGCGATTTCGAGATCAAGGAGGTGGCGGATATACGCCTGCCGGTCGCCGGTGATTCGGCCCCCAATGGCCAGCCGCTGGTATTTGAAAAATGCATTGAGATCGGCCACGTCTTCAAACTGGGCACGAAATACTCCGTTTCCATGAAAGCTCATTATCAGGATGCTCAGGGCCAGAATCATCCCTGCATCATGGGTTGTTATGGCATCGGTGTGAACCGTATCATGGCAGCGGCCATTGAAGCTCATCATGACGATGCAGGCATCATCTGGCCGATGAGCATCACCCCCTTCCAGGTACTGATCACCACACTGGACAGCGGTGATGAACTTGTGATAAGTGCCGCTCGGCAGCTTTACGACGGACTGACGCAGCATGGCTGGGAAGTGTTGTGGGATGATCGCGAACTCCGCCCCGGCCCCAAATTCATGGATGCCGATCTGATCGGCGTTCCCTTACGATTAACCATCGGCAAAAAGAATATCAGCCAGGGATTGGTGGAATTGAAAGTCCGTAACGCCGCCGAAGTGCATAAACTGAGCGTAACCGATGCCCTCACCCGTACCGATCAACTGATCCGTGAGGCCCTTGCCACTTATCAGTCCTGATGGTTGATTAACTGCCCCAGAGTTTGAATTTGCGGGATTTTTTGGCTTGTTCGATCGCTTCGCGCCGCTGGGCCAGTTCCAGCTGGGCCTGCTCGATCAGCTCGCGCACACTGCCCTTGACCCCGAATCGCCGCATCATACGCACCGCATTGGCCAATTCCGGATCGAGGTCTTTCAGCACCACTTCGAGCGGCAATTCTTCTTCCCCGGCTGCGGCTTTGGCCGGCTCGACCACTGGTGCAGCGGCTGCGGCCTGCTGTTGAGCCTCAGCTTCGATGATCTGGTGGGCGGAGAGCGGTATCGCTTCTTCATCCACCTGCAGCTGCTTGGTCTGGGCATGCGTTTCCAGAGCATCGAGACGCTGATGGAGGTCTTCCAGCTCCAGCTCTTTACGATTCAGTTCCGCAGCCTGTTCTTCCAATTCACGCAGGCGCCGTTGCAGTTGATCTTCACGCTCGGCAAATTGCCGCTCACGATCATTGATGTTCTGTCGTTGCTGTTGAATGTCGGCGAGTTGATGATCGATCTCGGCATGGCGAGACAACGCCGCCTGCTCCATCTGTTCCAACTCGTGTTCACGAGCTGCCAGTCGCCGCTGCAATTCTTCCATTTGCGTACGACGCAGCTGCAATTGATCCTGTTGCTGACCGTACTCACCGTCCTGCCGAGATAACTGCTCGCGCTGGCGTTCCAGCTCCTCCTGCATGGTCAGCACTTCGGTTTCACCGGCCTCCAGGGCAGCTTCCCGTTGCTGCAACTGCTCTCGCAACTGCGTCATCTCCGCCTGCTGCTGCTGAACAGCAGCCCGTTCCGTATCCAACTGCTGACGCAACTGCTGAACTTCCTGCTGCCGAGAGTCCAGAGCGCTGTTACGCTCCTGCCAGGACTCCGCCTGAGTGACCGTCTGATCGCGCAGTTGCCGGGCGTGTTCCTGTTCTTGCGTCAGGCCGGATAATTTCAGCTTCAAGTCCTGCTGCAGGCGTTCAATTTCCAGCCAGGCACTGCTGACTTCCGCCTGCTCCTGCTCCAGTACCTGCTTGCGCGAGACCAGCGCCGCCTGCTCCTGTTGCAGTGCTTTCTGCTGTTTACCCAGATCCTGCAGCGTGGCTTTCTGGCGCTGTTCCACATCAAGCGATTGCCGCTCGCGGGCTTCTAATTCCGTAGTGCGGTCCGAAAACTCACCCTGCAGATCAGCCAGTTTCTTTTCGCGCTGCTGCAGCTGTTGTTCGCGCTGACGCTGTTTCTCCTGTTCGGATTTGATTTCGCGCTGCTGTCGATCCAGTTGCAATTGCAGTTGTTCATACTGAGACCGTTCCTGCTTCAACTTCTGGCTGCCGGACTGGGCTTCCTGAATCTCCAGCTGTAATGCTTTCTCTTTCCGCTGCAGTTCAGTATTTCGCTGATCAAAATCCTGCTGCTGCTGCTGTAACTGCTGCTGCTGGTCGTTCAACCGATCGGCCAGTTTTTGCAATTCCGCCGACTTGACATCCAGTTCCCGGCGGAACTGGGCCAGGCCGCGATCGCCTTTTTGCAATTCCGCGAGCTGCCGATCGATCTCGTTGCGCTGCTGTTGAACCACAGCCCGGTCTCGATCCAGATCAGCCAGTTGCTGGGCCAGGATTTGTTCGTTGCGAGCCAGATCGGTGTGGCGACTGCTGAGCTGTTCATGGCGTTGCTGCAACTGCTGCCGCTGTTCCGCCAGTTCGCATTCACCCTGGCTCAACCGTTGGCTGCGTTCCTGCTGTTCTTCCTGCAGAAGTTTCTGCTGTTCATCCAGCTGATTCAACTGCTCTTCCCGGGCGCGTAGTTCAGCAGCAGACTGATCCAATTGCCGACGCAAGCCCGTCAGTTCACTTTCTGATTTTTCAATGGCTTGCATCTGCTGGCTGAGCTGGCTCTGCAACTCATGCAGTTCTACCTCCATCTGGCGATTCTGCGCCACCTGCATTTCGACGGCGTGGCGTTGGGCCTCCAGTGTATCAGCCTGCTGTTTCAATTCGGCTTCGATCTGCTGCAGTTCAGCTGTATCCTCGGATACTTTCTGCTGCTGCAGATTGAGAGTCGCCTGCTGATCGCGGAGTAATGCTTCCCGTTGTTCCAGGACGCTGTACGATTCCTCCAGCCCGGCCATGGCCTGCTGGTGTTCCTTCTGGGCAGCGGTGGTTTGCTGCTGTTGCTGGCGAATGTGATCTTCCAGCTGCGCCAGCTCTTGTTCGCGACTGGCCCACTCAGCCCGATGTTCAGCCAAGCGACGATCCTGCTCCTCGATTTGCTTCAACTGTTGTTGCTGTTGCTGGAGCTGTGCATCAACCTGCTGGCTTCGCTGGGCCAGTTCTTCCTCCAATCGGCGGAGATTACTCTCCCACGATGAAAGCGAAGCGGACACGCGATCCTGTTCTTCGGCTTGTTTCGCGACCTGCTCCTGGCGGCGGGTCCAATCCTGTTCCTGTTTGCGCAACTCGCCCTGTCGCCGTTCGGTGTCTTTTTCCAGCTTGGACAGCGACTGCCAGCGCTTGTCAAATTCACGCGTCTTATCAGCCAGTTCCTTTTCTCGCGCCGCGAGTTCCTGATGGCGCTGTTCCTGCTGATCAGCTTGCTGAGCAATGGCCTTTTGGCGCAGCTCGAATTCCTGCTCACGGGCCTTCAGGATCCGCGACTGCTCCTGCAGCTGAACCTGGCGAACCGTGGACTGTTGTTCCTGATTCTGCAGAGCCTGCTGACGCTCCTCCTGGCTACGGCGCTCCGCCAGTAATTGTTTCTGCTGGGCTTCAAATTTCTGACGGGACTCATGCAGCTCCAGCTGATCCTTGCGGAGCTGCTGGTTACGTTCCTCCACCGTTGCCGTGGTGGATTGCAGGTGCTTTTTCTGTTCATCCTGAGTGCGCTGGCGTTGTTCGATCTCCTGTCGCTCACGGTCGAGTACCTGACGTTGCGACGTACTTTCGCGTTGCTGCTCGTGTAACTGCTGCAAGCCCCGATCCAGTTCCTGGCGATCAGTCTGTGCCTTAGTCAATTCCGCCTGCAACTGTGAGCGCTGTCTGGTCAATTCCGCCGCACTGATCTGAAGCGATTGTTCGCGCTGCTCCAGCTCCGCCGATTGTTTCTTCCAACTCGATTCACGCTCCGCAAGCGCTACTTCACGCGATTGCACATCAAGAATGGATTTTTCGTTTTCCGCTTCGCGCCGGCTGATCGACTGCTCCAGCCGGGCGACCTGCTGCTGTTGCTGTTGCAGCTTGCTTTCCAGTTCGTCCAGCTGCCGGATGCGATCCTGTGTCGTATGTTGCTCAGCAGCCAGCGCCGCTCGGGCGTTGTGCAACTCAGCCTGCTCTGACTGCAATTCAGATGCTTGAATCGCGATTTGTGCAGTGCGGGATTCCAGCTCTGCTTCCAGTTGTTCCAGACGGTGGGTACGCTGCTGCAGGTCCGTGGTCAGCGACTGATTTTCAGCTTCACGCTTAACCAGTGTCTCTTCCTGTTGCTGCACCAGGGCCAGTGTTTTTTCCAGTTGATCCGACTGTTCATGCAGCCGGCGGGATTGCTGGGCAAGTTCAGTCGCGTGACGCAGGGTCGACTGCGGATCAGGTGCTGCGGCCGCCAGACGCGATTTTTCTTCCAGTTCCTGCCGGGCGTGGGTCAGTTCTTCCTCTCGACTGGTCAACTGCTCGCGTTGCTGACCCAATTCCCGGAACTGCTTTTCCAGTTCCACCATACGCGCCTGTAATTGATGTTCGCGGCTGGTGAGCTGCTGTTCACGTTGTTTCAGACCCTCATGCTGCAATTGCAACTCAGCCAGTTGCTCATGAAACTGCGCTGCCGAATCCCGATCCATCTCCTGAACGGGCAGATCATGCATCGAGTCATGCAGATCAGCACCGGAGTCTTCCAGCGGAGCATGTATGCCGGAGAGGCTGCCCGCATCGGCATCATCCAGATCCAGACCGGTACCGCTGCCCGCCAGATCCATCAGCCGCTGGCCGACTTCCAGATGATCGTCGTCATCATCTTCCATGTCAGACATCAGAGGCTGCTCGTTACGGACGAACGGAGCCAGACGCAGCTTATAACTTTCACCGCCGAATTTCAGGATATCGCCCTGCGAGACATACATCAGCGAAATCTGCCGGCCATTCACGAACGTGCCGCTCGAACTGCACAGATCACAAACCGCTGGCACGCCATTCAGCATGAACAGCAGCGCGTGAGCCCGCGACACCTTGCGGGAATCGATCAACAGATCGCTACCCTGCAAGCGACCAACCAGGGATATCGGCCGGCCGAATTCAATGGTCTGGGCTGTTTTCTGATGGTCCAGAAAGGCCCAGGAATTGAGCGACATCAGATCGCCCAACCCGGAACCACCCGGATCCACTTGCTGTGGATAGTTTATATTGATCGCGAAACGGAAATTGCGAATCCGGATGACATCGCCGTCATGCAATTCTTCCAGGTCCACAACCTGCTCGTTGAGATAGGTGCCCTTGCGACTCCCCAGATCGCGGATCAGCACGCGATTACCGGTGTTGATGATGGCACAATGCACGCTGGAAACCTGCGGATGACGCAAGCGGATTTTATTGCCTTCACGCGACCCGATCAGGGTGACCGGATGTTTAAGAAAAATTGATTTTGCTTTGGACTTATCAGACCGCAACGTGGAGATTTCCACACGCGGAGATTGACGCGTTAACTTGGGATTTGCGACAGCCATATTGGTGGTGCTCAACTGCTTCTCTCCTCCGTGAAGCCTCCGACGGTTGCCAGGTCGGCACCTGAGACACTCGGTTCTGGCGGGATCACGTGATGACTTCAGCGGACATACCACTGATCAGCCATGACCGTTCATTCGTCCTGGTAAATGAGGCAGAGGATCTGGATGATGCTCTCTCCACCATAGTTTAGGCGGACTTTCGAGCAAAATCTATTTCCTTCTCATCTTAGTCGTACAATACATCTACTAGAAAGACAACGACTTATAGGACACGCCCGTGTTACTGTACTGGTATTGGGCAAGATTAGCACACTCTAATATTGGTTATCCCGTCAGTAGATGAAAAATTGACCCGCCCGCCAAAGCCCTTAGACTGCCACGATCATGGGAATGATCAAGCCACCCAAAGCCTCCAAACTTTTCGTCGGCGTGCTGACCGGCGATCCGGATTTGTGGCACCGTGCAGAAAATTTTCTGGTCCGGGATTTCGGACCGATTGATCACCGAAGCCCACTCTGGCCATTTGCGCATACGAATTATTATCGGGACGAACTGGGCGAACAGGTACAACGTTGTTTCGTCAGTTTTGAACGGCTGATTCGACCGGAAAATATCGCAGAAATCAAGCGGTTCACCAATGATATCGAAACCCGTTTGGCAGAGGAGGTCAATGGCTTACCCGAACTGCGTCCGGTGAATCTCGATCCCGGCTATCTGACACTCAGTAAAGTGGTTTTGGCGACAACCAAAGACCACGCCCATCGTATATATCTGCAGCGCGGCATTTTCGCGGAAGTGACGCTGCATTACCAGGATCATGGCTGGCGGAGCTGGCCTTGGACTTATCCCGATTATGCCGCCGATACCTATCACGGATTTTTTGAACAAATGCGCCAGCTACTGAAAAACCAGATGAGCGTCGAACCTTCAGGGAGCAGTCATGACACATGATCTGCTGTTCTGGGCGACCGGTATCAGTCTGCTGACCGGATTTGTGCTTGCGGTGATGGGGACCGCACTGGTTCGCCGATCGGCGCTACGTCGTGGGTTTATTGATTTGCCGGGCGGCCATAAAAGCCACACCACTCCTATCGCGCTGGGCGGCGGAATCGCCATTACCTGGGCCATTCTGCTGCCGCAATTGGCGATCATTCTCCTGGTGAACATACTGACGCATGCACCCCAATGGCCGGAGTGGATTCCCGAATCATTTTCCCGGCATGTGCAAGGGCTGTGGGATAAATCAGACGAAGCCCTCGGCATCATCGCTGGAGCTTTGCTGTTACACATCATGGGACTGGTGGATGATCGTAAAGCCCTGGGGCCTTATATCAAATTATTTGTCCAGCTTATCATTGCTATTGCTCTGGTCATCGGTCTCGATATCCGGATGTTGTCAGCATTTGGGACCATTCCTTCTATGGTCTTTTCTATCCTGTGGATCGTCGGAATCACCAATTCCTTCAACTTTCTGGATAATATGGATGGATTATGCGCCGGGGTGGCGGCGATCTGTGGAACCATTTTCGCTTTCACCGCCGTTCGCTCCGATCAGTTGTTCGTACCCGCTTTATCATTGCTGGTGGTCGGGGCGGCGTTGGGATTTCTCTGGCATAACTTTCCCCCAGCCAAAATATTCATGGGCGATTCCGGCAGTCTGGTGTTGGGTTATATGCTGGCGGTGCTCACCATCATGACCACCTTCTGGAAATCTGACACCGGTGCATCGTGGGTCAATGTGCTGATCCCGATTATTGTCCTGGCGGTGCCGCTCTATGACACCACTTCAGTAGTCTGGATACGATTGCGCAAGGGGATTAATCCACTGCGGGGTGATCGGCGTCATTTCTCACATCGGCTGGTGCAGCGCGGATTGACCCCGCGAAATGCGGTGTTGACCATCTACATGGCCACCGTCGCCACCGGGATCAGTGCCGCCCTGCTGCCCAAAGCCACGACAACCGTAGCTCTGCTGGTGCTGGCGCAGTGTCTGTGTATCGTGCTGATCATCGCCCTTCTGGAACAGGTTGGCCGAAATCAATGAGGATGGACGACGTGCCCGGCAATCCCCCCGCCACACCTGCCTATTCACTCTGGATCAGCCGGCTGCCGGATATACTATTGTTCGGTCTGCTGATCATTATCGGGCTGCGGCCGCTGATCCAGGAAACCTGCAATACCATGCTCGATCCGTTGGCGATGGTTTTTAAGGAAATCCCGCCCGCCAGTCCCACGACGACGATTATCATCGACCTGGCACTGATGTTAATTGGTGGATGGGTCTGGGCGCTTCGGCGTGCGGGTTACCTTCCCTCTGTACCAGCCTTGGGGATTGGTCCTGGAGCAGTACTGCTGTCATTGGCTGCGATCGCCTCCTGTACCATCGCCAGCAATCAGCGTTTGGCCATTAACATCACGCTGGATTGGCTGACACTACCGGTGCTGGCCTGGAGTCTGCGGCAGTTACTCACTACACCCCGGCAAATTCGTCTGGCCGTGGCCGTAATACTGGCGAGCGCCGCCGCGAACGCCATTCAGGCATTTGATGATTACTATGTAACCAACCCCAACACCATCACCTTCTACGAAAAGGAACGCGAACGCATCTGGCAGGAGCAGGGATATGAACCAGATGATTACCGGGTCACACTGCTCCAGAAGCGCATCTACGACCCCGCCGCCAAGGGATTTTTTATTCTCAGCAACATCGCCGGAAATTATCTGGTTCTCACATTACTCAGCGGTACAGCCCTTCTCATCGCCTGCTGGAAAAATATACCCGCCCGGCTGATAAATATTTTTCTATGCGGGTTACTGCTCTGGGCCCTCTGGCTGACAGGGAGTCGTGGGGCATTGGCGGCAACGGTAATTGGATTTTGTCTGTGGGGATTGTTATGGGCCATACGACAGATCCAGCCATTTCCCCTTCGCCGGCTTTACTTCTGCGGATGGTTGCTGGTCGTATTATCGCTTGCCGGGGTGGCATTTTATGGAGCCCGGCATGACGGTTTCCCCGAAGGATCACTCACCTATCGCTGGTGGTACCTGCAAGCCACCTCCCGCATGGTGCAGGATCATCCCTGGCTGGGAGTCGGCAGCGGCCAATACAGCCGCTACTACACCCGCTATAAGGAGATCAAAAACCCGGAAGAAATTTCCGACCCGCACAATTTCCTCGCCCACGCCGCAGCCCAATGGGGTTTGCCCGGACTCGTGGGCATATTGCTGATGCTGATCGGCGGCTCGTATCGCTTATGTCTGGGCAGTCCTGCGCCTCGGGTCACGGCGAATAAGCCGCAGTGGCCGAATGCTCCACCAATACCTCATCATATTCATTTCATTTATCTCTTGCTGCTGATGGGTTGCATCTGGATGTTACGCATTTTTATTGTTGGCAATCCTGATCCTCTGTACATCGCCGCCAGTAACATTTTTCCGCTTATGGCCTGGACCACTGTCGCCGGTTTGTTGCTGTTCGTACTACCGGATGATCTGCAGCGCCTGGGCACGGGTATCGGCATCGCGCTGATGGCCTTTCTGGTACACGAACTGATCAATTTTGCACTTTTTGTGCCCGCCTCAGCAATGACATTTTTCGCGCTTTTTTCAGTAGCAGTCGCCGGCCGGCAAATATCACCTTCAACTGTCACGATGGTTCATCCACAACGGTTCCGTGGGCCTGCGGCCTTAACCTTGCTGATGGTGATCTGCATGGGATGGTTGTTTTTGCGACCGGTTCGAAACTGCTGGCAAGAGCTGCGGACGGCGCGGCAGATTTCGAATACGAATCCGGCCCGCAGTCTGGCGGCTTATGAACACGCCTTGGCTGCTGATCCGCTGGACAGTACTGCAGCTTTAGAAATAACCCGTCTATTCCCCTTGCAGCCACGCTCCTGGCCCCATTCGAGCAACGAAACCTACGCCCAACTGTGGTTCAGTCTTTATCAGCACCGAGATCGGGAGTATCTGGCGATTTATCGGCAGGCGGCCCAACTGGCGGAACTGGAAAGCCAGAGCAGTCGCACGCCGCTGATTAATCTGCAACAGGCGGTGAAATTTCAGGAAGAAGTGATTGCCCGCTACCCCACCCAGCCCAACGAATACCTGCGAATGGGCGAGTACTGGGAAAGAATCAGTCTACTGACGGGAGACATCGCGGCTCGAACGCAGGCCATCCGTAACTATCAGGCCGCCCTCGATTGGAATGCCCGACGACCCGGCGCGGATGAAGTTCGTCGTTACTCAACGGCCCAGCTTGCAGACCTGACCAGCCGGATCGAACGCCTGCGAGCAGCGACCACTCCACCGCTCGATTAATTTTCCAGCTTGGGTTCGATCAGCGCGGCATCGGTGATGGAGATATTGTTGTACTCCAGCAGCGTGCCTTTGGCGTATTCCAGCCCGCTAATCGCCAGATGATAATCAATCAGGGATTGCAGAAGATTCTGCCGGTTATTGGCCAGTGAGCTGAGCGCATTCAGTTCAATATTAAGCTGCGAGGGATCCCGTCGTTCGGCGCGATCGACAATGGCTTTCACTTCATTTTCCTGCGAGATGACCGAGCGCGAATTGGCCGCAATCTGGGCAAAACTGGTACCGATTTCACGAATGGCGATATTCACGTCATAGATGATCCGCTCTATGGCCTGTTTTAGTGCGGCGAGCGCCTGGGCATGTTCCAGCCGCGCCCGACGTTGTGCAGCCCGCGGGCCACGGTTGCCCAGGGGATACTCAAAAGTCAGCCCGATCGTATAGCTGTGAAAATCGAAATCCGTCAGATTACCCAGGGCATCGTGTTGGCTGGTACCCAATGAATCAAAATTATATGTCAGCGAGGCGTCCAGCTGCGGCAGGGTCTCATTCTTAGCGACCCCGACATTGATCCGCGCCGTTTCGATGCGCAGTTCAGCCTGCTTCAACTCGGTGCGATTATCCAGAGCACTCTGCAAGGCATTCATCCGATCCACTTCCACCTGTGAAGGAATCAGAAAATCAACTGGAATCAGTTCCAACTCATCCGCCAGGTTCAGGTCAGGATCATTCAGCAGTGTCTTGAGTTGATCTTCACTGTCCCGCACCGCCTTGCTGATACGTTCAAAGGAGGCTTTCTGGGTATCCAGCCGAGCCAGTGACTGTGCCAGAGTCACCTGCGACACATCGATGATCACCCGGGCCTGCAACTGATCGTAAACTTTCTGAAATTCAGCAATCAGTCGGGCGTTAATCGTCAGCGTCCGGCGGGCCTGTACCAGCTGCCAGTAGGCTTGTTCAACGCGATAGGTTTCATCCTGTACCGTCCGTCGAAAATCATACTCGCTGATTCGCCGATTCAACTGGGCAACATTGATCGCCGCCCGGTTATAGTCCAGACCAAAGCCACGCAGCAAAGGCTGGCGGAAGGTCGTACTCCATTGATTGGTCACCGCCGGGTTGAGATTGACAAATTGATTGTCCGTGGTCGAACGTACCACGTTATAGCCGGTCTGCACGGTCATACCGGTCGGCAGGCGTTTGCCGATGGCGGTGTTGAACACGCGCGATGTGGAGTTACTACCCTGCAACTGCGAGCTGACCGGCGTATTGTTCTCGTTCCAGCTCGCCTGGCTGGAAAAAATCAGATCAAACGCTGATTCCGCTTCCACAATGCGCGTCGCCGCAATGGCCGGTCCGTAACTCTGCACCCGGATCGTATAGCTGTGGTCCAGCGCCCGCTTGACCGCTTCGCTCAGACTCAATTGTACTTTATTCGGACGGTCAATGGTGCTGAGGTAATCGAGAGTGTTTTTCCAATACGACAGATCGGTCTGCGAGTAGTTGTCCGCTTTGAGCTGCGAAGCTAATTCGGTCCGGCGATCCATCAAGTCCTTCAGAAAGGTATTGGGTTTAGCGGCCTGCTGCCAGGCGGCCAGTTCTTCCGCGCTGAGATATCGGCCGATCCGCGTCAGCAGTTCCTGACTTTCCAGCAACGGGTCCGGAATCTGCACATCCAGCATCTGCGGATTCAACGCTAATGTTACCGGCGTGGTGGTCACGATGCTCTCTGACTCGACCGGCGAATTCCCCTCCTGGGCCAAACCGGACAACAATATCACTACCGCTAATCCCATCCATTGCATCAACATGGAACATCCCCTGTGTGTGTGGTCGATTGGATGTCCGGTCGCGCTTACCGTACCGCGCCATTCAGTACCGGATCACGCGTTCAGCAGGGTCGGTATTATACGGCAATCCCCGGATCGACGCCAAGCAGTAATCCCGGTAGTGAACCATGGAAAATTTTGCTACGATGCTCTGCAGGAATCCGGCAACCGCTGAAGGATGATCCGATTATGAGCGAATATGTTCGCTACTGTCCCGGTGATGAGCATATCCGCATCTCCGATTCAGTCTGTTTCGGGCGGCGGCGGGTGGGTTATCCGAAGTGTCGCGGCTGCCAGTTCAATGATGATGAAAAGGCCCATTCCGACCGGTTACGCATTCTGGCGCCGGGGCTGGTGGTCAAGGAGGTCAATTCCACCATGGTCGATAAGGTATTCAAAGCCTATGACGTTCGGGGGATTTATCCCGACCCGTTGAATGAGGAACTGGCTTGGCGGATCGGTTTCGCCGCGGGTACTTACCTGCGGGCGACACTGCGGGGCGTGGATCGCAGTGAACCGGATATCAACCGCGTGGTGGTCGGCCGGGATATGCGCAAAAGCAGCCCCAGTATGTCTTCGGCGCTCATTCAGGGGTTACGTCACGCCGGAGCGGGGGTGATCAACATTGGTATGATCGACACCTCGCAGATTTATTTCGCAGTCAACCATCTGAAGTGCTGCGGAGGCATTCAGACCACCGCCAGCCACAACCCGGCCCAATATATCGGCTTCAAGATCTGCGGTAGCGGGGGCAAACCGATCGGCGAGGATACCGGACTGAACGAGATTCGCGAAATCACCCGCAATACGCAGCCGCATGAAGCCACGCACATTGGTTCGCTGCAGGAACTGGACTTGGCCAATGAATATCGCGCCTTCGTATTAAAATACCTCGATCGGGTGCGGCCGCTGCGCCTGGTGATTGATGCCTCCAATGGTATGGCTGGTCACTGGATACCACTTATTTTCGATGGCGTTCGCGAACTGCAGATCGATCCGATCAACTTTGAGCATAACGGCGAATTCGTACATGATCCCAATCCGCTGGTGGCTGCCAACCTGGCCCAGTTGCGTGATCGGGTCGTCGCTACGAAAGCCGATCTGGGCATCTGCTTCGACGGTGACGCGGATCGCTGTATGCTGGTTGATGAAAAAGGACAGATCATTCCCTGTGATCTGCTGACCGCCCTGCTGAGCGAGTATTTCCTGCGCAAGCAGCCGCGCGCCGCCGTGGTCTATGATCTGCGTTCTTCGCGTATTGTGGCTGAAACAGTTCGCCGACTCGAGGGTACTCCACACCGCTCGCGCGTCGGGCATGCCTTCATGAAAAAGACTCTTGCGGAAACGCGTGCCGTTTTCGGCGGAGAGCTTTCCGGACACTTCTATTTCCAGGACAACTGGTATTGCGATTCCGGTATTCTCGCCATGGTCCATAGCATCAACGTGCTGGCCCGGAGCGAAACCACCTTCAGCCAGTTGATCGCCCCTTACCGCAAATTTTTCTCCTCCGGCGAAATCAATTTTGCCAATGAGGAAAAAGACCAGACCATCCGCCGGCTGGGTGAAATATTTCATGACGCCAAGGTGGATTTCCTGGATGGCATTACCATTCAATATCCCGACTGGTGGTTCAACGTCCGCAAATCCAACACCGAGCCGCTACTGCGCCTGAATATGGAAGCGGTCAGCGCCACGCTCCTGGAGCAGAAAATACAACTGGTCGCCCGGGAACTCGGTCACCAGGTCGATCATTAATGAGGCACGCACATGGATGTCTGTCGGCACGAAGTTTTATCCAACGGAATAGAATGGGCGGCCTTGAATCTGCCGGATCGCAAAACAATTACCGGTGAATTGCGCTTCCTCACCGGATTCGTTCACGAACCCGCTACCCAACTGGGCATAAATCACCTCGTCGAGCAGACCATCGACAAGGGCACCACCCGCCGCACCGGCCATGAATTGCACGATGCCTTCGACGCGCTCGGCGCCCGCTGGGCCAGTTGGTCCGGTCGCGAAGCCACCGGCTTTCAGATCACGGCGTTGCCCGAATATTTTGACGCGGCGTTAGCCCTGGTAGCTGAATTTCTGCTCATGCCCACCTTCCCCACTGAGGCCGTTGACGTCGCGATTCAGAATACCCTCGATGAAATTACGCACCTGGATGACGATCCCCAGGAATTGACTTCCAAGCTGTTCCATCGCCGGGTCTATGGCCCCGTGCTGGGCCGACATCTTTACGGCGAAGCCGATGAGCTGCGCGGGGTCACTTCCGCCCAGGTGGAAAATTTCTGGCGGACGCACTATGTGCCCGGGCGGATGCAGGCCAGTTTCGCCGGTCCGCTGGATGCGAATCGCCTCGCCGCTAGTCTGGAAAAATTATTCCCCGCCCAGGGAGCAATCACCGGCCGTGAACGGTTGACTTTTGATTTTCAGCCTGGCTATCACCATCAATCCAAGGAACTGGAACAGGAACATATTGCCATCTGCTATCCAGGGGCTTCGCTGGATCATCCCCAGCGTTTCGCGCAACGGGTTCTGATCGCCGTCCTCTCCGGAGGTATGAGCTGCCGATTGTTCACCGAAGTGCGCGAAAAGCAGGGGCTGGTTTATTGGGTCACCGCTTACACCGAACATCCGCGCGGCGTGGGTATGGTTTATCTCGGCGCCAGCAGCACCCCACAGCGCTGTCCGCAGACCTATACCACCTTGATCCGAGAGATCGAACGGGTGCGTGAAGACCTGCAGGCGGACGAAGTGCAACGAGCCATCACCGGCTTGGTGGCCCGCATGCAGACTCGTGGCGATATAACCGCCGCTCGTTGTGCCGAACTAGCCGACGATCTGTTCCACTATGGCCGGATCATCCCCCGCGAGGAAAAAATCAACCAGATCAGCCGGGTCACGGTAAACGACGTTCAGGCCTATCTGCAGGCCCATCCACCTACACCCCGCCAGGTCTTAACCCTCGGTCCCGATCCCATAACTCTGGAATCAAGTTGACGGAGTGCATCCGTTGTCGCCATCCGGAGTACAATTCATAATGTGGTACACTCTCTGCAGGAGAACCGGTTCTCATGGTTGATCATCCACCCTTCCATCAACAGCAGCTGTCCAATGGTTTAACAATCGTGATTGAGCCGATGGCAGATGTCAGCAGCGTCGCCCTGGGATTTCTGGCCCGCACCGGGGCGCGCGATGAACATCCCGGCGTTGCCGGTGTTTCCCATTTTCTGGAACACATGTGCTTCAAGGGCACTGCGCGGCGGACCTGGCAGAACATCACCATCGATTTCGACACCCTGGGCAGCACTTACAACGCCTACACCAGTAAAGATCGCACTTTTTATTACGGTTGGGTGCCGGCGGAAAAACTGGAACAGCAACTGGAGCTGCTGGCAGACATGATGCGTTCCTCTCTGCCCACCGAAGAATTTGATATGGAAAAAAAAGTAGTACTCGAGGAAATCGCCATGGCTGGCGACCAGTTGGACAGCCTGGCCTACGATTTCCTGCATGAGCAGGTCTACGCCGACCAGTCGCTGGCTTGGCCGGTGCTGGGCTATGAACAGACCATCGCTCCGCTGACCCGCGACCAGATGAATGAATACCTGCAACGACGTTATAGCGCAGATAACCTGATATTAATTGTCGCCGGGCGCGTCGATCCGCTACAGGTCACCAGATTAGCAGAGCGCTATTGCGGTGGATGGCCTCGGGCGCAGATCACAGCCGCCTCGCGCAACCCACCATTACCTCGCCCTGGACAATCCGCCAAAGTGGTGGAGCGTTTCACCCAGCAGGTGATCGCCGAGGTTTTCCCGTGTCCGGGCGGCCGTGATCCGTGGAATGAGACCGCCGAAGTGCTGGTATCAATTCTCGGCGGAGAAAATTCACGCTGTTTCTGGAATATCGTACAACAGGGTATCGCACCGCGCGCGGGTGCATTCCGCATGGAATATGAAGATGGCGGACTCATTATCCTGACCGGTCAATGCGATCCCGCAGACTCCGCAGCCTTGCTCACCGCCCTGCGTCTGGAAGCGCAACGTATCACCCGGGAGGGGGTCACCGAGGTCGAGGTCCAGCGCGTCAAAAACCGGATGCGCACCGGACTGGCCATTGAGGGTGAAGCCCCCTACTATCGCCTCAGTCAATTGATGGATGATGTGGATTATCGTGGCCGGCCACGTACCGTTGGTGAGCGATTGGCGGCTGTTGACGCGGTCACCCCTCAAATGATTGCGGATTATCTGCGCGAGTTTCCGATTACTACAGGTGGTCATTTGATCAGTGTCGGGCCTCGTCACTGGTTACCGGATTAATGATATGTGGTGGCAGCAGCGTGATAATCTCTATGAAGCCGTCCTGCTCGAACTGGCCCAGGCGGAAAGTCGCTCGCTCACTCCTCGTCGGCTGAGCGGCTTATTCGCCCTGCTGGCGTTGTGTGCCTGGGTGGGCGGCGGTTTATGGTCCGCCAATTATGCCCTCAAGGGCATTCTTACTGTCAACGCCGGACTGGTCCTCGGCCAGTTGTATGCCACTCCGCAACCTGAATCCTCACCGGCCGTCAACTCAGCGGATATGGAAAGTGAACTGGGCGCACCTGCTTTGGCAGCGGAAATGACAGATGCCCAGCGGCAGAAAATTCTTGATGATTGGTTCGCAGCTCGGCAGGAACACATCGCCAAACGGGAAGCCGCCCAGAAAGAGCTGACCCAGCAGAAAAAAGCCGAATGGCAGGCTCTCAACCAGCAGATAGAACGATATCGCTTCGTACAGGGAGCGGTGATGATCGGCTGGTCAATTTTGATGTCGCTCACCGCCGGTGTCATGCTGGGTGCTGCATTGGCGGGATTGTTCGGTGCGGTGCGCACGCGGCAATGGCATCGCCTAGTTGCGGTGCTGATTCTGCTCTCCACGATCGGTACGGTGGCTGGCCTTTGGTTGTTGAGTCGCTATGGCGGCTTCCCGCAGCCGGACTACTCGCTAGTCGCTACCATCGCCGCAATTCAGATCAGCTACGCGATCGCGATCATTTTCACTCTGTTGCTGACCCGCCGTTCCGAAATCGATTGGCTCACCAAACTCAGTTAGTTTTCAATACGTCATACTAAATTTTTGAGCGCCGCGAGCGCCAGCGAGCGGGTACTAAATCAGTTAACCAGTTTCGTACAGCCGTTACTCATGAGGCCGGGTCATCGAGGTGGGATCCAGCACCTCGGCCAGTTTTTTGGCATCCAGTACACCCTTAGCCAGAGCTACTTCGCGCACGGTGCGTCCGCTCTTGTAGGCTTCCTTGGCGATATCGGCCGCCCGATCGTAACCGATCTCCGGTGCCAGACTGGTACACATCGCCAGCGATTTTTCGACCATATCGCTGCAACGTTCCACATCGGCTTCGATACCCTGAGCACAGCGCTCGGTAAACGTCTTGACCGCTGCCGACAGCAGTCGCGTGCCCTCCAGGAAATTGTGGGCGATCACCGGCATCATCACATTCAGTTCAAAAATGCTGTCGCGGCAGGCCAGCATCACCGCCTGATCGCCCGCCAGAACCTGCGTGGCCACCTGGATCATCATCTCGCTCATCACCGGATTCACCTTGCCCGGCATAATCGAGCTGCCCGGCTGGGTTTCGGAAATACGTAATTCGCCAATTCCGCAGCGCGGCCCGCTGGCCAGCCAGCGAATATCGTTAGCGATCTTGGTCATGCTGATGGCCACCGTGCGCAGCAATCCCGACGCCTCTGCCAAGGCATCCTTGGCCGACTGGGATTCAAAATGGTTGCGGGCTTCGACAAACTCAATTCCCGTGGACTGCGTTAAATCCACACACACCCGCCGGGCAAATTCAGGATGAGTATTAATACCCGTCCCAACGGCGGTCCCGCCGATAGCCAGTTCACGCAACGCAACGATGGCTCGATGGGCGCGCTCGACGCTCAGTCGGGCTTGGGCAGCATAGCCGGAAAACTCCTGTCCCAGACGGATCGGCGTCGCATCCTGGAGGTGGGTTCGGCCAATCTTGATGATCGAATCGAATTGTTGAGCTTTCTGATCCAGTACCTGCTGCAATTTCTCCAGCATCGGTACCAGGTCATACTTGAGTGCTTCCGCACAGGCCACATGAATCGCTGCCGGAATCACATCGTTGCTCGACTGGCCCATGTTCACATGATCATTGGGATGCACCGGATCACGCGAACCGATCTTGCCGCCGGCCAATTCAATGGCCCGATTGGAGATCACCTCGTTGGCATTCATATTGGTGCTGGTTCCGGAACCGGTCTGAAATATATCCAGTACGAAATGGCGGTCGAGCTGCCCTTCGATCACCTCATTGGCAGCCTGTTCAATCAACTGAGCAATTTTGGGGTCCAGCTTCTTGAGCGTCACGTTGACCCGCGCCCCCGCCCGTTTGATCAAGCCCATCGCCCGGATAAAACGTCGCCCGAAGTGATAGCCACTGATCGGAAAATTCTCCACCGCCCGCTGGGTCTGAGCACCCCAATAACCATCCGCCGGAACCTGCATTTCACCCATGCTGTCTTTTTCAATCCGCGTGGTCGCCATTGCAATGCTCCTAATGTATTGCCATATCAGTAGATGCAATCAGATCAATCATCCGGTCAAGCCGGATCATCATCCGGTCTTTATGATGTCCATTGTCGCAGAACTTTTCCTCAAGACAAGTCACCCGCAATCGTTACACTACAAGCCCCGCACGATCCGACATACACCTGATAACCGGTCGGATCGATTGACGGTGCTACGGATTGAATGACATGAATATGGTAGCTGTTAACAACCTCGTCAAAACATTTCCGCAAGCCAACGGCAGCTTGAAATACGCCGTCAATGGATTGAGCTTTCAAGTGGCTGCGGGAGAGATATATGGATTGCTCGGCCCCAACGGCGCCGGGAAAACCACTACACTGCGCATGCTCAGCGGCATGATGTCACCCACCAGCGGCACGGCCCTGATCAATGGTGTGGATGTCTGCAGCGATCCAGCCAGGGTCAAAACGCAGATCGGATTTCTGACGGCTAATACCGCGCTCTACCCGCGTCTTTCACCGCGTGAAACGCTGATTTTTTTTGGCGAGATGCACGGGCATGATCGTGTTACAGCTACCACTCGAGCGGATCAACTGATCGATTGGCTGCAGATGCACGCCTTCGCCAACGAGCGTTGCGGGGCACTTTCCACCGGACAGCGGCAACGCACCAATATCGCCCGTTCACTGGTGGCCAATCCGCCGATCCTGATCATGGATGAGCCTACCCTTGGTCTCGATGTTCTCACCAATCGAATCATACTCGATTTCATTCTGCGCGAACGCGATCAGGGCAAGTCCATTATTCTTTCGACCCATTATCTGCATGAAGCGGAAGATATGTGTACGCGGATCGGCCTGCTGCACCAGGGCCAACTGGTGGCTGAGGGCACCCTGGCCCAGTTGCGCAAACTCAGCGGGGCCGAACGCCTGGTCGATGTTTTCTTAACCATTATCAGCCGGCAGGGTTCCGACCTTTCCGGTATGCGTCTGAGTGGATAATTATGCTCAATCGGACACGAATTTTCCGCCTCTATACCAAGGATCTGCTCGATATCCTGCGCGATCGGCGGACCCTGATCGCCATGGTGATCGTCCCGATCGTACTCTACCCAGGTCTGATGATGGCGGCTTTGTGGCTGGCTAGTCTGCAATCCAGCCAGATCAAAGCCCAGCAGATCAAGATCGGAGTGCAAACCGAGAACATTGGTCATTGGCTGCAGGATGAAATACTCCTTCCCGATACCCAGCGCGAAGAATTGAAAAAAAAAGAAGCTGAACAAACGGGTCTTGCATACGATGAGCCGGAAGCACTGGGCAACAGCGTCATCGCGGTAGAACCGTTACGCAGCAACATTGAGGCTCTGATTAATACACAGGATATTGCGGTCGGATTGATCTTTGAATTGGATAATATTGACGACCTGAACAAACCCCATCAGCTCAAACAGAAATTTAAAATCATCATCGATTCATCACGCGTCGCCAGTCAAATCGCCGGCCAACGATTGCAGGCTGTCATTCGCCGAACCGGTGAATTTGAAGCCAACCAGCGAATTGTCGAAGTTGGACTACCTCTTGAACTGATCCACCCGTTTGAGGTGGAAAAAATCGACATCGCCTCGGCGGAGAAGCGCGGCGGTTCACTTCTGGGCCAGATCGTTCCGATCGTGCTGATCCTGATGACCATCACCGGGGCTATTTATCCGGCCATCGACCTCACCGCCGGTGAGCGCGAACGCGGCACACTGGAAACACTGCTGGTCTGCCCGATACCCATCGGAGAAATCATCGGTGGAAAATTTCTGGTGGTGGTCACTGTATCACTGATCGGTGCCGTACTGAACCTCACCAGCATGGGCCTGACCCTGCAACTGGGCGGTATTGGCCAGGCGATTGCCGACGACTCCGAAGTCATCGTACCGCTGACCGCCCTGCCGATGGTGCTGCTCTGCCTGATTCCCCTGTCGCTGATGTTCTCCGCCTTGCTGCTGGCAGTCTGCAGTTTTGCCCGCACCTTCAAGGAAGCCCAGAATTACATCACCCCGGTCATCATCGCTGCGCTGATGCCCGCCGCCATCGCCGCCATGCCCGGTGCCCACCTCGATGCGGTCATGTCGGTTCTACCGGTGGCCAACATGGTGCTGCTGACTCGCGAACTGCTGATCGGTAACGTACCCATCAGCGCCATGCTGGCGGTGGTTCTCTCCACCTGTCTCTACGCCCTGACGGCCATCACCGTCGCGGTTAAAATTTTCGGGCAGGAAGCGGTGCTTTTTGCTGATTCCGGTTCCTGGCGGGCCCAGTTTGACCGGCGCATGATCCGGGCCCGTGAATATCCCACGCTCACCATGGTATTGCTCTACGTCACCCTGCTGTTTCCCATCTGGTTTTACATACAGGTGGGCACGCGCAATGTATTCGAGAATCCGATTCACGACCTGATTCTGCTGATGCTGCTCATGGTGCTGGTTTTCGGCGTGGTTCCGGTACTGCTCATAAAATATTACCGCGTGAACCTGGTCAACACGTTCCGGTGGCGACCGGTGGCGGGTCGATACCTGCTGGCGGCGCTGTTGATCGGCATCAGCACCTGGGTTCTGGGCCGCGAGATTATGGTTTTTCAGTGGCGGTTCGACATCATGGGCATGAAGCAGTTTGTCACCGATGCCCTCAAACTCGATGCCGATTACTCCACCTTGTCGCCATTACTGGCGGTTGTACTGCTGGCGCTGATGCCAGCCATCTGTGAAGAATTGCTGTTCCGCGGGATGCTGCAAACCGGGTTGGGCCAGGTATTCCGCAAATGGCCGACGTTGATCACGGTGGCGACGGTGTTTGCCGTCTATCATTTCGCCCCCCAGCGCTTCGCGATTACGTTCCTGCTTGGCTTGGTGCTGGCCTATGCGGTTTGGCAATCCGGAGCCATCTGGCCGGCCATGATCATGCACTTCATGCACAACGGGTTGAGTTTTCTGATGGAATGGAAGCCGATCAATGATCAAGTTACGACCTGGCTCAACATGCCCGCGCCCGACGCCGCCAATCCACTGGTACCCTATCCATTAGGTGTGTTCGTGGGTGCGGTGGTCTGCTTTATTGGCGGATTGCTGCTGCTCCGCAAGCATCATCAGCAACTATAATCAACACGCTCGTAATATCTCAGAATCCAGCCAGTCTATTGTTCAGTGGTCGAGGGTTGGGTGGTCGTGGCCGGTTGAAGGCTTCCCAGTGAATCGGCGTTGAAATCAAGAATCTGGTAATCATTAGCCGATCCCCCGGCGGAAAGCCGATTCTCCGCCAGTTGGAATGAACGGTTGGCCAGACTGCTGCGGATGCGCGTCCCCCGTACCCAGAGTCCGGCGGCGGCGGCAATATCCTCCAGGCCGCCGATACTTTGCGTGGTCGTACTCCACTGCAGATAATCCACGATCGAAGTCTGATCATCGGGATCGCGCTGCGTGGTACCGGTAAAATCATACAGTCCCAGGTCATCCGCGGTAGCACCAACCTGGATCGTCACAACACCATTAGCGATATCGCCGTCCAGCGTCCCCCCCAGCTGCAGAACAACCAGTTGCCGTCCTTCCAGAACACGCCCCGCCAGCTCGTTTTCCGTGGTACACTCGTTCACAATACACAGTGCCCAATTATCCAGAAGTATCCGCACCGCCCCGGGGTTGTACAATTCAATGAAGGTATTAGTGCCGTTGTTGGCAATCTCGGTAATGATGACATCATTCACCCCAGCCGGCACATCGCTGCCGCCCAGCAGTTGCGGTAACAGCGGGATCAGTTGATTCAGCCCCTGAAAGAGAATGTTGAGTGTATCAATGGTGAGTTGCTGCAACCGGTTTGGAGCTTCGGCTTCTTCCTGGGTCTGGGTGATTTCCGGACCGCCCAGTGCGGCCTGTATCCACAAACCTGGTCGCCGTGCCGCTACAGCTTCACCTTTAGCGTTTTGCCAGCTGCCGGAACTTCCCGCCACAGCCTCCTGGGCTTGCAGGTTTTCACCGTTCAGCAGCAATCCCAATGCACATCCGCAGATGATCAGCCGAAACTTTTTCAACATATCAGCCACTCCATTGGCGAAGAGTTTAATGCACTGATGCAGATTATACCGGCCTGTTCGGTTGTCGCTGCACAAAAATCATGCGGGCGTATTTTCGTCGCCATCCGTAACATCATCCGCAGCATTATTTTGAGATTCAGATGGGTCTGGTATCTTATCTTCAACTTGTTTGGTGCCGGGTGCGTCACTCAGTTCTTCGATAGGCTCGTCATCTTCTCGAGCGATGCGGGTAACCGCAACCAGCTGGTCACCTTCATCAATTCGGATCATCTTCACTCCCTGAGTCGCTCGACCGATTTCGCGCACGGCCTCCAGTCCGGTTCGCAGCAAGATTCCCTGAGCAGTGATCATCATCAGTTCATCCTGATCCTGCACGGCTTTGAGCGCCACCACCTGGCCGTTGCGCTCCGTCGTTTTAATATTGATTACACCTTTCCCGCCGCGCCGGATCAGTCGATATTCATCGATACTGGTGCGCTTGCCATATCCATTCTGGCAGACGGTCAGCAGAGAATCGCCAGGATAGATCACGCACATATCCACCACGCGATCATCACCATCCAGCTCCATGCCGCGCACACCGCGGGCACTACGCCCCATGGCCCGCACATCCTTCTCCTCAAAACGGATGGCCATTCCCTCGCGCGAACCCAGCACCACCTGATCATTGCCGCTGGTCTGCTCGACGTTGATCAGTTCATCATCCGGATCGAGCGTGATGGCAATGATCCCGCTGTTTCGCGGATTCGCATAAGCCGCCAGCGGTGTTTTCTTGACCACACCCTTGGTCGTGGCGAAAAAGAGATAATTCTCTTCAAATTTCCGTACCGGTAATACTGCTCGCAGCGCCTCGTTGGACTGGAAGCTGACCAGATTGGCGATGGACCGGCCACGAGAGGTACGCGACATCGCCGGCACATCGTAAACCTTCAGCCAATAAACCCGCCCGCGCGTGGTGAAAAAGAGCAGGTAATCATGCGTGCTGGCGGTGAACAGATATTGCAGGTAATCCCCCTCGCGGATTTCGCTGCCGCGCACCCCCCGCCCGCCGCGTCCCTGTCGACGATAAGTATCCAGCTCAATCCGCTTGATATAACCCTGGCGACTGATGGTCACAATCACGTTTTCATCGGGAATCAGTTCTTCGATGGAGAATTCACCCGCCGCTTCGGCGATCTCGGTCCGCCGGGCATCACCATATTTATCGCGCATTTCCTGCAAATCTTCGCGGATGATGTCCAGCACCCGCTTTTCGTCGCGGAGGATCAGTTCATAGCCTTCGATTTCTTCGATCAGTCTGGCGTAATCCCCCCCCAGCTTTTCAATTTCCAGGCCGGTCAGGCGTTGCAGCTGCATGGCCAGAATGGCGTCTGCCTGCACATGGGTCATAAACTGATCGGTGCCGCGCATCCGGTTCAGAAAGGCTTCCGGCAAGAGGCGCTGCAACGTTTCCTGTTCGATCAAACGCAGCGGCCGGGCCATCAGTGCCGCCCGCGCGGTTTTCGGATCCGGCGAACGTTTGATCAACTCGATGAGCGCGTCTATATCACTGACCGCCAGGATCAGTCCTTCCAGAATATGGGCCCGTTGCCGCGCCTTGCGGAGCAGGTAGCTGGTCCGCCGCCGGATCACTTCGCGGCGATGCAGCAGATATTGCTCCAGCAACTGCTTGAGATTGAGCGTGCGCGGCTGGCGACCCACCAGCGCCACGTTGGCGACGTGAAACGCCGATTGCAGCGGCGTATATTGGTAAAGCTGGTTGATCACCACATCTTCATTGGCATCTTTACGTAATTCCACTTCGATGCGGATCGGGTTTCGCCGATCCGACGCATCAATCACATCGCTCGCATCTTTTATAGTCCCTTCTTTGATGCATTCGGCGATCTTCTCGACAATCGTCGAACGCAGCACCATGTAGGGGATTTCGGTGATCACGATCCGGCGTTTACCGTTTTTGCCTTCGTCCACCAATAATCGTCCCCGAATGACCACCGCACCGCGACCGGTGCGATAAGCATCACGAATCCCCAGGCGGCCACAGATGATACCGCCGGTCGGGAAATCGGGCCCGGGGATCACTTCCATCAACTCATCCACCGTCACTTCCGGTTCATCTATCAGCCGAAGCAGTCCATCAACCACCTCCCGCAGATTGTGCGGGGGCATGTTGGTGGCCATACCGACCGCGATGCCGGTCGAACCATTCACCATCAGGTTGGGAAATTTGGAGGGCAGGACGGTCGGCTCTTCGCGTGTTTCGTCATAATTCGGCTCAAAATCCACCGTTTCCAGTTCCAGATCCTGCAGCATTTCGATGGAGGCGCTGGTCATGCGGGCTTCGGTATAGCGCATGGCTGCGGGCGGGTCGCCGTCGACCGAACCGAAATTGCCCTGCCCGTCTACCAGCATGTAACGCATGTTCCACGGTTGGCCCAGTCGCACCAGTGTGGGATAGATCACCTGTTCGCCATGGGGGTGATAATTACCGGAAGTATCACCGGCGATTTTGGCACATTTACGATGCTGGGCGCGAGGCCCCAGGTTCAGATCATTCATGGCCACCAGAATTCGCCGTTGCGAGGGTTTCAATCCGTCACGCACATCGGGCAGCGCCCGAGCCATGATCACGCTCATCGAGTAGGTCAGATAGGAATCCGCCATCTCTTCGGTGATGGGCTGGACGATGATCTGTTCGGGAATATCCGCCATAAAAACCCTCAGCAGCAACAACTAAAATCAGCCTGTGAAAGGCATCGCGGGACGCAGCCCGCCCGGACCAGTTCGACCTGCACAGGTGCCATCGGCAATCCCTTATTTTAACCTTATAATGCTCCAGATACCAGCCGCTTGCAGGTTATATCGGGAGTGATCGACATGCTCAGTGTTGACGAATTTCGATTGCTGACGTTCGATTGTTACGGCACGCTGATTGACTGGGAGAGCGGCATTCGTACCGCCCTGCGCGACCTGCTGGCTGATGTCCAGGTCACCTGGTCCGAGGCGCTGTTTGATCGCTACCTGGCCATTGAAGCAACGCACGAGCAACCGCCCTGGCGTCCTTATCGTCAGGTACTATCTGATTCACAACAGCAACTGCTCACCGAACTGGCTATCAGCCAATCCGTCGCACCGCGACTGGCTGACTCTCTGGCTGACTGGCGGCCATTCGCGGACACGATTCCAGCACTGACGAAATTATCTTCAAAATTCGAATTGGGCATCCTATCCAATATTGATGATAAATTGTTGAATCATTCACTGCGGCGGATGAACATCCCCTTTAAGCAACTGATCACTGCTGAACAGGTCCACTCCTACAAGCCGGCCCATGCTCATTGGCAGACACTTTTACAACGTACCGGTTACCCCCGATCAGCCATTCTGCATGTCGCCCAGAGCCGCTATCATGACATCCTGCCCTGTAATGAACTGGGCATCACCTCCGTCTGGATCAACCGCCGGGGTGAAACGACCGGACCGGGAATACCCGATGCTGAATTCCCCGATCTGAAATCGTTTGCGCAACAGATATTCGGTGACCAGCGAAGCGGGGAGTTGCAATCAGCCGGGGGTGAGGCATAATGATCTGGCATGACCACCCTGCAGCCCACATCACTGACACCGGGACAACGCGTCCGTATCGAACAGCAAATCGTGCAGCGCGACGGCGTCTGGACGACAGCAGTGGAAGGCGAGGTACTCTCCATTCAGCTGGAACCGACCGGTAGCTGGTATGCTCATGGCAGGAGAGATAAGCTCTGGCTGCCGCGCCTCCGTCTGAAAAAGCCTGATGGCGAACTGACCACCTTGAATCTGGATATGGCCTCAGTAATCACCCTGCTGAATTGAATTTCTCATGCGCTGGCTGAAGTTGTCAACTGCACTGCTCCTGACCAGCTGGCTGTTTCAGGAGCTGTTGCTTAGCCGTTTCCAGTCATTCGACACTTCGACCATTCGCCTGGCGTTTTATGGAAATTATCAGGACTATCAGACCTGGCAGGTGATCCTGCAGTTATTTCATGCCCAACATCCGGAGATCAAAATAATTCCGGAGTACACCCCTGGTTTTGGCGGGGAATATGAAGGCCGGTTGCAACGTCAAATACTCGCCGGAAATACTCCCGACCTTTTTCTTCTGCAGGATGAATCGCTTCCTTATTATGTGGATAATCATCTATTACCGCTGAACAAATTGCTGACGCCTGAAGATCTGGAGATTCTGACACAGGCCTGGGTAACGACGGCGCGTGAATCGTTGCGGTGGGATGATGTGCAGTATGGCGTACCCGTCAGCGGTGGTTGCCTGCTGATCTATTTGAATCTGCAAGCACTGCAGCAGGCTGAACAAATTCATGGGCCGCTGCGGCTGCCGACCGACGAATGGACCATCGAACAGTTCCTACAGTTGGCCCGGCAACTGACCCTTGATAAAGACGGGGATGGCCGTTGCGAGCAGTTCGGCTTCTGGCATCCCTGGTGGGGTTATTTTCAGTCCTTCTTCTGGTCCATAGGGGCTGATCTGTTTGATGCTTCACGCTCGCACTGGGTCATGAACGGCCCCGCTGCTGAGCAGGCGTGGCAGTTGTATCAGGATTTGTTGTGCGTCGAAAAGGTTTGTCCGGCACCGGGTGAACTGGGCCAGATGCGTCAGGATATTGCTTTTCTCAGCGGGCGGGTGGCGATGGTCATTAACGGCCCCTGGTTTATTCCGCTGGTAGAAAATTCCTCTTTGAAGGGCCAATACCGTGTCATGCCCATACCTCGTGGCCCGGGCGGTCGCTGGACCCGCCTCACCTGGGACGGGCTGGTTGTCCGCAAGGATCTGCCGGAACAAATACAGCAAGAAGCTCGCACTTTTCTGCTGTTTCTCAATAGTTCGGACGTGCAGCAAGTGATCCTCAACTCGCAGCGTTTCTTTCCACCCGGTAATACCATAGGAAAACTTACCGTGGCGCCACCACTCCAGCCATTTATCGAAGCGCTGGCCTATGCCCGACTGCATCAGATCACTCCGCACTGGAAGGACATCAACAAATTGATCAGTCGCCGGGTGTCCACCCTGTTGAGTGGTAAACAAAGCGTGGCCGAATTTCTGAACGAATTGGCCAACGAGCCGGTGATCCGGCAGAATTATCCAGCACCATGAGAACGCAGCGCAGCATCTGGCAATTTCTCTGGCCTTGGGTAATCGGCTTTACCCTGTTACAACTAGGCCCGATTCTCTTCTCCGCTGGATTATCCTTTTGTGAATGTACCGGAAACGATTGGAAACAGATTCACTGGGTCGGCTGGAAAAACTATGAACAACTTCTGGCGATTGATTATTCCTACACGATCACGCCGAAAGATCCGGCATCCTGGACCTGGCTGGGCGGACGACCGCAGAATCCGCGATTTTTCCACGCGCTATTCAATACGTTGATATATACCATAATGTCAGTTCCACTCAGCCTGACTATCGCTTTGCTGCTGGCCCAGTTGCTGCATCAGCCGTTGCGGGGCATCAGCTTTTTCCGTACCGCATACTACCTGCCCTATTTCATCGGTGGCGTGGGAACCATTCTGGTCTGGCAATGGATGTTTAATCCCGAAACCGGCTGGATCAATCTCAGCCTGATCACCGGCTACAAAATGATCGGCCAAGCTATCGGCTGGCTGGGGTTTTCACTTCCGGAGTGGCAGCCGCCGCGCTGGCTGTACGATCCGTTATGGTGCAAACCGGCGCTGGCCCTGATGGATAGCTGGAGTTGCGGCGGAGCGATGCTGATCTTTCTGGCTGCCTTGTGCCTGGTTCCGCGACATTTGTATGATGCCGCTCGGCTGGAAGGGGCCGGTCGCTGGACCACCTTTCGTCAGATCACGCTGCCGCTGATTTCGCCGGCTCTCCTCTTCAACATCATCACCGCAACCATCACCGCTACCCGCACCTTCAGCGATGCCTTTCTGCTGCAGCACTGGTCGCAGCAGGATGGCTTGTTACTGATCATGATTTATCTGTACGAACAGGCTTTTGAATTGCCTAATCACTGGGGTTACGCTTCGGCCATTACCTGGATACTGGCGGCGATGCTGTTGTTGTTTTCGATTGTATCGCTGTTACTGAGCAGACGCTGGATTTATTACGAGGTGCGCGGATGAGAAAGTTATGGAGATATCTCCTGCTGATCATCGTCGGCGTGCTGCTGGCATTGCCGCTTCTGGCTGCTTTTTCGACTTCGCTGCAGCCTCTGGAACAGGTCTATAATCCGCGTGCACCGCTCTGGCCGGCCCAGCCGCAGTGGGATAATTATCAACAGGCTCTTATCAAGCTGCCGTACAATCGCTTTCTACTGAATAGTCTGATTCTTTCGCTTCTGGCGGTGGTGGGTACACTGTGGAGCACCTCGCTCGCTGGATATGCCCTCGCTCGATTGCGCTGGCGTGGTCGATCACTTTGCCTGGCTCTGGTGCTGATCGTGCTGGTGATACCCGGCCATGTTTATCTCATCCCCCATTTTCTGCTCTTCAAAACACTGGGCTGGATGGACAGTTACAAACCGTTGATCGTCCCCAGTTTTCTGGCGGTTGAAGTGTTTTATATTTTTCTCTTCCGACAGTTCTTCCGCCAACTGCCGTCTGCTTATAGCGATCTCGGGCGGATTGATGGTGCGAGTGAACCGCAGGTTTTCTGGCGGATCATCATGCCCCTTTCCAAACCAGCGATTGTCACCGTACTGGCTCTCAATTTTGCTTATCACTGGCAGGACTTTCTCCACCCGCTGATCTATTTGCAGAGCGTGGAGTTATTCCCCCTGCCGCTGGGCTTGCGCATGTATCGCACACTGGAAGGCGACTGGGTTAACTACCTCATGGCCGCCAGCCTGTTGTCACTTATTCCGGCAGCCATAATCTTGTTTATCACGCAACGCTATCTCCTGCATCAGTCAACTGTCATTCGCCCATAAAATCAACGACACATCACGTTCTATCACATGGGAATTGGCTCTAATGTGGTCCACTTTACCGGCCGATAAACTAACCGACTCATTATAATTTCACGGTTTTTTTTAAGGATAAAGACATGTCTCCAAGCAGTTTCAAGTCTACACTCCTTGAACCGCCGTCAACCGATGAAAACTGGATCATGTCTGCTGACCACATTAACACTCCGTCAGGCATACGATCGGTACAGGAAAATGGAGTAGCGCTGATACGCGGCTTTTTTACTGCTGATGACCTGCAGCCGATCAACGAGGATATCACAAAACTGGCTTCTGCTTTTTACCAGGCACTCGGCCAGTCGCTGCCCGTTCACCCACCGCACCAGTTGGATCGCCTGCTGGTGACCCTCCTGCAGCAGCGACCCGACTGGCAGAGCACGCTCTATGACCGACTCCAGCAGTTGCCCTCACTATTGGCTTTACCCAATCATGCCAGATTTCAGAAATTATCCCGGACTATGCTGCAATCCCAGAGCATCGGTGTATGGCCACGGGTGCAGATGCGCCTGGATCGTTATGCTGATGATAAAAACGTGATCGAGTGGCATCATGATTATCTGTATAATCAGGGAACCCGCGCTTCCTATACGCTCTGGATGCCGCTGGTGAATATTTCTGCGGAGATGGGTTTGTTGCAGATCGCCCCTGGTTCACATCGCCTGACCGAAGTCCCGTTTACAAAAACCGAGCATGAACGTCGCTTCGATTACACGCTCACCGATGAATTTCTGGCCAACCTGAGTGTGACCATCCCCGACCAATATCAAGCCGGTGATCTGCTCATATTTCATAGTCTGGTATTGCACAGCGGGGCGTCCAATCGTCACCCGGAGCGGGCCCGGCTGGTGGCCCTGTTCAGAGTACAGGATTTGAATCAGCTGGATCTGTTTTCGCAATGAGTATGGACGTTATCAATGTGCCGTTGATTACACGTGTGCAATCTGAAAGTGATGCCCTTGCGACCTCCACATTCACGGCAGTTCGAAGTGTTTTTAATTGGTGATCACGATTCCTGATTTATCGGCCAGAAAGCCAGATATTTACCCAGCGTCGCTACGAGTGCCCTCCGCGTGATCGGAGTATAAATATACTCATCGCAGCCCAGTTGACGACATTGTTCACCTTCACCGCGCTGGGCCTCGGGAACGAGCGCGACCAGCGGCATGACTGGCGCCCAGCAGCGCAATTTGGCCGGCAATTCCAGAGTGTAGCGATCCTGGCGCATCATGCTGACGACAATCAGATCATAACCACCCTCGCTCAGTTCCTTTCGGCTGGCAAATTCATCCGGTACCCACATGGTTTGTATACCGATCTCCCCCAATTCGCGCAGGAGATCCCTAGTGGCGCTATCCCGTCGCCCGACCAGCAGAACATTGCCGCTCATCCGGGAACGGATCGGAGCGGGCGATTCCTCAGTGACTGTCGTACTGTCTGATGCAGCAGCCATGTTCTTCGCAGGTTCAAAAACGACACGTTGTCCAAAAGCGGTATCGCTCAGATCGGGCATCGAATTCGTGCCATCCTGCAACTGCTGGACAATGAGATGCAATTGCGCCATCGCCGCTTCTAACTCTTCCGGATCATTTTGCCGACCGATAAACTGCAGCGCCTCAGCCAGCTGATGCGCCAGACGGCTCATCCGCCGTGCATCTTTTTGTATCGCCCGGATGTAATTGATTCGATCCGCCGGCTTGGGGTCACCATTGATCAACAATTCCGCGTGGCCCAGGATGCCGGCCATTGACACCTTCAAATCCTGCATGAGCTGCTGCAACAAATTGTGTTGCAGGTGGGTTTCCTTATTGAGTCGATTGAGTTCCCCCTCCAGATCGGACTGCACCTGGCGTTCTTCGGTCAGCAGTTGGCGGGCCGCACCAGCCACTGATTTGGCCAACCGTTCGAGTTCCCCCAGCAATCGAGTGCTGTGCCCCTCTTTCAGGCCGTGTTGTCGAATATGTTTCTGCCAGCGCTGCATGGGTTGCAGCATGTTTTTTCTTAGCCAGAGACTACCGGCTACAGCCGCTGCAACTGCCAGCAGCAAACCCAATTGCCAACTCCGCCAGAACACCCGCCAATGATCTCCTGACCAGAAGCTGGTGTTACGATAGATATAAAGGTATTGTTCCTGCGAGCTGGACGGCCCGTTATATGCAATGATTGCTTCCAGCCGAGCAGTGGATGAATCCACATGGATCAAGGGTCGATCATCGGCTTTCTGCGCTGCCAGTAAATCGAGTAGACCCGGTCGATTGAGTGCAAATTCAGCTTCTACGCCCTCATGTTCTACTTGCGCCGAAACCAGTACTTTGCGCTCATTTATCAAGCCCGCATCAGACCAGTTGCCGTCTCGCCATCCGGTCTGCAAGACGGACCGCAACAAACCCCAGTGCTCGCCGCCGGCTGGCTGTTCCAGAATGGTGCGACACAATTCGGCTACACAACGCACATGCCGTTCAAAATCTTTTTGTACTTTCGCCTGGTGTTGATACAACGCGACCAGAGCGCACAGCGTACCCATCACCAGCAGGCTGGTAAATAAGAATAGGCCTATTCTAGCGCTTAAACTCCAACGCCGTAACATATTCGTACGCCGCGTAATAAGATGGTTACCCCGACAGCGCAGCTTCCCCTCGAACACGAAAATATAAGATAAAATTCTTTGATAAATATGGTGAGTGGCTAAACTGGGACGTTTATGACGCCGACACGCCCAGGAGAGAGTTATTCGGACTCGTGGCGGCGATGGGGGTCAAACCGATAAGCCGCGGCCTGCTGTTTGTTATTTTACTGGCGTTTCTTCAGGAGATCGACAATTTCCTGATGTTCAGGGAATCGGCCAACCTTATGCTTGCTGAAGATCAATTGACCATCAACCTGCACATCAAATATCCCGCCGGAACCCTTGATCATTTCCGATTCTATGCCGAATTGTTCACGAATGGTGTCCGCCAAACTGGCGGCTTTGGGAGTGTAGTCTCACTGCACGCAGTAGGTAATCGAAATCTTCATATTCTGAACCTCTTCTTAGTGGATTCTCTGATGAGGACAACAAACATCAGGAAAATCATGCTGTTCATCCGAAATAATACCTGCAGGGCAAATATTCGGCAAGAAATTTAGTGCGGAAAATTGAGATGAAATCAGGACCTATTCGCGCGGTACTTTTCGACTGGGGCAACACACTGGCTAACGTCAATCAGGAAGGCCAGATCATGCTCACTTGTGCCCGGCAGGCTTTTGCCCGGTTGCAACAGCAGGGTCTGATATTATCTGCCCAGGCGGCGGAAGAATTTATTCATGCTTATCAGCTGGCTTCACGGCAGCAGAATTATGCCGCCCCCACTTACCCTGAGCTTGATGTTCCGCAGATGTTACGGGAGTGGCTGAGCATGCGGCTCATCGATCAACCGCTGATCACCACCGCGCTATTGACTGAAGTACTGAGTATTTTCTGGAATAACTGGATTAACGGACTTTCCTTGCTCGACCATGCCGATCAAGTGTTGATCAATCTACAGCGTCTGGGCCTGGCGACCGGGCTGGTCAGCAACGTCACCGCCCCGGCCTCATACTGCCTCCAGCAACTCGACCGTCTGGGTTTACGTGCCGGATTGCAGACCTTTACCTTTTCCAGTGAGGTTGGCTATCGCAAACCCAACCCGAGAATATATTTTGATGCGCTGGGACAGCTTCGGCGTTTGCCTGGCTGGGAATCCATCGAGTTCGAAGAAATACTTTTTGTCGGGGATTGGCCGATTGGTGATGTTCTCGGACCCGCCCGACTGGGCATGACCACTGCGCTGATCCGCCATCCCCGCATCGACACTTATTGGCCCGAAGAAGATTATCACTTCATTCAACCCACCTGGACCATCAGTTATCTGGCCGATCTGGAGCATATTCTGGCAAACTCCCCTCACCCCACCGTGCGTGCCTCGCTTCGTTAATCGCTTTCCCATGGCCGATAATGTGATTTTTTACAGCACTTCGTCTCATTGATCGGAGTATTTTGCCCAGCTTAAACCCGATAGATGTGCGCCGCAGAAATCGAATTATATCTTTGGCGTGGTCGTAGAACTGGTTGTGGTCTGTTCCGAGAGTCTCACCTATATCCTGACTCCACGGAATTATAATTCGTTGTGCCACTTCTTCAGGGCCTGTCGAGGCTCACTCTCCAACTGCACACCGCTAAGTCGGAACGCCGACGAGATTGGTTCATCTCGTACGAATAATTTGTGCTTCGCCCCCTGAAGAAAGTCGCACACAGGGGGTGTTAAGTGGTGAAACGAGTCAAAGCCATCGTCATGGGAATGATCATGAGTGCGGGAACGCTGGGTCTGCTGCCGGCGACGGGTTGCACTACCGCACTGGATCAGGCTGGTCTCAATGGTTCGAGCAGCTTCGACGCCAGCCAAAGCGACTCCGCAGAGATTGTCCTCAAGACCGTCGCGATCATCTAATCAACAATTATACACTTAGAGAGCGAATAGGCTGAACAGCGCGGACACCTGCTCACGCCGGTTGTCGCCCGGCATGACTACGGTTTGCTCAAAAGAGATTTTCAGTCAGTGGCCCAAATATTATCGTGCCCCCATCCACCCGGATGTCGATCAGGCCGGTGCCATCACCCAGTGTCGCAGAAACCTGATCATCGTCCACCACCAGATCGCTGACTGGGAATCCTTCCAGATCAAGATCCAAGTCGCCGGAATCGACCTCTACCACCATCTGTGCACCAAAATCCTCGTCCACCGCCAGATTAACAATGCCCGTCAACAAATCGACACGCAACTGGGCATTGAGGGATGGTTCGCACTTAAGCGTCACCGTCCCCTGTACCAGCTCAACCGTTATATTGCCGTTACGTGATTCGATATCGATGTCACCTTCATCACCGGTCACCTGCACGTGGCCACTCTGTTGTTCACGAATGGTCACATTGCCATCGCTTACCGTTACGGTAGTCAGATGATTGTTGCCGGTCAGACGCACATCACCCTCTGGATTGTGGATCGTCAGAATCACTCCCACCGGAATCGTCACCTCGGCAGAGGCTGAAAAATCTGCGAAACCGCTGACCTGCGGCACCTGCATTTCGATCGTCATCAACCCGTCACCCACATCAGTGAGATCGACATCAATACCAGCCAGAAAGAGTTCCGCTTCGTCTTCGGTTTCCGCAGTGGCCTGCTTAGTCCCGGTAACCGTAATGTTCGTGGCTTCCGGATTGACAAGCAGCACAATATCACCCGCCAGCCAGTCAATGTGCAGCTCCTCAATTCCGGCAAACGAAGCCGATTCGGAATAATCCGTACTCGCTTCCGGATAGTCGGGAATATCGATACTGATATCGCAACCCACCAGAAATAGCAGACCCGTTCCGAGCAGGACGTATATTTCGCGTGCCATGGTATTTCTCCGCGCTGAGTGAAACAGCGAGGTATGGTTCATTATAACCGCGAGCAGATGTCCTGTTGTTAATTGCTGCTTATTTCAAATCGATCGGCATCAGTAATAATTTCTCGATCTGGTTATCCGGTATACCCTTGCTGAGATTGGTGGCCAGTTGCCGTCCGCTGACCTCGTCCACCGCCGACTGCAGCAGCCCACGACAGATTCCTTCCGGCAGCTTCTCAGGTTGATCGTTCCAGAAAACAAACCGTTCCGGACGCTGCCAGGGACGACACCAATGAAATTGATACTTCGCTTTGGCGTCCGTTTTTTCCGGATCACCACCCAGCGGAAACCAGCGTTTGATTTTGCTGTCGAACACCAGGTTGAAGGCCGTCTCCTCGCCGGCGGCATGATATCCTGCCGACACACTCACCAGCCCGATTGCTTTGGCCAGCATCCGCTCCACATGTCGGCCTTGTTCCCAGTTGCCTTTTAATTCATTCTTATAGACAAACATCGCCCAGCGAAGGTTGATATCCACATCGCGATAAGCAAGATATTTTTTGCCCTCGTACTCATAATAAGCATCCGGACGATCATCGATGTATTCCGCACCCTTCCGGCGGGAATCGGCGTCAGGAAAATCATAGGACTTGAAATGAGTGCCCATGAACTGAGTGATCATGAAGCGGAGTTGCTCCAGCGTATCACTGCCAAGCCAGCCGTTGACTTCGGCATAGCCGCGCATATCCGCCAGGGTTCGCGGTGAAACCACCAACGCCTTATATTCATCGCTGGTGGCAATTGTTTTATATCCGTCGTAGCGGCAGGCCCAGGATAACTGTGCCGCCGCCGTCATTTTAGACAAGGGCATCTGCTCGGCGAGTCCCAGACGCTCATCGATGTCCAACGCCAATTCCAGAAAATCAGAGGAATCCTTGCGTACCTGTTCCGCCAGGTCCGGATTGCAGCGTGACAGCAGCAGTCCTTCCTGCAGGGCTATCGCCACCGGCAATGGATTGTCGGCGGGCAACTCCCGCTTGGCCGCCAGAGCGATCAACAATTCGGTAGGAGTGGTGATGGTTCCGGTCTGTGCCGCCACCCAGGGTGTACGCTCAATCGCTTCACCCTTTTTCACATCCTGCACATAGCCACGCACACAGACACTGCGTAAATCCGAATTGTAACAGACTAGCGGAAGCTCCACTTCCGTCACACGTCCGGTCGATTTATATGTGATCTTCGCTGCTTCCGGCGAGGGCAACTCCTTACCGGCCGCATCGAATACCTGAGCCGTCCCCTGGTTGATATTCACGAGATAGGCTACGTTCTGATATCCTTCCGCCAGTTGGGTCAGCTCCAGACCCCAGGTTAATCGGGCCTCATTCTCCGACGGCCGTTGATTCAATTCGAATAAAACCGTCAGTCGATTGTCACCACGCACCACACCAAACGAGGTGAGAAAATAATCATCCTTGCTGCTTTTGCGCGCGGGCATGTTCATCAACGCCTCAGCCGGCCAATCCTTCCTTTGGCCATCCACCTTGATCTGTTCTGCGGTTCGGCGGTGCCATTCTATTTCCCGGATCAGCGGGTATTGCAACAGACGCAGATACATCTCGGCCAGTATGCGGTTCTCCGTATTGTTGCTGTGCCGCAGCACCGTCAGCGCCCCGATCTTGAAATCATTCAAGTCGCGGACAGGTTGCTCCTCCAGGATACGCGTAATGGTAGATGCCAGCAGTTCACGATGGGGAATACCAGATTCACTGGCTTCGGTGAGGGCCTGCTTCAGCGCCGGGTCTTCTAATAATGATTTGGATTGGGTAGCAGTCGGCGCAATGGCCGGTTGAGTGGTCGGGGCAATTTCCTGACCATATCCGAGCAGATTGCCGATACCCGCCACTGTGATCCATCCGACGGTTAACGTGATATTCATGGGAAATTCCTCACCAGCTTGGCCCTACGCTTGTCCGGAACTTTTTTCTGGCTGGTACTATAAGCCATCCACTACTTTAGCTCAATTATTCACCGCTCCCTGACCGATGGATCACACAAACTGATCACTCTTTGGGAGTATGTCCCATGCAACGCAAGCCACCCACTCATTTACCCTCCAACAACCAGGCCTACGATCTGCTTATGCAGGCTGTCGATTTGGGAGCATCCGACCTGCACCTGGTCAGCGGTTATCCGCCCACGGCGCGTCTCCATGGCCAGTTCCATTTGCTCAGTAGCCAACCGCTGACCGGATCGGCCATTCACGCTCTGCTGGTAACACTCTGCCCGGAAGAACTGCTGCGTCGCTATGTGGCCGATAAAGATACCGATTTTTCCTTCGAACTCACCCGGGAAGCAAATAATTATCGCTTCCGCGCCAACTATTTCTTTGCCCAGCAGCAATGGGGCGCCTGCATTCGATTGATACCTCACCTGATCCCGACGCTCAGCTGGGCCGGTTTCCCGGAACCGATCGCCCACCGTCTCGCCCATTTCCGCAACGGCCTGGTATTGATCACCGGTGTCGCCGGCTCCGGAAAAACCACTACCCTGGCCATGCTCATCCAATTGCTTAACCAGCAGGGCAGCCAGCGCATCATCACCATCGAGGAGCCGGTTGAATATGTTTTTCCACCGGTGGCCGGTTCCATTGTCAGTCAACGGGAAGTGGGCCTGGACGTGCGCAGTTTCAGCGACGGCTTGAAACATGCACTCCGCCAGGACCCCAACATTATTCTGGTCGGTGAAATCCGGGACCGCGAAACCGCCCAGATGGCGCTCAGCGCCGCTGAAACCGGCCACATGGTCTATGCGACTCTGCACACCCGTGACGCCAAAGGGGCGATCAGCAGACTGATCGACCTGTTCCCGCAGGAATCACAAGCGGATATGCGGAATCAGCTGGCCCTCAGTCTGCGGGCCGTGGTCAGTCAACACTTGCTGACCAGCAGCAAAACCGGAGACAAACGGGCCCTCGCCATCGAAGTGCTTTACAATAACACACCGGTCAGCAGCGCCATCCGATTTGGCAAAATTGAATCCATCGACAACTGCATACTCACCGGCCGGCAGGATGGCATGGTGACTCTGGATGAATCGCTGCGCATGCTGCTGCTCGAAAACCGTATCACCCGTGAAACCGCCCTGCGTTATGCTGCCGATCCGCAGAGTATCCGCTGATCAGCCCCTTTCGGATCTGATTATTTCCGCATGTCAAATGCTCGCTGTAAAATTATTTTCATGAATGGTTAAAAACAATAAGCGTAGATGGCGAGGCAACAGATATAATGCCCTCCACCATGGCCCGACATCAACTGCAAACCATCGACTGGTACTGGATCATAGGATATCTGCTGATCTGTTTCGGCCTTTCCATCTATTACCTGACCCGCAGCCGCCGATCTATACAAAGTTATTTCCTGGCTGATCGACATGTCTCCTGGTGGATGCTCGGTACCAGTATCGTCGCTACCACCTTTTCCGTGGATACGCCGCTGTTTGTGAACGGCCGGGTGATTATTGAGGGAATCGCCGGTAACTGGATGTGGTGGAGCGTCGCTCCCTCCGGCCTGCTGGGTGTCTTTTTCTTTGCCGCGTTGTGGCGGCGCAGTGGCTGCCTGACCCAGGTCGAGCTGGTCAAAATCCGCTACCAACCCAGCCGGGCCCGCTGGCTGCGCCTCTTTTATGTTTTCTATCATGCGGTCATCCAGAATGCCTTCGTCCTGGGCACGATCAATCTCGCCATGGTCAAAGTGGTTGAATGGTGTACGCCGCTCAACGGCCTGACCGCCCTGCTGGTCTGTTTCATCATCACCGTATTCTACACCATGATCGGCGGGGCCGGCGGCGTCATGCTCAATGATCTTTTCCAATTTCTCATCGCCATGCTCGCCGCCTACCTGATCGCGTTTTACGCGGTTCGTGAGACGACGGGTTCGATCGACGGCCTCCTGCAGCAACTGCACGCGTTGAATCTCAGTGACAGACTCGACTATTTCCCAACCCCCGGCAGCACCTCGTTCAGCGCTTTTATCATTTACATCACCCTGTACTGGATTACCTCGACGCCGACGGATGGCAAGGGTTATGCGGTGCAGCGGATGCTTTCGGCCCGTAATGAACAACACGCCATCTGGGGCTATCTCTGGTTCAACGTCGCACACTACGTGATCCGCACCTGGCCCTGGATTATTGTCGGGTTATGTGCGCTGGTCCATTTCCATCAGCAGGGGCAACCCGATTTGCTCGCACAGGTTGAAACAGCCGAACCAACATATATTCAACTGATGCTCGAAACCTGCCCGCAATGGCTGATTGGTCTGGCGCTGGTTTCATTGCTCGCAGCGTACATGTCCACGGTCAACACGCAGCTTAACTGGAGCGCGTCTTATCTGATCAACGATTTATATATGCCCTATCTGAATCCCGGCCGTTCTGATCGTCATTATGTCCGCGCCAGTCATCTGGCCACCCTGCTGGTCGCGCTGATTGGAGCAGGAGTCACCCTGCAGATGAAATCGATCTTCGGTGGCTGGAGTATTGTCATTGATCTGATGGCGGGTATGGGCGTGGTGGGTATCTTGCGCTGGCTCTGGTGGCGGGTCACCGCCTGGACCGAAATCGGCTGTATGTTAGGCGCGGGTTTATCGACGGTGCTGACCAAGGTTTTTGCCCCGGCATTGGCTGACTTACATCCCCTGTTTGCTCCGCAACCAACAATGCCCTTCACGTTGCTGATCACGGTTCCGGTGGCTTTACTGGGGGCGTTAATCGGTACATTCGCGGTCCGCGCCGAACCAGCAGAAGTCTTACGCGCCTTCGTTCAGCGGGTGCAACCGCCGGGTCCGGGTTGGGTACGCTGGCGTGACGAACACACCGTTGGCCAGAGTATCCGCCGACCACTGCTGCTCTGGGGGCTTGCAACTATTGCCATATATACAGCATTATTCGGCGTGGGCGATTTGCTCTTAAAATCAACCGGGCGCGGAAGCTTGCTCTGCGCCCTGTCCTTATTGCTGGCTTTGATTGTGGGATATTTTTTCCGCCTGAATCCTGCTGCTGCAGAATCACTGCATCTCCAAGGCCCCGATGTCAATCGCCAGACCTGAGATACGTGGAAAGCCGTTTCCGCGTTGATCCCATTCCGGCGCCTCGGAGATATTTGGATTGCCCGCATCACGGGCCGGGCTGGAAGGGTCACCGGTATAACACGGAGCCAGCGCCATCGACAGGGTCGGGCCGCCATTGTCGCTCAGGGTACAAAGCCCTGGATCAATATTCAGCAGATCTGTACTAGAAAATCCATCAGCATCTTTGGTATCGCCAATCAGGTTGTAGGTGCTTTCCGTAATAACACCATTTATATCCGGGCCATATGCTGGTGACTGCGCACAGGAAACATTGTTGTTGGCAACAATAGAGTGATGCATCTGATATATACCCATACTCATACCACCGCCCTTAGCGGCGTTATGTCCATATGCCTGGTTGTTAGCAATCGTGCTATGCGACAGTTGAAAAACAAACCCTTCGATGCCGCCCCCGCTAGCTGAACCTGTTTTGACTGCCTGGGCCATATTCCCTGAAATCGTGCTATTCTGAATTCTGACATCTCCAATATTGAAAATACCCCCGCCCTCAGAATGATTCACATCATTACTAAAATTGGTAGTGCGAACATAGTTATCTGCTATAAGAGAATGTTCGATCACTACATAGGCGGCATCAATAAATATTCCACCACCCTTGGCATACACATGTATATTTCGATCTGCTGAACCAGACCGAGCACCACCATCCACATTGATATAATTACCCTGGATAGTCGTGTATCGAATATTCATATCGCCGCTGTCGCTGGAGATTCCGCCACCCATATTAACTGATGTGCCACCTTCATCAGTATTGGCACCGGCATGATTATTAATGATCTGACAATGATTCAATGTGGCTTTCGCCGTGTAAAGGTTGTAATTTTCATCATAAGCATCCGCATTGAACAGGCCTCCCCCGCTGATAAAAGCCCCATTGGAATCCAGAATAATACTGTCCATCAGTAAATCTCCACCGAGATTAATTATCCCTCCACCCAAACCAGGCCCGATGGACAGATTAATATCTGCATACCCGTGAGCAATGGTGAAAGCGCTGATAATTACCTTCGCACCAGGGTCGATCTGAAGCACTCGATATTTACCAGCACCGTCAAGTATTAATTGAGTCGATCCCGGACCAGTAATTTCCAGATCCTCTTCAATAACGGGCAAGGCGCTGGTCAGATAGATCGTGCCATTCACAATGAATTTAATGGAATCGGGTCCAGGATTGGCATTCGCTTGTGCGATGCAATAACGAAGGGTACCGCGAACATTATACCCTGCCATACTGTCGCCCAGTCGCCCGACCGTATAGACCTTGGCCTGAACGTCACTGGAATTCACCATTGTTATCAATAGAACAAATCCAACTAAACGGGCGCAGCGCATGGAAAAACCTCCTGCAATGGAGTACCTGTTGCACAACAAACGACAAAACGCATCCCAGGTTACGAACGATGCATTCGTCATCCATGGGCAATAATGATGAGAACTGGAAACCGGTTCACCGACTGAAGGAAAAGGTAAGGGGTAAACCTAATCGGCGAATCACGGCATTGTCAAAGTATCGCACTGAGAACATGCTATTACTAACAATATATACGCACGTTTAGGCAAGGCAAATGAATAATAACTGCCCCGATTACTATTAGAGTACGCTTAATTTACGGGTGAGCTAAAGCGTATATATTCGCAAGTATTCGATATCAGGATCAATGAGGTAGTAAATAGTCTCTAAGCCCCAGAATTAATTTTTCCAGGCGATGACTTTTCTTAAGCATCTGTTCCGGAGTAAGCTGACCATTCATGATTGCTGTTTCAATTGTCGCCACTACTCTTTCCGGCAGTTGGAGGTCATTGTTTAAATTATTTCCGAACAGCAGCAGATCAACACCAGCCTGCAAAGCTTGTATTACCCGTTGTTCCAGTGACAGCACACCTGCTGCCCCAGCCATCTCCAGATCATCACTCACCACCACACCCTCAAAGCCGAGTTTTCCTCGCAGCTCCCCTTCAATCCATCTTTTCGATAGCGAAGCCGGCCATTCCGCATCGATTCCACGATGCCATAGATGACCCATCATGACCATACCCGTCTTGTTTGCCAGCCGGCGATAAGGCTCCAACTCAGAGTCGCGCCATGTGGTCGTAATATCCACGCGCTGCAGGTGGGTATCACCGGCACCGCTGCCATGGCCCGGAAAATGTTTCAGACAACTGGTTACACCGTGCCGATGCATGGCCCGTACAAATGCCTCCGCGTGCGCGATCACGCGCTGTGGATTTTCTGAAAAACTCCGCCCCCGTCGGGCGATAATCGGATTCTCCGGATTGATCGCCAGATCAACGACCGGAGCGAAATTGACATTCACCCCCACATCATGCAGCATCGCCGCCAGCTGTTCGGCAATCAACCCCGTCTCCGCAGCATCAAATTTCTCACCCAGTTCCGCCGCCGGGGGAAAATCCCGAAAACCATTACTGCGATGCAATCGCGCAACACTACCGCCTTCCTGATCGACGGCGATCAGCAACACCCGATCCGCCGCCGTCTGCAGATCCGCCGTCAATCGCCGGAGTTGTTCCGGACCGACAATATTCCGTCCTGCCAGACCGGTTGTCGCTTCTCTGTCAAATAGTATAACCCCGCCCAGATGCAATTCTCGAATCTGCTGAGCAATCAGGCTTCCCGGTTCCGCCTTCAGCCCGCGAAACCCCACCATCACCACCGCTCCAGCCAACTGGCGCAGTTCCGCATTACTCATAGCGTCCCTTCATGAATGATCGGCTGCAGCCACCCGGCATTGTTTTGTAATAAGACCTGCGCCTCAGCCGCCCGGCAGTTGTGGAAATGCATGACCAGTGCGGTTTTCACATCCTGGGCCTCACGGAGCAGTTCAGCCGATGCTTCGCGCGATAAGCCGGTCACTTCGGAGATGATGCGAACAGCCCGATCTTTCAGCTTGATGCATGCTTCACGATTAAGATCGACCATCAGATTGCCAAACACCTTACCCAGTTGAATCATGCTGATCGTGGTGATCATGTTCAGAACCATTTTGGTGGCCGTACCCGCCTTCATCCGCGTTGAACCGGTTATCACTTCCGGTCCCGTCAATACCCGAATCGACGCATCGGCAGCATCCGGCGCCTGTTCGTGTGGCACACAGGCCAGGAATATGGTCGCCGCCTGCAACCGTTTCGCCTCGGCCAATGCGGCATGCACGAATGTCGTCGTCCCGCCGGCTGCTATCCCCATCACCACATCCCGATTGCTGATCCGATGCATCGTCACTGCCCGCACCGCATCGACGGCATCATCCTCTGCCCCTTCAACACTCCGCCTCAGCGCTGCCTCGCCGCCGGCGATAATTCCCTGCACCTGCTGCGGATCGCTCATGAAAGTGGGTGGACATTCCGCAGCATCCAGCACGCCCAGCCGACCGCTGGTTCCGGCACCGATGTACAATAACCGCCCACCCTGCTGCAGTGCTGCCACCACCAGCCGGATCGCGGCACAGATGGATGGACGGGCCGCCGCCACCGCCGCTGCCACCTGGTGATCTTCGTTATTAATCAGGTCAAAGGCTTCTTCGATGGTCGCCCGGTCGATATGCGCGGTATGTGCGTTACACTGTTCGGTCAATAGATGTCCGCGATCGGGTAAGCTCATGAAGCGGATTATAACCGAACGACTTGGCCCAGCACGACCTGCTTGGTCGCACCGGTCACCTGGGGCAGATTGGCCGGCACCTGATCCAGACACGCCGCCGCCAGCATGGCAAAACTGACACATTCCTTGGCCTGTGCCGGAATGCCGAGTTCGTCAACCATGGTAAACTTCACTTCCGGCAGTTCCTTGCGGAGCATATCGACCAGGAAACGATTATTCGCTCCACCACCGGTCAGGATCACCTCATGCGGCTGTTGATCCTTCTCCAGATGGAACTGATAGGCATGGGCGATGCTGCGAGCGGTCAGCAGGGTTGCCGTGGCAATCATGTCATATTTTCCCATAATCCGGTTGGACATGAATTGCGTCATGCTGGTCACAAACCGCCGGCCAAATTGCTCACGACCAGCCGATTTAGGCGGCGACTGAAGGAAATAAGGCAACTGCATCATCTGATCAACACTGTCGGGATCAGCATGGCCCTTCTGCGCAAAACGCCCGCTGGGATCAAACTGGAATCGCCCCTTGCTCGCCCGGCGGACCAGTTCATCCACAACCATGCAACCCGGCCCGGTATCAAAAGCCACCACCGTTTCCGGTCCGCTTTCGCGCGGCAACAGCGTCAGGTTGGCAATCCCACCGATATTCTGGACGCAGCGAACAGTCTGATCCGAATGGAACAGGACATAATCGGTCCAGGGAACCAACGGAGCACCCTGCCCGCCCACCGCCATATCAGCCGGGCGGAAATTGGCCACCACGGGAATCTCGGTCTGGGCGGCTATGACCGCCGGTTCGCCGATTTGTAACGTCGCCGTCTGCTCATACTGGCTGCTGTTGGGGTAGTGGCAGATCGTCTGGCCATGCGACCCGATCGCCGTGATATCCACCGGTCGAACTCCAGTCTTGTGCAGCAACTCCCGAGCGCAGGCGGCAAAAGCATAACCCACTGCAAAATTAAGCATGGCGATGGTTTCGGTGCGGGTCTTCGCGGGCGCCATCACCTGCAGCAATTCCTGGCGCAGCCGCTCCGTATAGGGCACACTGCACCGTTCCAGGTAGCGGATCTTCATATCCAGACCGCTGCCCCAGCTCTCGATCAGGGCGGCATCAACCCCGTCGCAACTTGTCCCGCTCATCAAGCCGATGAATTTTCGTAACATATCCGAATTGCCTCTATTCGCCCGGAATCAACCATTGTAAATTATCGTCACTCACGGACCAAGAGGTTTACTCCGATCAGGTATGATGTCCCAATCCATGAAAATCAGCCACTCTCAGCCTGCACCCCTCATCATGGGCATTCTGAATGTCACCCCTGATTCCTTCAGTGATGGCGGCTGTTTCATGGACCCACCGGCCGCTCTGCGCCATGCCGAACAACTACTCGTCGATGGGGCCGATATCATTGACATCGGCGGTGAGTCCACCCGTCCCAGTGCCATTGCCATACCACCAACAGAGCAGATCCGCCGGGTTCTGCCGGTTATTGAGCAAATACACCACAAGCATCCTGATTGGCCCATTTCCATCGACACCAGTTCCGCACCGGTGGCGGCGGCGGCGTTGGCTGCCGGCGCGACGATCATCAATGACATCACCGCCCTGCGCGCCGATCCCGCCATGAGCGAGGTGGCTGCCCAGGCACAACGGGTCGTGCTGATGCACATGCAGGGGGCTCCCGGTGATATGCAGCAACATCCCCATTATGAAGACGTGGTCGCGGAGATACACGATTTCCTGCAGGCTCGTGTCGATTGGGCCATTGCGCGCGGCATCCAAAGGGAAGCCCTGATTGTTGATCCGGGTATCGGCTTTGGCAAAACTGTTACCCACAACCTGCAGATCATTGCCCGTTTGGCTGACTTCACCGACATCGCTCCGGTGCTGCTGGGTGTTTCCAGGAAATCATTTATTGGGAAAATCCTGCATCAGGATCAGCCGCGCGATCGCCAGATCGGTACGCTGGTCTGTGAAATGGCAGCCCTGGTTGCCGGGGTCCGCATCATCCGCACCCATGATGTCAGATCAGCCAGAATGATGCGCCTGATGTTTGATGCCATCCACCATCCTGACGATGATAGATATTGACGCCACCATCTCCACATCGTTACCCTTACGCGCAGTGAGAAATCAGTTGCTCGAGAACTAATTTGATTGAACCACGGACATCCTCTTTTCGACATTCAGTTGAATATTAATAATGCTTACACTTATACGTAATACGACGTTGATCAGTTATTGCCCGGCGCCCATTGATGCCGTTCAGGTCTTGCCCCACACTGATATCCTCTGTCGGCATCATCTGATCGAGCAGATCGCTGCGACCGGCACTATGACGATTCCGCCGGGAACGGAAATCGTAGAGGGTTCACGCCATCTGACCATTCCGGGCCTGATCAACACCCACCACCACCTGTATCAGACGCTGACCCGTTGCCTGCCGGTGGTGCAGAATGCCGGGTTGTTTCGCTGGCTGACGGAGTTATATCAGCGCTGGCAGCATGTGGATTACCAGGCCATCAAGCTGGCTGCTCAGATCAGTATCGCGGAGCTGCTGCTCTCGGGCTGCACCACCACTGTGGATCATTTTTATCTCTTTCCGCGTGGTTCTGATGTACGGCTGGAGGCGGTGCTGGAAGCGGCGGAAGAACTCGGCATCCGCCTGCATGCCGGACGCGGCAGCATGACTCTGGGCCAATCACGCGGCGGACTGCCCCCAGACTCCTGCACCGAAGATGACGCTCAGGTGTTGCGTGATTCCCAGCGGGTGGTGGAAGCCTTTCACGATCCCGGTCCCCATGCTATGCGACGGATCGACCTCGCCCCTTGTGCCCCCTTTAATGTCAGTGAAGATCTGTTTCGGGAGTCCGCGCGGTTAGCCCGGGCGTTGGGTGTGCGCCTGCACACTCACGCTGCGGAAACACTCGATGAACAGCGTTTTTGTCAGGAACGTTATGGATACCGACCCATCGAATATCTTGCTGAACAGGGCTGGCTTGGCCGAGATGTCTACCTCGCGCACTGTGTCCATCTCTCCCCCGCAGAAATCAAACTCCTCGCCGATTCCGGCACGGGTGTAGCCCACTGCCCCACATCCAATATGCGACTGGGTTCCGGCGTGGCGCCATTGACCTCGTTGCTGAAAAGCGGGGTCCACGTGGGCATCGCCGTGGATGGCAGCAGCAGCAATGACGGCGGCCACCTGCTGCAGGAAGCTCGTCAGGCCATGCTGCTGCAGCGCGTCACGCACGGGCCGGAGGTGATCTCACCGGAAGCAGTCTTTCGAGCAGCCACCATCGGCGGAGCATCCTGTCTGAATCGCCCCACGCTCGGTTATCTGGCTGCGGATCAATGTGCCGATCTGGCGATGTATCGTGCCGATGATATCGCTCTCGCGGGTAGCGTGGTGCAGGATCCTCTGGCAGCGTTGCTGCTGGGCCAGGTCGGGCGGGCGGATCGGGTGATGGTTCATGGCCGGTGGGTGGTCACCGAAGGACAGCTGACCACAATCGATTCTGCCTCTCTCGTCGAAAAATTTAACAACCTCGTCAAGCAGCGCTTCTGCTGGTAAAGGCCGGAAATGGTGCATCACGTGGATAATCTGGAACTGCTGAAGCGTACCGATGCGCAGAGCATTGATTTGATCTATATTGACCCGCCTTTCAACACCGGTTCGACTCGCCGTACCGTGAAGATTGACGGTCCAAGCTACGCCGATCACTGGGCCGGCGGCTTGCAACACTATCTCGATTTTCTGCAACCGCGACTGGAGGAAATGCACCGCGTTCTGGCTGCGCATGGGACGATCTATGTACATGTGGACTGGCACGCCGGCCATTACGTCAAGGTGCTGCTGGATCAGATTTTCGGTATCAGGAATTTCATGAATGAAATTATCTGGCATTATCGCACCGGCGGGGTGGCACGGCGGTGGTTTGGCCGCAAGCACGACACGATGCTGGTCTACGCCCGGCAAATGGGACGGCAGCGCTTCAATCCGCAACGCAACGGTCGTTATCGCACTAACGGCTTGAATTACGACACAGAGGGACGGCCATATAAAACCACTCGACGCGGGCGGCTCTACTTCGATGCCCGTGGACCGCTACTGACCGATGTCTGGGAAATTCCGTTTCTCAGCACCGTCGCCAGCGAAAGATGCGGCTACCCCTCGCAAAAACCTCTGACGCTGCTGCGTCGCATTGTCGAAGCCAGTACTCAACCGGGCGATTTAGTCGCCGATTATTTCTGCGGCTCGGGAACAACCCTGGTCGCCGCCCTGCAACTCAAACGCCGCTATATTGGATGCGATATCAATACCTCTGCCGTCCGCATTAGCCGAAAACGCCTTGAATCAGCCGGCACTGCAATTAAAAAAAACCCTACACCTTGATTCCGGTTGATAGCATGGCTAAGCTTCTGTCACTTGCCAACATCGCCACTCTGCACAGTTGTTTACTTAAGGAAACCATTATGTATCGGAAACTGAATTTTGGCATGGTCATGTTCTTGATGCTAGGCAGTTCTGCTTGCGGCCCAGGCGGCGGCAGTAATAACAATAGCAACGAGAATCAAAACTCGAACGATAATCAAGCTAACACGAATGATAATTCCTCGAGCAATGAAAACAATAATTCAAGCCAGAATAACGAAAACAGCAATGACAACACCGCTCCCGGTACCGCGGTGGTAACTTTTACGACTCCGGAGGGCGAAGTTTTCAGACTCGATGCTCAAACCGGCGAAGTGGAGAATATCAGCGCTGCTCTGAATCAGGAGACCACCGGAGAGGATGAATGGATCAACGTATCGCCCAATGGTGAGTGGTTGCTGATGGGCAGCCAGCGTTTCGATGCGGAATGTGCCGGGTGGGCTTGTGTGACGCTGTTGAGCGCCGATCTGACCACTACGGAAGCGGTCCGTTCAGACGGCAATATCGTTCATGCGACATTCAGTGCCATCAGCAGCGATGGCAATACGATTGTCTTCCCTTCCACTGAAGGACCGCACGCGGTTGATCTGTGCATCATCACCCGACAGGGTGAAGGCTGGTCAGCGCCGGCCTTACTCACCGGTGATTCTCCGCATGAATATAACGACATCCCCGCCCTGTCCACCGCTGGCGCCACCGTATTATTCGATTGCGGCCCGACGCCCTATAGCCAGGAAGGCACTAATCTGTGCGAAGTCGGTACCAGCGGTACCGGATTCCGTGAAGTGCTCACGGTGGAAGATGGGCTGGAAGGCTTACCGACCGCGGTAGCCCTGCATCACGCGGATTATACCCCCGATGGTTCGATATTGTTCGAAGGCCAGTGGGATGCGGAAACGCTCTGGCAGGCGGCTGCTGACGGCAGCAACTTGCAGCGGATAGGAAATTTGAATAATGATAATTCGCCCTGTGTATTGCCTGATGGCCGCATCGCCAGTCTCTTTTTTGGTGACAGTGGATTTCACACGCTGAAGATCATGAACGCCGACGGCAGCACTTACGAGATTACCTACGACAGCACGGACATCGCCGACATCGGCCTGGGTTGCGGCGGCACAGCGACACCCGGATCAGAAAGCGGCAATGCCGGCTCCGCCCGCACCCGGTTTTTCCCGGATGACGCCGTCTGGTACGAGGATATATCTGCCGCCCCCCTGGATGCCCAGTCAGCAGAAGTGATCAGCTGGCTGGATGATGCGGGTGGCTGGGGTACCGGCGAGATGCGGATCGATTTTTCCATTGAAGTGTTGACCGCGAATGCGTCCACTCCGCAAATGGAATTTACGCCGACCGAGGATTTTTATGAGCCGGATTGCGACCAGGCGCTCATCCCGCTGCCGGAAGGTGGCGCGCTGGAAGGCGAAACCGGTTATGAGTGTACTCAGGATGGCGACTGCCATCTGATCGTGGTGGATGAATCGACCTCAACACTCTACGAGATGTGGCGAGCCAATATCGTCGACGGCAATTTCTATGGGGGTTGCCTCGTGGTCTGGGATATGGGACAGGTTTATGACGCTACTGGACGCGGCGCCAACTGCACCAGCGCCGATGCGGCAGGTTACCCCATCGCACCGCTCCTGTTCACCACGGATGAAATTGTTGCCGGTGAAATTAACCATGCCATTCGCTTCATTCTGCCCAATGATCGAATCCGCAACGGTGAATATGTTGCACCGGCTACGCATTCCACGAACGCCACCAGCGGTCCGGAATCGGCGCCGCCCTACGGCGTCCGGCTGCGTTTACGAGCCGATTACCCGCTGGAGAGCTTACCCTCCGATGGGGCTCGTGTGGTCGCCCGGGCGCTGCAACGCTACGGAATGTTTCTGGCCGATGGCGGGCAGATTGCCCTGACCGCCCGCAGCGATCGCTACAGCAGCAGTAAGTGGGTGGATCTGCTGGATACCCGCGACCTAGCCGATCTGCAGGTTACCGACTTCGAAATGGTGGAAGCGGGGACACGAATCTCGTACACTGGTGACTGTGTACGTGAACCTTAAGTCGATAGCATACCATCAGGATATTCATCAATTATGAGTGGAGCTGGGCTATATTCGCATGTGCCCCCGGGAACCGATCTACCCCGGGTGGTTAACGCGATCGTCGAAATCCCTAAGGGACGACGGAGCAAATTCGAGTTGGATAAGGAAACCGGCTTATTCAAGCTGGATCGTTACCTCTTTTCCTCCAGCCATTATCCGGGCGATTACGGTTTTATCCCGCAGACGCTGGCCGAGGATGGAGACGCGCTGGATGTGTTGGTGATGGTCAACGAACCGACCTTCACCGGCTGCCTGATCCGGGCCCGCGTGGTCGGTCTGTTCAAAATGACCGACCATGGTCACAACGATTACAAAGTGCTGGGCGTACCCAACACCGACCCGCTTTTTGCCGAATTTCAAAAATTGGATGATGTACCCCACCATTACCTGCGCGAAGTCGAACATTTCTTCGCCACCTACAAGCAACTGGAAGGCACCGAAACGAAAACCCTCGGCTGGGCGAGCGCCGAAGAAGCCATCGCCGAAGTCCGGCTGGCGGTCGACCGCTATCACAAACAGCGTTCCAATGTTTTCTGGAATATCTGAACCGAGGGATTAGGGCAGTTTCATTTATCTGATCCACGGGATGAGTACTTCGCGCGATGTGCCACGCCGCGCCTAGTTAACCGTGTGAAACAGCGATTATCCACGGCGGGTGCAATTGTGGCACACTTAACTCCCACCCCACGAAACAATTAACGGGAGTTCACTCTAGTTGCTGAGTGGGTCGGTTGATGTACTGGGTTCGCCGGCGTCCGAACCTGACTGGTCGAGGTTATCCAGTTCACATATCCGTCGCCAGTTAATTTCGGCTCGATCGAGCAATCCGGCGTTTTGCAGGGCCAGCGACAGATTGGCTTTCAAATCGGGAAAGCTCAATAGCCCTTTCTGCGCTTTCTGGAAATGCTCAATGGCGAGTTCAAACAGATGTTTTTCCGCGAATAACAGACCCAGCTGATAGTGCATCTGTGCATCCTGGGGATTGATATCGTTGGCTTTCCTGAACACGGTCAGCGCTTCGTCGAGGCGATTCGATTCCCGCAGCGCCAACCCCAGCTTGATCAGGGCTTTTTCGTAATTGGGGTTGATCCGTACCGCTTCCTGGAACGAGTCGATCGCCTCCGGCAGACGACCGCGATTTTTCAATAACATGCCCAGGCGATAATGCAGATCGGCGTGGCTGGGTGAGCGACAAATAGCCCGCTGATGGCGTTCAATCTGCTTGTCGATCAGTTGCAGGGCCTGGTCTCGCCGGGACGGCGTGGCTTCAGGAACAGCCGAGGCGCCGAGGTAACGTTCCACCTGATCATTGACGGCCGCTTTAAGCTGCATACGGGCTGTTTCGCTGAAGAGCAGCGTGGAATTAGGTTCGATACGCGCCGCCAGCTCCAGACTGTTCATGCCCTCCGTCGGTCGACCGGCCTGGAATTGGGCCACACCCAATCCCACACACGCGGTGAGCAGACGATCATTGATTTCCACTGCTTTGCCGAACCAGCCGGCCGCTTCGACATATTCTCCGCGACGCAATTGTACTGTCCCCAGTTTGACCATGGCTTCGAGATATTCGGGCTGGAGTTGTAACGCCCGTTCCAGGGATTGTTGCGCCGCGGTCAAGTCACCCGCCTGGCCATAGAGATCACCCAGTCGCAGATAATGATCCGCAAAATCCGGTTGCGTGTTAATCATCTGATGCAATTGCTCGATGGCTTCCCGGATCAGCCCCTGTTTCTCGAGCATGGTAACCAGATCATCCTGCAGTGCCCAGTTGTCCGGATCGCGGGCGATCGCTTCTTCATAATGCTGGATGGCGCGTTCCGTTTCGCCGGTTTTCAGATAGAGATTAGCCAACGCCAGCCGATCGGCTACGCGATCGGGCTCGAGGCTGACCAGTTGTTCGTAATGGTATCGGGCCAGGTCGAATGTTCCGCGACGCAGAAAGATCGCTGCCAGGCGTTCATGACTATTGCGCAGTTCCGGGCAAGCCCTTAGCGCCGCCCGATACGCTTTCAGCGCTTCTTCGTCGTTATTCAGTTTTTCCTGGCAAAATCCGATGCAGAAGAGAATCACCGGATCCAAAATGTGAATCAATCGGGCTTCGTTCAACCAGGCCAGAGCCGCCGAAACCTGACCCAGCTGGTCTTCCACCGCCGCCAGACCCAGAATTGCATCTATGGCTTCGTCATCTTGGCTGATAACCTGCTCAAAATGGTGCTTGGCAGCCATATACTCCTGCTGCTCCAGTAATTTCAAGCCCAGCAGCGTTTCTGCCTCCACTTCTTCGGGGTGCTGTTGAACCTTGTCGTGCAGTTCGGCCAGGGTCAGGTGACTCACGTCCGGCCATTTGCTGCGCAGGGCACCCTGCAGGCTGCTGATCAACCCACGCCCCACAATTTCCAGCAAATATGACATGAGCGCTATTCCTCTTACGCCGCCAGTGTCTGCAACGCTTCCTGCGCGGCGGTATAACGACTATTCACTCGCAACGCTGCTTCCAGAAAGCGGCGGGCCCGTTCTGTTTGGCCTTGATCACGATAGGCACAGCCCAGATGGAAATAGACATCTGCGTACTGGTAGCCCATCGCCAGCACCTGTTCGAGGCGCTGGGTGGCATCGGCGTTGCGATCCGTTTCACGATACAACTTGCCCAGGGTAATCAGCGCCTGGACCATCTGCGGGTCGATTTCGACGGCCTTTTCGCAGGAGGCGATGGCTTGTTCGGTGCGCCCCATACGGGCATACAACCGGGCCTGATGGAAATATAACTCGGCCCGGTAGGGCTGATGATTCATGGCCCGTTCGACTACGGCTGCGAGCAATTCGTAAATATTCTCATCCGTGCCCTCCGGCGGCAGATGGATGAAAGCATCGACCACTTCCGGCTCATTGCTGACCAACTCGGTGAGTTCCTCGACTGCCGCGATATCCACTGCCGGTGAGGCCGTTGGAACACTGAGCCGCAAGGTTGGCAGCACCGCCGGTTGATCGAGCGCCTGCCGGGCAAGTGCCAGATAAAGGGCAATGCGTGCATCCTGCGGTCGTAACCGCTGAGCCGTGGTGAGCAGTTGTTCTGCCCGGTCCGCTTGCTGCGTCGCACCGTAGCAAAGTGCGGCGTGAAGCAGGACATCAACCTGTTCGGGCTGCTGCTGCAATACGCTATTGAATGCGGCCAGGGCGTCGGCATATTCTTCGCGGGCGGCATGCAGAACACCCAGTTGAAATTGACAATTCGATTGATCCGGCTGTAACGCCAGTCCCTCACGAAGCGTCTGGAGCGCTCGCTCGGGCTGGCCATCACGCCATTGGGCCAGCGCCAGGCGGATACGCGGTGCTTCTGCATCAGGGCTCAAGCTGACTTCACGATCACTGTGATGAGCAGCGCGGTCGTATTGTTGTAACCGTGCAAAACAGCAAGCCAGGTATCTGCAAAGTGAGTCGCTGCGCGGGTTGAACTTGATCGCCAAATGAAATGCTCCCGCTGCTGAGCCATAATCGCTCTGGGTCATGCATTCCAATCCCAGCCGCAAAAAACATTCGGCGGCATAGTAGCGACTGAGATGACCGACCAGATCGCTATCACCGGCCAATTCGGCAAATCGTTCACCGGCCAGTGAGTAATCTCGGCCGTCGAAGGCACGCATGGCTTGGCGATAGCGCTCCTTGCGGTGTTGATGGGTTATTCGCTCCAGCCCCATATGGATTCGGCCTCGAAAAATGGTACAGGGTCCGTGATACCAATCCTGCTATCGGCTAATTGGGAATGGTTGGTTATCTGTGATTGCAGGCTATTTCTGTCTCAGGAGGCGGGATGGACTTTCCCCATACATTTATCAGACCTGATCCGCTGGTGCATCCGCAATCAGCGGCTTATGCAGAGCGGTGCGGAAGTTACGAAACAGCTGGAGCAGTTGTTGTTTTTCGTCCGAACTTAGAATGAGTCGGGTGGAGAACATAAGTAACAGCAGGATCACGCTGCCGGCCCACATGATGCCGGCGGGAGCAGCCAGAAACCACATAGCCGCCAGAATCAGTAATGTGCCCCGATTCGGCAACATCGCTCCACGACCGAGGTCTACTAATACAACAACCAGTACCGTCGCAGTAGCCCAGACCCCCGACCAACCCGCGCCGATCAGCGCGCCCGACGGATCATTCGGCTCGATCAGTAGAAAACTGCTCAGCACTGCAACTCCGCAACCCGCCAACCAGCCGGCGAAAATGGTACGACTGTTTTCCAATAGCTGCAATCGAATGGTGATCAGGCTCAATCCGCCCGCCAGCAGATGGCTAAGCAGCAACGGTGGAATTATCGCCGCCCCACCTCGATACTCCGCGCTGAAAAGATAGACCAGCAATTTCCCCGCCGTGCCTACCCATAATGACAAGACCACCACCGCGCCCAACCCGGCTTTAGTGGCTAGTTCCAATTGCTGCAGTGCTGCTGCACGACCGGCACTTTCCCAGGTTTTGCTCACCGCCCCAAGAATGGCGACGCTCATGGCTGCTGGCGCCAATTGGCTGAGTTGCGCGAAGAGTTTCATACCACTGAAGGTTGCCAGGCTTTGCGTACCTGCCAGACGATTGAGATGCCACGCCGGATAAGCCTGCACCAGCTGCCATAACACTGCTCCCAATCCGGCCCAGATACTGAATCGCCACAACCCGCGCAATTCGACTTTACTGTTTAACATCTGGGGTGTATCCGTGCGGCGATAAACGCCCCACAACGCGACACCGCCAAATGCAGCCGCACTGGCGACATTGCTTAATGCGTATAATCCCAGTATGCGTTCGGCCGACCCGCCCCCCAAGGTAGCGATCAGGATAGCCGGTATAGTAAAAATGACGCCGGCGCTCAGTTCCATCCAACTGACGGCCCGGAAATACCGTTGCCCGCGCAACACCGCCAGTATCAGATGATAAATAACCAGGCTGGCGACCGTCAGCACCACGACACGGGCCAGCGAAGCTTCATCCGTTTGCGTTGCCCAGCGGCTGCTGGTCTGCTCACCGAACGCAGCCAAGGATCCAAATACAGCTCCCGAGAATATTGGCAGCAGCAGGTAGGCGACGCAACAAACCCCCAGGCCGATCATGGCACTGAAGACCAGTGCCTGAAAAATGAACCGACGCAACTCCCCACGGGCTTCATATTGCGGGATGTAGCGGGCGATACCGTCATACAACCCGGTACTGAACAACGGGAGTAGAACATTGATCAGCAGCAGCCCCAGTTGATAAATCCCGAATTCCTGCTGCAGCATTAACCAGGTCAGCACCACACCGCGCATCACGCCACCAGCGCGGAGCAGGCCATTGGTGGTGAGATAGACCGCCAGTGATCGCGTCAGCGAATCAGGAGTGAACAGACCCAGATACCAGCCGATCCGTTTTTGCCAGCGCGGCTGTATGGCGACGACGGGTGGCGGATCATTCTGCGAATCCATCACTTTTTCTTTCCGCATCCATCCAAAAAACCGCAAGTATCAGCTTTCGCGGCGGTGTTTCAATATATGACATTTATCTCAGGGAACGATGAAAGCATCGGCGACAACGGCGCGGACCCGAACCAGGTCGGCGGTGGCATCGAGATAGTTCGAATAGTTACCTACATAGACCACATGGCGAACATTGCTGCCGGTGCGTTGCTGGCGGAGGGCGGGATTGAAGCGATTGGGCCGGAGCTGTTCGACGAGTTGCTGGGCGTTGGTCAACTGGCCGAATGTCCCGCACTGGATCGAAAAATATTCATAAGGCCAATCGTGCTTATCGCGGGCGGCCTGGGCATAGGGTCCTCCCGGAAATTCGTACCAGACTTTCGGCAGGATATTCCGGGCTTCACGCCATCGTCCCTGTTTCTGCAGGGCTTCACCCCAGCGCAGATAAATTTCGTCTTTCGGTGGCTGATTGGGCAGTTTCTTCACGGCATCTGCATAGTAATCTGCCGCCGCGCTGAAATCCTCCCGCGTCAGAGCCAGATGTCCCAGTTGGGCGTAAACCTTTCCTTCAAGGAGTTCATCGCGTGTCAGGTTCAGCGCCCGTCGCAAATCAAATTCGGCTGCGGGACTGTTTTCCAGACGCACCTGACACAAGGCCCGCAGATAGTGCGCCTCCGCCTGCTGTCCCTGGGGGCCCCCATCCTGCAGCACACTGGTGACCAGCTGATTCGATTCCGCAAAACGGCCCAGTCGATAATAACTCGCCGCCTGATCAATCCGCTGGGTGGCGCTGCCGGTAGGATTGTGACAACCAGAAACCAGCAGAATTACCACCATCGTGCTGCTCAGGATTCCGGATCGAAATTTTGAACACATCCGCAATACCTCGCTTGCCAGTTAGATCACGAACTATCATACTTTACGCTTCGCACGAGCCGGGAGTTGGCCATATGCTACTGGAACGTTTTCTCGAACAGGCTGATCAACACGCCGACAAACTCGCGGCGGCAGACCCGCTTCGCCGACTCACTTACCATCAGCTTACTACCTTTGCTCAGGTCATGCGAGGGGTGATTCGGCGCCACTCCCGCTGTCCGCGAATCGGCCTGATGTTGCCCGGTTCGACCGCCTTCGCCGGCACTTTGCTGGGTTGCTGGTGGGCCGACCGCGAAGCGGTGTCGCTCAATTTCCTGCTGCAGACCGCCGAACTGCAAGCCATCGTCGCCGACGCCGGGCTGGACCTGATTATCACTATTAAATATTTCGCAGAGCAGGCAGCTGCTCTGGGCGTTCCGATTCTCTATCTGGAAGATGCCGGGCTGAAAGGCCGCTACCTGCTGGCTAAGTTTCTGCCTCAACCCCGGGTGCCGGAGCTGCCGCCGGAACGAACCGCGGTCATCCTCTATACCTCTGGTACGTCCGGACTACCCAAAGGGGTCGAGCTGACTCATGGAAATCTATTTTCCAATTGCCGCGACAGTATCAGCCATGCGCAGATCCAATCGGACCATGTGCTGTTGTCCGTACTGCCCCCTTTTCATATTTTTGGTCTGACCGCACTCACACTCTTGCCACTCTATATGGGCATGACCACCCATTTTCTGCCGCGTTTCAGCCCAGCCGAAACCATCAAGACCCTGCGGCAGGAGCGGATTTCCATCCTGATGGCCATCCCGAGCATGTATGCCGCCATCGGCCGGTTGAAGAACGCCACGGCGGAGGATTTCAAATCCATTTTCCTGGCTGTCAGTGGCGGTGAACCATTACCTACCGGTACCAGCCAGCACTTTCTGGAAAAATATCAATTGCAGCTAAATGAAGGTTATGGCCTGACGGAAACCTCGCCGGTCATCTCAATCAACCTGCCCTGGAGCCGGGCCGAGGGTGCGGTCGGCCGTATTATCCCGAACAGCGAAGTCCGTATCGTTGATCATGAAGGCCAATTCCTGCCAGCGGGTCAGGACGGTGAAATTCAGTTTCGCGGGCCAGGGGTAATGAAAGGTTACTATCATAAACCGGAGGAGACGGCTGCCGTCTATACTACTGACGGCTGGTTCAAGACCGGCGATCAGGGCCGGCTGGATAGCCAGGGATTCCTTTCCATTACCGGGCGAATCAAGGAGATGATGATTGTCGGCGGCGAAAACGTCTTTCCGCGCGAGATTGAAAATGTGCTGGTGCAGCATCCTGCGGTGAGCGAGGCGGCGGTGATCGGCCAACGCGACCCGTCTCGCGGCGAAGTACCCATCGCCTATGTAATCCTCAAGGATGGCCACCAATGCACTGACAGCGACCTGCGCAGCTTTTGTCGTGATCGACTGGCCAGCTTCAAAGTCCCTCGTGAAATCACCATCAGCACCGACCTGCCCCGCAGTCCCACCGGTAAAATCCTCAAACGGGCTTTGAAATAACGGGGGCCACAATCCGGCTGATTCTGGATGATTCGACTGCACGACAACAGGATAGTTAGATAATTTCTGACTTTATTACGCATCAGCGCAGCTTGGTTTTCAGACCGTCGGTCTGTATCGAGGCCGCCAGCTTGCGCAGCTCGATCAGCAATTGTTCCAGCTCATCGATGCTGGTGAGCAGTTCTTCATACATTTTCGGATCGTGAATGATCTTGCCCAACAGGCCCTGCCCCTGGTTGACCGCGCTGGCCATGGTATCCAGCTCCGACAAGACGCCCGACATATTATCCAGCGTGTCCGCCAATTTTCTAGCCACCTGTGTTACCTGGTCATTCAGATTGACCATCGTTTCATCGGCTCGAATGGTCAGCTTCTCAATCCGTTGATCGGTATTGTTCACCAATTGCTTGAGTGACTCAGCAGTCTGCCGTAAAGTGGCGATCGTAGTCTTCAGATCCATCTGCACCGCTTCATCACCAAGCACCGTATTGACATGTTTGAAACTGGCATCCATGCGCTGCACCAGGGTACTGATATTGGCCACCATCTGCTCCGCCGAACGATCCACCTCCTCGGTGGTGCGCGGTTCCAGCAATAAATTCAGATTGGTCAGCACCGGCTTTAATTCACCGCCCAGATTGCCGATCTGCTCGACGGCGGCCGTCATATTCGTAATAAACTCTTCCGGTACAATGCTCTCCAAAGCCCCCACCATCCGCCCCTGAATCACCGGCGCCGGCGGACCGATGGGCAGCGCATCCGTAGCCCGGGACGGGGCGACGATCTGAATCGCCCCTTTATCAAACCCGAATTTCGGATGCAGACTGGCCGTGGATTCGATCGGTATGCGATGCTGTTCCTCAACCTCCACCACCACGATGGCTCCCTCGTCCGGCTGCTTGGGATTGCGCAAGCGAATCTCTGCAACCCGCCCCACTTTGACGCCTTCCAGAAAAACCGGAGTACCTTCCTCAATACCCTGAGGTTTCTTCACGCTGACTTCCAGTTTCCACTTGGTTGACCAGAACCACTTGGGTTCTTCGCCATAAAGCAGAATCAGCACCGCCAATATCACCATCGCCAGACTGATGAACATGCCCACTCGATAATCACGACTGCGTTCTTCGTTCACCGCGCGACACCTCCACCAAGGCTAGCCAGCTCCTGTTCGCTGGCCCGGCCTTCGATAAATCGTTTAACCAACGGATCATTACAGGCCCGTAGTTCCGCCAGCGGGCCGTCGAAACGAAACTGGCCCTCATGCAGCATCACCACTCGATCGGCAATCCGATTCACACTGGCCATGTCATGGGTCACCACCAGGCTGGTCACCCCCAGTTCCCGCTTGAGTTTATTGATCAACTCGTTGATCACATCCGACCGGACCGGGTCCAGCCCGGTAGTGGGTTCGTCGTAGAGTATCACCTTGGGATTCAGGGCGATGGCCCGGGCGAGCGCCACCCGCTTACGCTGCCCGCCCGAAAGCTGGGCCGGACGCTTTTCCTGAACGCCATCCAGACCCACCATCCGCAATTTCTCGTTCACGATGTTGGTAATTTCGTCATTCGGCAGGTCGCTGTTTTCCAACAGCGGGAAGGCGATATTCTGGCCGGCGGTCATGGAATCAAACAACGCTCCCATTTGAAACAAAAATCCAAAGTTGACCCGTACTGTCGCCAGATTTTTCTCCGACAAATGATCGATACGCTGGCCTTCAAAGAAAATTTCACCATGGTCCGGCCGCAGCAGGACCACCGTATGTTTGAGCGTCACACTTTTTCCGCAACCCGATTCACCGATGATCACCGTGGTCTCGCCCGGATAAATGCGCAGATCAACCTGATCCAGCACCTGCAAGGTGCCGAATCGCTTGGAAACCTTCTGAAATTCAATGATTGGAACTCGCGCCAAAATGTTCTTCCCTCTACCTTAACCCCCTACCAACGGGGTAAATCCCCAGAGCGCTTTGTAGATGCTTTCCAACATTACGTTGATGAAAAAATCCGAAACCAGAATGGCGATAAAAGTAGCCACGAAAGCTTCGGTACAGGCTCGGCCAACTCCCTCTGCTCCCGATCGGCAGTGAAACCCCTTGTAACACGCGATGAGCGCCAGGATCGTACCGAAGCTCACGCTCTTGATAAAACCGGTCATAATATCCCACGATACCACTGCTTCCTTGGTGAAATACCAGTAGGGTTCAGAAGCCACGCCATACATCACCACGGAGATCAACCAGCCGCCCAAAGCCCCCATCGCATCGGCATATATGGTGAGGATTGGAGTCAGGATCATACACGCTAGAACGCGCGGCACCACCAGATAACGAATCGGATCGGTCCCCATGCTGCGCAGGGCATCGAGCTGTTCGGTGACATTCATCGTCCCCAGTTCGGCGACCAGCGCCCCGCCCACTCGACCTGCCAACATCACCCCCGCCAACACCGGCCCCAACTCCTTCACCACTGACAGATTCACCAGCACACCCAGCCGCTCCGCCAGACCCATTGCCTCCAACTGCCCATAGGATTGCACCGCCAGTACCAGTCCCACAAACAGGCCGGTCACCATGATGACGAATACCGAACGATTACCCACCTCATACATCTGCGGCGTGAGCAGTCGCCAGTTCCGCCGATTGGAAAAACCGATCCACAACCAACTCCAGGTGCGACCGGCAAAAATCCAGAACCGGCCGTATGCCGCCATTAATTCGCGTTCCAGATGACCGATATATGCGAATGGGTTGGACATCAACCGACCTCGATTTCCCGTAAGTGCTTTATTTCCATAAACTAAGACCTTTTGTAGCCCTTTATCACCCACCTGTCAATCCAACGCGATAGCGAGGGATCACCCCATAATCGCCGATAATGATTCTATATAGACGGCGCGACCCGCCAGCTTGGACAGTTAAGAAAAATTATCACGCAATCTCAACAGCAAATTACCTAATGGCAGGTTCGATATTTTATGAATCAGGCAGTGGATCATTCTTCAGCAACCACTCCCGTGCAACTTTCCATTATCGTGCCTACCTACAAGGAGCATGACAATCTTGAACTGCTCTGCCGCCGGATTTTCGATACGATGCGCTCATCCGGCATCACCGCGGAGCTGATTCTGGTGGATGATCACTCGCAGGACGGTAGTGTGGAACTGGTCGAAAAACTGCAAGCGCAATATCCGGTACGGATGATTGTGCGTACCAACGAACGGGGCCTGAGCACGGCAGTGTTGTGCGGTTTCGATCATGCCAATGGCGATATTTTTCTGGTAATGGATGCCGACCTCTCCCATCCCCCGGAACGGATTCCCGACCTCTACAAGCTGATCGCCGAGGATCAGGCGGATTTCGTGATCGGCTCACGATATCTCGCCGGTGGCCAGACGAAGGACTGGCCTTTCCTGCGCAAATTGAACAGCTGGGGGGCGACGCTTCTCGCCCGGCCGCTCACCTCCGCCACCGATCCCATGGCGGGTTTCTTCTGTCTACGCCGGATCACCTGGAAAAATGCAGATCCGCTCAATCCGCTGGGTTACAAGATCGGCCTGGAGCTGATGATTAAGGGACGCTGTCAGCGGGTGCGCGAAGTGGCCATTGTCTTCGAAGATCGCCACGCTGGTAAAAGCAAGCTTTCCGCCCGTCAGCAATTCCTCTACCTCTGGCACTTACACCGGCTCTATCGTTATCGCTGGCCGGTACTCTCCATTGTGTTGCTCTATCTGTTTCCTATAGCCATTCTGGCGGCGCTGTGGTGGTGGCTCTTCCAATAGAAAAGGCGGTCGACCCATTGAGGCCAACCGCCTGAAAAGATTAAACCAATTCAATATTAATCAATCCGCGGGCTTTAACCCGCGCGCACCATGATTCGCGATAAAGAACCACCGCTCGCCTTTTGGGGCATATCAGGTGGCCTGGGCCAACTCCTGGCCTCCCGCCGCATCGGCGGTCTGGGGCGGTTCAGCCGAAATCGGTTCAAAGAGCAGCGCTTTATCTCCGCTCTCCCGCTCTTTAACCGTAACAACCACGCGGCTGCTTCCCTTATACGCGCCACGCAAAATATCTTCCGACAGCTGATCTTCCAGATAATGTTCAATGGCCCGACGCAACGGCCGAGCGCCGAACTTCTCATCCGTACCTTTCTCGATGAGAAACTCTTTCGCGCCGTCGGTCAGCACCAACTCGATATTCTTATCCTTGAGGCGTTTGATCACCTTGCCGGCTTCCAGATCGACGATCTGCACCAGATCAGGATGAGTCAGTTTGTGGAAGACCACGACCTCATCCACGCGGTTGAGAAATTCCGGCCGGAAATATTGATCCAGCTCGGTCTTGAGCATGTCCTTCATCTTCTCATAATCCACCACGTCGTCCCGCTTGCTGAAGCCGAACGAATCCTGGTGCGTGATGCGATGCGCTCCGACGTTGCTGGTCATGATCAGGATGGTGTTGCGGAAGTCGATCTTCCGGCCGACATTGTCCGTCAGGCGACCTTCCTCCATGATCTGCAGCAGGATGTTGAAGACATCGGGGTGCGCCTTCTCAATTTCATCGAGCAGAATCACGGAATAAGGCCGACGGCGGATCTTTTCAGTCAGCTGACCGCCTTCTTCATAGCCGACATATCCGGGCGGAGCACCGACCAGCCGGCTGACGTTGTGCTTCTCCATATACTCCGACATGTCGACCACCACCAGCGATTCCGGGTCGCCGAACATGAATTCTGCCAGACACTTGGCCAGGTAGGTTTTACCCACACCCGAAGGACCGACAAAAATAAACGAACCCATCGGCCGGTTGGGATCCTTAAGACCGCTGCGGCTGCGACGGACGCTGCGGGCCACTGCCCGGATCGCTTCCTCCTGGCTGATAATCTTGCGAGCCAGCTCATTCTCCAGCCGCAACAACCGATCTGATTCATCCTTCTCCAGCTTGGTCAGCGGAATTCCCGTCATCTTGCTGACCACTTCGCTGATCACTTCCTCGTCTACGATGCCGTCATACTCCTGGGCCCGATCTTTCCACTGCTGCTCGGTTTCGTCCTTCTTGGTTTTGAGCTTTTCAGCTTCGTCGCGTAACTGGGCGGCCCGTTCATAGTCGGCGTTCTTGACCGCTTCATCCTTCTCGATGATCAGTCGCTCGATCTCTTTTTCCAGCCCCTTCAGGCTGGAAGGTTTGGTCATGTTGCGCAGGCGAATGCGGGCCCCCGCTTCATCCAGTACGTCGATGCTCTTGTCCGGCTGCACCCGGCCGGTGATATAGCGGCTGGAGAGCTTGACTGCTTCTTCCAGTGCGGCTTCCGTAAAATGCACGCGATGGTGGGCCTCGTAGCGATCACGCAAGCCCTGCAGAATGGCCATCGTCTCTTCCAATGACGGTTCGCCCACCACAATCTGCTGAAATCGCCGCTCCAGTGCCGCATCTTTCTCAATATATTTGCGATACTCATCCATGGTGGTGGCGCCGATACACTGAATCTCACCACGCGATAGCGCCGGCTTAAGCACGTTGGAGGCGTCAATCGCCCCTTCCGCACCGCCCGCACCCACCAGCGTATGGAGTTCATCAATAAAAAGAATGATATTGCGGGCTTTGCGGACTTCGCTCATCACCGCTTTGATCCGTTCCTCAAACTGCCCGCGATATTTCGTACCGGCGACCATCATGGCTAGATCGAGTACGACTATTCGCCGATCCGCCAAAATCTCCGGCACTTCCCGATTGACAATCTGTTGGGCGAGACCTTCCACAATGGCCGTCTTGCCTACACCCGCTTCACCGAGCAGCACGGGGTTATTTTTCTGCCGGCGGCACAATACCTGGATTACCCGTTCGATCTCATTGACCCTGCCTATCACCGGATCCAGCTTGCCCTGGCGAGCCATGGCCGTCAAATCACGACCGAAGGAATCCAGTGCGGGAGTGCGACTGCTGCCCTTGCCTTTGCCGCTGCTGCTGCTCCGTGCTTCCGGTTCCATGGTGGAAGCTGCCGGACCGCTGCTGCCAGGCTCCTCCACCTCAGGCCCGCCCGCACCCAGCAGATTGAGAACTTCCTCACGCACCTCGTCGAGTTTCAGCCCCAGGTTCATCAGTACCTGAGCAGCCACGCCATCCTGTTCGCGCAGCAAACCCAGCAACAGATGTTCCGTGCCGACATAGTTATGATTCAGGTTGCGGGCTTCTTCGATGGCGAATTCAATGACTTTTTTGGCCCGGGGGGTCTGGGGCAGCTTACCCATGGTCACCATTTCCGGACCGCTCTTGACCAGCTTCTCGACTTCCAACCGCACCTTGCGCAAATCAACCCCCAGATTCTTCAGCACATTCGCCCCCACGCCCGAACCTTCCTTGACCAATCCCAACAGGACATGTTCGGTACCGATATATTCGTGGTTGAAGCGCTGCGCCTCCTGGTTCGCAAGGGCCATTACCTTTCGAGCCCGATCCGTAAAGCGTTCAAACATCTGGGACTCCTTTCAAGGTTCGGTCATCCGGTTTTACACCGGTTCATCCGAACGATCGCTCTCCCTGCCGCGCGGATTCTAGCAGTCACCTTGCGGCGCTTCAAGCAAGCTGCTCCGACAACCCGGCGACGCCGGATTGCTCTGTCGGTACATATCGACTTAACCATGTTGCGGGATTGGCAATTCTGCAATAAAGGTCAGGTGGCAATGGCACCGCTCGGAAATTTATTCGGACGACGAATTAGCCGGTAGGCGATCCAAGGCTTGAACCATTTCGCGGCGATGCTGTTGCTGACCATCCAGTTGCTCAACCACGCGCCACGCCCGACGGGCTTCGTGGTAACGCCCCAGATGAGTCATCAATCGGGCCAATTCTACCTGCGTCGGCAGGTCTTCATCATCCACCGTCTGGGCGACCTGCAAGGCCCCATAAGCGTCTTCATTGCGGCCTTCCGCCAGCGCCTTCTGCGCCAGTTGATGACAGAGTGTAAGTTGTTCTGCAATCGTCGGATCAGCCACCCGTCGTAAGGTGCGGGCGAGCATGATTTGCGCCCCCAGCCAGATCGCCGCTACCGCCGCTCCCCCTGCCACCTGTACCGGCCAGGGAACCCAGCGCGGCGCGATCCACTGCCCCACCACCAGCAACTGACCATTCATACTGAAGAGCAGCGCCATGAAAAAACCCACCCATTCACGGCGGGCGATGATCAATCCACTGCCCGGCAACAGCAGATTCAGCAAAATCGCCATGTAATATCGAAATCGCATCGGCGCTGACTCAACTTGATTATCCCTACCAGTACAAGATAATACGTCTTTCCAGGAGACGATGCCAATGACCACCCCGATCGCCGTTACCATTCGTCAATCACCGGCTCATCAATTAAGAATCAACGCTCTGCAGAAATTGATTTTCCGGTTGATGTCATCTGGTTTACTGATCTGGGGGGCGACCGGGTGCGCTGCCGGTGGATTGACCCTGAGTAACTACACACAGCTCCACCTGCCAGATACTGATCGTCAGGCTGCTTACGCCGCTGCTGAAGCAAGCATGCATGAATATTTCCGTATCGACGAAGCCGATCCGCAGAACGGCTTGATCCGCTCCGTCCCGACATTGAGTGAAGGCGATACAACCGATCGGCCACTGGGCTTCAGTGTCAGCTCACCCAGCGCCGTCCGCCAGATCGCCGAAATACGCCTGGTCACGGAGAATGAGGGTGTTGTGGCGGCCTGTCAGGTACTCAACCAGCAACGCGAATCGAACCAGCCACACGGCGTTCGCCAAGCCAGTACCCGCGATGATGTGAACAACCAGACGCCGCTCGAAGAATCGCGCGGTTTTGAGGAGGATGGCCGTACTACCTGGGTCACCCGTAACCGCGACACCCGCCTGGAACGCGAAATCCTCGCCGCTATCCAGGAAAGGCTTTCTGTGAACATCGAGCAGTGACCGTAAGAAAGCGGTATTTAACTCGAGCGTAATCAGAATGTTTGAGCGCTTTACCAATCGTGCAAGACAAGTGATGATCTTGGCCAACCAGGAGGCGAAGCGACTTAATCATGTGATAACTGACACAGAGCACTTACTTCTGGGTTTGATCAGAGAGGGTTCAGGTGTAGGTGCTTACGTACTGAAAAATCTCAGCGTTGATCTGAGTAAGTTGCGCAGCGATGTTGAACAATTAATTAAATGCGGGAACCAACAAGTTGTTGTTGTCAAACTCCCGCTAACAACACTGGTGAAATCGGTCATCAAGACATCCGTCGATGAGGCCCGCGGCTTTAATCACAATTATGTCGGCACCGAACATCTCCTGTTAGGATTACTCACTTACAAGGAAGGAATTGCAGGACAGGTTTTAGCTGACTGGGGATTAAATCTCGAAATCGTTCGAGAGCGAATCGTCGACGTGTTAAGTAGGGATGATACATCCATTAGAGAAAATACAGGTAGTACAATGAAAGCAACTTATGATTTGATTGCTCAGCAAGATGCTCAGGTCGCTGAATTGTTCCAAGCCGAGACGGATCGCCAGCAGAATACGATCGAACTGATCGCGTCGGAAAACCACGTTTCGCCGACGGTCCTGCAAGCTCTAGGTTCAATCTTCACCAATAAATATGCGGAAGGCTACCCCGGCAAACGCTATTACGGCGGCTGTGTCAACATGGATGGGGTGGAGGAACTGGCCCGCAACCGTGCCAAGCAACTTTTCGGATGCGACCATGTCAATGTGCAGCCCCACTCCGGCAGCCAGGCCAACCAGTGCGTCTATCTGGCCATGCTTAAGCCGGGCGACACCATCCTCTCGCTCGACCTGGCCCACGGCGGCCACCTCAGCCACGGCATGAAAATCAACATGACCGGACTGCTCTATAATATTGTTCACTACGGCGTCAGCCCGAAGGATTTTCGTTTCGACCTGGCTGAAGTACGTCGCCTGGCCCGGGAACATAAACCGAAACTGATTCTCACCGGTGCGTCGGCCTACCCGCGAACCATCGATTTTGCAGCGTTTTCTGAGATTGCCCACGAAGTGGGCGCCTACCACATGGCAGACATCGCCCACATCGCCGGACTGGTGGCCACCGGCCTGCATCCCAGCCCAGTCCCGGTAGCAGAATTCGTCACCACCACCACCCATAAAACGCTGCGCGGGCCACGCGGCGGCATGACCATGTGCAAAGCCGATCACGCCAAGGTGATCGACACCCGCGTTTTTCCCGGCTTGCAGGGCGGACCCTTGATGCACGTAATCGCTGCCAAGGCGGTGGCATTCGGTGAAGCGCTGCGCCCCGAGTTCAAGTACTACCAGCAGCAGATTCTGAAAAATGCCCAGGCGCTATGTGATGGTTTGAAGAGCGCTGGTATCAACATTGTCTCCGGCGGTACGGATAACCACCTGATGCTGGTTGATCTGCGGCCTTCGCATCCCAAGGTCACCGGTAAAGATGCCGAACAGTGGCTCGAAGCCGCCGGTATCATCACCAACAAGAATATGATCCCCTTCGATGAGCGCAAACCGATCGAAACGTCGGGCTTACGCCTCGGTACCCCAGCCGTGACCACCCGCGGTTTCAAGGAACCGCAAATGAAAACCATCGCCGGCTGGATCGGCCAGATTCTCAGCAGTAACGGTGATACGGCCATCATCCAGCGCATCCGAAATGAAGTACTCAACATGTGCAAGGATTTCCCGCTTCCCTGAGAATGTCCATGGTTAACGGGCGAATTAGCAAAAGCTGAATATTAAAATTTCTGCAGAAAATTCATGTGGGCTTATTTCTTATTTGACCGTTCCTGTAAGGAGGCCCATCATGAAACGCCTATTCTTACCGTACCTGCTTTTATTCAATTTGATATGCACAGTCGGTTGTTCTGATAACCGAGGTGACGTAACGGTAATCCCGCTAGACTATAAATCCATGCAACGTGAATCATTGCTGCTGGATACTTTTACAGCATACTGGTCATTCTGGTGGACTGATAAAGCAGGTAACCTAAATATCACCATAGAAGGGAGACAAGGTTTCATTTTTTCTGATGATTTCCATTTATATATTCGCATTGCCAACAGTTCGTTTTCAGAAGAAGGTTGGCTTGAAAATGTGCCGGTCAAAGCCATCGGCAAATTACACACAGATTTTATCTTTCCAAATACTACTTTCTACATAACACGACAAGGCGTTGCTACTATCTATAAAAATGAGAATCGCTTAGAAGGCCAATTTAGATTGCTATGTAGAAAATATGATCCTTCCTTCATGCCAGATGCAAAATACTTTTTATATTGGAATCCGTTTTTCATGGCAAAAGATCTATACCATGATTCTATGCACCAGAAAGAGGATGTAAACACGGACAGCATTTTGGGGTTATCGCAACTTCAGGGTACATTTATCGCATCACCGGATTGTTGCGGTTGGGGCCAGAAACTCAAGCAAACCCTTCCGGACCTGATTGTAGATAATTGAGGGGTCGGGGAGTTTTTTTCTTCCCCGCCGTCGTTTAAAGCTTCAAATTGCCGATGGATTGCCCAAGGAGGCAATTCATCATGACCAAGAAGGTTTCCAAATTATCGGGTGAGTGGATTAAGCA